>NZ_JOEZ01000018.1 GCF_000721175.1 Streptomyces anulatus
GATGGCTCCACACCTACAATCACCACCGCGGACACACCGCGCTCAAGGGCCAACCACCCGCCAGCCGCGTCCCCAACCTCACAGGGCAATACACCTAGGGCCTGCCGAGCACCTCCCGCAGCCGGCGCCCGAACTCGTCCGGCTTCCCCGGATAGCCGAACTCCCCGTCGAGGAAGCCGCCGTGATGGCTCGGGAAGACGGTCACCCGCTGCCCGAGCAGCTCGGCGGTCGCTACGGACGTACGCCCGGTCTGCACGCTCCGGGACTCCTCGCCCACGGCGATCACCACCCGGGTGCCGGCCGCGGTGATGGCATCGACGTCCGGCCGGTGGTCGCTGATCGCCCACGACCGGTCGGACAGCAGTGGGTCGTCCCGCGAACCGTCGTCCTCGGTGGGCATGCCGAACGCGGCGGGATCGGGCTCCGGCCGGGCGAAGTACGCGTCGGTGAACTCGCCCTCCCACGAGGTCATGGCCACGAACGCGGCCATCCCGGCGCCCCACCCCCGCTTCTCGTACGCGTCCCGGACCGCGGCCCGCGCCCGGACGGCCGCCGGGCCGTCCGGGGTGAGCGTGATGAGCGGCGGCTCGTGCGCGACGAGGGTGCTCACGTCACCGGGGTGGCGCGCCACGAGGGCGAGCGCGGTGACCGCCCCGCCACTGCTGGCGAACATCTCGACGGGGCCGGCTCCGAGCGCCTTGATGACGGCGTGCACGTCGTCGGCCTGGGTCTCCGGTGTGTGGTCGGTCCGCCCGTCCTTACGGGTGCTGCGGCCGAGCCCCCGCGGGTCGTAGGTGACGACGGTCCGCTCGGGGAAGCGGGCCGCGAGCGCGACGAACCCGGTGGCGTCCATCGGCTGCCCGATCATGAACAACGGCGGTCGGCCGTCGACGGTCGGCAGGGGCCCGCGAACGTCGTGGACGAGGTCGGCGCCGGCTGTGTTGAGTGTGTACGTCTCCATACCCGTTCAGACCGGCCCCGCCGCGGAAACTCATCGGCCGCCGGACACTCGCCTGCTACGGCAACCGCTGCCGGTACGGAGCGAGTCCGGGCGCCGTCTTGGAGGCGATGAACTCGGTGATCCGGTACGCGCACACACCGTGCACGGCGAAGGGGTCGGCCGCCGCGATCTTCTCGACCGCCGCCCGGTCGTCCCCTACGGCCAGGATCACTCCGCCGTCCCGGGGGTTCTTGCGGCCCGAGGCGATGAAGACGCCCGCCGCGTACTGCTCGTCGAGCCAGGCGACGTGCTCCTGCATCAGCGCGTCGACGCGCTCGACCGGAGCCGTGTAGGTCAATTCGAGTACGAACATGATCGTCAGGCTACGGGATCCCGGCCGCCGCGAGGATGTCCTCCCTGGCCGTGAGCGGCAGGGCCGGCCCCTCCGCCGCGGCCCCCAGGCTCTCCGGCTCGTCGAGGAGTCCGAGCAACCGGCCCACCGGCAGCCGGGCGTCCCGGGCCATGACACAGCGGACGCGGGCCGACAGGCTCTCAGGCGCTCGACCAGCTCCGCCGGAGCGTCCGGATCCCGTGCCACCGGCAGCCGGGCGCCGGAATCCTCGCGCCATTAGGAGGAGCCGCGCCCGCTACCGGTACGCCCGGCCTGACCGGGAGCTTCGAAGCGCACCGCGTAACGGGCACGGGTCCGGCACGCATAAGCTTCCTGACATGACGACCTCCCCCACCCCCGCCCATGAGACCCCTGCTGACGAAGCCGAGGGCCGGGCGATCCAGGACCGGCTGCGCGGTCGGGTGATCCTGGACGAGGCGGGGCCGGAGCCCGGAACCGGGCTGGTCACCGGGGTGGACGTGGCCTACGACGACGTGAAGGACGTCGTCGTCGCGGCGGCCGTGGTGATGGACGCCGTGACCCTGGAGACGGTCGACGAGGCCACCGCCGTGGGCCGGATCACCTTCCCGTACGTCCCCGGGCTGCTGGCCTTCCGGGAGATCCCGGCGGCGCTGGAGGCCCTGGAGGGGCTGAGCGTCGATCCGGGCCTCGTCATCTGCGACGGCTACGGTCTGGCGCACCCGCGCCGCTTCGGACTCGCCAGCCATCTGGGCGTGCTCACCGGGCTGCCGGTGATCGGCGTCGGCAAGAACCCGTTCACGTTCACGTACGAGGCCCCCGGGCCCCGGCGCGGCGACTTCTCCCCGCTGCTGGACGGCGAAGAGGTGGTCGGCCGGGCGCTGCGCACCCAGGAGAACACCAACCCGGTGTTCGTCTCGGTGGGTCACCGCATCAGCCTCGACAACGCCTGCGCCCACACCCTCCGCCTCGCCGGCCGCTACCGCCAGCCGGAGAGCACCCGCCGGGCGGACGCCCTGTGCCGGCAGACCCTGCGCGAAGCGACCGCCTGACGCGGGCGGCACGGTTCCGGGCCGCACGGTCGGGGGCCGTACCGCCCCGGGCGGGCCCGCCTCGATGAGCGGGGCCGCACACCAACCCGGACCCCGCGTGGGTACGCGAACAGCTCCCGCCTGCCGCCTGACGGTCCCGGGCGTGGAACAGTCCTGCGACTGAGTACCCCTACGGATGGCGTATATCTGTCTGGCTGGGCAGGCTGAGACGTATGAACGCATCTCGCACAGACGTCCGCACCGCGTCCTTCGACCCTGCTCAGCGCCGCATGGCCCTCGGCATGCTCCTCGGGAGCGCGATCGGGCTCGTCTGGCTGGGCGCGATGCTCTACACGCTGGCCGACTGGATCCTCTAGGCTCCGGGACCGTCCGTCATCGCACCGCCGCCACCCGGAACCGCAGCCCCGCCGCCGTCAGCCGGTCCAGGAGCGCGTCGCCCATGGCCACCGCCGTGGTGACCTGCCCGGAGGTCTCCGGCAGCTCGTCCACGGCCAGGCACACCGCCGACTCGGCGAGGATCTTCGCCGTCTCGCCGTACCCCGGGTCGCCGCCGGACACCTCGGTGAAGACGCGCCGGCCGCCGCCCTCGCCGACGAAGCGGATGGTGAACCGGCTCCGCCCACGGCGCTCCTCGTCCGGCCCCTGCCCGGGCTCGTAACGCCCCATCAGCCACTCCCGTACGCCCTCCACCTGCGCGGCGGCCACCAGCGCACCGATCGCCACCGGGGCGCCGAGGGCCATCGGCAGCGTCCTGACCGAGGCGAAGTGCCGGTAGCGGAAGTCGGGCCCGTACCGCTCCAGGGCCCGTGCGGAGCGGCCCACGATCGTCGGGTCCACCGTCGGCAGCGGCAGCGCCCAGGTGCCGACGGGCCCGCTGAAGTGCGGGGAGCCCGCCGGGGTGCGGACGCGGCGGCCCACCAGGCGCGGCTCGTGCAGCCGGCGCTCGCGGGCGGCGGCCAGCATCTGCGGGCCCCGGCCCATCGCGGTCAGCGCCGAGGCGAACGTCCCGCCGGAGAACACCGCCTCGGTCCGGACGAAGCCGTCGACCGTCAGGGGCACGCCCTCGGGCAGCTGCTTGACGGTGAAGTAGGCCCCCAGGTCGTGCGGGACGGAGTCGAAGCCGCAGGCGTGCACGATACGCGCCCCCGTCTCGCGGGCCCGCGCGTCGTGCTCCAGATACGTCCGGTCGATGAACTCCGCCTCGCCCGTCAGGTCCGCGTAGTCCGTCCCGGCCTCCGCACAGGCGGCGACGAGCTTGTCGCCGTACCGGATGTACGGCCCCACCGTCGTGGCCACCACCCGGGTGGAGGCGGCCAGTTCGGCCAGTGCCTCCGCGTCGTCCGCGTCCGTCTGCAGCAGTGGCAGTTCCGCGCAGCCCGGTGTGATCGCGGTCAGCCGTTCGCGCAGCCGCTCCAGCTTGGTCCGGCTGCGTCCGGCCAGCGCCCAGCGGAGGCCGACGGGGGCGTGGGCCGCCAGGTATTCGGCCGTGAGCGTCCCCACGAAGCCGGTGGCACCGAAGAGGACGACGTCCAAAGGGCGTGTCGCGTCGTTCTGCCTGTTCACGAGTACCTCCGCTGCGAGCCGGATGCCGACGTGGCAGGCAGAGGGTAGCGGAGAGCGACGTGGCGGCGTGCGGCCGGGCGGGCCGGATGCGAGAGGATCGATGCGAAGAACTAAGCGCTTGCTCGGCGCAAGGGGTTGTGCGGAGCCGGGCACCTTCTTAGCATCGTTGATGTTACATCGGTTGTGTCACACCCCTGGGGGCTCACAGATGGCGAAAGGTCCAAGGCCCGGACACGGTCCGCTGACCGGTGTCCGGGTCGTCGAGCTGGCGGGCATCGGCCCCGGCCCGTTCGCCGCGATGCTGCTGGCGGACCTCGGGGCCGACGTCGTACGCGTCGACCGGCCCGGCGGCGCGGGGCTCGGCATCGATCCCGCGTCCGACCTCACCAACCGCAACAAGCGCTCCGTCCTCCTGGACCTCAAGAGCGACGAGGGGCCGGCCCGCGTCCTGGACCTCGTCGAACGCGCCGACATCCTGGTCGAGGGCTACCGCCCCGGCGTCGCCGAACGCCTGGGCGTCGGCCCCGACGCCTGCCTCGCCCGCAACCCGGCCCTCGTCTACGGCCGGATGACCGGCTGGGGCCAGGACGGGCCGCTCGCCGAGCGGGCCGGGCACGACATCGCCTACCTCGCGCTCACCGGCACCTTGTCCATGATCGGCAAGCCGGACGAACCGCCCACCGTCCCCGCCAACCTGGTCGGCGACTACGCGGGCGGCTCGCTCTACCTCGTCGTCGGCGTCCTCGCCGCCCTCCAGCACGCCCGCACCCACGGTGAGGGGCAGGTCGTCGACGCCGCCATCGTGGACGGCGCCGCCCACCTCGCCACGATGATCCACGGCATGCTGGCCGCCGGAAGCTGGCAGGACCGGCGCGGCACGAACCTGCTGGACGGCGGCTGCCCGTTCTACGGCACCTACGCCACGTCCGACGGCGGCCACATGGCGGTCGGCCCGCTGGAGGGGCGGTTCTACGCGGAGTTCATCGGCCTCCTCGACCTCGCGGACGCCTTCCCCGACCGGTGGGACCTCACCCGCTGGGACGAGCTGCGCACCGCCGTCACCGAGCGGTTCCTGACCCGTACGCGCGCCGAGTGGACCGAGGTCTTCGACGGCACCGACGCCTGCGTCGCCCCCGTGCTCTCGCTCACCGAAGCGCCGCACCACCCGCATCTCACCGCCCGCGCCACCTTCGTCGAGCACAGCGGCCTCACCCAGCCCGCCCCCGCCCCGCGCTTCTCGGCCACCCCCGTCTCCGTACGCGGCGGACCCGCGCGGCCCGGCGCCGACACGGCCGCCGTCGCCGCCGACTGGGACGTCCCCGCCCTGCGGCCCGCCGACTCACCCGACACCATCTAGGAGACCCCGTGCAGCGGCAGATCTTCACCGAGGAGCACGACGCGTTCCGCGAGACCGTCCGGGCCTTCCTGGCCAAGGAGGTCCTCCCGCACTACGAGCAGTGGGAGCAGGACGGCATCGTCTCGCGCGAGGCGTGGCTCGCCGCCGGGCGCGCGGGACTGCTGGGCCTCGCCGTCCCGGAGGAGTACGGGGGCGGCGGCAGCGACGACTTCCGCTACAGCGCCGTCCTCGCCGAGGAGTTCACCCGGGCCGGGGCCCCCGGGCTCGCGATCGGCCTGCACAACGACATCATCGGCCCCTACCTCACCGGCCTGGCCACCGACGAGCAGAAGCGGCGCTGGCTCCCCGGCTTCTGCTCCGGCGAGACCATCACCGCGATCGCGATGACCGAGCCGGGCGCGGGCTCCGACCTCCAGGGCATCCGCACCACCGCCGAGGACAAGGGCGACCACTGGCTGCTCAACGGCTCCAAGACCTTCATCTCCAACGGGATCCTCGCCGACCTGGTCGTCGTCGTCGCGAAGACCACCCCGGAGGGCGGGGCCAAGGGCCTCTCGCTGATCGTCGTCGAACGCGGCGCGGAGGGCTTCGAACGCGGCCGCAACCTCGACAAGATCGGTCAGAAGTCCCAGGACACCGCCGAGTTGTTCTTCGACGACGTCCGCGTCCCCAAGGAGAACCTCCTCGGCGAGCTCGACGGCGCGTTCATCCACCTGATGACCAACCTGGCCCAGGAGCGCATGGGCATAGCGGTCGCCGGGATCGCCGCCGCCGAACACCTGCTGGAGATCACCACCCGGTACGTCAAGGAGCGCGAGGCCTTCGGACGCCCGCTCTCCAAGCTCCAGCACATCCGCTTCGAGATCGCCGAGATGGCCACCGAGTGCGCCGTCACCCGGGCCTTCCTCGACCGGTGCATCGTCGACCACTCCGACGGCGTCCTGGACGCCGTCCACGCCTCCATGGCCAAGTGGTGGGCCACCGAACTGCAGAAGCGCGTCGCCGACCGCTGCCTCCAACTCCACGGAGGCTACGGCTACATGAGTGAGTACAAGGTCGCCAAGGCTTTCACCGACGGCCGCATCCAGACCATCTACGGCGGCACGACCGAGATCATGAAGGAGATCATCGGCCGCTCGCTGCTCGCCTGAGCCGCCCCTCTCCGGGCCGATCCCCTCTCCGGGCCGAGCCCCTCACCGGGCCGACAACCACCCTCGAAAGGCAGCTGTCTTGAGTACCGAAGCATTCGTCTACGACGCGATCCGCACACCGCGCGGCCGCGGCAAGGCCAACGGCGCCCTGCACGGGACCAAGCCGATCGACCTCGTCGTCGGCCTCATCCACGAGATCCGGGGCCGCTTCCCGGACCTCGACCCTGCGGCCATCGACGACATCGTCCTCGGTGTCGTCAGCCCACTCGGCGACCAGGGCTCCGACATCGCCCGCATCGCCGCCATCGCGGCGGGCCTGCCCGACTCCGTCGCCGGGGTCCAGGAGAACCGCTTCTGCGCCTCGGGCCTGGAAGCGGTCAACCTGGCCGCCGCCAAGGTCCGCTCGGGCTGGGAGGACCTCGTCCTGGCCGGCGGCGTCGAGTCGATGTCCCGGGTGCCGATGGGCTCCGACGGCGGGGCCTGGGCGATGGACCCGATGACCAGCTTCGAGACCGGCTTCGCCCCGCAGGGCATCGGCGCCGACCTCATCGCCACCATCGAGGGCTTCAGCCGCCGCGACGTCGACGAGTACGCCGCACTCTCCCAGGAACGCGCCGCAGCCGCCTGGAAGGACGGCCGTTTCGCCCGCTCCGTCGTCCCGGTCAAGGACCGCAACGGCCTCGTCGTCCTCGACCACGACGAGCACCTGCGCCCCGGCACCACCGCCGACTCCCTCGCCGGGCTCAAGCCGTCCTTCGCGGGCATCGGCGAAATGGGCGGCTTCGACGCGGTGGCGCTGCAGAAGTACCACTGGGTCGAGAAGATCGACCACGTCCACCACGCGGGCAACTCCTCCGGCATCGTGGACGGCGCGGCCCTCGTCGCCATCGGCTCGAAGGAGGTCGGCGAGCGCTACGGACTGACCCCCCGCGCCCGGATCGTCTCCGCCGCCGTCTCCGGATCCGAGCCCACCATCATGCTCACCGGCCCCGCCCCCGCCACCCGCAAGGCGCTCGCCAAGGCCGGGCTGACCATCGACGACATCGACCTCGTCGAGATCAACGAGGCCTTCGCCGGGGTCGTCCTGCGCTTCGTCAAGGACATGGGCCTCTCCCTGGACAAGGTCAACGTCAACGGCGGCGCCATCGCGCTCGGCCACCCCCTCGGCGCGACGGGCGCGATGATCCTCGGCACCGTCATCGACGAACTGGAGCGCCGCGACCAGCGGTTCGGCCTGGTCACCCTCTGCGTCGGCGGCGGCATGGGTGTCGCCACCGTCGTCGAACGCATCTGACCTGTCCCCGGCCCCACCTGCTTACGGAGAAGACACCGACATGACCGAGAGCACGACCATCCGCTGGGAACAGGACGAGACCGGCGTCGTCACCCTCGTCCTCGACGACCCCGACCAGTCGGCCAACACGATGAACCAGGCCTTCAAGGACTCCATCGCGGCCGTCGCGGAGCGCGCCGAGGCCGAGAAGGACTCCATCCGCGGCATCATCTACACCTCCGCCAAGAAGACCTTCTTCGCCGGCGGCGACCTCAAGGACATGATCAAGGTCGGCCCGGAGAACGCCCAGGCCGCCTTCGACGCCGGCACCGCGATCAAGAACTCGCTCCGCCGCATCGAGACCCTCGGCAAGCCCGTCGTCGCCGCCATCAACGGGGCGGCCCTCGGCGGCGGTTACGAGATCGCGCTCGCCTCCCACCACCGCGTCGCCCTCGACGCGCCCGGCTCCCGCATCGGCTTGCCCGAGGTCACCCTCGGTCTGCTCCCGGCCGGTGGCGGCGTCACCCGGACCGTACGCCTCATGGGCATCGCCGACGCGCTCCTCAAGGTGCTCCTCCAGGGCACCCAGTACACCCCGCGGCGCGCCCTGGAGAACGGCCTCGTCCACGAAGTCGCCGCCACCCGCGAGGAGATGATCGAGAAGGCCCGCGCCTTCATCGACGCCAACCCCGAGTCCCGGCAGCCCTGGGACGTCAAGGGCTACAAGATCCCCGGCGGCACTCCGTCCAACCCGCGCTTCGCCGCCAACCTGCCCGCCTTCCCCGCCAACCTGAAGAAGCAGCTCGCGGGCGCGCCCATGCCCGCGCCGCGCAACATCCTGGCGGCGGCCGTCGAGGGCTCGCAGGTCGACTTCGAGACCGCCCTGACCATCGAGGCCCGGTACTTCACCGAGCTGGTCACCGGCCAGGTCGCCAAGAACATGATCCAGGCGTTCTTCTTCGACCTCCAGGCCGTCAACTCCGGCGCCAACCGCCCCAGGAACATCCCCGAGCGCCCCGTCCGCAAGGTCGCCGTGCTCGGCGCCGGGATGATGGGCGCGGGCATCGCCTACTCCTGTGCCAAGGCCGGGATCGACGTCGTCCTCAAGGACGTCTCCACCGAGGCGGCCGCCAAGGGCAAGGCGTACAGCGAGAAGCTGCTCGCCAAGGCACTCTCCCGGGGCCGTACGACCGAGGCCGAGCGCGACGAACTGCTGGCCCGGATCACCCCCACCGGCGACGTGGCCGGCCTCGCGGGCTGCGACGCGGTGATCGAGGCCGTCTTCGAGGACACCGCCCTCAAGCACAAGGTGTTCCAGGAGATCCAGGACGTCATCGAGCCCGACGCACTGCTCTGTTCCAACACCTCCACCCTCCCGATCACGGTTCTCGCCGAAGGCGTCTCGCGCCCGGTCGACTTCATCGGGCTGCACTTCTTCTCACCGGTCGACAAGATGCCCCTCGTCGAGATCATCAAGGGCGAACGGACCGGCGACGAAGCGCTCGCCCGCGCCTTCGACCTCGTACGACGCATCAAGAAGACACCGATCGTCGTCAACGACTCGCGCGGCTTCTTCACCTCGCGCGTCATCGGCCAGTTCATCAACGAGGGCGTCGCCATGGTGGGCGAGGGCGTCGAGCCCGCGTCGGTCGAGCAGGCCGCCGCCCAGTCCGGCTACCCGGCCAAGGTCCTCTCGCTGATGGACGAGCTGACCCTGACCCTGCCGCGCAAGATCCGCAACGAGACCAAGCGCGCGGTGGAGGAGGCGGGCGGCACCTGGCCCGGACACCCCTCGGACGCGGTCATCGACCGCATGGTCGACGAGTTCGGCCGCCCGGGACGCAGCGGCGGCGCGGGCTTCTACGACTACGACGAGAACGGCAAGCGCGTCGGCCTCTGGCCCGGACTGCGCGAGCACTTCGGGGGTTCGGGGGGTCGTCCCCCGGGCAAGCACGGCACCAAGCCCGACGCGGACGTGCCCTTCGAGGACATGAAGGAGCGGATGCTCTTCTCCGAGGCCCTGGACAGCGTCCGCTGCCTGGAGGAGAACGTCCTGATCTCCGTCGCCGACGCCAACATCGGCTCCATCATGGGCATCGGCTTCCCGCCGTGGACCGGCGGCGTGCTCCAGTACATCAACGGGTACGAGGGCGGCCTGCCCGGCTTCGTGGCCCGCGCCCGGGAACTCGCCGAGCGCTACGGCGACCGGTTCCTGCCGCCCGCTCTGCTGGTGGAGAAGGCGGAGAAGGGCGAGACCTTCCACGACTGATCCGTCAACAGGGCCTGCTGTGGGCCGCGTTCACCGTCACTCGGCCGTGAACGCGGCCCGCAGCTCCTCCTTCAGTGACCGCTGGAACGCCGTCACCAGCGCCTGCAGCACGATGGGTTGCATATCGGCGGACAGCGACTTCATCGCCGCCACATGCTCCGGGTCGCCCTCGCGCTCCCGGTAGGGGTTCCACACCTCGTCCCGGAACAGCCGGGTCATCTCCCGGGCGGCCGAGCGGGTGTGCTCCAGCAGCACCGTCCGCGCCGCCAGGATCGTCTCGTGCGCGATCGGCACGTCCAGCAGCTCCACCCCGAGGCGCAGCAGCCCCAGATCCACCCGGTACGCCTCGCCCTCCTCCTGCGGCCGGACCAGCACCCCCATCGCCGCCAGCCGCTCCACATCCGCCTCCGACAGCGCCCGCCCGGCCCGCCGGTCCAGCTCGGCCCGGGAGAAGTCCTCGGTCCTGTCCGGCGCCCAGGACGCGACGAGCGCCCGGTGGATCGCCAGATCGTGGGCGCTCAGACCGGGCGGCAACTGCTCCAGATACCGTTCGATCGCGGCCAGCGTCATGCCCTGCTGCTGGAGCTCCTCGATCAGCGCGAGCCGCGAGAGATGGTCCGGCCCGTAGTGCCCGACCCTGCGGGGCCCGATGGCCGGGGGCGGCAGCAGGCCCCGGGTGCTGTAGAACCGCACGGTGCGCACGGTGACGCCGGCGCGCGCCGCCAGCTCGTCCACCGTGAGCGTCGGCTCGTCGGTCCCCGTCGCCATCTCTGCTCCCCGCAGTCGAACCCTCGTGTGTCGGACAGTGCTGGTGTCTCACCACTGCTGTGAAAGTGTCCGCCACCGGGGCCGTGCCGTCCACCCCGGCTGTTGTGACCGTTCGCGATAGTTGGCGGATGTTCGCAATAGTTGGCGAGCCGACGTCAGAGAGCGATCAACCTACGCAGAGTTACTGTCCGGTCGAGCTGAAGCTGGCAGAGTCTCACTCGGTCTCACCTGGCCTGGCAGATCCTCAAGGGATCGAGGTACGTACAGCGGTCGCCTCGGGAAAATGACTGGCGGCGGCGAAGCCCGGGCAGAAGGCTCTCACCGTGACACTTCATGAGAACGAGATCCGTGTGAATGAGACGGTCGTCCGGTCACTGCTGCGGGAACAGCGACCGGAGTGGGCCGACCTCCCCATCTCGCCGGCCGGTGCGGGCACGGACAACACGATGTACCGGCTCGGCGACCAACTGCTCCTGCGGCTACCGCGCACCCCGGACAACGCGAAGGCCGTACGGAAAGAGCAGACCTGGCTGCCACGGCTGGCGCCAGATCTTCCCTGTCGCATCCCGGAGCCGGTGCACAACGGCACGCCGAGTTCCGCATTCCCGCTCGCCTGGTCGGTGTACCGCTGGATCGATGGCGAGGAAGCCGGTCCGGGATCGGTCAGAGACTGGGCCGCCTTCGGAGGTGACCTGGCGACGATCGTGCAGAGCCTGCATTCCATCCCCCTCATGGGAGCCACTCGCCAGGGCGGGCTCAGCTGGTACCGCGGAGGTGGCCTGCACGCTTGTGACCGGTGGATCAGCGGGTGCTTCGACAACTGCCGAACGATCCAGGGCCTCGACCTCGACATCGCGCATCTGCAACACCTGTGGCAGAGCGCGCTCACCCTGCCCGAGCCTTCTGCCCGCCATGTGTGGCTCCACGGAGACCTCAAACCCACCAACCTTCTGGTCCAGCAGGGGAAGCTGCACGCCGTCATCGACTTCGGAGGCCTCTCAGTCGGCTTTCCCGACGCCGAGCACTCGCCTCTGTGGGATTTTCCACCCGGGGCCCGACAGGCGTACTGGGACGCCACAAGCCTCGACGACGTGACATGGCTGCGTGCCCGGGCGTGGGCCATCGCTGTCGGAGTCAGCGGGGTGTCGTACTACTGGGGCACCTATCCCCTTTTCGTCAGCGAATGCTTGTCGCGTCTCCGCGCGATCCTGGAGGCTATCGGCGAGCAGTGAACCAGTCCCGCACGTGGCGCTTCAGACGAACTTCATCCACGCGGATCTACACCACTCCGTCCCAGGCCACGGGGCACGCTCTAGGGGCGGCGGGCCAACAAATGGGCGTCGAGGAAGCCCCGCTCGGAGGCCGGGTCGTGGAGCAACCGAGCAACCGTGACGAGCCCGGCCCCGGCCAGCAACTCGGCAAACCGCTCGGCCGGCCAGCTATAGGCGGGCGTCACTTTGTGATCGAAGCGGACCGGCTCCGGTCCTTCGGTCCCGAAGAACGACACCAGGAGCAGGCCCCCTGGTGCCAGGACACGCACCTGCTCGGCGAGCAGTGCGGGCAGTTCCCCAGGCGGGGTATGGATCATCGAGTAGTGAGCCAGCACTCCGCCGAGCGCGCCGTCCTCGACCGGCAGGGCCTCCATTCGCGCTTCGTCGAACCGCAGCGCCGGATGGGCCCGCCGGGCGTGGTCGACCATGGCCGGGGAGAGGTCGAGCCCGAAGGCGTCCAGCCCCAAGTCGTGCAGCATGGCCGTCAGATGTCCGGGCCCGCACCCGACGTCGGCTGTCCGCAGGTTCCCCGTCCCACGCACGAGCTCGGCGAAGGTGCCGATCATGTTCCGCGCGAACGGCTGCGTCTCCAACCGATTAGCGAACATCGACGCATACAGCTCGACAACCCCGTCGTAGGCCGTCCTGGTCTCGCCCTGGTGTTCCAACACGGGAAGGAAACTAACACCCGTGCCGTTCGCAGCCGTTGCCCGGCCCCATACCTACCCTTCCCCTCGGGACTGATCGTTCCGTCACCTGATCACGAGACACCCTCGATTCTCGTCGCTGTGTGCTCGGGGCAGCGGCTGGAGGCTGTGGGCCACACTTCACAGCTGTCGTACCGGCCAGGACCTCCGGGGACGTCCTGGCCGGGTTCGAAGGAGAGGCGGGCGGTGGCAGGTGGCGGAGCAGCCGCCGGCCGCGGTGCAGGAGGAGACGAGGGCATTGGCCGAGCGGCTCGGCGGCCACTTCCTCGACCACTTCACCGACGCGGGGCGGGCGACTGCGGCCGGCCGTGGTGGATCCGGAGAGCTCCGCCTGTTCGGGTGTTCAGCCGTTCCGACGCGCCTCGGCGTCGCGTCCCGCCGTACGCGACGCGGCGCGGGCCGCCCGTGCCCGGGGCAGATAGCGCAGCCGCTCCGGAAGGACCGGGACGACGATCCGCAGGACCGCGCACATCCGGCGCAGCCGCCTCTCCTGGTCGGCGCTCCACGGCAGCCCGACGGCCGCGCGGGCGTCGGGCGGCATGAGGCCGATGGTGACGAACCGCCGGAAGCGGGCCAGCGGCGGCAGCAGCACCGGCCACAGCGCCCGCAGCAGCAGCCGGAGCGGCCATGGCCCCCGGTCCGGTGGCGGTACGGGCTGATCGACGTCGATCAGTTCACGCACCACGGTGGTCGCCTCGATCTCCTCGGCGAGCATCTTTTCCCAGTACGGCCAGAACTCCTCGACGGTCTGGGGCATGTCCCGGTCGTGGATGCCGAGGATCCGGCCGACCTGTAGCCACTCCGCGTACAGGGCACGCTCCTGGGCGGGGCTCATGGGCCGGATGAGACGGCGGGCCGCGTGCTGGTAGACGGGGAAGCCGGTGGCGTGCACCCAGGCGTAGTTGGCGGGCGTCAGGGCGTGGTAGCGGCGGCCCCGGGTGTCGGTGCCCTGGATGGTGCGGTGGAGCCTGCGCAGCCTGCGGCCCTCCTCGGCGGCCTCCGCGCCGCCGTAGACCCAGAGCTGGAGCGAGCGCAGCGAGCGTTCGCCGCGCCCCCACGGGTCCGTGCGGAAGACGGAGTGCTCGTCGACTCCGGCGCCGACGGCCGGGTGGGCGACCTGGAGGGTGAGGGCGGCGGGCAGCATCAACAGGGAGCGGATGTCGCCGGACAGGCTCCAGAGCACCCCGCCGGGCGGGGGCGGCTCAACGTCGCGACGCCGGTCCGGTGCCGGCTCACCGGCACCGTCCGGCGCGGGCTGCCGTGCACCGCCCGCAGGGCGCGCTTCCGTGCCGTCCACGCTGCTCATCCGGTGCTCCCGCGGTCCCGGCGGGCCTGCCGTGCGCTGCCCGTCCCCTCCATGATCCCTCGTGTGCGGGAGAACCGTGGGGCGGGGTCCGGGACCGGCGGCGCCCCGGTCTGTCGTGGTCGTACACCGGCACCGGTATGCCGGCGGACATCAGGCGCAGCTCGGTCAGCGGCTCGATCCCGGACCACTTGCCGCCCGCGAGCCCGCAGCCGATCCGGGACATACGGACCGACGCCCCGAGCTCGCCCGCCCGGACGGCCACCGCGCCGAGCGCGGCGTCGACGGCCTCGTACCGCACGGCCACAGGGGTCGCCGATACCCCGGGCGCCCACCCGTGTCGCACGACCGCCGTTCCGCCGTCGCGGACGGCAGCGCGGACGGCAGTACGAGCGGAAGTGATCGCCCCCTGTTGCACAGGAGTTGACCGGGGTAACGTCCGCACATCGCCGACAGGTCGACGGACATCACGGTGTCCGCCCCACAGGCCCCGGGAGGCAGCCGCTGATGACCCCTCGCGTCGCTCGCGCACTCCGCATGCTCAGCCCGCACCCGTGGCTCGCACCGGTCGCCGGCCCGGCCCGGCCGGCGACCGCGCCCCCGCGCCGGGGTACGAGGGCGATGCGCCGGACGGCCGTGGCGGCGACGCTCGCCTCGCTGGCCCTCCCGTTCGCCATCGCTCCCGCCGAGGCCGCGCACCGCCCGCCGCGCACCGGGTTCGAGACGAGCGAGGGGGTCCGTTGGACCGGCGAGGCGGAGGAGCGGTCCTTCCTCGCCGCGGTGGACCGGGGGAGCGACCGGGTCTCCGTGGACCGCGTCGGCGCGACCGGGCAGGGCCGCCCCCTCCGGCTCGTACGCGTCGGCCAGGAGCGCACCGGGAACACCACGGTGCTGCTGATCTGCAGCCAGCACGGGGACGAGCCCGCCGGGCGCGAGGCCTGTCTGACCACGATCCGCGACCTGGCGTTCGCCCAGGACCGTGCGACCCGCGCCTTCCTGTCCCGTACGACGCTGCTGGTGATGCCCACGGCCAACCCCGACGGACGCGCCGCCGACACCCGCGGCAACGCCGACGGGGTCGACGTCAACCGTGACCACATCGCCCTGGAGACCGCCGAGGCACGGGCGATCGCCGCCGTCGTACGCGACGAACGGCCGCAGGTGATCTACGACTTGCACGAGTACGGTGCGACCCCGCCGTACTACGACAAGGACCTGTTCGCGCTGTGGCCGCGGAACCTCAACGTCGACGACCGGGTGCACGACGTCTCGCGGACCCTCTCCGAGCGCTATGTCCGTCCCGCCGCGACGGCGGGCGGCTACAGCAGCGGCCACTACGGCATCTGGACCGACCCGGCCACCGGGGAGCCCGTCAAGCAGGTCGCCGGCGACGGCCAGGAACGCATCCTGCGCAACACCTCCGGACTCAAGCACGCCGTCGGCCTGCTCATCGAGTCCCGGGTCGACGCGCTGAGCGACGCGGAGAAGGCGGATCCGGCGCTCAACCACCGGCGCAGGGTCCACTCCCAGCGGACCGCGCTCGGCGGCCTCTTCGACTTCACCGACGAGCAGCGCGCCCGGCTCATGACGGCCACCGCCCTCGCGCGCCTGACCGGCCTCGCCGACCGGGGGCCCGTGTACATCGGCGGCGCCGACAACGACCCGGCCGAGCCCGCGGAGATCATCGCCGATCCACCGTGCGGCTACCGGCTGGACCCGGCCCGGTACGCGGCGGTGAAGGACCGGCTGGCCCTGCACGGCATCCGGTCCCGGCCGGACGGGGATGGCGCATATGTGCCCTTGCGTCAGCCCGCTCGGAACCTGATCCCCCTCCTTCTCGATCAACGAGCGGCATTTCCCGTCACAAGCGGTCAAGCTGATACGGCTTGTTGATCCTTCGAGATCCTGGGCAGGTGTGGTACTGCCTACAGAGAGCGTTCTTCAGACTCGGTGAAAGGTGCCATTCGTGTCCCAGGGCGACCAGACGACGGACGGGCGGGAGGGGCTGTCGGTCACGGCAGACCTTCCCCCCGAGCCGGTCAGTACCAGGACTCCGACCACCGACCGGGTGGTGTTCGGCGTCACGGCGGTCCTCACCCTCGCCTTCGTCGTCTGGGGTGCGACGGCCACCGACTCCCTGGAGAGCGTGTCCGGCAAGCTGCTCACGGGGCTGATCCACAACGGTGGCTGGGCCTTCATACTGGCCGCTTCGGCCTTCGTCATCTTCGCCCTGTGGCTGGCCGTCAGCCGGTACGGCAAGATCTGCCTCGGCCAGGAGGGGGAGGAGCCGGAGTTCCGGACCATCTCCTGGATCGCGATGATGTTCAGCGCCGGCATGGGTATCGGGCTGATGTTCTGGGGCGTGGCCGAACCCCTCGCCCATTTCCGTACCCCGCCGCCGGGCACCGATCCCGCCGACTCGGCCGGGGCCATGCAGACGGCGATGGCCACCACGCTCTTCCACTGGACGCTGCACCCCTGGGCCATCTACGCGGTGGTCGGGCTCGCCATCGCCTACAGCGCCTACCGGATGCGCAGGCGGCAGACGATCAGCGCGGTCTTCGAGCCGCTGATCGGCAAGCGGCGCGCGGACGGCGGCGTCGGCCGCGTCATCGACATCCTGGCCATCTTCGCCACCCTGTTCGGCTCGGCTGCCTCCCTGGGCCTCGGCGCGCTCCAGATCGGCAGCGGCATCCAGGAACTGGACTGGATGGAGAAGGCCGGCACCGGACTTCTGGTCGCCGTCATCGCCGTGCTGACCGTGGGCTTCGTGGCCTCGGCGGTCTCCGGGGTCGAGAAGGGCATCCAGTGGCTGTCCAACATCAACATGGTGCTGGCCCTGTTGCTCATCCTGTTCGTCTTCGTCGCCGGTCCCACGATCTTCGTGCTCGACCTGGTGCCCACGTCGCTCGGCGCGTACATCACCGACCTGGGGCAGCTCGCCGGACGCACCGAGGCGACCGGGGGCGGTGACGTGGCGGACTGGCTCGGCAGCTGGACGGTCTTCTACTGGGCCTGGTGGATCTCCTGGACGCCCTTCGTCGGCATGTTCATCGCCAGGATCAGCCGCGGCCGGACGATCCGTCAGTTCGTCGGCGGCGTCATCCTGGTGCCCAGCACGGTCAGCCTGATCTGGTTCGCCGTCTTCGGCGGCTCGGCCATGAAGCTGGACGAGGCCGGGAAGCTCACCGGTGCCGACACCCCGGAGGCGCAGCTGTTCGGCGTCCTCCATGAGTTCCCGATCGCCACCCTGACGAGCCTCCTGGTGATGATCCTGGTCGGCATCTTCTTCGTCTCCGGCGCGGACGCCGCCTCGATCGTCATGGCCACCCTCTCGCAGAAGGGCGTACTCGAACCGAACAAGTGGGTCGTCATCTTCTGGGGTGTCGTGACCGGGGCCGTGGCCGCGATCATGCTGCTCATCGGCGACGGCAAGGAGAACGCGCTCGAAGGGCTCCAGAACCTCACCATTCTGGTCGCCGCCCCGTTCACCATCGTCATGATCGGCATGTGCGTGGCCCTGATGAGGGACCTGCGCAAGGACCCGCAGATCGTCCGGCAGGAGTTCGGTGTGGAGGCGGTCGAGTCCGCGGTGATCGAGGGGCACGCCAAGTACGACGGCGACTTCGAGATCCGCATCGGCCCCGGGACCACGACGATCACGGACGAACGCCACAGGCCCGAAGCCACCGGATCGGGCTCCTCGGCCACGGAGAAGCGCCCCTCCGGCTGAGCGTGGAACCGTAGTACCGCGCAACCCCTCCCGGAGCCCGTGACCGTCGACCGGTCGCGGGCTCCGGTGCCGCGGGCCCGGGCTCCGGTGCCGCGGGCCGCTGTGTGCCGCCGGCCGGCCCCGGGTCAGCCCACCAGCGCCGCCGCCGCCCGAGCACACCCCCAGGCCACGGTGACGCCCGCGCCGCCGTGCCCGTAGTTGTGCACCAGCAGCCCGCCGCCCGGCAGCGGCGCCGTCCCGATCCGCACCCCGGCCTCCCGCGCGGGCCGCAGCCCCACCCGGTGCCCGAGCACCCGGGCGCCCGCGATCTCCGGCCGGATCCGCGCGCACCGCGCCACGATCTCCCGCGCCGTCCTCGGATCGGGGGCCCGGCGCTCGTCGTCCGCCTCGGCCGTACCGCCCAGCACCAGACCATCCGGCTGCGGGAAGAAGTACGTCGTCGTGGCGGAGGCCGGATCCGCCCGGGCGAACCACTCCTCGATCCCCGGGTTCTCCACGACGACCAGCTGCCCCCGGACCGGCCGCATCCCCGCGTCGGGCACCAGCTCGCGGGCCGCCAGCCCCGTGCAGTTCACCACCACCGGGCTCTGCGCGGCCGCCTCCTCGAACCCGGCCGCCGCCCGCAGCTCCACCGCACCCCCGGCCGCCACCAGCCGCCGCTCCAGCCACGCCAGGTGGACCGGCATGTCCAGCAGCGGCAGTGTCACCCGCAGCCCCTCGGCCACCTCCACCGCACCCTTCAGCTCCGCCGCCCAGGCCCCCAGCGCCGCGAACCGCCCGCCGCCGTGCACCCCCGCCACCAGCCGTACGCCGGTCGCCCCGGGCCCGGCAGCCAGCTGCTCGTACACCGCCAGCGTCTCCAGCGACCAGGCGCCGACCCGCTCGGCCGGTTCGATCCGGTACGGCCACCACAATGCCCCCGCCACCGCCGAGGTCGTCGCCCCGACGGGGTCGCGGGACCAGACCCGCACCCGCAGCCCGCGCTCCGCCAGCGTCACAGCGGTGGTGAGGCCGATGACTCCGCCGCCCACCACGATCGCATCCGTCATCACGGTCACTCCTGTCACCTCGGTACGCGCCCGCCGCCGTACGGACACCAGCCAGTCTCCCCGGCACCCCGGGGAAACCCCGGTGTGGCAGGAGACCGGTGAACAGGAGCGGGCGCCGGTCAGGTGGACAGTACGGCGGTGAGCATCCGGCGGACGACCGGGGTCAGTTCGCTCACGTCGGGCACCGGGCGGGTCGCGGCCGTCGCGCCGGCGAGCCTGTCGTACAACAGGCCGTCGGTCCAGGCGACGAGCAGGTCCGCGGCCGATTCCGGACGGGGCGCGCCGAGCGCCGCCAGCAGGGCGGCGGCCCTGGACCGTGCGGCGAGGCCGGCGGCCGCCAGGTCGGCACGCAGCTCCGGGCGACGGGTCGCCTCAAGGCTGAGTTCGAAGCGGGCGAGCTGGCGGTCCCGCTCCGCCGTCAGCCAGTGGTGCAGCAGTGCGGCCAGCGCCTCCGCGGCGGAGTCCGGGTCGGGGCGCCCGTGGTCCGCTTCCCACCGGTCCACGTCGGCGACCGACAGTTCGGCAAGGCGGAGGTAGCAGGCACTGATCAGAGCGCTGCGCGTGCGGAAGTAGTACGACGTGCTGCCGGCCGGCAGTTCCGCGGCGGCGTCGACCGCGCGATGGGTCAGGCCGCGCAGCCCGGCCGTCGCCACGGTGCTGATGGCGGCGTCGGCGATCAGGTCTCGGCGATCAGGGAGGGACACACCTCCACTCTACAGGTGTAGAGTGCGGAGCATCGGCCTCTACACCTGTAGAGGTTGTCGCGTGGGTGAGTGGTGGGAGGCAGCCGACATGTATGTCCGTCATGCCGTGGTGACCGGAGGCGGCATCGGGGGGCTGACCGCGGCGGTGGCCCTGAGCCGCCGCGGATGGCGCGTGACCGTCTGCGAGAGGGCCCCCGTCCTCACGGGAGTGGGCGCCGGCATCGTGCTCGCCCCCAACGCTCTGCGTGCCCTGGACTCGATCGGCCTGGGCCCCGAGGCGTGGGCGGGTGACACCCTGCCCGGTCCCGTCGGGCTGCGCACACCCGACGGCAGGTGGCTGAGCCGGTCCGACAGCGCTGCCGTGCCCACCCGCCACGGGCCCGCCACGCGCGCCGTGCACCGCGGCTTCCTGATCGACGCCCTCGCCGGCGCCCTGCCGCCCGGCGTCGTACGCCTCGGCGTGTCGGTGACCGGTGTGGACGACACCGGGGGAGTCGTGGTCGTGCGTACGTCGGCGGGCGACCTGCGCGCCGACGCCGTGGTGGCGGCCGACGGCATGCGCAGCGTGCTCCGCGGACAGCTCTTCCCCCGGCACCCCGGGCTGCGTCACGCCGGTGAGGCCGGATGGCGAGCGGTGCTGCCCCGCTCCGGCCCGCCTCCCCGGCAGGCGGCCGAAACCTGGGGCCGGGGTGAGCGGTTCGGCGTCGTCCCTCTCGTCGACGGCCGGATCTACGTCTACGCCACCGCCGTCACCGGCCCTGGCGGCCGGCCGGCCGACCACCACGCGGAACTGACCCGGCGCTTCGGCGCGTGGCACGATCCGATACCCGCGCTGCTGGACCGGCTGAACCAGCACGCCCCCGACCCGGTCGGCATACTCCACCACGACTTCTACGAACTGGCCCCGCCCCTGCCCCGGTTCCACGCGGGCCGGGTGGCCCTGCTCGGTGACGCCGCCCACGCGATGACGCCCAACATGGGTCAGGGCGGCTGCCAGGCCATCGAGGACGCGGTCGTCGTGGCGCACCTCCTCGCACACCACACCGACGTACCGGCCGCGCTCGCCGCGTACACGAAGGCCCGGCACCGTCGAACCACTCGCATCGGCCGCCGCTCCCGACGCGTCGGTGAACTCGCCCGGCTCTCCCACCCCCTCGCCGCGTCCATCCGGAACCTCGCCGTCCGAGCCACGCCGCGGGCGGCCACGTCGAGGGCCCTGGACACGGTCATCGGCTGGCAACCCCCTCCCGCCCCCGCCCCGGCGCACACCCCCGGCGAAGTCCACGCCACGACCGATGTCAAGGAGCAGCCATGACCACCGCGGTCACCTCCCGTCCCCGCTCCCGGGGGGACTCCGTCCGGCCCTTCACGGTCGGCGCCCTCGGCTTCGTCCTCCTGGGCACCGGCCACCTCATCCTCTCCGTCGTCGCGGCGTCGGCCACACCGACGCAGGAGCAGCGTGACGCCGACACGGCCATGCGGGAGTCCACGTTCGCCCTGATGGGTCTGGAACGCACGGTCCTCGACGTCTTCAACGGCATGAGCATCGCCATGGCGCTCCTCAGCGTCACCTGCGGCCTGCTGATCCTCGCCGCCCTCCGGCACGCCCCCGCCCTCGTCCGGCGCCGTACCGCCTTCGGCTGGACCGCACTCGCGGCCTCCCTGACCGCCCTGGCGGTGTCCGTCCTCCTGCTGCCCCCTCCGCCGGTCGTCGTGCTCACCGTCACCAGCTGCGCCTTCGCCCTGTCGTTGCGCAGGGCGACCACCCCCTCGCTGGGCGGCACACCAGGGCAGAGCCCGCCGGGAGGGCCCTAGAATCGGCACCCTGATGACTGCCACCCTCGTAGCCAAGGACCTCGCCGCCGGACACGGCGACCGCACGCTCTTCGCCGGGCTCGACCTCGTCGTCGCCCCCGGTGACGTGATCGGTCTCGTCGGAGTCAACGGCGCGGGCAAATCCTCCCTGCTCCGCCTCCTCGCCGGGCTCGACCGCCCGGAGGAGGGGGAGCTACGGCTCTCCCCGCCCACCGCCACCGTCGGCCACCTCCCGCAGGAGCCCGAGCGCCGCGACGGCGAGACGGTGGCCGCGTTCCTGGCCCGCCGCACCGGCGTCGCCGACGCCCAGCGCACCATGGACGAGGCCACCGAGGCCCTGGTCGCGGGCGCCCCCGGCGCGGACGACGCGTACTCCGAGTCCCTGGAGCGCTGGCTCGCCCTCGGCGGCGCGGACCTGGAGGAGCGGGCCGAGCAGGTCGCCGCCGAGCTGGGGCTGACCGTGGGCCTCGACCGGCCCATGACCGCGCTCTCCGGCGGACAGGCGGCCCGCGCCGGCCTCGCCTCGCTGCTCCTCTCCCGCTACGACGTCTTCCTGCTCGACGAGCCCACCAACGACCTCGACCTCGACGGCCTGGAACGCCTGGAGCGCTTCGTTTCCGGTCTGCGCGCGGGCACCGTCGTCATCAGCCACGACCGCGAGTTCCTCATGCGCACGGTCACCAAGGTGCTGGAACTGGACCTCGCCCAGCAGCAGATCAACCTGTACGGCGGCGGCTACGCGGCCTATCTGGAGGAGCGGGAGACCGCCCGCCGGCATGCCCGGGAGGGCTTCGAGGAGTACGCCGACAAGAAGGCGTCCCTCGAAGCGCGCGGCCATATGCAGCGCTCCTGGATGGACAAGGGCGTCAAGAACGCCCGCCGCAAGGCCACCGACGGCGACAAGCTCGGTCGTAACGCCCGCAGCGAGGCCAGCGAGAAGCAGGCCGCGAAGGCGCGTCAGACGCAGCGCATGATCGAGCGTCTCGACGTCGTCGAGGAGCCTCGCAAGGAGTGGGAGCTGCGGATGGAGATCGCCTCCGCCCCGCGCTCCGGATCCGTCGTCGCGACCCTGCGCGAGGCCCGTGTGGTGCGCGGTGACTTCTCCTTCGGCCCCGCCTCGCTCCAGATCGACTGGGCGGACCGGGTCGCCATCACCGGGGCCAACGGCGCGGGCAAGTCCACCTTGCTGGCCGCCCTGTTGGAGCGGCTGCCGCTGGACTCCGGGAACGCCACGCTCGGTTCGGGCGTCGTCGTCGGCGAGGTGGACCAGGCCCGCAGACTGTTCCTCGGCGCGCAGTCGCTGCTGGACGCGTTCTGCGCGGCCGTGCCCGACACGGAACCGGCCGAGGTCCGTACCCTGCTCGCCAAGTTCGGTCTCCGCGCCGACCATGTCATGCGCCCCGCAACCAGCCTGTCCCCGGGCGAACGCACCCGTGCGGCCCTCGCCCTGCTCCAGGGCCGCGGCGTCAACCTCCTGGTGCTCGACGAGCCGACGAACCATCTCGACCTGCCCGCCATCGAGCAGCTCGAAGCGGCCCTGGAGACGTACACGGGCACCCTGCTGCTGGTCACGCACGACCGTCGGATGCTGGAGGCGGTCAGGACGACCCGCCGCATCGAGGTGGCCGACGGCCAGGTCAAGGAAGTCTGAGCGGAGTTGCGGGAGTGGGGCGGGCCGCACGCGGCGACCCGCCCCACCCGCTTCGTTCAGCGCCCCCGGCCACCGCCCTGCTTCGGGTCGGTCAGCCCGGCCCGCCGCAGTGCGTCCGCCATCGCGCTGTTCGCCGGAGCCGGGGCCCCCTGGCCCTGCCGGGACGCACCGCCACCGCCACGCCGGTCCCGGCCGCCGCCCTGACCTCCACCGGACGGCCGGCCCTGACCCTGCCCCTGGCGCTGCTTCGGGGGACGGCCGCCCCGCTCGCCGCGGCCCTGCTGCCCGCCGCCGGAACCGCCGGCCGCACCGGGCTCGTCGTCCAGCCGCAGCGTCAACGAGATCCGCTTGCGCGGTACATCGACGTCCATGACCTTGACCTTCACGATGTCGCCGGGCTTCACGACGTCCCGCGGGTCCTTCACGAACGTCTTCGACAGCGCCGAGACGTGCACCAGGCCGTCCTGGTGCACGCCGATGTCGACGAAAGCGCCGAACGCGGCCACGTTCGTCACGACGCCCTCCAGCACCATGCCGGGCTCCAGGTCGCCGAGCTTCTCGACGCCCTCCTTGAAGGTCGCGGTGCGGAACGCCGGTCGCGGGTCGCGCCCCGGCTTCTCCAGCTCCTTGAGGATGTCCGTCACCGTCGGCAGCCCGAACATGTCGTCCACGAAGTCCGCCGCGCGCAGCGACCGCAGCGCCTCCGCGTTACCGATCAGCGAGGCCACCTCGCCGCCGGCCGTCTTCCCCATCCGCCGCACCACCGGGTAGGCCTCGGGGTGCACGCTGGAGCCGTCCAGCGGGTCGTCGCCGCCCCGGATCCGCAGGAAGCCCGCGCACTGCTCGTACGCCTTCGGGCCGAGCCGCGCCACGTCCTTGAGGGCCTTGCGGGACCGGAAGGGGCCGTTGGTGTCCCGGTGCGCCACGATGTTCTCGGCGAGCCCCGAGCTGATCCCCGAGACGCGTGAAAGCAGCGGTGCGGAGGCGGTGTTGACGTCCACGCCGACGCCGTTCACACAGTCCTCGACGACCGCGTCCAGCGAACGGGACAGCTTCACCTCGGACAGGTCGTGCTGGTACTGGCCGACGCCGATCGACTTCGGGTCGATCTTCACCAGCTCGGCCAGCGGGTCCTGGAGCCGCCGCGCGATGGAGACGGCACCGCGCAACGACACGTCCATGTCGGGCAGTTCCTGCGAGGCGAACGCGGAGGCGGAGTACACCGAAGCGCCCGCCTCCGAGACCATCACCTTGGTGAGCTGCAACTCCGGGTGCTTGTCGATCAGTTCACCGGCCAGCTTGTCCGTCTCGCGGGACGCGGTGCCGTTGCCGATCGCGATCAGGTCGACCGCGTGCTCCTTCGCGAGGTGCGCGAGCTTCGCCAGCGCCTGGTCCCACTTGTTCGCGGGCACGTGCGGGTGGATCACATCGGTGGCCACCACCTTGCCGGTCGCGTCGACGACCGCGACCTTCACCCCCGTACGGAAACCGGGGTCCAGGCCCAGCGTGGCGCGCGTGCCGGCCGGGGCGGCGAGCAGCAGATCGCGCAGGTTCGAGGCGAAGACCCGCACCGCCTCGTCCTCCGCCGCCGTGCGCAGCCGCAGCCGCAGATCGATGCCCAGGTGCACCTGGATCCGGGTCCGCCACGCCCAACGCACGGTGTCGCCGAGCCACTTGTCGCCCGGGCGGCCCCGGTCGGCGATCCCGAAGCGGCGGGCGATCATGTTCTCGTAAACGGACGGGCCCGGCCGCTCGGCGGCCTCCGGCTCCTCCGGCTCCAGGACCAGGTCGAGGACGTTCTCCTTCTCACCGCGCAGCATCGCGAGCACCCGGTGCGAGGGCAGCGCGGTGAACGGCTCCGCGAAGTCGAAGTAGTCGGCGAACTTCGCGCCCGCCTCCTCCTGGCCCTCCCGCACCTTCGCCGCCAGCCGGCCGCGCGTCCACATGCGTTCGCGCAGCTCGCCGGTGAGGTCGGCGTCCTCGGAGAACCGCTCGGTGAGGATCGACCGGGCGCCGTCCAGCGCGGCGGCCGCGTCCGCGACACCCTTGTCACCGTCCACGAACGCGGCGGCCGCTGCGAGCGGATCGGCCGACGGGTCGCCGAGCAGGCCGTCCGCCAGCGGTTCGAGACCCGCCTCCCGGGCGATCTGCGCCTTCGTCCGCCGCTTCGGCTTGAACGGCAGGTAGATGTCCTCCAAGCGCGCCTTGGTCTCGGCGGCCCGGATGCTCGCCTCCAACGCCGCGTCGAGCTTGCCCTGTTCCGTCACGGATTCGAGGATCGACGTGCGCCGCTCCTCCAGCTCCCGCAGGTAGCGCAGCCGTTCCTCCAGCGTGCGCAACTGCGCATCGTCGAGGGATTCGGTCGCCTCCTTGCGGTAGCGCGCGATGAACGGCACGGTCGATCCGCCGTCGAGCAGCTCGACGGCGGCCCTGACCTGTCGCTCACGTACGCCGAGCTCCTCGGCGATCCTGCCTTCGATGGACGTCGTCACGGTTTTCCCGACTCGCCTTCTCGTACTGGCTGTGCTGGCCGTGCTCGTGTCGCGATGAGCACGTTCTTGCTTGCCGGGGGGCATCCCCCCTGGCCTGCATTGTGCCGCGTGGCCCGGGGCCGTGTCGCGTGACCTCGACGAACACGCCCGGAGCCCCGGCACCGCGTGCGAGGGCTCCGGGCGGTTCGGCGTCAGTCCCGGCCGGTCGCCGAGGCGGGGAACGCGCCTGCGGCGGCGGCCGTGAAGAGGAAGCCGCGCCCCAGTTCGGTGAGCCGCTCCACGCCCTCCGCGCCCAGGTGTTCGTACGGGGCGGTGTCCATGCGGTCCGTCGCCTCCTCGACCTCCGCGCGCAGCGCCGTGCCGGCTTCGGTCAGCGCCAACTCCTCGCCGCCGTCCAGCAGCCCGCGCTTCCGCAGCCGGTCGCACGCCGCCTCCCATTCGGTGCGGCGCCAGCCACGGGAGGACAGGATCCAGCGGATCGCCATGCCCTTGCCGGTCGCGGTGTGGCTGACGAGGGACTCCAGCGGGTCCAGACCGGCGGCGAGCAGGGCGGCGAGATGTGCGTCGCCCCGGTGTTCGCGCAACAGGGTCGCCGCGTGCCAGAACGCCAGGTGCGGCTCCTCGGGCACCGGCAGATCCGCGTGCGCGGCGTACAGCGGGCGGGCGTGCGGGGTGCAGGCCTCGGTGGCGCGCAGCGCGAGCCGGGCCGCCTCCGCCATCGCGTCGGAGGCGATGATCTCCTCGCCGAGCAGCCGTCGCAGCGTCGCGTCCGCCGCCCGCAGCCGGGCCCCGAGGACCACGTCGGGCGAGGCGGTCTCCCAGACGGCGGGCACATGGCGGGCCACCAGCACGGGGTTGAAGTTGTAGAAGGTGGCGCCGACGGTCCCCGCCCCCACCGCGCCGAGCGCGGCGGCCCGGGTCGCGAAGTAGGCGGCGCTCTGGTCCTCGATGCCGATCTTCGCCATCTCCGCACCCAGGTCGGGGGAGAAGAAGACACACGAGTGCAGCGGGTTGACGGCGTTGTGGCAGCGGCGCTCCGCGCGGGCCGGGAGAGTACTCATACAGTCACGTTACCGACTGGTCGGTACGGCAGGGAACCCCCCGGGAGAAGGGCGCACCTCCAGAGCGGACCCAGGCCGGACCCAGGCGGGGTCCAGGCTGGGTCCAGGCGGGGTCCAGGAGGGGTCCAGGCCGGATCCGCAGCAGACCGATGGCAGGAAAGGTGGGGTACCCGTCATTGCGGCCATCGCCGTACACCGCCCAGGATGGCGGACGTGAAGCAGCGAACCGTGCTCGTCGTCCTCTTCGACGGCGTCCAGAGCCTCGACGTGAGCGGCCCGATGGAGGTCTTCGCGGGCGCCTCCCGGGCGCCCGGGGTCTCCTACGACCTGCGGACCGCCTCGCTCGACGGCGCCCCCGTCCGGTCCACCTGCGGCCTGACCCTGGTGCCTGACAGCAGCCTGGCCGACGCACCCGTACCGCACACGCTGCTGGTGCCCGGCGGGCAGGGCACCCGGGGCTCGCACCCGGAGCTCACCGGCTGGCTGCGGGAGCACGCGCCGCGGGCGGAGCGGCTGGTCTCCGTGTGCACCGGGGCGCTGCTGCTCGCCGAGGCGGGTCTGCTGGACGGACACCGGGTCACCACCCACTGGAACTACTGCGAGCGGCTGGCCCGCGACCACCCGGCTGTCCGCGTCGACCCCGAACCGATCTTCGTACGGGACGGCAGGCTGGCCACCTCGGCGGGCGTCACCGCGGGCATCGACCTGGCCCTCGCGCTTGTCGAGGAGGACCACGGGCGGGACCTCGCGCTGAACATCGCCCGGCACCTCGTGGTGTTCCTGCGCCGCCCCGGCAACCAGGCCCAGTTCAGCGCCCAGCTCAGCGCCCAGACCGCACAGCGCGAACCGCTGCGCGAGGTCCAGCACTGGATCACCCAGCATCCCGACGCCGACCTCGGGGTCGACGCCCTCGCGGCCCGCGCCCGGCTCTCGCCCCGGCACTTCGCCCGCGCGTTCCGTGCCGAGACCGGAACGACCCCGGGGCGCTACGTCGAGCGCATCCGCCTGGAGCACGCCCGCCGGCTCCTGGAGGACACCGCCGACGGCGTCGAGCGGATCGCCCGCGCCAGTGGCTACGGCACCCCGGAGGCCATGCGCCGCGCCTTCGTGAAGAGCCTCGCGACGGCGCCGGCCGAATACCGCCGCCGCTTCCGCACCCCCGCGGCCGGTACTGGAACCGCACCCCCGCGGCCGTGACCTGAGCCGCACCCCTGCGGCCGTGACCTGAGCCGCACCCCCGCGGCCGTGACCTGAGCCGCACCCCCGCGGCCGTGACCTGAGCCGCACCCCCGCGGCCGTGACCTGAGCCGCACCCCTGCGGCCGTGACCTGAGCCGCACCCCTGCGGCCGTGACCTGAGCCGCACCCCCACGCCGGTACCTGAACCGCATCACCCGACCGACCGAACCGAGAGGCAGCTCCCGTGCAGATCGCCATCCTGCTCTTCGACCGTTTCACCGCCCTGGACGCGGTGGGCCCCTACGAGATCCTCAGCCGCGCGCCCGGCGCCGAGACCGTCTTCGTCGCGACACGGACCGGACCCGTCCGCAACGACAGCGGGAGCCTCGCGCTCGTCGCGGAGAAGACGCTCGCCGACGTGCCGTCGCCCGATCTGGTGATCGTGCCGGGCGGCCCCGGCCAGAGCGACCAGATGGAGAACGAGACCCTGCTCGGCTGGCTCCGCTCCGTCGACGCCACCAGCACCTGGACGACCTCGGTCTGCACCGGTTCGCTGCTGCTGGCGGCGGCCGGACTCCTGAAGGGCAGGCGGGCCACCTCGCACTGGCTGGCGCTGCAGGTGCTGAAGGAGTTCGGTGTCGAGCCCACCGGGGAGCGCGTCGTGTTCGACGGCAAGTACGTCACCGCCGCCGGGGTGTCCTCCGGCATCGACATGGGGCTGACCCTGCTCGGCCGGATCGCGGGCGACGACGTGGCACGCTCGGTGCAGCTGCTCACGGAGTACGACCCGCAGCCGCCCTACGACTGCGGCTCACCGGAGAAGGCCCCGGCGGCCCTGGTCGAGGAGTGGCGGGCCAGGAGCCGTCACATCACCCGGTAGGGCTGTGGTTCCCCACATCACCCGCCCCGGTAGGCCCGGTGGTGTAGGTGAACCGGGGCGCGCGCCGCTCCAGGAAGGCGGCGACGCCCTCCGCCGTGTCACCGCAGCCTCGTGCCTCACCGGCCCAGTGGGTGTCCCGGTCCGTCCGGCCCGCGGCGAACTCCTTCGCCGCGGCCTGCGTGAGCAGGGACCGGGACGCCAGGACCCGTACGTACTCCTCGACCCGCTTGTCCAGGCCGCCCGCGGGCAGCACCTCGTCGGCCAGGCCGGTGCGCAGCGCCCGTTCCGTGTCGATCAGCTCGCCGGAGAACAGCAGGTGCTTGGCCGTGCCCGGCCCCACGAGGGCGACCAGCCGCCGCGTCGAGGAGGCGGGGTAGACGATGCCGAGCTTGGCCGGGGTGACCCCGAAGGAGGCCCCCTCCTCCGCGAACCGCAGATCGCAGGCGGCCGCCAGCTGACTGCCGCCGCCCACGCAGTAGCCGCGCACCGCGGCCAGCGTCGGCCGGGGGAACGCGGCGAGCGCCTCCTCGGCCGCCACCGCCAGGCCCTGGGCGGTGTCCGCGCCCTCCCGCAGCGTGGAGATGTCGGCCCCGGCGCAGAAGGTGTCCCCGGCTCCGGTCAGCACCAGGACGCGGACCGCCGGGTCGGCCGCCAGCCGCTCCAGCAGCTCCGGCAGGCTCCGCCACATCGCGGCGGTCATCGCGTTGCGCTTGGCGGGGTTCGTGATCACGACGGTGGCGACGCCGCGCTCGACGGAAGGGATCAGGCGTGGTTCCGTACGGTCCATGGGCGGGATGCTATCCGGGTGGTTCGAACCTATGATCAAGAAGGGGTCGCGAAGCGGGCACGCACCGTAAGGAGCTGTCGATGAACGGACCCACCGCCGAGGGCAGGAAGCTCAGCCGGAGTTTCGGCTGGCTCGCGCTGCTCGGCACGCTGTTGGTGATCGCGGGCGTCATCGGCCTCGTCTACACCGGCGTCGCCACCCTCACCTCGATGCTGCTCTTCGGCTGGCTGCTGCTCGTCGGTGGTCTGGTCGGGCTGCTGCACGCGATCGAGTCGCGCGGCACGAACTACTTCTGGCTGGGCGTGGTGGTCGCGGCCCTCAACCTCGCCGCGGGTGTCGTCGTCATCAAACACCCCGAGGGCACGGCCGAGGCGCTGACCATGTTCGCCGCCCTGCTCTTCCTGACCGGCGGGGTCTTCCGGCTGGTCGGCAGCGTCGTGGTGCGTGGACCGCAGATGGGCTGGACCCTGCTCCAGGGAGCCTTCGGCCTGCTGCTGGGACTGCTGGTGCTGTTCGACTGGCCGCACAGCAGTCTGTATGTTCTGGGCTTCTTCTTCTCGTTGGCCCTGCTGTTCGACGGGCTCGGCCTGATCGCCATCGGCGTCGGCGGCCGACGCATCGTCAGCATGGTCTCGGAGCGGCTCGATGAAACTGCCCCGGCCTCGGACGAGCCGATCACGTCACCAGAAGAAGAGCAGAAGTAGTCCCTGGACCTGCAAAGGCGTGCGTGTGTGGTCGAATAGCGCCGATACCTGGCTACTTCCGGTCACTGGCACGGTCCGGACCAAGCCGCTCCCAACACTCTTTACTCGACGGTCAGTGCAGTGCGAGTGAGAGCTGGTGCCGGACGATGGAGAGCCTCGGGAGTGCCCCCGCCGACCCCGTGTCGTACGAGGGGGTGTGGCGTTTCACCGCCCCCGCCGTGGACGCGTCCGTGCCCAGTGCCCGGCACGCCGTGCGCGATCTCCTCGGCCGGCAGGGCGTGCCGGTCGAGGACGACATCCTCCAGGGGCTCCTGCTGATCGTCTCGGAACTGGTCACCAACGCCGTCAAGCACGCGGCGCTGCTCTCGCCCGAGCTGGCCGTCGAGGTGGCCATCGCCGCCGACCGGGTCAGAGTCTCGGTCGAGGACAACCACCCCTACCGCCCCACCGCCCTGGAGACGGACTACGCGCAGACCGGCGGCCGGGGCCTGCTGCTGGTCAAGGTGGTCACCGCGGAGGCGGGCGGCACCTGCGACGTCGAGCACACCGCGAGCGGCGGGAAGGTCATCTGGGCGGCGCTGCCGTTGAAGACGCAGCTCTGACCGCCCCGTACCCGACCGGGCGGAGGGTCACCAGCCCGCCGAGGGACCCGTCAGCTCACGGATCGCCGGCCGCGCCGCGTCCAGCACCGTCATGAACCACGCCGAGAACGGCGCCAGCGCGTGCCGCTCCGCCAGCTCCGCCAGCTCCGCCGCCGTCACGAAGGCCGTCTCCCCGACCTCCTCGGCATCCGGCTTCAGCGCCTCCTGCGCCATTCCCACGAACAGGTGGTTGAACTCCTGCTCCACCAGACCCGACGCGGGGTCCGGGTGGTTGTAGCGGACCGTGCCCGCCTCGGCCAGCAACGAGGGCGAGAGCCCCAGCTCCTCGTACGTACGCCGGGCAGCGGCCGCGAACGGGGCCTCGCCGGGATACGGGTGTCCGCAGCAGGTGTTCGACCAGACACCGGGGGAGTGGTACTTGCCGAGTGCCCGGCGCTGGAGCAGGAGCCGCCCCTGCTCGTCGAAGAGGAACACGGAGAAAGCGCGGTGCAGCTGCCCGGGGGCCTGGTGGGCCGCCAGCTTCTCCGCGGTGCCGATGGTGGTGCCGTTCTCGTCGACCAGTTCGAGCATGATCGCTTCTGCGGTGCCGTTCGACGAGCTGTGCGTCGCGGTGGCTGGTGTGGTCGGCATACCCATCCTTCGCTTTGGTCCCCGGCCTCGTGCGCCGGGCCCCTGGAGTCCGGTCAAGTCTGCCGTACAAAAGCCGCTTGTCCGCACTTCGGGTCCGGGCATGTCCGTCCCGCCGCGCCCTGGGAACGCGGCGGGACGGACGGGTCCTCAGACCCCGAAGGCCGCCGGATAACGGATCATGCCCGCCGGAACCGGGACGGAATCGTCCAGTACCAGGGCCATCATCGCCTCGTCCGGCACCTCGAAACCTGGCCGGATCCCGTAGCGCGAGGCCGGTACGCAACCGAAGCGCGGGTAGTACTCGGGATGACCGAGCACCAGCACCAGCGCCTCACCGCGCACCCGGGCGGCGTCCAGCACCGCCCGCACCACGGCCTGCCCCGCACCCTGCCGCTGGTACGCGGGAGCGGTGGCCACCGGGGCCAGCGCGAGGGCCGGGGCGTCGCCGACCCGGCAGCGGGTCAGCAGCGCGTACGCCGCGAGTGACCCGTCCGGGGCCTCGGCGACGTAGCCGAGCTCCGGCAGCCAGGCCTCGGCATCGGCCCGCAGGGCGTCCACGAGGTCCGCCTCGTCCCGGGTCGGGAACGCGGCGGCGTTGACCGCGTGCACGGCCGCACGGTCCGCCGGTGTCTCCGGTCGGGTGGTCCACCGGGGGTCGGCCGGGCGCAGCACATACGCGGCGTAGCCGTACTCCGTGCCGTGCTCCCGCCGTACGGCCAGCTCCTCGCGGGTGGCCGCGAGTGCCCACTCCATACCGGGTGCGCCCGGGTCGGTGCTCCCGACCCGCTCGGCGAGCGGCACGTAGTACTCGTCCCAGTCGCTCTCGGGCTGGACCAGCACGGCGCCGACCGTGCAGCCCGCGGCGAGGGCCGCCGCGGTGGTCTCCGGCAGGGTGCGCAGGGAGCCGTTGCGGTCCCAGAAGTCGCGCGCCCCGGCGGACGGCGCGTCCGTGGTCCAGACGCACTCGGAGATCATCATCGCGCCGCCCGGTGCCAGCAGCCGCTGCCAGTCGCGGACGGCGGTGTCGAACCCGATGCAGTACGCCGACCCCTCGGCCCAGATCAGGTCGAAGGAACCCTCGGGGAACGCGGGGCCGGTGAGGTCGCCCATGTCGGCCCGGACCGTGACGACGCGGTCGTCGAGGTCACGGGCCCCGGCCGCCTCGCGCAGCTCGTCCAGGAACGGCTGGTGGAGGTCGACCGCGGTCACCTCGGCGCCCGCCTCGGCGGCGAGCAGCAGCGCGGCACGGCCCGGACCGCAGCCCAGGTCGAGGACGCGCGGACGGTCGGGAAGCGGACCGGCCAGAGCGAGCAGCCGGCGCGTGGTCGCGTCGGAGCCGGGGCTCTGCCGGGGAAGACGGTGGTGCAGGGTGAAGAACGCCTCGGTGCGCGAGGCGTCGTCGATGTGGTCGGTCAACGTGGGAACCCTTGGGTGTGAGGGCTCCGACCTGATCCGGGAAGAGGTGGACCTAGCCGGAAACCCGGGAGATGAGGAAGGACCGATTGCTGCGCCGGGAAGGCGTCGTCGCGACCGTCATCAACCTCAGCTCCTCTCGAAAGGGTCCCGGTGACACCGGGCTCCGCTCCACCGCGAGACTGATACGTCTCGGCGAACCCACATTAGCACCGCCTCGGCCGGTGTTCAGGGGCGCGCGTCAGTGGCAGAGACGCGCCTCGTGCTCCGCGTGACCGCTCGGTTCCAGCTGGAAGGTGCAGTGCTCCACGTCGAAGTGGTCCCCGAGGCAGCCCTGCAGTTCGTGCAGCACCTTCTCGTACCCTGTCGAGTCGAGTATCTCCTGGCGCACCACCACATGTGCGGAGAGGACCGGCATCCCCGAGGTGATCGTCCAGGCGTGCAGGTCGTGGACGTCCAGGACCCCGGGCAGCTCCGTGATGTGGGCCCGCACCTCCGCCATGTCCACACCCCTGGGCGCCGCCTCCAGGAGCACGTTCAGGGTCTCCCGCAGCAGCTTCACCGTCCGGGGGACGATCATCAGGCCGATCACCAGGGAGGCGATCGGGTCGGCGGGCTGCCAGCCGGTCGCCATGATGACGCCCGCCGAGATGATCACGGCGAGCGAACCGAGGGTGTCGGCCAGCACCTCCAGATAGGCGCCCCGCACATTGAGGCTCTCCTGCTGTCCGCGCGTCAGCAGGGAGAGGGAGACGACGTTGGCCACCAGACCGACGGCCGCGAACGCGATGGCCAGACCGCCCTTCGTCTCGGCCGGGGTGATGAACCGCTCGACCGCCTCGAAGACCAGATAGCCGCCGACCCCCAGAAGCAGCAGACAGTTCGCGAGCGCCGCCAGGATCTCCGCACGGGCGAAGCCGAAGGTGCGGTTCGGGCCGGCCGGACGGTTGGCGAAGTGGATGGCGAGCAACGCCATCCCGAGCCCCAGGGCGTCGGTGGCCATATGGGCGGCGTCCGCGATCAGGGCCAGCGAGTCGGAGAGCACCCCGCCGACGATCTCCATGACCATCACGCTCAGCGTGATCGCCAGGGCCACCCGGAGCCTGCCCCGGTACGCGGCGGCCGCCGTGCCGGTCGGAGGCGGCCCGCCGTGCGTATGCCCGTGATCGTGGCCAGCCCCCATGCGAAACGCCTCCAGGTCCGTGCGACGGCGCCGGTGCGATACCGCCCGACGCGGCCAGTGAACTACGGGTGGGGGGTATGAGGCAACACGGCACTGAACACCGTTGTCATCTGCCCTGACCTGCGGAAACGGTCTGCAGGTCAGGGCGCTGACATGATCACCGACGCCACCCGCGACCGATCACGAACGGGCCTCGGGATGGCGCAGGCACCAGCCCTCCCAGGCCGACTCCACCATCTCGCGCACGCTGCGCCGCGCCGTCCAGCCCAGCTCCTCGGTGATCCGCGCGGCCGACGCCACCGCCTTCGGCGCGTCACCGGCCCGGCGCTGCTCGACCACCGGCTTCGGGCCGCGGCCCGTCACCTCGCCGATCACCTCGGCCAGCTCCCGCACCGAGACGCCCTCGCCCCGGCCGACGTTCAGCGTCAGGTCGCCGGCGCCCCCCTCGTCCAGCCGCCGCGCCACGGCGAGATGCGCCTCCGCCAGGTCGGCGACATGGATGTAGTCACGGATGCAGGTGCCGTCCGGCGTCGGGTAGTCGTCGCCGAAGATCCTCGGGGCCTCGCCGCGCGTCAGGCGCTCGAACATCATCGGGACGATGTTGAAGACCCCGGTGTCCGCGAGCTCCGGCGCGGCGGCGCCCGCCACGTTGAAGTACCGCAGGCAGGCGGTCGAGATCCCGTGGGCGCTCCCGGTGGCCCGCACCAGCCACTCCCCGGCGAGTTTGGTCTCGCCGTACGGGTTGATCGGCAGGCAGGGCGTCTCCTCGGTGATCAGCTCGACGTCCGGTACCCCGTAGACGGCCGCCGATGACGAGAAGAGGAAGCGCCGCACCCCGGCCGCGACCACGGCCTCCAGCAGCACGCCCAGCCCGGAGACGTTCTCCCGGTAGTACAGCAGCGGCTTCTCCACGGACTCGCCGACCTGCTTCTTGGCCGCGAGATGCACCACACCGCTCACCGCGTGGTCGGCCAGCACCCGGTCCAGCAGTTCCCGGTCGGAGGCCGAGCCCTCCACCAGCGTGACGGCGTCCGGCAGCCGGTCCACGATGCCGCTGGAGCGGTCGTCGAGCACCACGACCCGCTCGCCCGCCGCCACCATGGCCCGCGCCACGTGTGCCCCGATGTATCCCGCTCCGCCTGTGATCAGCCATGTCATGACCGTCAGCCTATTCGTCATGCTCACCGGGCCCGGCCCGCGGTTTGTGGGCCGGGCCCCCGATCGATGATGATGATCGCGAACGGCGGCCGCGCTCGCAGGTCCACCCGAACAGCGCGCAAACGGGTGGTGAACTCGGCCTTCCGTTCATCGGATAGCCTCAGCCGACACGCCGCCGGCCCGTCTCGTGGCCGTACGGGCGTGTGTCGTCCCCCGTCAGTGCCAAGGAGTGAGTTCGTCTGTCGACCGCCATCCTCACCGGTACGCCGGTACCCGGGTCGTCGCTCGCGGACGATCTGCGGTCCCTGGGCTTCGATGTGCAGACCGCCGTCGACGCCGGTGACGCCGCAGCCCTCCTCGCCGCCGTCCCGGCCGGCCGCCGGGTCGCCCTCGTCGACCCGCGTTTCGTGGGCCACGTCCACGCGTTGCGGCTCGGACTGACCGACCCGCGATTCCCAGCCGCCACCGTCCCCGGTGCGCTCACCGCCCGGCCCGAGGCACGCGGCGCCCTGCTGCGCGCGCTGGACCGCACCACCGCCGCGGTCGGCGCGGGCGCCCCGGTCGCCGATCCGGAGGCCGACCCCGCGCCCGAGGACCGGACGGTCCCCGGGCGCATCGCCGTCGCGCTGGAGGCCGAGGGCACCGCCGTCAAGCGCCCCGAACTCGGATCGCTCACCGCCGCCGTCCCCACCGACGCCGGACAGCGGGCGGCCGCCGAGACGGCCCGCGACGAGGTGGACGACGAGGCGGTACGGCTGCGCAGCGCGGTGAAGGCCCACGACGGCTTCTTCACCACCTTCTGCATCAGCCCCTACTCCCGCTACATCGCCCGCTGGTGCGCCCGCCGGGGCCTCACCCCGAACCAGGTCACCACCGCCTCGCTGATCACCGCGCTCATCGCGGCGGGCAGCGCGGCCACCGGGACCAGGGGCGGTTACGTCGCCGCAGGGATCCTGCTCCTGGTCTCCTTCGTGCTGGACTGCACCGACGGGCAGCTCGCCCGCTACTCACTGCAGTACTCCACGATGGGCGCCTGGCTGGACGCCACCTTCGACCGGGCCAAGGAGTACGCGTACTACGCGGGCCTCGCCATCGGCGCCGTACGCGGCGGTGACAGCGACGATGTGTGGGCCCTCGCGCTCGGCGCGATGGTCCTCCAGGCCTGCCGCCATGTCGTGGACTTCTCGTTCAACGAGGCCAACCACGACGCGGTCGCCAACACCAGCCCCACCGCCGCCCTCTCCGACAAGCTCGACAACGTCGGCTGGACGGTCTGGGTGCGCCGGATGATCGTGCTGCCGATCGGCGAACGCTGGGCCATGATCGCGGTGCTCACCGCACTCACCACCCCGCGCATCGTCTTCTACGCCCTGCTCGTCGGCTGCTCCCTGGCCGCCTGCTACACCACGGCGGGCCGCCTGCTGCGCTCGCTGACCCGCAGGGCCAGCCGCACCGACCGGGCCGCGCGGGCCCTCGCGGACCTCGCCGACTCCGGCCCCCTCGCCCAGGGCGTCGCGGCGGTCGTCCCCGGGCTCCGGGGCGCTTTCACGGCCCCGGCCGTCGCCCTGCTCGCGACGCTCGTCATGGTCGGCGGGGCCCTCTTCCTCCCGTACGGCAGTCGGCTCACCGTCGCCGCGGCGGCCGTGTACGTCCTGCTCTCCGGGCTCGCCGTCGCCCGCCCGCTCAAGGGTGCGCTCGACTGGCTGGTGCCGCCGTTCTTCCGGGCCGCGGAGTACGTCACGATCCTCGTGCTGGCGGTCCGCAGCGACGTGCCGCACGCCGTTCCGGCGGCCTTCGGGCTCGTTTCGGCCGTCGCCTACCATCACTACGACACGGTGTACCGCATCCGCGGCGGCACCGGCGCGCCGCCCCAGTGGCTGGTGCGGACGATCGGTGGACACGAGGGCCGTACCGCGCTGGTGGCCGTCCTCGCCGCCGTACTCACCCACACCTCAGGTTTCACCACGGCCCTGACCGCGCTCGCGGTCGCCGTGGCTCTGGTGGTGCTCCTGGAGTCCATCCGCTTCTGGGTGTCCTCCTCGGCGCCCGCCGTACACGACGAAGGAGAACTGGCATGATCGGCCTCGTACTGGCAGCCGGTGCAGGACGACGTCTGCGCCCCTACACGGACACGCTGCCCAAGGCGCTCGTCCCTGTCGACGGCGACAAGACGGTCCTCGACCTCACGCTCGCCAACTTCGCGGAGGTCGGACTCACCGAGGTCGCGATCGTCGTCGGCTACCGCAAGGAGGCCGTCTACGCCCGCAAGGCCGAGCTGGAGGCGACCTACGGCCTCACCCTCACGCTCATCGACAACGACAAGGCCGAGGAGTGGAACAACGCCTACTCCCTGTGGTGCGCCCGTGACGTCATCAAGCGCGGGGTGATCCTCGCCAACGGCGACACCGTGCACCCGGTCTCCGTCGAGAAGACCCTCCTGGACGCCCGCGGCCGGGGCCAGAAGATCATCCTCGCCCTGGACACCGAGAAGAACCTCGCCGACGAGGAGATGAAGGTCATCACCGCGGAGGGCAAGGGCGTCCAGCACATCACCAAGCTGATGGACCCGGCCACCGCGACCGGTGAGTACATCGGCGTCACCCTCATCGAGCCCGAGGCCGCCGAGGAGCTGGCGGACGCGCTGAAGACCACCTTCGAGCGCGACCCCGACCTCTACTACGAGGACGGCTACCAGGAGCTCGTGAACCGCGGCTTCACCGTCGACGTGGCCCCCATCGGCACAGTGACCTGGGTCGAGATCGACAACCACGACGACCTCAAGAAGGGCCGTGAGATCGCGTGCCAGTACTGACCCGGCTCATTCCGTCCCCGGTCGTCGTCGACATCCGGCGCGGCGCCATGGACGATCTGGCGGGTCTCCTGGCCGATCAGCGGATCTCCTCCTCGGGCAAGCTCGCCATCGCGATCAGCGACGGCTCCGGGCGCGCCCTGCGGGAGAGGCTCGCCCCGGTCCTGCCGGGTGCCGACTGGTATCCGGTCTCCGACGGCACGATCGACTCCGCGGTGAAGCTCGCCGACGGCATCAAGGGCAATCGGTACGACGCCGTCGTCGGCCTCGGCGGCGGCAAGATCATCGACGTGACGAAGTACGCCGCGGCGCGGGTCGGACTGCCCATGGTCGCCGTCGCGACGAACCTCTCGCACGACGGCCTGTGCTCGCCGGTCGCCACGCTCGACAACGACAACGGGCGCGGCTCCTACGGGGTCCCCACTCCGATCGCCGTGGTCATCGACCTCGACGTGATCCGTGAGGCGCCCGCCCGTTACGTCCGTTCCGGCATCGGCGACGCGATCTCGAACATCTCCTGCGTCGCCGACTGGGAGCTGGCCCACGAGGTCAACGGCGAGGAGATCGACGGTCTGGCGGCCGCGATGGCCCGCCAGGCGGGCGAGGCCGTGCTGCGCCACCCCGGCGGGGTCGGCGACGACGCCTTCCTGAAGGTGCTGGCCGAGGGGCTCGTGCTCACCGGCATCTCGATGTCGGTCGCGGGCGACTCGCGTCCGGCGTCCGGCGCCTGCCACGAGATCAACCACGCCTTCGACCTGCTCTACCCCCAGCGCGCGGCCAGCCACGGCGAGCAGGTCGGCCTCGGCGCCTGCTTCGCCATGCATCTGCGCGGTGCCCGCCAGGAGTCCCTCCTGATGGCATCGATACTGCGCCGCCACGGTCTGCCGGTCCTGCCGGAGGAGATCGGGTTCACCGTCGACGAGTTCGTGAAAGCCGTCGACTACGCGCCGCAGACGCGCCCGGGACGCTTCACGGTCCTGGAGCACCTCAACCTGTCCACCGACCAGATCAGGGACGCGTACGCCGACTATGCGACGACCATCAGTAGCTGAACTCCGTCCGGTCGTCCACCCCCCGGGCGTGAAGGACCGGCGCAGCGGCGAGCACTGGGCCGGGCGCATGTACATGCGTGAGGTCTCGCTGCGCGTGGACCGCTACCTGGTCAACACCCGGGTGACGCCGAACCAGGTCACGTACGTGATGACGCTGGCCGGTGCCCTCGCGGCCCCGGCGCTGCTGGTGCCGGGCATCTGGGGCGCCGTGCTCGGTGTGCTGATGGTCCAGCTCTACCTGCTGTTCGACTGCGTGGACGGCGAGCTGGCCCGCTGGAAGAAGCAGTACTCGCTCAGCGGGGTCTACCTGGACCGGGTCGCGGCCTACCTGTGCGACGCGGCGGTGCTCGTCGGCCTCGGCCTGCGCGCCGCCGACATCTGGGGCGAGGGCCGGATCGACTGGCTCTGGGCCTTCCTCGGCACCCTCGCCGCGCTCGGCGCGATCCTCATCAAGGCCGAGACGGACCTGGTGGGCGTGGCCCGCCACCAGGGCGGGCTGCCGCCGGTCAAGGAGGCGGCGTCCGAGCCGCGCTCCTCCGGCATGGCGCTGGCCCGCCGGGCGGCCGGAGCGCTCAGGTTCCACCGGCTGATCCTCGGCATCGAGGCCTCGCTGGTGATCCTCGTGGTGGCCGTCGTCGACGCGATCGGGGGCGACCTCTTCTACACCCGCCTGACCGTGGCGGTCATGGCCGGCATCGCGCTGCTGCAGACCCTGCTGCACCTGGTGTCCGTCCTGGCGTCCAGCAGGCTGAAGTGACCCCTCCCATGAAACTGGGCGCGGTGATCATCACCATGGGCAACCGCCCGGACGAGCTCCGCGCCCTCCTCGATTCGGTCACCGCCCAGCACGGTGACCGGATCGAGGTCGTGGTGGTCGGCAACGGCGCCCCGGTCCCCGACGTGCCCGCCGGGGTGCGGACGGTGGAACTGCCCGAGAACCTGGGCATCCCCGGCGGCCGCAACGCCGGCATCGAGGCGTTCGGCCCCTGCGGGGCGGACGTGGACGCCCTGCTCTTCCTGGACGACGACGGGCTGCTGCCGAACCGGGACACCGCCGAGCTGTGCCGGCGGGCGTTCACGGCGGACCCGAAGCTCGGGATCGTCACCTTCCGGATCGCCGACCCGGACACCGGCGCCACCCAGCGGCGGCACGTGCCCCGGCTGCGGGCCGCGGACCCGATGCGCTCCTCGCGCGTGACGACGTTCCTCGGCGGCGCCAACGCCGTACGCACCCGGGTCATCGCCGAGGTGGGCCCGCTGCCGGGGGACTTCTTCTACGCCCACGAGGAGACGGACCTGGCCTGGCGGGCGCTGGACGCGGGGTGGATGATCGACTACCGCGCGGACATGGTGCTGAACCACCCCACCACCGCCCCGTCCCGGCACGCTGTCTACCACCGCATGGTCGCCCGCAACCGGGTCTGGCTCGCCCGCCGTAACCTGCCCGCCCCGCTGGTCCCCCTCTACCTGGGGGTCTGGCTGCTGCTGACCCTGGTCAGGCGCCCGTCCGCGCCCGCGCTGAAGGCATGGTTCGGCGGATTCCGGGAAGGATGGGCGACCCCCTGCGGACCTCGTCGCCCGATGAAGTGGCGTACGGTGTGGCGGCTGACGAGGCTGGGCCGACCTCCGGTCATCTGAGAGGCTTTCCTCTGAGAGCATGAGGCGTATTTTCTTTCCGGGACCTGTCCGCCTGAGCCGCGCCCGCGACTGGCTGCGCGTGAAGACGAGAGTTTCAACTTGTGAGTGACACGACCCACGACGGTGGGGTAGCCCTCGGGACCCCGCCGTCCGCCGACGAGGGCCTCGGCGCGGCCCAGCTGGCCGCTAAGTACGGCCTGACCGTGAGCGGCGCCCGGCCGGGGCTGTTCGCGTACATGCGACAGCTCTGGGGCCGACGCCACTTCATCCTGGCCTTCTCCCGGGCGAAGCTGACCGCGCAGTACAGCCAGGCCAAACTGGGCCAGCTGTGGCAAGTGGTCACGCCCCTGCTGAACGCCGCGGTCTATTACCTGATCTTCGGGCTGATCCTGGGGACCAGGGAGGGGATTCCCCACGACGTCTTCGTGCCGTTCCTGGTCACCGGCGTCTTCGTCTTCACCTTCACCCAGAGCTCGGTGATGGCGGGCGTCCGCGCGATCTCCGGCAACCTCGGACTGGTCCGGGCCCTCCACTTCCCCCGGGCCTCGCTGCCCATCTCGTTCTCGCTCCAGCAGCTCCAGCAGCTGTTGTTCTCGATGATCGTGCTGGTCGCGGTCGCCGTCATCTTCGGCAGCTACCCCTCGCTGTCGTGGCTCCTGGTGATCCCCGCCCTGATCCTCCAGTTCTTCTTCAACACGGGCCTGGCCCTCGTCATGGCGCGGCTCGGCTCCAAGACCCCCGACCTCGCGCAGCTGATGCCGTTCGTCATGCGGACCTGGATGTACGCCTCGGGCGTCATGTTCTCCATCCCGGTGATGCTCAAGGACAAGCCGGCCTGGATCGCCGACGTGCTCCAGTACAACCCGGCGGCGGTCTACATGGACCTGGTCCGCTTCGCCCTGATCGACGGATACGGCTCCGAGAACCTGCCGGACCACGTCTGGGCCGTCGGCCTGGGCTGGGCCGTGCTGCTGGGCGTCGTGGGATTCGTGTACTTCTGGAAGGCAGAGGAACGGTACGGCCGTGGCTGAGGGCAACGCACAGGGGCGCATCCCCACGGTGATCGCCGACGACGTGCACATCGTGTACCGGGTCAACGGCACGGGCGGCGGCAGGGGCAGTGCCACCGCCGCGCTGAGCCGCATGATGCGGCGGGGCAAGGGCGAGCCGCGCGGCGTCCGGAAGGTGCACGCCGTCCGCGGTGTCTCCTTCACCGCCTACCGCGGCGAGGCCATCGGCCTGATCGGTACCAACGGCTCCGGCAAGTCGACGCTGCTGCGGGCCATCGCGGGTCTGCTGCCGACCGAATCCGGCCATGTGTACACGGACGGTCAGCCCTCGCTGCTCGGTGTGAACGCGGCGCTGATGAGCGATCTGACCGGCGAGCGCAACGTCGTGCTCGGCGGTCTGGCGATGGGCATGAGCCGGGACGAGATCCGCGAGCGCTACCAGGAGATCGTGGAGTTCTCCGGGATCAACGAGAAGGGCGACTTCATCACCCTGCCGATGCGGACGTACTCCTCCGGCATGGCGGCGCGGCTGCGCTTCTCGATCGCCGCAGCCAAGAACCACGACGTCCTCATGATCGACGAGGCGCTGGCCACCGGTGACCGCAAGTTCCGGGTCCGCTCCGAGGAGCGGATCCGTGAGCTGCGCAAGGAGGCGGGCACCGTCTTCCTGGTCAGCCACAACAACAAGTCGATCAGGGACACCTGCGACCGTGCGCTCTGGCTGGAGAAGGGCGAGCTCCTGATGGACGGCCCCACCGAGGAAGTCCTCAAGGCGTACGAGCGCGAAACGGGCAAGTAGCCCGAGCGTTCGACGCGGCCCCCGCCGGACCGGTCCGGCGGGGGCCGTCCGGTGCCCGCCGCCGGGCAGGCCCTCCGCAGTAGGGCCCGGGGTCGATCTCCTCCCGGCGGATGACGTCAATTCCGTCGTGCGCGGGGAAGGTTGACGGGCACGGCCGGGAAGCGGCGGCGGGCGCTCCACCCGGCCGGTCCCCCTGTGAGCTGTACAACGTAAGCTGTAGCGGTGCCGATTCATGGCAAGTAGGGCGATACGCCCCGGCACCGCCCGCTCTGCCGCAGTGCACTCGGAAGGTCGAGCGGCGTGTCCGAAAAGGGTTGTTTTGGATCAGCAGTGTAGAACGGGAGATGTGACGGCAATGACGGAAGATCTCCAGCTCCGACGTGGTTTCGCCGTCCCCGCGCCGGGCGGTCGGCAGTGACGCCGACCCCCGAGGCGCGCATCGGTGACGCCACTCTCGGCAAGGCCGCGGACGAGAACTTCCCCGTGGCGCCCTTCTTCCTGCCCCGCGCCTGGCGTGACGACCTGATGGCGGTCTACGGCTTCGCCCGGCTCGTCGACGACATCGGCGACGGCGACCTCGCGCCCGGCGGCGCGGACGCCCGCCACCTCGGTCTGGAGCCGGAGCGGAGCGACGACCGCCTCGCCATGCTCGACGCCTTCGAGACCGACCTCCACCGGGTCTTCGCCACCACCGGCGAGGAGCCGCACCACCCGCTGCTGCGCAACCTGTGCCCCACCGTGCGGCGCCGCGCGCTCACCCCCGAACCCTTCCTCGGCCTGATCGAGGCCAACCGCCAGGACCAGAAGATCCGCCGCTACGGCACCTACGCCGAGCTCGCCGCCTACTGCGAGCTCTCGGCGAACCCGGTCGGCCGCCTGGTCCTCGCCCTCACCGGCACCGCGAGCCCGGAACGCATCCGCCGCTCCGACGCGGTCTGCACCGCGCTCCAGATCGTCGAGCACCTGCAGGACGTGGCCGAGGACCTGGCACGCGACCGGATCTATCTGCCCGCCGAGGACATGGAACGCTTCCGGGTCACCGAGACCGACCTGGCCGCGCCGTCCGCCGGGGCCTCCGTGCGCGCCCTGATCGCGTACGAGGCCCAGCGCGCGAGCGAGCTGCTGAACGAGGGCCCCCCGCTGGTGGGCAGCGTCGACGGCAGGCTCAAGCTGCTCCTCGCCGGATTCGTCGGGGGCGGGCGCAGCGCGCTCACGGCGATCTCGGCCGCCGGGTTCGACGTACTGCCCGGACCGCCCAAGCCCACCAAGCCCAGCCTGCTGCGCGAAGTGGGAATCGTCTTGCGAAGAGCGCGTGGAGAGAGGTGAGCCGGACCGTGGAGGGACAGACGACGTACATGTCGCCGCCGGTGCAGGCCGCATACAGTTACTGCGAGGCCGTCACCGGACAGCAGGCCCGTAACTTCGCCTACGGCATCCGACTGCTGCCGTACGAGAAGCGGCAGGCCATGTCGGCGCTGTACGCCTTCTCCCGTCGGGTCGACGACATCGGCGACGGGGAACTGGACCCGGAGACCAAGCGGGCCCGGCTGGAGAACACCCGCGAGCTGCTCGACCGGGTCCGGAAGGACGCGGTCGACGAGGACGACACCGACCCGGTGGCCGTCGCGCTCTCGGACGCCTCCCACCGCTTCCCGCTCCCGCTCGGCGGGCTCGACGAGCTGATCGACGGCGTCCTGATGGACGTCCGGGGCGCGACCTACGAGACCTGGGACGACCTCAAGTCCTACTGCCGGTGCGTCGCCGGAGCCATCGGACGCCTCAGCCTCGGCGTCTTCGGAACCGCGCCGGGCGCCCGGGGGGCCGAGCGCGCCGCGGAGTACGCCGACACCCTCGGCCTCGCCCTCCAGCTCACCAACATCCTGCGCGACGTCCGCGAGGACGCCGGCAACGGGCGTACCTACCTGCCGGCCGACGACCTGGCCAAATTCGGCTGCTCGGCCGGCTTCCACCGGACCACCCCGCCCCCCGGCTCCGACTTCGCGGGCCTCATCCACTTCGAGGTGCGCCGGGCCCGCGCCCTGTTCGCCGAGGGCTACCGACTGCTGCCGATGCTCGACCGCCGCAGCGGCGCCTGCGTCGCGGCGATGGCCGGAATCTATCGCCGCCTTCTCGACCGGATCGAGCGCGACCCCGAGGCCGTCCTGCGCGGGCGGGTCTCGCTGCCCGGCCACGAGAAGGCCTACGTCGCGGTGCGCGGCCTGTCCGGACTGGACGCCCGCCACATCTCGCGGCTCACCGCCAGGGGGCGAGCCTGATGCGTCCTCGCACCTCCGGCCCCCGGGCAACCCTCCGGTGGCCCGATGCGTCACTGACTGCGACGATCTCCAGGATGAGGACCCGGCAGACGGCCACGACCCGGCGGGAGGGGCACGCATGAGCGACGAGACCCCGCGCCCCGTCGCCGTCGTCGTCGGCGGCGGTCTCGCCGGCGTCACGGCGGCGCTCCGCCTCGCCGACGCCGGACTCGACGTGACCCTCCTGGAAGGACGGCCCCGCCTCGGCGGCCTCGCCTTCTCCTTCCAGCGCGGCGACCTCACCGTCGACAACGGCCAGCACGTCTACCTGCGCTGCTGCACCGCCTACCGCTGGCTCCTCGACCGGATCGACGCCGCCCACCTGGCCCCGCTCCAGGACCGCCTCGACGTGCCCGTGCTGGACGTCGGCCGGGCCGCCGGACCGCGCCTGGGACGGCTGCGCCGCACCGGCCTGCCCGTACCGCTGCACCTCGCCGGCGGCCTCGCCGCCTATCCGCACCTCTCCCTCGCCGAGAAGGCGGGCGTGGGCCGCGCCGCCCTCGCGCTCGGCCGCCTCGACCCCGCCGACCCGGAGCTCGACCGCGTCGACTTCGCCACCTGGCTTCTCCGGCACGGTCAGTCGGAGCGCACCATCGAGGCGCTCTGGGACCTCGTCGGCGTCGCCACGCTGAACGCCACCGCACCGAACGCCTCCATGGCGCTCGCGGCGAAGGTCTTCAAGACCGGCCTGCTCTCCGAGCCCGGCGCCGCCGACATCGGCTGGGCCACCGTGCCGCTCGGCGAGCTCCACGACACCCTCGCCCGCAAGGCCCTGGACACCGCGGGCGTCCGCACCGAACTGCGCGCCAAGGCCGGCACCCTCACCCGCACCGAGGACGGCCGCTGGAACGTCGAGACGGTGGGGGAGCGGATCACCGCCGACGCCGTCGTACTGGCCGTGCCGCAGACCGAGACCCACGGCCTGCTGCCCGCGGGCGCGCTGGACGAACCGGACCTGCTGCTCGACATCGCATGCGCGCCCATCCTGAACGTGCACGTCGTCTACGACCGAAAGGTGCTGCGCCGGCCGTTCTTCGCGGCGATCGGCTCCCCGGTCCAGTGGGTCTTCGACCGGACCCACTCCTCGGGGCTGAGGGGCCCCGGGCAGTACCTGGCCGTCTCGCAGTCGGCCGCCCAGGACGAGATCGACCTCCCCGTCGCCGAACTGCGGGAGCGCTACCTGCCCGAGCTGGAACGGCTGCTCCCCGCCGCGCGCGGCGCCGGCATCCGCGACTTCTTCGTCACCCGGGAGCGCACCGCCACCTTCGCACCCGCCCCGGGCGTCGGACGGCTGCGCCCCGGCCCCCGCACCCGGCTGCCCGGTCTCCAGCTGGCGGGGGCCTGGACCGCCACCGGCTGGCCCGCGACGATGGAGGGTGCCGTGCGCAGCGGCGCCGGCGCCGCCGACGCGGCGCTCCACGACCTCGGCCGCCCCCCAGGACATCCGCTGCAGGAGGCGGCATGAGCAGTACCACCGGAACAAGAGGAGAGTCTGTGACCCCGGCGAATCCGGCTTTCGACACCGTGGCGGACACCGCGGACGTCACCGCGCTTCTGGAGCGCGGACGAGCCCTGTCAGCGCCGGTCCTGCGGGCTGCCGTGGGCCGGCTCGCGCCGCCCATGGACACCGTCGCCGCCTACCACTTCGGCTGGATCGACGCCGAGGGGCGGCCCTCGGACGGCGACGGCGGCAAGGCCGTGCGCCCCGCGCTCGCCCTGCTGTCCGCCGAGGCCGCGGGCGCCCCCGCCGAGGCCGGCATCCCCGGCGCGGTGGCCGTCGAACTCGTGCACAACTTCTCGCTGCTGCACGACGACCTGATGGACGGCGACGAGCAGCGCCGCCACCGCGACACCGTCTGGAAGGTGCACGGCCCCGCCCAGGCCATCCTGGTCGGCGACGCGCTCTTCGCGCTCGCCTACGACCTGCTGCTGGAGCTCGGCACGGTCGAGTCGGGCCGCGCGGCCCGCCGGCTGACCACCGCCACCCGCAAGCTCATCGACGGGCAGGCCCAGGACATCTCCTACGAGCACCGCGAGCGGGTCACCGTGGAGGAGTGCCTGGAGATGGAGGGCAACAAGACCGGCGCCCTGCTGGCCTGCGCCGTCTCCATCGGCGCGGTGCTCGGCGGCGCCGACGACCGCACCGCCGACACCCTGGAGGCGTACGGCTACCACCTCGGCCTCGCCTTCCAGGCCGTCGACGACCTCCTCGGCATCTGGGGCGACCCGGAGTCCACCGGCAAGCAGACCTGGAGCGACCTGCGCCAGCGCAAGAAGTCCCTGCCGGTCGTCGCGGCGCTCGCCGCGGGCGGCGAGGCGTCCGAACGGCTGGGCGAACTGCTCGCCGCCGACGCCAAGAGCAACGACTTCGACAGCTTCTCCGAAGAGGAGTTCGCCGCCCGCGCGGCACTCATCGAGGAGGCGGGCGGCCGTGAGTGGACCGCCCAGGAAGCCCGTCGTCAGCATGCGATCGCCATCGAGGCGCTGCACGCCGTCGACATGCCCCACCGGGTGCGGGAGCAGCTCACCGAGCTCGCCGACTTCGTGGTGGTACGGAAGAGATGACCACTCCTCGCATATGACTCGCAGTCGCCGGCCGGCGCCCCTCACCCGGGCGCCGGCCGACGGAGACCCCAGCACAGCAGAGAACCGACTGCACGAAGGGGAAGCTCATGACAGCGACGACCGACGGATCGACCGGGGCCGCGGACCTCGCCGAGGCTCCGGCCGACGATCCGACCGACACGAGAACCGCCGCGGACGACGTGACCGGCGCCGCGCGGCGGGCCGCGGAACGCTCGGTGGAGCACCTCCTCGGCAGACAGGACGAGCAGGGCTGGTGGAAGGGCGACCTCGCCACCAACGTCACGATGGACGCCGAGGACCTGCTCCTGCGTCAGTTCCTCGGCATCCAGGACCCCGAGACCACCCGGGCGGCCGCCCTCTTCATCCGCGGCGAACAGCTCGGCGACGGCACCTGGAACACCTTCTACGGCGGACCCGGCGACCTCTCCGCCACGATCGAGGCGTACGTCGCCCTGCGGCTGGCCGGGGACCGCCCCGACGAACCGCACATGGCACGCGCCTCCGGCTGGATCAGGGAGCAGGGCGGCATCGCGGCCGCCCGCGTCTTCACCCGCATCTGGCTGGCCCTGTTCGGCTGGTGGAAATGGGACGACCTCCCCGAACTGCCGCCCGAGCTGATGTTCTTCCCCAAGTGGGTCCCGCTCAACATCTACGACTTCGGCTGCTGGGCCCGGCAGACCATCGTGCCGCTCACCGTCGTCTCCGCGAAGCGCCCGGTGCGCCCCGCGCCCTTCGCCCTGGACGAGCTGCACACCGACCCCGACCACCCCAGCCCGGCCAGGAAGCTCGCCCCGCCCACCAGTTGGGACGGACTCTTCCAGCGCCTCGACAAAGGGCTGCACCTCTACCACAAGGTCGCCCCGCGCCCGCTGCGCCGCGTCGCGATGAACCTCGCCGCCCGGTGGATCATCGAGCGCCAGGAAAACGACGGCTGCTGGGGCGGGATCCAGCCGCCCGCCGTCTACTCCATCATCGCGTTGCACCTGCTCGGCTACGACCTCGACCACCCGGTGATGAAGGCCGGCCTGGCATCGCTCGACCGGTTCGCCGTCCGGCGCGAGGACGGCGCCCGCATGGTCGAGGCCTGCCAGTCGCCCGTCTGGGACACCTGCCTGGCCACCATCGCCCTGGCCGACGCCGGACTCGGACCCGACCACCCCGCCCTGGTGAAGGCCGCCGACTGGATGCTGGCCGAGGAGATCACCCGCCCCGGCGACTGGTCGGTGCGCAAGCCCGAACTGGCCCCCGGGGGCTGGGCGTTCGAGTTCCACAACGACAACTACCCGGACATCGACGACACCGCCGAAGTCGTCCTGGCGCTGCGCCGGGTGCGCCACCCCGACCCCGCCCGCCTGGAAGCCGCCATCGCGCGCGGGGTCCGCTGGAACCTCGGGATGCAGTCCCGTAACGGGGCCTGGGGCGCGTTCGACGCCGACAACACCAGCCCCTTCCCCAACCGCCTTCCCTTCTGCGACTTCGGCGAGGTCATCGACCCGCCGTCGGCCGACGTCACCGGCCATGTCGTGGAGATGCTCGCCGTCGAGGGCCTCGCGAACCACCCCCGTACCCGCGCGGGCATCGAGTGGCTGCTCGCCGAACAGGAGGCGTGCGGCGCCTGGTTCGGCCGCTGGGGCGTCAACTACGTCTACGGCACCGGGTCCGTGGTGCCCGCCCTGATCGTCGCCGGTCTGCCCGCCGGACACCCCGCGATCCGCCGGGCCGTCGGATGGCTGGAGTCCGTCCAGAACGACGACGGCGGCTGGGGCGAGGACCTGCGCTCCTACCAGGAGGAGAAGTGGATCGGGCACGGTGAGTCCACCGCCTCCCAGACCGCCTGGGCGCTGCTCGCCCTCCTCGCCGCGGGCCGCCGCGACACCCGTTCGGTCGCCCGCGGCGTCACCTGGCTGACCGAGGCGCAGCAGGCCGACGGCTCCTGGGACGAGCCGTATTTCACCGGCACCGGCTTCCCCTGGGACTTCTCCATCAACTACCACCTCTACCGCCAGGTCTTCCCTCTCACCGCGCTCGGGCGTTATGTGCACGGCGACCCGTTCGCCGACCGCGCGGACGCCGAGGGGGCCTGATGGGCGGTCCGCGAGGGCCCGGGAGCCCCGTGCCGCCGCTGCTGGTCGCCTGCGCCCTCGGCATCGAGCAGGTGGCCCTGCGCAGCGGCAGGGGCGCCCCGGGCCCGGTCCGGGTGCTGCGGACCGGGATGGGCCCCCGGGCGGCGGAGGCGGCCGTGTCGCGGCTCCTGGGTCCCGACGGTGTTCCCGACGCCGCCGTGATCGCCTCCGGCTTCTGCGCCGGCCTCGCCCCCGGGATGCACCCCGGGGACCTGGTCGTCGCCGAGGAGACCCGGGACGTCGACGGCACCACCCCCTGCACGGGCACCGGCATCCTGGTCGCCGCGCTCGCCAGGGCCGTCCCGGGCGGCACCGTCCACACCGGCCCGCTGACCGGTTCCGACCACGTCGTACGGGGCTCCGAGCGGGCCGCGCTGCGGGCGGACGGAGCCATCGCGGTGGACATGGAGTCCGCCGCGACACTGCGTACCGCCCTGTGTCACGGCCCGCGCCCGGTTGCGGCCGTCCGGGTGGTCGTGGACGCTCCAGAGCATGAGCTCGTCCGCATCGGCACGGTCCGCGGTGGAATATCAGCCTTCCGCGTTCTTCGTGCGGTCCTTCCGGCTTTCTACGAATGGCACCGATCCTTATTGCTCCCCAGGAGGTGAGCCAGATGGCCATGCCGCTCCGTCAGTCCATCAAGGTCGCGACGTATCTCTTCGAACAGAAGCTCCGCAAGCGTGAGAAGTTCCCCCTGATCGTCGAGCTGGAGCCGTTGTTCGCCTGCAATCTCGCCTGTGAGGGCTGCGGGAAGATCCAGCACCCGGCCGGTGTCCTGAAGCAGCGCATGCCGGTCGCCCAGGCGGTCGGAGCGGTCCTCGAATCCGGTGCCCCCATGGTGTCCATCGCCGGTGGCGAACCCCTGATGCATCCGCAGATCGACGAGATCGTGCGTCAGCTCGTCGCGAAGAAGAAGTACGTCTTCCTCTGCACCAACGCGATGCTGATGCGGAAGAAGCTCGAGAAGTTCACCCCGTCCCCGTACTTCGCCTTCGCCGTGCACATCGACGGACTGCGCGAGCGGCACGACGAGTCGGTGGCCAAGGAGGGCGTCTTCGACGAGGCCGTCGCCGCGATGAAGGAGGCCAAGCGGCGCGGCTTCCGCGTCACCACCAACTCCACCTTCTTCAACACCGACACTCCGCAGACCATCATCGAGGTCCTCAACTACCTCAACGACGACCTCAAGGTCGACGAGATGATGATCTCGCCCGCCTACGCCTACGAGAAGGCGCCCGACCAGGAACACTTCCTGGGCGTCGAGCAGACCCGCGAGCTCTTCAAGAAGGCCTTCGCGGGCGGCAACCGGGGCCGCTGGCGGCTCAACCACTCGCCGCTCTTCCTGGACTTCCTGGAGGGCAAGGCGGACTTCCCGTGCACCGCGTGGGCGATTCCGAACTACTCGCTCTTCGGCTGGCAGCGCCCCTGCTACCTGATGAGCGACGGCTACGTACCGACGTACCGCCAGCTCATCGAGGAGACCGACTGGGACAAGTACGGCCGCGGCAAGGATCCGCGCTGCGCCAACTGCATGGCGCACTGCGGTTACGAGCCCACGGCGGTGCTCGCCACCATGGGGTCGCTGAAGGAATCCCTGCGCGCGGCACGGGAGACGGTCAGCGGCAACCGCTGAGGCGGTGACCGACGAGGGTCTGTTCCGCACGACAGGCCCTGGGTACGGCCGGCCGCCACGGGTCTCCCGCGGCGGCCGGCCGCATGGTGCGGCACACACCCCGAAGGAGAAGAGCGGGCGATGACGGACGGCGGATCCCACGGCTTCGACCTGGCGCGGCTCCTCGCCGAGCGCGGGGCCGAGCGGTACGACCTGCATGCGCGCCACCTCAACCACCAGCTGCCGCGCATGCTGCACACCATCGGCTTCGACAAGGTCTACGAGCGGGCCGAGGGCGCCCATTTCTGGGACGCCGAGGGCAACGACTACCTCGACATGCTCGCCGGGTTCGGGGTCATGGGCCTCGGCCGTCACCACCCCGTCGTCCGCCAGGCCCTGCACGACGTCCTGGACGCCCAGCTCGCCGACCTCACCCGCTTCGACTGCCAGCCACTGCCCGGACTGCTCGCCGAGAAGCTGCTGACCCACAGCCCGCACCTGGACCGCGTCTTCTTCGGGAACAGCGGCACGGAAGCGGTCGAGACGGCGCTGAAATTCGCCCGTTACGCCACCGGGAAGCCCCGGATCCTCTACTGCGACCACGCCTTCCACGGACTCACCACGGGGTCCCTGTCGGTCAACGGGGAGAGCGGATTCCGCGACGGGTTCGCCCCGCTGCTGCCCGACACGGCCATTCCGCTCGGCGACCTGGACGCGCTGCGCCGCGAGCTGAAGCGGGGCGATGTCGCGGCCCTGGTCGTCGAGCCGATCCAGGGCAAGGGCGTGCACGCCGCGCCGCCCGGCCATCTGCGCCAGGCCCAGGAGCTGCTGCACCGGCACAAGGCGCTCCTGATCGCCGACGAGGTGCAGACCGGCCTCGGCCGGACCGGGGACTTCTACGCCTACCAGCACGAGGAGGGAGTCGAGCCCGATCTGGTGTGCGTGGCCAAGGCGCTGTCCGGTGGCTATGTGCCCGTCGGCGCGACCCTCGGCAAGGACTGGATCTTCCGCAAGGTCTACTCCTCGATGGACCGGGTCCTCGTGCACTCCGCGAGCTTCGGTTCCAACGCCCAGGCGATGGCGGCCGGGCTCGCCGTCCTGACGGTGATGGAGGACGAGGAGACCGTCGCGAACGCCCGGCGCACCGGCGACCTGCTGCGCGAGCGGCTGGCGGCCCTGGTGGACCGCTACGAACTGCTGCACGAGGTCCGCGGGCGCGGGCTGATGATCGGCATCGAGTTCGGCAGGCCGTCGTCGCTGAAGCTCCGCAGCCGCTGGACCATGCTCCAGGCGGCCCGCAAGGGTCTCTTCGCCCAGATGGTCGTGGTGCCGCTGCTCCAGAAGCACCACATCCTCACCCAGGTCTCCGGCGACCACCTGGAAGTGATCAAGCTGATCCCGCCGCTGGTCATCGGGGACGCGGAGGTGGACCGCTTCGTGGCGGCGTTCACGACCGTCATGGATGACGCGCACAGCGGCGGAGGACTGATGTGGGACTTCGGCCGGACGCTGGTCAAGCAGGCCGTGGCCAACCGCTGACCGGCCCCGGGGCGCGTTCTTGGTCTTGCCTCTGAGGCAAGATACTTGCCTCGGAGGAAAGATCCTGGCCCAATGGAGTCATGAACCCTCCGGACGAGGGGGTGCCGGACGAGCTCCCCGGAGTCGCACCCCGACTGCGCGACCTGCGCCGAGGCCGTGGCCTCACCCTGGAGACCGCTGCCCGGCGGGCGGGGCTCTCCCCGGCCCATCTCTCCCGACTGGAGACCGGCCACCGACAGCCTTCGCTGCCCATGCTGCTGGGGCTGGCCCGTATCTACGGTACGACGGTCTCCGGGCTCCTCGGCGAGCAGCTGCCCGAACGGGACGCGATCGTCCGCGGCGGCGGCTTCGAGGGGGCGGAGGCGGACGGCTGGATGTACCGGCAGGCCGGCGGCTCCGGCCGCGCGATGCAGGCGCTGCGGGTGCGCGTTCCGTACGGCGCCCAGGGCGACCTGGTCCGGGTCCATCCCGGCGAGGAGTGGCTGTACGTCCTCGAGGGGCGGCTGCGGGTCGGGCTCGGCGACACCGTCCACGACCTCGAACCCGGCGACAGCGCCCACTACGACTCGCTCACCCCGCACCGGATCGCGGCCGTCGACCGCTGCGGCGCGGAGCTGCTCTTCGTCCACACCCTGTTGCAGAGTCCCGCCGCCGAGCTCTGCCTCGGCAACGCCCTCCACGCCCGCTGACCGGCCGTTCCCGGCCGGCGGCATCCTTCGCTCCACCGGCCGCGAGGCCGACAGAGAGGACCGTCATGTCCGATTCCGAGAACTACGACCCGCTGGGCCCCGGACGTCGCGAGAACGAGGACCCGCAGGAGAAGAGGATGCCGCGCGGCGTGGTGATCCGTCTCTTCGCCTACCTGGTGGCGGGCCACGTCATCGCGGGCTTCCTCTACCTGCTCTTCGAGGTGGCCGGGAGCAAGTGAGACCTTCCCGCGGACGGGTCGCCGCCGGCCGGGTCAGCTCTGGTCGAGCAGCCGCTCGCGCAGCCGCTCCCGGGTCCCGGGGGAGACCTTCAACCCCTCGGTCAGGTAGCGGTCCGTCGTTCCCCAGGTCTCCTCGATGGCAGTGAACGCCGCCGCGAGGTAGGCGGGCTGCGCCCCGAAGAGCGGATTCAGCAGCTCCACCACCTCGGGAGACATGCCGGACTCGGACATATCGGCGCGCTGCACCTTGTAACGGCGGTGGAGCTCGTTGGACTTGAGGTAGTCCTCCTCGATCGCCTCCTGCTCGACGCCGACCGCCAGCAGGGCGACCGCGATCGAGAGGCCGGCCCGGTCCTTGCCCGCGGCGCAGTGCATGAGGGCCGGGACGCTCTCCTCGGCCAGGGAGTGCAGCACGCGGCTGTGCTCGGCGGTGCGGTCCACGATCGTCGAGCGGTACATCCGGAGCATGCGCTCGGTGCCCTTGTCGTCCGAGAGGATGGAGCGCAGCTGTTCGATGTTCCCGTCGCGCACCAGGCGCCAGAACTCCGCGCCGTCGGCCGGGTCCGAGAGCGGAATGTTGACATTTCGGACACCGGTCAGCTCGATGTCGTACCCGTCGAGCCGGTGGTCGGCGGAGTTGCGGAAGTCGAAGACCGTGTGCAGCCCGAGCCCGCCGAGGATGAGCGCGTCCTGGGCGGTGGCGTGCGCCAGGTGGCCGCTGCGGTAGAGCCGGCCGAAGGCGGTGCGCCGCCCGTCCGTGGTGGGAAGTCCGCCCACGTCACGGAAGTTGCGGACTCCGGTCAGCGCGGTCTCTGTCGGCGGGACCTGCGGCACCTGCTGCGTCACGGCGTCTCCTGGGATCTCTGGCGTCGGCGCGGCTCGCCGACGAGGGCGCTCCCGTGACGATACGACATCGATTCGACAGAAAATCATCATGGCTGTGCACCCGGAGCGGGCTGCCGTGGAGGCCTGGCCGACCCGGCGTCAGGGGGGGTGCCCACGGCATGTCCGTATTGGTGCATTTCGCAGAACATGCCCCGCTAATGGGGGAGATGGGGTTCCGGAGGTGAGCGGGATCATATCCGTGACGGACCGTGGTGAGCGCGCCCCCGGGTATTCCCGTTGTCCGTACGGAAATCCAAGATCCGTAATCCACGGAGTGTGACGGGAAATCCGCAGCGATATCGAATCGATGATTCCGGTGCGCAACCGATGGCTTGTTCCGCTCGTCCTGACTCGTTTACGGTCGCCGCAATCCGGACGGACCGCCTAATCCTGCCGCCGCCCGGAATTCGCACCCACCCACTCACGCGTGGCAGGAGCGGGGGAACCAGGTAAGCCGCCGATCCGGAGCGATCCGGACCGGCTCGGGGTGAAGTCGCCGCAACGCGACCGGGCATCTCCAGCCCGAACCCGACAGCTCACCTCGCAGGCGCCGGAGAGGAACTTCCCCATGCCCGCAAAGGGTAAGCACCGTCGTCCGAAGTCCGGCCCGATCTCCCGCGGCGTCCTCGTCGCAGGGACCGGCGGCGCCGCACTCGCCCTCCCGTTCATCGGCGTCAACGTCGCGAACGCCGCGGACCGGGCCGCTCCGGCCGCGAAGCCCGCCGCCGCCTCGGTCGCCGCCGCGCACACCGCCCCGTCGGCCGCCCCCGCCGCGTCGAAGGCCGCCCCGAAGACGTACTCCGTCGTCTCCGGCGACTACCTGTCGAAGATCGCGGCCGAGCACAAGCTCAAGGGCGGGTGGGAGAAGCTGTACCAGGACAACCGCTCCACCGTCGGCGAGAACCCCAGCCTGATCCACCCGGGCATGAAGCTGACCCTCGGCGCCAAGGGCTCCGCCCCGGCCGAGAGGTCCGCGGCTCCCAAGTCGGCCCCGAAGAAGGCCGAACCGGCCCCGAAGGCCGCGCCGAAGGAGGCCCCGAAGGAGGCCCCGAAGGAGGCCCCGAAGGAGGCCCCGAAGGAGGCCCCGAAGGCGGACACCGTCTCCGCCGACGACTCCGAGGGCTCCGGCAGCTCCGCACAGACCGGCTCCTCCGAGGCCACCGGCTCCGGCTGGTCCGCCCCGCTGGCCAACGCCAACGTCACCACCCAGTACCGCGCTTCCGGCGCCAGCTGGTCCAGCGGCTACCACACCGGCTCGGACTTCCAGGCCGCCTCCGGAACTCCCATCCTCGCCATCGGACCGGGCACCGTGGTCTCGGCCGGCTACAGCGGCTCGTACGGCAACGAGGTCGTCATCCAGCACGAGGACGGCATGTACTCCCAGTACGCCCACCAGTCCTCGCTGAACGTCTCCGTCGGCCAGACCGTCTCCGGCGGCCAGCAGATCGGCCTCTCCGGCTCCACCGGCAACTCCACCGGCCCGCACCTGCACTTCGAGGTCCGCACCGGCCCGGGCTACGGCTCGGACATCGACCCGATCGCGTACCTGCGTCAGCACGGCGTCTCCGTCTGACCGAGCGCGGCGAGAAGTATCCGAGGGGCGGTGCGCGGCGGCGCACCGCCCCTCTCTTTATTCCGGCTTTACCAAAACTGACCGGGTGGTCTATCTCACCACCCGTCAACCCTGTATTACGGTCGCGTAGGTCACATCGAACGATGCAAAATCAGTGCTTGTGGCAGACGATTCGAGAAACAACCAGCAGCACGTCATCGGGTCGTACGCGGCGATCGGCGACAGTTTCACCGAGGGCGTCGGCGACCCCGGCCCCGACGGCACCTTCGTCGGCTGGGCGGACCGCTTCGCGGTCCTCCTCGCCGACCGGCTCCCGGCCCCCGACACGGCGGCCGGCCCCGAGGACTCCCCACACGGGGACTTCCGCTACGCCAATCTCGCCGTACGAGGACGTCTCCTCGACCAGATCGTCGAGGAGCAGATCCCGCGCGCCAAGGAACTGGCCCCCGACCTGGTCAGCTTCTGCGCGGGCGGCAACGACATCATCCGGCCCGGCACCGACCCCGACGACCTCGCCGAGCGCTTCGAACGCGCGGTCGCCGACCTGAGCAACGCCGTCGGCACGGTCATGGTCACCACCGGCTTCGACACCCGGGGCGTTCCGGTCCTGCGCCACATGCGCGGCAAGATCGCCACGTACAACGTGCATCTCCGGGCCATCGCGGACCGCTACCACTGCCCCGTGCTGGACCTGTGGTCGCTCCGCTCCGTACAGGACCGGCGGGCGTGGGACAACGACCGGCTGCACCTCTCGCCCGAGGGCCACACCCGCGTCGCCCTGCGCGCCGCCCAGGTCCTCGGCCACGACGTGCCCGCCGACCCCGACCAGCTCTGGCCGCCGCAGGCCCAGCGCAGCCCCTTCGACGAACGGCGCGACAACATCCAGTGGGCCCGCGAGTACCTCGTGCCCTGGATCGGCCGACGGCTGCGCGGAGAATCCTCCGGCGACCACGTCGAGGCGAAGCGCCCCGACCTGCTGCCGCTGTAGCGGTCAGGGCTCCAGCAGGGGAAGCGCACGCCGGGACGGGCTCGGCACCACGAGCCCGTCCGGCGGCGTGCCCGCGTCCAGGGGGTGTCCTGCCGGTATCCGCTCCAGGACACCGCCCGCGAACACGTCGTACAACGGCAGCGACTCCAGATGCACATAGCCGATGTGGCAGTCGCACACGGCGAGTGGACAGGCCCGCGGGCCGAGCGCCCGGCGGTAGCTTCCGTCGTAGAGATTGCCCAGCTCCGCCTTGACGAAGTGACAGCGCCGCACCGTGCCGTCGCCGTCCACCGAGATCACCGACTCGCCCGTCCGGCAGGGCAGCCCGGCGGAGCGGTGCGGATCACGGCTGTAGGGGAAGAGCGGATCCAGCTCCGTCCACCGCGCCGCCTCCTCGTCGGTGTACGTGTGCCCCTCGGCGGCGTTGATCCAGAGATAGACCTCCTCCGGCAGCGCCGCCCGCAGCCGACGGGCCTCCTCCAGATGGCCGTCGAACCCCACCACCCCCACGCTGTAGCGGATCCCGAGCCCGGACAGCTCCCGGCACCGGCCGAGGAACCGCTCGTACGGGGTCTGCCCAGGGTGGTACGTGCACCACAGCGCGATCCGCTCAGGATCGGCGTCCGCCAGCCAGCCGGTGCGGCAGCTCAGGTTCGTCTGGATCGCCACCCGGCCGATGTGCGGCAGACGCGACAGCTCGGTCAGCGCCCGCCGGTACCAGGAGCGCACCAGCCCTTCGCCCCACGGGGTGAACAGCACCGACAGCCGGTCGCCGGTCCGCTCCGCCGCCCAGCCCGTGAACCGCTCCAGCGCCTCCCGGTCCGCCGTGAGCTGCGCGCGGCTGTCCCGCCGCTTGGCGAACGGGCAGTACGGACAGTCGTAGTCGCAGGAGGCCAGCGGGCCCCGGTAGAGAATCGTCAGGTCCATGGCCCTGTCACTTCCGCTCGTACGCGGCCATCGCGGCCCGCACCCCGGGGGAGAACAGGGCCGGACCCAGCGCGTCGGAGTGGGCGAGACCCGACGGGGACAGCCGCAGCAGCCCCTCCGGCGCCGATGTGTCCAGCCAGCCCCGGGCCGCGAACCCGGCCAGCTCGGCAGGGAAGTCCGCGCCCGGCTCCGTGCCGAACCGCGCCCGGTAGTCCGCCACCGGCAGCCCCGCCGCCTGGAGCAGCGACTGCAGCAGATGCCGCCGGCGCGCCTCGCCGGCGTCGACGTACCGGCCGACCTCGGCCCGGGAGAAGTCCTCGGTGGCGGTGAAGCGGTCGATGATCGACCGGATCTCCCGCATGTCCACCGCGTAGTCGAAGGAGTAGTGCAGGGCCGCCGTGTACGAACGGGCCCCGCAGCCCAGGCCGATCATGCCGTCGGTCTGGCAGGCGTGGTCCTCCGGCCCGTCCCGCGACTCCCGCGGGGCGTCGGTCCGCCGGAACATCCGCATCGACACCTGCTCGTAGCCGTGCGCCAGCAGATGGTCCCGCCCCACCGCGTAGAGCCGCAGCCGCTGCTCGTCCCAGGCGGCGTCCTCCCGTGCCTGTGCCTCCGCACCGGCCGCGGCACCGAGGCGGTGCAGGCCGGTGAGCGGGCGGACGTACAGCGGATACAGATACAGCTCCTCCGGCCGCCAGGCCAGCGCCGCGTCCAGCGAGGCGCGCCAGCTGCGCTCGGTCTGTCCGTCGATGCCGTAGATCAGGTCGATGTTCAGCACCGGGATCGCCGCCTCGCGGATCCGGCCGAGCGCCGCCTCCACATCGGCCCGGCGCTGCGGTCGGACGGCCGCCCGCGCCTCCTCGTCCACGAAGCTCTGCACACCGATGCTGATCCTGGTCGTGCCCCGGTCGGCCAGCACCGCCAGCCGGTCCGCCGTCGCCGTGGACGGGGAGGTCTCCACCGAGAGCGGCACGGCGCGCAGTTCGGCGCCCATCCGCTTCTCGGCTATGTCGCAGAGCCGTTCCAGCTCCCCTGCGGTCAGGAAGGTCGGCGTTCCTCCGCCGAACGCCGCAGCGGCGAACCGCACCGGCCCCTCGTCGCCCAACGCGCTTCGGGCGGCCACGGCCTGCCGCTCCAACGCGTCCAGGTAGCGCGTCGTCAGCTCCTCGGGCGCGCCGATCCGGGTGAAGAGGTTGCAGAAGCCGCAGCGGACCTCGCAGAACGGTATGTGGAGATAGAGGGAGAGGGCGTCCTTCGGCTCCGCGGCCCACAGCGCGCGCAGTGACGGGCGGTCCTCCAGCGGGCGGTAGGCCGTCTTGTGCGGATAGGCGTAGACGTAACTCTCGTACGGCCGGACGGGAGGAAGCGGGGCGGTGGAGGTGGTCATCGGGCGGCCCCCGGTTCGAGCGGATCAAACTGTGCGGGTGGTGCGAGTGGTGCGGGTGGTTCGAGGAAGAAGTGGGCGTACGGGACGGTCCAGACGGCCGGGTGGCCGAGCCGGTGACCGGTGTAACCGTCGTCACCGTAGGCGGTGCCGTGGTCGGAACAGACGATGGCGAAGCACCGGCGGCGGCTGCTCGCCGCGGCGAAGAGCCGACCGATGTGCCGGTCCACGTACTCCAGGGCGGCCGCGTGGGTTGCGCGGGAGTCGCCCGCCTCACGGGTCGCTCCGGGCAGATGGAACCAGTTCGGCTGATGCAGGGCGGACACGTTGACGAAGAGGAACAGCCGCTGCTCCCGGGGGAGCGCCGCGACGACCTCCTCCGCCCTGGCCACCTGCTCCTCGAACGAGGTGGGCGAGGCGACACCGAAGCCGGGCTCCCAGTGGCTCTCCTGGAACATCCCGGGCAGCACCGAACCGAGCGCCCCCTGACGGTTGAAGAACCCGACCCCGCCGACGCACACCGTGCGGTAGCCCTCGGCGGCCAGTCCCGACACCAGATCGGGGGTGTCGAACACGAACGTGCCGTCCGCCGTCGTCTCACTGCCCGCGAACCGCGCCGCGAACAGCCGCGGATGCGGCCCGGGGGAGGCGGGCGTCGGCAGGAACCCGGCGAACATGGCCTGGTGCGAGGCGTAGGTGAAGCTGCCCGGAGCATGCCGCTCCTCCCAGCCGCCCCCGGGCAGATGCCGGGCGAGGTTCGGGATGCGCCCGGCGGCCGCCAGCTCGACGGCGACGTCGTGGCGCAGGGTGTCCAGGGTGACCAGCAGCAGGTCGTGGCTGCCCACGACCTCGCCCATGTCGGGCCGGCCGGATCCGCCGGGCGCGTGGGACGGGTCGGGGTCAGGAAGCGGTGACGGCACGGTGGTTCCTCGCTCGGTCCAGTACGGCGGCGACCTGCGCCGCATAGGTGTCCAGGCCCTCGGCGCCGCTGCCCGGCAGACCGGTCAGCCCGGGCAGCAGATCGCCGAAGGCGTTGACCTCGCCGACGGCGAAGCGCCGCCAGCCGGCCGTGGGCAGCAGATCCACGCCCACGCAGGGCGTCCCGGGGAAGCAGGCCGCCGCCTGCTCGCACATCGCCAGTGCCTCGCGCCAGCAGCCGCCCGCCGCAGCCACGGCGGCCCGGACCTCGTCGAGGTCACCGCGCGCACCGCCGAGATGCAGATTGGTCATGGGGCTCGTACTCGTCCGCACCACGGCGTGCGTCGCCCGACCGCCGACCACCAGGATCCGCAGATCCGCGGCCCGCCCCCGCTGGGACGCCTTCGGCAGCCAGCGCTCGATGTGCAGCCCGTCCGGGGCCAGCGCGTCCACGACCGCGCCGACCTCCCGCTCCGAGGTGTAGCGCCGGACCCGCAGCGAGTTGAACAGCCGCCCCGACGCGTCCCGTTCCACCGAGGTGCTCGCCCGGACCCGGCCGGGGCCCGCCGTCTCCACCGCCAGCACCCCGGAGGCGGAGGAACCGTGCGCGAGCTTCACGAACACCCGGGGCATCCGGTGCTCGCGCAGCAACTCCCGTACGTCGGACCAGCCGCGCACCGGCGCCGCCCCCGGGCCGGACGTCGGCGAGGCGGGCACGGAGACCCCCGCGCGGTCGAGAAGCCCGTGGCACAGCCGCTTGTCGAAGAGCACGGAGATGTCGCCGGGGGAGCCCAGCACCTCGGCGCCCGCGGCCGAGGCCGCGCCCGCCACCGCGTCCACCGCCGCGGTGAACCGTGCGTACCACCGGGCGGAGCCCTCCACCCGGGTCGGGTCGTCGACCCCGCGGAGCAGCCGCTCCACCTCGGCGTCCTCACCGGGCGAATCGATCCGCACGCTCTCGCCGGCACCGAACACCGCCTCGCCCCGCAGCACCTGGAGCCAGGGCACGACCCGGGCCGGCGGCAGACCGGCGGCCCGCACGGCCGCCTCGAAGAAGGCGACCCGGCGGTTGTCCGGAATGCCGACGACCGCGAAGCGCGGGACCGGCCCGTCGCCGGCGCTATTCACTGACGGCGACATAGCGCTCTGGTTCGTCGTCCGGGTCCCCGTAGTCCTCCTCGGCCTCGCCGCCCTCGACCACGGCCGGAGCGCACGCGGTCCTGATGCGGTCCAGCACCGGGGCGGTGAGGTAGTGGTGGCGCAGGTCGAGTGTGGACAGGTGGTTCAAGGGCTGCCCATGGAGCAGCGCCTCGCCGCCCGCGTCGCTCAGCGTGCCCATGGACAGCGCCAGGGTCTCCAGCTGGGCGACGGCGGGTGCGGAGGCCACGGCGGTGGCGATCTCGTCCTGGATCTCGCTGTTCTGCAGACCCAGATGGCGCAGCCGGGGGAACACGCCGCCCGACAGGACCGGCCGGATGTCGTCGACGGTGGCATCGCCGCCGTACCACGAACTGCCGAACCACAGGTCCAGCCGCTCCAGCGCGGGCAGTTCGCTCGCGGCGACCGCCCGCACCACCTCGCCGGACAGGCCGCCGGACTCGAAGCGCAGCGACTTCAGCGCCGTATGGCGCAGCGGGCGCAGCCCCAGCCCCTCCTGGCCGCAGCCCCGCACGGTGAACTCCTCCAGCAGCGGCAGCGCTTCGAGCACCGGGGTGATGTCACACATGCGCAGCCAGGACACCTCGCACTCCTCGCCCACCACATCGGCGAGGAACAGGGCGCGCAGCGCCGGGAAGCGGTCCGCGTGGGCGACGATCAGCTCCATCACCGGGGCGAACGGTGTGTAGTCGTCATTCCACCAGGGGCCGATGACGAGCGCCCGGACCCGCGCCGTGTCCACCGTGTCCAGGAAGTGCTGCCACAGGGCGGCGAACTCCATGTCCTCGCCGTAGTCGCACTCCAGCCGCCAGGCCACGGAGCCGGCGGCGGGCAGGACCGTGGACGACGGCACCGCAGTGTGCACCGGCAGCCCGTGGAAGACGTCGACATGCTTGATACCGATGGAGGTCATGACGCCTCACTCCGAAACGGCGGTGTAGCGGCCCTCGACGCCGCGGCCGCCCCACGGCTCGTTCCGCTCGGACAGGTCGACCCGCACCCCGTGCGGCTCCAGGACCGAGCGGACACGCTGCTCCATCGCCTCGGAGAGGAAGTGGTGGTGGAGGTCGAGAGCGTCGAGATGGGTGAGCGGCTGTCCTTCGAGGAGCGCGGCAGCGCCCTCGTCCCCCAGCGTCCCGTTCGACAGGTCGAGCACCCGCAACTGGGCGACGACCGGAGCCGAGGCGATGGCCACGGCGATCTCGTTCTGGATCTCGCTGTTGCGCAGTCCCAGGTGGTTCAGCCGGGGGAAACGGGTGCCGGAGAGCAGCGGGGCCAGGTCGGCGACGTCGGTGTTCCCTTCGTAGGCGGACACACCGAGCCAGAGGTCCAGCCGCTCCAGCGCGGGCAGTTCGCTGTCCAGCACGCCGCGCACCACCTCGACGGGCAGCCCGCCCGCCTGAACGGTCAGCGAACGCAGCCGCTCGTGCTTCGTCGGCGGGAACAGCAGGCCGGTGCCGCCGCGCACTCCGAACTCCGTCAGCGCGGGGAACGCGGCCAGCAGCGCCGTCACGTCCGACTGCTCGATCCAGGTGATCTCGGCCTGCTCCGCCTCCAGATCCCCGACGAACACCGCCTCCAGCGAGGTCAGCCGGTCGGCGGCGGCTATCACCAGGTCGATCGGCACGGAGGAGTTCTCCTCGTACGCCTCGCCCCACTGGCCGATGATCAGGGCCCGGACGCCGGCCGGGTCGACCTTGTCGAGGAAGTCGGCGAACTCCTCCTCCCACGGCCGGTCGTCGTCGTACGGGTCGACGGAGACACGCCAGGCCACGGAATCCGCGGCGGGTCGGGAGCCCCCGTCGGTCGTGTGCTGGAAGTCGACGGCCGAAAGGCCGCCGAACTCGTGCAGATGCTGCGCACCGTACATGGCCCTGAGCTCCTGATCCTGGGGACGGCTGATGTCCGCAAGGTCTATCAAGCCGCACTGACAACGCCGCGACCGGGACCCGTCCACGGCCGTCGCGCCGGTCCGTTGTCAGACCCTGCCCTTAGCGTTTTTCCCGTGGCCGGCACAGCGGGTGCCGCGACCGAGGGGAGACGTCTGTGTACCGGCAGGGCGATGTACTGATCATGGAGCTGGAGGAGTCGGCGGTGCCAGACCCCTTCCTGGAGGCTCCGGGCGAACTGCGCGACGGGCGGGGGCGGCTGGTGCTCGCGCTGGGGGAGGTCACGGGACACGCGCACGCGGTGCAGGGCCCCGGCCGGCTGATCCGGGAGGCGGGCCGGTTCGGTCCGATGCTGCTCCATCTCCCCGAGGGCGGACGGGTGGTGCACGAGGAGCACGCGGTGATCCCGCTCCCCAAGGGCTGGTTCCGCGTCGTGCGCCAGCGGGAGTACGCACCCGGCGCGATCCGCATCGTGGCGGACTGACAGCTCCGGCATGCCGAAGCGAGCACAGCCATCCAGAACGAGCAAGCGAACAAGCACCGCAAGCAAACACAGCGGACAAGCACAGCGAATGCGCACAGCAGGGGACGGGGACAACCGATGCAGAACGTGAATTCCTGGCGGAGCGTGGCGGCGGCGACCGGCCGGGCGGACCGGGCGGCGGCCGAGGCCGGTGTGCGGCGGGCCTACCGCACCGCCGGCCTGGCCGAGCCGGACCGGATCATCTGGGCCGCATCGCCCCGGGCCGCCGTCGGGACGGTGGAGAAGCTGGCCGACGCCGGACGATCGGTGCGTGAGGAGGTCCGCACCCGACCGTGGGCCGAGGAACGCCGCCGGATGTACGACGAGCTTGGCCCGGCGGGCTGGTCGGCGCTCTGGTCCGCCACCGGAGCCCAGCTGTGGGAGACCACGGCCGCGCTCGCCGACCGGATACGGGCCGGTGTCGTCGCCGACCTGGCGCCCCGGCCCGAGGACGAGGCGGCCGTGCGGCTGGTGCTCCTGGACGCCGTGCTCGGCCAGCACGACGCCGCCTGGCTCGCTGCCTTCGACGGGCGCGGCGACCGGCTGACGGGCCTCGCGGAGGTGGCCCGCAACGCCGGCTGGTGGTGGCCCTACGAGAACGTCGTGGTCATCAGCGAGCGGCCCGACGTCCTCCACCGCGACGAGGCGGGCCGGCTCGACCACGGCGAGGGTCCGGCCCTCGCCTACGGGGACGGGTTCGCCCTGCACGCCTGGCGCGGCATGCCGGTCCCCGCCGCGTTCCTGGCCGAGCTGTCCTCGCTCACGCCCGAGCGGATCCGAGCCGAGGAGAACGCGGAACTGCGCCGCGTGATGCTGGAGTACTACGGCTACGACCGCTATCTCACCGAGTCGGGCGCCGAGCCCGTCCACCGCGACGAGACGGGCATCCTCTGGCGCATCGCCCTCGACGGCGACGAGGACGTGGTGATGGTCGAGGTGGTCAACTCCACCCCCGAGCCGGACGGCACGCACCGCACCTACTGGCTGCGCGTGCCGCCGGCCACCCGGACGGCGAAGGACGGGGTCGCCTGGACGTTCGGACTGGAGGGGGCGGCCTACGCGCCGGTGCGCCAGACCTGACCCGAAGGGCGGCGGGCCGGGGAGAGGCTGGGGAAGGACCCGGCGCGACCGGTGAGCGGGAGCGTTCGGGTCAGCCGTCAGCCGTCAGCCGTCAGCCGTCAGCCGTCAGCCGTCTGCCGGTCGCGGAAGGGGCGTTCCCTGGGCGGCGGCCGGCGAACCGGTCAGCTCCGCGAGGTCGATGCCCAGCTCGCGGGCGAGCGCCTCGTCGGTCCACCGCAGCATCAGGGTCCGGGAGAGCGGCCCCGCGTACGAGGTCATCTGCACCGCCATCCCGTCCAGCATGGCGGTCAGCCGCCAGGCCACCGACCGGGGGTCCTCGCACCGGAACTCTCCGGCGCCGGTGCCCTCCTCGATGACCTGGGCCAGTTCCGCCTTCCACTGCTGGTCGAGGTCGCCCGCGACCTCACGGAGGGCGGGGTCGCGCAGGGAGGCCGCCCAGCCCTCGATCCACAGCCGCCAGCCCTTGGCCTGCCCCGTCGGCGCGTACCACCGCACGGCCGCCCGCAGCCGTCGTACGGCGGTGGTGCGCCGGGCCAGCAGCTTGCGGAGATGGGCGAGGTCGGCCTCGGCCGCGTACGTGAACGCCGCCGCGACCAGCTTCTCCTTGGTCGAGAAGTGGTAGAGGACGAGCGCGTTGCTCACGCCCAGCACCGAGGCCACGTCGCCGATCCGCACGGACGAGACCCCACGGACCTCGATCTGCCCGACCGCAGCGCGCAGCAGCTCCTCACGCCGCTCCGCCACGTTCAACCGGACCCTTGCCACCGGGCCACCCTAACCACTGCTCCAGGTCAGCGACGGTGGGACGGCGGCCGACGGATACGCGGGGCGGGCGCGGCGCACCGGAATCCCCGGGCCCGCCCGAACGTTGCATCCTGCATGACGCGAATCGAACCCGCACAGGAAGCGCTGCTCCGCCTCATCGGTGAGCACGACGGCGGTGTTCTGGTCACCCTGAAGCAGGACGGACGCCCTCAACTGTCCAACGTCGATCACGCCTTCCATCCCGAGGAGCGGGCGATCCGCGTCTCGATCACCGAGGGCCGGGCCAAGACCCGTAACCTGCGGCGCGACCCCCGGGCGAGCTACCACGTCACCAGCGACGACCGCTGGGCCTGGACCGTCGCCGACGGAACCGCCGAGCTGACCCCGCCCGCCGCGGCGCCGGACGACGCCACGGTGGAGGCCCTGATCACGCTCTACCGGGACGTCAAGGGCAAGCACCCCGACTGGGACGACTACCGGCGGGCCATGGTCGAGGACCGCAGGGTGCTGCTCACCCTGCACATCGACCACGTCTACGGGCGACAGCGTGGCTGACACCGCCACCGGCCGGATCGCCTGCCCCGTTCAGCATCTTCTGGTCGCCCTGTCGCACAGGCTGACCATAATGAGACGACACCGACTCCCTCAGGAGATGTTGTGACCGGCGCTGACTACTTGCTTCCGCTCCGCACGAAACTGCGCTCGATGCGCACCGAGTCCTTCGGGGCCGATCCGGCCGGAGCGCGGATGGAGCGCATCCGCCGCTCGCCCCATTTCGTCGACGGGGTCTTCCAGAACCCGGTGGGGGCCCGCACCAGGCCCTCCGGGTCCACGGTCGAATTCGCCAAGATCTACTTCCATAAGGAGCAGCGGGCCCGCAGGATGCCGACGGGCACCGTGCCCGTCCACGCCACGACCCTCGCCGACCTGGCCGCACCGCCCGCCACCGGGCTCCGGCTGACCTGGATGGGCCATTCCAGCGTGCTGGCGGAGATCGACGGCCGGCGGATCCTGTTCGACCCGGTCTGGGGTGAGCGCTGTTCCCCGTTCCCGTTCGCCGGGCCCAAGCGCCTGCACCCCACTCCGCTGCCGCTGGCCGCGCTCGGACCCGTCGACGCGGTCGTGATCTCCCACGACCACTACGACCACCTCGACCTGCCGACGATCCGCGCCCTGGCCGGCACCGACACGGTCTTCGCCGTGCCGCTCGGCGTCGGGGCCCATCTGGAGCGCTGGGGCGTCCCCGTCGACCGGATGCACGAGCTCGACTGGAACGAGACCGCGACCGTCGCCGGAATCCGTCTCACCGCCACCCCCGCACGCCACTTCTGCGGTCGCGGGCTGCGCAACCAGCAGCACGCCCTCTGGGCGTCGTGGGCCGTCGCGGGGCCGGAGCACCGGATCTACCACAGCGGGGACACCGGCTATTTCCCCGGCTTCCGGGACATCGGGGCCGAGCACGGGCCCTTCGACGCCACCATGATCCAGATCGGTGCGTACTCGGAGTACTGGCCGGACATCCACATGACGCCCGACGAGGGCATGCGCGCCCATCTGGATCTCCAGGGCGGCCGCCCGCACGGCGTGCTGCTGCCGATCCACTGGGGCACCTTCAACCTGGCGCCGCACGCCTGGGCGGAGCCGGGCGAGTGGACGAAGGACGCCGGCGAGGACGCCGGCCAGGCAGTGGCGTTCCCTCATCCCGGCGAGCCGTTCGAGCCGGCCGGAGCCCTTCCCTCGGAGCCGTGGTGGCGACCGCTGTCCCCATCGCTCGCCCGCCCGTGGCGCCGCACCAAGGAGCAGGCGGGCCCCGGCCCGGGCCCCGCAGCGGCGGCACGGGGCGATCTCGACCTGGCCGGAGACCGCTGACCCCGCGCGGAGCGCGGGGGGGCCCGCCGACCGCCCGCGCCGCTCACGGCTGAGTGCCGCCGCCGGGTCGTCCGGCGGCGGCCCGGTCGCGGTCAGGGGTTTGCCCCGTCCTTCCGGCGGTCAGGCGAGCCGGGAGGCCGCGTACGCTTCGATGGCGTCGCGCTGATACGCGGCCAAACCCGGGGCGATGGCCTCGTACGCGGCGTACCACTGCTCGTTGTCCACGCAGGAGCGCCCGATCGCGCGGTACTCGTCGGCGGACACGGGGTGCAGTGCGGTGAGTGCCCGGTACTGCGCGTCGATCTCGGCCTGCACGGGCTCGGCGTCGGCCGGGGCGCCCGCGGCCATGTGCTCCGCCAGCCGGATCATCAGCGCCGTGCGCTCACGCTGTCCGGCCTCGGTCTCGGCCGGGGTCATGGCGGCGGCCCGTCGGCCGGACGAATACCGGCTCGTCGTCATGATCCTTGCTCATGTCCGGGAGCCTAGAGTGTGTCTCGTTCGTGCCCGATGCCGTCCGCGACGCAACGATCGGCCCCCGATGTGCGTCTCATCGGGCGTGATGGATCTTCCCGAGCCCTCGGAACCCGCCGACTCCCATGACGAGGACGCGAGCGTGCGTCCCGGCCCGCTGTGGCGCCATGCGCTCTGGGTGGCGGGCGTCACCGCCGCCGGAGTGGCGCTGGGATGGGTGGGCGCTCTGTTCCGCATCGGCCCCGAGGAGTACGGCATGCCACCCGCCGCTCCGGGAGCGCTGTGGCCCTATCTGACCGCCTGGACCGTGATCGGCCTGGTGCTGGCCGTCCTCCTGCGGTCCGTGGCGAGCCACGGTTGCGGTCTACTACCCGGAAAAGGCCGCCATCGGTCTCGTCCTGATCGGTACGCGCCTCACCCTCGGCTGGCGTCCGGAGCCCCTGGAAGTCGCGGGCCTGGCTGCGGCCGCGCTGCTCCTGGTGGCCGTCTGGTGCGCCGTCGCGCTGCGCGGGGCGGCCGTCGTACGACGGTCCGAGGGCGCTCCCGATGTCGCTTAGGGTGCGCGGCGGGCCGGGAGCGACCGCGTACGACACGCCGCCCGCTCCGGTGCCGGTGCCGGGAGACACGCCCGGCGCGCGGGGCACACTGGGGCAGCCCGGATTCCGTACGAAGGAGTGTGCAGTGGCCCTCACCCGTGAAGAGCGCGAACAGTTCCTCGCCGAGCCCCATGTCGCCGCACTGGCCGTCGCGTCGCGGGACGGTGACCGGGCCCCGCTCAGCGTGCCCATCTGGTACCAGTACGCACCGGGCGGCGATGTGCGCATCCTCACCGGCCGCACCTCGCGCAAGGCCGAACTGATCGCCGCCGCGGGCCGGTTCACGCTGCTGGTCGACCGGCTGGAGCCGACCATCCGGTACGTCTCCGTCGAGGGGCCCGTCGTCGACACCCGCCCCGGCACGCGCGCGGACCTGGAGGAGGTGTCGGCGCGCTATCTCCCGGCCGAGAAGGTCGCCGGTTACGTGGACTTCGCCTGGGAGAACCACGGGGAGCTGGTCGAGATCACCCTGCGCCCCGAGCACTGGGTCAGCTCCGACCTCGGCCAGGTCTGAGCCCCTGCTCCACCACCCACCCCGAGTCATCCGTCCCCACCGGCCCGTCCGGTGGGGGCCCGGCACGTGTGGCGACGCGACCACGGGGGAGGCGTGCCCCCATGCACTCCTGGACTCCTGACGACATGCCCTGCCCCGGCGGCACCACCGCCGTGGTCACCGGCGCCAACAGCGGCATCGGCGCGGTGACCGCCCTCGTCCTGGCGCGCTCGGGCGCCCGTACCGTTCTCGCCCGCCGGGACGAGCCGGCCCGGCCGACGGGACCGGACGCCTACGCCGTGTGACACGTACCGGGGCCACCGAAAACACGTCGTGCGGCCCCGGGGGACGTTGGTAGGAAGGGGCGATGGACACCGATGCGATGGATCCGCCGGAACCCCTGGACCGTCTGATCGCCGAGCGCGCCTGCGAGCGGCTGGTCGTCGAGTTCGTCCGCACCCTCGATCTGGGTGAACCCGGCGACGTGGCCGAGCTGTTCACCCCGGACGGGGTCTGGGTATGGGCCGAGGGGGACCGGCGGATCGAGGGCCGGGACGCCCTGCGCGCGTACTTCGGGGCCCGTCCTGCCGACCGGCTCTCGCGCCGGCTGTGCACCAACATCCTGGTGACCCTGACGTCCGCCTCGACGGCGACCGCGAGCACGTACTTCACGACGTACCGCGTGGACGGTCACACCGGCGGCATGCTGCCGCCGCGCCTTCCCGTGCAGGTCGGGCACTACGAGGACAGGTTCCGGAAGGTCGACGGGCGGTGGCTCCTCGCCGAACGGGCCCTGTTCCTCGACTTCGGCGGACCGACCGAACGACTGGAGCCGGCCGCCCCGCGCTGAGGCAGACGCCGGGTGCCCGGCAGGAGGACCTGCCGGGCACCTGGGACGTACGTACCGAAGAGCGTGCCGGGGTCAGACCGCCGGGGCCGGGTAGGTCGGGTACTCCACCCCGGAGACGTGCTGCACGACGCGGATGACCTGGCACGAGTAGCCGAACTCGTTGTCGTACCAGAGGTAGAGGATCGCGTTGTCGCCGTCGACCTTGGTGGCGCCCGCGTCGACGATCGAGGCGTGGCGCGAGCCGATGAAGTCGCTGGAGACCGCGTCGGGCGCGCTGATGAAGTCGATCTGACGCTTGAGCGGCGAGGCCAGCGACACGTTGCGGAGGTAGTCGAGGACCTCTTCACGGGTGGTCTCGCGCTCCAGCCGCAGGCTGAGGATCGCGATCGAGACGTCCGGCACCGGGACACGGATCGAGCTGCCGGTGATCGGCGCGTCGAGGTCGGGCAGCGCCTTGGCGACGGCCGAGGCCGCACCGGTCTCGGTGATGACCATGTTGAGCGCAGCCGAACGGCCACGACGATCCGAACCGTGGTAATTGTCCAGCAGGTTCTGGTCGTTGGTGTACGAGTGGACCGTCTCCACGTGCCCGCGCAGCACGCCGTACTCGTCCGCCATCGCCTTCAGCGGCGGCACGATCGCGTTGGTCGTGCAGGACGCGCAGGACAGGATCCGCTCGTCCGGCTTGACCGTGTCGTGGTTGACGCCGTGCACGATGTTCGGGACGTCGCCCTTGCCCGGCGCGGTGAGCACGACCTTGGCGATGCCCGGCTGGAGGTGCTTGGAGAGGCCCTCGCGGTCGCGCCACCGGCCGGTGTTGTCGATCAGGATGGCGTCCTTGATGCCGTACGCCGTGTAGTCGACCGTCGTCGGGTCGTCGGAGTAGATCACCTTGATCTCGTTGCCGTTGGCGATGATCTTGCTGTTCGCCTCGTCGACGGTGATCGTGCCCTGGAACTGGCCGTGGATCGAGTCGCGCCGCAGCAGCGAGGCGCGCTTGACGATGTCCTGGCCGGAGCCCTTGCGGACGACGATGGCCCGCAGGCGCAGGCCGTTGCCCGAACCGGCCTTCTCGATGAGCAGACGGGCCAGGAGCCGGCCGATGCGGCCGAAGCCGTAGAGCACCACATCACGCGATGCGCGGCGCTCGATCTTGTTGTCGCCCGTCGCCCCGGCGACGGCCTCCGCGGTGAACTCCTCGACCGAGAGTCCGCGGCCGTCGGCCCGGTACGTCGCGGCCAGCATGCCTATGTCGATCTGGGAGGGGCCGAGATCGAGCGTCGTCAGAGCCCGCAGGAACGGCATCGTCTCGGTGACCGAGAGTTCCTCACCGGCGATCTGCCGGGCGAAGCGGTGGGTCTTCAGGATGCTGACCACCGACTTGTTCACCAGGGAGCGGCTGTGCAGCAGGACATTGACGTCCTGCTCGCGGTGCAGCTTCCCGATGATCGGGATCATCGACTCCGCGATCTCCTCGCGGTGCATCCAGTTGGTGAACGAGTCGTCATTGACAGTCACAAGTTTATCTTTCGAGCTAGGCGGCGCTCATATGGTAACCGGCCGCGTCCGCGCCCCTTCAGGCGGTGCCCTACCTGCGGGTGAACCCGGAGCCGGCGCCCGGTGCGCGACCCCGGCGCGCTCGAAGTGTCCAGCATGTGGGCGGTCGTCGGCGGTGCGGGGCGATTCGGGGTCAAGGCTGCGAAATCGGGCGCACGTGCGAGAGGTCATACCAGAGTGGGACGGATGGCGGGCAAGTTCGACAACTGCCCGTCGCGCATACGCCTTCGACGACTACCGTGTGTGGCCGGTGATCAACGGTGGGCTCATAACGTTCGGGCCTGCCCGACCGATGACCCGAGCCTGACCGACCACCGTAGGGGCCACCGCATGGACGCCGGCACGACCGCCGGCCCCCGGTGCCCCCTGTACCGAGGACGCTGATGTCTCAACTTCGCGCACCCGAAGCGCGACCGGACCGCCGTGAGGGCGGGCGGCACGGCCGCCCCGGTACGCGCGCCCACTCGGCCACGAGCAGGCCGCGTGCCGCAGGGCCTCCCCTCGACGCCCGCATACGCCCCCAGCTGCTGCGGACCGCGCTGCTCCCGGCCATCGCCGCGGTGCTCAGCGGCGCCGCCGCCGTCATCTTCACCGTCCGCGCCGGAGCCGTCGGCTCCTCACCCAGCCTCTGGGCGGCGCTCGGCGGATCGGCCGCCCTGGCCGTCGCCGCCGTCACCGCCGCCTACCTCGGCGCCAACCGCGTGGCGGGCCAGGTGCTCGACCGGGCCCTCGCGCTCCGCCGCGCCAGCGCCCAGGGCCAGGCCGAGCTGCAACGGGTGGTGGAACAGCTCCGCAACGGGGAAACCGTCGCCGCACGTCCACCGGCGCAACCCCCCGCTCCCGGAGCCGACGCCTTCGAGCTGCTCGGGCAGGAGATGGCACGGGCCCAGGAAGCCGCGGTCGCCGCCGTCGTCCAGGCGTCCCAGCTCTTCAGCAGCACCGGCAACGAACAGAAGGTCGAGGTCTTCGTCAACCTCGCGCGACGGCTGCAATCCCTCGTCCACCGCGAGATCCAGATCCTCGACGAGCTGGAACACGAGGTCGAGGACCCCGACCTCCTCAAGGGCCTCTTCCACGTCGACCATCTCGCCACCCGGATCCGCCGCCACGCGGAGAACCTCGCCGTCCTCGGCGGGGCCGTCTCCCGGCGGCAGTGGAGCAACCCGGTCACGATGACCGAGGTGCTCCGCTCGGCCATCGCCGAGGTCGAGCAGTACCCCCGGGTCAAGCTGGTCCCGCCGATAGAGGGCACCCTGCGCGGCCACGCCGTCGCCGACGTGATCCACCTGCTGGCCGAGCTGGTCGAGAACGCCACCGTGTTCTCCGCCCCGCACACCCAGGTCCTGCTGCGCGTCCAGCACGTCACCGCCGGACTCGCCCTGGAGGTGGAGGACCGAGGTCTCGGGATGCCGGACCACGAGCAGAAGCGGATGAACGCCCTGCTCTGCGACCCCGACCAGGTCAACGTCGCCCATCTGCTCCAGGACGGCCGGATCGGCCTGTTCGTCGTCTCGGCCCTGGCGCGCCGCCACGGCATCGCCGTCCGGCTGCAGAGCAACATCTACGGCGGTACGCAGGCGGTGCTGGTCCTCCCGCAGTCGCTGCTCGGGACCGACCCCGACGCCCCGCCGTCGCCCGACGCCGTGCCCGTGCCGCCCCCCGGCGCGGTGCACCGGCCGCCCGTCGAGGCCGGGACCCCCACCGCTCCGCAGCACACCGGCACGACCCGGCCGGCGGCTCAGGCCCGGACGTCCACGGACGGCTCGCACCAGCGGCCCGGCCACGGGCGGAACGGCGGCCCGCGGACGCCGGCGGGCGATCACGGGCAGAACGGCCGGCCGCGACCGCCCGCGGGCGAGGCCCCGCCCCTCCCGCTGCGCGCCGAGCGCATCGACCGCCCCACACCGCCCGCCTCCCCGCCCGAGCGCGGCGGCCGGACCGTGCCGGCACCCGTCCACGAGCGCGGCGACCGTACCGCGCCGGCACCCGTCCACGAGCGCGACCCCCTCCCGGCCCCGTCACCCGCCCGCCCCGAGCTGCCCAAGCGGACGAACCAGGAAAGCCTCGTCCCGCAGCTGCGCGAAGCACCCGCCCCGCGCGTCGAGGACGAGCACGCCCTGCACGACCCGGGACTCATGGCCGCCTTCCGGCGCGGCGTCGGCCTCGCCGAGGCCCGGACCGCCCAGGAGGATGGCCCCGACGGCGGATACGGGAGCCCCGGCGCAACGGGCACCGAGGGGCAGACCGCGCTCGACGCCCCCCTGGAGTCGCTCTCGCCCCTTCCCGTACGCGGAGACACCACCCCGCCCGACCGCCGTGGCCCGGCGCAGACACCGCGGCCGGACCACGCGCTGCCCGCGGCCGGACTGCCCGTACCGGACAGCTACCCGCCCGCCGCGTACCCGCACGACAGCGCCGCCTACCAGCGCGGCACCTACGCCGAGGGCGACCCCGACCGCAGAGCGGGCGAGTCCGGAGCGCTCGCGGCCGAGTCCTTCCTGCCGGGCCGGGCCGTCCCGGAACCCCGAAAAGACACCACCTTCAAGGAGTAGACACCATGACGAGCGATATGCCGTCCGGTCAGGTCTCGGACCTGGACTGGCTGCTGAGCGGGCTGGTCCGACGCGTGCCCTACACACGCAGCGCGGTCCTGCTCTCCGCGGACGGCCTGGTGAGATCCGTGCACGGCATGGACCCCGACAGCGCCGACCACATGGCGGCCCTGGCCGCCGGTCTGTACTCGCTGGGCCGCAGCGCCGGGGCCCGCTTCGGGGACAACGGGGACGTCCGGCAGGTGGTCGTCGAACTGGACTCCACGCTCCTGTTCGTCTCCACCGCCGGCTCCGGTACCTGTCTCGCCGTCCTCTCCGGGCGGGAGGCGGACGCCGCGGTGCTCGGCTACGAGATGGCGATGCTGGTCAAGAGCGTCCGCCCGTATCTGACGACCCCGCTGCGGCAGCCGGCCGGGGCGCCCTTCACCCCGGGGCTGTGAGGATGCCGGCCCCGCAGGACGGGCCCCTGCTCGACGACGCGGCCGGCCGGCTGATCCGCCCGTACACGATCAGCAACGGCCGCACCCGGCCGTCAACCGCGTTCGACCTGCTGTCCCTGGTCATGGCGACCGGCATCGAGCCGGACATCCCGCTCGGCCCGGAGCACACCGTGGCCCTCGGCATGTGCGAAGGGCCGATGTCCGTCGCCGAGATCGCCGCACACCTCCGGCTGCCCGCGGTCGTCGCCAAGGTCATCCTCTCCGACCTGGTCGCCTGCGGCGCGGTCACCGCGCACGCTCCCGCTTTCCACGACATGCCCACCGACCGATCCCTGCTGGAGGCAGTGCTCGATGGTTTACGACGACAGCTCTGACCGCACCGGAACCTCCGAGTTCTTTCCCGTGGCCCTCAAGGTCCTGGTCGCCGGCGGATTCGGCGTGGGCAAGACGACGCTCGTGGGCGCGGTCAGCGAGATCGCCCCGCTGAGCACCGAGGAACTGCTGACCCAGGTCAGTGTGGGGACGGACAATCTGGACGGCGTCGAGTCCAAGACGGCCACCACCGTCGCCATGGACTTCGGTCGCATCACCCTCTCCGAGCAGCACGTGCTCTATCTCTTCGGCACACCGGGCCAGGAACGCTTCTGGTTCATGTGGGACGAGCTCTCCCAGGGCGCGCTCGGAGCGGTGGTGCTGGCCGACACCCGGCGCCTCGCCGAGTGCTTCGCCGCGGTGGACTTCTTCGAACGGCGCGGCATCGGATTCATCGTCGCCGTCAACGAGTTCGACGGCGCCTACCGCTACGAACCGGACGAGGTCCGCGCCGCGCTCGACCTCGGGCCCGAGGTGCCCGTCGTCCTGTGCGACGCCCGGATCGCCAGCTCCGGCACGGGCGCCCTCGTCACCCTCGTACAACACCTCATCAACGCCACCTCGGCGCCCGCCCCACTCCAGACCTTCGGAGCTCACCCGTGACGTCCTTCGCCACCGGCCGGATGCTCCTGACGCCCACCGACCGGCACGGCCCGGCCCGCGCACAGCGGCTGCGCAAGCTGGATCTCGGCGAACGCCCCGACGCCTCCTACGACAACTTCGACGCCTTCGCCGACAAGGTGGCCGAAGTCACCGCCACACCCTTCTCGATGGTCAACTTCATCGACGAGAACCGGCAGTTCTTCGCGGGACTGCACACCCCGGCCGGCAACCGCGGTGGCCGGGACCTCGGTTCGGCCGCGGCTGGCAGCAACCGCAGCAGCCGGTACCTGGCCCGCGACCACGGCTACTGCCCGCACGTCCTCGTCCGGCGCAAGGCCCTCGTCCTGGACGACGTCTGCGACTACCCGCGCTTCGCGGGCAATCCGGTGGTGGACGACATAGGCATCCGCTCCTATCTCGGGGCGCCGCTGATCGACCGCACCGGCATCGCGCTGGGCACCGTCTGTGCCGTCGACACCGTGCCGCGCCCCTGGGGGCGGGCCGGGCTCGACACCATCAAGTCGCTCGCCCATGAACTCGTCCGCCAGATCGGCGACCGGGAGGGCCACCACCCCCTCTGACACCGCCCCCGCCCCGCAGGCGGTGCGGCGCTCAACACCCGGGCGGCACGCCGGTGCCGCCCTGCGGCGGCGCACATCCGCGACCTGCTGGGCGCGGTGTCCGCGCACGACTGAGGCGGCCCCGAAGGGCGAGGAAGCGGTACGTGCCGGCGGGCTCCCCTGCCCGGCACAACCGCGTCGCGGGGAGCGGCCGTGCCGCCGTGGGCCCGGTCACGACCCTCCGGAAGCACCGTGCGGCCGCACCGCTTCGGCCGCGACGCCGACTGCACGCAACCTCCGTGCCAGCAGGTCGATCTCGGGCCCGGTGCCGTGATGGCGACCGCTGACCATCAGCTCCAGCAGCGTCTGCGCCTCGGGGAGCGTGAGCCCGCGGTCGGCCCGCAGGACGCGGAGGATCGGCAGCCGCCGGACAGTGGTGTCCGACAGGGCCAAGCGGGCCGCGCCGTGTTCGGCGAGCATCCGGGTGCGCAGGTGATCGGGAAGGGTGTCGCCGCACACCAGCACCGTCGACCCGCAGCCGGCACACCGGTGCTCCTCGTCCCAGCGCAATCGGTCGCCCACCACGGCCTGCGTTCCCGAGCAGTGCAGAGTTGCCCCGCAGGCATCGCAGGCGGCCGACCAACGGATCGTTGCGACGTTCACCGCGACAGCACCTCTCGACAGGCGGGCTCATTCTCGTCAGGGATTTCAACCGGGGGGACCCGCACCTCACACCTGCGGCCGGAACGCCCCGCCGCAGGTCGCGATGATCACGGTAGGGGCTCCGTCGCGGCAAATCCGGTATCTGTCATGGCAGTTGTGCATACGTCTCCGCGATCGGGCGTCCGCCCGAATGCGGTTCTGCTGTGCGGACTTGAGGGGAGGGGGCTGTCAGTGCCCGACGCCGGCCTGGCCTGGCCTGGCGCTGACATTGCCCGGGTCATGCCCCCAGATCCTCCGTCACGGGCAGGCACTCGGCGAGCAGGTCGACGACGTCGCGCCAGGCGCGCTGCGCGTGCCGCGGGTGGTGGCCGACGCCGGGGACCACAGGGTGGCCGACCGGCGGGTGGTGGAAGGCGTGCAAGGCGCCGCCGTAGACCGCGAGGCGCCAGTCGACGCCCGCGGCCTGCATCTCGGCGGCGAACGCGTCCCGTTGCGCGGGCGGCATGATCGGGTCTTCCGATCCGACCCCGGCCCACACCGGGCAGCGAATGCGCGCGGCCTCGCCCGGTCGGCCCGTGGTAGTCGCGTTGACTGTCCCGATCGCGCGCAGGCTGACGCCGCCGCGGCCGAGTTCCAGCGCGATGGCGCCCCCGGTGCCGTAGCCGACGGCGGCGATCCGGTCGGGGTCGGTCCGTGGTTCGGTGCGCAACACGTCGAGCGCCGCATGGCCGATGCCCCGCATCCGGTCGGGATCAGCGAGCAGCGGCAGGCAACGGGCCAGCATCTCCTCGGGGTCGCCCAGGTAGCGCCCGCCGTGAAGGTCGAAGGCCAGCGCTGTATATCCCAGTTCGGCGAGAGCATCGGCCCGGCGGCGCTCGACGTCGCTGAGCCCCATGCCCTCTGGTCCGAGCAGCACCGCGGGCCGGCGGTCGACGCCGGCCGGGAGTGCGAGGTGCCCGATCATCGTCAGACCGTCGGCCGGATACTCGACCGTACGCGTCGATATCGTCGTCATGAGGCTGGACTGTAGTGATCGTCGAGCCCGGTCCGGCTGGTGTTCTGCCGCTGGCAGAACAGCGTGGGTATCTTTCTGAGAAACGGCGAGGGGCTCACGAGAACCGTCATGAACCTCGTCCCCACGGCAGCGCTATCGGATCACCCGCCCAGGCCACGGCGTTGGCGGCCGACCCTCACAGCAGGATTCCGGGGTATACCGGCCCGCTCCCGTGAAGGGCGTCACCAGCTGGTTCACCTCCCGGTTCAGGCGGCCTGGCCGAGGCCGGGGTGTGGTCAGTTCCTGGGCTCAGGACCCACACCCGGGGGTCGGTGCCGCCCTGGGCCCGCAGCCCCAGCACGGTCCCGACGGCGAGCGGCAGCCCGTGCCCCCGGGGACCCGCTTCCGATCTCCGAGGTGAGCCAGGTCCGGGCGGTCGTGGGCCGGTGCGGTGGTCGTGTTCGTCATGGCACCGAGCGTTCAACGTCAACCGCGCTTGAGGTCAAGTGCGGAATGGTGTTGGTGACCACCTACTGGAGTGCGGTATTGTTCTCATGCGCGTTCAGCCAGGGGAAACCCCAGGTCAGACGGGCAGCGGGACGTGGCGCAGCTTGGTAGCGCACTTGACTGGGGGTCAAGGGGTCGCAGGTTCAAATCCTGTCGTCCCGACTTTTCGAAGTCGCAAGTCAGGGGTCGTTTCAGAGAGATCTGGAACGGCCCCTTGATCGTTTCTGGGGGCCGGTCGGGGGCCGACTCGCCCTGACGGGTCAGCGCGGGCTTCTTCGACGAGCCGAGACGAACCGGACCGGCGGCCGCTGACCACCGTGCCCAGAGTCGGCCCCGTGCCGTCCTGCCGCGCTCGGCGTCACCCGGATCACCAGCTGGGGAATCGTCTACCACGCCTTTCCCGTCCTGCTCTTCCGTATCACCGCCGACACCGGCTGGGCCATCGCGGCGACCACCGGCGCGTTCTCCCTTGCCTTGCTGGTCCCGGCGGTGGTGGGCTCCACGATCGGCCGGTACCACCCACTACGGCCTCGCCGGTGCTGCCGACGGAGGCGCGTGAGCGGACGAGATCTGCATGTCACCGATATGGACGTGGACGAGGGCACGCTCGTGTTCGACCAGTGGCGGCCCCGGGCGACGGCGGGTCAGCAGACGAACCGTGCTCTAGGAGAGGGCGCTGCCGACGGCGGGCAGGGCCTGTTCGGCCCAGATGACCTTGCCTTCCGGCGTGTACCGGGTGCCCCAGCGCTCGCTGAGCTGCGCCACCAGGAACAGTCCGCGGCCTCCCTCGTCCGTGGTGGCGGCGTACCGCAGGTGCGGGGCGGTACTGCTGCCGTCCCACACCTCGCAGGTCAGAGTGCGATCGTGCAACAGGCGAACGCGAACCGGCGCGGCGCCGTACCGGATGGCGTTGGTGATGAGCTCGCTGAGGATCAGTTCCGTGGTGAAGGCGAGTTCCTCCAGGCCCCACTCGTCGAGTTGCTCGGCCGCGAGGCCGCGCATGGCGCCGACCTCGCTCGGGTCGAACGGTACGTCCCACTCCGCGACCCGGCCGGGGCCCAGAGTCCGTGTCCGGGCGATGAGCAGCGCGATGTCGTCGGAGGGCCGGCTGGGGAGCAGGGCGTCGAGTACGGCGCGGCGACTGGCTTGCGGGTCGCGGTCGGGGTGGCTCAGCGCCGTGCGCAGCCTCTCCAAGCCCTCCGAAATGTCCCGGCTCCGCTCCTCGACCAGCCCGTCGGTGTACAGGACGAGCTGACTGCCTTCCGTCAGGCGCATTTCCACGGTCTCGAACGGCATGCCTCCCAACCCCAGCGGGGGACCGGCCGGCAGTTCCGAGATCGTCGTCGTGCCGTCCGGGGCGACCACAAGCGGTGGCACGTGCCCTGCCCGCGCCATGGCGCAGATCTGGGAGACCGGGTCGTAGACGGCGTACAGGCAGGTCGCGCCCAGGACGCCGCCGTCCGAGGCAGCGCTGTCGCCCTCCTGGTCCATGCGCTGGACGAGGTCGTCGAGACGGGCGAGGAGTTCGTCGGGCGGCAGGTCCAAGGCGGAGAAGTTGTGCACGGCCGTGCGCAGCCGCCCCATGGTGGCCGCGGCGTGCAGGCCGTGCCCGACGACGTCTCCGACGACGAGCCCCACGCGGCTGCCCGGCAGCGGGATCACGTCGAACCAGTCCCCGCCCACTCCGGACTGGGCGGGCTGATAGAAGTGCGCGACGTCCACGGCACTCTGCTCGGGCAGCTCCCGCGGCAGCAGGCTGCGCTGGAGCGTCACAGCGAGATTGTGTTCGCGGGTGTACCGGCGGGCGTTGTCCATCATGACCGCGGCGCGGCCGACAAGCTCCTCGGCCAGGGACAGGTCGTCCTCGTCGAACGGTTCCGGCTTCTGCGACCGCCAGAAGTTGACCACCCCGAGCACGACGCCCCTCGCCTTCAGTGGAGCCGCGATGAGCGAGTGGATCCCGTAGCCGACGATCGCCGATGCCCGCGACGCGTCCTGCGCGTGCCAGCCCGGCGCGTCACGGAGATCGGGCACGAGTTCGGGTGTGCCCGTGCCGTATCCGCGGGCCTGCGGCGTGGACGGCAGGAATTCGATCAGGCTGCCGAGCGGGTACAGCGGGTGATCGGAGCGGATGCCGCTGACCGCCGTGCGCCGCATGTCGGCGCCTGGGCCGGGCTCGTCGCCCTTCAGCACCGGGTCGGCCAGGTCGACCGTGACGAAGTCCGCGAACCGGGGAACGGCGACGTCGGCCAGTTCCTCCGCGGTGCGCACCACGTCGAGGGTGGTGCCGATGTCACCTCCGGCGTCGTAGAGCAGCTTGAGCCGCCTGCGGGCCGTCTCCGCCCGGCTGCTCAGGAGCTGCATCTCGGTGGAGTCGCGGATGGTGACCGCCGAGCCCCGTGGCAGGGTGGGCCGCTGATTGACCACGAGCAGCCGGTCCCCGGCCTCCAGCACCTCGTCGGTGGCCACCCGGCCGGACAGCAGCAGTTCCGCCATTCGGCTGTCCATGCCGACTTCGTCGACGGGGTGTCCTTCGGCGTCGTCCGGCAGGCCGAGCAGCCGTCCGGCCTCGTCGTTCGCCAGGAGCAGTCGTCCGTCGCCGTCGGTGATCAGCACCCCTTCCCGGACGGCGTGGAGCACTGCGGCGTGGTGCTCGTACATGCGGGTCATCTCCTGCGTGCCGAGCCCGTGGGTCTGGCGGCGCAGTCTTCGGCTGATCAGTGCCGTGCCGACGGTGGCCAGAGTCAGACCGATGGCGAGGGCCAGGAGGATGACCGGAAGCTGACGGTCGGCGATGCCGGTCACGCTCTCCACCGTCAGACCCGCCGAGACCAGGGCGACGACCTCGCCCTCGGGCGAGGTGACCGGGACGACCGCCTGGATCTCCTTGCCGAGCGGCCCCTCCACGCTCTCGGTGTGCACCTGGCCGGCGAGTGAGGGCTCGATCGTGCCGACGAACCGCTCTCCGATGCGGTCGGGCTGGGGGTGGCTGTAGCGGATGCCGTTCGTGTCCATCACCACGATGAAGTCCACGCCTGCGTCCCTGCGCGTCTTCTCGGCGAGGGGTTGCAGGATCGCGGACGGGTCGGGAGACCTCAGCGCCTCCCGCAGGCCCAGGGAGTTCGCGAAGGTCTGAGCCACGGAAACCGACCGGTTGCGCGCTTCACGGTCGATGTCGTACCGCGACTGCAGGACCAGGGCCAGCAGGGCGCCGGCCGCGAGCAGCACCACGATCGCCACCTGCAGGATGAAGACCTGTCCGGCGACGCTTCCGAATCTTCTGCCTAGGTTCGACCGCACCGGCACGCCGGGCGCGAGAGACGAGACGGGCTCACAACCTCAGTTGTAACACCTTCTCCCGGCTTGGGCTCCCGGCATACACGGTACGCATCGGTGCCAGGACACAACGTCCCCTCCTTGTGGGTCGGGGAGAGGGCTTGATCCATGATCTGGAAGACGAGGGCGTCCAGGCCGAGGTACTCGCCGTCCACCGAGTCACGGGCAGGCGCGGGGTGCCGGGGACGACTGTGGGCCGGTACGGCACTCATGGCACGCGGCGAGCTCTCATGCACGGGTCTGGAACGTGGTCTCCACCTCCAGGCGGAGCGATCGGGCCACTTCCGGGTCGAACGGCTCGGTGCTGGGGGTGAGCATCGCCGCGGCGGCCACGGCCACCCCCAGTGCGCAGGCGTTGACGGGATCGTCGCCGGCCGTCAGCCGTGTGGCGATGGCGGCCACCATGCCGTCTCCCGCCCCGGCGTCGCTCAACGGCTCGCCGGGCAGCGGTGGCGCGTGCAGCTCGGTGTGACCGTGGCCGGTCGAGCACACCGCGCCCAGCGCTCCCACCGTGGTGACGGCGACTTCGGCGGCTCCCGTGGTGAGCAGGTGCTCGTTGACGGCTCGGGCGTCGTCGAGGCTGAGGACGTCCCGGCCGGTCAGGCTCGCGGCCTCTGTCCGGTTGCACCTGAGGAGGAAGACGCCTTCCGCGAGTGCTTCGCCGAGGGCTGGCCCGGAGGTGTCCAGAATCAGCCGGGATCCGGCTTCCTTGAGACGGTGTGCGACGACGGCGTAGAAGTCGGCGGGCAAGCCGCCGGGCAGGCTGCCGCTGGCCACGACGTACGGGCAATTGCCGGCGGCTCGCTCCAGTGCGTCGAGGCACCGCAGTCCCTCGTGTTCGCGCAGTCGTGGGCCGGGCGGCACGATGTGGTAGCAGTGACGCGATGCGGTGTCGAACAGCACGAGTGCTTCGCGGGTCTCGTCCTCGATGCCGACGGCGACATGGTCGACGCCTTCTTCGTCCAGCAGCCGGTTCAGGCGCAGGCCGACCTCGCCTCCGGACGTGTGGACGGCGGTGGCCCGTCCTCCGAGCCGCACCACACCACGGGCGACGTTGATCCCTCCGCCCCCGGCAGCCACCGGTCCCACCCGGGCACGGTTCTTGCCGATGCCCGTCAGATGCTCGACCTCCCAGGCGAGATCGACGGTGGGGTTCGTCGTCAGGGTGAGCACCGACGGCACGGCGGCCGTACTCCGAGGGCCCCTCGCATCGCCGGTCTTCCCGGCTGGGGTGGGGGTCGGTGGCGAGGGCGCGCTCATCGTGGTATCCGGGCGATCGCGCCCATCCGGGCTCGGTGTAGCCGCCTGCTGGACATCGCCTTGCGTCATCGCGCCCACCTCCGCGGACAGGGAGACGACTCGCTTCCCATGCTGGGGCAGCGAGAGGTCACCCGCATGCCGGCCCAGCCCGGTCCGCACCGCCCTGTATCCGGTACTGAGAGCCCCGACCCCGGAGCCGGGAAGGCGGACCGTCGCGGACTGTCGTCCGGGCGGGTGCCGTTCAGGCGCTCGGCCGTGCTGTCGCCGGGCTGGTGGTCGAGCCCGTGGCAGGCGGTCAGTTTGATGCGGTCGTGAAGGGAATCCAGAGCAGCGGGTGGGCCCATACGCCTGCCGCGTGCCCAGCCGAGCGAATGGTCCCTTGGCTCGACGGCGCACAGGTGCTCGAACCGGGGTCGTGTTTCCTGTGACCTGTTCCCCGTGACCGCGTGGCCCGGCGTCCGGCAGCGGATTGCGCTGACCGGTGGAAGCCCGCTGGCCGCCGACGCCATGTCCGGTCACGCTCGACACAGGTGAGGGAGCAGCGTTGAAGCCGCTCACCCACAGCTCACCGTCGACGAGTGGGACGAGACGCGAACCAGGAGACGCCATCATGGACATGCCTGTCGTGAACGAGTGCGTGGTCGAGGACTGCGCCTACAACCGGGATCACGCTTGCCACGCCTTGGCCATCACCGTGGGAGACCCCGAGCCCGGGCACGCACACTGCGACACCTTCTTCACCGCACCGTCCAAGGGCGGAGACCCGACCGCCACCGGCCGTGTCGGTGCCTGCAAGATGTCCGACTGCCGGCACAACGCCGACCTCGAATGCCGTGCCCCGGGTATCACCGTCGGCTACCAGCAGACCGCTGTCGACTGCCTGACCTACGCACCCGCCTGAGCCTGCGACACGGCCGTCGAGATGGAGCGCGGTGCCGATCGGGCCCTCACGGCCTGTGGCTCTGGCTCGTATCGTGAGATGCCTGGGGCGAAGACCCTCTCACCTTGCCCCTGGCGTTCGGGTCGTCCAGGGGCACGAGCGGTCTCCTGGGAAGGGGAAGGAACAGTGGGAGCTCTGATCACCCCTGTCGCCCGACCTCAGGGTCCCTACGGCCGTGAGGCCGAGTGGGACAGGCTTGTCGCATGCGTCGACGATCCGCGTCCCAGGCCGGTGATCGGTGTCGTCCTGGCGACGCTGAGCGTGGGCTCGCTCCGGACGACCCGCCCCGGCCCAGGCCGAGGGAAGAGCGGGGGTGGAAGTCCAGGCGATGAACACCATCCCTGCCCCGAGCCGAACCGGACACGGAGGAAGCGCCATGGTTTCCGTGCGGATCCTGTACGCCTCCGAGCATCACTCCACGCAGGAGATCGCCTCGCGGATCGGCAGTCGGCTGAGAACCCACGGTCACCGTGTCGAGGTGCGGGCGCTTGACTCGGACCCTGGGAGGCCGTGGCTCCATCAGGCTGACGCCCTCGTGCTGGGGAGTGCTGTTCATGACGGGGCTTGGCTGCCCTCTGCGGAAGCCGCCGTCCGTGCCAGGACCGAGCGGTTGCGTGAACAGCCGGTGTGGATGTTCAGTGTCGGCATGTCCGCCGCTCTGCCCAAACCGTTGCGCCTACTGGCCGACCGTGCGGTGCAGCCGCGTATCGCCGCCCTCGTCGACGTCGTCCGCCCCCGGGAGCATCGGCGGTTCTCGGGCGTGATCCGGCGCGAACACCTGGACCGCAGGGGGGCCGTGCTCTTTCGTCTGCTCGGCTGTCGATACGGAGACCACCGGGACTGGGCGGCGGTCGAGGCTTGGGCGGACGACATCGCCGGGCAGCTCAAGGAGCTGCCCGGCCACGGGCCCGTACAGTGACGCCCTTCCACGGCCGTTCCCCGCGGAGGGCAGGCTGCCCTGCACGGCGTCCCGGCCCCTCGCGAGGACGCCGCCTACTCCCAGGACAAGGTACGGGCCGTATCGAGCGTTCGCCCTGGCCTGCCGATCGCCCGAAGAGGCGGCCGACGGACTGGAGACGCTGGACTACGGCTTCGAGCTGCTCTCCGACGCCGGATCGGGCGAAGGGCAGCGACTTGTGCCGCTCGGAACCCGCTGCGGGATACCGGATGGCGTAGGCGCATCCGCGGTCCGACCTGATCGGAAGCCGTCCGGTCGTATCGGGCCGGCAGCCGCAGCCCGGTCCATGGGGGCGAGGAACCGATCGTGGAAGAGACGCAGCAGGTCCTGGCACGGACGGTAGGCGCGGTGATGCGCCCCGCCGTGCGGGGGCACGGGGCTTGCCCGCCTGGTACCGCTCGGGGGCGTCAAGGGATGAGCAGCCGGGCGTCCCGCTGTCATGCCCCGCGTGAGCGGGGGTCCGCAGAGGGCGGCCCGGGTGGTTTTTCCAGGATGCTCCAGGCGACCGGGCCGAGGAGGTCGGCCAACCGCTGGAAGACGTCGATGAGCATGTCGTCCACGGTCAGGACGCCCACGACCCGGTGACCGTCCAGGACGGGGAGGCGACGGAACCCGGACCTGCGGAGGGTCCGGTAGGCCACGTGGATGTCATCGGTGACGTCCACCGTGATCACGGGCGAGGTCATCACCGAATCGATCGTCTCGTCCGCGTCGAGACCCCTGGCGAGAGCGCCCAGCGCGAGGTCGCGGTCGGTGACGATGCCACGAAGGGCGTCGTCCTCGGTGACCATCACGGAACCGACCCCGTACTCGGCCATCTCCCGGGCGACTCGTCCCAGCGGTGTCCCCGTGGGCACGGACACCACCGGACGGCTCATCGCTTCGGAGATCTTCATCAGCCTGGTTCCTACAGTCCCTGGGACAGGAGCAGCTCGTGTGCCAGCCGGGCGCCGCGAGCCGCCTGCTTCTCCCTGTCGGTGTCCTTTGAGGGGATGTCCTCCAGTCCTTCGATCAGCGCTCTCACAGCCTGCGCCAGGACCTGCACCTGAGCCTCCAGGATGCGCAGCCTCTCATGCTCGTTCGGGGCGATGTTCTCGGTCATCACGCGTCCTTCTCGTGGGGGAACGGGGGAGCGGGCTCTCCCGTTCGATGGGGTGAGTCGTGCTGTGGGACGGTCGCGTCGGTGTCTTTCGAAACACGCCCTAACCCGGCTCCATGTAGGGGCGGCGGAAGACGAGGGGTCCGGTGTCGTGCGGGCGTACGGCTGTCAGCGCTTGGGAGACCGCGGCCTCCAGTGGACCGCTGGTGTCGACCGAGACGGCCTCTGTCCATGGCGGCTCCCGCTCTGCCATGGCGAGCGCCACGTCGAGGTCGGCGTCGGAGGGTCCGGCGGTGCGGCTTTCCAGGCGGGCCGCCGTCATCCCGTCCGGGACTCGGCAGTGCAGGGCCACGAGGTCGGCGCTGGTTCGTTCGGCCATATGCCGGGCGGCTTCGCGCTGCCCGGCGTTCGACCAGGTGGCGTCGAGGACGACGGACTCGCCGCGGGACAGCAGGGTGGCTGCGCGTTCCAGCAGGGCCGCGTAGGTCCTGGCGGTCCACTCGGGCGTGTACAGGCCCTCGCCGTAAGGGGCCGAAGCGGGCCGGTCCGCCGGGAGGCCGGCGAGTTCTTTGCGCAGACGGTCGCTGCTGAGCAGTGTGACGCCCAGGCGGTCGGCCAACGCACCGGAGAGGGTGGACTTTCCGCTGCCGGGGAGTCCTCCCACGAGGGTCAGGCCGACGGCGGAGGCCCGCAGGTGACGCAGGGCTGTGCTGATCAGCCGCCGTGCGGCGAGGCCCGCGTCGGGCGCACCCTGGACGGCTTGGATCAGGGAGACCTTGGCACGGACGAAGGCACGGTAGGCGACGTAGTGATGCCGCAGCGAGGGCGGTGCGGGATCGCCGGAGTACTCGCTGTACCGGGCGAGGAAGAATGCCGCCAGATCCGGGGCGTCGAGCTGCTCCAGGTCCATGGCGAGGAATGCGGCGTCGTCGAGACCGTCGACGAAGCGCAGATGGTCGTCGAACTCCAGGCAGTCCAGGACACGGGGCCCGTCGTCGAGGCAGAAGATGTCCTCGGCGAGCAGGTCGCCGTGGCCGTCGACGATCCGGCCCTGCTCGATGCGCGTCTCGAACAACTGCTCACGTCCGGCGAGATAGCGGCGGACCAGCTGCTCGATCTCCTCCACGCCCTCGGCGACATCGCCGTCCTCGGCCAGCGCACGGACCTGCGCGAAGCTCGCCTCCCAGCGCGACGACAGAGCGTCCCGCGTCCCCTGGGCGTCCACGTCCGGGGTGCGGGGCGCGCTCGCGTGACGGGTGGCGAGCAGCCGGGCGACCGACCGCAGGGCGTCGTCGACAGCCGCGCCTTCCCGTACGAGCCGAGACAGGCGGCGCTGCGCCGGCATGCGGCGCATCACCACGAGAGGTTCGTGGGCCTCGGTCTGCGGAACGTGGATCTCGCCCACACCCACGTACACGTCGGGGGCGAAACGACGGTTGAGAGCGACTTCCCGCTCGCATGCGGCCCGCCGTGCCTCCAGGGTCGTGTAGTCCAGGAACGTCATGTCGACCGGCTTCTTGACCTTGTAGGCGCGGTCGCCGAAGAAGAACACGACCGCGGTATGGGTCTCGCACACCCCCGCCCGCGAGAACGGGTGGAGGCCAGGGGTGACCCCCGTCCGGAGCACGGACGCCTCGTCGTGATGTACCGAGGTGATCGGCTCCCCGGGGTAGGCCGGCTCAGTCATGGGGGACGACGGCGACAGGGCGGCGCGCGTGGTGCACGGCGGCATGGGCTACGGGGCCGAGGCGGGGCGCGAGGGCGGGAAGGCGCTTGCGGCGGCCGACGACAGGCAGTTCGGCCCCCTCGGCGGCGCGCACGACAGCCTCTGCAGGGCTGTCGAGGCGGATGGTGTCGGCCGGCTCCACTCCGGGGACCTTCCCGCGCCAAGGGCGAAGGAACTGCCCCAGCTGCTGCGGCGCATCCTCCGTGATCTCCTTGGTGACGCTGTGATCCACGCCCCAGGGAGTGCGCGCATGGATCGGCAGGCTTCGGCCATGGACGACCTGGAGGGGCACGCCGCGCGCTGCGGGGGTCTCGAAGGCGAAGGCGAGCAGGCCGTCGCAGGGGCCGTGCGGTTTCAGCGCCACCACGACGCCCCGGGGCGCGGGGGACCGGCCTCCTTCGCGTCCCTTCGGACGGACCAGAACAACGGACCGCGCGGCCCGTGCCACGACGGCCATGCTTTCGGGTGAGCCGTCGAGGCCGACCGTGACGACTGGCTCCATGGCTGTTGTCTCCGTCTCGTACGACGCCGGTAGGACGGACGGGGATGTCGGCACAAGACGGCCGAAGCTCCCGTTCCTCATCTCCGAGGAGTACCGCAGATCGTCCTGCCTCGCATGCGGGCGGCGTTGCCACCCGGCTCGGAGGCACGGTGGGCCCGATCCCTGCGCCGCCCGAGCCGCGGGCGAGCGGGAACAGTCGCAGCGAGCAGTCGGGTGCTGGGACCGCGCGTCCCGGCAACGCGAGTACCCGGACGAGACCGCCGGCCTCTTCGGTCCCGTTGCTGTGCTGCCTTCCGTGGCGTGCGTGGGTGCCTTCGACTCCGCGCCGCTCGACCCGGCGATGGACCGTTCCGCCCTCGTCGTCGCCTGGTTCCAGCCGGCACCGGAGATACCGGCGGGTGAGTGCGCTGATCTCGCGCTGCGCGGCATTCGTTGGGAGGAACTGGCCCAGGACCACGAGCTGTGGCGACGTGCGCTGATCGCAGCCATCCGTTGTGGGTGTGAGGAGGGCAGAGGCCTCGTGGCGAACCGGGGGGCTTGCCGTACGGGTGGCAGCAGCCCCGGCCGCACGTGAGGTGAGCTCGGTCTGGCTCACGCGCTCGTTGCCGTGAGACGGGGCCACCCCTGGGGTGGCCCCCTGCCATGGGCCCTCAGCTACGACCACCACGCTGCCAGCGCTGGGACGTGAGCGACACCGGCCCGCCGGCGAGCCGGTCCGCCAACGGCTGGACCAGGCTCAGCGCCTCGTCCGGGAGCGCTCGCACGGCCGCGACCAATCCCGTCGTGCGGTCCTGGTCGTCGTCGACCAGGGCGGCCACGAAGCTCGGCCGGCCGTCCGCTTCCGCGGCCGACAGCCACTGCTCGGTGTCGTCCGGCGTGCGGGTCTGCGGGGACCACCGGGCGGTCACGAGCGTGTACAGGACGTCCGCCGCCGGTTCGCGGCGCAGCAGTACCACCACCGGCGCGGCCAGGTACTCCCGGTAGAGACCGGCCCTCCAGAAGGGTTCCTCGGTCGCGAACCGCTCGGCGGCGGCTCGGTCGGCCAGGTCGACGACATGGACGCTGCCCGTGTGTTCCTCCCCGTCGTCGGACACGGTGGGGCCGCGGAGTACCAGCCCGTCGGCGAACCGGTCCATGTAGGACCAGTGCTCCTCGGAGAGTTCGGCCAGCTGGTCCGCGATATCCGGTTTGTCCTGTGCGTGAACGTAGAACGGCATGCCGAAACGGTACCGGGGGCTCCTCACAGCATGTGGGTACTACGGTGGACGGGCGGAGCCCGGCGCCACGTGCGGCGCACGCGTCCGGCGTACGGCCGACGTTAACCGATCGGTCACGGCCTCTTCCGTTCTGTTCGGTTCTCTTGGAACATCCTGTTCGCTTCTGTTCCCCACACTCCAAGAGGCCCCTCACTCATGGCTGATATGAATCGGCGCCGCTTTTTCCGGATAGCCGGGGCGACGGCGGGATTCGCCGCGCTGTCGGGCAGCATCGACCGCGCCGCCGCCATCCCCGCCCACCGCGCTTCCGGGACGATCCAGGATGTCGAGCACATCGTCGTCCTGATGCAGGAGAACCGTTCCTTCGACCACTATTTCGGGGCGTTGAAAGGCGTACGGGGGTTCGGGGACCCGCGCCCCGTGACGCTGCCGAGCGGGAAGTCCGTCTGGCACCAGGCCGATGCGGCGGGCAAGGAGACCCTGCCCTTCCACCCGACCGCCGACGACCTGGGCATGCAGTTCCTCCAGGGCCTCAACCACGACTGGGCGGGCGGCCACCAGGCGTACAACGGCGGGCGCTACGACCGTTGGATACCGGCCAAGACGCCTACGACGATGGCCCATCTGACCCGGGACGACATTCCCTTCCACTACGCGCTCGCCGACCGCTTCACCGTGTGCGACGCCTACCACTGCTCGTTCATCGGGGCGACCGACCCCAACCGCTACTACCTCTGGTCGGGGCACACCGGCAACGACGGCACCGGCGGCGGGCCCGTCCTCGGCAACGAGGAGCGTGGCTACGGCTGGACGACGTACCCCGAGCGGCTGGAGGAGGCCGGGGTCTCCTGGAAGATCTACCAGGACATCGGCGACGGTCTGGACGGCCCCGGCGGCTGGGGCTGGATCGACGACGCCTACCGGGGCAACTACGGCGACAACTCGCTGCTCTACTTCGACAAGTACCGCGACGCCCGGCCCGGGGACCCGTTGTACGACAAGGCGCGCACCGGCACGAACGTGGCCGGAGGCGACGACTACTTCGACGGCATCGCCGCCGACGTCCGGGACGGAAAGCTGCCGCAGATCTCCTGGGTCGCCGCACCGGAGGCCTTCACCGAGCACTCCAACTTCCCCTCCAACTACGGCGCCTGGTACATCGCGCGGCTGCTCGACGCGCTGACGTCCGACCCCGAGGTGTGGAGCCGGACCGCCCTGTTCATCACCTACGACGAGAACGACGGCTTCTTCGACCACGTCGTACCGCCCTACCCGCCGGCCTCCGCCGACCGGGGCCTGTCCACGGCCGACACCTCGACCGAGGTGTACGCGGGCGGCGCCGCGTACGGCCCCGGCGTCTACGGACTCGGGCCGCGCGTCCCGATGCTGGTCGTCTCGCCCTGGAGCACCGGCGGATACGTGTGTTCCGAGACCTTCGACCACACCTCGGTGCTCCGGTTCATGGAGCGGCGCTTCGGTGTGCGCGAGCCGAACATCTCGCCGTGGCGGCGCGCGGTCTGCGGTGACCTGACCTCCGCCTTCGACTTCGCCCGCACCGAGCCCGCCCCGGACGACCTGCCCGACACCGCCGCCTACGAGCCGCCGGACCGCGAGCGGCACCCCGACTACCGGCCCACCCCGCCCGCCGTCGGATCCCTGCCGAAGCAGGAGCCGGGCAGCCGACCCGCCCGCCCGCTCCCGTACGCCCCGTACGTCGACGGCGCCGTCGACGCGGACACCGGGAAGATGACGCTGACCTTCAGCCCGGGGACGGCGGCCGGCGCGCAGTTCTACGTCACCTCCGGGAACCGGACCGACGCCCCGTGGACGTACACCGCCGAGGCGGGCAGGACGGTGGCGGACGCCTGGAACTCCGCCTACTCCGGCGGCACCCACGACCTCACCGTCCATGGACCCAACGGCTTCCTGCGTACGTTCAGGAGCCCGGGTTCCACCGCCGGTCCCGAGGTCACCGCCCGCCACAACGAGGGGAGCGGCAACCTCGACCTGACCCTCACCAACCCCGGTGACACCGAGGTCCGCCTCACCCTCGCCAACGCCGACGCCTACGGGGGCGCGGAGCAGACGGTCACCGTCCGGCCCGGCGCCACGGTGTCGCGCACCATGGACCTGAGGGCGGGGAAACGCTGGTACGACGTGTCCGCCACGGCCGAAGGCGATCCGGTCTACCTGCGCCGCTTCGCCGGTCATGTCGAGACCGGGGCCGCCGGGGTCAGCGATCCGGCAACGGCCACCGGCTGACGACGAACAAGGCCTCAACGGCGAAACGGCGGGCCCGGACCGGATCGCGGGAGTCGGTCCGGGCCCACCGTTCGCCTGCGCCGGGCGGGCCGTTCAGACGGCTCCGCCGGTGCCTCCTCCGGCACCGGAAGCGGTCTTGATCCCGCGGGTGATCTCGTCCAGGACGGACAGCTTCGGCGCGTCCTTGTTGATGTCGAACCCGGACCGGACCACGACGAGCATGTCCTTGGATGCGGGGGAGGGGAACACCAGCGATTCCACGTAGCCGTCGTCGCCCTTCTCCGTCACCACCTTCCAACGCACGACGTAACCCTTGCCGCCCGCCACCGTGACGGCCTCGGACTTCAGCTCCTCGTGCGAGGTGACCTTTCCGTAGCTCTTTCCGCCGTAGGACTCCTCGGCGTTGACGGCGATGTCCTTCTTGGCCGCCTCCTCCGGTGTCCCCGCGGTGAGCTTCATGGCGGCCGCCGGGGCCGAGAACACTCCGCCGCGCACGCAGGTCTCGGCGGTGTCGCCGGGGCAGGCGTGCTCACCAGTCGTCAGGCCGGCGCCGACCGCCCCGGACGTTCCCTTCCACCCCTTGGGCACCGGGAGGCTGATCCCGGCGGCCAGGTCCGTGGCGAAGCCCGGCTCGGTCGGCGGGAGCTGCTGTCCGGGCCCCTGTCCCTCGCCGCCCGTCCCGCCGTCCTTCTCCTCCCCGTCCGGTGCGCCCGGCAGATCGGGGGCGGCGGACGGGGAGGAGGCCGCGGTGTCCGGCCGGCCGTCGCCGTCCTCGCCCAGCAGATACACGCCGCCCCCGATGGCGGCGAGCACCACCGCGCCGACCGTCACGCCGACGCCGACGCGGATCCCGCGTCGCCGCGCCGCGCCGGGCGACGCGCGTACATGGCCGGTCCACTGCACTCCGTCCCACCAGCGTTCCTGAGCGGGGCCTTTGCCTGAGTGCCCGGGGTCTGGATGCCAGCCGGGCGGGGTCATCTGGGTCACGAGGGCACCCTATGCGGACCGGGTGAGAATCACATGAACTGCGAGCACGCTCACCTGGGGCCCGCGCACCCACGGGTCAGGGTTCGATCGGCCCGGGCGCGGATCTCGTAGCGGGTGAGCTCCAGGCGGTCGGCCGTCAGGGGGCCTCCCGCTGCCCGTGAACCATGGTCACCGCCGTCACCGCCGCACTTCCGAACGTGATCCGTGTCCGCGTCCCGTCCTGCGCCCAGCGAACCTCGACCGCCGAGTGCGACGGGGGACCGGGCAGGTCGAGCCGGGCTCCGCCCGGCGTGGCCCACTTCCAGGCGGCGTCCAGCATCCCGTCGGCTGCCGCCTCCCAGTGCGCGCGGGTGTATCCGGTGTACGGGCTCGACGCGCGGTCTTCCGGGGGCAGTCCGAAGAGGCCGGCAGCGGAGGTGGTCATCCGGGAATCCTGATCGACTGATCAAAGAGGGTCAATGGAACGATCAGAAGCGGGGGTGATCGATCAAACGCTCATGGGGAGGGGGCGGGAAGGTGAGGACCTCGGGCCGCCGGCCGGAAGACCGTTGCGCTTACCGTCGGCCGGAGAACCGTTGCGCTTACCATCTTTCCCGACATGGACACCATCAGCCTCTGGCAACTGGCCGCACTCGCGGCGGCATCCACCCTCGTCGGCTTCTCCAAGACGGCCGTCAGTGGTGCCAACACGATCAGCCTCGCGGTCTTCGCGGCCGTTCTCCCGGCCCGTGAATCGACCGGAGTGCTGCTCCCGATCCTCATCGTCGGCGATCTCCTCGCCGTACTCGTCTACCGCCGTCACGCCCACTGGCCCACCCTGCTCCGGCTGTTCCCCGCCGTCGCCGTGGGCGTCGTGGCGGGCACCCTGTTCATGCTGTGGGCCGACGACGCGGCGGTCCGCACCTCCATCGGCGTGATCCTGCTGTCCATGACGGGCGTCACCCTGTGGCGTCGCCGGATCGCGGAGAAGGAGACCGAGACCGAGGACGGCACCGGCCGGACCGCCGCGCGTGGTTACGGCGTTCTCGGCGGGTTCACCACGATGGTCGCCAACGCCGGCGGCCCGGTGATGTCGCTCTATCTGCTTTCGGCCGGCTTTCGCAAGCTCGGCTTCCTCGGCACCTCGGCCTGGTTCTTCCTGATCGTGAACGTGTCCAAGGTGCCGTTCAGTGTCGGCCTCGGCCTGATCGACGCCCGCTCCCTGCTGCTCGACGCCTGTCTGCTGCTTTTCGTCCTGCCCGGCGCCTACCTGGGCCGGGCCTGCGTCGACCGGATCAACCAGAAGGTCTTCGACCGGATCGTCATCGGTGCGACCGTGGTCGGCGGACTCCAACTGCTGCTGATCTGAGCCCGCCCGGCCGCCGGGCCCGTCCGCTTCAGGGGAGCAGCAGCCAGTCCGCTCCCACGGCGGCCAGCAGCCCCGCTCCCAGCAGCCAGCTGGCCAGCCGGGTGCGGCCGTTCCTGCTCAGCTCGATCACCACGCCGCACAGGATGAGCGCGAGTCCGTACACGCCGACGACGAGCACCGACGAGCGGCTCGCGATGCGCAGTCCGAGCACGACGGCCGTCGCCGCCATGCCCACCGAGGAGAGGACGATCCGCAGCCGCCGGGCCTGGCGCGGAGTGAGTCTCTTCCCGTCCTGACCTGCCGGGGCGTCGGTCCCGTCCGCCTCCGTCCCCGCGTCGGCGCCGGCTATCGGGGTGTCGGCGTCCTGGTCCTGGTCGGAGTGCTCGTCGTTCTGCCCGCCCTCGCGCTGGATTTGGTGCTGGTCCTGGTCAGAAGTGCTCATGGAGCCGGATCGTAGTAGCCGCGCGGACCCCCGGCCCCCGGACCCCGGCCTTCCGCACCCGTCCCCGGACCTTCCGCCCACAGCCCCGCCCGCGGACCCCTCGCCGGCGCCGCTCTTCGGGCTACCCCCGCAGGCGCGGCGCCTCGGCCGCCGCGTCCACGGTCGGGCCCGACTCCACCCGGACCGCCAACTCCCGGGCCCAGTCGCACAGTCCGCTGACCGCGATCCCGTGCGGCCCGGACCCGGCGAACGGGACGAGCGCCCCCGCGCCCCGGCGCAGCAGCCGAGCTCCGCCCCCGATGTTGCCCCGAGCGGAATGGGTCAGCCCCACCGCGAGCTGAGCCAGTCCCCGCCAGAGCTCACGTTCGTCCTCCGGCCCCGATTTCCAGGCGTCCTCGAAGACCTCGTGTGCGTGGAACGGCATCCCCGAGTCCAGCAGCCGCTGCGCCTCCCGGAGCGTCTCCTCGGGCGGGCGGACGACCCCCTCGGGCTGTCGTTCGACGCCGGGTGTGCCGTACGGCAGGGGGCGCCCCAGCCCGTCACGGGGGCGCGCGTTACGCGCCCGGCCCTCGGCATCACGGTCTCTGCGCGTCTGGTTCACCACTCGATTGTGCCTCGCACCTGCGGGGAATCATGCGAACCCTGTCGGCGAGCACACGCGCACGACTAGGCTCGACCGTCGAGAAGACTGCCTCTGTGGGAAGGGTGGGCATGAAGCCGTCCCGGCCGTTGTACGAGCGTGAACCGGAACTCGCCGCCGCTGCCGAGGCGGTGGACTCCCTGTGTGGTGCGCAGGCCGTCGGCGGGCTCCTGGTCTTCAGCGGAGAGGCGGGGATCGGCAAGACCGCGCTGCTCGCCGAGATCCAGGTGATGGCCGCCGACCGGTGCACCGTCTGGTCGGCCCGGGGAGGCGAGACCGTCACCTCCGTACCGTTCCATGTCGTACGGCAGTTGCTGCAACCCGCCCTCGACCAGTTCCCGCCCGACGAGACCCGGGCCCTGTTCGGCGACTGGTACGAGACCACCGCGCCGGCCCTGGGACTCGCCGAGCCGAGCGGACCGCGGCCCGACCCGCAGGGTGTGCGTGACGGGCTGGACTTCGTCGTCGGCCGGCTCGCCTCCCGGCTCAGCCACCGGCCGTTGCTGCTCATCGTGGACGACGCCCACTGGGCGGACGGCGAATCCCTCGCCTGGCTGGCCTCGTTCACCGCCCGCCTCGGTGAGCTGCCGCTCCTGGTGGTGCAGGCGCACCGACCGCAGGAGATGGCCGAACGCGACACCAACTACATCGCCGACCGCGAGGCCGAGCGCGGCTTCGGCAGCCAGGGCAGGGTGAACCGGGTCGCCCTGCGGGCCCTGACCCCGGACGCCACCGCCGTGCTCGTCCGCGCGAGCCTCGGCGATCACGCCGACGACCCGTTCTGCCGTGAGGTGTGGGCCGTCACCGGAGGCAATCCGTACGAGGCGGTCGAGCTGGTCGCCAAGGTCCAGGACCGCGAACTGCCGCCGGTCGAGGAATCCGCGGGCGAACTGCGCGAGCTCGGCGCGTCCGCCAGGGGCAGCGGGCTGGTCGCCCGGCTGGAGCGGCTCGGCACGAACGCCAACCGGTTCGCATGGGCCGCCGCGGTCCTCGGCACCGACATCTCCCAGGAACTGGCCGCCACGCTCGCCGGGATGAGCTCGGCGGAGGCCGCCGACTGCACGGCCCGGCTGCGCGACGCCCGTATCGTCAGCGGCTTCGACCCGCTGGAGTTCGTCCACCCGCTGATCGCGACAGCGGTCTACCGCTCGATCCCGCCGGCCACCCGCACCGCCATGCACGGGCGCGCCGCCTGGGCGATCACCCGGGCCGGACTCGGCGCCGCCGCAGCCTCCCGGCACCTGCTGGAGGTCCACCCGGACGACGACCAGGAACTGGTCGCGCAGCTGCGGGAAGCCGCCGGCCAGCACCTCGCCGTCGGTGCGCCGGAAGCGGCCCGGCGCTGCCTGGAACGGGCGCTGGAGGAGCCGCCGCGCCCCAAGGACCGGGCCGCCCTGCTGTACGAGCTGGGCTGCGCGACGCTGCTGAGCTCCCCGCCCACCACGGTCCAGCACCTGCGCGCCGCCCTGGACATGCCGGGGCTCGACGGCGGGCTGCGGGTCGACGCCACCTTCCGGCTCGCGGCCGCGCTCGCCCACAACAACCAGCTCAAGGACGCGGCGCTCTCGCTGGCAGCCGAGGCCGCGCGCACGGCACCCGGCCCCGGGCTGATGCGCCTGCAGGCCGCGCACTTCATGTGGGAGGGCATGCAGGCCGCCGAGGACGACGGACCGACCCGCTCCCGGCGGCTCACCCGCAACGCCGACCACCTCAAGGGCCGCGACAACGCGGAGCGGGCGCTGCTCACGCTCCGGGCCTTCGACGCCATGCTGCGCGGTGAGAACGCCCAGCTCATCGTCGACCTCTGCGAACGCGCCCTGATAGACGGCAGCCCCGCCCGGGGGCTGGGCTGGACCGACTCCGAGTGGGGCTTCGAACTCCCCACCATGGTCGGCATCACCTACACCTTCGTCGACCAGCTGGACCGTGCCGAGAGCCTCTTCGGCGAAGCGGTCCGGGCCTTCGAGATCTCCGGCTGGAGCGGGGCCCACCTGGCGTTCGCCCACACCCTGCTCGGCATGGTCCACCGCCGTCGCGGCCGCCTCGCCGAGGCCGAGGGCTTCCTGCGCGAAGGACTCCGCCTCGCCGACCGTGTCGGCTCCGGACTGCCCGTCCACTGGGACGCGGCCTGCCTGCTCATCGACACCCTGCTGGCCCGGGGCCGTACCGACGAGGCCCGCCGCATCGCCGACCGCTACGACTTCGGCCCGCCCTACCCCAGCGCCATGGTGCTGCCGGACGGACCGTGCGTGCGCGGCCGCCTGCTGCTGGCGGAGGGCCGCAAGGAGGACGCGATCGCCGAGCTGGAAGCGGCGGGCGCCGCTCTGGAGCAGCGCGAACGCTTCAACGGCATCTGGGCTCCCTGGGCCGCCGACCTGGCGCGGGCCCTGGCCGAGGACGACCCGGCCCGCGCGGCCCATCTCGCCGCCCGGAACCGGGTGCACGCCGAACGGCTCGGCACGCCCACCGCCCTGGGCGAGGCCCTGCGCTGCGTCGCCCTCTTCGCACCTCCGGAGCGGTCCGCGCAACTGCTCGCCGAGGCCGTGGGACACCTGGAGAAGTCCTCGTCCGCCTACGAGCACGCGCTCGCCCGGGTCGACTACGGCATCGCGATCGGCTCGCACCGGGAACTGGCCCGCGCCCAGAAGCAGGCGATGGCCTGCGGAGCCGAGGGGCTGGCCGCCCGCGCCCAACAAGCACGGGCGTCGATACGGTCCTCGGAGTGAGGTAATGTTTGTCCTGCGCGGCCACCCGGGACAACCGGGAGGAAACGCGGCGGGACGTGGCGCAGCTTGGTAGCGCACTTGACTGGGGGTCAAGGGGTCGCAGGTTCAAATCCTGTCGTCCCGACTGGAGACAGTCGCAGGTCAGGGCCGGTTTCGGAGCAATCCGAAACCGGCCCTTGATCATTTTTGGGGACCAGTTGGGGACCAGCTGGAGGTCCGGCGTCCTTGACCGGGTCAGCGGGTCAGCGGGTCATGACGATGGGGCTCGGCAGCGAGCGCGGTGCGCGCAGCACGTTGAAGTGGGCCGAGAGCGCCCGGTGAGTCCCTGATGGAACTGATCCGCAGTGGTGCTCAGGGCAAACGCTGGACAACAATCGTCTGCGGAAGCGCCGGTTTGGCTAACCGGCGATGTTCGGCTATGTTGCTCTCATTTTCGACGCGGTGAGCATCACGTACTGAGCCGATTATTGTTTCTCGATGACCCATCATGTGGAGTGCGTTGCGATCCTCGAGCCGGTCGCAAAGGCGGTCTGACCTGCAGGTTTGAATGGTGTGCGTTATGTGCACTAGTTCCAGCAGGTTCTTCGTCCTCTGGTGGTACACGCCTCGCAATGGCCCCTGACCAGCGGAAACGGCCACGATTCGGCCAAGCTGCAGGCGGCTGGTCCGCGTATGGCCCGGATCTTGGTCGGCACGGAGTGAACCCCTGACCGTCGGCCCGTGGCGGCGGCGAGCTGGCACACAAACGAGGGGCGTGCTGACAGGGCTCCACGGAGCGTGCCTCGACGTGACACGCTGGACTGCCGACCGCCGATATAAGTTCACTGGCCAGGAGCGCCGACCTCGTGATCGTCGTACTCGGCGACCGGGCCGGTCTCTTCGGGCGCGGGACGAGCGGGGAGGGCTGCGACGCGGAGAACCTAGCCCGTGCGGCGCCTCATCGGGTACGTACGCCTCGATCTGGATCCGGGGCGGGCGGCCATGGTGCGGATGACGGTCCCGGCGGACCTCGCGTCCTTCTTCGGGGCATGCGCTACCGAACCGCAGACGCTGGCAGCCGGCGCCTGGTTCCAGGCGTTCGAGTTGACCATCGATGGCGCAGGTTGTCCTGCGCATCGGTGCCCATGGCGCTGACTTCGCCAAGGATGAAGTGGTTGCCCGTACCGCCGAGACCGGTCTGCCCGTGCCACCCGTGCTGACCCGGGGCGCGATAGGCTCTTGGCGCTATGCGGTCTCGCCACGCGCGCACGGGACCGCGTTCGACGACCTGTCGGCCGCCGATGCGGAGCTGACGCTGCCGAGCCTGCTGACCACGCTCGACACCATTGGCAGAATCGACCTCGCCGGCCGAGCTGAGCAGCAGGACGAGCGGTCGCACTTCCTCGACACGCTGGCGGAGTACCAGTGGGCGCGCGACGCAGCCGGGCTGATGCCGTCCACGATCGACCAGCTGGTCAAGCCGGTGCTGGAGATCTACGAGCACTATGACCTCGTGCCGTGGCAGCTCTCTCCGACGATGCTGGACCGCTACTTCGCGAGACCGGGGAAGGCCACTTCCCGGGCTCTCCGCGTGGGCTCCATCTGGCTGCGTTATCGGCCCGGACGTCCTGCGGGGCGCCGCCGGGGAACAGCGACGCCCTGCGAGGTGTGAGACGTGAACCGTGCAGCTGTCGAGGGTTGGATGAGTAGGGGTAGTGCCCCTTGGGCGGGCCTCTACTTCTGCCGTGTCCGGCGCAAGGTGAGCAGGCCGTGGCAAGCGAAGAGCACCGCGGTGAAGGCAAGGCCGATACCGGCGGCCTGGCGCATGTCGGGGACCTCCACCGCCGTGGCGGCGACGGTCAGCACCCCGACCACGGCCACGACCGCCAGCTTCCCACCGCCCGGAACGCTGAATCCGGTGAACTCCTCGGGGTTCGCCTTGCGATGGCGTCGGAAGGCGATGTACGAGGCGACGATCAGCAGCCACACCAGTAGGACGGCGAAGATGGCGATCGACATCATGATGTTGAAAAGGCCGCTGACGTCGTAGAAGGCCAGCAAGGCGGCGACGGCGATACCCAGGGACGAGACGGCCAGGGCGATCGCGGGGACGCCGCGCTTGCTCAGCTTGGCCGTCGGCGCCGGGGCCAGGCCGTCGTCTCCGAGCGAGTGCAGCAGCCGGGATGCGCCGTACAGGTGGGCGTTGGCGGCCGACATGGCCGCGATGAGCACGACCGCGTTGGTGAGGGTCGCCGCGGCCGGCACGCCGACCTCGGAGAAGACCCGCACGAAGGGGCTCGTCTCGACGCTCCCGTCACCCTCCGCTAGCTTGCGCCACGGGATCAGCGCGAGGACCAGGGTGATGGCGAGAAGGTAGAAGAAGCTCAGCCGCCAGGCCAGCTGGCGCATCGCGGTACGGATGGTGCGCTGCGGGTCGACCGCTTCCGCGGAGGCGATGGCGACGACCTCGAACCCGGCGTACGCGAACATCACCACGGACATGGCCAGCCAGATGGATTCCAGGCCGTGCGGCATGAAGCCACCGTCGTCGGAGAGGTTGGCGAAGCCGGAAGCCTCCGTGTCAGGCAGACCGAAGAAGACCAGCAGTGCGGCGCAGAGGATGAACACGCAGAGCGCGACCACCTTGATGCTGGAGAGCCAGAACTCCGTGGTGCCGAAGGACTTCACACTGATGATGTTGACCGCGAGGACGATCGCGGCGATCACCAGGATCGCCGCCGACATCGGCACCTCGGGCCACCACCAGCGGATGTAGAGCGCGGAAGCGACGACCTCCGTCCCGATGACGACGACGGCGCTGAACCAGTACAGGTACCGGCTGAGGAACCCGGCCCACGGGCCGAGGTAGCGGTGCGCGATGGTGCCGAAGGAACCCTGGACCGGGTGGGCGGCGGACATCTCGCCGAGCAGGACGGCGATGATGGCGACCAGGACCGCGCCGATCGCATACGCGACGATCACGGCGGGGCCGGCCACGGATATCGCGGTGCTGGAGCCGAGGAAGAGTCCGGTGCCGAGCGCGGAGCCCAGCCCGATCATGGTGGTCTGCCGGTGGGTGAGGGAGCGGACCAGCCCTTCACCGGCGGGCGACGGTCTGGCGCCGTCGGCTTCGGAGGACGGGGCGAGCGGTGCGGAGTCGCTGGGTGCGGCCATGGCAGTGGGGCCCTTCTGGAAGGTGATGGGGGTGGGAGAGGGGCAGCGACTCAGAACTCGCTGGTGCGGAACGGCTCCGCCGGTGCGTTCAGGTCCGGCTTGCCCAAGACCTTCGGCGAGGACAGTGCGTAGATGCCGTGGTTGGTCAGCGTCCATGCGATGTTGCGGTCCCACTCCACGTACACGCCGTGGGTCTGGTTGCCGTACGCGTAGTCCGCGGTGGAGGGGCCGTACGCCTTCGGGACGAAGTACGCCGATATCTCCGGCGACGCGGGCTTGGAGACGTCGAAGAACTGCACGCCCGCGTTGTAGAAGCCGTAGCTCAGGACACCAGGGGTGTGTCGGCCCGGGTTGGTGTAGTAGCCGGTGCGCTTGGGGCCGAAGCTGCCGCGGCGCTGGCAGTAGTCGTTGATGCCGGCGGCCTTCGGCGGGGTCGGGCGGGGAAGGACGCCAACGACGCGGGGCTTCTTCGGGTCCCGTGCGTCGATCTGGTAGATGTCCTTGTAGGGCTCGTAGCAGTCCTCGGTGAGCGGGTAGCCCGAGTAGTAGATCATTCCGGTCTTGTCGTACTGGGAGACGTCGATGTTGTCACCCTCGGTGCCCGCGACGGAGGCCGGCAGGTCCAGGTGGCTGACGGTCTTCATGTTCGAGGGGTTCGAGACGTCCAGTACCGTCAGGCCGTAGCCGCCCATGGCGGCGAAGGCGTAGCGTCCGCCCTTCTCGACGGGCTTGGGGAGGAAGAGCGGCATCCGGGCGCCCATCCAACTGGTCCGGTTCCCGCAGCGCGGGTTGTTCCGGTACGCGGCCTCCTCGCCGGTGCGCTGGCCCGGCAGGTGCCAGGTGTCGAGGAGCTTCGGGCGGGCCGGGTTGGACATGTCCCAGGACTGGTAGCCCGCCGAGTGCAGATTGGTGGGGTACTCGGTGCCTGAGTAGGTGTCGTTCGGTGCGGTGGCGATGAACATGTACTTCTCGCCGGTCCAGTGCGGCACGTCGATCGAGCCGGAGCCCTGCTGTGCCGTGGCCGGGTCGGTGTTCAGGGGGTCGGCCTGGGTGGAGTCGGTGGAAACCGTCGTCAGCAGCTTCCAGTCCTTCTTGCGGGGGCCGTCCAGGCGGAACACCTTGAAGCCCTTGAGCCCCGGCTTGGCCCGCAGCTTCGCGACGCCCTCCGGATTGTTGTACTTGTCCTTGGGCGGGTGGTCGGAGAGTTCCGAGATCTGGCGTCTGCTCTCGAAGCTCTGGACCATGACGTACGCGTTCAGCTTCTTGTTCCACTGGATGGTGGACGCGCCCCAGTAGTCGTGCGCGGCCCAGTCGCCGTTCGCCCGGGTCTCGTCGCCGCCCACGTCCTTGCGGCTCATCCTCTCGACCACCTGGACCTTCTTGACGTCGGTGATGTCGTAGACGCGGCCGTCGGAGCGGCTGTACTGGAAGAGGTAGCGGCGGCCGTCGAAGTCGACGATGTTCTGCCAAGTGTGGAAGTAGTCGGGGGTGAAGTCGGCTCCCTCGTAGGCAGCTTCGACCTTCATGTTCTTGATGTACGAACGGGTGTCGTACTTCTTGTTGCGGCCGGGGAAGGGGTGTTCGTTCTCCTCGTCGACCGGGGTGAGCGCGGGGTGCCGGAAGCTGCCGTCCAGTTGCATGCCGTACGAGCCGGGGTCGGCCGGCCCGGGGCGGCGGTCCTCGCACGCGTCGAGGATGTCGGGGTCGGTGGCGGGGGTGGCCGTGGCGCTGGTGGTGTCCGCGCCGGAGACACCGGGAGCGAGGAGTGTGGCCGTGGTGGCTGCGGCGACCACTGCGGCGAGAGCGGCTTTTCTGCGGAGGGGACGCATCTGACGGTCCAATCGGAGCAGGAAGGGAGCGGGATGTGCCGTGTGCCCCTGGGGCGGGCGCGCGGGCCGAATCAGGTGACGGTGGGGCGCTGCCGGAATTCGGTGCTGTGGTGGTCGCCGTCGGTCACGACGGCGAGCAGTTCGCGGACGGCGTGCAGGACGTCCGCGTGGGTGACGTAGAGGGCGTTGAATCCGAACCGGAGCAGGTCCGGGGCACGCATGTCGCCGATCACACCGCGAGCGGTGAGCGCGGCCACCAGCGGGTATGCCTCCGAGTGGCGCAGGGCGACCTGGCTGCCGCGGCGGGCCGGGTCGCGCGGGGTGGCCATGGTGAAGCCGAGGCCGTCGAGGAGTTCGTCGGCGCACTCCTGGAAGAACCCGGTCAGGGAGAGGCTCTTCTCCCGTACGGCCGTCATGTCCACCCCGTCGAAGGCCGTCAGCGCGGCTTCGAGGGCGAGGAGTGACAACAGCGGCGGAGTGCTGATCCGGGCCCGGCTGATGTCCGCCCCAGGGGTGTACGTACCTGCCATGGCGAACGGCTCCGCGTGTCCGTGCCAGCCGGTGAGGGGGTGGTCGAAGTCCGGCTGGTGCCGCCGGGCGACATAGGCGAACGCGGGCGCCCCGGGGCCGCCGGAGAGGTACTTGTAGCCGCAGCCGACCGCGAAGTCCGCCCCGATGGCGTCGAGTTCGACGGAGAGGGCGCCCGCCGCGTGGCACAGGTCCCAGTGCATCAGGGCACCGGCGGCGTGCGCGGCGGCGGTGAGCGCGGCCATGTCGTACAGCTCGCCGGTGCGGTAGTCCACCGGGGCGTAGGCGGCCACGGCGACGTTCCCGGCTTCGGCGGCCAGCACCGCGGCGGCCTCGCGGGCCGGTATTCGGCGGACGTCGAGCCCGAGGAGTCGGCCCACCGAGTCGGCGATGTACTGGTCGGTGGGGAAGTGGTCGGGATCGGTCAGCAGCAGTCGGCGTCCGGGGCGCATTCGGGCGGCGGCCAGCAGGGTGTTGAAGAGTTGGACGCTGGTGGAGTCCCCGACGACCGTCTGTCCGGGGGCCGCGCCGATCAGTCGGCCGAGTGCATCGCCGGTCCGGGTCGGCGCCTCCCACCAGCCGTTGCCGTTCCAGGAACGGATCAGGTCGGTGCCCCACTGGCGGTGCACGGCGTCCTCGACGACCGCCGGGACGGCGGCGGGGAGGGCGCCCAGGGAGTTGCCGTCGAGGTAGACGATGCCTTCGGGGAGGAGGAAGCGGGCGCGGACGTGGGCGAGGGGGTCGGCGGCGTCGAGTGCTGTGGCGCGTTCGGTCAGCATGGGGTGTCTCCGTCGTCGTGTGAGGCGGCGCGCCTTGGGGCAGGGGCGGCTTCGCGGTCCCTGGCGAGATCGAGCGCGATGTCCCTGAGCAGGTCCTCCTGTCCGCCGACCAGCCGCCGCCGTCCGGCCTCGACCAGCAGGTCACGGGTGTCGAGCCGGTGGCGGAGGGCCGCGTTCTCGGCGTGCCGCAGGAAGCTGGAGTACACCCCGGCGTACCCGAGGGTGAGGGTCTCCCGGTCGACGCGCACGGGCCGGTCCTGCGTCGGTCGTACGAGTTCTTCGGCGGCGTCCATGAGCGGGAACAGCGCGCAGCCGTGTTCCCAGCCCATGAGGTCGAACACCGCCACCGTCGGCTCCAGAGGCGCGTTGCCGGCGCCGGCGCCCTGCCCGGCGAGGGAGGCGTCGACGCGGTACGCCCCTGCTTCCACCGCCACGATGCTGTTGGCCACGCCCAGGCCGAGGTTGTGGTGGGCGTGGATGCCGATCTCGGTGGCCGGATCGAGTGCGTCGCGGTAGGCGCGGACCCGGTCCCGTACGCCGTCCATGGTCAACCGGCCGCCGGAGTCGGTGACGTAGACGCAGTGTGCGCCGTACGACTCCATGAGGCGGGCCTGTGCGGCCAGTTCGGCGGGCGGGGCCAGGTGGGACATCATCAGGAAGCCCGACACGTCCATGCCCAGTTCGCGGGCCAGGCCGATGTGCTGGGCTGAGATGTCCGCCTCGGTGCAGTGGGTGGCGACGCGGACGGAGGTGACGCCGAGGGAGTGGGCGCGGCGCAGATCGTCGGCGGTACCGATGCCGGGCAGCAGCAGGGTGGTGAGCCTGGCGCGGTCGAGCACGTCGGCCGCGGCTTCCAGCCACTCCGCGTCGGTGTGTGCGCCGGGACCGTAGGTGACGGACGAGCCGGACAGGCCGTCGCCGTGGGCGACTTCGATGGCGTCGACACCGGCTGCTTCGAGGGCGGCGGCGATCGCCCGGACCTGTTCGAGGGTGTAGCGGTGCGACACGGCGTGCATGCCGTCCCGCAGGGTGACGTCCTGGACGTAGACCTTGGTCATCGGGCCCGGCTCCGTTCGGCCAGGCGCTCGGCGGTGCGCAGCGCGGCGGAGGTCATGATGTCGAGGTTCCCGGCGTAGGCCGGGAGGTAGTGGGCGGCGCCCTCGACCTCCAGGTAGACGGAGACGAGGAGCCGCCCGCCGAGGCCGAGTGCCGTCAGCGGATCGTCGGACGCCAGGGCGCGGAACTGCGGCTCCTGCTTGAGCCGGTAGCCGGGCACGTATGCGGCGACGGAGTCGACCATCGCGTGGATGGAGGCGGCCACCTGCTGGGGGTCGCAGTCGTCGACGACGCAGTGGACGGTGTCGCGCATCAACAGCGGTGGTTCGGCGGGGTTGAGCACGATGATCGCCTTGCCACGGGTCGCGCCGCCCACCTGTTCGAGGGCGCGGGAGGTGGTCTCGGTGAACTCGTCGATGTTGGCGCGGGTGCCCGGGCCGGCCGACCGGGAGGAGATCGAGGCGACGATCTCCGCGTAGTGGACCGGTGCCACCGCCGACACGGCGGCGACGACGGGGACGGTGGCCTGGCCGCCGCAGGTGACCATGTTGACGTTGGGTGCGTCGAGGTGCTCGTCGAGGTTGACGGGCGGTACGACGTACGGGCCGATTGCCGCGGGTGTCAGGTCGATGATCGTCTTGCCGTACGGCGCGAGGGCTGCGGCGTTGTGGTGGTGGGCGGCGGCGGACGTGGCGTCGAAGACCACGTCGATCTCGTCGAATCCGTCGAGGGCCAGGAGCCCGGTCACTCCGTCCGCGCTGGTGGGCACGCCGAGGCGGCGGGCCCGTGCGAGCCCTCCCGACTCCGGGTCGATGCCGATCATCGCGGCGGCGGTGACGTTCCCCGATCCTCTGATGATCTTGATGAGGAGATCGGTGCCGATGTTGCCCGATCCGATCACGGCTGCCTTCATCGGACGGCCGCCTTCGCCAGCGGGGCCAAACCGAAGAAGCGGACGGCGTTGCCGCCGAGGACGGCGGTCCTCTCCGCCGGGGAGAGTTCGCTCTCCCGTACGAGCCGGCCGATCTCCTCCTCACCGAGCGGGAAGGGGTGGTCGGAGCCGAGCATCACCTGCTCCACTCCCATCACGTCCACGAGGAGCCGTAGCGCGCCTGGGTCGAAGACGGCCGAGTCCACGGAGAAGCGGTCGGTGTAGGACGAGGGCGGGTGCGGACTGTCGGCGCGTACGAGGTCCCGGCGGCGCCAGGCGTTGTCGGCCCGTCCCAGGAGGTACGGGAAGCTGCCGCCGCCGTGGGCGAACATCAGCCGGAGCGATGCCGGGAGGCGTTCGAAGGCGCCGGAAAGGATCAGCGAGAGGATGGTCAGGTGGGTCTCGCCGGCCATGCCCGCGAGCCAGGCCAGCATGTACCGGGAGAACCTCGGCCCGGACGGCAGGTCCCAGGGGTGGACCAGGACGGCCGCGTCCTCTTCGGCGCAGTGGGCGAGAAACTCGATCAGCGCACCGTGGTCGAGGTCGTGATCACCGAGGTGGTTGCCGATGTGGACGCCGCGGAAGCCCTGTCCCATGGCATCGCTGACCATCGCACAGGCGGCTTCGGTGTCCTGGAGGGGCACCTGGCAGAGCGGGGCCAGCCGGTCCGGGGCGTGCGCGGCGTACCGCAGCAGATGCGCGTTGACCGTCCGGCACCACTCCACGGCGCGCTCGGGTTCGAGGTCGTAGCCGAACAACATGGGCGTACTGGACAGCACCTGGACGTCCACGCCGAGCCGGTCCAGGTCGAAGACGCGTTCCGCCGGGTCCCAAAGGGTACGTCTCACCGGCCGGTACTCGGTGGAACCGGCCATCATCATTCCGGTGCCAGGTCCGTCCGTGGTGCGCAGCCAGGGGCCGTCGTCGGAGCCGGTGAGCAGTCGGGATTCGGCGCGGCCGATCTCCGGGAAGACGTGGGCGTGCACGTCGACGACGGTCACGCTCCTGCCTCCTCGTCGCGGCGGGTGCGTGGACGCAGCCGTTCGGGCCAGTCCCGGCCGGGGTGCACGGCGGCGCAGTGGGGGCAGGTGCGCGCGGCCGTGTCGGCGTAGAAGGCGCCGAACACCGGGGGCAGGTCGTCGACGATCGAGGTGACCTGGAGCTCGCTGCGGTGCACCAAGTGGTGGCACTCCATGCAGTACCACTCGAATGCGTCGCGGTGTCCTTGCGGCCGGGCGAACTCGACGACGAGGCCGATGCTGTCCTCCTCCGGCCGCTGCGGGGAGTGCCGCAGGTGCGCCGGGGCGAGGAACACGTCTCCCTCGCGGATGTGGATGTCGCGCGGCGGTCCGCCGTCTTCCTCCATGACGCGAAGCACCATGTCGCCCTTGAGCTGGTAGAAGAACTCCTCGATGGGGTCGTCGTGGAAGTCGGTGCGCCGGTTGGGGCCGCCCACGACCGTCACCATCAGATCGGCGTCCTGCCAGATCTGGACATTGCCCACCGGCGGCTTGAGCAGGTGCCGGTTCTCCTCGATCCAGGACTGGAGGTTGAACGGTCTCATGGTCATCGGTGCTGTTCCTCGCTCTGGTGGAGGTGGCCGTTCCGGGGGAGGTGGGCCACGCCGCTGATCTCGATCAGGAGGTGGGGATGGGGCAACTGGTGGACGGCGACGGTGGTGCGGGTCGGCCCGTGCTCGTCGAAGTACTCGGCGTAGACCTCGTTGTAGCCTCCGAAGTCGTTCATGCTGACGAGGTACGTGGTGACCGACACCAGGTCGTCGAGGCCGCCTCCGGCCGCGGCGAGCAACGCCGCGATGTTGTCGAGCACGGCCCGGGTCTGGGCCCCGACGTCGAGGTCGGTCACGCCCAGCGGGTCGACGTTCGCGCCGACGAAGGTGCCGTCGGGGCGCCGGGAGCTGGTGCCGGAGACGAAGACGAAGTCGCCCGCGCGCCTCAGATGCGGGAAACGGCCGCGGGGCGGCGCGGCGCCGGGGACGATCATGTGCCCTCCTCGGTGATGGTCGAAGCGGTGGTGGCGGTGAACTGGACGGCACCGAGTCCCGTGACCGAAGCCCGTACATGTGCACCGGGGGGCAGCGGTACGGCGGCGGTCGCTGCGCCGGCGAGGATCACGGTGCCCGGCTCCAGCGAACCGGCGAGCCGGGCTGCCGCTGCGAGGGCGCGCAGCGGATGTCCGAGGATCGCCGCGGTGGAACCGGTCTCCACCGGGCGTCCGTCGAGTTCCAGCAGGACGCCCAGGTTGCCCAGTCCGCTCGGGGCGCCCGGTCCGCTCCAGGGCCCCACGGTGTAGGCCGCGGCCGAAGTGTTGTCGGCGATCACCTCGGGCAGGGAGAACCGGAATCCGTCGTACCGGGAGTCGATGACCTCCAGCGCGGGCGCCACGGCCGCGACGGCCGCCAACGGATCGGCGCCCGGACGCAGGGTGTCCCCCAGGAGGAACGCCACTTCCGGCTCGACCCGCGGATGGATCAGCCCCGAGATGTCGTACTGTCCCCCGTCGGGGATCTCCATCCGATCCGTCAGCCGTCCGTGGATCAGATCTGCAACGCCCATCTGCCGCATCTTGGCGAGGCTGGTGAAGCCGAGCTTGAAGCCGGTGAGCCGTTCGCCGCGGTCCAGCCGGCGCACGATCAGGGCGTCCTGGACTGCGTACGCCTCCGCGGTGTCGGCCAGTCCGGTGGCACCGCCCGGCAGCGGACGCGCGTCCAACGCCGCACGGTCGAGGGACTCGGCCAGAGTCGTGATGCTCATCGGACCGCCCCTTCCGTGTCGACGCGCCCGAAGGCCGCGCGCACCGACCCGAGCCCGTCGATCCGGGCCTCGAACACATCACCGGGCTCGACGGCGGCCATGGGACCGAGCGCGCCGGTGAGTACCGTGTCCCCGGCCCGCAGCGGACTGCCGAGCCGGACGAGCGTGTCCGCCAGCCAGACGGCCGCGTGCAGTGGGTTTCCGAGGCAGGCGACACCCGCACCGGTGGAGACGGGCTCGCCACGGCGCTCCAACACCATGCCGGCGGACCGCATGTCGAGTTCCCGCAGTAGCACGGGTCGCGTGCCCAGCACGTACGCACCGCTGGAGGCGTTGTCGGCGATGGTGTCCACGGCGGAGATGTCCCAGTCGCGGATCCGGCTGCCGACCACCTCGATGGCGGGCAGCACGAAAGCGGTCGCGCGGATCACGTCGGCCACCGTGTGCCGCTCGTGTACGAGGTCACTTCCGAGGACCAGGGCGACCTCGGCCTCTGCCCTGGGCTGGAGCACCGAGCCCCAGGGGATCTCGGCGCCGTCCGGTACGGCGGTGTCGTCGAGGAGGGCGCCGAAGTCCGGTGTGTCGACGCCAAGTTGCCGCTGTACCGCGGCTGAGGTGAGACCGATCTTCCAACCCGTGATGCGCCGGCCGCGGGCGAGGCGTCCTTCGGTCAGGAGGGACTGGACGGCGTAGGCGGCCTCCAGGTCACCGGAGGGCAGGAGGTCGCGGACCGGTGCACACGGAACGCCTGTGCGGTGCGCCTCGTCGAGCCGCTCGGCGGCCCCCGTCACCCGTTCGCGTGGGGTGCCCGCCCTGGTCGCGGTGTCGTCCGTCGTGCTCACAGTTTCACACACATTCATCGGTTCGGAGAAGAAGTCGAGGGAGTGGTCGCCGCCCTCACGGCCGATCCCGGACGCCTTCACACCGCCGAAGGGCGTACGGAGGTCACGCAGGTTCCAGGTGTTGACCCAGGCGGTACCGACATCCAGGGCGGGGGCGACGCGGTGGGCGCGGCTCACGTCACCGGTCCACACCGTGGCGGCCAGTCCGTACGGGCCGGCGTTGGCGAGGGCCAACGCCTCGACCTCGGTGTCGAAGGGCGCGAGGTGTACGACCGGGCCGAAGATCTCGTCCCGTACCGCCGGGTGGTCCTCTGGTAGTCCGGCCAGCACGGTGGGTTCCACCCAGAAGCCGCCGTCCCGCTCGTCCCCGAAGCGGGGTACCCCGCCGCCCGCCAGGACCTCCCCGTCGGCGGCGGCCCTCTCCAGGTGGCCCAGCACCTTGTCCCGGTGGGCGGCGGAGACCATCGGGCCGTAGCCGGAAAGTTCCTTCGCACCTGTGGCGAGCGCGGCGGCGAACGCGTCGAAGACGGGCCGTTGCACGTACAACCGCTCGGTGCACAGACAGACCTGCCCGCTGTGGGTGAAGGCGGAGCGGAGAGTGCCGGCGACCGCCTGCTCAAGATCCGCGTCGGCGAAGACGAGTCCGGCGTTCTTGCCGCCCAGTTCGAAGGAGACCGGCGCCAATCGCTCCGCAGCCGCCCGCATGATCATCGATCCGGTGCGCGACTCGCCCGTGAAGGCGACGGCGTCCACCTCGGGGTGCTCGGTGAGCCACTGGCCGGCCGCGTCCGCGCCCGGGCCGTGCACGAGGTTGAAGACTCCTGGCGGAACCTCCGCCTCGGCCAGCACCTCGGCCAGCAGACAGGCCGTGCCGGGGGTGAGTTCGGACGGCTTGGCCACCACCGTGTTGCCGGTCGCGAGGGCGGGCGCGACCTTCCAGCTGAGCAGGAGCAGCGGCAGGTTCCACGGCGAGATCACCGCGACGACGCCGAGCGGCTTGTGGACGGTGTAGTTCAGCGCGCCGCGGCCGTCCGGGGTGGCGGTGTGCCAGGACCGTTCGCCGCGCCCGGCCAGGAGCCCCGCGTAGGAGCGAAAGTTGGCCACGGCCCGGGGGATGTCGACCGTCGAGGCCAACGCGCGCGGCTTGCCGGTGTCGGCGCACTCGGCCGCGACGAACTCCTCGAAGCGCCGCTCGATCCCGTCGGCGATCCGGTGCAGCAACCGCGACCGCTCGGTCGGGCTCCATACCGCCCACGGCCCGCGCAGCGCCTCCCGGGCCGCACGAACCGCCTGGTCGACCACCTCCCGGGACGCCTGCGGTACCTCGCCGGCAACACGCCCGGTGACCGGGTCGACGAGCGGGAGCGGCACGCCGGACGCGTCGAACCCGCCTCCTACGTAATGCCGTACGGGTGAACTCACGCTGTGGACCTCCGTCATCCAGCCGGGGCGTGTCCGAAAGTCGCCCCCGGGTGTGCCGGTATAGTGCACCCACCCAGCTATGCCGATCCAATGCCAATCGGCGCGTCAGCTATAACAATCCTGGTATGGCAGGGTGTAGTCGCCCTCCGTACCCGGAAGGAGCCCGCTGCGATGGACCTCATGGACGGCCGGTTGAAGTTCCGGCACCTGATCCTGCTCATCGCGGTGTACGAGCACGGGAGCGTCGTACGGGCCGCGGAATCGCTGCACCTCACCCAGCCGGCCGCGACCCGCACCCTCCACGAGCTGGAGGCCATCGCGGACCTGCCGCTCTTCGTCCGTGTACCGCGCGGGATGCGGCCCACCGTCTACGGCGAAGCCCTGACGGAGCACGCCCGCGCCGTGGTCGCCGAGATTCGCCGGGCCGGGGACCACCTCACCGGACTCCGTCAGGGACTGGACGGCACCGTGACCGTGGGCACCCTGCTGGCCGGAGCCAATGTGCTCCTGCCCCGGGCGGTCGCGGGGCTCAAACGGGAACGGCCCCGGCTCACCGTCGTCGTCCGGGAGGGGACCCCGGACGTCCTCCACCCGGCACTGCTGGCAGGCGAACTGGACGTCATCGTGGGACGGGTGGGATCGGCCCCCACGGAAGGGGACGGGCTGCGTCAACGGAAGCTCTACCGGGAGCCGATCCGGCTCGCCGTCCGCTCGGGCCACCCGCTCCTCGACGCCGTGGACGTCACGCTCGCGGACACCCTCGGATTCCCCTGGATCCTGCCCGTCGAGCAGACCGCCCTGCGCCAGGAACTCGGTGCCGTCTTCGTAGACCGGGGCCTCACACCGCCCGCGGACCGCGTCGAGTGCACGTCCATCCTCACCATGCGGGCGCTGCTGCTCCAGACGGACATGGTGGCGCTCCTGCCCGAACTGGTCCTGCGCGAGGACGAGCACCTCGCCGCGCTCCCGGTCGAACTCCCTTCAGTGGGGCGTACGGTGGGCACCACCGAAGCAGCCCACCGGACACCCACCCCCGCTCTCCAAGCGCTGCTCCACCACCTCGACCAGGAAGCGGTCCGACTTCGCGAGACACTCGACGGGACTCCGGTGGTCCGTTGAAGAGCGTTTTGTCCTGGCGGGAGTGTTGGGGAACGCAGTGCCGTCGTGGATGATTGCGGGGTGTTGGTCCAGGTGGAAGCGGTGGGGCAGATCTCAGACGGGCGCGCGACGTTTCGGGTGCGCTCGAAGGCGGGTGCCGCCGCGGCGTTCTGGTGCGGCGGTCCGACGGGAGTGGGCCGCGAACATCATGTGGAGTGGACTGTTGAAGAGGACGTGTCCTGGGGCAACGACCCGCTACCGCGAGTCCGTTCGGCGGCGGCCAGGGCGTCCATGACGAGGCCGGTGCGCATGTGGTCCGCGATCGCCCATCCGGCCAGGCGGCGTGAGGCGAGGTCGATGACGGTGGCCAAGTACTGGAACTTCCCGCCGTCCAGCGAAAGATAGGTGATGTCGCCGACGTACTCCGTATTCGGCTCACGCGCGGTGAAGTCGCGGCCGATGAGATCCGGGGCCTTCGCCCCGGCCGGGTCCGCGCCCGTGGTGCGGTGCCTGCGGCGCAAGCGCACGCCCGCGAGACCGGCAGCCCGCATCAGCCGCGCTATCCGCTTGTGGCTGACGCGCTCACCGTCCTCGCGGAGCTCGGCCGTGATCCTGGGAACGCCGTAGGTGCCGTCCGACTCGCGGTGCACGGCTCGTATCCGGGCAGCGAGGCGGGCGTCGGCCGCCTGCCGGGCGGCCCGATCCGCGGCCGTCCGACGCCAGTAACAGAAGCTGGAGCGGGCGACGCCCACGATGGTGCACAGCCGCTTCACGCCGTAACGGCGCTGATGGTCGGCGACGAACTGGAAGCGGTCCACCAGCGCGTCTCCCCGGCGAAATACTTCGCCGCCTTCCGCAGTCCAGGATCAAGGGTCAAGGCCCCGTGCCGCATGCCATTGATCGGTGCTCATCCGTCATTACGTCGAAGTATCCCAATTTCAGATTCGAGCCTGTCGGCATCCGTCGGGAGATCTATAATCCCGACGGAAAGCAGCGAGCTGCGGATTCCCGGTTCCCGGCCGAGGACTCGGCATTCGAAGCGGTTGCGATGGTGGGTCTCATCAGTCATCTGCTCCGCCCGAGTCGGACAACTATCTGGCCGAGGCGGCCCGTACGCCGCCTCCCGGTGGCAGGTGCTTCGCGACGGCATTTCTGGTCGACGACAAGGTGGCCGAAAATATCGCTCAGGGGCGTACCGCGTTCACCTTCACGAACAATCATGGCGAATGCTGCGTACATTCGAAGGAAGAGCCGACCTGCGCTATCGCCTATCGGGTCGAGTATTCGCGCGCCGCAGCCGCACGATATGGTCTGCACCTGCGTCGAGAGCCGAAGCCGGGTACGTGGGGCACCTCCAACGAGAGGCCGGCCACCATGGACCTGCTCATCCTTCGAACGCGGCTGAGCGCACAGGGCGCAGAATTCCCGTGCGGGCCATGCGGTCGGCGCGACCGAGTACACGAGAGAGGAAGCACTTCCCCAATGGCCGACAACAATCCGGGTGACGGGGGCAGCAGGGGTGTCCTCGTCCTGTCGGGCATCTCCGCGGCGGGCAAGTCGACCGTCGCGCAGGCTCTGGCCGAGCGGTTGGACCGATCTGTTCACGTGCGGGGGGACTTCTTCCGCCGCATGATCGTCAACGGCCAGGTCAACATGACCGCCGACCCGGAGCCGGAGGCCCTCGAGCAGCTCCGTCTCAGGCACAGGCTGGCAGCGGCGTCCGCCGACGCGTACTGCCAGGCGGGCTTCACCGCGATCCTCCAGGACATCCTGCTCGGCGAGCATCTCCAGGAGATCACCGAGACGATCAAGAGCCGGCCGCTGGCCGTGGTCGTCCTGGCTCCGAACCCCGACGCCGTGCTGGCGCGGGAGGAGAAGCGCGCCAAGACCGGGTACGGCCCGGACTGGCAGCCCAAGGACCTCGACGCGGTGCTTCACGGAAGCACCTCGAAGGTCGGACTCTGGCTGGACACCTCCGACCTGACCGTGGACCAGACCGTGGACGAGATCCTCGAGCGGGCCTGGATCGAGGGCGCCGTTTCCTGAACGTCCGGGGGCCGGTTGGTGTCCACCACCGAGGTGGTGGACACCAACCGGCCCCTCTCTGGCACCTTCAATTGCCTGGACCTGGCATTGCCCAGTTCGCGGAACTCTATGGGAAGCAGCGAGCGCACATTCGGAGACGGCCGCCGCCGGCCTTGCCCCGTACCGCCCTGGAGCCCGGTCTCAGGCCAGCAGCTTCGCCTTGGCCCGTTCGTACTCCTCGGCGTTGAGCGCGCCCTTGTCCTTGAGCTCGGCGAGTTTCGCCAGATCGTTCACATGGCCGCTGCTGCGGCCGGTTCCGCCCTGGCCCGCGGCGGCGTCGCGCACGTAGCTGCGGAACGCGGCCTCCGAGTCCTTGGCCAGTTTCTCGTCGCGTTCGTGCATGCTGCGCCCGCGGACGACGAGATAGATCAGCACGCCCAGGTACGGCAGCAGGATGACGAGGACCAGCCAGCCCGCCTTGGCCCAGCCGTTCAGCGAGTGGTCCCGGAAAAGGTCGGTGATCACCTTGAACAGCAGGAAGAACCACATGACCCACAGGAACAGGTACAGCATGGTCAGGAAGACGTCGAGGAGCGGGTAATCGTCCATGGGCCTACTCCGATCGCACGGATGATCCCTCATTCATACAGTGAGTCCGATTGGTCCGCATCTGAAGGCGTGAGAGGAACGGGAGAGCGGCGCGTCAGGCGCGGTCCCCGTCCGGGGCGATCCGCAGCGCATGCGCGGGCGGGTGGGTGATGCCCAGCTCCGGTCGCCAGGCCGCCAGGATCTGTGCCGACGGATCGAACAGCGGGGCCGGCAGTTCCTCGGGAGCGGTCCACCGCCAGGCGCTGATCAGGTGCGGCTCGGTCACCTCCGGGACCCCGGAGGCGAGCTGTACGACGGCCGCCATGCTGATGCGGTTGATCCCGCCGATCACGTCGTGGACCATCGCGATGACGTCCACGGACGCCTCGTCGACCACCAGGCCCGTCTCCTCGCGCAGCTCCCGCGCGGCCGCCGCGGCGATCGACTCGTGCGTCGCGTCGACCTTCCCGCCCGGCAGCTCCCACGTACCGCTGTGGTGCCGGCCCAGCAGAACGCGCCCCCGGCCGTCCTCGACGATCACTCCGACCCCGAGGGCCGCCTGTGCCGTGGGCGGGCGGGTGTTGCGGGCGGGCTCGGTTACGGGGTCGGCCGACATGGTGCTGGTTCTCCGCTCTCCGGTACGCGTACGGGTACGGACCACCGTAGCGAAACGGCCCGGCCGGGCGCGCTCACGTCACCAGGCGTAGCGACCTCTCCGCGATGCCGAGCCGTACGCTCTGCCCCCAGGTCAGCTCCAGGGCGTCGGCCTCCATCCCGTCCCCGAAGACCACGATCCGGTCCGACTCCACGGTCAGCCGCAGCCCCTGGCCCCGCCCCAGTTCGCCCGCCACCCTCGACGTCCCGGTCGCCGGGGAGGGCCAGGCCTCACGCACGAACCACAGGAGCCGCGCGTCGCACGGCGCGGGCAGCGGCACGCTGCTGCCGCGCTCCAGCCAGAGCGAGCGGAGCCAGCCGGTGGCGCCCGTGCCGGTGCCGACCAGCACCCCGGAGGAGGCCTGGGCTTCGCCGGGGGCGCTCTCGCCGTCGGGGGCCAGGCGGTAGCGGGCCGTCTGGTGGCCGGGCGGGCCGAGGTAGATCTCGTTCAGGGCGAGAAGGCGCTGCGTGTCGTCGGCGACGGCCTCGACCATCGTCAGCTCCTCCGCCCCGCCCCCGGCTGCGGTCGCGGCGCGCAGCAGGGCGGCCGCGTCGGCGTGGCGGTGGCGGACCAGGACGCCGGGGTTGCGCCCCGGGGCGGTGTCGATGCCCACCACCGGCTGCCCGGACAGGTACTTCGCGGTGTTGGCGACCAGCCCGTCCTGGCCGACCACGACCACCACGTCCTCCGGGGCGAACAGGAAGCGGTCCAGGTCCGCCCGCTCCACCCGGGAGCTCCGCCAGGTGAGCGGCACAGCCGCCGCCACCTCGCGCAGCGCCTGCCGGGTGTCCTCGTGGCGGCGGGCCACCTCGTCGATCGAGCGGCCCCGGCTGGACAGGAAGAAGGCGGCCTGCCCGTGCGTACCGTGCCGGGCGAGCAGCTCCTCGTACTCCGTCCGCCGGTGGACGAGCACCGCCCTGGGCGCCAGGCTCACGCGCCCGCACCGCCCGCCGGACGACCGAGCCTGGTGAGCAGCCCGGTGAGGACGTCGGGGGAGAGGGTGAGGCTCTCGACGCGCGGCAGGTTCTCCGCGAGCCGGGTCGCCGCCAGGGCGTGCAGCGTGGCCGGATCGACCTCGCCGTGCACCCGCAGCCAGGCGGCCTGGGCCTCGGCCCGCGCCGCGCCCGTCTCGCGTGCCGCCTCGGCCTCGGCGCGGGCCAAACGCACCTTCCGGGAAGCCTCCGCCTCGGTCCTTACGCCGTCGGCCCCGGCCTTCTCCTCGGCCTCGCGACGGGCGTTGGTGCCGCGCTGGTCGACCAACTGCTCCTCGCGCCGCGCCAGTTCGATCTGGCTGGCGAGCTCGTTCTCGGCGATGGCGCGCTCGCGCTCGACGGCGACGGCCCGCCGTTCGTAGGTCGCCCGGTCCGCCTCCTGCTGGATCTGCTCGCGGGCCGGGGTGCGCAGGGCGCGCTCGACCTCGGCCTCGGGGCGGATCGCGACGACGCGCACGGCCACCACGTCGATGCCGGTGGCCGGGAGCCGGGGCTCGGCGGCGAGACCGGTGGCGACCCGCTCGCGTACGGACGCGACACCGTCCACCAGGGCCGCCGCGAGCGGGGTGCGGGCCAGCACGTCCAGCGTGTGCTGCTGCGCGGTCTCGGTGAGGAGGGTGGCGATCTGTTCCAGCGGTGCGCCGCGCCAGCTGCCGGTGTCCGGGTCCACGGAGAAGTCGAGCCGGTTCGCCGCCTCGGCCGGATCGCTGATCCGGTAGGTGACGGTGGCCTGCACGGTGACGTCCTGGAAGTCGGCCGTACGGGCGTGGAACGCCATGGCCAGCTCCCGGTCGTCGACCGGCACTTCGGAGAGCGCCGCCGACAGCGACCGGTACCAGAAGCTGAGCCCCTGGCCGTCGTGGGCGAGCCGGCCGCGCTTGTGGTGGCGGATGTGGGCGGTGGGTGCGGAGCGCAGGTGGCGCCAGCCGAAGCGCCGGGTGATGTCGGCCATGGGGACCCCCTCGATTTCGTCATGGCGACGATAAGCGGTGAGGATTGATAGTGTCAAGGTGACGAAAAGGGGGTGCGGTCGCCCGGTGGATCGTGTGTCTGGCCGGCATCTCGCCGCCCCCGTGTACGGCGAGATCGGCGCCGTTGACGTACGAGGAGAGGTCGCTCGCCAGCCAGAGGCAGGCCCGCGCCACGTCGTCCGGCTCCGCGAGCCGCCCCATCGGGACGATGCCCGCCACCGCCGCCCCGCCGTCGTCGCCGTACAGCGCGGTGGCGTTCTCGGTGCGGACGAGGCCGACGGTGACGTGGTTGACCCGGACCCGTGGCGCCCATTCGAGGGCCAGTGCCCGGGTCAGCCCGAGCAGGCCCGCCTTGGCCGCGGAGTAGGCCGCGGTGCCCGGCTGCGGATCGTGGGCCGAGACGCTGCCGATGTTGATCACGGCGCCGCCGTCCGGCTGCTCCCGCATCACCAGATTCGCCGCCTGGGCCGTGTAGAAGGGGGCGAGGAGGTTGAGTGCGACCACCTTCTCGACGAAGCGCGGCGAGACGGTCGCCGCATCGGCGTCCGGGGAGCCGCCGGCGTTGTTCACGAGAGCGTCGAGCCGCCCGAACCGCTCGACGGTCGCGGCGACGAGATCCGCCGCCGCCACCGGATCCCGCAGGTCCGCGGCCCGGAACGCGGCCTCGCGCCCGCCCGCCGACGGTGGCGCGGCCGGCGCCCCGCGCCCGCAGACCATGACGTCCGCGCCGCTCGCGAGGAAGGCCCGTGCCGTCGCGGCCCCCAGGCCCCTGGTGCCGCCGGTGACCAGTACCGCCCGCCCGGTGAAGTCCATCGCGTGGGACAGGTCCATGATCCGCCCTTCGCCCGTGGTTCCGGAGCGTCACCGGGGCCGTCCCCGCGCCCGCCTCCGTCCGGAATCTATCAAGCGCTTGTTAGGTATGGGTAGGGCCGGGTCTTCAGGGAGAGGGTGCGGACACACGGGCGGCCGGTGGCCTCCACGGAGGCCACCGGCCGCCCGTGCGGTGCGCCGCCCCCGTCCCCACGGTGCGGCGCGGGTGGACCGTCCCCATCCGCTGGGACGAGCGGTCCACGTCTGTCTAGGACTCCGGCACTCCCGCCGTGAGTCCGAGGCTCGGGAGGATCGCCATCTCCACGAACCGCGTCAGATACGCCGCGTCGGCGTAACGGCCCTCCAGCAGCGGCCGGGCGCGCATCACGCCGAGCAGCTGGGCCGCCACGAACTCGGCCCCCGGGAGGTCCACCGCGATCTCACCGCGCTCCTGGCCCCGCCGGACCATCGCGTCGATCGCCGCGACCTCCGGCAGGATCAGCGCCTCGCGCAGCGCGCACAGCAGCTCCGGGCTCTGCAGCGCGGCATGGCTGAGGGCGTGCATCAGCGGGGTGTCGCTCCCCGAGGCCTCGCCGATCGCCCGCGCGGCCTCCAGCAGGTCCCCGGCCAGCGTCCCGGTGTCGATGTTCGGGAGCCGCATCCGCCGGGTGCCGCGCAGTGCGGCCACGACCAGCTCCGGCTTGGAGCCCCACTGCCGGTACAGCGTCGACTTCCCGCACCGCGTGCGCGAGGCGACGCCCTCCATCGTCAGCGACTCGTAACCGCTCTCCCGCAACAGTTCCAGCACCGCCGCGTAGAGCTCCTGCGCCCGCTCCGGTGTGATCTTCGACCGGCGGGACGTGAGGGCTGACTCCCGTGCGGAATCGGGCGATGGCATGGGCCGTACCTCCTGCGGCGGTGCGGTGAGGTTTCTCGGTACGCCAGTGTACCGATACGCACGTGTACCGATACGCCGACGTATCGGTACACTGGCGTATCGATACGGCGTGGATCTCACCGGGCCGTCCTGACACCGCTTCGCATCCCAGGGGGCACCGGGTGACACACGCCCGCACCGAGCCCACGGACCAGGAGCCGGACATGCGTGCCCGACCGCCCCTCGTCCGCGAGTTCCTTCTCGTGGCCGGACTCTTCCTGGCGTACAAGTTCGGCCGCCAGGCCGCCAACGGTCACGCCGAGGAGGCGTTCCGCAACGCGGGGAACGTGTGGGACCTCGAACGGGCCCTGCACCTCCCCGTGCGGCTGCCCCGGCCGGGTGCGTGGAGGAGTGGTGAGGGGATTCCCGCACCGGCGTACGCGAGTGGCGCGGCAGGGCCCGGAGCCTTCGCGGCGGCCGGCCCGTCGTCGTCCGTCGGACCCGCGGACGGGTCCGCCGGGCCCGCTCCCGGTGTGGATGCCGGGCCGCAGGCGCGTACCCGGGCCGGAGCCGTGCGGTGAACGCCACCCTGATCGCCGTCGCGCTCTCCCTCATCTCCGCCGGCGCCTACGCGGCAGCCGCAGTGGCCCAGTCCCGGCTCGCCGGCCGCACCGACCCGGCCACCGGAGTCCTGCGACTGCTGGGCCGGGGCGCCTGGTGGTCGGCGGTCGGCCTCAACGCCGCGGGCGCGCTGCTGCACGTCGCCGCGCTCAACTTCGGCCCGCTGACCCTGGTCCAGCCGCTCGGCGCGCTCACCCTCGTCGTCGCCGTACCGCTCGGGGCGCGCGCGGCCGGACGCCGGGTCGGCCGCGTCGAGTGGCGGGGCACCGCCCTGACCCTGCTCGGCCTCGGCGCGCTGCTCCTGACCGCGGGCGGCTCCGCCCCGCACGAGACCCTCAGCCTCCCCGAAGCGCTCGGCGTCGGCGCGGCCACCATGGCGGTCGTCGCCGGTCTCAGCCGGCCCGGGGCCCGCCCGGGGCTGCGGCACGCGGCGGCCTCGGGCATCACCTCCGGTGTCGCCTCCGCGCTCACCCAGACCCTCACGGTCGCCGTCACCGACCACTCCGGCGGCCCGCTGCTCAGCTGGCGGCTGCTGACGGTGGCGCTGCTGGTCTCCGCCTTCGCGATGGGCGGTCTGCTGCTGTCCCAGACCGCGTACCGGGGTGGGCTCGGCGCCCCGCTCGCCGTGGTCACCCTCGCCAACCCGGTCGCCGCCGCCGCGATCGGTCTGGCCCTGCTCGGCGAGCGCCTCCATGGCGGGCCGGTCAGCCTGGTGCTCGCGCTCCTCGGTACGGCGGCGGCCGTGCGCGGGGTGATCCTCCTCAGCCGGGCCCAGGCGCGGAACACGGAGCTGGGCGACGCCCCCGGGGAACCCGCCGCCACCTCGGCGGACCCGGTCCCCTCCCGGGTCGTCATCGGCAGCCCCCGGCACGCGGACACCGCGCCTCCCGCCGCCGGACCCCTCCCCGCGCACGCGAGCGGCTGACCGGTCACGCGGGCGGGAGGGGTGTCCGGCCGGACCGACTGCTCAGCCGTCCAGGTCGGCGATGGCCCGGTTCAGCCAGCCGGTCCAGAACGTCTCCAGGTCGATACCGCCCCGCAGCACGAGGTACCGCAGGCGGTCCTCGTCGGTCGTCGGCGCGGGGGTGAAGTTCCGCTTCTCGATCTCCCGGTACTCAGCCAACTGGCGTTCGTGCAGTGTGAGGTGGCGGCGCAGTTCCGCGCCCATGCCGTCCGCCCCGACGACCGCCGCCGCCCGCATCCGGAGCAGCAGCGGATCGCGGACCGGACGGGGATCCTCGGGGAGCGCGACCCAGGCCGCCAGCTCCTCGCGGCCCGCGGGCAGTACCTCGTACTCCTTCTTCTGCCCCCGGGCCGGCACCGCCGTGGGCAGGGCCCTGATCCGGCCGGCCTGCTCCAGTTTCCCCAGCTCGCGATAGATCTGCTGGTGCGTCGACGACCAGAAGTAGCCGATCGACCGGTCGAACCTGCGGGTCAGTTCCAGACCCGAGGAGGGCTTCTCCAGCAGAGCGGTGAGAATCGCGTGCGGCAGTGACATGGGGTGCATCCTAAGGACGTACGGAGACCGGGGGCCCGCGGTCCTGCGTCGGCGCCCCGGCCCCGGGCGCTCACAGCGCGGCGGCGAGCTCCGTGCCCTGGCGGATGGCCCGCTTGGCGTCCAGTTCGGCCGCCACGTCCGCGCCGCCGATCAGATGGACGGGGGCGGACCCCGCGCGCAGCAGCTCCTCGTACAGCTCGCGGCGCGGTTCCTGACCCGCGCACAGCACCACCGTGTCGACCGGCAGCACCCGCCGCTCGCCGTCGACGGTGAGGTGGAGGCCCTCGTCGTCGATGAGGTCGTAGGAGGCGCCGGCGATCATCTCGACGCCCCGGTGGCGCAGTTCGGTGCGGTGGATCCACCCCGTCGTCTTGCCGAGCCCCGCGCCGACCTTGGTGGTCCTGCGCTGGACCAGGTGGACCGTGCGCGGCGACTTGGGACGCTCGGGGGCGCGCAGCCCGCCGCGCTCCGCGTAGGCCGTGTCGACGCCCCACTGCCGGAAGAACGTGTCCGCGTCCAGGCTCGCCGCGTCGCCGCCGTCGGTCAGGAACTCCGCGACGTCGAAACCGATGCCGCCCGCGCCGACGATCGCGACCCGGTCGCCGACCGGCGCCCCGTCGCGCAGCACGTCCAGGTAGCTGACGACCTTCGGGTGGTCCGTGCCGGGGATCGCCGGGGTACGCGGCTCGACGCCGGTGGCGAGCACGATCTCGTCGAAGCCGTCCAGCGTTCCGGCGTCCGCCCGGGTGGACAGCCGGACGTCGACGTCCAGCTCGGCCAGCCGCGTACGGAAGTAGCGCAGCGTCTCGTCGAACTCCTCCTTGCCCGGCACCCGGCGCGCCACGTTCAGCTGGCCCCCGATCTCGTCGGCGGTGTCGAACAGGGTCACCGCGTGCCCCCGCTCGGCCGCCGTGACGGAGCACGCGAGACCCGCCGGACCGGCGCCGACCACGGCGACGCGTTTACGGGTCCGGGTCGGGCTCAGGACCAGCTCGGTCTCGTGGCAGGCGCGCGGGTTGACCAGACAGGAGGTGATCTTGAGGCTGAAGATGTGGTCGAGGCAGGCCTGGTTGCAGCCGATGCAGGTGTTGATCGCGTCCGCGCGGCCCGCCGCCGCCTTCGCGACGAACTCCGGGTCGGCCAGGAAGGGGCGGGCCATGGAGACCATGTCGGCCCGGCCGGAGGCGAGGATCTCCTCGGCGACCTCGGGGGTGTTGATGCGGTTGCTCGTCACCAGCGGTACGGAGACCGCGCCGCGTACCTTCTCGGTCACCCAGCTGAACGCGCCGCGCGGCACGGAGGTGGCGATGGTCGGGATCCGCGCCTCGTGCCAGCCGATGCCGGTGTTGATGATCGTCGCGCCCGCCGCCTCGATCTCCTTCGCGAGCGTCACGACCTCCTCCAGCGTCGAGCCGCCCGGCACCAGGTCCAGCATGGAGAGCCGGTAGATCAGGATGAAGTCGTCGCCGACCCGCTCGCGGACCCGGCGCACGATCTCGACGGGCAACCGCATGCGGTTCTCGTACGAGCCGCCCCAGCGGTCGGTGCGGTGGTTGGTCGCGGAGACGATGAACTCGTTGATCAGATAGCCCTCGGAGCCCATGATCTCGACGCCGTCGTAGCCCGCGAGGCGCGCGAGGCCGGCGGCCCGGACGAACTCCTCGATGGTCTCCTCGACCTGGTCGTCGGTCAGCGCGTTCGGGGTGAACCCGCTGATGGGAGCCTTGAGTGCGCTCGGTGCCACCAGGTCGGGGTGGTGTGCGTACCGCCCGAAGTGCAGGATCTGCATCGCGATCCGGCCGCCCGCCGCGTGCACCGCCGAGGTGATCTCCCGGTGCTGCTCCGCCTCCGCCTCGGTCGTCATCTTGGCCCCGCCGGGGAAGGAGCAGGCCCGCTCGCTGGGGGCGATGCCGCCGGTGACCATGAGGCCGACGCCGCCCCGGGCGCGCTCGGCGTAGAACGCGGCCATCCGCTCGAAGCCGCGCTCGGCCTCCTCCAGACCGATGTGCATCGATCCCATGAGCACCCGGTTGGGAAGGGTGGTGAACCCGAGGTCCAGCGGGCTCAGCAGGTTCGGATACAGGCTCATGGGGTCTCCTCCGCACAGGGTCGTCGGGTCAGTTGTAGACCACCGCCAAGCTCTTATGCAACAAGTTGCACAATGATCTGCGTCGCACCCCGGCCCTTGGGGCGCCCGGCCGCGCCTCGTACGGCGTACTCGGCCGCGCCCGTCCGCCACCCGCCGACGAGAGTGGGTCCGTACCGGAACCCACCTCACCCCGGGAGCCCTCATGGTCTGCGTCAACCGGCGTGATCTCGGTCTGCTCGCCCTGCGCGTCGGCACCGGCGCGGTGCTCGCCGCCCACGGCAGTCAGAAGCTGGCCGGCTGGTTCGGCGGTGGAGGCATCCAGGGCACCGCGGCGGCGATGGAGGCGATGGGGTTCCACCCGCCCAGGCCCAGCGCCGTGGCCGCCGGACTCGGCGAGGCGGGCGGCGGCACGCTGCTGGCGCTGGGGCTCGCCACCCCGGCGGCGGGCGCCGCGGCCGCCGCGGCCATGGCGGGTGCGGTGGCCGTGCACGTCCCGGCGGGCTTCTTCGCCGCGGGCGGCGGCTACGAATACCCGGCGCTCCTCGGCTTCACCGCCGCGGCCATCGGGCTGACCGGCCCCGGGCGCTACTCCCTGGACCACGTCACCGGACAGGTCCTCGACCGTCCGTGGATGGTCGCGCTGTCCTTCGCGGGCGCCGCGGTCGCGGCCGCCACGGTGGTCGGCAGGCGCACGAGGGCGCGGGCCGGCCAGGCGAAGGAGGAGTCCTGACGGGCGAGGACCCCTCCCGGCCGCCCGGCGGCCCCCTGCCACCGACCGGGCCCGGCCGGGGGACGCGCCGTGGCAGCGCGGCGACGGCCCGGCCTGGCGGCCTACCGGGACCCGGACCCGGCCTCGGCGACCGTGCCGCGCCGGCCGTCCGACCCTTCTCGGCTGAGGGCGCCCGGCCACCACGCCTTCGGCCCGATGTCCCGCACCAGCGCCGGGACGAGGAGCGACCGGACGACCAGCGTGTCCAGCAGGACGCCGAAGGCCACGATGAACGCGATCTGGAGCAGGAACGCCAGCGGGATCACGCCCAGCGCGGCGAAGGTGGCCGCCAGGACGACGCCCGCCGATGTGATGACCCCGCCCGTCGTGGTGAGCCCGCGCAGGATGCCCTCCCTGGTGCCGTGCCGCAGAGACTCCTCCCGGACCCGGGACATCAGGAAGATGTTGTAGTCGACACCCAGGGCGACCAGGAACACGAATCCGTACAGGGGCACCGACGAATCCGTGCCGCTGAAGCCGAACACATGGGTGAAGACCAGCGAGGAGATGCCCAGCGTGGCAAGGAAGTTCAGCGCCACGGTCGCCACGAGCAGCACCGGCATCAGCAGTGACCGCAGGAGGAAGACCAGGATCACCAGGATGATCGCCAGCACCACCGGGACGATCAGCACGCGGTCGTCCTCCGCCGTCCGCTGGGTGTCGTACTGCTGGGCGGTGTAGCCGCCGACCAGGGCGTCCGATCCGGGTACCGCGTGGACCGCGGTGCGCAGCGCGGCCACCGTCTCCTTGGCTCCGTCGCTGTCCGCCGCGTCCTTGAGGGTCGCGTCGATGCGGACCTTGCCGTCGACGACGAGGGGTTCGCCGCCCGGCCGCCCGCTCGCGCTCACCGGCGCGACGGAGGCCACCCCGTCGGTACGGCCGGCGGCCTCGCTGACCTCGGTCAGCCGGTCGGCCGCCGAGATGATCACCACCGGGTTCCCCGAACCGCCGGGGAAGTGCTCGCTCAACGTCTGCTGGGCGGCCACGGACGGGGCGTCGTTGACGAAGATCTCGTCGAGCGGAACCCCCTTGGAGGTGAGCGTGGGGGCGAACGCGGCACAGGCGATCAGGCCCGCCAGGGTGATCGCCCACACCTTGCGGGGCGCCCGGTCGACGAGGGACGCGACCTTGTGCCAGATGCCGTGGCCCTCGTCGTCCGCGGGCCTGGGCTTCGCCGGCCAGTAGGCCTTGCGGCCCAGCAGCACCAGGGCGGCGGGCAGGAAGGTGAGGGCGCTCAGGACCGAGCAGACGATGCCGATCGCACCCACCGGCCCGAGGGCCCGGTTGTTGGTGAGGTCGCTGAGCAGCAGGGCGAGCAGGCCCGCCGCCACCGTCGCGGCGCTGGCCGTGATCGGGCCGAAGGACTCGCGCAGCGCGATGCGCATCGCGGTGAACCGGTCGCCGTGGACGGCGAGTTCCTCCCGGAACCGGGCGGTGAGCAGCAGCGCGTAGTCCGTCGCCGCGCCGATCACCAGGATCGACAGAATGCCCTGCACCTGACCGTCCACGCGCACGATGTCGTGGTCGGCGAGGACGTAGACGATCGCACAGGACAGGGCGAGGGCGAAGACGGCGCCGAGGATGATGACGAAGGGCAGCAGCACGCTGCGGTAGACCAGCAGCAGGATGACGAGCACCGTGATCAGGGCGACCCCGAGCAGCAGCCCGTCGATGCCCGCGAAGGCGTCGGACAGGTCGGCCTGACTCGCGGCCGGCCCCGCCAGTTGGACCGTCGTGCCGGGCACGGATGCGCCGGCCTCGTCGATCCTCTCCAGCACCGTCGGCAGTTCGTCCCCGAGACCGGGGCTCAACTGCACGATGCCCTGGAGCGCGAGGCCGTCCTGCGAGGGAAGTGCGGGGGACGGGGCTCCGACGATGCCGTCGCTCCCGGCGAGCGAGGCGAGGGCGCCGGTGGCGGCCTTCCGCTGCTCGTCGCTCACCGGCGCGTCCTTCTCCGTCGACGTCCAGACGACGATGGCCGGCAGGGTCTCGTTCTGCTGGAACGCCTTCTGCGCTTCGATGACTTGGGTGGACTCGGCGTTCTGGGGCAGGAAGGAGGCCTGGTCGTTGGTGGCTACCTCGCCGAGCTTCCCGGCGTAAGGGCCGAGTCCGCCGCCGATGCCGAGCCACGCGATCAGCAGCACGACGGGGATCAGCCAGCGGATCGACCGTGCAGGGGTGGACATGTCTCTCCCGGGGTGGAGATATCTCAGTAGTGAACAATCTCAATCGTTGAAATACATTACGGGACCGCCTCACGCGGGCAGCCGCAGGGGGTGGGTCCGGCGGCCCGTCTCCTCATGGACGCACCCGGCCGTTGAAAATCTCAGCGACGCGCCGGGGGAACCTCGCCCAGTTCCTCGTTCATGGCGGCGAGGAAGCGCAGGACGGTCGCCAGTTCCGTCTCGCTGAAGCGTGCCCTGGCCCGGGCCGTGGCCTCGGCCAGCGGCATGAAGTAGTCGCGGGCGGCCGTCCGGGCGCTCGCCTCGTAGTACACGTGCACCACCCGGCGGTCGGTGCTCTCCCGGGCCCGGCGGACGTGACCGGCCCGTTCCAGCCGGTCCAGGCAGGCGGTCACCGCGCCGGAGGTGAGACCCAGATGCTCGCGCAGCACCCCCGGAGTGAGGGGCGACGGGGCGTCGAGGATGGCCGCGAGCGCGCTCACGTCCGTGGGGTGCAGCTGTTGGTTCGCCGCGAAACCGTGGGTCATCCGGTTGATCTCGCCGTTCATCCGGCGGAGCTCGACCGCGAACGCCTGGAGGTCCGCGAGCGGCGCCTCGGGTTCCGAGGCGCCGCTCCGGGTCGGTCGGTCGTCGGCGCTGGTCACGCCCTCAGCGTATAGAACGGACGCGCGGTGGGCCGTGCCGGGCACGGGGTCCGCTGTGCGCGGGGGCGGCGGCGGCAACCGTCACTACGACGGCACTACGACGGCGGCATGAGCACCGTGTCGACCAGATTCACCGTGGCGTTGGCCGTCGGCACATTGCCGCAGACGATCTTCGAGGAGTCGTTCACCGTGAACTCGGTGCCCGAACCCTTCGTCGTGAGGTCGCTGCCCTCCAGTGTCTTGAAGGTGCCGTCCTCCATCTGCTGGGTCGTGACCTTCTCGCCCACCACGTGGTACGTCAGCACCTTGGTGAGCTCGGCCTTGTCGTTGAGGAGTGCGTCCAGATCGGCCTGCGGGATCTTCTCGAAGGCGTCGTTGGTCGGCGCGAACAGCGTGATGTCCTTCGCGTTGTTGAGCGTGTCGACCAGGCCGGCCTTCTCCACCGCGCTGACGAGGGTGGAGAGCTCGGGGTTGTTCGACGCGGCGGTGGCGACCGGATCCTTCGCCATGTCCTCCAGGCTGCCCGCGCCCTCCTTCGGAACGGAGGAGCATGCGGGGCCGTAGGGTTCGGCAGGCGCCCCGGCCTGGGCCTGTGGGGCGAAGAACGCCAGAGAGGCGGGGAATGCCAGTGCCGCGGCGGCCGCCGCGGTGCGCTGCAGGCGGGTGATCGTCATGATGTCTCCTCCGGCGAGCGAGGGTGGGTCTTCTCCTTCTCTCCCACGCTGACGCGCATGCGCTCGGACCGCCCGCCGCGTCGTTTCTGCGTCGAAAGTCACGTTCCGATGCGCTCATGACATCGATCCACCAGGCCGGGGCAACCGGGATGCATGAGTACCCGTTCAGTGACAGCACAGGGACGCGGCCAGGCCAGAAGAGCCGCGAACAGCACCGCGATGGAGGCAGGGGCCCGCGCGGGCTTCGTGGCCCGTGGGGTGATCTACGTCCTCGTGGGCGCCCTCGCCCTGCGGATCGCACTGTCCGGAGGCGGTGGGCAGGCCGACCGGGGCGGCGCGATCGGCGAGATAGCCGAGAAGCCCTTCGGGAAGATCCTGTTGTGGGCGCTGGGCATCGCCCTGGTGGGGATGGCGCTGTGGCGGCTCTCCGAGGCGCTGTTCGGCGCGGCCGGGCCCGACGGTCACAAGCCCACCAAGAGGGCCATGGCGGCGGGCCGTTCCGTCTTCTACGGATTCGTCGCCTATTCCGTACTGTCCTTCGCCGCCGGTGATTCGGGAAGTGGGGGCGGATCGTCGGACCAGCAGTCGAAGGACATCACCGCCAAGGCGCTCGGCTGGCCCGGAGGTGAGTGGATCGTCGGGGTGGCGGGAGTGGGGGTGGCATGCGCCGGTGTCTGGATCGCGGTCCGAGCGCTCCTGCGGAAGTACCGGAAGCACCTGAAGATGTCCGAGATGTCCCAGCGGGTGCGCCAGGCGGTCGACTTCACCGGAGTCTTCGGAGGTACGGCGCGCGGCATCGTGTTCGCCACGGCGGGAGGCTTCGCGGTGGCCGCGGCGATCGAGCACCAGCCGGACAGGTCCAAGGGTATGGACGACACCCTGCGCTCCTTCGCCGACACCCCCGTCGGCCCGTGGCTCCTGGTGGTCGTCGCCCTCGGGCTGGTCGCCTTCGGTGCGTTCTCCTGGGTCAACGCCCGCTACCGCAAGGTCTGAGTGCCGCCCTGTCCGAGCTGCCCGCGCGCCGCCGCACTCCTGCGGGCGGCGGCGGCCTCGCGTTCGGCCTGCCCCGGGTGGCGGCGACGCCAGTAGGGGTTGTCGTGCGGCAGGCCGCCGCTCACCCGTCCGTACATGCCGAACGTGAGGATCAGCAGCCCCATGACGAAGCTGAAGACCACGTTCGACATCCCGAAGCCCAGGATGTTCGCGGGCCGGTCCAGGATGAAGAGGTGTACGAATCCGCTCAGCAGGAAGAGCGAGCCGATCGTCATGCTCAGGGTGGAAGCGATGTTTCCGCCCATCACGGCCCCGGCGATCAGCAGCCCGCCGACGACCACCGAGATCAGGCTCAGCAGGCCGTTGGTCGACAGGCCGGCGATGCTATCGCCGCTGGTGTCGAAGAAGCTCAGCCGACTCATGAAGCCGAGGATGCCGAAGGCGAGCAGGATGGCGCCGCAGAGGCCCGCGCCGATGCGGTACACGTTCGCCAGCCGGTGATCGACGGGGAGCTCGTCGCTCAGTTTCATGACCATCTCCTGTCCGTACCGCTGCGGTTCGGGGCGAGGGTGCCGTGATGGCTGAGGGCATCGCACAGGTCCCCGGTGCCTTCAGCGAACCGCGCAGCGACATAACGGGCAACATGCATCGATTTTGCATCGTATGGTGTGATTCATGGACCCCATGGCGGACCCCGTGACGGCCCCCCTGGCGGACTCGGCGACGGGCCCGGCGTGCCACCGCGCCGGTGGTCGACCCCCGCGCAATCCGGCCGGCGGAGGACTGACCACAGGTGCGGTGGCCCGTCTCCTGGGTGTCGCGCCGACGACGCTGCGCTCGTGGGACCGCCGCTACGGCATCGGCCCGGCCGCCCGGGAGGACGGCCGGCACCGCCGCTGGACGGGGGCGGACATCGCCGCTCTGCGGCACATGTGCCGCCTGACGAGCGCGGGCCTGCCGCCGGCCGAGGCCGCTCGCGCCGTCCTGGCGGGGCCCTCCTCCGCCACGGCCGCGCCACGGCCCGCGCGCACTTCCCGGGCCCCCGGGGCACTTCCGCTCGGCAGCGCCCGCCGTGAGTGCCGCGGCCTGGCCCGGGCGGCGCTCCGGCTGGACGCTCCGGCCATGGAGGAACTGCTCACCGAGGTACTCGACCGCTACGGGCTCCCGGCCGCTTGGGACGAGGTGATGGTGCCGGCGCTGCACGCGGTGGGCCACAAGTGGGAGACCGCGGGGGAGCGGTACATCGAGGTCGAGCACCTGCTGTCCTGGCACGTCTCCGGCGCGCTGCGCGGTGTCCCGGCCGCGCGGCCCCCCGCCCCCGGCGCGGTCCTGTCACTGCTGGCCTGCGCGCCCGGTGAGACCCACACGCTGGCCCTGGAGGCACTCGCCGCCACGCTCACCCACCACGGTCTGCCGGTCCGCATGTTCGGCGCCGCCCTGCCCGCAGAGGTGCTGGAGGAGGCGGTCCGGCGCACCGGACCCGACGCGGTGGTGCTCTGGGCGCAGTCGCACGGCACGGCGAGCCGTGCGACTGCGGCCCGGGTGGGGGCGATCGAGTGGGGCGTACGAGGCGCGCGCAGGCGGCCTGTCGTCTTCGCCGCCGGACCCGGCTGGGCCGGGCGGCAGCCCCCGGGAACCCGGCACCCGCGCTCTCTCGCCGACGCGGTGGACGCACTGGCCACGCTCGGCGCGCGGTGACGTCACCCGCCGCCCCGCGGTCAGCGCCCCGCCGTCAGCGCAGCCAGTCCGACAGTCCCGTCAGAAGGCGCTCCACGTCGTCCGTGTCGTTGTACGCGCAGAGTCCGACGCGCAGGCCGCCGCTGTCGCCGAGCCCCAGGTGGCGGGAGGCCTCCAGGGCGTAGAAGGAACCGGCGGGCGCGTGCACCCCGGAGCGGGCGAGGGAGCGGTAGGCGTCCGCCGAGTCCCGGCCCTCGAAGGTGAGCAGCAGGGTGGGGGTGCGTTCGGCGGAACGGGAGTGGACCGTCACCCCGCCCAGTTCGGCCACCGCCTTCTCGATGCTCTCCCGCAGCGCCGTCTCGTGGGCGTCGATCGCCGCGTACGCCGACCGCAGTCGCTCGCGACGCCCGCCCGCCCCGTCCGCGCCGGCGCCCAGACCCGCGAGGAAGTCCACCGCCGCGCGTGTCCCCGCCATCGACTCGTAGGGGAGAGTGCCGAGTTCGAAACGCTCCGGCACGGCGTCGGAGGACGGCGCCAGCTTGTCCGGGCGGAGGGCGCCGAGCAGTTCGGGCCGGGCGGCGAGCACCCCGTGATGGGGTCCGAAGAACTTGTACGGGGAGCAGACGAAGAAATCCGCCCCGAGCCGCTCGACGTCCACCGGGTGGTGGGCCGTCAGATGGACCCCGTCCACGTACAGCAGGGCGCCGGCCCCGTGTGCGAGCCGGGCGATCGCCGGGATGTCGGGCCGGGTGCCGATGAGGTTGGACGCGCCGGTCACCGCGACGAGCCGGGTCCGCCCGGTGATCTGCGCGCCGACGGCCTCGGGGGGAAGCTCGCCGGTCGACGGGTCGAAGTCGGCCCACCGCACCACCGCCCCCGCCCGCTCGGCCGCGTGCACCCACGGCCGGATGTTGGCGTCGTGGTCCAGCCGGCTGACCACCACTTCGTCCCCCGGGCTCCAGGCCCTGGACAGGGTGCGCGAGAAGTCGTACGTGAGCTGGGTGGCGCTGCGGCCGAACACGATCCCGCCCGGGTCCGCGCCCAGCAGATCCGCCATCGCCTGCCGGAACCCGCGGACGATCTCCTCGGCGTTCACCTCCCCGGGCAGGGCGGAGCCCCGGATCGACAGGGGCCCGCTCATCGCCTCGCCGATCGCGGCGATGACGGAGGCCGGGGTCTGTGTGCCGCCCGGCCCGTCGAAGTGCGCCGTACCGGACCGCAGGGCGGGGAACTGCGCGCGCACCGCGCCGACGTCGTACGACAAGGAGGCTCCTCGATTCACTGATGTGCTGCCGGACTCCGCTGGGATCATCGCAGGGCGGGTCCTTTGGCGGAAGGCGTGGGGCCGGCAGGGGCGCTTTCCGGGGTGCTCGCTCCGTCGGAAACCCGCGCCGGGCGGGGCCCGCGTCCGGAACCGGCCGCGCGGAACCCGACGGGACACCACGGTTCGAGCTGGACGACCATCTGCGCGGAACCGTCGGGACCCGCCGTAGCGGAATCCGCAGGTCCTGCTCGGCGACCTCGTACGGCAACCGCGCCAGGAAGCGGGCCACTGTCGCCAGGACAGCGACGGTCACGTCCTCCCGTGGTGGCCGGTCGGCGGGGCGGGGCCGTCATGCCGCTCCCTGGAGCGCGTCCTCGCGCAGGCGGTCGCAGGACTGGCTGAGCAGGCGCGAGACGTGCATCTGGGAGATGCCGAGGCGTTCTGCGATGCTCACCTGGGTCATGTCACGGAAGAAGCGGAGGTAGAGGATCGTCCGCTCCCGCTCCGGCAGCTTGCGCAGCCCCGGCTTCACGGCCTCCCGGTCGACGGCGACGTCCAGGGCCCCGTCGGTGGACCCCAGCCGTTCCGAGAGAGGGCTTCCGCCGTCCGCGCCCGCGGGTTCGGCGTCGAGGGAAAGGGCGCTGTAGCTCTCCAGAGCCTCCATGCCCAGCGTTACGTCTTCCTCGCTGAGCCCGGCGGCGGAGGCGATCTGGGCACGGGTGGGCGCGCGCCCACCTGCGGTCTGACCGAGATCGCGCCGGACCGTCCGTACCTGGTTGCGGAGGTCCTGGACCCGGCGCGGTACGTGGACATCCCAGGTGTGATCCCTGAAGTGCCGCTTCAGCTCACCGGTGATCGTCGGAACCGCGTACGTCTCGAACGCCTTCGCGCGCAGTGGATCGAAGCGGTCCACTGCCTTGACGAGGCCCAGGGCGGCCACCTGCCGAAGGTCGTCCATCGCCTCCCCGCGGTCACGGAACCGCGACGCTATCCGGTGGGCCATCGGCAGCCACGCGCAGACCAGCTCGCTGCGCAGCATCTCCCGCTCTCGGCCGGGAGGCAGCTCGCCCAGCCTCCGGAAAGCCTGGTGCGTGGACGAGTCGTCCCCGTCTGCGCTTCGTTCGTGGCCAGATGCACCTGCATCCTGCATGCGAGTTCACTCCTCGACGACGGTTACGTCGGGTCGCCGTAGGAGTGCACGCGGCCGGACACGGACCGCCCGGGACTCCCACGGGCGCCTCATGTCCGAAGCACACACTTCGCATACCCGTACTAATGGGCGCTAAACGGGTGAATTCCGAGATGGCCCAGAACTTGCCGCTCCGTCCGTTCGTAGAGTCGCGGCCCTGGTGGGGAGAGGGCCGGGCCGCAGGCAGAGCCCCTGAATCCCGTGCTCCGCGGCCCGACACCTCGGCCGGCCAGCAGGGTTCCGGCGCGGTGACCCCGAACAGGATCGAACCGGATCCGACTGTGCATCGGCGGAGGCCACGGCGTACGCCTTCCCGGGCGGCGGGGCGGCGTGACTTGCGGGAACGGCGCCACGGTGGGAAAAGTGATGGAGGAGACCAGGAAGCGTCCCGTGCGGACCCGCTGTCCTCCCCCGAGGGTGTGCCGTGAGGCTGCCGAGTCACCCCGGTCCCTTCTTCGCGAATCCTGCTCTCCTCTGCCGTGGCGCAGTCCGGCCGCGTCCCGAAGACGTTCGCGGTGCCGGTCTCCCCTGGTCTCCCGGTTCCCGCCGTCATCCCGTTGCGAGAGAATGGCCGAGTGCGATGCTGATGGCCCACCCCGCAGTGCTCGAAGAGCTTCTGCGTCGTTACGACGAACTGAAGGCCGAACGCGGAAAGGACGCCGGGGAGGTCACCCGGTGCCTCGAGGACGTGAGCTACACACTGTGCGTGACCACCGGCACCCGGGACATCGGCTCTGCTCTCGCAGCCGCTCGTGAGCAACTGCGTCGCCTGGTACCGGAGAAGGCGTCCGCAGTCCTTTCCTGAAGAGCCGGCAGCTGCTGGGCCCGGGCAGTGCTGCCGACCGGGCCGTCAGCCAGGCGCCGCGAGCCGAAGCAACTCCCCTGGAGGCTTGCCGAGGGGACCGGCCCACCCCTACGTGCCTCGTCATGCGAAGAATCAGGTGCGGGGTGAGGATCGAGGTACGGGCGGCGGCCCGGCTGCGCCAGGCTGGCGCGGTACGGCTCGCCTCCTGACGACTGAGCCCGCAGGGGCATGGAGGTAGGTATGCCGAGGCCTTTGTGGACCGGCGCGATCAGCTTCGGCCTGGTCACCATCCCGGTGAAGGTCGTGTCCGCGACCCAGGACCACTCGATCCACTTCCGCCAGGTCCACCTGAAGGACCTCGGCCGGGTGCGTACCCGGAAGGTATGCGAGCTGGACGGCAAGGCCCTGTCGCAGGACGAGATCGGCAAAGGCTACGAGCTCTCCAAGGAGGAGACGGTTCCGGTCACTGACGAGGAACTGGACCGGATTCCGCTGCCCACCGCGAAAGCCATCGAGATCGTCGCGTTCGTCGACGCCGACAGCATCGACCCGATCCGGATCGGCGACTCCTACTTCCTGGCGACCGACGGCCAGGTCGCCGCGAAGCCCTACACGCTGCTGCGCCGGGCGCTGGAGCGCTCGGACAAGGTCGCCGTGGCGAAGTTCGCCTGGCACAACCGTGAGCGCCTGGGCCTGCTGAGGGTCCGGGAAGGGGCGATCGTGCTGCACTCGATGCGCTGGCCGGACGAGATCCGCAGCCCGGAGTCCCTGGCTCCACGGGAGGTGGAGCTGCGGGAGGACGAGATCGAGCGGGCTGTGCAGCTGACCGACACCATGGCTCTGGACAGCATCGCCGGGTTCCGGGACGCGTACCGCGACGCCCTGGAGGAGCTGCTCACGGCGAAGTCGGAGGGCAAGGAGCTTCCGGGGCCTGCCGAGGGCGGGGAACGCGAGGAGGGGAAGGTCGTCGACCTGATGGCCGCGCTGAGCGCGTCGGTCGAAGCGGCGAAGGAGAGCCGTGGTGAGGACGGGGGAGGGGAGGCCACCGTGCACGAGATGCGGCCCGGGAAGAAGACCGCGCCCAGGAAGGCGGCCGCGTCCGGGAAGACCACCGGCCAGAAGGCGGGCGGCAGGAAGACGGCCGCCGCGAAGAAGACGACCGGCACCAAACGTACGGCGAGGAAGCAGAGCGCCTCCTGACCGGGGACGGAGGCGGCTCCGTGGTGCGCCTGCCCCGCATCGCACCGATGCTCGCGACCCCCGGGCGGCTCCCCCCGCCCTCGGAGGACACCTCCTACGCGTACGAGGTGAAGCAGGACGGGCAGAGGTGCGTGGTCTACCTCCCCGGCGACGGGTCGGTGCAGCTGCGCGCCCGGTCCGGCGCCGACATCACCCCCGCCTACCCCGAGTTCGCGAGCCTGGGAAGGGTGCTCGGCGCCCGCCCCGCTGTGCTGGACGGGGAGATCGTCGCACTGGACGAGGAGGGACGCGGCGACTTCCAGCGGCTGCAGTCCCGGATGGGGCTGGCCGGCTCCCGAGCCCGGGCGGCCCGCATGGCCGCGAAGGTTCCCGCGCATCTGATGTTCTTCGACGTGGTCTTCCTCGACACGAGCCGGCTCGTCCGCACCCCGTACTCCGAGCGCCGCGCCGTCCTGGAGTCCCTGGGCCTGGGCGGGGCCGACTGGTCGACCCCGACGGCGGTCGTCGGGCACGGTGAGCAGGCGCTGGAGATGACGCGGACCGCCGGTTTCGAAGGCCTCGTCGCCAAGCGGCGCACCTCCCTCTACGAGCCCGGCGTCCGCTCCCGGGCATGGATCAAGATCCGGCACGTGCGGACCGAGGACATCGTCGTCGGAGGCTGGCTGCCCGGCCACGGCCGCCTCGCCGCTCTGCCGGGCGCCCTCCTCATGGGCCGACCGGACCCCGGCGGAGGACTCCGCTACGTCGGCGGCGTCGGCACCGGCTGGAGCGATGCCGAACGCACCAGCCTGGCCGGCCTCCTCCACGCCGCGGAGACCGCCACCTGCCCATTCGCCGAGCGGCCCGCGGTGCGCGGGGCCCGGTGGGTGGAGCCCCGACTGGTCGGAGAGGTCCGCTACACGACCCGTACCAACGCCGGGCGCCTGCGGCAGCCCTCCTGGCACCGCCTGCGCCCCGACCTCACACCCGATGACCTCCGTTGAGTCGCGGACGGATGTTCGTTCCGATGGGGACGCGCGGCCCACGGCCGGAGCCCTGGGGCGTGACCCCCGTTCACCGAGGAGTGCCCGGGGCCGCGGAACACGAAATGGTGAGGGCTACCGGTCGGGTGGGGGAGAGGAGCGGGAGGCCCGGTGGGAGTTCCAGTCGGCTTCCCCTCCGGCACCCAGGACCTCGACGGGGGAGGGCATCGTTTCGCTGGGGCGGGCCCGCAGTTCGCGGCGGGTGATCCGGGCGACGAGCGCGGGGAACAGCGGGCGCAGAGGCTGGCACCAGCGGAGCCAGGGCGGGGAGTAGATGTTGGAGGAGCGGTGGGTGATGCCCCGGGTGAGCCATCGGGCGACCTGGGCGGGGGAGTGCACACGGCGGGCCGGGCGGGGCTGGTTGCGGCGCAGGGCTTCGAGGACGGGATGGTCGTCGATGCCGGTGAGCATGTCGGTGCCGGTCCAGTGCAGGTAGGCGATGCCGACCTGGACGCCGTCCGGTTCGACCTCGCCGCGCAGCGCGAGGGCGAACGACTCCACCCCTGCTTTGGAGGCGCAGTAGGCGCTCATCATGGGCGCGGCGCCGAACGCGGCGGTGGAGGCGATCTGGAGGAAGTAGCCGCGGGTCGCGGTGAGCTGGGGCAGGAACGCGCGGGCGGTGTTGGCGGAGCCGGTGAGATTGACGTCGACGACACGTTGCCAGAGTTCGGCGGCGGTACGGTCGAACGGGCCGCTCACCGCGATGCCCGCGTTCGCCACGACCACGGAGGCGGGCCCGAGGCCGGCTTCCACACGGCGTGCGGCGTCCGCGAGCGCGGTGCGGTCGGTGATGTCGCACTCGACGCAGATGCTCGGGCCGGGGAGCTGCGCGGCCGCTTCCTCCAGGGCCGCCCTTTCCCGCCCCAGCAGGGCGACGCGCATCCCGGCCTCGGAGAGGCTGCGGGCGAGCGCTTCGCCGATGCCGCGAGCAGCACCGGTGACGACCGCGACCCGGCCGTGCAGGGGACGGGCGGGAGCACGGCGGATCCTGCGCCCGCACAGGCTGGCGTACATAGTTCCTCCTCGGCCGCTGACTTCTTTCCCGCTGACCTTTCGGTCGCCGGCCGCGCGGTTGTGGGGCCGCCGCCCCGCACCACCGTCACGCCTCGAGCCGGCCACCGCAACCGGGCCCGGCCGCCGGCCTGGGCCGGCGTGGGCGGGACCGGGGCCGGAAGGGAGTCGGCTCAGGGACGGCAGGTTTGCGCGGTGAGAGAGCGGTCAGGCGGGGGGAGACCGTGATGTCGAGCAAAGCAAGGTGTGAGTTTCATGAGTGCCGACGAGAAGGCCCAGGCCAAGACCGAGCAGACCAAGGGCAAGATCAAGGAAGCCGCCGGGCGCACCGTCGGCAACGAGCGTCTCACTGCCGAAGGCCGGGCCGACCAGGCCAAGGGCGACGCCCGCCAGGCCAAGGAGAAGATCAAGGACACCCTTGACGACTGAGGTCGTTGCGACCCGGCCCCGCCGAGCTCGGCTCCGGCGGGGCCGGGCCGTGCCCGTGGTCGCGGAGTGCCGCCCCGAGGCGGCCAGGCCGGCGGACCGTACGGCCACTCAGGTGCGGGCAGCGGATATGACCGGGTCCGGGAGCGGACAGCGGGATACGGTCGCGAAGCACGTACCTCGCGCGGTGTTTCGGTGCGGAGGGCATCGACTCTCGCCCGCAGCGGTGGTCCGTACCTGTCCGACCGGGAGGGAACCGTGCCTGCTGACTTCGACGTCGTCATCGTGGGGGCCGGAGCTGCCGGGCTGAGCCTGGCGTACCACCTCTGCGCGCCGGACAGCCCCGTACCTTTGTCGGTCGCCCTCGTCGACGCCCCGCCGGGACCTCTGCGGGCGCCCCCGCGGACCTGGTGCTTCTGGGAGCCGCCGGGCGGGGACCACGACCCGATCCTGGCCGCCTCCTGGTCCCGGCTGCGGGTCCGGACGGCAGACGGGGCCCCCACGGTGACCCGGCTCTCCCGGCTGCACTACAAGATGTTGCGCTCGGACGCCTTCGAGGCGCTGGTCGCGCGGCGGTTGTCCCGTACAGCGGCCCTGCGCAGGATCGAGGCGGCCGTGAGCGCCGTACGCGACGTTCCGTCCTGCGGCGGGGAGGTCCTCACGCGGGACGCCCGCGGCGAACACGTCCTCGTACGTGGCCGCCTCGTCTTCGACTCCCGTCCGCCCCGCCGCCTGCCGCCGGCCCGGACCACCCTGCTCCAGCACTTCACCGGCTGGTTCGTCCGCGCCGAGCGGCCCGTGTTCGATCCGACGACCGCGGACCTGATGGACTTCCGTACCCCACAGCCCGCCCACGGGCTCTCGTTCGGCTATGTCCTGCCGCTCGACCCGCACACGGCGCTGGTCGAGTACACCGAGTTCTCGCCCCTCCCGCTGGACACCGAGGGCTACCGGCGCGCCCTGCGTCACTACACCCACGACGTCCTGGGACTGGGCCGATTCCGGGTCACGGCACAGGAGCACGGCGTGATCCCCATGACGGACGGTCGCTTCCCGCACCGCGAGGGCCGTTCGGTGTACCGCATCGGCACCGCCGGAGGCGCGACCCGTCCCTCCACCGGTTACACGTTCGCCGCCGTGCAGCGACAGAGCCGGACGATCGCCGCCCAGCTGCGCGCCGGGCGACCGCTGCGCATGCCCCTGCCGTACGGGCGACGGGCGCGGATGATGGACGCGGTCATGCTGCGAGCCCTGGACAGCGGCCGGGTGGACGGCGCCGACTTCTTCGGCCGCCTCTTCCGCGGCGTCCCCGGCGAGCGGCTGCTGAGCTTCATGGACGGCAGTTCGCGGGTGCACCAGGACCTGCTCATGGGCCTGCGGACACCGGTGGGGCCCATGCTGCGAACCGTCGTCGAACTCCCCTTCAGAACCCGGCGTGAACGCCGCCCGGCTTCCTTTCCCCCTCCCCGACCGACCACGAAGAGAGCACCCCATGACCCTGCTGCGCGGTGACGCACTGTCCGCGGCATTCGACCACGGCTCCGCCGCCTACGACCGCCTCGTCGCGGCCAGCCCCGGGTACCACGCGCACCTGCGCCGCTCGGCACGCCGACTGGGCCTGCCGGACGGGGGACGCGGGCTGCGCGTGCTCGACCTGGGATGCGGCACGGGTGCCTCCACAGCCGCGCTTCTCGCCGCCGCCCCGCACGCCCGGATCACCGGAGCCGACGCGTCCGCGGGCATGCTGGACCGCGCGGTCGCCAAGAGCGGGCTGGCCGGCGTCGACTTCGTGCACGCACCGGTCGAGCAACTGGCCGACCGGCTGCGCCCGGGCTCGTACGACGCGGTGTTCGCCGGCTACCTCTTCCGCAACCTCGACGACCCCGACAAGGCGCTCACCCTGGTCCGTGACCTGCTCGTCCCGGACGGCCGCCTCGCCGTCCACGAGTACACGCTCGGCGGATCACCCGTCCACCGTGCCGTCTGGAACGCGGTCTGCTCGGTGATCATCCATCCCGCCGGACGGCTCGCCGGGGACGCGGAGCTCTACCGCCACCTCCGGGACAGTGTCGCCGACTTCGATACGGCGCCCGCGTTCGCCCGGCGACTGCGCCGGGCCGGCTTCGCCGACGTGCGCGTCCTGCCGCTGCCCGGCTGGCAGACCGGAATCACCCACACCTTCGTCGGCCGTTCCGCCCCCGGCGCGGGGGAGCGGCCGTGACCATCCTGCGGGACAGCGGTAAGGGCCACCGGCACGGCCGGGACCGGCAGGCGGCCGTCGTGCCGGCCCCGGCCGGCCGCGCCCGGTTCACGGGCGGGGCCCCCGCCGTTGCGGTCGTCGGCGGTGGCATCGCCGGGATCGCGGCGGCCACCCTCCTGGCCGAGCGCGGCGTGCGCGTCACCCTCTACGAGCGTGAACCCGGCCTGGGGGGAAGGCTGTCGGGCTGGCCCACCGAGCTCGCCGACGGCACGACCGTGACGATGAGCCGCGGTTTCCACGCCTTCTTCCGGCAGTACTACAACCTCCGCGGCCTGCTCCGCCGGGTCGACCCGGACCTCGGCTCGCTGACCGGGCTGCCCGACTACCCGCTGTGGCACAGCTCCGGCCTGCGCGACAGCTTCGCCCGGGTGCCGCGCACGCCTCCGCTCAGCGCGATGGGATTCGTCGCCCTCAGCCCCACCTTCGGTCCGCGCGACCTGATCCGGATGAACCCGAGGGCGGCCCTGCCGTTGCTCGACGTGCGGGTGCCCGAGATCTACGACCGGATCGACGGCATCAGCGCCACCGAATTCCTCGACCGCATCCGCTTTCCGGAAGCCGCCCACCACCTGGCGTTCGAGGTGTTCTCCCGCAGCTTCTTCGCCGATCCGCGTGAACTGTCGGCGGCCGAACTGGTGCTGATGTTCCACATCTACTTCCTCGGATCCAGCGAGGGCCTGCTCTTCGACGTTCCCGCCGAACCGTTCCCCGCCGCCCTGTGGGACCCGCTGCACCGCTACCTCGAAAGCCACGGCGTCGACGTGCGGACCCGGACGCCGGTCCGGCAGGCGCGACCCCGGCCGGACAGCGGTCTCGACATCGCCACCGACGACGGCACCACGCGCTACGACGCCCTCGTACTCGCCCTGGACAGCGGCGGCCTGCGCCGCGTCGTCGCCGCCTCACCGGACCTGGGCGACGCCGGCTGGCGCGCACGGATCGCACGGCTCCGCGCCGCGCCGCCGTTCCTGGTGTCACGGCTCTGGCTCGACCGGCCCGTGTCGCGGGACCGGCCGGGCTTCCTGGGCACCAGCGGCTACGGGCCGCTGGACAACGTGAGCGTCCTGGACCGCTGGGAGGGGGAGGCCGCCCGCTGGGCCCGGCACACCAGGGGTTCGGTCGTCGAACTGCACGCCTACGCCGTCGCACCGGACGCCGACCGGTGGGCCGTACAGGACGAGGCCCTGCGGCAACTGCACCGGATCTACCCGGAGACCCGGAGCGCCCGCGTCATCGACGAGCGTCACGAATGGCGGTCGGACTGCCCGATGTTCCCCGTCGGCGGCTACCAGGACCGGCCGGGCGTGCGCAGCCCCGACCCCGCCGTCACCGTGGCCGGGGACATCGTCCGCACCGGGCTGCCGGTGGCCCTGATGGAACGCGCGGCCACCAGCGGATTCCTCGCGGCGAACGCCCTGTTGGAACGGTGGGGCGTGCGCGGGCAGACGCTCTGGACCGTGCCGCGCGCGGGACGCTCGGCCGTTCTGCGCCGGTTGGCGGCGCTGGGGGCGAAGTGAGCGCCGTGCGGGGCGCCTGGCTCCTGCCCCCGGCGCCTGTCAGCCCGGGAACCTCCCGCTGTCGCGCAGTTCCCAGCGCCTCTCCGCGTACGCCAGGTCGTCCCGCCACAACCGGCCGGCCGACGCGCGCATCAGAGGGCGCAGCAGGGGCGCGGCCGCCCGGGCCACGGCGAACCCGCGCCGGTCCGACGCCGCGACCAGCGCCTCCGTCACGGCCGTTCGGGGCCGCCCCCGCTCGTCCGGAGCGAGGGGAGTGGCGTGCGTCTCCACCACGGACCCCGCCCCCTCGCCCTCGACGATGTGCATGACGACCGTTCGGGGCTCGGGAGCCGAGAACCGGGCCCGGACCGGCACCACCAGGCGGCCGGCGACCTTGAAGGACACGTCGACGGTGAACCCGTCGCCGTCCGCCGGATCGACCGCCGTGCCGTCGGCGGGCGTCCCTGCCACCGTCAGGTCCACGAAGGAGTACGGATGGAACCAGGCGCCGTGCCACGGGTCGAGGCGGTTGGCCACCACGTCCTGCGGCTCGCAGCGGCCGACGCCGGAGTAGACCGCCTCCACGGCGTCCCGGACCCCGGGCCGGACGGGCACGTACGGCCGTTCCGAAGGAGGCTCACCGCCCATGCGGTCGAGCCGCACCCAGAGAAGGATCCCGTCGTCGAAGGCGGGGTAGGGCTCCCACCCGGCGAACGGCCCGCCGTCCAGAGCCAGTCCGTGCCAGTGGCAGACCAGCGTGCCGCAGCGGACGGGGCTGTCGCGCAACGGCGCCCCCAGATGCGGGCACGCCCCCGGACCTGCGCGGAGCTTCCCCGCCCCGTCACGCCACGCCACCACCTCGGTGGAGCCGACCGTGACCCCGAGGGTCCGCCCGGGCGGCAGGTCGCGCGAGGCGCCGATGACGTACCAGTTGCCCGAAGGCCTGCTCCGCGCCCGCTTGAGGGCCTCGGCGATCAGCGCCGGTTTCGCGTCCCGCCACGTCGGCGCCTGCCGCTCCCACGGGACGGGCGCGCGCCGCAGCCGCAGCGGTATGCGCCGGCGGCGTCCCGCCGCGGGGCTCACACCGCCTCCTTCCGTACCGCGCGTGCGGTGCCCGCCGCCCGTGGTCGGGAGGCGGCACAGACCTGCTCTCCCGCGACCGGCCTCTCCCGGAGCCGGCTCACCGCGCGTGCGGTGACCGCCCGGGCCAGCCCGTCCAGCGCCACGGCGGCCCGTCGACGGCGCGGGACGACCGCCCGGCGGTGCAGGACCGCGTACCCGTCCGCCTCGATCGCGTCGAGAATGCCGCTGTACAGCACGAACGCCGTACGGATACAGGGCCGCGACACCGGGGCCAGCATCGAGATTCCGGGCAGGGCGGTGCGGTAGACGCCCCGGTTGTGGGCTGCGGCGGCCCGCAGGACGTCGGTGATCCGACCGTCCCGCGCCCCCGTACTCCGGCTCCACTCGAAGCGTTCCCGGTCCACCCCGTGGGCCGCCAGCAGATCGGCCGGCAGGTAGAGCCGGCCCCGGTCCAGGTCCTCGCCCACGTCCCGCAGGAAGTTGGTCAGCTGGAAGGCGACGCCGAGGGCGGCCGCGTGCACAGCCGCCTCCTCGCGCGGCACCACCGTCCCGAGCACCGGCAGCATCTGAAGGCCGATCACCGCGGCCGAGCCGTGCATGTACCGGCCGAGCTCCTCGTACGAGGCGTACCCGCCGACCGTCAGATCGCTGCGCATGGAGGACAGGAAGTCGGTGAAGTGCCGGGATTCGATGCCGTACCGGTCCGCCGTGTCGGCGAGCGCGCGGATCACGGGCTCGGTGGCCCGGCCGTGTCGCAGTCCCGCCTCCAGCTGGGATTCCAGCTCGACCAGGGCGCGGGCGCGCTCCCCGGCGGTGGCCGTGCTGTCGAGGTCGTCGACGATGTCGTCGGCCCGGCGGGCGAAGCCGTACAGGGCGTGGACGGCCGGCCGCCGGTCGACGGGAAGGAGCCGGGTGGCGAGGAAGTACGTCCTGCCGTGCCGTGCGTTGAGGCCGCGGCAGCGGGTGTACGCGGCCCGGAGCGCGGGGTCGTCGATGCCTGCTGCGTCGAGTTCGCGGACGGTCATGCGCTGGTACCTCCCGGGGCAGGGTGCGGCGCGGCCCGGGTGAAACGAGGGCCGGTGATCCTCTCCGCCGCCAGCTTCCCGGAGATCAGGACGGTCGGCACGCCGACGCCGGGCGTGGTGCCGCAGCCGGCGAGGACGGCGTTGACCGTGCCCCGCACCAGGTTGCGCGGGCGGAAGGGCCCGGTCTGGGGGAAGGTGTGCGCCACGGAGAACGGGGTGCCCGCCGCATGGCCCTGGGCGGTCCAGTCGACCGGTGTGACCAGGCCCTCCTCCTCGATCGCCGCGCCGAGGCCGGGCATCTCGCGGCGCTCCAGCTCGGCCAGGAGCTCGTCCCGGTAGCGGGGCCCCAGCTCGTGCCACTCCCGTACACCGGGCCCGACCTCGGTGTTCGGGCAGGGGGCGAGGACGTAGTGGAGGTGCTTGCCCGGCGGAGCGAGGGAGGGGTCGGTCGCGGTGGGCCGGGTGATGAGGAGGGAGGGGTCCGACATCAGCTCTCCGGTGCGGGTGAGTTCGTGGAAGGTGCTCTTCCAGGCCGCGCCGAACGAGATGGTGTGGTGGGCCAGATCCGGCCACGTGCGGTCCGTGCCCGCGTGCAGGATCACCGCGGACGGCGAGTGCCGCAGGGGGAGGGGCCGGTGCGGGGCGCGGCCGAGCAGCCGATAGCTGATGGGCAGATCGGGTGTCAGGACGACCGCGTCGCAGGGGATGCGCTCCTGGTCGGTGACGACGGCGGTGACCCGGTCGCCCGAGCGCTCCAGCCGGGTGACGCTCCGCCCGTAGCGGAAGGAGGCCCCCGCGTCGGCGGCCGCGTCCGCCATCCCCCGGGGCAGTGCGTGCATACCGCCCCGGGGGAAGTACACCCCGGCCACGGTGTCCATGTAGGCGATGACGGCGTACGCGGCCAGAGCCCGCGCCGGCGGCACACCCGCGTACAGCGCCTGGAAGGAGAAGACCCTGCGCAGCCGTTCGTCCGAGACGAAGCGCCCGATCCGCGCGTCGAGCCGGCCGAAACCGCCGAGCGCGGCGAGCCGGACGAGGTCGGGGTGGGCGAGCTGGAGCGGCGAGTCGAAGTTGGCGTCGATGAAGCGGCGCATCTGCACCCGGTACAGCCGCTCCAGCCAGATCCGCAGCCGCCGGTAGCCGACCGCCTGCCGGGAACCGGCGAACTGCTCGACGGCGGCCTCCATCGCCGCGCCGTCGGTGTGCACGTCGAGCTGGGACCCGTCGGCGAACCGGGCCCGGTAGGCGGGGTCGAGCCGGATCAGCTCCAGCCGGTCGGACGTGCGCTCCCCGACGGCGGCGAAGGCCTCCTCCACCAGATCCGGCATGGTCAGTACGGTCGGCCCGGTGTCGATGCGGAAGCCGCCCGACTCCAGCAGCCCGGCCCGGCCCCCGGGCGCGGCCTCCCGCTCGACGACCGTCACACGGCGGCCCGCGCCCAGCAGGTGCAGGGCGGCGGCCAGTCCTGCCAGACCGGCGCCGACGATCACCACGTGGTCGACGGGCCCCTTGACGGTGATCACCGGGTGATGCCTCCTTCGGCCGCGGTCAGGGCCGGAGCCGTCACCCTCCCGGCGTCGTGCCCGGGTGGTTCGTCGGCGGCCGGCGAGCCGGGGGACCGGCCGCCCGAGACCGTGCACAGCAGGTCCAGCAGCCGACCGCCGCCCTGCGCGTCGACGTCGACTGCCTCGCCCAGCCGGTGTACGGCCTGCTCGCGGAGACGCTCGGCCTTCCACTCCACATGGGCACGCGCGCCCGTCGCCTCGAAGACGCCGCGTACGTCCGCCAGATCCTCTTCGGTCAGCGCGTTGTTCCCGACGGCCCGGCCCAGTACGTCCAGCGCCCCGTGGTCGCCCGCCGTCTCTGCCCGCGTGCGGGCGACGGCCAGGAGATAGGTGGGCTTGCCCTCGCGGATGTCGTCGCCCGAGGGCTTCCCGGTCACCCCCGGATCGCCGAAGACCCCGAGGAGGTCGTCCCGCAGCTGGAAGGCGATACCGGCGCACCGGCCGGCGGAGCGCAGTGCGCCGGTGGTCCGCTCGTCGGCATCGGCGAGGGCGGCACCGATCGCCAGGGGCCGCTCGACCGAGTACAACGCGCTCTTGAGGCAGGCGGCCCGCAGGGTCTGCTCCTCGGAAGGACAACCACCGACCTGGCCCCGCAGATCCAGGTACTGTCCGGCGACCATCTCGGTGCGCATGGCGCGCCAGAGGCCGCCGATCCGACGGCGCTGGACTGCGGACAGCGTGGTCTCCGCCACCGTGTCGTCGGCCCAGACGAGGGCCAGATCCCCCGCCAGCACGGCCGCCGACGTGCCGAACGCGGAGCCCTGCCCGGAATCCGGCGAGAGGCCCGCGCCTTCGGCCAGGGAGATGTGCACGGCGGGCTTCCCTCGGCGTAGCCGGGAGCGGTCCATCACGTCGTCATGGATCAGCGCGCAGGTCTGGATCAGCTCCAGCGCCACGCCGAGCCGCAGTGCGGCCGCGGTCTCCGCCGCACCGCAGGCCCGCATCCCCCACCACAGGAGGCGGGGTCGCAGCCGCTTGCCGCCGTCGAGTGTGAAGTCGGCGACCCGCCGAGCCAGCTCCTCGGAGAACGACGCGTCGCTCCCGGCGGCCTCGGCGACCCGTTCGGTCAGCACCGCCCGTGCGGTGTGAAGGAAGGCGCGGGTCACATCCGCATCGACGGCCTGTGGGCCGGGGGGCGGCGGTGAAGCGTCGCGAGGGCACCCGCCCCACGCGGAGGCCGGTTGCGGAGACTCGGCGGACGAGTGGTGGTCCTTGGGCTCAGGACGGCCCATCTCACGCCCTTTCGACGAGTGCGGTGACGACCGGTTCGCCACTTCGCACAGACGCGCGTACCCCGTTCGCCTCCGTCTGCGCACTACCGAGTGCGCGCCGCGCGACAGCGGGCACCGATCAGAGACGATCACGACCGTCGTGCGCTACCGAGGGAGAAACACCCCCGGACACGCCAAGACGGCGGTCAACACGCCCGTTCGGCCCAGGAGAACGGTGTCCGTCGCGGGTGCCCTCGACGACGGACCCTCACCGCACGCGCGGAGTGCCGCCCGCGCGGCCGCACCCCTCACCACCGCAATCCTCCTCGTCGTTGTCTCCGTGCCGCGGCGGATTCCCGGCCGTTGAGTCAGTCGTGGGCGGCGGCGCCGGTGACGCGGTGATCGGCGTGGCTGAGGGCCTCGATGACGAGTCGGCGCAGGTGCCCGTCCGTCAGCCGGTAGACGACGTGTCGTCCCTCCCGGCGCGTGTCGACCAACCCAGCCAGTCGCAACTTCGCCAGATGCTGGCTCACCCCGGTCCGCGATGCGGCACAGAGCTCGCTGAGGGTGCCGACGTCGGCCTCCTCCTGGGCGAGCAGCCACAGGAGGTGCAGGCGGGTGGAGTCCGCGAGAAGCGCGAACACCCCGGCGGCCTCGGACAGCCGCCTCTCGTCAACTGCTTGCTGGTGCGCAGAGGACGCAGATGAAGGTTCCTTGCTGATGGGCACTCCCACACCCTAGGCCGCGCCCGGCCTTGCGCCGCCCATCCCGTCATCATGTGCACAACTGCGCACATGATTGGTACGTTGGTGAGGCGGGGGACGCTCCTCGCAGCGAGGGGGACCCTCATGCTCACAGTGCTGCGCAACCGCGCCTACCGGCACTTGTTCGCCGCGCACGTCGTCGCCCTGGCCGGCACCGGGCTCGCCACGGTCGCGCTCGGACTGCTCGCCTACGACATCGCCGGACCGCGCGCGGGATCGGTGCTCGGTACGGCGCTGGCCATCAAGATGGCGGCCTACGTGGGCCTGGCGCCGGTGATCGCCGCGCTGGCCGAGCGGGTGCCTCGCCGGGCCGTCATGGTCTGGTCGGACGTCGTGCGCGGGGGTGTGGCGCTCGCCCTGCCATTTGTGGATCAGGTCTGGCAGGTCTACGTGCTCGTCCTCGTCCTGCAGGCGGCCTCGGCCGCGTTCACGCCGACGTTCCTGGCCGTCGTCCCCGATGTTCTGCCCGACGAGCGCGACTACACCCACGCGCTCTCTCTGTCGCGGCTCGCCTACGACACCGAAAGCCTCTTCAGTCCGGCCCTCGCCGCGGCTCTGCTGACCGTCACCACGTACAACTGGCTGTTCCTGGGGACTGCGGTGGGATTCGCGGCCTCCGCGATCCTGGTCCTCTCCGCCCTTCTGCCCAAGGGCGCTTCGGCGGCCGACAGGCAGCACCAGGGAGGAGTCCAGGACAGGGTGACGGCGGGGATCCGGCTTCTCTTCGAGGCGCCGGCACTGCGTTCCCTGCTCTGGATGGATCTCGCGGTAGCGGCGGGCGGCGCGCTCGTCCTGGTCAACACCGTCGTCTACGTGCGCGGTCACCTGGCTCTGACGGCGGGTGACGTGGCCCTCGCGCTTGGCGCTTACGGCGGCGGCTCCATGGCAGTGGCCCTGTTCCTCCCGCGCGTCCTGAAGCACGTTCCCGACCGAAGGGCGATGCTCACAGGGGTTCTCGCTCTGCCGGGCGTCTTCGCAGGAGCCGCCCTGGTCACCGCAGCACGCACCGGGGACTGGCGCTGGCCCGCCCTGCTCACGGTCTGGGCCGCGTTCGGCGCTGCCGGCTCTCTCGTCCTGACCCCGGCCGGCAAGATCCTCAAGCGGTGCACGTCCCCCGAGCACCGCACGGCCGCCTTCGCGGCGCACTTCTCCCTCTCGCACGCCTGCTGGCTCGCCACCTACCCACTCGCCGGATGGCTCGGCGCCGCCGCCGGCCTTCAGGCGGCCGTGCTGGCCCTGGCCGCCGTCGTGCTGGCAGCCGCGGTCCTCGCCGTCCGCTCCTGGCCCGCCGACGCCGCAAAGGCCCCGGCGCCCGTTGCGCACGGCGAGGGCGTGCACGTCCACGCCAATCTGCCCGCGACACACCCGCACCTGGCGGATGCCGTGCTCGCCCCCGGCGGCTTTCGCCACCACCACGCGCCCCGGGCAGATCATCTCCATACCGTGTGAGCGCGATGCTCCCGCCCCGAGCAAAGGGGCACCGCGGCCCCGGGTCACAAAGGGGACAGCAGCATGAGCACCTCGTCACGGTCATCGTCCGAACCGAGCCGGAGAGCCCCGGGCCGTCCGATCTTGGACAGCACCCCGTCCAGGCCGTTGCCTGCCTGCCCCGGGGTTGAGTCGCCGCGCGCCATGGCCTGCCGGTCAGGCGTGATGCCCGCCGGGCAGGCGGTCGTGCGGGACCGGGCCTGCTGTGCAGGTCGAACACCTGGGCCCTACGCACCGCTCGGCGATGCCGGCATGGCCTTCGCGTTGCGTGTGCCGGCTTCTCAGAGCGTTTGCCGGACCCGGGTCAGCGACGACGTGGTGAGGACCTGGTCCGGACTCCCCTGCCCGGCGAGGCGGCCGTCCTGGAGCAGGAGGCAGGCGTCCGCCGCGCGTGCCACCTCAAGATCATGCGTGGCCTGGACGATCGTCACCCCGTCGGCGACCAGCGCCGTCAGCAGCGCCCCGATCCGCTCCCTCGCCTCCGGATCCAGGCCGGTGGTCGGCTCATCGAGGAGCAGCAGGTCCGACTCCTGCGCCAGCCCCTGGGCGATGAGCGCACGTTGACGCTGCCCGCCCGACAACTCGCCCAGTTGGCGTGAGGCGAGGTCGCCGATGCCGAGCCGGTCGAGCACCGCGTCCACGGTCGCGTGGTCCCGCGCGGTCAGCCGGCGCCACGGACCGCGCTCGCCCCAGCGTCCCATCTCCACGGTCTGCCGAACGGTGAGGGGAAGAGTGTCGCCGACCGCTCCCCGCTGCGGCACGAAGGCCGGAGGCCGGTCACCGGCGCGGAGGAGGTCGCCGGATGTCGGCTTGATCACACCGGCGAGCACGCCGAGCAGGGTCGACTTGCCGCTCCCGTTCGGGCCGACGAGCACTGTCATGGTCAACTCGGTTATTTCACCGCTGACTTGATGGAGTACTGGGCGCCCTGGATAGCCGGCGCACAGCCCCGAGAAGCGGAGGGAGGTGGTCCGGTCGAGGGGCGGGGTGCATGAGGGGTGCTGCGTTTTGAACATGATTTTCATTGTAGTGTCCTGGGCATGGAATGGTTGACGGTCCCGTTCGAGGTGACTTTCGTGCAGCGGGCCCTGTGGGGCGGGATGCTGGTATCCGCCATCTGTGCGCTGGCGGGCACCTGGGTGGTGCTGAGGGGGATGGCCTTCCTCGGTGACGCCATGTCCCACGGGCTGCTGCCCGGGGTCGCGGTCGCCGCGCTTCTCGGGGGCAATCTGATGGTGGGCGCGGTGGTCAGTGCCGCCGTCATGACGGCAGGCGTCACCGCACTGGGCCGTACGCCGAGGCTGTCTCAGGACACCGGTATCGGGCTGCTGTTCGTCGGCATGCTCTCGCTCGGCGTGATCATCGTGTCGCGCTCGCAGTCCTTCGCGGTCGACCTGACCGGGTTCCTCTTCGGGGACGTCCTCGCCGTCAGGCAGCAGGATCTCCTCGTGCTCGCGGCGGCGCTGCTCGCGGCGCTGGCGGTGTCGGTCCTCGGCCACCGCGCCTTCCTGGCCCTGGCGTTCGACTCGCGCAAGGCCCACACCCTCGGGCTGCGGCCGCGCCTGGCCCACGCTGTGCTCCTCGGCCTGCTCGGCCTGGCGATCGTCGCCTCGTTCCACATCGTGGGAACGCTGCTCGTCCTCGGACTGCTCATCGCACCGCCGGCGGCCGCTCTTCCCTGGGCTCGCTCCGTGCGCGGGGTCATGGTGCTCGCCGCCCTGCTCGGCACCTTGGCCACGCTCGGAGGGCTGCTGCTGTCCTGGCATCTGAGCACCGCGGCCGGTGCGACCGTCGCGGCCCTCGCGGTGGGCCTGTTCTTCCTCTCCCACGTGCTTTCCGGCCTGCGGGACCGCCGTACGCGCCAGGTCCACTCCGCGGCGCCCCTGCCCGAAGCCAACTGAAAGAAGCCGGAGGCGATCATCATGACTGTCCGCAGAAACGTCACTCCGTGGGCATCGGCCGCACTGGTGCTCACCGCGCTGCTCGCTACGAGTTGCGCGGGGGAGAAGCGCGACGCCGCACGGCCCGACGCGAGTCCCTCGTCCGCCACTCCGCACGGATACGTCGAGGGAGCCCAGGAGGCCGCCGAGCAGCAGTCCCGGCTCCTCCTGAACGACCCCGGCAGCGGGAACACCAGGGTTCTCGACCTCGTCACCGGCAAGGTGCACAGGACGGCCGAGGTGAAGGACGCCGTTCGACTGGGCACGGACGGCAGGTTCGGCTACCTCCACGCGCCCGACGGCACCCATCTCCTCGACAGCGGCGCCTGGATGGTGGACCACGGCGACCACATCCATTACTACAGCGCGGCGACGCGGGACGTGGGTGAGCTTCCCGCGGGCAGCCGAGCCCAGATACGCAGTGATGCCGCCGTGACCGCGGTGACCGACGAGAACGGCCGCACCGTCCTCTACGACCGAGGCAAGCTGGAGAAGGGGCAGATCACCACCTCGCCGACGCTGCGCGGCACCTACACCGGCGCCGTCGTGCCGTACGAGGAACACCTGCTCGCCTTCGCGAACAAGGGCGGCAGCACGGAACTCGTCGTCCTCGACCGCAAGGGCGAACGCGTGGCTTCCCCGGACGTGACGTGCGAGGCACCCCGGGGAGACGCCGTCACCCGGCGCGGCGTGATCCTCGGCTGCGCCGACGGCGCCCTGCTCGTGCGTGCGCAGGGCGGCGCCTTCACCGCGGAGGAGATCCCGTACGGAACGCACGTCCCGGCGCGGGACCGAGCCACCGTCTTCCGCCATCGACCCGGCAGCGACACCCTCACCGCCCCGGCCGGAGACGACGCCGTCTGGGTCCTCGACGTCACCGAGCGGACCTGGAAGCGGGTGGACACCGGACCCGTCGTCGCGGCCAACACGGCAGGCGAGGGTTCCCCGTTGCTCGTTCTGGAGACCGACGGCTCCGTGCACGGCTATGACATCGCGACCGGAAAGCAGACCGCACGGACCAAGGCGCTGCTGACAGCAGGGAAACGGGACGTCTCCGACGGCAGCGCCCCTGTCATCGAGGTCGACCGCAGCCGCGCCTACATCAACGACCCCGAGGGCAAGAAGGTGTTCGAGATCGACTACAACGACGGCCTGCGCATCGCGCGCACCTTCGACCTGGACGTCAAGCCGGTCCTCATGGTGGAGACCGGACGATGAGCCGAACCGAGGTGAATCATCGCGCGCGGGTGGGCACCGCTCGCCTGCGACACCTGATCGCGGGTCTGCTCACCCTCGTGACAGCCGTGACCGCCACCGCCTGCACCACCGGCGAGGACCGGCCCAGCATCGTCGTCACGACCAACATCCTCGGCGACGTCACTCGCGAGATAGTCGGCGACGAGGCCGACGTCACCGTCCTGATGAAGCCCAACGCCGACCCGCACTCCTTCGGTCTGTCGGCGGTGCAGGCCGCCGAGCTGGAACAGGCCGATCTGGTCGTCCACAACGGCCTGGGCCTGGAGGAGAACGTACTGCGGCACGTGGACGCCGCCCGAGAGTCCGGGGTCGCCACCTTCGCGGCCGGCGAGGCGGCCGGCCCGCTCACCTTCCACACCGCCGACGACGGCGGCCCCGAGGGCGAGGAAGGGCAGCCCGACCCGCACTTCTGGACAGACCCCGACCGGATGCACAAGGTCACCGGCCTGATGGCCGACCAGGTCATCGAGCACGTCGACAGCGTGGACCCCGGCACGATACGGGCCAACGCCGACCGCTACGCGAAGGGCCTCACGGACCTCACCACCTGGATGGAGAAGTCCTTCGACCGAGTTCCCGCGGACCAGCGGGCCCTGGTCACCAACCACCATGTCTTCGGCTACCTCGCCGACCGCTTCGGCTTCGAGGTGATCGGCGCGGTCATCCCCAGCGGCACCACGCTGGCCTCACCCAGCTCCTCGGACCTGCGCTCGCTCACCGAGGCGATGGAGGGAGCAGGCGTACGCACCGTCTTCGCCGACTCCTCCCAGCCCAAACGGCTCGCCGAGGTGCTGCGAACGGAAATGGGCGGCGGGGTTCGCGTCGTCGAACTCCACTCGGAGTCCCTGACCGCCAGGGGTGCGGGCGCCGACACCTACCTGCGGATGATGCGCGCCAACACCACCGCCATGGTCACCGGCCTGACCGGCGACTGACCCTCCGAGCCTCCCGGCACCCCCGCCCGTCGGGCGCCGGCTCGTCGTACCCCCATGCCGCCACCGCGCGGTGCAGAAAGGAACAGACCCATGAACAAGTCGATACGCGGCAGAGCCCTCACGGGCACGGCACTGGCCCTGGCCATCTCCACGGTCCTGACCGCCTGCGGCGGAGAGACCTCCACCTCCACCGACGCCAAGTCAGACGGAGCCGCGAGCGCCACGCCCGCGGTGGCGGTCGAGGAGCCGTTGGTCGCCACCTTCGACGGTGGCCTGTACATCCTCGACGGCGAGAGCCTGAAGCTCGCCAGGACCATCGACCTGCCCGGCTTCAACCGGGTCAACCCCGCAGGCGACGAGGACCACGTCGTCGTCTCCACCGACAGCGGATTCCGCGTCCTGGACGCCACCGACCAGGCCCTCACCGACATCGAGTACAAGGGTGCCAAGCCAGGCCACGTAGTCCGCCACGCCGCGAAGACCGTGCTCTTCACCGACGGTACCGGGGAGGTCAACGTCTTCGACCCCACCGCACTGAGCAGCGGCAGGAAGCCGGCAGGGCGTACCTACACCTCCGCCGAGCCGCACCACGGTGTCGCCATCGAACTGGCCGACGGCAAACTCGTGAGCACCCTGGGCACCGAGGAGAAGCGCACCGGCGCGCTGGTGCTGGACCGGCACAACAAGGAGATCGCGCGCAACGAGGACTGCCCCGGGGTCCACGGAGAGGCCGCGGCCAAGAACGAAGCCGTCGGCGTCGGCTGCGAGGACGGCATTCTGATCTACAAGGACGGCGAGTTCACCAAGATCGACTCCCCCGATGACTACGGCCGCATCGGCAACCAGTCCGGCAGTGACGCCTCGCCCGTTCTGCTGGGCGACTACAAGAGCGACCCCGAGGCCGAGCTGGAGCGACCCTCCCGCGTCTCCCTCATCGACACCGAGAAGAAGAAGCTGCGCCTGGTCGACCTGGGCACCAGCTACTCCTTCCGCTCGCTGGCCCGCGGCCCGCACGGCGAGGCCCTGGTCCTCGGTACCGACGGCGCCATCCACGTCATCGATCCGAACACCGGCAAGATCGAGAAGAAGATCCCCGCCGTGGGCGACTGGCAGGAGCCGCTGGACTGGCAGCAGGCCCGGCCCACCTTGTTCGTGCGCGGACACGTCGCGTACGTCTCCGAGCCCGGCAAGAAGGCGCTGCACGCCATCGACGTGGAAACGGGGAAGAAGATCACCTCCGTCACCCTGCCGAAGAGCACCAACGAGCTGTCGGGCGTCGTCGCCGGACACTGACCGCGCTTGCGCCCTCGCCGCCACGGCTTGATGCCACGGCGGCGAGGGCACACGCCCCGTCGGCTACGTGGCGACGCAGCCGATCGAACCGACCGGGAAGTCGTTGCCGGTCGATGTCGCGGTGAACCCGAAGGTGACGCTGCCCTCCGGTGCGATGGTGCGGTTGTGGTCGAGGTTCCTGACCGTGAGCGTGCCGTCGGACTCCGTGGTCAGCGCTCCGTTCCACACGCTGCTGATCTCGGCGCCCACGCCGGGCTTCCACTGCACGGCCCAGCCCTCACGCGCCGTCGTGCCGTGGTTCATGACCTCCACGGAACCCTGGAAGCCACCGCTCCAGGAGTTGGTCACGCTGTAGACGGCCATGCATCCGGTGTGCGGGTCGGTGGGTGTCGGAGTCGGGGTCGGAGTGGGCGTGGGCGTGGGCGTGGGAGTGCCGCCCGAGCCGCGGATGCCGGTCACTTCGCCGTTGCCGCCGTCGAAGACGACGTCGGAGCACGAGAAGAAGTTCTCCTGGCTGTCCGAGCGCACCCACTGGATGAACATGACCGCGTCACCCGAACGGCCCGAGGGCAGGTCCAGGTCCCAGTAGTAGTGGCCGCCGTCCGTGCCCGGCCCACCCGCCTGCGGCGGGTCGGAGACGGTCTCGATCAGTTCCAGGTCGTCCCAGCCCAGCTCGGTGCTGGGCGAGTAGCCGGGCTTGGACAGGTACACCCGGAAGGAGCCCGGGTGCGCCGCCCAGTTGCTGTGCTTGACCTGGATCGTCTTCCCGGATGTCAGGTGCGTCCGGGGCCAGTCGGAGCGGGGGGCGTTGTAACCGGTGAAGTTGTACGGCGACCGGTCGCCGGCACTGCACAGCTTTCCGTCCGGGACGTAACCCGCACCCCTTCCGCCCGCGTTGGAGTCGAGCACGGCGAACCAGTTGTACAGCGCGGTCGCGCCGCTCTCGTCGAGCGCGGCCTTGCACGCCGGGTTGGTCGGGTCCAGAGCGCCGGTGCCGGTCCTGGCGTCCAGCATGCAGAGGTAGGTACGCGATCCCGGTGTCATCGTGACGCCGTGCGCCTGCGCGTCGCCCTGGCCCATCAGTGTCAGGCCGATTCCGCCGAGCAGTGTCGCGAGCACCGCAGCCAGGAACGTGAACAGCTTGTTGCGTCGGGCCATGAGGTCTCCTGTGCCTGTGTGGGGATGGTCTTCCGGTTGCGCTTCTTCTCCTGCGGCCACCATCGGGCGAGGAGTCTGGGGGGCACCTGGGGCAGGGGGCGCTGTGCCGGGCGAGCGCGGTGGCGAGGCAGGTGGGAAGGCCGTGGCCGGTGCGCGGCCGTAGTCGTCGGTTCCGCACGGGCGGGTTCCGACGTCCACCGGGCTTCGTCGGGCCGACGCCGACCGGAGTGCTGAGCAGGCTGCGCGTGGTACCGGGGGAGTGCGGTGACGGTGACGCTCGCATGCGGGGCCTCTCCGGGAGGGATGACCGGATGGGGCGATCACGGAATCGGAAGCCCCGGCCAAGCATCTGGGAGCGCTCCCACCCGTTGGTACCTGAAACTGTAAGAGCGTTGCTATGTCCCTGACAACCCATGGTGGGGGAAGTGTCGAGCGGATCGATGAATGCGGAGGCCGGGGCTGGGCGGCCGTCGCGTTCCGGCGAGTCGCGGTCCGGGCGGCCCGGTGCGCGCCGGGGGGCAGGAGGGTCGGGGTGGCCGCCGGCCCGCCCGGCTGACCGGCCGGACGGCCTGACGAGGTGGCGGAGAACGTATGGTCGAGTCCGGTCGGGCCGAAGTCGCGTGGCGTCCTCGGCCCGGACGGTCGTCTCCCACGAGGCAAAGCGGCGAATCCTGTCCAACCGCTTGACTGCGCGTCTCGCGACCCCGACTTTGGGAGCGCTCCCACTTCGTCCCGGCGCTCCACCGTGCGCAATGCCGATGCCTCCGGCCCTGTGCGCCTCATGTGACCTTCCCCCTCCCGTAAGGACTTCGATGTGCCGCTGCATCAGCCACAAGCTCCCCGCCCGTCCCGTACGTTCCGCCGACAGGACCGCTCCCGACGCGTCCGCGTGTTAGTGGGCGTCGCAGCCATCGCCGGGCTGCTGGCCGGCGCGCTTGCCGCACCCGCCGGTGCGGCCCAGCCCCTCGATGACGCCCACGAGGTCATCGCCAACGGGGACTTCTCCGCGGGCACCGCCCCCTGGTGGTCGACGGCCAACAGCCCCGTCGCCGTCTCGGACGGACGCCTCTGTGCCGACGTCCCCGCGGGCACGGCCAACGCGTGGGACGCCATCGTCGGGCAGAACGGGCTGGCCCTCACCGCAGGCGAGGGGTACACCCTGAGTTACACGGCGACATCCACCGTGCCGGTCACCATCCGCACCAACGTCCAGATGTCGACCGATCCCTGGACCACGGAACTCACCACCGCGCAGCCGGTCGGGGCGAACGCCGAACGCGTCACAGAGACCTTCACGGCCGGAGCCGACCACGACGCGGCCCAGCTGGTCTTCCAGATCGGGGGCGGCGCCGAGCCCCTCACCTTCTGCATCGACGACGTATCCCTGCGCGGCGGGACCGCGCCGCCGCCCTACGAACCGGACACCGGGTCCCCGGTCCGGGTCAACCAGGTCGGCTACCTCACCCACGGCCCCAAGGCCGGCACGGTCGTCACCGGCGGTACCGACCCGCTGTCCTGGACCCTCGACTCCGCAGCCGGGACACGCGTGGCCGCCGGCACCACCACTCCGGCAGGCGTGGACACCGCCTCGCGGCAACACGTTCACACCTTCGACTTCAGCGCGGTGACCACCCCGGGCGAGGGGTACACCGTCACGGTCGCGGGGGAGAAGAGCGAGCCGTTCGCCATCGGCGACGACCTCTACGCGTCCCTGCGCACCGACGCGCTCGCGTACTTCTACCACAACCGCAGCGGCATCGAGATCGACGCGGACATCGTGGGCGAGCAGTACGCGCGGCCGGCCGGCCATCTCGGCGTGAGCCCCAACCAGGGCGACAACGACGTGCCCTGCCGGCCGGGCGAGTGCGACTACCGTCTCGACGCGGCGGGGGGCTGGTACGACGCCGGCGACCACGGCAAGTACGTGGTCAACGGCGGTATATCGGTGGCCCAGTTGATGTCCACGTTCGAGAGGACCCTGTACGAGGAGACCGCCGACGGCGGGCCGCTCGGTGACGGCGCGCTCCGGTTGCCCGAGCACGGGAACGCCACCCCTGACATCCTCGACGAGGCGCGCTGGGAGCTGGAGTTCCTCATGCGGATGCAGGTGCCCGCAGGGGAGCCGCTCGCCGGTATGGCCCACCACAAGCTGCACGACAGGGCGTGGACCGGACTGCCGCTCCGGCCGGACCGTGACCCCCAGCCCCGGGAACTGCATCCGCCGACCACGGCGGCCACCCTCAACCTGGCGGCCACCGCCGCCCAGTGCGCCCGCCTCTTCCAGGTCTACGACGCGGACTTCGCCGCGCAGTGCCGGTCGGCCGCGCGGTCCGCGTGGACGGCGGCCAAGGCCCACCCGGACATCCTCGCCGATCCGCAGGACGCCACGGGCGGCGGCGCCTACAGCGACGACGACGTGCGGGACGAGTTCTACTGGGCGGCGGCGGAACTCCTCCTCACCACCGGCGAGGACAGCTACCGCCAGGAAGTCCTCCGCTCCCCGCTGCACGGTGACACCGACGCGGTCTTCCCGCGAGGCGGCATGTCCTGGGGCTCGGTCGCCGGGCTCGGCGCCCTGAACCTCGCGAGTGTGCCGGGCAAGCTGTCCGCCGACCAGCTCGCCACGGTGCGCGGCATGGTGACCGAAGCCGCCGACGGATACGCGGCCGACTCTGCCCGCGCCGCGTACGGCCTCCCGTACGCCCCCGACGACGGGCACTACGTATGGGGCTCGAACAGCCAGGTCGCCAACAACATGGTCGTCCTGGGCTCCGCGCACGACCTGACCGGCAGGACCGTCTACCGTGACGCCGTACTGCGCGGACTCGACTACCTGCTGGGCCGCAACGCGCTGAACCAGTCCTATGTCACCGGGTACGGTGAGCGGGACTCGCGCAACCAGCACCACCGGTTCTGGGCCGACCAGCTCGACCCGGCCCTGCCGAATCCCGCTCCGGGTTCCCTGGCCGGCGGTCCGAACGCGTCCATCGAGGACCCGGTCGCGCAGGAGAAACTGAAGGGCTGCGCACCGGCGATGTGCTACATCGACGACATCGAGTCCTGGGCCACGAACGAGATCACCATCAACTGGAACGCCCCGCTCGCGTGGGTCGCGTCCTACGTGGACGATCTGGGCGGCGGGGAGCCCGTGAAGGCCCGGTGCGAGGTGACCTACACCTCGCAGCGCTGGAGCGACGGCTTCTCCACCCACGTCGCGCTGAAGAACACCGGCGACCGCCCCGTCCAGCCCTGGCGGCTCGACTGGACGTTCGCCGACCGGCAGCAGGTGACCGACACCTGGGGCGCGGACATCGGGCAGGCCGGCCCCCGGGTGACCGCCGACGCCCTGAGCTGGAACGCCGCTCTCGCGCCCGGCGCCACCGTGCGGTTCGGCTTCAACGGCCGTCCCACCGGCCTCGTGGACGACCCCCGGGTCTTCAGGCTGAACGGCGAGGTCTGCGGGACCGCATCACGACGATGAGCGGCCGGCCCGTCCTGCTGCGTACGAGGGGCGTCTCCCGGTTCGGTGATCCTCGCTACGTCGACACAGGCGATCGGAGTCCGACGGTGTGGAACGTGTGGCGAGCAGCTCTTCCTCTGCGAGGGGTCTTTCCGGGAGCAGTAAAAGGCCGCTGATGTTGTTGACGTCGTCAACGAATGTCCGCGTTGATAGTGGAGGTCGCCCTGTGTACGGTTGCTCGTATGACGGACACCCCCGCCCGACAGGCCACCCCGCTGGTCACCGGGTCCGAGATCGCCAGGCTGGCGGGCGTCACCCGCGCCGCCGTCTCGAATTGGCGGCGACGTTACGACGACTTCCCCACGCCGTCCGGCGGTGGTGTCAACAGTCCGCTGTTCGACCTGGCCGAGGTGCGGGCCTGGCTGGACAGGCAGCGTAAGGGGCAGGAAGTCTCCGCGGAGGTACAGCTGTGGCAGGTGCTGCGCGGAGCGTACGGCGACGACATGCTCGGCGGGCTCGTGGATGTCGCCCGTCTCCTCGACGAGGGAGTGGCACGTGAGGAGCTTCCGGCGGATGTCGTCCGCCTCGCGCGGGAACTGGCCGAGAGCTGTGGCGCGGCAGAGGCGGTGAGCGTCCTCGCGGAGCGCTTCACCGAATCCGTACGCCGGGCAGGGTCGGACCAGATCACCGCACCGCGCGTCATCCGTGCCGTACGCCACTTCGCCGGTGAGGTGGCACCCGGCACGACCCTCTTCGACCCGGCCTGCGGTATCGGCTCCCTCCTGCTCGCCATCGGCCCCGAGCAAGGCGCCAGGCGCTGCGGGCAGGAGTCCGACGCTCGCAGGGCCGTGTTCGCGCAACTGAGGGCCGGCCTCACCGGGCGCACCGGGGTCGGCATCGTCACGGGGGACTCCCTGCGGAACGACCGGTGGGCGGACCTCAGGGCCGACCTGGTCGTCTGTGATCCCCCGGTCGGTGAACCCGACTGGGGGCGCGAGGGCCTGTTGCTCGACCCGCGCTGGGAGTTCGGCACACCGTCTCGTGCCGAAGGCGAACTCGCCTGGCTGCAGCACGCCTACGCGCATACCGCGCCCGGTGGTCGTGTCCTCATGGTCCTGCCCGCCTCGGTCGCCTACCGCAAGGCAGGCCGCCGTATCCGCGCCGAGCTCGTACGACGGGGCGTCCTCACCCAGGTCACCGCCCTTCCGTCCGGCACGGCGGCCTCGCATGCGCTTCCGGTCCACCTCTGGCAGTTGCGTCGCCCGCGGACCCTGGGAGATGCCGCCACCCGTGTCCGCATGGTCGATCTGACGGCGGGCGATCCGGACGGCTCACTGGAACCGGCTGCCGAGCAGACGGCTGACGTTCCCCTGGTCGATCTGCTGGACGACGCCGTGGACCTCACGCCCGGCCGCCACGTCGAGGATTCCCATCGCGACTACGCGGTGGAATACCGGACCTTGCGACGGGAGCTGACCGAGCAGGCGAGGCTGCTGGCGGAGTTGCTGCCGGCGTTGGTCGCGGGCGACGGCCCCGGCCTTCCGGACGGACCTACCGTCAGCGTGGCTGACCTCGCGCGCGCGGGGCTCGTCGAGTACGGCGATCGGGAACCGGTCTCGATCAGCGACCAACTCGACACCGACTACCTTCAGGGCTTTCTGCGCAGCGCGGCCAACACGCGGCGCTCCACGAGCAGCAGCGGCACCTTCCGCCTCGACGGCAAGGGCGCCCGCATCCCGCAGATGGACATCACCGGGCAACGGCGGTACGGGGCGGCCTTCCGCGCGCTTCAGGAGTTCGAGGAGCGAGCGCGCAGAGTGGTGGAGCTGAGCCGGGACGCGGCGACCCTGGCAAGGGACGGGCTCGGCAACGGCGCGCTCGCCCCGGACAGCTGACGGCGCGTGTCACGCGGATGGTCCGCATGCGTGCGTCCCGCGCGTTCTGCACGGACTCGAGGTGGAGCCCTTTGTCCGCGTGCAGTTCGGGCACGGTCAGCAGCTGGAACTTCTGCATCGCCTTGCGTACGCCGGCCTTGACGGGCCTCTCCAGGACGTCGTAGCCCTCCCAGAAGCTGTTGGCGGACGCGAGCTGCGGCACGAGGTGAACTCCCCGCCCTGGAGGGACACTCCGCAGTCGATCATATGCGTGGGGTGTTCGCCAGCCGCTGGGCCACCTCCTCGATGTCCGTGAGCAGTCCGGAGGGTTCCTGGTCCAGGTCGAGGGCGTGCTGATGGAGGACGACACCCGCGTGGCGCACCTGATGGGCGGCGTGCCGGTCATTGCCCTTCGCGTACACCAGGTGCCCTTCGCGCAGGCCGAGGGCCGTGCAGTACGCCAGCATCTGGTACAGGTCGGCGTCGGGATAGCCGCCCGGTCGCCCGGACTTGTACTTGGCGTCCGCCACCGCGCACGGGGTGCCGTCCGGCCCGTACAGCACGAGGTCGGGCTTCATGCGGATCGTGGCGGCCTCGTCGAGGTGGTGGGAGTCCTGGAGTCGGACGGTGTGGCCGTCCGAACCCCGGCCCCGGCCGTGGAAGGTATCCCGTAGGGCGGTTGTCACGAAGTCCTCGAAGAGCTTGTTCATGTCGAAGAGGAAGCCGTCGATGCGCAGACCGCCGGGGCCGTGCTCGGCGGAGGCGCCGTCCAGGACGACGCGCGAGAGACGCAGGGCCTGGTGGTAGCGGGAGTTGAGGCGGGTGGGACGCCAGTCGGGGACCGGTTGTCCGCGCGCGATCGCCGTGACGTCTCTCAGGCGGGCGCGCTGGTGCAGCAGCCTGCGGCGTACGTCGCGCGGTATGCCGGGCAGGCGCAGGAGACGTTCGACGGCCGCACGGAGGATGCGGTTCTCCGCGATGTCGGTGGTGAACTCGTCGTACGCCACCTCGATCGGCAGCATCGCCCCGAACCGCCGCCGTATCTGTTCGGTCTCCCTGACCCGGCCGCGGACGACGAGCGCGGCTTCCTCAGCCGCCCGGTAGCCCTGCGACAAGCCCTGCCGCAGGGCCCGGTCCACCTGCCGTTCCACGGCGTGGGCGAGCGCGGGCAGCAGATCGCGGTGCTCGGCGACCTCGACCTCGCCGTCCCGCCAACTCCTTCCCGGATCGAGGCTGTAGCTGAGCAGGAAGAAGAGCCGGACGATGGGCACCTTGGGTGTGACGCGTACGGTGACCGGTTCGCCGCCGCCCGGCGCCGTGACGGCCACGGCCCCGACCTTGCTGCCGGCCTTCAGCGACCAGAGCCCGGGCGCGTACGGGTCGGGGGCCGCGTCCACGATGCCGGAAGCGGCGAGGGCACGGCCGACGGCGTCCGGCAGGGCGATACGGGTCGCCGGCGCGTGCTCGACCAGCTCGACGGAGTACGGGGCGTCGACGGCGGACGTCACTGCAGGGACTCCCGCAGTGCCGCCAGCCCGTACCGCGTCTCGATGTCCACGCCCTCCCCGTAGTGATGCTCCTCCAGCAGGGGCAGGATCTTCGTCCGCCAGGTCCGCTCCAGGCCGCCCTCCCGGTACACGCCCTTCTTCATCAGGTACGAGGGCCCGATACGGAAATCGGGATCGTCGATACGGGAGTTCAGCGCATCGAGCAGGTCGGCGGGCTCCGCGCCCCTGCCCTCCTCGGTCAGCCAGCGGCGCAGCAGACCGCGTGTCGGCTCGGTGCGCGGCGACAGTTCGACGAAGGCGAAACGGCGGCGCATCGCCGCGTCCACGAGGGCGATGGAGCGGTCGGCGGTGTTCATCGTGCCGAGGACGAACAGATTCGGCGGCAGCGCGAAGTCGTCGCCGGAGTAGGTCAGCCGAACCGACTTGTTGCGGTACTCCAGCAGGAAGTACAGCTCGCCGAAGACCTTCGCCAGGTTGGCCCGGTTGATCTCGTCGATGATCAGGAAGTGCGGGATGTGCCGGTTTCCCTCGCGAGAGGCCAGGTCGGCGAGTTCGCGCAGCGGGCCCGCGGTGAGGCGGAACGCGACCTCCCTCGTCTGCGGGTCCTCCTGGGGCCGGAAGCCCTCGAAGAAGTCCTCGTAGGCGTACGACGGGTGGAACTGCACGAGCTTGACCTGCTCGGGCCCGCCGCCGAGGAACTCGGCGAGCTTCATTGCCAGGTACGTCTTGCCGGTGCCCGGCGGGCCGTAGAGCACCAGTTGCCGGTCGTCGGCCAGGAGATCGCGCACTTCGCGCAGCCACGCCGTCTCGTGCACGAGGAGTTCGGCCGCCAGCTGATCCGTCGGGTCGGGCAGCTCCGGCTCACGGCGGGCGGTGATCGCCGGGATCTCCAGGCTCGGGTCCCGCTCCATGGCCTGGGCCTCCTGCGCCAGTTCCTCGTCGCTCCGTCCGAGTCCCTCGACGAGTGCCAGCACGGCGGTCAGGTCGACGACATCGTGTTGCACGGACAGCTTCTGCTGGAGGGCCTCGGGCAACTCGTCGTACGGGATACCGGGGGACCGCCACTCGGCCTTCCGGCGCAGATTCGACAGCCCGCCCTCGGACTCGGTCTGCTCCGCGTCTCCCGTGAGCTTTCCGATGTACATCTGCCCGTCCGAGATGGTGCAGACGGTGTCGCCCTGCCGCATCTGGGACAGGAAGTAGTGCAGTTCGTCGGCCATCACCTGCTTCTGGCTGTACGAAGTGGTGGCGTCGTATCCCTCCTGCACGTACCGCCGCAGGACGCTCTTGGTCGGCGCGGCCTCGTCCACGTGGGGCAGGTGCGTGGCCGCGAGAGTCACCCAGCCCTCGGTCACCCACAGTCGCTTGACCAGATCACGCCCGGAGACGTTCGAGCCCCGCACCAGCCAGGCCTTGTGCGGGGTGCGCCATGAGGCGCCGAGGTAGTCGACGAGGGGGAAGCCCTCTTCCGTGCGCCACTCGGAGAGCCCGTCGGAGCTACGCCCGGTCACCACCGAGGCCGCTGCGGAGGGGGAGTTGCACTCGATGTCCCGGGTCGTCTCCCCATAGCCGGGCCACCGGTCCGACGCCGTCCCGATGCCGCCGTCCGCGAGCAGCCGTTCCCGCTGCGCCGACGGATGGGGCCCTATGCCGGGCATCGTCTCCACACGCACCGGCGAGCCGGCGAGGATGAGGAACTTCAGGCTTCCGTTCATCCCCTTCTCGGGCAGGACCCGACCCCGGGCCCGCGGTCCTCCGCCCGGCAGGCGCAGCAGGAACTCCGGGTACACCGTGGCGACCCCGGCCTGAACCGCCTCGGGGCGGGCCTCGTCTCGCTCGTTCACTCCCACTCCTCGCCCCGGCGCCCAGCGGCGCACGGCCCTCCCGATCCACTCCGCCCACTCCGCCCACTCCACGCGACCCTACCCGCGGGGTACGACAACCCCGGTGCCCGAGGGCACAGCGCTCCTGCGACAGCTCCGCCCGCTCCTCCTACGGAAACTGGGACACACCTGCTGGCGCTCGTCCTCGGCAGCCGACTCGGCGTCCGTCACGGCGGCCCGGTCGAACTCGGCCGCGGCTGTGCGCACATCCATCGCGTTCGTCATGGAGGCCATCGTGCCGGAGGGCGAGGCGGCGTCCCCCACGATCGGTGAGGTTGGGCAACTTCCTGCGTGAGGGGCAGGCGGGCTGGCACGATGCTCAGCAGGGCGAGGTCGTCCCTGGGCACCGGGACCATGGCGACGGGGGAGACCGTGCAGGACTGGATCTACATTCTCAATCCGAGCAAGGACACCCTCGACGGTGAGCCCTCAGACAAGGACACGGTGCGTCGTCTCGCCCACAAGGACCCCGAGCGCGACTTCTGGCTCAGCCGACGCAACCGCATGAACCCGGGCGACCGCCTGTGGTTCTTCTTCACCTCGCCGGATTCGGAGGTCGCCGCGGTGGCCGACGTCATGGGTGAGCCGTACGAGGCGGACCCGCCGGATCCCGAATTCGCCTACCGGGTCGACGTCACGCTGCTGTCCGGGCCCACGGACGCGTTGCACGGCGATCCGGTGGGCCGGGACGAGCTGGAACTCGGCCAGGTGAGGTCGGTGCAGAAGGTCAAACCAGGGGCGTTGAAGATCCTGCTGGGGCGGGCCGGTCTGTGATCCGTCCTCCGCGGGCAGGACGGCTACCAGGGCGCCAGCCCACGCTCGGCCGGGTCCGTGTGGGGCAAGAGCGCCTCCCGGGCACGTGAGTTCAGGGCCATGAGCTTGTCCGCCGTGCGATCGACGAAGAAGACGAACGCTTTGGCGGTGTCGGCGAAGGCCGCTGCCGGGCGACTGATACCGGCTGTCGTGATGACGATGAGCCGCTTGGGTACGTCCTCACCTGCCGCCGCGGCCAGGCCGTTCATCCGCTGAACCTCGGAGGTGGACAGGTTCTTGGCCCTGTCGTGCCACTCGATGTGGAACGCGTCGGACCGGATGGGCTGTTCGGCGTCCCCTTCTTCGAGGTCCCCGAAGCCGAATGCCGTCAACTGCTCGAGAGCCGTGTCCGTGATGTGCTGAGGGCTGGGCGAGCGCCGCGAGGTCTTCGGCTCGGCTTCCTCGTCGAGCTGACCGACATCGGCGCCGGCGTCCCCCAGCCACTGGGGCGGAGCGGCTTCGTCTGCGAAGAGCGACTCCTGCCACTCGGACCGGTGCCCGGCGGGATCCGGTTCCCCGCGACCGGCCGGCTCGCACGACACCTCCACGTCCCAGGCCTTCAGGCCCCTGCCGAGTACGTCGGCGATGTCCGCCACCGACACGTCCGCGCGGGGTACCCCTGGCGTGGGCTTCGTGCTGCGCCACAGGTTCCGGGCCAGATCGACGCGGCCCCAAGCTCCGCATTCCGCGAGGTGCACATCCACCAGCCAGCCGAGGGCGGGCTTGAGTGAGACGCGGACGAACGCGTCGGGGAACTCGGCCTCGACGAAGCTGCCGTCGCGTCCGCCCACGATGTCGAGTTTCGGCGAGTGGCGGGGGCCGTACGGGAAGTAGCCGTTCCCCGCCGCCACGCGCCGCACTCGCACACCCCGGGCGTCCAGGAGGTCGGCCAGCTCGGTCATGTCGGACGGCTCGCTCTCGTTCCAGCGCCACGGCGAGGGAACCGGTACGTCGGTGAGGTGGGCCGACGCCATGGCGTGCAGGGCGTCGACGAGTACCTCGTCGGGCGTGTCCAGCGGCCAGACGGACGGCTCACTGTTCAGTACCGGGTCCAGCACCGCCCAGACGATCGTGTAGCCCATGCGCACCTGCGCCAGCACGACCGAGCGTTTGCCGGACAGCGTGACCTTCAGATGCATTAGGCGGTTCGCGTCGTCGAACTGCACCCGGTCGGCAAGCTCGGGATGACGCTCGCACAGAGCCTGTTCCAGGCTCTTGAAGTGCAGGTGTCTGCCGAAGGCGGCGACCATGTCACCGGGCGGGAAAGGCAAGGGAAACACTCCTGTTGAGTAGCGGCGGCGTCTGGCGCGGCCGGGGACGCCGTGATCCGTTGACGGAGCGTAGGTCGACCGGATGCCGTCGCTCAAAGCGTTTGGCTGTCCTCAACGGCATTGGCTGCCGGATTGACCGGAAATCGCTTCAGACCTCTCGCCGTGCTGGTCGATCTCCGCCCAGACGGTCTTGCCGGAGGGCGGGCGCGGGTCCGTGCCCCAGCGGTCGGCCAGAGCGTCGACCAGGAGCAGGCCGCGGCCCGACTCGTCGTCCGGGCCCCGATCCGGGGGGATCGCGGGGCGGTACTCACCCCGAGTGTCGCTCACGGCGATGCGCAGGGTGCCGGCCGTCCCGTCCAGCGTCAGTGCCACCAGGAAGTCGCGGCCCTGGACGCGGCCGTGCAGCGCCGCGTTGGCGGCCAGCTCCGCGACGACGTGTTCCGCTCTCTCGATGACTCGCGGTGACATCTCCCATGCGATCAGCCGTTCCACGGCCAGGAGCCGGGCGAGACGGGCGCCGCGGCGGGTGGAGGAGAGTTGCTGCGCGAACGTGTGTACGGTGGCGCGGGATTGGGGCGTGGAGGTGTGCATGGGGAAACCGTGGCGGGCGTGCGGGGGTGTGTTCCAGTAGCGCGGCCCGTACGCTGCGTCAGCGTACGGGCACGTTTTGTGGACAGTACGGGGATCTTTCCGTCACCGTGGGTGAGTCGATCGCGGGGATGCCGCAGAGGACGTACGCACCTGGAGGTGGCCGCGTATGACGGACAGCACTGACGTGACGGCTTGCGACTGGGAGCGCGAGCCCGACCCTTCCGACAGTCTGCGGACCTTCGGAGCCGTCGTCCAGGCCCTGCGCGAGCATGCCGGGCTCAGCCGGGTCGATTTCGGGGCGAGGGTCAGGTTCTCCAAACACACGGTGGAATCGGTGGAGTTGGGGCGGCGGATGCCCGACGACTCCTTCGTGGAGCGGGCGGAGGAGGCGCTGGGCAACACGGGGGCGTTACGGAAGGCGGCCGGGCATCTGACCCGGGGTGAGGCGGGGCTGGCGGCCTGGTTCCGGCGATGGGCTCGGCTGGAGAAGGTGGCGGTGAGCCTGTGCACGTACGAGTGCAGGCTGGTGCCGGGGTTGTTGCAGTCGGAGGGGTATGCGCGGGCGGTGTTCGACAACAGCATTCCGCCGCTGTCGGATGAGCAGTTGGAGGCCCAGGTCGTAGCCAGGATGGAGCGACAGAAGATGTTCTACGAGCGGCCGAACGTGCCGTTCAGCTTCATCGTCGAGGAGCACCTCTTCCGGCGTCGGCTTGGTGGGCTTGAGGTGACGCGGGGGCTTCTCGACCACGTGCTGGAACTGACCGCGCCACGGAATGTGACGCTTCAGGTGATGCCGCTGGACGCTGAGTTCCATGCTTGCCTGGATGGTCCCGTGCAGTTGTTGGAGACCCCTGAGCGGCGGCGGCTCGCGTACTCCGAAGGACAGCAGAACGGCCGCCTGATCAGCGACGCGAAAGAGGTGAGCCTCCTCTACCAGTGCTATGACACACTGCGCTCGCAGGCCCTGAACCCCAAAGACTCGCGGGGTCTGCTGGAGCGACTGCGAGGAGAGCTATGAGTACGACAGAACTCGCCTGGTTCAAGTCCAGCTACAGCGGCACCCAGGGCGACAGTTGCGTGGAGGTCGCTGTCACCGAACAGGCCATCTGCGTACGGGACTCCAAGGACGTGACTCGCCCGCACTTCGCCGTCAGGCGTGAGGAGTGGTCGCGGTTCGTGGGGTTCGCGGCGGAGGCCTGAGCGGAGCGGCGTGCGCGGTGGCGCTCAGACGATTTTGCAGAGCGTCATCGCACGCATGTAGGCATCGCCCGGTGACCCGAGGGCGGAGCTGCGGCCCACGTAGATGGTGTCCCACTGCGAGGTTCCGACCGGGCACGTGGCGGGACTGATGAGCAGGCCGCCGGAGAGATCGGGACTCGTCGTGGTGGCGTCCGGTATGCCGGGGGTGGCTGGTTCGGCCGAGGCGCCGGGCTCTCCCTCGTCGCCCTTGGCGCCGCGTTCGCCTCGTGACCCCTGTTCGCCCTGAACCCCCCTGCGATCCCCGTGCCCCTTTCTGCCCCGCCGGGCCCCGCGCGCCGGTCGGGCCGGTCGCGACGAAGTAGACGCCGGCTACTGCTCCCGCCGCACCGGACAGGGTGACGACGGCTGCGGTGGCGGCGATGCCGATCGCGAGGCGGCGACGGTTCGGTCTCATGGCCTCTCCTTCGGGGCATCGGCGGTGTGGGCGGCAGCACTGTATGTCGCGAACACTCGGGCCTGTTCCGTCTTCCGGAGCCGGCCCAGTTCGATGGGGCGCAGGCCGTAGGGCCGTCCGAGGCGTTTGAGGATGGCGTCGAAGTACGGCACGGGGGTGTGCTCGGAGGCGACCACGAGGGAGGACAGCAGCACTCCATAGGCGGGCGGGCTGTCAACGGCTACGAGGATCGATTCCCTGGCCTTGGCGGACAGGTCCGATGGCTTGAGCCCGGCGGCAGCGGCAAGCGTGTGCCAGCCCACGCAGACCTGGCGTTGGGCAGCGTCGATCAACGCCCGGCGAACGGCTACGGTCACGGCCGCCTTGGTAGTCCCGAGCTTGGACCAGTGCACGCGGTCCTCTTTTGCGGACGGAACGGCTGGGCTGCTCTGAGCCGTTGGTGCGGACCGTCTGCTGTGCGCGTATGCGCGGTCCAGGGCAACCCGCCAGGCCGCCTCCACTGTCGGCATGGCGGCGTCAGGTTCCCAGCCCAACTCGGCCAGTACGTCGCCGAAGAACGGTGCCGGGCCCGAGTCCTGGCGATCCGCCTTCACCAACGCCGACAACAGGCCACGGCTCGGTACGTAGGGCTTGTCCACTGCGGCCAGCAGCCTCACTTGGTCCTTCGCTGACAACGTGGAGTGCGAAATGCCCTGTCTGTTGATCAATGTTCTCCACTTGATGCGACTGCGCCCGTTGGCGACCTGGTTCAGATGTGCGCGGATCCGGCCCACGAGCTGGGCGTCGTTCCATAGACGGGTGGCGCTCTCCTTCAGAGAGGTGTTCAAGGACTGCTGTAGTTCCGGCGTTAACGCGTTCTGCGCAAGGGCGTACGCGGTCCTCCGTTCACGCTCCCAGACCTCCGCAACCTTTGCCTCGGACAGGTCGGACCTCCAGCCGAGACCCGCGAGGACCTCGGCGAAGTAGGGAGCGGGTGCCTCCGGGGTGTGTGCTGGCTTGACGAGTGCCGAGAGCACTGGTTTGCCGTCGGCCCGGGGATGGTCCACCTCGATGAGGAGGCGCACGCGTTCGTCCGGGGTGACGTCGCCGGGCGCCGCTCCGGCGTGGCTGATCAGCGTCTCCCAGTTGATGAGGCCGCGGGCGCGGGCGACGATGCCGAGCCTTGAGCGGAAGACGCGGATCGTCTCGGCCTCACCGAGGGGAAGTGGGCTGGGTGTTGAGGCGGCCGGTTCGGTCGTCGCGGGGGTGGCCGGGGGCGACTCGGGACGCGGAGATGCGGGGCGCAAGTCCGGCCAGCGGGAGTCGGTCTGCTGAGGTAGGGGCGACGCGCCGTCGGCGCGTATCAGCCAGGCGGGTCCGGAGGGGGGCGCTTCGGTGAGCGGCAGCAGGTGGGCTGAGGAGTAGATGATGTGCAGTTGGTGGGGAGAAGGGGCAGGGTGGGCATGCGGCAGGGTGATCCGGGCCCGAATGGCGGCCGAGCCGAGCGGCTGCAGGTCGGCCTCGTAGAGGCGTACGGCGGTGCCGTCCGGGTCAGTGTGCGATGCCGGGAGCTCGGTCGCTGCGGTGAAGGCGATGGTGCCCGGAGCCAGCGGGAAGGCCACGGGCGTAGGAGCCGGAACGGGCGTGCTGCTCGCGGGCGGTTCGGCGTCGAGGCTGGGCGTGATGACCCCCTCGTTCGACAGGCGGCACTCGGTGAGGGCCGACCACGCGAGGCTGTTGTCCGAGTACTGCGCGCCGACGTACACCTCGCGGGTATTGCCCTGGGTGCGGCAGGAGATGCGGATGGCATGTCCGGCGGCGTCCACCTCGTTGTGCGAGAGCCCGCAGTAGGGTCCGTACGCCCAGTGGACGTGGGTGTGCCGGTCGGCGAGGCGTTCGCGTGTCTCCTGCCACTCGCGGAGGGAGAGGCGGGCCAACTGGACCCGGATGAGCCGGGACCGGCCCTGACCGAACCGGACCTCGACGGCTCCACCGTGGACCGAACCGGGGTCCAGGTACGTGATGTCGGCGTCCTGGTACCCCTGGCGCAGTAGCCAGCGCCGTAGCGCCTGCCCGATGTACAGGTGATCTGCGCTGGCCTCACCGGTTTCCGTGCGGCGGCAGTGCACGGGCGGCCGGTGCGCGTAGTGGCACTTCTTCCCCGTGTACCGCTTCGGAGTCAACTTCTTGCCGCAGCCTCCGAGCAGGACGCCGCAGTAGAAGTCGTGGCGGGTCCGGCCCTGCATGAACGTGTCGAAGTCGTCGTGGTCGTAAGGGAGGAAGACCGGTACATCGGACCCTGCACGTCCGATGACGGCGGTTTGGACTTTGCGGGTGTCTCCCTCGTCGGGGAACGATGTCATTACGCGCCTCCGGGTGGGCGGTGAGTCAGGGCTGACAGCAGGAAGCGGTGCCGGCGATCGTCACGGCGGCCAGGTCACCCCGGCCCCGCCTCGGAAGCCGGAGAACGCCCGCTGGGCCGGCGCGCGTGAGCGGAAGGCTCGGTCAGCCTTCCGCTTCGCGTTCCTCCTCGTCGCCGCCCCCACCCCGGCGGCGCACTCGCTCAGCGATCCCGCTGGAGAGCCTGCCCGTAGTCGTTCTTGCTCGGTCGAGGGTCTCGTTGCCGAGGCTCTTGGCGGCACCGACGCCCTTCGCTCCTGATTCCAGCGCCTTGTCCCTTGCCTCCGCCGCCGCGACCGCCCATCGTCTTGCTTCCGAAGATTGGCGACCGGACTCGATCCCGAGCCGCCCGTGGAGGCCATGGATGCCGGTCACGACATGGTTGCTCGATTGAACGACGGCCGGGGACTTGGTCGGGTGCAGCAACACCTTCGCGTTTGCCTCACCTGCGGCCGTGTTCATCCGGGCCAGCAGACGCTCTGTACTCCGCGAGATGAGATCCAGGCGATTCTGCCGGGCGATCCGAATCCCGATGCGATGCCGGTCCAGTTCGTCCGGAGCCGCGTCTAGCACGCGGTCGAGTTCGAGCACCGCGATCGCGTCATTCAGTTGGAAGCAACGAGCCAGAACGGCGAGCCATTCCGGCGCCTTGGACTCGGCTTCCTTGGCCGCCGTCGCGAGATCACCGACCTTGGTCTTGCGCTCCATCTTCTCCGCGAGGGCGTCGAGTCGACGCAGCGCGTACGCCTGGGTCGACGCGATCGTCTCCGACGTGTTCTGCACCTTCGACCACGTGATCTCGGAGACCCGGCCCACCTGGTCCCTGATGGTCATGGCCTCCCCGATCACGAGTTCCACTCCGACCATGTCCGCCAACGCCTTGTCCTCCTGGGCGCGGAGCACGTCGGTGACCTTCTCGTCGATCGTGGCGAGGTAGTCGGTGATCTCGTCCATGGTTTGCTGCATCGCAAGCTGTGCCATCATTCCCGCGGCACCAGACAGACGCGCTGGGTTGGTCAGGAATGAGCCAGCCCCCTTGTCGACCTGAAGCCAGTTCTTGATGGATCCAGGTTTCCCCACCATCGCATGGCTGATCCCTGGCGTCTTGCTGTCCATCAGCCCGAACTTCTTCACACGCTGCGCGGACTCCTTGGTCAACTTCACCCAGAGGGCGGAATTGGCGGCAATATCCGAACCTGCCTGCGCGGCTGCAGCCCCGGTACCGAAGACGGACTTGAGCCTTTTCGGTTCACGGTCCTTTGACGACAGTCCCTCCGAGACGAGGAAACGTTCGACGTCCGCCGCGTTCCCGATGACCGCCAGTCCGTCACCGTCACTGATCAGCTGTATCTCGTTGTCCATTGCCCGCTCCTGAGTGGTTTCTCGCAGTTGAGAGTGGTCGGGACGCGTGCGGCGATCGCCGACGGTCAGGCGGGGTGTCGGGGGCCGTGGCCCGGGGGCGGGGTGAGGGTGGAGGTGTAGTTCTCGCCTTCGACGAGCGGGGTCTCCAGGGTGAGACCGGCGGCGGCCATGCGGTCGTACTCGGCGAGGATCAGTTCCTTGGTGCGGTACGAGCCGTACTTGGCCTCGTCCTTGCGGCGGACGATGGGGAAGGTGTCGAGGATGTAGTCGACGTCGTCGCGGGCTACGCCGTAGAGGTGGAAGAAGAGGGCGTCGAGTTCGGCGCGGATCACCTGTCGGCGACCCTCGTTCCAGCGGAACGGAGCGCCGGTATCACCGAGGTCGCTCGCAAATGCGGTGAGGTCGTGCGAGGTGAAAGTTAGCTCCAGTACTCGGGGGCTGATGAATTTCTGGAGGCGCGTAAGAATTCCAGGCAGCGGAACTGGAATTTGCTCGGACGTGCCTTTAGGGATACTGGGTTGGCTGAGGCTATTCCGCAACGCATAATCGTAAGGGAAGGAGTTGAAGCACGCCTCAAGGAGGGCGAGGTGATCTGCTGATGGGCCAGCAGATAGTATCCATCCGTAGGAAGCTGACCCCCAAGGGATGATTGCCGCAATGCAGGTGCGCTCGTCATTGCTTCGCGCCACACGTCGATGACCTAGCATTCCGGTAGTACAGTCGAAGCGGCGACGCGCGTGGCGGGCACGTGTATCTTCGAACGAGGTCCAATATTGCGGTTGTACTAGGTATTCGGCAGAGTCCAGTTGCGCGACAGTCGACTCGGGGCTTCCTGTTGAGTTACCGAATCGGTGAGAATACTGGTGTCCCATGCGTCCTTCGTAAAGGGGGAGCATCTCGTCCTCCCCCTTCCGGAATGTGTTTCCCTCGAGTGACCAGCCTTCCGATTCCAGGGTCTCGCGAGTATGGAGCAGATTGGAATCATGGGAGAGGTTGAACAAACCCTGCATGAAGGACACGCCCCATGGGTTCCCGCTTGGCTGCTCCGTCTTGATCATGACGGGGAAGCGTCGGTACATTCCGAGCGTGATCTCGGCATCCCGTCGGGACCTAAAGACTGGCAGCGTTCCGGTGTTCGGATTGAGCAGCCTGATCTCGTCCGGCGTCAGCGAGAACGCCTTATCCGGGTCGTCCAGCTCGGTCGTTTCGCGGAGGAAGAACGCGAACCTTGCTGCCGGTTCATGTAGAGACCGGCCCACGATAGACAGGATGCTGAACTTGAATGAGCGGTGCACGCCCGGGAAGAGGGGCGTAGCGTTCTCAAAGTCGTAAAGCACAGCGATCGACCCGCTCTGCACGAGGTCCTTGGAGAAGTACTGAGTCCTCGCATCAGTAGCGATCCCTGTCGGCACGATTACCCCTGCCCGCCCCTTCGGTCCGAGCAGGATGCGGTCCGTCTCTGTGAAGACCGAGTATGTGTTGAGGTTCCCTTGGCCAGTCAACGGAACCCGGCCCGAGCGCCGCAGGAAGTGGCTCTCGGCGTACACCTTCCGCTTACCCGCCTCGAACTCTTTGTACAACGGAAGCGTATCCGGCGAGTCCTTGAGCGCCTCGATCATCTTCTTGCGTACGGACGTACGGGATGCGTCGGCGATCTCTGGTGCGCGGTGGGCGAAGAACTCCTGCTCAGGGAATTCAACGCTGTCCCACGGCGGGTTACCCACCACGGAGTCGAAGCCGCCAGCCCAGCCCGTCGCAGAGGAAACTCCCCGGCCGTTCTCCGGAACGGAGAAGACCTCGGGGAATTCCAAGTGCCAGTGGAAGAAGGTGAACTGATCCCGTAGACGCTCGATCTCGACGCCGGTCTCTGCGGCGACACCCCCGCCACTTGGGTCCTCCAGCGCCTTGAACACCGAATGCGTCACCGCGCGCGGAGCGTCCGGCGTCTTGAGCCACACGAACGCCGCGCACCAGGCGTCGGCGACAAGCCGGGCCCGCTGGTACGCCGAGGAGCCGGCCCACTCCTCGTACGCCTCCTCCTGACGGCGCACGTCCGCCAACTCCTCCGCCTGAGCCAGCGTGATGGACCGAAGCCCTCTCGCGAAGACGGTGTTGGCGACCTGGACCGACTCGTCGCTGATGTCGAACAGGCTGCCCTGCCCGATCCGCTCCTGCTGGTTGATCTTCTCCAAAGCCTTCGCGTGCTTCTTGTCGTCGCCCTCGGTGGCGATGAACGCATCGTCGGGAATCCCGTCCCGCAGCAGCTTCGGCGTTGCCCCGATCAACCCATTGCCGTGCTTCACGTGCGCGTCCAGGAAGCCCAGCGGCTTCCCTGGCTCCAACGCCTCCAACCACAGCGACACCTTGGCCAGTTCCACAGCCATCGGGTTGAGGTCCACGCCGTAGATGCACCGGGCGACGACCTCATGCAGCGCATGCCGCACCGCGTCCAATGTCGGCTCGGGGTTCCGCTCCCGGACCGCCGCCACCTGCTTGGCGATGCGCCGTGCCGACGCCACCAGGAAGTGCCCCGATCCGCACGCCGGGTCGCACACCGTAAGCGACAGCAACTCGCCCACGATCGCGTCCGCCGGGTCGGCCGCCTTCGACTCCGACGCCGCCTCCTCGCCCCGCTTCACCGCGTCCCGTATCACCGGGTCCAGAGTCGAGTCCAACAAGCACTCGATGAGCGAGGACGGGGTGTAGTAACTACCTGTCGTCTTACGAGTGTTGCCCGCGACCTCGACCAGCGTGAACGTACGGTCGGCGGTGCTGTGCTTCGGCTCCAGCTCCAGCAGGGACTCGTACACGGAGCCCAGCTCCTCCGCGTCCAGGTGTCGGTAGTCGATCGCCCGCCAGCGCCCCGAGCTGCCGTCCCGCACCTGCGACAAGTGCCGTACGGCGGTCAACAGCGCCTCGTTCGACAGCTTCAGCCCACGCAACGGCGCATCCGCGTCCGTGTCGTTGAAGAGGCCGCCGAGACCGGGCAGGCCCAGTTCGGGGCGGCCCTTCTCGTCGCCGAGGGCGTCGAGGACGATGCGCAGGGCCTCGTACAGGTCACCGTGTGCCGTACCCCGCCGCTTCCTCGCGTGCGCACGCAGTCGGGCCGACGAGAAGTACGCCTCGTACCGCTCGCGTGCCTGCGGGTCCGCCTTCGGCGACAGCAGCGCGTCGCGGTCCTCCGCCACGAAGACGAACAGCAGCCGGTACACGAGCCGCAGCAAAGAGGCCTGAAGGGGCTTCGGGCGGACGTCCTCGCGCAGGGCCGTGTTCTCCGGGTGCCTGAGGAAGCCCGTACCCAGCGCGGTGATCGCGTCCTGGACGCCCTTGCGGAGCTGGTCCAGGGCGCGGGTGCCGGACGCGATGGCCTCCGTGCGCCACTTCTCCAGCCGGCACGCGGACGGCGGCGCGTCCTCCGCCACGTCGAACCGCGACACGTGCAGCACCCGGTACAGCAGCACGAACTCGCTGAACAGCTCGCCGTCGAAGATCGCTTCGAGGTCGAACTCGACGTACGAGGCCGTGGCCAGCGCGCTGGAGTCACGCAGCAGCCGTACCTGACGACCGTTCGTCAGAACGCCCCACAGGTGGGTCTCCGTGCGGTTCAGGCACTCCTGGAGCATCGACTGCGGCGGGACCGTGCCCACGCCGCCGGGGCGCTTGTCCAGGTTGGCGTTCCAGGGCGTCTGGTGGATCAGCGCGTGCTGCCATCGGTGGGAGACCGGGAACCTCTTCTCCGCGTCCGAGTCGGCGGCGATGCCCGCCGCCCCGACCTGCGTCAGCGGGCCGAAGCCGAGCTCTCGCCAGAGCGGGGCCAGCCAGTCACTGCCGGCACGACCGGTTGAATCGGCCGCCGGGTCGCCCGTCTCGCGGTCCTCGGGGAGGTGTTTGCGCAGCTCGCGCCAGAGCGGCTTCAGGTACTCCCAGCTGCGCTCGGCCTCGTCGCGTACCGATCGGGAGGACGGCAGGCCGTAGTCGGAGGGCTTCGAGCCGGCGACGTCCTTGCCCTCGGAGATCCGTACCAGCATGTCGGCGGGCAGCAGCCCCCCGACCGTGTGGACGGCGGTGAACACCTGGTTGCGGGTGACGGCGGACATCAGGCGGACACTCCAGGAGCAGCGGGGGCGGCGGCCGGGGCAGCGGCGGGGGCGGCGGGCAGGTACACGTACGCGCCGAGGACGTCGGCGGGCTTCTGCACGGTGACGGACAGGCCACGGACGATCTCGCCGGACGCCTGGCGCACCCGGCGGTGCGAGGCGTCCAGCTCCGCCGCCAGCTCCTCGCCGTACGACTCCAGATGGCCGTACACGTCGGGGAGTTGGCTGAGCAGGCGCGTCATCGTGCGCTCGGCGTAGTGGCGGTCCGTACTCTCCGACGCCGTTGCGTCGAGCAGGTCCCGTGCCCGCTCCGGCGGCAGCCACTCCGCCTTCCTCGCCGAGCCCTCGAAGGCGACCAGCCGGGCGTCCTCCGCGACCAGCTGCTTCTCGCCGCTGCGGGAGGGCAGCGTGAGGTGGAAGCGGTAGCGGACCAGGAGCAGGGTGGTGAGGGTGCCGACCGCGTCCGTGGTGACCACGCCGCAGCGGCGGGCCGGGCGGGCACCGTCCGCCTGGGTGTCCAGGGCGGCGTTCAGGACGTGGGACGCGAGGGCGCCCACGACCGGGTCCGTCCGTACCAGGGCCGCCTCACCGCGTGCCACCGCCGGGTCCGCGCGGAACGGGATCGGGCGGTCCTTCTCGATGACCTCCGCGCCGACCGTCGGGGCGAGCGCGTCCCGCAGGCCGATGGGCGTGCCGCCGACCTGGGCCGTGAAGTCCTCGCCGTCGCCGCGGAGTACGGCACCGAGCGCGCCCAGCGACTCCCGTACGAACGTGTCGACCTCGCCCGCGCCGCCCAGCGCCTCGCGGACCGCCGCGACCTCGCGGGCCACCTCCTGCGGATGCACGGAGCGCTGTGCGAACCGCGAGCGTGACGCCTTCTCGCGTTCTGCCGCCGAGTTCCAGTCGCTGTCCAGCTTCGCCGTGCTCACCTTGAACGCGTCCGCGCTGAACAGGGCGTCCTGGTCCTCGCGGCCCCGCATCAACAGCCACTCCACGATGGCGTCCGTGACGCCCGTCGACAGCTCGTCGGGTACGGAGACGGAGATGCCGAGGTCCTTCTTGATCTGGCGGTGCTTCTTGATGAGGACTTCGAGGACCTTGCCGTCGATGCCGTTGTCGTCGCCGTACAAGGTGATGACGCGGACCTGGTCCTTGCGCTGCCCGTATCGGTCGACGCGGCCCTCGCGCTGGTCGTGGCGGGTCGGGTTCCAGGCCAGGTCGTAGTGGACGACGGCGTCGAAGTGGTGCTGGAGGTTCACGCCCTCCGACAGACAGTCCGTCGCGATCAGGACACGGCGGGCGGCGGCGTCCCCGCCGGCCTCCTCGGCGAGCTTCTCGATGCGCTCCAGGCGCTGCTGCGGGGAGAGCGTGCCGGTGACCGCCTTGACGACGGTCCTGGCGCCGAGCGGGCCGCGCCTGCCGGACTCCTTGTCGTTCTCCAGCTGGGCGGCGAGGTACTCGGCCGTCGGGATGTAGCGGCAGAACACGATCGGGTTGTGGCCGTCCGCGAGCAGCGCCTTGAGGTGCTTGATCAGCGCCTTCAGCTTCAGGTCCTTCGCCGGACCTTCCAACTGCGCCGCGATGTCCGCGAGTTCGGCGAGGTGCGAGCGGGGGTCCTCGGTCGTCTCCGCGCCCGGCGCGACGTCCATGCCCTCCATCGCGTCACTGTCGGCCGCGTCGCTGTTGAGCGGGGCGCCCAGCTTGTCGGCCTCCTCCGCCGACGCGGCGATCGCCGCCGCCGAGCGGGTCCGCAGCGTCTGCGCGGCGGCGCGCGGGGACGACACCAGCGAGCGGAGCAGGGCGATCGCCGACCACCAGGCGATGCGCGCCTCCCGCTTGCCCTGACTGCCCGCCTGCTCGACGCGCTCACTCGCGTACGCGATCGCGTCGTCGAGCAGGGCCCGGTACTCCGGCGACAGCTTGTACGTCTCGTCCTTGAAGTAACGGTCCGAAGGGAACGCCGTCCGCTCCGCGAGGGAGTCGTCGGTCAGACCGTCCTCCTTGGTGAGGTACTGGCGTACGTCCGCCCGCTTACGCGCCACGAAGTGCTGGGCGAGGAGCTTCCTGCCCGCCTCCGAATCCAGGCTCACGTCGGCCAGTTCGGGCTTGACCAGGCCGAGGAGGTTGCGGAACGCCGACTCCTTGCCGCTGTGCGGGGTCGCCGTCACGAGCAGCAGGTGCCGGGTCTCGTCCTGCGCGACGCGGCGCAGCAGTTCGTAGCGGAGCTGGTTCTGCGAGGCCGTCGAGGTGTCGTCGGCGACGACGCAGGTGTGGGCCTCGTCGACGATCACCAGGTCCGGGCAGTGACGTACGAAGTCGTCGCGGTGGCGCGGCGACTTGATGAAGTCCGTCGAGACGATCACGTGCGGGTACTTGTCGAAGAGGGACTGGCCCAGGTCCAGGCCCCGTTCGAGGCGCGAGACCGTCGAGGAGAGGACCAGCTCCGCGTCGATGCCGAACTTCGAGCGCAGCTCCTGCTGCCACTGCTCGGCGAGCGCGGGCGAGCAGAGGACCGCCAGGCCGGTCGCCTCGCCCTGCGCGAGGAGTTCGCTCGCGACCAGGCCCGCCTCGATCGTCTTGCCGATGCCGACATCATCGGAGATCAGCATCCGGACCGTCTTCTGCCGCAGGGCCATCAGAAGAGGAACCAGCTGATACGCGCGCGGCTCCACCGCGATCCCGGCCAGCGACCGGAACGGTCCCGCGCCCGAGCGGAAACCGACGCGCAGCGCCGTACGCAGCAGGCCCGCCGCCCGCTGGTCGCCGAGGTCGCCCGGCTCCGGCGGCGCGAACTTCGCCTCGTCCACCGCCTCGAACGCCGGGAACACGGCGGCGATGTCGTCATCCGAGCCGCCCAGCGGACGCAGGACGAGCAGATCGGGCCTGCTCTCGGGAAGCACGACCCATTCCCGGCCGCGGGCCTTCACCAGGGAACCGGCGGAGTACGTGAGTGCCATGTGAGTCTTCGAGTCCTCGTGTTGGGTCCGACCGGATGGGGCGGGGGCGGTCAGCTTGCGGCCGGAGAGCCGAAGTAGCGGGCGTTGGCGGCGGCGACGGCGTCCCAGTCCGCGCCGTGCGCGAAACGGATCACGTCCCAGCGGGCGTTGAACAGGCGGTCCTCGGCGTCCTCGTCACGGGAGCTGTCCCGCTCCCTGTCCGGCAGGTCCACGAAGACGGCCACGTTCACACCGGGCAGGCGGTAGACGAAGTCGGGGGTCGCCATCGCCTCGGTGAGGAACGAGCCCGGCTCGTCCGGCAGTCGCAGGCCACGCGCCTTCGCCCACCCCAGGAAGTCGCCCTGAGCCGCAAGCTCGGCTGCGGCCGTCTCGAGGGCCGTCGGCTCGGCGGGGGACCGGTCGAGCAGCCGCCGGTACTGCTCCGAACGCGACTCGCCGCGCGACTCGCGCCGGGCCGTCGCCGTCGCGAACCGCACCAGCAGGTCCCGCACCGAATGCCGGTCGATCAGGGCGTGGTTGAGCTGGTTGCCGTACGTCAGCAGACACTCGTAGCAGCCGCGCGCGCACGGCCGGTCCGGATGCGGGCCTCCCTGATCGGCGCCGTCCGCGTCGAAGTGGCAGATGTCCAGGGCGCGTACGGCGGCCTTCGCCAAGGCGTCGGGTTCGGCCTGGAGGCGGCGCAGCACACCCGCGCCGCCCTCGGCGGCCTCCGTGAACAGGACGCGGTTTCGGGGACCGTCGTCCGGCGGCAGCAGCTCGCTGGACAGCTCGGCGTCCTCCAGCTCGAACGCGGCCTCGACGCCCCGCTCCAGGGCGTACATCAAGGAGAGCGCGACCGGCTCCGGCAGCGGCTCGTCCAGGGTGACGACAAGGATGTTGCGGCGGTCCTCCACGTACGGGATGACCCGCTTCTTGCGGCGCCGCTCGTTGCCGTCCGCGTCGATCACCGGCAGCTCGCTGGAGTCGCCGGACGCCTCGGAGGCGGCCTTGTCGTTCATCCAGCGGCCGTCCGCGAGGTCCAGCCAGTACCCGGCCGGCTCGTCGCTCCTCGCGCGCACCCGGCCGGTGTTGGTGATGCGGACGGTCGCCGAGTCGCCGTACGCCACGTCGGCGAGCGGCGCGCCCGACGCGTCGGTGACCGCCGCGTTCAGGCGGCCCTTGCGGGTGCCGTGGTCCTGGAAGCGGTACGACGTCTCCAGCTTGAAGCCGGCGCGGCGCCGCTCCTCCTCGTCGGAGGAGATCCGCTCACGGCGGGTGGTGTACACGGTGTGCAGGTGCAGCAGACCGTACGTCGCCGCGCCCAGCGGCTCGTGGCACATGGCGCAGCGGTCCTCCAGCTGCTCCGGATCGTGGTGGTAGCCGCAACCCGCGCAGCGGCGGGCCTCGCTGGTCGCCAGCTCGCCCGAGGAGTCCGGCGGCAGCTGGATGCGGGTCACCTGGTAGCGGGCGCCCTCGTGGTAGATCAGCGAACCCGGACCGAACTCGCGGATCGCGAGGAAGCGCGGCCGCTGGAGGTAGTCGCCGTCCCCGCGGCGGCGGCCCACCGTCGGAATGTACGCGGCGAGCGGGAGCCGCGGGAAGCTGTAGCCGGGCAGAAAGCCCTCGGACGCGAGATAGCGGTACGGGTTGAAGTCGGAGAGGACCGACTTGCTGTCGACGCTCTCGTTCATCAGCAGGTTCAGCTGTGTCTCGGCCTCGCGGCGGCGGGCGTTCGCCCGGACGCGGTCGCCCTCGGTGAGGCTGTAGTCCAGGCGGCGCCTGTTCTGGATGTACTGGTCGTCGAGCGCGGAGCGGAACAGCTGCCGCCAGCGGTCGAAGGCCTGGTCGAAGCGGGTCGACACCGTCGCCACCCGGTCCTGGATCCAGTCGTCGTGCCACCAGGTGGTGTCGGCGAAGTCGGGCAGGAGCGGGCCGAGGACGCGCAGGGCCGCGTCGACGGTGCGGCGCCGGGCGCTCTCGTCGAGGGAGGCGGCGAGGATGTCCGGCAGCAGCCCCAGCGCGGGGTTCGGGCGCTCCCCCGTGTCCGGATACGACACGTCGAGCACCTCGGGGACGGCACGGCCCAGCTTCAGGCCGGCCTCCGCGATCCAGATGCCCTGGAGGTGGGAGAGCACCAGGTCCTCGTTGGCGAGGTCCAGGCGCGGCGGGGCGACGGCGCCCGCGACCATGCGCTCCGAGCGGCGGAAGTAGTACTGGTCGTGGCTGTTGCCCGTCGCGCAGTACGTGGTCACGAGCGCGGGCTGGCCGCTGCGGCCCGCACGGCCCGAGCGCTGCGCGTAGTTCGCGGGCGTGGGCGGCACGTTGCGCATCATCACCGCGTTGAGCTGGGAGATGTCGACGCCCAGCTCCATCGTCGGGGAGCAGTACAGCAGCTTCAGCTCCGCCTTGCGGAAGGCCTCCTCGCGCTGCTCCCGCTCCTGAGGCGAGACCTGCGCGGTGTGCTCGCGTGCGAACAGGCCGGACAGGGTGCCCGCCGCGTCCTTGTACAGGTCGCGGAAGAAGGTGTTGACGCGCGGGCCGTCGCCGCTCTGGTAGGTGCGGGTCAGCGGGTCGTGCGTACCCCTCTCGCCCCTGCCCGCACGCCAGACGAGGGACTGGGCGGCCACCCGGTAGCCCGTCGCGGCCGGGGCGGAGGACCTGCGGTAGCGGCCCGCGCGCTGCGGCGCCTCCGTCACCTCCTTCACCAGTCCCGCCTTGGCCAGGACCTTCAGCAACTCCTCGATGACCAGCTGGAGACCGGCCGGGTCGAGCGTCCTGAACGACGTGTCCGCACGCCGCAGGTACTTGCCGAACTTGCCGCGCGCCGACAGGAACAGCGCCGAGCGGTCCATGCCCGGACGGGACGGGTGCGGATAGGCGGTCCCGACCTTCGGCCTGTCGGCGGCGGACAGCACCCACGGGTCGATCAGCCGCTCCTCGCTCGCCCGCTGGAGCGAGTCGAAGTCGTCACGGAAGTACGAGACGTCGATGGCGAGGGACCGGCGCATCTCGTTGAGCAGCGCCTTCGTGACCTCGGCCCGCAACGCCGGGTCGGCGTCGCGCAGCGCCTCGTGCGTCCCCGCCCACCGGTCCTGCTCGGCCGCCACCCAGTCCAGGTCCTCGTAGCCGATCTCCAGCAGACCGGTCTGCTCCAGGTTCGGCATGGTGATGCGCCAGCCGCGCTCCAGATCCAGATACAGCCGGAACGCGATCACGTCACGGAGGGTCTTGGCGGCGTTGCGGGCGAGGGAGGGCGGCAGATCGCTCTCGCCGGTGTAGTCGGCCGGCCCGATGGCGAGCGCGTTCGTCACCGACGAGGCCAGCTCCTCGTGGTGGACACCGTCCTCGCCCGCGTCCAGAGCCGCCCGGTACAGGGCCCCGCGCAACTGCGTGATCTGCACGAAGTCGTTGAAGTGACCCGCCTGGAGGGACGCGTCCTGCCGGTTGTCGACGAACGTGAGGAGCTTGCGCGCCTCCTTGTCCAGGCTCTCCTCCGGCACCGACTTCAGCGAGCGCACCACCGACGCGGAGATCAGCGAGGTCGCGGAGGACCGGCCCTCCTGGTCGAGCGTCGCCAGCTTCGCGAAGTCCCGGCCGCGCGTCTGCTCGTACGCGACCCCGCAGTGCAGACAGAAGAGGAACGGGGAGGGGACGAACGCGGCCTGGAGTTCGCCGCTCCCCTCGCGGCCCAGCGGATCGACGGTGACGGCACGCGGCACCCGGTCGCGGTACGACTTCTTCACGACCTCCTGGCCCTTGTCGTCCAGCTCCAGCCAGGACTCGGGCAGCCGGCGGTCGTCCACGGCGTACTGCACGTCGGACGGCCACGCCCGTTCGTGGTCGACGTACAGATAGCCGTCGCCCTGCCGCCCGCCCGTCGCCGAGGTGTCCCGGCGGGCCTCGTACCGGACCTCGCCGTCCCGCTCGGTCCGCCACACCGTCAGGTACTCCTGGCCGCACTCCCGGCAGAACGCCAGCGGCATCAGCAACTTGCCGTCGCTGCCCGGCTGTTCGAGCTGGTACGAGCGGGTGAGATGGCGGGTGGGTTTGTCCTCCAGGGTGACGTACACGGTGTCGCCCTTGGAGAGGAACTGGTGCAGCCGGAAGGCGAACAGGGGCCGCTCGGTCACCGGGTGGCGCGCCTGCGAACCTGCCTCCAGGGTGGCGCGGATCGCGGCGACGCACCGGTCCTCGGCGACTCCGGTCCGCTCGTGCAGCTCCCTCGCCGCGACCTCGATCTTCGTGGGCCGCTGCCGGACGAGCCGCCCCGTGGCCCCGTCGGTGGCCAGACCGAAGCGGGTCTCGATCCAGCGGGCCAGCGGGTCACGCACGAGATCGTCGTACGCGCGCGGCGCGGCGGGGGAGCCCAGGCGCTCGGCGGGCACGGTGTCGGGCGCCTCGTGGGTCGCGCGGACCAGGGTCTCGCCGATGACGTGCTCCGGGCGCACCGGCGTGCCGAACAGGGTGCTCGCCACCCCGGCGACGACCTTCTTCTGGTCGTCGAGCGTGCCCTCCGTCGACATGGTGGCCGAGGTGCCGATGCACTGCAGGTCCTGCGCCTGGCAGGCCTCGCGGACCCGGCGGATCAGCAGGGCGACGTCGGCGCCCTGCCGGCCACGGTAGGTGTGCAGCTCGTCGAAGACCAGGAACTCCAGGCCCCGCGCCATCCTGATGAGGCTCGCCCGGTCGGCCGGGCGGGTCAGCATCAGCTCCAGCATCACGTAGTTGGTGAGCAGGATGTCCGGCGGGTTGTCGCGGATCTCCTTGCGCTTCTCGTCGTCCTCCTGGCCTGTGTACCGGGCGAAGGTGACCGGCTCGCGACCCGCGCCGTAGCCGTCGCGCAGGTACTTCTCCAGCTCCTTGAGCTGGCTGTTGGCCAGCGCGTTCATCGGGTAGACGATGATCGCCCGCACCCGCTTGGGGGCGTTCGGCCCCTCGGTGTCCCGCTGGTGGAGCACCTTGTCCACGATCGGGACGATGTACGCGAGTGACTTGCCGGACCCGGTGCCCGTCGTCAGGACGTACGAAGCGCCGGACGCGGCGGCGTCGACGGCCTCGCGCTGGTGCTGGTGGAGTGTCAGCGGGCGGCCGTCGGGAACGGTCCCGCCCTCGGTCTTCCTCGCCTGGAAGATGCGGGCGCACTCGTCGTGCAGGACCTTCTGCCCGGCGAGTTCGACCACCGTGCCGCCGCTCTGGAAGAACGGGTTCAGCGACAGCCACGGGTCGGGCCACTGCGACTTGCTGTTGAGGTCGTCCTCGACGAACGCCGCGACGCGGTCGTCACGGATGACGGTGCCGCCCTCGGTGAAGGAACGGTAGTCCCTGATGAGTGTGCGGTGGACGCCGAAGACGTCCATGCCCGCGCCGGACGCGGTGACCGGAGCCGGCTCCCGCTTCGGCGGGCGGGCCTGCCGGGCGGGGGCCTGGGCGGCGGAAGCGCGCAGCGGGCGGGTCGGGTCCAGGGCGCCCCAGTGCGGCAGCCGCGGGGTGTCCCCGTCCCGCCCGGCCGGCGGAAGCAGTGCGTCCCGTACGGCCACGGCGTCCGCGGGACGGGCCGCCGGGTCCTTGGCGAGCAGGCGGTCGACGAGCCGGGCGAGCTCCGCGGGGATCTCGCTGCGGATGAGGGTGATGGGCGTCGGGTCCTCGCGCGTGTGCTTGACCGCGAGGTCGAAGGGCGATTCGCTGGTGAACGGCGGTACGCCCACGAGCATCTCGTAGAGCACACATCCCAGTGCGTACAGATCGGCGGCCTGCGTGACCTGCTTGGCCTCGAACTGCTCGGGAGCCATGTAGCGGGCGGTGCCCACGCTGACGCCCGTGCTGGTCAGCCGGGCCTCGTCCGGGTCGTCGACGATGCGGCCCATGCCGAAGTCGAGGACCTTGACGGTGCCCCCCTGCGTCAGCATGACGTTGGCGGGCTTGAGGTCGCGGTGGACGACCTCGGCGGCGTGCGCGGCGGCGAGACCGGAGGCGATCTGGGCACCGATCGCGGCGGCCCAGCTGACGGGGAGCTGCCGTTCCTCCGCGATGAGGTCGCGCAGAGTCTCGCCGCTCAGGAACTCCATCGCGAGGTAGGGAAGGCCGTCCTGGCCGCCCGCCACACCACCGGCGACGATCCGGGTGAGGTTGGGGTCGTCGAGGCGACGCATGATGCGCACCTCGCGGGCGAAGCGCTCGGCGGCCTTGAGGTCGGTGCCCGTGCCGATCCGGATGCCCGTGCGGCGGCGCAGGATCGTCTTCACGGCGACCGTGCGCTCAGGAGTGCCTTCGGCGGCCTGGAGATCCTCGGCCCGGTGCACCTCACCCATGTTGCCCTTGCCGATGACGTGCCCGATGCGGAACCTGCCGTCCAGCAGCTCCTGGCTCACTGCCGCTCCCCTCGTCCTCTGCCGTCTCGTTCCCGCCCCCGCGCGTGAGGGTGAGGAAACGGAACGTGCCCCCTGCATACGTTGCCGCACCGCTCATCGTGGCAGAGCGGAGGTGCGGTGTCCGCCACCGTACACGAAGTGGGCTTAGTTCGATGGCTAGTCAGTCTGTTGACATCGTAAACGCGTCGCCATATGCTCTGCGGTGTCATCGGGTAGGGGGTGGGTGGTGTGAGGCACCAGTCCGTCGGAGAGCGTGGGGCGCCAGGTGGCGCGTCTGAGCGGGAAGCGGGCCGCGCCGCTGGGGAGGCGGAGGGCGCCCAGTCGGGTCGTGGCCCCGGAATGAGGGCCGCTCTGACGGGATTGCTGGCCCGTCTGCGCCATGCGGCGCTCGACGGCGCCGTGCCGGAATCCGTGTTCCTGGAGCAAGCCGGCTTGCTGGGGCTCGGTGACGTCGAGCGGGAACGGCTTCGCGAGGAACTGGCGAGGTTGGGGCTGCCCGTCCTGGCGGCGGTGGTGCATGCAGACGGTGACGGTCCGCATGCGGAAAAGGTTGTACGGATCGGTGACGAAAACGTGTCCAGCCACGCTTTTCCCGCTGACGACGTGGTTCGGGCGCTGCTGAGCCGGTACGCCGACCCCGAGGGCTACGTGACCCCTCGCGCCCTGGATGGCGTCGCCCGTCTGGCCGGACTCGGTGCGCGGGACGCGGCGGCCCTGCGGGCCGGGGCGCGCGTACGGGGCGGGGGCGCCGCAGCGGCCGGAGCGGCGGTGACGAGCACGGAGACCGCGGCCGGTCTCCCCGACGTCGAGGAGCACGCGCCGGAGGGCGGTGCGGAGGACGAGCCCTTCCCCTTGCGAGAGACGGAGACCGGAGAAGGCGTCGGGGACCTCGCGGCCGCGGCTGCCGCCGCGCTGACCGTCCTGGAGAACGACCGCTTACGCAGGCGGCCGGAGACGCGTCTGCTGAGTGCCGAGGCGGAAGTCGGACTCGCCGTGTTGCTACGGGGCGGACCGGACCGCATGGCGGAGGAACCCGACGACGACACACTGAGCGGCCTGCCACCCGACGACATCCGGATCCGCGCCCGGGACTGTCTCGTCCTGCACAACCAGCGACTCGTGCACAAGATGGTGCCCCGGTATCTGGAACAGGGGCTGGACTACGACGACCTGTTCCAGCACGGCGCGCTGGGGCTGATGCGGGCGGCGCGGAAGTTCGACCCGGCCAAGGGCTTCAAGTTCTCGACGTATGCGACCTGGTGGGTCCGCCAGTCGATCAGCCGGGCCATCGCTGACGAGGGCGCCGTCATCCGCATCCCGGTCCATATGCACGAACAGGTTCGCAAAGTGGCGTTGGCGGAGCGCACCCTCGCGACACAGGGGCGGCCCGCCGGAGTCGCCGACGTGGCCGTGTACTGCGACATGACCCCGCAGAAAGTCGAGGAAGCCCGGAAGCTGAGCAGGCGCACCGACTCCCTCGACCGGGTCATCGGGGACGGGGTCACCCTGGGCGACTTCATCGGGTGGACGAACCCACTGCCGCCGGTGGAGAAGGGTGTGCTGGACACGATGCTGCTGGAGCAGGTCAGGAGTGTGGTGGACACGCTCTCCGAACGCGAGGCCCACATCCTCGTCCGGCGCCTCGGCCTGGACGGGGACGAGCCGTCGACGCTGGACGAACTGGGGCGGCAGATCGGACGGACCCGCGAGCGCGTCAGGCAGATCGAGTCGAAGGCCAAGAAGAAGCTCCAGTACCGGTTGGCGGAGGCCGGACTTACCGCCGCGTACCGGTACGACGGGGACCTCGGAGAGGAACCGGGCACGGCCGGGGAACCGGCCGGCAGCGGAGCGGGGGCCGGAGCGGGGGCCCGGGAGGAGGGTTCCGAGGCGCAGCGGGTGCCCGACACGCTGCCCGACCCCGCACCGGAGCAGGCTCCGCCGGCAGTGATGGCACAGTCCGTCGAAGCGGGGGAGACGCCGGACGGCGAACGCCCCGACGAGCACATGCCGGCCGAGCCCGGCGAGCACACCGCACCTGGTGAGGCGTTGACGGACTCTGCGACGGATACACCGTCGGAGACTCTCACCGCACGCGCGGTTGAGCCGGAGGAGCCGGAGGCCCGTCGGCCCGCGGTGCGCTCGGACGATCCCCCACCGGTGACGGAGCAGGGGCTTGGACCAGTGGCCGAAGCGCACGATGCCGAGTCGGGTACCGGGCTGGTCCCGAGGCCGCGCACGGAGCCGGTGCCGGAGTCCGCGCCGGAGCGTTCACGCTCGGCGCAGGCGGTCACTGGGGCGAGCGGGCCGTCAGTCCCTGAGCCGGTGGCTCCCGAACCCCCGCAGTACACGGCGGACTGGCAGAAGGCGCTGCGGATGCCGACCGAGTTCGGCGGGGGAGTGGCGTGGCTCGCCGAGTACGCGCTGCTGGCGCTGGGGCGTGCGCAGCTCACCGTGCTGCTCGGTCCGTCCTCGGCCGACGCCGTCGCGCGTGCCGCGCGGGACAGGGGGGTTCTCGACCGGCCGGTGACAGTGGCCCTGGAGGTGTTACGGCGCGTGTTCGACGCCGTGAAGGAGGCCGGGCTGCGGCCGGAGGACTTCTTCGAGAAGCCGGCGCAGGCACTGGCAGGCATGACTCCGCGCGCGTACCTGGCGGCCAGGCCCCTGGTGCTGAGCGAGTCGCGCATCGCACTGCGCGACGCCTTGCGGGACTTCGTCGCCGAGGTCCCGCTGCGGGCCGACCAGGGAGCGGCGCCCGCCGACAGTTCGCCGGGCAGCCTCGTGGCGGGGCCTCGTTCAGAGCCGGTTCCAGGGCCCGCGGACAGCGCGGAGGTGTGCGCGGCCGGAGTGCCGGGCGAGGTCATAGCGGCCTCACCCGACGGCCCTCGGGCGGACGTGTTCAGCCCTTCATCGCAGTCGCCGGACTCGCCGGACTCGCCGGACTCGCCGGACTCGCCGGACTCGCCGGACTCGCCGGACGAGGACCGGCCCGGGGCGGCCGGCGGGGAGGGGCCGCTCGAAGCACGCCGCGACCAGGTGGACACAGAGGCCAGGACCGTGCCGGCCGGCGAGCGGCCCGAGGACGACATCCCGCCCCTCAGAGGGGGCAACCCGGCGGCCGGCCACAGTAGTGCTGACGCACCGACGGCCCAGGAGCAGCCTGTGTCTCTGCTCAAGGCCGGGCGCCGATCCGCGCCCGCCGGGACCCCCGAGGAGATGTCCCGGGCCCGGACCGCGGACCGGGGCACCGGGTGGGGGGAGGCGGAGCCCGACGACGAACGGCCTGCCACCGACGTACGCCGTGCATACGAGGCCGAGCTGGTGCGCGAACGGGACGAAGCCCGGCGGCAGCTCGCCGAGGAGCGGCTGGCCGCCGAAGCCCGGCACGTCGCCGCCCTCGCGGACACCGAGCGGCAGCTCGACGCCTTGGAGGAGACGCTGCTGCGCCGAGCGGACAGGGCGTTGCTCCACAAAGAGCAGCACCTGCGCGCACAGGCCGAGGAGCGGATCGCGCGCCTTGAGGACGGGCATCGCGACGCGCAGCGGCCCCTGGTCGAGCGGGCCGAACACGCCGAGCTGCGGGAACGCGCGGCACGGACGGCGCTGGCCGCGGCCGGCGAGCGCGGTGCCCGGGCGGAGCAGCGCGCCAAGGACGCTGAGCAGCTCGCCCGCACGGCCGAGCAGCGCGCGAACGATGCGGAGCAGAGGGCGAGCACGGCCGAAGAACGGGCGGCGGTGCTGCACATGCGAGCGAACGAAGCCCAGCGGCGGGCGGAGGGAACCGGCCAGCGGCTTCGGCGCTACCGCGAGGAAGGGGAGGCCCGCATCGCGGGCCTTGAGCAGCGGCTACGGCAGGCGGAGGCCCTGCTCGCCGAACGCGACAGGACTCTGCGGGCCGCCCAGCAGCAGGCATCGGCTCAGGTGGCGGCGGCCGAACAGCGGGCAGCGGCGCGGATCGCCCGGACCGAGCAGGACGCCCGGGCTCGCATCACCGAGCTGCAGCAACAACTCGCCACCGAACGCGAAGCAGCCGTGGACCGTCCCACGCTTCGGGACCGCTGGCGCCGGTCCTGACACCGGACTCCCGGCCTCGCGCGACCCACACCCCGCACCACCCGTACCGCTTCAGGAGCACCATGGACCCCAGACAGGAACTCGTCTCCTACCTGCACCGCCGACTCGTCGGTCCTGCCTCCGGCGAGAACGAGCTGCTCGACGCGCCGCCCGACCGTGAGTACCTGATGGGCACTCTGTATCCGCAGGAGGCCGATCTGCAGAGGCAGTTGGACCTCGCAGCGGAGGAGCTCGACGGCACCGGCACGGAGGGCGGCGCCGAGGACACGGCGCCCGCGGCGGACCCCGTGCCCGAGTCCAACTCCTGGCTGCCGTCCTCGCTCGGCCTCAGCTTCTACACCGACGCCACGACCGTCGACATCCGCTGCGCCGGAGCCCGCTACAGGACTCTCGCCGCCACCGGGGGGCGGGGCCGCCGCTGGGAACGCGTCCCGCTGCCCGAGGAGACCCACGCGCTCGGACCCGACCGGGACCACGTCCCCGTGCTCGACGGACGTGCCGAGATCCGCATCCGCAGGCGCGCCTTCGGCTCCGGACAGCTCGTCACCGTAGCTCTGGTCAACACCGCCCACCACGAACAGGCGCTCGGCAAGGCCGCGCAATGGGACCGGATGCTCTTCCAGGTCGAACTGGAAGCGCGGCCCGCGGACGGCGATGTGCTGCCCTACCCGAGCGTGCGACTGGCCAGCCGTGACCCGGAGGAACAGGAACTGCGCCTGCAGTACCGGCACGTCCGCACACACGCCGTCGGACACGGCTGCGCGGTCGAGGAACGATATGCCTCGCACGACGAGCACGACGAGCACGACGAGCACGACGAGCACGACGAGCGCGGCGAACGGGTGGTAGTGGCTGTCAAGGCCGCCGTCATGCCCGAGGCCGAGGTCAGCGCCGTACGGGCGGCCGGCTTCACCGGATCGCCCGTACTGAACGTGCTCCACCTCGCCGACCCCGCCGTGCCCCTCGCCCGACTTCACGAGGAGCTCGCGGAGTTCGCCGCCGACTACCGAGCCTGGTACGTGGGACAGCTGAACACCGAGGTCCCCGCCTGGGGCCGAGAAGCCGCCGACCGCGTCCTGGCCCGCATCAACGCCGCCGTCACCCGGATCGAGTCCGGCGTCCGAACCCTCTGCGATCCGGCGCGGCCCGAGCTGCTGCACGCCTTCCGTACCGCGAACCGCGCGATGGCCCTCCAGATGCGGCACTCCGCCCGCGATCAGGCAGGTGAACGCCGCGCCCGCCGCGACGCGGTGCTCCTCGACCCGGAGCCGAGCCCGGATGCCGTATGGCGGCCTTTCCAGCTGGCGTTCTTCCTGCTCGCCCTGGACGGCGTGGCCAACCCCCGGCACCGCGACCGGGCGACGGCCGACCTGATCTGGTTCCCGACCGGCGGCGGAAAGACGGAGGCCTACCTCCTGCTGGCCGCGTTCGCCATGGTGCTCCGCCGGGGCGAGGAGGGCGGTGGGGGCACCGCGGTGCTGAGCCGCTACACCCTGAGCCTGCTCACCACCCAGCAGTTCCAACGCGCGGCCACCACCATCTGCGCTCTGGAGACGCTGCGCCGCGCCGACCCGGCACCCTACGGTGACGAGCCGTTCTCCATCGGCCTGTGGGTGGGCGAGGCCACCTCCCCGAACTCGTACGAGAACGCAACCGCGGTCTTCGACGACGTGCGCGGTGCCGCCCGGCCCGACGACGTCTTCATCCTCGACCGCTGCCCGTGGTGCGGCACACGCATCATGCCCGCCCACAAGTCGCCCGACATCGGGGACTACGGAGTACGCGCCACCGCCGACTCGTTCACCTTCTACTGCCCGCGCGAGGAGTGCGCCTTCCACGACGCGCTGCCCGTCGCCGTCGTCGACGAGCAGCTGTACGACCGGCCGCCCACCTTCGTCCTGGGCACCGTGGACAAGTTCGCCCGGCTCGCATGGGAACCGCGCTCGGGACGGCTGTTCGGCGCGGGAACCGCGAACCTGCCGCCGTCCCTCGTCATCCAGGACGAACTGCACCTGCTCACCGGACCGCTCGGCACCACCGTCGGGCTGTACGAGGCGGCGGTGCTCGGGCTGTGCACCACCCGCGACGGCATCGGACCCAAGGTCGTGGCGTCCACGGCGACGATCCGCCGCTCCGGCGAGCAGATCCGGGCCCTCTACGGCAGCGACGCCCAGCTCTTCCCGCCCGCCGGAGTCGACGCCCGGTACTCCTACTTCGCCGAACCCGACACGTCCCGGCCCGGCCGCCGCTACCTCGGCGTCATGGCCCAGGGACACACGGCGGGTCGCGCCGCCGTCGCCACCGCCGCCGCGATGCTCCAGGGCGCCCACGAACTCCCGGAGGAACATCGAGACGCCTACTGGACGCTGGTCGCCTACCACCACAGCCTCCGCGAACTCGGCCGTACGGTGACCGCCGCGGCCGATGACATCCCCGCACAGCTCACAGGCCTGGATTCGGGGTCGGGAATCCGGGGACTGGCGGACCACCAGGTGCAGGAACTCACCAGCAACCTGCCGCGCGCCGAACAGCCCGTCCTCCTCGACCGGCTCGAAAAGCCCTGGTCCGACACTCAGTCGGTGTCGTTCCTGCCCTGCACCAACATGCTGTCCGTCGGCATCGACGTGAAGCGGCTCGCGCTGATGCTCATGCAGGGGCAGCCCAAGACCACGGCCGAATACATCCAGGCCACGAGCCGGGTCGGCCGGCACACCGTGCCCGGTCTCGTCGTCACCTTCTTCAACGCCACCCGCCCCAGGGACCGGTCGCACTACGAGACCTTCGACGTGTACCACCGCTCGCTCTACCGGCACGTCGAACCGACGAGCGTCACCCCCTGGTCCGTGCCCTCACGTCGGCGCGCCCTGCACGCCGCGCTGGTCATCCTCGTACGCCACCGCCTCGGCCTCGCCGCCGAGAACCAGGCCGGGCACATCCTCGACCGGCTGCCCGAAGTGGAAGCCCTCGGCGGGCAGCTGGCGGAACGGGCCGCCGCCGGTGAACCGTATGCCGCCGACGCCGTGCGCAAGGAGGTCGCGGAACTCCTCGCCGACTGGGAGGACGCCGCGCGCGAGGCCCGCAAGAACGGCCGCGAGCTGTACTACCGCAGCCAGGGCAAGGGACAGTCCAATCTGATCAAGAGCTTCGAACAACGCTACGGCCTGTGGGAGACACCGAACTCCATGCGCAACGTCGACCGGGAATGCCAGGTGATGGTGAAGGGGGCCGACCTGTGAGCCGAACACTCCGTGTACGCCAGTCGCAGACCGTTCTGCCGTTCGGCGTCGGGGCCGTCTTCGACATCCAGGGCGAGTCGTTCGTCGCCACGGGCATCGGCGACTGGCCGCAGAAGGCCAGACAGCGCGTCGAGTCGCCCCGGCTCGCGGCCCGTCTCGGCGTCACCGGCTTCTACGCCGCGCCCCCCACGGCCAACGACCGCTTCGACACACCCGACGCTCCCGGAGCCCCCTACATCCGCTTCCCGTCCTGGCTGTTCTGCGGGGCCTGCCGCCGTATGAAGCGGTGGCGCATCGCCGATGAGAAGCCGGGTCAGCCGCCCCGCTGCCCGTCCTGCTCACCCGGCCGGACCCTCGCCCCCATACGGTTCGTCCAGATCTGCGCGGCCGGTCACCTCGGCGACGTCGACTGGTGGTTCTGGGCACACTCGCGGCGAGAAGCAGGCGAACGGCGGCAGTGCGGCGAACGTGAGAAGCTCCGCTTCCTCGTGTCCGAGCGCGCCTCCGGCCTCGAAGCGCTCTCCGTCACGTGCACGGCCAAGGGGTGCGGGGCCTCCCGCGACCTGCTCGACATCCTCGGCACGCACGGCATGCGCTGTTCGGGACGTAACCCCTGGCAGCGGGCCAACGAAGCCACAGAGTGCGTCATGCCCGTACAGATCGTGCAGCGCACAGCGGGCAACCTGTACTACCCGGTGGTGCACTCGGCGCTCGACATCCCCGAGTCGGACGCGCCTGCCTCGCACGGAGACGAGGAACGCGCCGGACGCGTACGCGAGCACGACCTGTGGGTGTCGCTCTGCCGGGTCGCCGGCACCCCGCGCGCCGACGTCTTCCGCACGATGATCCAGGAGGACACCGGCGCCGAAGACCGGCTTCTCGACGCCCTGCTCGCCGAGGAGACCGGGCAGCCCCTGCCCGTCGCATCGTCCGACCCGGCAACGGCGCCCGCCCGCCCCGACCTCAGTCGCGAGGAGTGGGTCGCCTTCACCGCACCGGCCCCGCCCGCCACCCGGGACTTCGCACTGCGCGGGACCACCCTCGGACTCGCACAGGAGACCGCCGAACCCTGGGCCGGCCTGCACCGCCGCATCGGCCGGATCGTGCTCGCCGACCGATTGCGCGAGGTGCGCGCACTGTCCGGCTTCAGCCGGGTCTCCCCGGACGCGTCCCTCGTCCCCGCCGACACCGCCCGGCGCCTGAAATGGCTCCCTGCCGTCGAAGTCTTCGGCGAGGGCATCCTCCTCACCCTCGACAAGGACGAACTCACCTCCTGGGAAGGCGCCCCAGAGGTGTGCCGGCGGGTCGCGGGCATGCGCGCCGACCTCGACCGGTCCTTTCAGAAGGAACGGCTCCAAGCCCTGACCGGGGAAGAACTCTCCCCGCGTTTCGTCCTCCTGCACACACTGGCCCACCTGCTGATCCGCCAGCTGTCCTTCGAATCCGGCTACACGACTGCCAGCCTGCGCGAACGCGTGTACGCACGCCCCGAGCAGGACCAGTACGGCATCCTCGTCTACACCGCCGCGGGCGACGCCGCAGGCACCCTCGGCGGGCTCGTGCAGCAGGGCGAGCCGCCGCGTCTCGCCGAGACCCTGCTGCGGATGACCGAAGCCGCCGCCTGGTGCTCCGCCGACCCTCTGTGCGCCGAACACACCGGCCAGGGCTTCGGCAACCTCAATCGCGCGGCTTGCCATGCCTGCGCCCTGCTGCCCGAGACGAGCTGCGAGACCGGCAACACCCTTCTCGACCGCGCTCTCGTCGTCGGCGGCGAACAGGTGCCCGGCTATCTGGAGGCGATCGTCACGACCGCCCGGAACGCCGCGGTGGACGCCCTGGAGGAGATGTGACCCTCACCTACCTCGACCTCGTACCGGAGCAGCGCGCCTGCCTCGAAGGCCTCCCCTTCGACGGCAATCACCTGATCAGTGGTCCGCCGGGCAGCGGCAAGAGCCTCCTGGCGGTCCAACGGGCCATCATGCTCGCCCTCACCGGAACCCCGGCAGTCCTGTTGACCCGGTCCAATCTGCTCCGCCAGTCACTGGCCGCGACCGTCCACGCGCTCGGACCGGCGGACCGCGGCGTGCGCGTGGCGACCGCACACGCGTGGCTCACCGAGTGGTACGGCGGACAGCCCCCACGCGGCACCGACGGCTGGTTCGACTGGCCCGACCTCTACGACCGTGCCGGGGAGACCGGCCCGGTGCCCGGACTCACCCTGGTCGTCGACGAAGGCCAGGACCTGCCCCCGGAGTTCTATCGCCTCTGCCGTCTGCTCGGAGCCCGAACGACGGTGTTCGCGGACGAATGCCAGCGGCTGACCGACGCCAACTCCACGCTCACCGAGATCGCCGGGCGTCTGGGCCGCTGCACACGCCTCGCACTTGAGGGCAACCATCGCAACACACGCCAGATCGCGTCCTTCGCCGCCCACTTCCACACGGGGGCCGGCCTGCCCGCCCTCCCGGAACGCGAGGGGCCGCCCCCGCGACTGCACCGCCTGCCGCCCGGAGGCGCAGCCGACCTGCTGATCCTTCTGGCACAGAGGCGCCCGCAGCAGAGCATCGGCGTCATCGTGAACTCCACGCACATCCAGTTCTCACTGCTCGGCAGTCTGGAGCGCAGAGCACCCCGGCTCAAGCCACAGCTGTACACCTCCCGGGCCCGAGCGGCACAAGGCCGCTACCGCACGCTGGACCTCGGCCGCCCGGGGATCGTGCTCGTCCACCGGGCGAGCGCCAAAGGGCTGGGATTCGACACCGTCGTCATCCCCGACACGCATACGGACGCGGCGTTCGATCCCACTTCGGCTGCCCTGCGCATGACCTATTACGTGCTGGCAACCCGGGCACGACATGAACTCCATCTGGCATACGAGGGAGAAGCGGAGCCACCGTTGTGCGCTCAGATGGGGCCCGGTGACCTGCTGCGCGGATGACGAAGTCCATGGAGGCGTGCCGGCCCTGCGCGGTCAGCCGACGTCGATCACGACCTTGCCCTGCGCGGTGCCACGCCCGACGGCCCCACGGGCGCCGGCGACGTCGTCGAGGGTGAAGTGCGGGGGGGCGAGCACGGGCTTGAGACCCCCCGCCTCGGCCGAGGCACGGGCTTGAGAGCCCCCGCCCCGGCCGAGGGCGGCCGCTCGCTCATGACGTCGCCGTGGTGCTCCCGCCCGCTCCCGGTCGCAGGGCCGGCCGGGTGAAGACGCCGGAGCAGGTCGCCCCACAGAAGGACAAGGGCGCGATCCTGTGGGTTCCCCGGTCCAGCGCGCCCACGACGCGACCCGGGCGAGCAGGCACCACCTGAAGGCGGGTGGTTTCCCCGGCGTCCGTCAGCCGTGAAGCCCGCCGCAAGCCGCGCACAGCCCGGACGCGAAGGCTCCGTACGGCCCAGGTGCAGTGGTGGCCCGTGCAGGAACGGACGACATTTGGCGAGGTGCTGTTTCCACGGGAACCGAGAACGGAGCAAGTCCTTGCAGCAGGCCACACGGACCTCGCAATCCATTTCGACTCCAGAGCAGGTTGAGACGCACCTGGGTACTTTGGAGTTTCCGCTCGGTATTCCCACCGAAGAGACCGCGAAGCGCGTCTACGACCACGTGGACCACGTGCACGCGGTCAGCGCCTTTCTCGACGCGTACTCCGGTGTCAGCATGTGGGCGTTCCGCAGGGGATTTCTCGCAGCGGGGATCCAGGACCACGACGTCATGATCTGCTCGGAGTTCATGGATCCGAAGAGCCTGGTGCTCACCGGAAACGCGGACACCGTCTATTTCGTGACGTTCCTCGACCTGACCGAGGGGCCCATGGTCGTGGAAATGCCCCCACGCACCCTCAGTTTCGTCAACGACATGTGGTTCGGCTGGGTCGTGGACCCCGGTCTGCCCGGACCCGATCGCGGGGTGGGCGGCAGGTACCTCTTCGTGCCACCCGGATATGAGGGCCCGCTGCCCGAGGACGGGTTCTTCACGTGCCGGGCGCGCACCACGCGGCTGGTCCTGGGCGGGCGGGCGTTCCTGGAGGGCGACGACCCGAAGCCGGTGGCCGAGCGCATCAAGGAGGGGCTGCGCCTCTACCGCTACGTCCCGGGACTGTACGGAACGAGTCTCGCGGAGATCGTCACCGGTGGCACGGCCCCGCCGCTGCCGTGGACCGCGGAGACATGGACCGCCGCGCTCCAGGAACCCGCCCCGCCCCGCTTCGTCGAAGGCACCGGACTCTCCATGAACACGGTCCCGCCCTCGGACGCGACGTACTTCGACTTCGCGAGTGAACTGGTCCATGACCAGCCGGCGGAGGCGCTCGATCCCGAGATCGCCGGTGCTCTCGCCGCGATCGGGATCGTCAAGGGCAAACCCTTCCAGCCGGACGCTCGTATGAAGAAGATCCTCACCGAAGCGGCCGCGGTGGGGAACGCCACGGCCCGCACGCTCGCCGTCCTCCCGCGACCGGCGGAGGGAGCGCACTACTACGGCGCCTCCTCCCAGTGGCTCAACGGCCTGATGGCATCAGGCTACGACTTCATGACCCCACCGGCGAGGGTCACCGACACGGGCGTCGAGCCCTGCCCGAGCGACGGCGCCCGGAAGCTCAACCTGCGGGCCTGGTGGTGGTACTTGGCCGTGGGCATCAGCCCGGCGTTCTCGACGGCGCTGACCGGTATCGGCTCGCAGTATGTGTTCGCGTTCGCCGACCGGGACGGCCGGCCCCTCGACGGCGGCAGGAACTACCGTCTGGTGCTGCCGCCGGACATCCCCGCCGCCAGGTTCTGGTCGTGCACCGTGTACGACAACCAGACGCGCTCGATGCTCGACACGCCGCAACGATTCCCCCGGGCCGGCAGCCAGGCCTACCCGAGCCCGGCAGCGATCGCTGATGCCGACGGCACGACGACGGTCCACTTCGGGCCCGACCGGCCCGACGGCGTGCCGGAAGGCAACTGGATCCAGACGATGCCGGACAAGGGATGGTTTCCGGTCCTGCGGCTCTACAGTCCCCTTCAGCCGTTCTTCGACAGGACCTGGCGGCCGGGCGAGATCGAGGCGGTTGACTGATCGCGGCGTGCGGCTGCGGTGATCCGAAGGCGCGAGGAGCCGGAGTACATCCTCGCCCGCACCGGCCGATCACCGCGCTTCGCGGCCGGCAACGACGACGTGGACATCGACATCGAGATGCTGCGATCTCCTCAGTTCGCCCTCCTCGTCGTGCACGACGACGACGAGCGGGAGTGCGCCTGATGACGGCGGCACTGGCCCTCACGGTGGGCATCGCGGCGCGCCTGGCCGGACTGCTGCGTCTCGGTTTCCTCGCCGGTTTCATCTCCGAGCCCGTGCTGAAGGGCTTCATCGTCGGCCTGGCGCTGACGATCATCGCGGGCCAGCTGCCGAAGCTGTTCGGTGTCGAGGGCGGGTCGGGCGATTTCTTCGAGAAGATCTGGGCCCTGATCAAGGACCTCGGAGGAACCAGCGGCCTCACCGTCCTGGTCGGCATCGGCAGCCTCGCACTCATCTTTGTTCTCAAGCGGGTCGCCCCGATGATGCCCGGCTCCCTCATCGCGGTGGCGCTGGGAATCGCGGCGGCAGCGGGCTTCGGCCTGGAGGACCACGGTGTCGAGGTCGTCGGCAGCGTCGAGGCCGGCCTGCCCTCGTTCGGCTTCCCCGACGTCTCGCTCGACGACCTCGGCGACCTGGTCGCCGGGAGCGTGGGCGTGCTGCTCGTCGCCTTCGCCGAGGGACTCGGAGCGGCGAGGAACTACGCCGCCCGCGGCCACTACGAGGTCGACGCCAACAGCGAGCTGATCGGGCTCGGGGCCGCCGGCGTCGGCGCCGGTCTGTCCAGCGGCATGGTGGTCAACGGCAGCCTCTCCAAGACCGCCGTCAACTGGTCGGCGGGCGCGCGCACCCAGCTCTCGGGCATCTTCGCGGCCGCCCTGACCGTGATCACGCTCCTCTTCCTCACCGGCCTCTTCGAGAAGCTCCCCGAGGCGGTGCTCGCGGGGGTGGTGATCGCGGCGGTGGTCGAGCTGGTCGACATCCCCTCGCTGGTCTCTCTCTACCGCGTCTTCACCCGCAGGCTCGGCCAGGCCTACGGCGTCGCCGCGCGGCCCGACTTCCTCGCCGCGATCGCGGCGATGCTCGGGGTGATGGCGTTCGACACGTTGCCCGGCCTGTTCATCGGCATCGGCGTCTCCTTGCTTCTGCTGCTCTACCGCTCCTCGCGTCCAGTCATCAGCGAGCTGGGGCAGCTGCCCGGGAACGGACACTTCGCCGCGCTCGACAGGTGCGCGGACAGCCGCAGGATCCCGGGCCTGACCGTGTTGCGCGTCGAGGGCGGCATCTACTTCGCCAACGTGGAGCGGATCCGATCCGAGGTCCGCAGGGTTGCCGCCCGGAAGGAGGTGACGGCGGTCGTGATCGACGCCGAGTCGATTCCCTTCGTCGACGTCAGCGCCGTACGCATGCTCGACAACGTGGCCGGGGAGCTCGAGGCCCTCGGAGTCCGGCTCCTGCTTGCCCGTGACACGGGGCAGGTGAGGGACGTGTTGCGCACAGCCGAGGCCAGGGCGGAACTGAGGCGCGTATATCCCACCGTGCGGGCGGCGGTCGACGCGGCCAGGGCCGGCACGTGACTCGACCTGTCGACACGGTGCCCGCCGAGCCCCGACGCGCACGGGCACCTGAGCCGAAGCCGGTCCGGGGAGGCTGAGCCGGGTGACGGAGCTCAGCCGGGAGGGCGGCCTCGGCCCCGGCCGCCGCCAGGTCGGCGGGGCCGCTGGCCCCTGGAACACCTGGGCACACAGCTGACTGCAATGCGACTCGTTGTATTCTCCGGAAACCGCCCTTGACCTGCTATCAGCGGGCAGGGAGCAGACGAATCGGGAGCATTTTCATGTTTCGTACCATGTTCAAGTCCAAGATCCACCGGGCCACCGTCACCCAGGCCGACCTGCACTACGTCGGTTCCGTGACGATCGACGCCGACCTGATGGACGCCGCCGACCTGCTGCCCGGCGAGCTGGTCCATATCGTTGACATCGACAACGGCGCCCGCCTGGAGACGTACGTCATCGAGGGCGAGCGCGGCTCCGGTGTCATCGGGATCAACGGCGCGGCCGCACACCTCGTGCACCCCGGTGACCTGGTCATCCTGATCAGCTACGCACAGGTCGACGACGCGGAGGCCCGTGCCCTCGTGCCGCGGGTCGTGCACGTGGACGCGGACAACCGGATCGTGGCGCTCGGCACCGACACCTCGGCTCCGGTGCCCGGGACCCGTACGGAGCGGAGCCCGCAGGCCGTCGTCGCGGGCGGCTGAGGCCCCGTCCGCGTTTCCGGACGAGCGCCGTCCGCGTCGACGAGCGAGAGAGCAGGAGCCATGGCGGAGAACGCAGCCGTAGAGATCAGGGACGACCGGGAGCACGGCAACCTCGTGGCGTACGAGGGCGGCGAGTCGGCCGGGACCATCGCGTACTTCGTCATGGACCCGGCTCCCGGCGCGCTCGTGGCCGTGCACACCGTCGTCCGGCCCGAACACGAGGGCAAGGGCGTCGCAGGAGCGCTCGTGCGGGAGTTCTACGCCATGGCCGCCCGCGAGGGCGTCCCCGTCGTTCCGCTGTGCCCCTACGCGGCGAAGTGGGCGCAGCGCCACCCCGACGAGGCGCCCGAGGCGCCGGCCGAGCTCGTCCAGGAGGCGGAGCGGCAGCTCAGGAACCACCCCGAGCTGTTCTGACCGGTCCGCACCCCGGCACCACGCGTCCCGGGGCGGGTCAGGCGCCCAGTAGGCGGCCCGGGGCCGACTCCGGCACCTTTCGTGTCGACGGTGGTGGTCACGGCGACCTGGCAGGACTCGGGCACCTTGCCCGAGTCCTGCCCGCTCCGGGCGGGCCGGACCGCGCCGGCACGGCTGCGTGCGCCGCTGTCGCCGGGCGTACGTGTGGACTCGGCAGGCGCGGGCAGCCGCACCGGGAGACGGTGGAGGAGAGTTCCATCTGTCCTGTTCGTGCAGTTGTGGAGGAAAGCGATGACCCATCCGTACCCCGACCCCGTACCGCCCTCGCCGACGCCTCCGCCCGTACCGGGCCCGCCCACTCCGGTGCCCGGTCCGCCGCCCGTGCCGCCGGGGCCCGGGCCGGTGCCGCCAGGTCCTGCGCCGGACCCGATCCCGCAGCCGCCGGCCCCCGGACCGGACCCCGTACCGGCTCCGGAACCCGAGCCCCAGCCCGCCGGGACGTGACCGAGGGCCCGCCTCGGCCCGCCTCGGCCGGACCGAGGCGGGCCGTGTCGCCGGCCGGCCGTTGCGTCGAGGGTCGGAGCCTGGTGGAACGTCGTGGCCGGCAGGCTTTCGAGCACGGCCCGGGTGGCGTAGTGCGCCTGTCCCGTGATCTGTCCGTCGACGCCGCGGATCGAGGCCGGCGTGGTCGGCCAGGCGGCCCCGGCCTACCGGTATACCGCCCCGACCGCTCAGGTGCTCTGACCGCTCAGCGCGTCCGCTCGCTCAGACGCCCCGCTCGATCAGCGCGTCCGCGTGCGCGAGACCGCTCTCCGCGGCGATGGCGTCCATCGACTGCGCGTCCCGCACCGTCGTGAACGTCACCGCCGCCCCGTCGTGCCCCGGCCCGCCCTGCCCGGTCGTGCTCTGCCCCGCCACCGTCCGGAATCCGTACACCGCGGGTCGCTGCAGGCTGTTGTACGCCCACGGCGTGGAGAAGTAGTACGCCCCCGTGTCGTACAGCACCACCACGTCGTCCTCGGCCAGTTCCGGCAGCTCCCTCCCGTACGCCACCACGTCCCCCGCGAAGCAGCACGGCCCCGCGATGTCCTGCGGCAGCACCGGGCCCGTCTTGGGGTTGCCGTCCGGGCCGAACGCCCCGATCCGCAGCGGCCAGGCGTCGGGCATCAGGACGGTGCGGGTGGCGGTCTGCGCACCCGCGTGGGTCAGCGCGATCCGGCGGCCCCCGGCGTCCTTCGTGTACTCGACCCGGGCCCCGATGAACCCGTTCTTCGCCAGCAGCGACCGTCCGAACTCCGTGACCAGAAGGTAGCGCCCGGAGAAGAGGCCGGGGGCCGCCGCCGTCAGGGCCGCCACGTAGTCCGTGTAGGCGGGGTGCACGGTCTCGTCGGCGAAGTTGACCGGAAGTCCGCCGCCGATGTCCAGACTGGTGACCTGTCGGACGCCCAGCGTCGCGTTGATCTCCTCGGCCAGCTCGTACGTCTGCGCCACCCCGGCCGCGATCAGCTCCAACGGGCACCCCTGCGAGCCGACATGGGCGTGCAGACGGGTGAGCCACGGCCGCTCCCGGAAGGCCCCCACGATCGCCTCGCGGGCCCCGGGGTCGCGCAGCGCCACTCCGAACTTCGCCGTGTCCGTCGCCGTGCTCATCGGTCCGATCGCGCCTCCGCCCACCTGGGGATTGACCCGCAGCCCGAGTACCGAGGCGGTGCCCGGGTTCCGGAGTGCGTCGATGCGGCGCAGTTCGTCGAGGCTGTCGGCGTTGACGGCCACGCCGAGGGCGAGCGCCAGCCGGATCTCCTCGCGGGTCTTGGCGGGGGAGTCCAGGACGATCCGGGACGCGGCGAACCCGGCCTCCAGGGCGAGGCGCAGTTCACCGGGGCTCGCCACCTCGCAGCCCATGCCGCAGTCGGCGAGCAGGCGCAGCACCGGGATGAGGGAGCAGGCCTTGGCCGCGAACGTGTGCAGCACCCCGGGTGTGGCGGCGAAGGCGTCGTGCAGGGTCCCGACGGAGGCGCGTACCCCTTCCGTGTCGATGAATCCGGCGACCGGGCCGTCCTCGCCCAGCAGCCCCTGCTGGACGGCCGCTCGGACGGCGGCGTCAAAGCGGGCGGCGGGCGGTGCCGTGCCGTTCTCGTGGTGTGCGGGAGTCGTCTGCGTCATACGGCCAGAGTCCCTGATGGCTGCCCCCGGGTCTTCGGCGGCACGGGGGCGCTCGGCTGCCCGGCCCCGCGCGGGTGAGCGCCCCCGGACGGCGTCGGGCATGCACGCACTCCACTACGACGGTGAAACAAAGGCCTTGACGACGGTGAAACAGGGCCTTGACGACGGTGAGACAGGGCTTCTACGACGGTGAAAGAGGGCACTCGCGATCGTGAACGGGCTCGCAGCCACCAAGCCACGTCCTGCGTCGGCCGCACCCGGGACGGAGCGGCCGGGGGAGCACTGGACCGGCCCCGAGCGCCGGCCGGCTCAGCCCGCCTCGATCTCGGACCGGTCGCCGCCCCAGAGCGTGTGGAACGAACCCTCCCGGTCCGTACGCCGGTAGGTGTGCGCCCCGAAGAAGTCCCGCTGCCCCTGGGTGAGCGCCGCGGGCAGCCGGTCCGCACGCAGCCCGTCGTAGTACGCAAGCGCGGCGGCGAAGCCCGGGGTCGGCACGCCCTGGCGCACAGCCTCGGCCACCACCGCCCGCCAGTCGTCCTGTGCCGCGCCGATCTCCTGTTCGAACTCCTTGTCGGAGAGCAGGCTGACCAGATCCGGCCGGGAGTCGTAGGCGGCGCGGATGCGGTCCAGGAACGCCGCCCGGATGATGCAGCCCGCCCGCCAGACCGCCGCCACGGAGCCGAGGCCGATGCCCCAGCCGTAGGCCTCGCTGCCCGCCCTGATCTGGTGGAAGCCCTGTGTGTACGAGACGATCTTGGAGGCGTACAGGGCCTGCTCCACCCGGTCCGCGAACGCTGCGGCCGCCGCCCCGTCCAGCGGCTTCGGGGCGGGCCCCGGGAGGTCTTGCGCCGCCTCCCGCAGGTCGGCGTGGCCGGACAGCGACCGGGCGAAGACCGCCTCGGCGATCCCCGACACCGGGACCCCGAGGTCGAGGGCGATCTGCACGGTCCAGCGCCCGGTGCCCTTCTGTTCCGCCCGGTCCCGCACGATGTCGACGAACGGCTTCCCGGTCGCCGCGTCCGTGTGGGCGAGGACCTCCGCCGTGATCTCGATGAGGTACGAGTCCAGCCGCCCGGTGTTCCACGTACGGAAGACGTCGGCGATCTGCGCGGGGGAGTACCCGGCGACGGCGCGCAGCAGGTCGTACGCCTCGGCGATCAGCTGCATGTCCGCGTACTCGATGCCGTTGTGGACCATCTTCACGAGTACTGGGAGGCGATGCTAGCACTGTGCCTGTTACCTGCGTTTTCCCACGTCAAGCACGGCGCAGTGCGATTCTGCCTCGGCGGCTTTTGGCCGTGCGAGGCGGTCTTTGGCGGGGGTTGTGCTGACCTCTTGCTGAGTTTACTGATGGGTCGTCAGGCGTGGATGGGTGGAGTTCCGACCCACTGAGGGCATTCTGCGCACTCGCTAACCAGACGTGGGCGACCGGATTTCGCGGAACCGGACTGTCCTGGTCGCTCGGGCCTACTTGCGCGCCGTCACGACACCCTCACGCGCATCGCGGCGGGCTTGGGGATGTCCGTCGGCACCGTTCACGCATACGTCACTGCCATCTTCGGTCTGCTCGCAACGGTGCTCCGGCCCTGCTGAAGGTGCTGCGCGTGAGTGCCCCGGACTTACGTCTTCTACCCGAGCGACGTCATCGGCAAGGTGGGCTCCGTCCTGGACCCGCAGCTGTTCAACGTCGACGGCCTGGTTCGCGACGGGTACGACGACTCCCGTGCCGACGCACTGCCGCTTATCGTGCGGCGCTCCGGCGCCGAGCGGCCGCAGGCCATGTCCGACGACGGTCTGCTGCCCGCCGAGCGCGATTTCCGCTCGCTGAAGGCGAGCACGGCGGCCCTCGACAAGGACGACGCGGCCGAGCTCGGTGAGGCTCTGGAAACCAAGGGCGAGCTGAAGGGTGTCGAGAGCATCTGGCTGGACGGCAAGGTCCACGCCGACGCGCTCGATCGCAACCTCACCCAGATCGGCGCCGACACCGCCTGGCAGTCCGGTCGTACCGGCAAGGGCGTCAAGGTCGCCGTGCTCGACACCGGCGGCGACCAGACCCATCCCGACCTCGCGGGCCGGATCAGTGAGACCAAGGACTTCTCGGGCAGTGGCAGCACGCTCGACAAGCAGGGCCACGGCACCCATGTCGCGGCGACCGTGGCAGGCAGCGGCGCGGGTGCGCCGGGCCTCCGGTCCGGCGTCGCGCCGGACGCCGACCTGATCGTCGGCAAGGTCCTCGGCGATGACGGCTCCGGCTCGGACTCGCAGGTCATCGCCGGTATGGAGTGGGCTGTCGCACAGGGTGCGAAGGTCGTCAACATGTCGCTGGGCAGCGGACCGACGAACGGCACCGACCCGGTCACCCAGTCCCTCGAAGCACTGGCCACCTCGTCCGGCACACTCTTCGTGGTGTCGGCCGGTAACAGCGGCCCGAACATCAGCACCGTCTCGGCCCCCTCGATCGCCCCGCACGCCCTGTCGGTAGCCGCGGTGGACTTCGCCGGCGGCACCGCCTCGTTCTCCAGCCGCGGCCCGTCCTTCAACGGAACGGTCAAGCCGGAGATAGCCGCCCCCGGCGTCAACGTCGTCGCGGCCCGTGCCACCGGCACGAACCTCGGCACCGTGCAGTCGGACCCGGCGTACACGGCACTGTCCGGTACGTCGATGGCCGCCCCGCACATCGCCGGAGCCGCGGCCCTGCTGGCCCAGGAGCACCCCGACTGGACCCCGGACCAGCTCAAGCACACACTGATGGGCACCACGACCGCTCCGCTGAACGGCCAGTCGCTGTACGACGTCGGCACCGGTGTGCTGAACCTTCCCGCCGCGCTGAAGCAGACCGTCGTGGCCGACGCGGGCGCCCTGGACTTCGGGCGCCTGGACGTCGCCGACGGCACCGCGACCCGTACCGTGAAGCTCACCAACAAGGGCGGCGTGACCGTCGCCCTGGACCTCACGGGCACGCTGGCCGCGACCGGTTCGCCCGCTCCGGCCGGCCTCCTGAAGCTCTCGACGTCCGCCGTGACGTTGGGCGCCGATGAGTCCGCCGAGGTCAACCTCACCGTCGATGCCACAGGCACGCCGACCGGCACCTACACCGGCTCCCTGACGGCGCTTCCGGCAGAAGGCGGCCAGGCGCTGCGCGTCCCGCTGCTCCTGGACCGGGCACAGTCCCTCAAGGTCACCACGCTCGACCGCGCCGGAAAGCCCGCGGCCGCCCAGATCTCCCTGCTCAACGCAGACAGCGGCGCCGCCGTGAACGCCGAGGTCCGCGCCGAGGGCACCCGCGACCTGCGGGTCCCAGAGGGCCGCTACATGGGTCTGGCGATGATCGGGATGACCATCGACGGAGTCCGCCAGATCGCCATCGTCAGCGCCGACCTAAAGGCCGGTTCGAACGAGCTGGTCTTCGACGCCCGCAAGGCCCGGCGCTGGACCGCGTCCCTGGAGGGCAAGGACACCAGGCCCGAGTTCATGGCCGGCAACCTGAGCCGTACGACCGACGACGGCAAGTTCGGCATCCGGCACAGCATGCTGGCCGACGGCGCCTACGGAGCCTTCCCGAAGGACGCGCTCTGGATCACGCCCACCACCGAACCCCACCTCGGCAAGGTCGCGTTCAACGAGCGCTGGCGCCTGGCCGACGCGGACAGCGACAACGCCGTGGGCGACGCCTCCGCCCTCTACGACGCTGCGTACGCCGAGACCGAGGTCGGCGACGACCCCGAGCGACGGCTGACCCGCGACGAGGTCGAGACGTTCGCCAAGGTTCGTACGACCTACCGGGGACTGAACGAGAAGCTCCGCTACCAGGAGGGCAGCACGGTCTACGGCACCGGCCTGGGCGGCCTCAACTCGTCTTCGCCGTCCTGGGTGATGGTGCCCCGGGAACGTACCGAGTACATCCAGGCCGAGGACCGGACCTGGCTGCGGTTCAGCTACCGCAACCAGGGGGTGTGTCGATGAACTACACGCCGGCGCAGTTCACCTACCGGCCGGGCACCAGCACGAAGTACACCTGGCTCGACGGGCCGTTCTCCGTGCTCGCCACCGGCCAGTCCACCGGCGCGCGCCTCCAGCTGAAGATGGACGACAGCGTCAACCCGGGGGGACGCGTCGGGCAGAACGGCGACTTCAACTCCCCCCAGCGTGTCCAGACCACGACCCGGCTCTACCGCGACGGAACCTTGGTCGCCGACCGGGGCTCGCTGATCGACAAGACCTTCGCCGACGCCGGCAAGGCCTCGTACGAGCTGAGCCGCACGTACACCTCCGCCGGCATCTTCCCGATGGGCGGCGAGGCGACCTCCAAGTGGACCTTCACCGCTGGCGGCGCCGGTGACACAGCGAACCCGGTGAACCTGCTCAACGTGTCGCTCGACGCACCACTGAACAACCTCAACCAGGCACGGGCCGGCCTCCCGCTGCTGGTGAAGGCCGATGTCACGGGGGCGGTCGAGGGGCTGCGCAAGGTTCGCGCCTGGGTCACTGCCGACAACGGCGCGACCTGGAAGCAGGTCCTGGTCGTCGGTCACCACGGGAGCTACGGGTTCCTCGCACCGCACACGGCGCTGAAGTTCGGTGGGTTCCTTGGTGTCCGTGTCACGGCCGAGGACGGCAGCGGCAACACCGTGGACTCCACGCTCCCCCGGGTGATTCCGGTCGGGTGACCTTGAGCTGACGACATGACGGTGCCACCGCTCCCCCCGGGGCGGTGGCATCTTCGCGCTACGCCCCCGGCCGACGCAGCGCGGCCAGGGCCGACTGGTAGCACTTGGGCGACTCCCGTCCCCTACGGGCTCGTAACGCGATCTTGCTAAGGTGTGCTGGTGGGGCGTAACCGGTGTGACGATTCGGCCGTTCGTGAAGGTGTGGGTACTCGACCGTGGATCGTGGACGATGAGTTGTGGGCGTTGATCGAGCCGTTGCTGCCGCCGTGGCCGGATCGGTCGCCGGGACCGCGGCCGGTGTCGGACCGGCTCTGCCTGCAAGGCATCCTGTTCGTCCTCTACAACAACATTGCCTGGCAACTGCTGCCGTTGGAGCTGGGGTTCGGCTCGGGGCAGACATGCTGGCGGCGGCTGGACCGATGGCAGAAGGCAGGGGTTTTCGACCGGCTGCACCGGGTCCTGCTCGCCGAACTGAACGCGGTCGGCGAGCTCGACTGGTCGCGGGCGTGCGTGGATGGTTCCCACATCCGCGCGAAAAAGGGGGACCCAACACGGGTCCGTCGCCGGTCGACCGGCGGAAGACGGGCAGCAAACACCTCCTAATGTTGTTGTCAAGCCGCTGGTGTGACGGGGAGTTCACGTTCAAAGCACCGTCCGTCACGGATCAGGGCCCAAAGAACGTTCACCCGTCGCCGGGCCAGAGCGAGGACGGCTTGGGTATGCCGTTTGCCTTCAGCGCGCTTGCGTTCGTAGAAGCGACGAGACTCGTCACAACTGCGGATGCTGATCAGCGCGGAGGTGTAGAAGACTCGCTGGAGGCCACGGTGGTAGCGCCGGGGCCTGTGCAGATTGCCGCTGACGTTGCCGGAATCTCGGGGCACCGGAGCGACCCCCGCGAAGCTGGCGAGGCGGTCGGAACTGCCGAAACGGCTCATGTCACCGGCGGTAGCCGCCAGGAACTCGGCACCCAGCAGTGGCCCGATCCCGGGCATGCTGGAGATCACCTTGGCGAGCTCGTGTTCGCGAAACCGAGCGGCGATGAGCTTGCCGATCTGTGCGATCTGCTCGTTGAGAGCGATCACTTCCTTCGCCAGGGTGTGAATCACTTCTGCGGTGATCTTCTCTCCAGGGATAGCGGTGTGCTGACGTCCGGCTGCCTCCAGGACGGTCTCGGCGAGGGCGTCGGCGCCCCGGACTTTACGATTCCTGAGCCACGTCTGCAGCCGGTTGCGGCCGGTGCGGCGCAGGGCAGCTGGGGTCTGATAGCCGCTCAGGAGGATCAGCGGGCTGGCGTTACCGAGATCCAGCACGCGTTCCAGTGCGGGGAAGATACTCATGAGTTGGCCGCGGAGACGGTTGACCCGGCGCGTGCGGTCCGCAGTGAGGTCAGAATGACGGTCGGTGAGAATTCTGAGCTCAACGACATTCTCATCGTCAGGCTGCAGGGCCGTCAGGTCCCGGCGCATCCGGGCCTGATCAGCGATAACCGTCGCATCCTTAGCGTCGGTCTTGCCCATGCCCCGATAGCCGGCGGATGCCCGATTGACCGCCAGACCCGGTAGATAGACGAGTCGTTGCCCGTGATTGAGCAGCATGTTGATCCACAGTGCTGCCATGCCGTCGGCGACGTCGACCGCCCAGACCACGTCCTCGTCGAGGGTGAGGGGCCTTGCCCCCGGATCTTGAACACGTCTATGCGGCTCGGGCCAGGCTAGTTGATGTTGAGTGGAAGGTGTTCTCGAAGACGATGGGAGATCGCTGTCCGAGCCGGGAATGCCGACGTCGGGTGTTGTATCGGGTCAGCCAACGGAAGGCGTCGAGCCGGGCCTCGCGCTCGTTGGTCCAGCCCTTTCGCCCTTGCAGCGTCTCCCTTTTGAAGGTCGCGTTGAACGACTCCGCCAGTGCGTTGTCCGCGCTGGAACCGACTGCGCTCATGCTCTGTCGGACCCCGGCTGACCTGCAGGCTTCGGCGAAGGCCCGGCTCGTGTATTGGGCGAGTTCAACCCGTCGTTGCAACACCGGGCTGTTGCAGCGAGCGTAGCTGCTCTTCGAAGACCTCGGCCGGTGTCCGCCAGCCGAGGATCTTGCGGGGCCGGTTGTTGATTGCCATGGCGACGGCTTCGAGGTCCGTGGACGACCAGCGGGAGAGATCAGTGCCTTTCGGGAAGTACTGACGCAGCAGCCCGTTCGTGTTCTCGTTCGTCGGTCGCTGCCAGGGCGAGTGCGGATCGGCGAAGAACACCTTCGTCCCGGTATCGAGAGCGAACTGGGCATGGCCGGAGAGTTCCTTCCCGCGGTCCCAGGTGAGGGTCTTGCGTAGCTGCTCGGGCAGCTGCGTCATCGACGTGATGAGTGCCGCGTTCATCGCGGTCGCGCCGTAGCCCCCGAGCGAGGGGCCGTTCTTCACGGGCGGATTCTCACCCCAGCCCTCGAGCCGGGGAAGGTGCACCAGGAGTGTGGAGCGGCTGCTGCGCTCGACCAGCGTGCCGATCGCGGAGCGGCCCGTCCCGATGATCAAATCGCCTTCCCAATGTCCGGGGACCGCGCGGTCTGCGGCCTCGGCGGGGCGTTCGCTGAGGACGACATCGGCGGTGACGTGCCCCTGCGGTTTGTTCTGCGAGCGCGCCCGGGGAGTCCGCAGCGCCCGACCGGTACGCAGGCACGTGACCAGTTCCCGCTTGAGCGCGCCACGACCCTCGATGAACAGCGCCTGGTAGATCGCTTCGTGGCTGATGCGCATGGACCCATCATCGGGGAAGTCGACAAGGAGCCGGTGTGAAATCTGCTCCGGGCTCCATGCCGTCGCCCATCTTCTGTCCTGCCGGTGCGGCTTGTTCAGCCCCTTCCACGGGGGTGTCCGCGGTCCTTCGACGACCGTCCCGTCAGGTCGATGAACGTTCCCGGAAAGCCTCTCCTGCACGTACTCACGCAACCGTTCGTTCTCCAGGAGCTTCGCGCTCTTCGGGCGCTTGGCCGCCTCCTGAGCCTTCCACTGGGCGACCGTCGCGCGGTACTCCTGCTTGCCGCTGCGCGTGGCGGCGTTGCGGCGCAGTTCGCGAGAGATCGTCCCGGGGTCACGCCCCAGGGCGCGGGCGATCTCGCGCACGCCCTTGTCCATCGCCCTGAGGATCGCGATCTCCTCGCGCTCCTCGAACGCGAGGTACCGGCCCGTGGGCTGGGCCAACGAGATCGGAGGCATGCCGCCAGCGTGGCGGAACCACCTCGCACCCACCGGCCACGACACCCCGACCGCCAACGACGCCTCCACCGTCGTGACCCCCGTGGCGATCAGCCGCCAGAACTGGCGCTGCACGACTCGAGACGGATCAGGCCGCCCCGGTGAACGCATCGCCGGCCGCAACGCACGATCAGCGCGCCACTGCCGACGCCGACCCTCCGGAACATCGCTTGTCTTCAAACTCCAGTCCGCCGTGGCCACGTCGCACACCTCCGAGATCAAAGTGTTGCGACGACCAGTTGAATTCACCTTGCGCTCCGTGGTCGGTGTGCATGACCGCTCCGGCGAGGCTGCCGCGAGTCCGGACCGCGGCCGCGAGGGCGTCGGTGACAAGGTCAGTTCGCATGTGATCGGCGATCGCCCACCCGGCCAGACGGCGCGAGTACAGGTCGATCACGGTCGCGAGGTAGCAGAACTTCCCGCCGCCGACGGCGAGGTAGGTGATGTCGCCGACGTACTTCGCGTTCGGAACCTCGGCGGTGAAGTCCCGGCCGATGAGGTCCGGGGCCTTCGCCGTGGCCGGGTCCGGGACGGTGGTGCGGTGCCGACGGCGGAGACGGACCCCTTCGAGGCCGATGGTCCGCATGATCCTCGCGACGCGCTTGTGGTTCACCGCCAGGCCGTCGCCGTCGCGGAGCTCGGCGGTGACCCTCGGGACTCCGTAGGTGCCGTCGGAGTCCTGATGGACCGTGCGCATCCGGACTGCGAGCCGGGCGTCGGCGGCCTCGCGGGCCGCCCGGGCAGGGGCGGTGCGGCGCCAGTAGTAGAACGTCGAGCGGGCGATGCCCAGGATGTCGCAGAGCCGCTTGACGCCGAACCGGCGCTGGTGATCGTCAACGAACTGGCAGCGGGTCACCAGCGCGTCTCCGTCGCGAAATACCGGGCCGCCTTGCGGAGAATGTCGCGTTCTTCTTCGAGCTCGCGGATCCTCTTCCGTGCGGCGGCCAGCTCTTCCTGAACCGCGCCACCGACGGACTGTGCAGCGGCCGGCGGCACGGAGTGGGCGCCGGAACGGCGTCCGTCGGCGGCACGGATCCAGTTCCGCAGCGTCTCGGTGTTCACCCCGAGATCACCGGCGACCGACTTGATCGTCGCACCCGGCCTCGACCGGTACAACGCGACCGCGTCCGCCTTGAACTCGGCGGGATAGTGCTTCATCCCCACGGGGACTCCGTTCTCCTGGACCATCAAGATCCAAGTGTCTACGGTGTCCAAAATCCGGGGTCAGGGCCCGTCGAGTCGTCGCCCGTCACATTGCACAGCCTCGCGGCCACGGCGACGTTCGTTCTGGTTGTCGACCTCGACCACAAGCAGCTCCAGATCATTGAGGAGCACCGCACGGGCGGGATCAAGTTCCGGTTGGAAGTCACCGGCACGGCCCTGACAGACGGCAACCTCGAACGCATCGGGGTCGGCAGTATCGAGTACGAGATCAGCCACAGCAACTGGGCGGCGATCCTTGAGCAGATGCAGTACCGCCGCCTGCTCCTGATCGAGCTGGACGTACCCGACGGCAACCTGTCAGCAGAGTTCGCCGAAGCTCTCGACTACTACCGCGACGCCGAGAAGCAGTACGGCAACGAGAAGTGGCGCCACACCGTAGAAGCGCTCCGTCAGACCCTCGCGGTGCTCGTCGGCAAGAAGGCTGACGACGAGGACGAGACGGCAGACGTTGAAGCGGTGGCGAGGGCGCTCCGCAAGGAGTCGCGGATGACGGACGTCGGCTACCCGCCGCGCGTCGAACTGGTACGGCTGGCTCTCAAGTTCATGTGCGACCTGGGAGCACATCCGGAGATCACGAAGACGACCAAGACCGAGGCGTACTCGGCTCTTCTGATGGTCGGCGGCCTGCTGCACGGGTGGAGACGCTGAACACGCAGGTCGGCCCGCGGTGCATCAAACAGTAGATCTGGCAGATCAACCGTGTGCCGGCCCCGAACCTTGGGGCGAGCAAAGCTACCGACGCTCATGTGGTTCGTGGATACATCCCGCAACTCGTCGCCGCTTGGTGCTCCTCGGCTTTATCTAGCCTGCGCGTTTCATCTGGGGTTGCGTCCGGATCATGATCGGAAAAGCGAAAGTGCCTTCTGAGCTGCAACGATGAGGCTTGTCTAGGGTCTCGATC
>NZ_JOEZ01000019.1 GCF_000721175.1 Streptomyces anulatus
GGGGGGGGGCGGGGGTTGGCGGGGTAGGGGGTGTCTTCATAGGGGATGGTGTCGTCGGGGACGTCGGGCTGGGGGTGGAGGCGGGCGCGGGCAAGGAGCTGGTCGATGGCAGTCATAGCGGGCGGGGTCGCTCCGGGGTCGGGGTGGTGAGAAGGGCTTCGACTGTGGCGCGGGCGTGGTGGTCGACGGCGTGGGTGAGGGCAGGGGCGATGCCGAGGACGTGGGCGATGGCCTGGTGGGGGGTGCCGCATAGGTACTGCAGGACGGCGACGTCCATCTGGTCTTCGGGTAGGCGGGCGATGGCGTCGAAGAGGTCGATGAGTTCGGTGAAGACGACGAGGTGCCCGGGAGCTGCGGGATAGTCGTGGACCTCGCGGGTGGAGAACACGGCTGCGCGCAGGTCGGGGCGGCCGTCGCGGTGGCGGGGTGCGCGGAGCATGACGCGGGAGCGCAGCAGGTGCCAGGCGTAGCGGTGGATGTTGTCGCTGGTGGTGGCGGTGTCCCAGCAGACCCAGAGGATGTCGAAGGCTTCGGAGACGACCCAGCGGGCGCGTTGGTCGGTAAGGAGGAAGGCGCGGGCGTAGGCGGTGTAGACGCCCTGGACGTCGTCGGTAAAGGCCTGGTAGGACAGGGGCGGTTCCTCTCCCTGATGCGCGACCTGTTCTATACAGTTTTTGATCCAGTCGTCTCCTTTGTGGGCTTCCCGGGCGGCCGCGGCCCACAGGCGGCGCAGCGGCCGGGTGGGCAGGCCCAGGGCGCGGGTGACGCTGAAGGTGATCTCCCAGGGCGGGTAGTAGTCGTTGCCGCGCAGGAGCTGGCTGATACGGGTCTTGGAGTAGCCGGAGCGCACGACGAGGTCGTCAAGGGTGAGGCCGCTCGCGAAGAGGGAGTTGCGGACGGGCTCGAGCCAGGCGCAGTGGGAGAGACCCGCGTCGGGGGAGATCGGGGCTGGCGGCCGGCCCCGCTTGGCGGTGGTGTGCAGGGGCGAGGGCTGGTGGGCCGGCCCGGGAAGGGACATCATCGCGTTCCCTCCTGGCCATCCGTCCCGGCCGGACCGACATCAGCCGAGCGGGCGGGGCCGCCAGAGGCTGTGAGGGCCTGGACGATCTGCTGGACGAGCAGACCGAGGGAGGGCAACAGAACAGCAGCAGCCGCCGCGTGCCCCAGCACGATCATGATCGTGCTCCACGTGAGGACCGCCGCAAGCACGGCGACGGTCACCACCTTCTTACTCAACATTGCACTCGATTTCTGTAGCGATGGCAGCAACAGCCCTTTCTGACAACGGTGCTGAAGCGCTGTCAGGAAGGACCGCCAGCATGACCTCGCCCCGGTCAACCACGCCACGTGATCATGGAGTTACGGAACAATGGGCCACAACGCCACCGTGCGCTACCGCTCGCCACCCCTACAGCGAGAGCAGATCGGCTGAAGATTCAGCACTTTAGGGCTGATACATCACTTCTGACCGCCAGTAGTGGTGCGTCCGTCATCATGGAAGGCAGAGGCGCGCCACTCGACGCCGCACTCCGTGCGGCCCCCTGTGCTGAAGAACCACCCAAAGAGGGGGCCGCACAATCAACTCCCCTCGGCACCGCCTGCCAGGCCTCACGTCCCGAAGCGCTGCTCGGACACCAACGACGGGCGGACGTCATCAAGGCCGCCGGTTCAGCTGCTGTCCCACCAGAACCTCATGTGGGGTCGACGCGCTGGAGCCGGAGCCGGGGAATTTGACTCTCACGACACCCAACGGCCCGACGTAAGACGTGGAAGGGATCCGGGGTGACCTCATGGACGCTGCCGGAGCCAATGCTGAGCACCCCCGTTTCCAGCCCTGATCTCCGGCCGGGCTGGGCTGGCGAGCCCAAGTGGGACGGGTTCCGGGCAGCCGTCTCGGTCGATGCGGACCAGGTGGTACTGCGCTCAAGGCGGGGCACGGAAATGGGGCAGGCGTTTCCGGAGATCACGGCCGGGACCCAGCAGCTGCCGGATGCGACGGCGTTGGACGGCGAGCTGGTCGTATGGGATGCCGCGGGTCGTCTCGCCTTCGAGCGGCTGCAGAACCGGCTTGCCCGCCGAGGGGCCGGTGCGGTCCGGGCAGCTAAGGAGTGGCCGGCACACTTTGTGGCGTTCGATCTGCTCAGGCTGTCCGGGACCGTTACAACCGGGTGGCCGTACCGGAGACGGCGGGCCGCACTGAAGTCGATGTTCGCCACTCGCCGACTCTCCGCGCCGTGGGCGCTGTGCCCGTCAACCACCGACCCGGAGACCGTGCGCGAGTGGCTGTCATGGGTGTCGGTAGGGATGGAAGGTGTCATCTTCAAAAGCCTCACCGACGCGTACAAACCGTCGGTCAGAGGCTGGGAGAAGTACAAAAACGCGATGAATTGCAGTTAATGCAACATCGTGCGGCTCGCCAGAATCGCCGTTTCCGCTGATCACTCCCCCAACTCCCTTGCCACGTCGGCGTCACAGCGGAGCCGCAACCAGGACGGTAGCGATAGACGCAACATTGATGCGTTTGATACAACAGCCGCCATGGTCGCTGAGGCACCCGGTTCGGCGCGTCTCCTCCTCGCTCCGAACGTCGTACACCTGGCCCCGGAATCAGCGGTGTTCACGGCGATGAAGGAGGGCTGGGCCCGGCAGCAACACGCCCGGTTCCTGAAGGCTTCGACGATCGAACCGCGGCTGCGTCTGATCAACCGGTTCGAGGTGTTCACGGGGCTGTACCCGTGGCAATGGACGCCAGCGGATGGCGAAGCGTTCATCGCGCACCTGCGTAGCGGCGCCGATCCGATCCGTATGTCGACAGCGCGGACCTACGAGGTGACGATCACCTTGTTCGTGGAGTACCTGCTGGACCGCCGGTACGGATGGGTGGACACCTGCCGGGAGCGGTTCGGGCAGGCGCCGCAGGTCGTCTTCCACGAAGCCAACTCGGTCCTGCACACGCTGGAGTACGAGGGTGACCCTCGGCGTCGGCCGCTGACCTACGACGAGGTCCAGGCCCTGTTCGACGCGGCCGATGCCCGGCCGGGCCAAATCCGCGGACACGGGCGGAAGGGGACGCTGACCGCGCTGCGTGACGCCGCGGTGCTGAAGACGATCTACGCGTACGGAACCCGGCGCACCGAGTCCTCCATGGTCGACCTGGTGGACTTGCGACGGCATCGGAAAAGCCCGCAGTTCGGGCAGTTCGGCTCGCTGGCGGTGCGGTACGGGAAGTCGTCCAAGGGGGCGCCGCCGAAGCGGCGGACCGTGCTGCTGGTGCCGGAGATGGACTGGGTGGTCGACGTCCTGGGCGAGTGGGTGCATGAGGTGCGTCCCCGGCTGGCGCCGGGCCGGCATCCGGCTTTGTGGGTGACCGAGCGGGCGGGGCGGATGTCGCCGCGCTCGATCAACGAAGCCTTCACCACAGCTCGGGACGCGGCCGGTCTGGATGGAGCCCTCGATCTGCACTGTCTGCGCCACAGCTACATCACGCATTTGACGGAGTTCGGCTACCCCGCGCGGTTCGTGCAGGAGCAGGTCGGCCACTCCCATGGCTCGACGACAGCCATCTACATGGGTGTCTCCGACGAGTACCGCAACCACCTGCTGGAGGCTTCGCTGAAGCGCCGGCTCGGCGACGACTGGGACCTGACATGATCAAGAAAATGGGCTACGAGTGGCGGCTGCGGCAGATCATGGCCGAGCAGGAGATGTTCCACACCTCAGACCTCGTGCCGCTGCTCGCGGAGCGCGGGGTGAGCCTGTCGCGTGAGCAGGTCTACCGGCTGGTGACGCAGCCTCCGCAGCGGATGAGCATGGACACCTTGGTCGCCCTGTGTGACATCTTCGGCTGTACCCCGAACGACCTCATCAAGCCGACGGTCGTCAACGCGCAGGTGAAAAGGACCGCGGGTGGTATGGAGGAACCGCTGCCGCTGACGGAGCGCCGGACCACGATCCGGCGCCCGGGGACGGCGTCGTGAGGAAGTACCTCACCCCGGACCAAATCCGGTTGCGCGAGGACCTGGCCGGGGCCCGTGACCGGATCGTCGTCCTGCTGAACCTGGCCGTCGGGGAGTCCCTCAGTACGGAGCAGGCTCAGGAGTTCGTCGAGAAGGCGCGGGCATGGAGCGGTCCGAACGCCTTCCGTCTACTGCGCTACCTGGCGTCCAGACCTGACGCGCTGAGTGCGCCGACGCCCGACTGCCCACCCTGCGGGGTGCGGTTGATCGCCCTGCTGATCGAGGCCGGTCACGGTGCGAAGGTAGGGCTGGTGCCCTGTGCCGACTGCGGGCGGACGAACCCGTTGCCGACATACGCCGGGCCCGAAGGACGGCTGTGCCACGGCTGCTCCAGTCGGCGCCTGGCGGTTCCGTGCGCGCGGTGCGGCAAGCTCTCGAAGGCAGTGGCACGACGTCCGGACGGACGGATCTGCCAAGTGTGCAAGGAGAAGGAGCCGGGCTCGCGCAAGGAGTGCGTCAGCTGCCGCCGGATGATGATTCCCACCCGGCACCTGCCCGACGGCACCTACCTGTGCCAGACCTGCGCCCCCAAGAAGCTCCAGACGTGCTGCCGCTGTGGCCGCCGGCGGCGGGCGAACGCGCTGACCGCTGACGGGCCCGTCTGTGGGACCTGCTACGCGAGCCCTGCGCGCCGGTGCGGCATCTGCGAGCAGGTGGGGCCCATCAGGGTGCGGGCAAAAGGCGAGGCTCCCGACATCTGCTACCGCTGCTACGTGCGGCCGGAGAAGCTCTGCACCGTATGCGGGCGGATCCGTCGCGGCCACCACATCGAGCACGGCAATGGACCGTTCCACTGCGATGGGTGCGTCCCACGCGAGGCCCGCAAGCGGCAGCTGCACGTGTGCGCATTGTGCGGCCAGGAGCGGAAGGTGGGCGTGTTCTGGCCGGTAGGCCCCGTCTGCCCCTTGTGCTACCGGACTGCCCTGACGCAGCCGGAATCGTGCACGAGGTGCGGCCGGCAGCGCATTCTCGTGGGCCGCACCCCGGCCGGCGGCCGGATCTGTAAGGGGTGCTCCTTCCCCGACGAGCGGCCCGATTACTGCTCGTCCTGCCAGCAGCCGGCTGATCTCCTGCCTGGACGCCGCTGTCCACGCTGCACCCTGCTCGCCAAGGTGACCAGCTTGCTCTCACGCGACGGAACCACGCTCGACGCCTCTCTGCGGCCGCTCGCCGATGTACTCAGCGACGCTCCCAACCCCTACCCCGTCCTGGCCTGGCTGCGCCGAAGCCCCGCCGCGCGCCTTCTGGGCCAGCTGGTAACCGCGCCCGACGAACTCGACCACGCGGCCCTGGACGCGCTGCCCCAAGGACACGCCACCACCTACGTCCGCAGCCTGCTCACCACCGCAGGCCTGCTTCCGCCACGCGATGAGAACCTCGCCCTGCTCATCAACTGGACGGACCGCACGCTGGCCAAGCTGCCGGGACATCAGGCGGCCCTGATCCGTCCGTTCGCCGAGTGGCACATCATCCGCGACGCCCGTCGGCGCTCGGCGCGCGGCCGCTACACCTACACCGCCCACAAGGGCGACTGCGGCAACATCCGGGCCGCCATCGACTTCCTCACCTGGCTGGACACCCAGCAATGCACCCTCCAGAGCCTCACACAGGAAGACCTGGACATGTGGGCAATCTCAAGGCCCACTCTGCGAGCCCGCTCCATCCCTTTCATCCGCTGGGCCGGCGCCCGCCACCTCACCCGGGCCGGCCTGACCATCGAGCACCGGCCCTCCCAGCTCCCCGGCCAGTTCCAGATCGAAGAAGACCACTACGAGGAACTGCGCCGGTGCCTGAACGATCCCACGCTTCCGTCGGACGTTCGCATCGCCGCAGCCCTCATCCGCCTCTACGCCCTCCCTCTGACCCGCATCGTCGAACTCACCACCGACCACCTCCACCACGACGCGGATCACACCTACCTGACGATCATCCGCCACCCCGTCGTCCTGCCGCCGAAGCTCGCCCGCCTCATCGACGACCACCTCGAAGACGGATCCCGGCACAGCAACGAAGCCACCAGGTACCTTCTGCCGGGCCGAGCCCCCGGGCGGCCCCGCAACCCTGCGGGACTGTCCGACAAACTCCAGCGCTACGGCCTGCCCGCCCGCGCAGCCAGGAACACGGCCATGATGCAAGCGCTCGCCGACCTGCCACCCGGCGTGCTCGCCGACTTGATCGGCATCCAGCCGAGAACCGCGGAACGCTTCGCAGCCATGGCCGGCGAGAACTGGTCCGACTACCTGGCCGCAGCTCACCCGCGCCCGCGACCAACGATTCACTGAGGCGTGCCTATCAGGCTTCGATAGGACTGGGCAGCAAGCTTGGGACCTGTGGCCGACCAGCTTCGATGGCTTGATCACGAGGTGGTCGTTGGTCCGACTCACTACGCTGAGCGCCTTCGCGCGTCGGGAGGTTCGGTTGGTACGGCGGAACACGCTCGGGCAGGACTTCCGGCGGCTGTGGGGCGCCTACGCGGTCAGCGCAGCGGGCAGTGCCGTCGGCATGGGGGCGTTGCCGCTGATCGCCCTTCTGATGCTGGATTCCTCGGCATTCCAGGTCTCGGTGCTCGCTGCGTTGTCTGCGATGGCCAGCGCGCTGATCGCCCTGCCACTCGGTGTGCGAATCGAGCACCAATACAAACGGCCGGTTATGATCACCGCCGACCTGGCCCGCTGCGTGCTGCTGGTCAGCATTCCCGTCGCCATAGCGTTCGACAGGCTCACCTTCACCCAACTGTGCGTCGTCGGCGTTCTCCAGACGGCCGCGTCTGTCGCATTCGACGCGGCCAGTGGAGCACATCTGAAAGCACTCCTCCCGCCCGAGCACCGCCTTCGTGCCAACAGCCTGTTTGAGACGACCAACTGGATCAGCGTTAGTGCCGGCCCGCCCGTCGGAGGGCTTCTGATCGGGACCCTGGGCGCGGCGGCCACGATGGTGGTCGACGCTCTGTCCTTCCTCGGATCGGCTGTGGGCATCCGGCGCATCCGGCAGCCCGAATCCGCGCCACCGGCACGATCCGCCACCGCTCACCTGAGCCGGGACATCGCGGCCGGCTGGCAGTACCTCCTGCGCCACCCAGGACTACGGCCGCTGTTCTTCAACGCCCTGCTCTTCGGCGGATCCGTCATGATGGCCTCCCCGCTGATGGCCGTCCTCATGCTGGATGACCTCGGCCTGGCACCGTGGCAGTACGGACTCGCTCTGGGACTGCCGTGCCTGGGCGGTGTACTGGGCTCGCGCCTGACTCCGCTCCTCACCCGGCGATTCGGACAGCGTCGCATTCTGCTGGTGTCCGGTGTCGCACGCACGCTGTGGACGATCCTGCTGCCGCTGACGCCCTCCGGCGCCCTCGGCCTGTGTGTCATCGTGGCCGCCGACTTCGGCCTGCTCTTCTCCGCCGGGGTCTTCAACCCGTCGTTCACCACCTACCGCATGGCCGCCACACCAGACGCCTTCATGTCCCGAGTCGGCACCTCCTGGTCCGTGGGCGCGAAGACGTGCCAGGCCGCCTTCGTGATCGCCGGCGGCCTCATCGCCGCCACTGCAGGCGTACGCGGCGCCCTGCTCATCGCCGGCCTGCTGTGCATAGCGAGCGCGCTACTTCTGCCATGGCGAAAGGCGCGCTTGTCCAGCGGGCATGTTCCCTCGCCTACGACAGAAGCGGTCCCGTCCCCGGCCACGGACAGCCCGGCCGCGTAGCGGCTTCCCGGGCTGCAGGGATTCGTCAGCCAGCTCGGGCGTCTGCGGCTTTGGTGCCGGCATACGGGGCCACAGCACTCGGCCCAAACTGCCCGGGCCTTCGACACGTGCTCGGCAGCCAATACGAATATTGGCAAGCCCGGCAGGACCACCTGCAGCAGAGCTCGCGAGGTCTCGGCCCTGGCCGACCAAGCATGGCCAGCGCTTTGGGCGAGGACAAAGCAGATATCCGGTTGCTCGCCTGTGAAGGCGGTGGATGCAATGTCCGGCATGGTGACTGAGGTCCGCCCGCCGCGACACGATGAGATGGCTGCGTACTACCGGGCATTGCCGTACGCGAGTGGCTTGCCGAGCTGGGAGCCCGCGGACGCAGCGTGGCACGGCGGCCCCGAGCCGTGGCCCCCGCAGCGCACGCCCGCGAGCGGGGACCAGCTTGAGAAGTGGGCCGCAGCAGATATCAAGGACAAAGCGTTCCACCCGATCGCGGCATTCGTCGACGGCAGATGCGTCGGCGCATCGGCAACCATCTCCTTCGAGGTGACGGTTCCCGGCGGGGGAACGGGGAGGATGGCCGGCGTCACTGCCACCGGGGTGATCGCGACGCACCGCCGGCGCGGGTACCTGCGGCAGATGATGCAGGCCATGTTCGATGCGGCTCTCGAGCGAGGCGAGCCGTTGGCGATGCTCAGCGCGAGCGAGGGCAGCATCTACGGACGGTTCGGGTTCTCGCCCGCGACCTACCGCACTCGGTGGGAGCTGGCCCGTCACGAAGCCGCCCTCCTTCCGGCCGAGCCCGATCCCGGGTCGCTGGAACTGGTTGACGCGGCCCGGGCGAAGAAGGCGTGGCCTCGGGTGCATGCGCAGGTGCGTGCCCACCGCATCGGGGAACTCAGCCCTCTCCCCGGACGCTGGGACGGGCTGTCCGACGAAGCAGACGGCACCAACGGGCCACTGCGCTATCTCACCCACCGCGACCAGCACGGCAATGTGGACGGCATCGCCAACTTCCGGCTGCCATGGTCCCCGACCACGGACCGTGCCGGAACGCTCGTGGTGGAAGCCCTGGAGGCAACGAACCCCGTGGCCTACCGGGCCCTGTGGGGACTACTGATCGACTTCGACCTCACCAAAACCGTCGTAGCAGCCGGTCGGCCACGCGACGAACCCCTGCGGTGGATGCTCACCAACCCGCGGGCGATGCGCATCACCCGCCAGACCGACAACCTATGGGCGCGCCTTCTCGACGTCCCCCGCGCCCTGACGCAACGTACGTACCTGACGCCCGGCGAGCTGACGTTCACTATCGACGACGACCGGATGTGCCCGGCGAACAACAGGACCTGGCATCTGAGAGCAGACGGCCCCGTGGCGATGTGCGTTCCCACCGACGAGACGGCCGACCTGACCCTCACGCTCTCAGCGCTCAGCTCCCTCTACTTCGGGGGCATGTCGGCGCACCACCTGGCGTATGCGGGCCACATCGCTGCGCACACCGACGGTGCGATCGGGCAGCTGGCTCGGATGTTCTGGATCGACCCCGAACCGCACAACTCCTTCGGCTTCTGACGAGGCGGTGCCTGTCGAGTGATGCCTTCGGCTGGTCAGGCCGCTTGGCCGTAGCCCTCGGTGCGTGGACTGTCGGGGGGTGACCCAGAAACGTCACGTGACTGAAAGACGTTGAGCAAGTGCTCCCCGGGTCGAGGAGATCCGGGATCATGAAGCATGCTCCCGGATGACTGGCACCTCACCCAAGACGTTGACGACTTCCTCGCCCGAGCCGGGGACTTCCTGCGCTCGCGCCCCGCCCTCCACAACACGCCGCTGACGGACATCGAGAAACTGCGGATACGCAGGCCGGACGCACACGGCCTCATCACCGCCGTCTTCGGCCGACTGGAGGCCGGAGGCGAGGTCCACGCGGTCTTCTACCTCACTTCCCGCGGCCGCCTGGGCCTCACCCCCCTCTCTGTCGAGCAGACCGACGCCCTCGCCGCCCACCTGGCCGTCCTTGGCCACTCGCCCGCCAACGTCATCGCGGACCACGACACCGCCACCGCATTCGCCGCCTCCTGGCAGCGGCACACGGGCGCGGCGCCAACACGCTACTGGCGGACGCATCTCTACCGTCTCGGCACACTCACCCCGCCGCAGCCGCACCCGGAGGGCCGGGGCCGTCCAACGGACCGGGCAGACCGCGAACACGTCGTGCGCTGGTGCCGTGAGTTCTGCGTCGACGTCGGAGAGCAGTCCTCCATCGACTTGATCGACGCCGGATCCTGGGACGACTCGCGCTTCGGCGACCGGCACTTCACCTTTTGGGAGACCCCGGACGGCACCCCCGTCTCGATGGCGGCTGCGACCTCGGTCATCGGCGGCGTGGTCCGGGTGGATCCCGTCTACACCCCGGCCCATCTCCGGGGCCGCGGCTACGCGGGCGCTGTGACGGTCGAGGCGAGCCGGGCAGCGCGTGCCGCGGGCGCGACGGACGTCGTCCTGTTCACGGACCCGGACAACCCCACCAGCAACGCCCTCTACCAGCGTCTGGGATACGTCCGTATCGCCGACTTCGCCGGATACAGGTTCTCCTACGACGCACCAGAGGCAGGATGACCAGCTCCCCTGGACAATGGCCCAAGAAGGTTCACCAGTAGCTCCCGCATCGGCAGTACGGCGGGCTATGCGCACCATCTGCCGCGGACTGCTGCGCGAATAGTGCATGAATCGAATACTGCCTCTTCGCCAGTAGGTCCGCGAGACGAGTGAGGCGATCGTCGGCGCGGTCACCGGCTCCCTGGCTCATCCGCGGACGCTGCTGCTCGGCAGGTACGACACCGAAGGCAGCTTCCAGTACGTCGGCCGTACCACGGCCCTCTCCCGCACAGCAGGCACTGCAGTCGCCGTCCTGCTCACGGCCGGACTGCGCGGCCATCCGTGGACGGGCTGGTCGTTCTCCGCCGGGTGGAGCAGCCGGGAGCAACTGGACGTCACTTTGGTGCAGCCCGAACTGGTGGTGGAAGTCGGCGTCGACGTCGCCCGTGACGCCTCAGGCCGGTGGCGTCATCCTGCGCGCTGGCACCGCATTCGAGCCGAGATGCATCCGATGCAAGTGCCGAAGTTCGGAGAACCGGACTAACCGTCAGCTGAAGGCGATGGTCCAGAAGCGACTCTAGCTATGCCGAGCTGGCTCTTCTTGGAAAGCCGCACCAAGATGCCTCGATGTTGTATTGAATGCAACACGTGGAAGAGAGAGTCAACCTGCCTGGCTCGGCGCGTATGGTCCTCGTCGACAACGTGGTGCCGTTCGATCCCGAGCCTCAGATCTTCGAGGCGATGCTGGAGGGATGGGCGCGGCAGCAACGCGTGCGTTTTTTGAAGAAGGAGACGATCGACCGGCGGCTGGCCCTGGTACGCCGGGCGTCTCGGTTCTCTGGGCAGTATCCCTGGCAGTGGAGTGCTGCCGAGATCGAGGCGTTCATCGACGGCCTGCGTTCAGGTAGCCGGCCGATCAAGGTGTCCACGGCACGGGGCCACCTGACCAACTTGCAGCTGTTCTTGGGCTTCGCGACCGACCCTCGATACGGGTGGGCGGCCGTGTGCACGGAGCGGTTCGGTCAGGCACCGCAGCAGGTGCTCGGCGAGTGGAACACGATCACGCACGCGAATGAGTACGAGGGGTCACCAGAGCGACGCCCTTTCACCTACGCCGAAGTGCAGGCGCTCTTTGATGCGGCTGACGGGCTGGTGGAGTCCGTCCGGGCCCGGCGGCGGAAGGGGGCTCTCGCGGCTCAGCGCGATGCCGCGCTGTTGAAGATGTTCTACGCCTTCGGGCTGCGTCGGCGGGAGGCGTGGGGCTTGGATCTCGCAGACCTGCGCAGGAACCCGAAAATGCCGGCCCTGGGGCAGGTGGGCGTTGTGCGGGTGCGGTGGGGGAAGTCGTCGCGCGGCGGACCGCCGAAGCGGCGAACCGTTCTGTTGGTGCCGGAGATGGATTGGGTCGTCCCCGTCTTGCAGCAGTGGGTGGACGAAGTGCGGCCGCTGTTCTCGCCCGGGGCTCACCCGGCGTGGTGGGTGACCGAGCGCCGCGGTCGGATGTCGTGCCGGCGCATGGATGATGTCTTCGCTTCGGTTCGCGAAGCGGCGGGCCTGGACGAGGCGTTGGACCTCCACTGTCTGCGGCACTCCTACATCACGCACCTGATCGAGTTCGGATACCCGGAGCGGTTCGTCCAGGACCAGGTCGGTCATCGGTATGCATCGACGACGGCCATTTACACCGGTGTGTCGTTGGAGTTCCGCAATCGTCTGCTGACGCAGTCGCTGCGTGATCGTCACCCTGAACTGTGGGAGCCTGCTCTGTGATCAAGAAGATGGGAATCGTCTGGGGGCTGAGGCTGAGGATGGCCGAGCACGGACTGTTCCAGACCACGGATCTTGTGCCGCTGCTGGCTGAACGCGGCATCCACCTGTCCCGCGAGCAGGTGTACCGGCTGGTGACACAGCCTCCGCAGCGGCTGTCCATGGACACGCTGGCCGCGCTGTGCGACATCCTCGGCTGCACCCCTAACGATCTGATCGAAGTAGAGGTCGCAAACGCGCAGGTCCGCAAGACCGCGGAAGGTACGCCGACACCACCACCGCCAGTGCGGCGCAGCACTATCCGACGCCCCGATTCGACATGAGCCGGCCAGAGCCGCCAGCCGTGGTCCGTGCCCGCGTTGTCGCGCATCTGACGCGGGCGGTGCTCGAACTCGCTGTGGAGGAAGCCGAGCAGGCGCTGGTCGCCGTCAATGCGCACCGCCACATCGGCCTCCACCGCTTGGATGACCATCTGCGTCAGCATCCCGACGCCTTGAGTTCGGGTGACGCGGATATGCCCCCTTCTCTACACCGGCTTCTGCGTCACCTGCACGCGGCCGGGCACCAGGTGACTGTTCCGGCATGCGCACGGTGCGGCAAGCAGCGCCGATTGCCGGAGCGGAGTCCGCAGGGACGCGTCTGTTCCAGCTGTGCTGCCGCAGGCCGAATGAGGGTCTGTGTCCGCTGCGATGTCGTGCGCGTCGTGGCTGCGGCGCTGCCGGAGGGGCCGTTGTGCAGCAGTTGCGTCGCTGCGGACCCGTCGCGGCACGAAGAGTGCAGCGTCTGCGAACGCCGGGCGCGCGTCAACCGCCGTCTGCCTGGCGGTCGGCCGGTGTGCGCGGCCTGCGCACACCGCCCTGCTGAATGCTGCAGTTCCTGCGGACGAACGGGTCTGGTGGCACGACGACTTGAGACCGGCCCCTTGTGTGACAGTTGCTACCGCGCTCACCGTCTGCCGCGGGAGTGCGGACTGTGCGGCAGGACAACCGTCATCCACGTCAGGGCACGCAACGGTGCTCCTGAACTTTGCCGGTCCTGTGCCAAGGGGCCAATGGCCGTGTGCATCGACTGCCGAAGGTTACGGCCCTGTACTGGTCTTCGGGCGGGAGTGCCGCGCTGCAGTTCCTGCCGGTCGCACCCTGTCGTTCCCTGCACGCGGTGCGGGCAGCACAAGCGGCGCCGGGCTCGATGGCCGTTAGGAGGCGTATGCGCTTCCTGCTACGGCTACATCCGCGCGCACCCGCGTCCGTGCGCCACGTGCGGTCGCACTCGGCCCTTGATCGGTCCGGGCCCGGGTGGACGGGGTACGTGCGGAGTGTGCTCCGGCGCCACCAACGCCTATCTGTGCTCGACCTGCGGTTCGGGCCGGGAAACCGAACGTGGTACCCGCTGCGCCCGCTGCGTGTTGCGTGACCGCCTCGCCACCGAATTCCTCAGCAGCCGCGGCGAAGTCCCCGCAGAAGTCCGGCCGCTGCTTGGGGCGTTGGTGCGCGTCCCCAGAGCGCGTTCGATCCTGGTCTGGCTGGACAAGCCACGCGGTGGAGCCGCATGCCTGCGTCGCCTGGTCGCCGACGATCTCCCGCTCACCCACAAGACGCTTGACTCGGCCGACCCCGGACAGGGGGCGACGTCGCTGCGTGCCACCCTCGTCCACCTCGGTGTCCTTCCGCCACGCAATGAGTCCCTGGCAGGCTTGCAGCCCTGGCTGGAGCGCACGCTCACGCCGCTCCCCGCGCAACACCGCCGCACCCTGCACATCTACGCAGAATGGGCCCTCTTGCGACGGGCCCGGCGACGGGCGGCACGAGGTCGCTTCACGCCGGCCAGCGCGGCAGCGGTACGCAGCGCCATTCGCTGCACTGCCGCGTTTCTCACCTGGCTGGACACCCACGACATACCGCTCGCCGACCTGACTCAAGGTGACATCGACACGTGGCTGTCTGAGCACCGGGATCGCCGACATGTCCGGCTGTTCCTGCGCTGGGCCCACGAGCGTCGTCTCACCGGGAATCTTGAGGTCAGCGACCGCCCCCGCGATGAACCCCACTGCTGGTGGAGCGAGTCCGAGCACTGGACGCACCTGCGACGCTGCCTGCATGACGAGGCGCTGCCCCTGGATGTGCGGGTGACCGGGGCCCTCACGCTGCTGTACGGAATGCCGATCACGCGAATCGTTGCTCTCACGCGTTCCGACCTCACAGGCGGCAGCCCGCCTCACCTGCGCATAGGCGAGCATCCCGTGGCGCTGCCCCCCGCTGTCCACCAGCTGCTGCAGCGTCAGGCCGACCACACCGAGCCGATCTCGGCGGTAGGTCGTATCACGCCGCGCCCCAGCTGGCTCATCCCCGGCTACGCCGCTGGGACCCACCACTCAGCCCCCGCACTCGCGCGCAAGATGCGTCTGCACGGCTTGCCCGCCCGCCCCAGCCGTAACACCGCTCTGCTCGCACTGGCCGCAGACCTGCCCGCGTCAGTGCTCAGCGACACCCTCGGCATCAGCATCAGCGCAGCCCTGCAGTGGACCCGGAGAGCCGCCCGCGACTGGAACAGCTACCTAGCGGCTCGTTCTACGGAAGACCGGGACTGAGCGCCGCTTCACGGACCGTTTGCGAGAGTCCCTCAGCGACGTTCGGGGGATGCCTGTCCATGGCGCGGTGAGGGCGGCGGCCACCGAGACGGAGGCGAGGAGGAGGAAGAGCGGTCCGTAGCCGCCCAGGGGTGTGGCGAGGGCGGCGCCCGCGAAGGGGGCGAGGGCTGCGGCTGTGGTTGCCGGTGCGGCGAGGACCCCGGAGAGGCGTCCGTAGTGGGTGGCGCCCCAGCGGTCGGTGATGGCGGTCGCCTGTAGCAGAGTGAGGTTGCCGCGGACCATGCCAGCCACGACCGACACGGCGATGAGCAGGGCGTACGGGCCGGGGACGGCGGCGAAGGCGGCGGTGGTCAGGCCGCCGAGGGCAATCAGGATCGTGGTGCGGGCGGTGGCGGCGGTGCGGCGGGCGAGGGCTGCGTACAGGGTGCGGCCGAGGGTCTGTCCGGCGCCACCGATGCCGAGGGCCCAGGCCGCCTGGCTGGTGGTGTACCCGCGTTCCAGCAGGAGGGGGACGAGGGCGACGACCACGGCGTACATCGCGAAGGCCGAGAGGGTGAAGGCAGTGGCGAGCAGGAGGAAGGGTCGGCTGCGCACGACCCCGGCAGCACCTGCGCTTGTGCCCGTGCGTGCCGGGGCGGTTGCGGGGTTGGGCCAGGGTGCGCGCAGGGCAAGGGCGTGGGCGGGGATGGTGACGGCGGCGAGGATGCCGGCAAGTACGAGGTAGGTGTAGCGCCAGGACAGGTGGCCGGCGAGGGCTGCGGTCAGGGGTGCGAAGGCGGTAGAGGCGAGGCCGCCGGCGAGGGTGACGATCGTCAGCGCGCGCACGTGGTCGGGGGCCCACCAGCGGGTCAGAGCAGCGAACGCCGGCTGGTAGAAGGTGGCTGCCATGGCGAGGCCGGCCAGCGTCCAACCGGCAATGAAGACCGGGATGTTCGGGGCCGCGGCCACGATCAGCAGGCTGACCACGCCGACCACAGACCCTGTGGTCATGACGGCGCGGGGGCCTCGCCGGTCGAGGATGCGCCCGACGCGGATCCCGGTGAGGGCGGAGACGACGAGGCCGAGGGAGAACGCCGCGGTGGTCGCCCCGGCCGGCCAGCCGGTTTCGCTGGTGATCTGGGGGTTGAGGACGGGAAAGGCGTAGTAGACGATGCCCCAGCTCACGATCTGCGTGGCGCACAGGGCGGGCAGGACTGCGCGGGGCCGCGACCGGTCCCCCGATCCGGTCGCGGCCCCGTGTGGAGGGGTGCCCAGGGTGGTCACGAGCCGCAGCAGCCGCCTGCCGGTGCCTCCTCGCCAGCCGTCGCCGCGGCCGTGGCGGGGGCTCCGAGCTGGACGAGCTGCGGAGCGGGCGCGCAGCAGCCACCACCGTCGGCCTCAGCGGCGTCGGGGGCGTCGAAGAGGCCGGCGCCGCCGCAGACTCCGGTCTCGGGCAGGGTCAGTTCCACGCGGTCGGCGGACTCGAGGTCACCGGCGATCGCGGCGGCCACGGAGCGGACCTGCTCGTAACCGGTCATCGCCAGGAACGTCGGGGCACGGCCGTAGGACTTCATCCCGACCAGATACACGCCCTGCTCGGGGTGGGAGAGCTCGCGGTGGCCGTGCGGGTAGACGGTGCCGCAGGAGTGCTGGTTGGGGTCGATCAGCGGAGCCAGGGCCACGGGGGCCTGGAGGCGCTCGTCGAGCCCGAGGCGGAGTTCGTCGAGGAAGGACAGGTCGGGGCGGAAGCCGGTCAGCACGATGACCTCGTCGACCGGGTCCAGGCGGCGGCCGTCCTCGCCGACCAGGACCAGGCGGCCGTCGTCGGCCCGCTCGATCGCCTCGGTGCGGAATCCGGTGACCGCGTCCGCGTGGCCCTCGTCGACGGCGGCCTTGGCGGCCAGGCCCAGGGCGCCGCGGGCGGGGAGCTGGTCGGCTTCGCCGCCGCCGAAGGTTGAGCCGGAGATGCCCCGGCGCAGGATCCACACGCCCTTCGTGCCCGCGCCGTCGTTGGACTTGGCGAGGTCGGCGAGGTAGGCGAGAGCGGTGAACGCGGAGGCGCCGGAGCCGATCACGGCGGTGCGCTTGCCCGCATACCGGCCGCGGACGGCGGGGTCCTTCAGGTCCGGGACGCGGTAGGTGATCCGGTCGGCTGCGGCCTTCTCACCGAGCGCGGCAAGGCCGCTGCCGCCGGCCGGGGACGGCGTGGTCCAGGTGCCGGAGGCGTCGATGACGGCGCGGGCGAAGAGACGCTCCTCCTGGCCGTCGGCGTGGGCGACGTGCACGACGAACGGCTGCTGCTCGCGGTCGGTGTCCACGATCCGGTCCCTGCCCGTCCGGGAGACGCCGGTGACGGTGGCTCCGGTGCGGACGCGTTCGCCGAGGACGTCGGCGAGCGGCTGCAGGTACTGCTCGGCCCAGTCGCCGCCGGAGGGATAGGTGGCGGGGTCGGGGCGCATCCAGCCGGTGGGGGCGAGGAGCTTCTCGGCGGCGGGGTCGACGACCTCGCCCCAGGTGGAGAACAGGCGCACGTGAGACCACTCGCGCACCGCGGCGCCGACGGCCGGGCCGGCTTCCAGGACCAGGGGTTCGATGCCCTGGTCGATGAGGTGGGCGGCGGCGGCCAGGCCGGCGGGTCCGGCTCCGATCACGACGACGGGCAGCTCGGTGGTGGCGGGCGCGTTCACGGCGACTCCTTGCGTGTTTCGACATCTGTCGATGGCTTGCGCGGCCCAGCATGGCACCTGTATTGATGAGCGTCAACATAGACATTCGTCGAACTCAGGGGGATTCGCTGATGGAGCACATCGACGTCGCCGTGATCGGCGGTGGTCAGTCCGGCCTCGCCACCGCCCACGCGCTGCTGCGCCGCGGGCTGCGGCCGGTGGTGCTGGAGGCCTCCGACCGGGCGGCCGGGTCGTGGCCGCACTACTACGACAGCCTCACGCTGTTCTCGCCCGCCCGGTACAGCTCCCTGCCCGGGATGCCGTTCCCCGGCGCCGACCGCGACCGCTACCCGCACCGCGACGAGGTCGTCGCCTACCTCACCGCCTACGCCGGCCGCCTGGACGCAGAGATCCGCACGGGCTGCCGCATAACTGCGGTCCGCCGCACCGGCGACGGCTTCGCGGTGGAGCTGGAGGGCGGCGGCCGACTGTCCGCGCGGGCCGTCGTGGCGGCCTCCGGGACGTTCGGACACCCGCACCGGCCCGCGCTGCCAGGCCTGGAGGAGTTCACCGGGCAGGTGCTGCACGCCGCCGACTACTGCAGTCCGGCCCCCTTCTCCGGCTGCCGGGTGGTTGTGGTGGGGGCCGGGAACTCCGCGGTGCAGATCGCCGCCGAGCTCGCCGAGACCGCCCACGTCACCCTCGCCACACGCGGGCCGGTGAAGTTCGCCGCTCAGCGCATCCTCGGCCGCGACCTGCACTTCTGGACGGTCCGTACCGGCCTGGACACGGCGCCCCTTGGCCGGTTTCTCGCGCGCCCGCCAGCCCAGCCGGTTCTCGACGACGGCCGTTACCGGGCCGCCCTGGCCGCAGGCCGGCCCGACCGGCGGGCGCTGTTCACCGGCGCGGTCGGGCCCAAGCTCCTCTGGCCGGACGGACAGCGGGAGGAGGTTGACGCAATCGTGCTCGCCACTGGCTACCGCCCCGACCTGCCCTACCTCGCCCCTCTCCACGGCGCCCTGGACGACGAGGGAACCCCCCGGCACCGCGAGGGCCTCGCCACCGCTGTGCCGGGGCTGGCGTTCGTCGGGCTGGAATGGCAGCGCAGCCTGTCGTCGAACTCGCTGCGCGGCGTCGGCCGGGACGCGGACCGCGTCGCCCGGCGCCTCGCCGCCCATCTCGCGCGCCGCTGACGGAGCTCTCGGCACTGGTTCGATGTGTGTCAACATAGACGCATGTCGAATGCGAAGGTGCTGCCGCTGCTCGAGCCCGCCGACGGCCAGGGCGTGGCGCCCTGCTGCCCGCCGCTGACCGAACGCCCGATGACCGCCGACGAGGCCGAGACCGCTGCGCGGATGTTCAAGGCCCTCGGTGACCCGGTCCGCCTGCGGCTGTTCTCTGCCGTGGCCTCCCATGAGGGCGGCGAGGCGTGCGTGTGCGACATCTCAGACGTCGGCGTCTCCCAGCCCACCGTCTCCCACCACCTGAAGAAGCTCAAGGAAGCCGGGCTGCTCACATCCGAGCGGCGCGGCACCTGGGTCTACTACCGCGTCGAGCCGTCCGTGCTCGCCGCCATGGGCCAACTGCTGGTAGGTGCATCGGCTGTGTCCTGACCACACTCGGACGCCCGTAACGCCCAGGGACGCTGTGGCGGCGGGCAGTTGCCAAAAGCGATAGTGGACGAGGCGGGCGGTTGCCATCCTGACGGGATGGAGGAAGCAGAAGACCGGTTGAGCCTGCCCCGGCCTCGCTGGGCAAATGCCGAGATCGCCGTCTGGGGCGGTGCCAGCGAGGACGATCTCGCCCTAGCTGGCGGCTATCTGCGAGTCGCCGAGACCGGCGCCCGACACTGGATCGCCCACGGCCCGGACGACCGGATGCCCCTGCCGATCCTCTACAACTACCGGCACAGCATCGAACTGTCGCTGAAGTGGCTAATCCGCAAGGCCGCCCAGTGCGCCCTGCGCGAGGGCTACACAGGAGAAGAAGACCTCAGCCCTGACCAGTTGGACAAGCGTCTGCGCACGCACAACATCAGGAGACTGGCGGACTGCCTCAACCGGTACCTGGCCCTGCTGGACCTGCCCAAGGTGGAACAGCGCATCGACCCGGAGTCCTGGAGTCAGCTGAACTGGCTCGACAGCGAGGATGCGACAGGAGAGACCTACCGGTACGCCGTGGTCGGCCACGGCGCCGGCCGGGCTCCCGCCCGGCCCGTGCAGCAGAACGTCAACTTCTACGAGCAGGTGAACGAGCTGCACAAGCTGGCGCACCTGCTGTGGGGCGGCTACTCGGCTCATCTCGGTGAGTACGAGAACTGGCAGATCGAGTACATGGAGGCCATGGACACGCCTGGCTACTGAAGCGGTGCCTGCTGTCGCTACGGTGTCGGCTTCTTGTGGCGGGTGAGGAGCTCGGTGAAGAAGTCGGAGATGACTTGCGGGCTGTCGGGCCGGGTGAGTTCCCAGCCGCCGAAGCGGTAGATCTCATAGCCGGCCAGCCGCAGGCGGCGGTCCTCGGCGACCATCTCCGAGTACAGCCTGGGCGAGGCGGCGTACGTGGTGCGGCCGTCCGCGCCGGTGGGGTTCTTGATGCCGTAGTGGTGGGCGCCGTCGACCTCGATCACGATGCGGGAGCGGTCGGGGGCCAGCAGCAGGAAGTCCATGCGCTCGCGGTGCAGGGCACCGCTGTGTCCGCCGCTCTTGCGGGTGTAGGGGTCGTAGTGCAGGTAGACCTGCGGGATAAGGGCGGGCAGGTCGAACCCGTCGGGTTCGGCGTAGCGGGCGCAGTACGTGCGCAGGACCGTCTGCTCTGGCAGGGAATCCAGGGAGCGGTACAGCCGCCGGTACAGGGCATCGGCGGCCTCCGGTTCCTCGGTGTCCGGCATGTGGTGCGCCTGCCACCAGGTGACCATCTGCCGCCAGGTCAGGCCCTGTAGCGGCAGTGGGTCCTTGTACACAAGGCAGTTCTCGGCGTTCCGGACGATCTCCACCTCGTTGCTCACCGCGTCCCGCAGCACGATCTGCGGCTTCGGGCCGACGGCCGCGAAGATGAGGTTCTTGAAGGTGCCACGGGGGCCGTTCTTGAAACGCTGCTCGTACTCGGCCTCCTGCAGGTCCTCCAGGGCCTGCCTGGTCGGCCCCAGCAGCTCTTCGATGCACTCGCGGCGCGCCTGCCATCCGCCGCCTCCGGACATGTCGTTCTTGCGCCAGTAGTCGTAGAAGCCGCTGTGATGGCGAAACGGCAGCTGCGGCGACTCCAGGCCCAGGCGTTCGAGGACCGCTCGGTGTGCTTTGACGGCGAGGACGACTTCCTCGTCATTCATCCGTTCGTCGTGGCGTGTGCCCCGGGCGACGAAGTCCTCGTGCAGCAACCGGGTCAGCGCCACGGCCACGTCCAGGTCCGGGCGGTCGGGCAGGGGACCGAACCGCAGGGACTCCATCAGCTCGACATCCAACTGCCATAGCTGACACACCCATTCGCCCGGCCTGTGGTCAGGCCAGTCCGGGTGCTCGTCGGGCCTGTCGCGGAAAAAGTCGTCTGTCTGCATGCGTGCGCATCCCCCTGCCCCACGGCGCCGTCGGGAGGAATTGTCGCTGGTGTCACTGACAAGGGGGAGCTGTACGCAACGGGGTGAACAGGGCGGTGACAGCGCGGCGGCCGCTCCGGTGCCTACGTGAGCAGGCCAGCGACTTCGCGGGCGGCGTCCCGTGCCGGGCGGCCGACGCCGATGAGGGTGGCCGAGGCCGGGCCGGTCCAGTCGCCGTAGCCGAGCAGGTGCAGCCGCGGCTCGCCGAGGGCACGTGTCCCGTCGGTGGGGATGTGGCCGCGCGGGCCGCGCAGGTTCAGCGGGGCGAGGTGGGCCAGTGCCGGGCGGAAGCCGGTGCACCAGACGATCGCGTCCGCGTCGCTCTGGCTGCCGTCGGCCCACCGGACACCGGCAGCGGTGAGCTGGGTGAACATCGGCTTCGCGGTCAGGAGTCCGGCGTCGCGGGCGGCGCGGACGGGCGGCACGGCCACGATGTCGCCGAGCGAAGCCACCCCACCGGTGTCGTTACGGCCGGCGTCGAGGGCGCGGCGGCGGGCGGTGGCGACATCGAACAGGGCACGGCCGTCGATGTCGTCCGGCAGGAACCGCGGCGGGCGCTGCGTCACCCACGTCACCTGGACACGGCCGTCCAGGGCGAGGTCGGCGGCGATCTGGGCGCCGGAGTTTCCGCCGCCGACCACGACGACACGCTGGTCGGCGAAGTCGGCCGGACAGCGGTAGTTCACCGTGTGCAGCTGCCGCCCGGTGAAGGTACTGCGGCCGGGCACGGCGGGCAGAAACGGCCGCGACCAGTTGCCGGTGGCGCTGATGACCGCACGGGCCCGCCAGGTGCCGGAGTCCGCTTCGACCAGGAGCCGGTCTGCATCACGGCGCACGGCGTCCACGCGGGTGCCGTGCTGGACGGGCAGGTCGTAGCGCTTTTCGTAGTCGGTCAGGTAGTCCACCACGTGCCCGGCGCCCGGGTACGTCTCGCCTCCTTGGGCGGGCATGAGGCGGCCGGGCAGCGAGGAGTGCGCGGCCGGGGAGAACAGGTGCAGCGAGTCCCACATGTGCTGCCAGGACCCGCCCGGCGCCGCCTCGGCGTCCAGGATCACGAAGTCGAGACCTTGGCGGCGCAGGTGGTAGCCGGCGGCGAGTCCTGCCTGGCCGCCGCCGACCACCACCACATCCGTGCGCTGGGTCACGGGGCCGTCGTCACCGCGTCGGCGGCGAACTTCCGGCGCCAGGAGAGCGCGACGTAGACCAGGCCGATGAGCACCGGTACTTCGATGAGCGGGCCGACGACGCCGGACAGGGCCTGGCCGGAGGTGACGCCGAAGGTGGCGATGGCGACCGCGATGGCCAGCTCGAAGTTGTTGCCCGCCGCGGTGAAGGCGAGGGTCGCGGTGCGGTCATAGGCCAGACCCAAGCCCTTGCCCAGGAGGAAGGTCCCGAAGAACATCACGGCGAAGTAGACCAGCAGCGGCAGCGCGATCCGGGCGACGTCCAGCGGCTGCGAGGTGATGGTCTTCCCCTGGAGGGCGAAGAGAATGACGATCGTGAACAGCAGCCCGTACAGCGCCCACGGCCCGATCTTCGGCAGGAACCGCTGCTCATAGTCGGCGCGGCCGAGCTTCTTCTCGCCCAGGCGGCGAGTGAGGAAGCCGGCCAGCAGCGGGATGCCGAGGAAGATGACCACATTCAGCGCGATCTTCCACATGGAGATGTCGAGGTGCTCGCCGTCGCCCAGGCCCAGCCAGCCGGGCAGCAGGTCGAGGTAGAACCAGCCCAGCAGGCCGAACGCCAGGACCTGGAAGACCGAATTGAGGGCGACCAGGACGGCGGCGGCCTCGCGGTCGCCGCAGGCCAGGTCGTTCCAGATGATCACCATGGCGATACAACGGGCCAGGCCCACGATGATCAGACCCGTGCGGTACTCGGGCAGGTCCGGCAGGAAGATCCACGCGAGCGCGAACATGACCGCCGGGCCGACGATCCAGTTGATGACCAGCGAGGAGGCCATCAGCTTGCGGTCGCCGATGACGGCGTCGAGCCGGTCGTAGCGGACCTTCGCCAGCACCGGGTACATCATGATCAGCAGACCGAGCGCGATCGGCAGGGAGATCCCGCCAATCTCCACCTTCGCGAGCGCGTCGTTCAGGCCAGGGATGAGCCGCCCCAGACCGAGACCGGCGGCCATGGCGAACAGGATCCACACCGCGAGGTAACGGTCGAGGGTGGAGAGCTTTTTGACGATCGAGTCGTCCCCGGCCGCCTCAGCGCTCTGGGCGCGGGAAGCGGTGGGCTCGGTGGAGGTCACGGGCAGGCCCTCTTGTTCTCGGCGGCTGTGCGGGCGGATTCGGCGAGCGCGGCGAACTGTCCGGACAGGTCGGCCAGGACGTCGGGCTTGAGCTTGTAGTAGGTGAAGCGGCCGCACGGCTCGGTCTCCACCAGCCCGGCCTCGCGCAGCACCTTCATGTGGTTGGACAGGTTGGTCTGCTTGGCCCCGGTCTCCTCCACCAGATGCGTGGTGCACAGCGTCTCGCGCGCCAGCAGGGTCACGATCTGCAGCCGGAGCGGATCGCCCAGCGCCCGGATCACATCAGGATCGACTGAAGTCAGCATGCGCTGATACTGTCACATCACCGTTCGCTGATACCAGCGGATGTTGATGTCATGGGTGGCGTGCAGCCGCCGCGAGACGGGAGAGCCCCTCATGCCCGAGAGCCCCGGCACGAAGCCGTCCGTCCTGTTCGTCTGCGTCCATAACGCCGGCCGTTCCCAGATGGCCGCCGCCTGGCTGACCCGCCTTGCCGGGGACCGCGTCGAGGTCCGCTCCGCCGGCTCCAACCCGGGCGAGCAGGTCAACCCGGCCGCCGTCGCCGCGATGGCCGAGGTCGGCATCGACATCTCCGCCGAGGTCCCGAAGATCCTCACCGTGGACGCGGTGAAGGAGTCCGACGTGTGCATCACCATGGGCTGCGGCGACACCTGCCCTGTCTTCCCTGGCAAGCGCTACCTGGACTGGAAGTTGGACGACCCGGCCGGACAGGGCGTCGAGGCTGTCCGCCCGATCCGCGACGAGATTAAGGCCCTGGTCGAGGATCTGATCGCCGAGATCGCCCCGGCCGAGCCAGAAGCGACTGCGTAAGCGGAGTAGCCGACGTCGTCATCGCGCGCACAGCCCTGTCACTCAGGGGCCCTGCTGGCGTAGGAATACCGCAGCCCTGGAATACGTGCCTGGTACCAGCTGCCCGCCCCGACCTCTCCCCCGCCGATGTTCCCCACTTGGCAGCGTGACGTGCGGTTCGGCGTCAGCCGTGCAGCCTTCGAGCAGTTCGGTGAGCGCGGCGCGAGAGGCGGGGCGCCCCGCACGGACGACATCCCAGCGGAACGTCCGAAAACCACCCGTGCGGACGGCGGACGTCGCCCCGCAAGGCAGCTTTGCCGTCCCTTTACTCTGGGGGTCCGGTGTAGCCGCCTCACCAAGTCACACCAAGACCGCCCGAGCCGATGAGCCACGAAGGAGCAGCAGACCCGCCATGGGTGAACCTCCCAGTGCCAGCCCGCCACGCATGTGTGAGGGATCGGGGGTGGCACGGTGACCGAAGTCCTGCTGCTGCTCCTGGCCTTGGCACTGACCTTGGCGTGTGCGGTGTTCGTCGCAGCCGAGTTCTCTCTGACCACCGTCGAGCGCGCCGACCTGGAGTTGGCTGCGGAGGCGGGCGAGCACGGTGCCGAGGGCGCTCTGAAGGCCGTACGCCGCTTGACTGTCCAGCTCTCCGGCGCGCAACTGGGCATTACGGTGACCTCGCTGGTGATCGGCATGCTGGCCGAGCCGTCGCTCGCGGCGCTACTGCGCGGCCCACTTCAGGTTGTCGGCCTGGGCGGTGCCACCTCACCAGTGGCGACCGTGCTGGCTGTGGCCGCCTCCGCCGTGGTGCTGATGGTGGTGGGTGAGCTGGTGCCGAAGAACTGGGCCATCTCGCGCCCGCTGGCCGCCGCCAAGGTGGCGGCCAGCCCGCAGCGCGGCTTCACCGCCGCGTTCGGCCCCTTCATCCACCACCTGAACAGCACCGCCAACCGGTTCGTACGCCGCTTCGGCCTGGAGCCGACCGAGGAGCTGGCCTCCGCCCGCAGTCCGGAGGAACTGGTCGCGCTCGCCCGGCACTCGGCCGCCGAAGGCGCCCTCGAGGGCGCGGGGTGAGGCCAGCCCGGTCGTGTGCCGTGGCTGCCATTTGCGAGAAACAGAGCTCGCTGCAGCACATTGTTGAATTGGTGACCGATGCCCCGCTGAGGGGAACTTGAGGTTCCTCGGCACGAAGATCAGCCATTATATTTCGATGATTTGCCCGGTTTGGGCGATCAGAAGGGTCCCCAATGGGGAAACGGTAACCATTGTCCGAATTTTCCCATCGGGTGGTTCCGGCCACTCGCTAAAGGCGCCTGTCGGCCGGGCCCGGTACTGATTACTGTCCCTCTCACCTCCAGGGTTCCTGGAGGCGCGGGCACTGCCTAGCGCACACGGTTTCCAGGCCATGAGGTGCGCCGGGCGACATGCCCGCACCGACCAGCAGAAGTACATGCTAGTGAAGTGCAGACTTGCCCGCATCAGTACGGCTACCGCCCTGGTGGTGCTCATCCTCGGTGCCGGCGTGCCGCACGCCGCTGCGTTCGCAGCAGGCGAGGACCTGCCGGACGACGAGATGCTTGTCGGCGTGGACGTCGAGGGCCGGGAGCTCGAAGAGGATCTGCCCGTTCCGGGTGAACCCGAGGACACGGTCACTCCGGAGGCGGACCTGCCGGATGTGGAGCCGGAGAGGATCGAGTGCAAGCCCGGCTGGTTCTTCAAGATCACACGGAACAAGAAGAACACCATGTCCGTCAAGTACTCGACCTTCGTCGAGAACAAGACGTCCCGCACTCTTGATTTCAAGTTCACCTCCAAGAAGTCCGGGACGACCGAGGTCGGCGGGTCGGTGACTATGAGCTTGTCTCACGTGGTGTGAGGTTGATGCGGCATGATGCTGTGCCATGGGTGTTGGTTTGTCGCAGCGGTTGGTTCCTGACGAACTTTGGTCACTGGTCGCACCGTTGCTGCCTTCGTTCGTTTCCCGTCCGCAAGGCGGAGGCACGGCCCCGGTGGATGAGCGGGCGGTGTTCACGGCCGTGGTGTACGTGCTGACCAGCGGCTGTGCCTGGCGGCACCTGCCGGAGACATTTGGCGTCTCGCCGGCCACCGCCCATCGCCGGTTCTCCGCATGGACCAAGGACGGGCTGTGGCGGCGGCTGCACCAGGTCGTTCTGGACGAACTCGGCGCCCGTGGCGAGGTGGACTGGACCTCGGCGATCGTGGACGCCGCCTCCGTCCGCGCGAAAAAGGGGGATCGCTGACCGGGCGCAATCCGGTCGACCGGGGCAAGAAAGGCAGCAAGCTCCATGTCCTGGCCGACGCCCAGGGCCTCCCTCTCACCCTTGGCGTCTCAGGGGCGAACGTTCATGACAGCCAGGCGCTCCTGCCGCTGGTGCTGGGCATACCCGCCATCCGCTCCCGGCGCGGCCCCCGCAGACGTCGGCCCGGCAGGCTCCGCGCCGACAAGGCGTACCACTCCGCCGAGAGGCTGAAGTGGCTGCGCGAGCGGGGCATCGTCCCGCGCATCGCCCGACCCGGCATCGAGTCCAGCGAGCGTCTCGGCCGACACCGCTGGAAGATCGAACGGTCGATCTCCTGGCTCTTCGGCTACCGCCGCCTGACCGTCCGGTACGAGCGCAAAGGCAGCCACTTTCTGGCCTTCCTCGGACTCGCAGCGGCCCTGACCTGCTACAAGAAACTCGCAAAACTCACCACGTGAGACAAGCTCTAAGCAAAATGCCCTCCGGGAACTCCGGGAGGCGTCCCCACCGGGACGCCTCCCGCTTCTTGGGTGAATTCGCCGGGCGCCCGCGTCGCAATAAAGGCACGTATTCACGCCGACAAGAAACAGGAAGGGAAACCGAGATTCCCAGTCTTTCATCTTCGGAAATCGAAGGCGGCTGACGGCCGACGCGGGAAGCTCGTCAACCGGCGCGCTCGGCGAGCAGAGTATGCGGGTTACTGGATTCGTACCAGCCGAGGAATGGAGGACAGACGTCGTAGCCCAGGAGACGCTGCAACTCTTCGGGGTACTCGCGGACCACATCCATCGGCACCGCGAGATACTGATTCTCCTCCTGTCGCATGTTGCCGGCGATATACGACAGGGTCAGCCCGGTACGCGGCTCAGTGGATGCATTATGCCCGCCACCGTGATAGAGACCGCCGAGCCAGATCAGCGCGGATCCGGCCGGCATCTCGGCCGGCACCGCCTCGTCGCGCTGCGGCGCCCGCTCGTCGTCCCAGCGGTGACTTCCCGGGATCGTCATGGTCGCGCCGTTCTCGGCAGTGAAATCAGTCATCGCGACCATGACCTGGAGCCGTGTGGTGGGCGCGGGGTAGGGCCGCAGGTGAGAGGTGTCGTCGCGGTGCAGCCACTGCGCACCCTCGTCGGGCCAGATTTGGATCACCTGGGTTGCGCTGACCTGGATGTTGGGTGAGATGTTCACCTGCTGACCGCTGAACCACACCGGTACGGGCTGCTGAATGAGCCGGCGGGCAGCGCCGAGGAACAACGGATGCAGCGCAACGGAGGCCATGTGCCGGCTGCGGGCGAACAGCGAGGACATCCGTTTGGTCTTGTGGCCGGAGAAATCATTGTCGCCGTAGCCGAACTTCTCCAGCGCGGGACCCAGGTCGGCCCAGAGGGCCTCTCGGGTGTCGGGGTCCAGAAATTCCTCCACGACGACTGCACCGTCCTCTTCGAGGAGATTGCAGACTCGGTCGAGATCGGCGTCGGAACGGACCGTGACAAGGTTTTTGTCGGTCATTTGTTTCCCCTCCATGAAGGCGTGCGGTTCAGGACGTGACGTCCTTGAGGCTCTCGGCGCGCTCTGGCTGCCGGAATCGGTTGATCGCGTCGAGATGCTCGTCGCGCATCGCGGTGTCGCGGACGCCCAGCCCCTCGTGCGGTGCCAGGGCCAGCACGCCGACCTTGCCGATGTGCCGGTTGCGATACACGTCGTCGACTGCCTGCCCGGCGTGTTGCAGGGTGTACGTCCGGGAGAGGGTGGGGTGGATCTTGCCCTTGGCGATGAGGCGGTTGGACTCCCACGCCTCCCGGTAGTTGGCGAAATGCGATCCGACGATCCGTTTGAGCGACATCCACAGGTAGCGGTTGTCGTACTCGTGGCGGTAGCCAGAGGTGGAGGCACAGGTCACGATGGTGCCGCCCTTGCGGGTGACGTACACCGAGGCGCCGAAGGTGTCCCGGCCGGGATGTTCGAAGACGATGTCGGGGTCCTCCCCGCCGGTGAGCTCCCGGATCCGGCGGCCGAACCGTTTCCATTCCGCCGGGTCCTGTGTGTATTCGTCCTTCCAGAACGTGTAGCCCTCGTCCGCGCGGTCGATGACCGCGTCGGCGCCCATCGCCCGGCAGATGGCGGCCTTGGTCGGGCTGGACACCACGCAGATCGGGTTCGCGCCGCCGGCCAGCGCGAACTGCGTCGCGAACGCCCCCACGCCGCCGGATGCGCCCCAGATGAGCACGTTGTCGCCCTGCTTCATCTGGGCGCCGTTGCGGGAGACCAGCTGCCGGTACGCGGTGGAGGCGACCAGACCGGGCGTGCTCGCCTCCTCCCATGTCAGGTGCGCCGGCTTGGGCATCAGCTGGTTCGCTTTGACCAGCGCCAGTTGGGCCAGGCCGCCGAAGTTGGTCTCGTACCCCCAGATGCGCTGGTCCGGGTCGAGCATCGTGTCGCTGTGTCCGTCGGGCGCCTCCAACTCGGCCGACAGGCAGTGCGCGACGACCTCGTCGCCGGGCTTCCACGCGAACACGCCGGGCCCGGTGCGCAGCACGACTCCGGAGAGGTCGGAGCCGATGACGTGGTAGGGCAGGTCGTGACGACGGGCCAGGGGTGAGCGGCGGCCGTACCGGGCCAGGAACGTGAAGGTCGGCAACGGTTCGAAGAGCGAGGACCACACGGTGTTGTAGTTGACCGAGCTGGCCATCACCGCCACCAGTGCCTCCCCGGGCCCGACTTGGGGAACGGCGACCTCGTCGAGGTGCACCGACCGGCGCGGATCGCGGTCCTCGGCCGCGACTCCGACGAATATCTCGGCCTCGTCCGCGTGCAGGGTCACCGCGCGGTAGCTCTCCGGCACGGGCAGTGCGGCGAAGTCCGCCGGCCGGGTGTCCGGGTCGAGAACGGCGCTGATGATGTCTTGCATCTGTGCTCCTCCGTGTACGCGACTGCGGAAGCTGAGGGACCGGCGGGCCGCCGCCCGGGTCAGTGCACGAGCCGTCCCATCAGGCGCTTGAGCTCGGCGGCCGGATCGGTGGTGAGTCCGCCGTGCACGGGACTGGTTTGGATCACGGTGCTGCGGGGTGCGGTGAGCCAGCCGAAGCGCGCCCCGCGGGTGCCGGCCCCGGCGGGACCGCCCTCGGGACCGCCCGCACACACCGCGCGGATGGTGTCCAGGGCCGCGGTGACCATGTCGATGTCGACGTCGGGGTCGAGCGCTCGAAGGCGATCGGCGTCGATGTGGACCGCGGCGCAGAGGTAGTCCGCGCCGGGGCAGTAGAGCAGCGCCCCGACGTTGATCTGTTCGCTGCGGTCGACGCGCGGGACGGCACGCAGCAGGGCGTAGTCGAAGCTGAGGACGGACGGCGTGGCGGTGGTCATGCGTCCTCCTCCGGCCACCACGCGCGGGGTCCGGCGCATCGGGTGAGCAGGTAGTGCACGTAGCGTTGCCGCAGGCCGGCCGGGTCCGCGTCCGGGGGAACGGAGTTCATGCCCAGCAGGAAGCTGTCCGGGACCAAGGCGGTGATCTCGGTCAGTGCCTCGGCGGTCACCGTCTCGGCGAGTGCGGCGTCGAGTTTGGCGAGGACGGCCGGGTCGAGGGTGGCGACCAGGTCGGCGAGCACGTGCTGGGACAGGTCGTACCGGCGCTCGGCCCAGGCGGTGACGGCCGGCCAGGAGTGCTGGAACAGCAGTGCGGCACCGTGGTCGATGGCCCAGAGCTGGCGGTGCCAGATGATCAGGTTGGGATTAGACCAGGTACGGTCGACGTTGGCGGTCAGCGCGTCCAGCCAGTAGATCCTGGCGGCCTCCTCGGCGGGCGGCTCCCATCCGACTCCGTCGTAACCGACCGAGCCGGGCAGAAAGTCCATGCCCAGGTTCTCGCCGGCGCTGGCCCGCAGCAGTTCCTGGATCTCCTGGTCGGGGTCCCGGCGTGCCATCTCCGGGTCGATGTCGACGGTGACGAGTTCGGGGACGCGGATGCCGAGTCGCCGGCCGAGCTCGCCGACGACGATCTCCGCGACCAGGGCCGCGGTGCCCTGGCCCGCGCCACGGAACTTCACGACGTAGACGCCGTCGTTGTCGGCTTCCACCAAGCCGGGCAGCGATCCGCCCTCACGCAGCGGGGTCAGATACTGCGTTCCTAATACTTTTTGCAACAAAACTCATCCTGCTGGTCGTTGTCGGGCATGGAAACGGTGGTCACACGAGCCGGACGGGCAGTCGTGTGACGGCCTTCAGGAAGCGCGGGCCGACCTCGTCGGGGTCGGCGGCCAGGCGCACGTCGGGGAAGCGCCCGAATAGCTTGTTGAGCGCGATCTCGGTCTCCGCCGTGGCCAGCGACGCCCCGGGGCAGAAGTGGTCGCCGGCGGCGAAGCTCAGCTGCGGGTTGTCGTCGCGGGTGACGTCGAGGACGCGCGGGTTGGTGAAGCGCTCCGGGTCGTTGTTGGCGGCGCCGACCACGAGCTGGATCTGGCCGTCCTTGGGGATGGTCACCCCGTCGATCTCGATCGGCTCCGCGGCGAAGCGCGGCAGGGCCATCTTGATCGGGCCGGAGTAGCGCACCAGCTCGCGCACCGCCCGCACGGTGTTCTCCGGCTGCGTCTTGACCAGCTCCAGCTGGTCGGGGTGGGTCAGGAGGTTGAAGAAGCTGAGCGAGATCGAGTGCCGGACCGTGTCGAGCCCGGCCTGCACCAAAACCAGGACCAGAGCGACGAGTTCGACCTCGTCGAGCTTCTCGGTCTCGTCGCTGACCTGGACCAGGTCGGAGATCAGGTCGTCGCCGGGCTGGGCACGGCGCGCGCCTATCAGCCGGATGACCGTGTCGACCATGCCGTGCAGCGCGGGCGGCAGGATCTCCGGGTCGGGGCGGACGAAAGTGGTGAACGCCTCGGACCACTTCAGCCACTGGTCGCGGTACTCGTCGTCGACGCCGAGGAGTTCACAGATGACCGTGGTGGAGATCGGGTGGGCGTACTCGGCGACGAGGTCCGTCTCGCCTCCGGGGTCCATCCGGTCGAGCAGCTGGTCCGCGAGCGACTCGATCCGGGGGCGCAGGGACTTGACCCGGCGCACCGAGAACGCCCGGTCGATCAGGGACCGCACGCGCCGGTGGTCCTCCGGCACCATCGTCATGATCGTCGAGTCGAAGTACTTGAGCAGCTCCTCGGGCACGCCGCGGCGGCGCATGCTGTCGAGGTGGACGCCCTCCGGCGGGTGGTTGCTGACCCGGCGATCGGCGAACAGGCTGCGGACCGCCTCGTAACGGGTGACGACGTAGACGTCGTTGCCATCGGAGAAGCGGCCCGGGCACACCGGTCGGGGCGCTCCTGTCCAGCGTTCCCCCGCCTCGCGGTCGGTCACGAAATTGACGTCGGACAGGTCGAACTCGACGTCCGTCCAATCGAATGTTCCGGTCACCAACATCCCCATTCGCTAGCTTCACAACGCTGATCCGGGTGTTGACGGGGGCCGCTGGCGAGCGGTGCGGCACACTCCGGGTTGAACCAGGCAGCATTCAGATACATGACTGTATCAGAATGCGGTACTGTATCTGAGTTCTCGGAAGGAGGCCGATCATCAGCAAACGACTCACCCGGCAGGAGAGCCGGGAAATCACGCGCCAGGAGCTGCTGCAGGCAGCTGCCGACCTGTTCGCCGAATGCGGCGTCAACGGCACCTCGGTCGAACAGATCGTGGAACGCGCCGGATACACCCGGGGCGCCTTCTACGGCAACTTCGACGGCAAGCAACAGCTGATCCTGGCCCTCCTGGAGCAGCGCACCGAGCGCGAACTGGCCGAGGTACAGGCACTCAGCGCCAACGCCGGCTCGTTCGAGGAGACGATCGAGCACCTGCGCACCTGGCACCGCGAGCGGGACAAGAACTTCGCGAGCTGGCTGGCCCTGCGCACCGAGCTGTGGCTCTACGGCATGCGCGATCCTGCAGTGCTGTCCGTGCTGGCCGACCGCGAGCGCCGCTCCCGCGAGGCGATGGCCCAGGCCCTCACGCAGGGTTTCGCCGCCCGCTCGGTCACCCCGCCCGCGCCGGTGGAGCTGCTCGCCCTGATCGTGCACGCCCTGGACGACGGACTCTCCATCCAGCGCGTGCTCTCGGCCGGCGAGAGCCCGGCCGGGGGCGTCATGGACGTGGTGGATCTGCTGATGCGGTCGTGGACCGCGCTGGCCCGCGCCGGGACCACCGAACCCACCGGTCCGCCCGCCCCGGAGAGCGGCACCACTCCCTGAGCCGTCGGCCGGTCCCTTCTCCCGGCCACGCCATACCGAAGAACTGGAGTACCCCCCATGAGCGAGGAAGCGAAGTCGACGACGGCGGAAGCGGCTCTCGGACCGCCCGTCGCCGCCGACGGTCCGGACCCCAAGCGCTGGCTGGCGCTGATCGTCCTGCTTGCCGCGACTTTCATGGACCTGCTCGACGTCAACATCGTCACCGTGGCGATCCCGAGCATCCAGGAGGACCTCGGCGCCTCCTCGGCCGCCGTCCAGGCGCTGAACGTCGGTTACACCCTGTCCTTCGCGGTCACGCTGATCACCGGCGGCCGTCTCGGCGACATCTTCGGCCGCAAACGGGCCTTCCTGGCCGGCGCCGCCGGCTTCGTCGTGGCCTCGGCCCTGTGCGCCTTCGCCCCCAGCGCCGAAGTCCTGGTGGCGTCCCGAGTGCTGCAGGGCATCGCCGCCGCGATCATGGTGCCGCAGGTCTTGGCGATCATCTACGTGACCTTCCCGGCGGAGGAGATCGGCCGGGTCGTCAGCCTGTACGCCAGCATGATCGGCCTGGCCATCGTCGCCGGACCGCTGCTGGGCGGCGTGCTGGTCTCCTGGGATCCGGGCGGCCTGGGATGGCGGACCGTCTTCGTGGTCAACCTGCCGTTCGGCGCGGCCGCCCTGATCGCCGGCGCGATGTGGATGCGCGAGTCGAAGTCGCCCCGTGCCACCCGGCTGGACCTGGTCGGCATGGTGCTGGTGACCACCGGCCTGCTGTTGCTGCTGCTGCCCCTGCTGCGCGGCCGCGAACTCGGCTGGCCGGCCTGGAGCATCGCCTCGCTGATGGCCTCCGTGCCGGTCCTCGTGGCGTTCGTCTACTACGAGCGGTACAAGACCGCCAAGGACAGGTCGCCCCTGGTCGTCCTCTCCCTCTTCAAGATCCGGACCTTCGGTGCCGGGGTCGGCGCGCAGCTGCTGTTCAGCTGCATCCCGGCCGGCTTCTTCCTCAGCTGGACGCTCTACCTGCAGGGCGGTCTCGGCTGGTCGGCTCTGCACACCGGTCTTACCGCGATCCCGTTCTCGCTGGGCGTCCCGATCGCCGGCAACCTCGCCGTCCGCAAGCTGTTCCCCCTCTACGGGCGCAACTGCCTGTTCGCCGGGGCGCTGCTGATGATGGCCGGGCTTCTGCTGTACGCGTGGATCGCCGACCTGGCCGGCGAATCGATCACCTCCTGGCACGCCGTCGTCCCGATGCTGCTGCTCGGCTCCGGCATGGGCATGCTGCTGGCTCCGCTGACCGGCCTGACCCTGAACAACGTCGAGCCGCGGGAGGCGGGCGCGGCGTCCGGCCTGATCAACGCGGCCGGTCAGCTCGGCGCTGCCCTCGGCGTGGCGATCATCGGTGCGATCTTCTTCTCCGGCCTCGCCTCCCATGCGGGCACGGAGGCCGACCGGGTGCTGCCGAGCGTCCCGGCCGTCGCCTCGCAGCAGGCCGAGATCCGCACCTGCGCCGTCGACGCCCACGACCAAGCCGACCTCACCGCCGTGCCCGACACCTGCCGCGCCCTCGGCACCGATGACCCCGCCCAGCAGGAGGTGATCGGAAACGCCCTGGCCGACATCAACTCCGGGACGTTCACCGCCGCCTTCAGCGAAGCCCTCTACTGGGCGTCCGCAGGCCTGGCCGCGGTGATCTGCCTGCTGTTCCTGCTGCCGCGGCAACCGCGGCGCCTGGGAGTGTCCTGACCGTCCCCGTCCCCCCGACACCTGAGGAGCACCACCACCATGCCCCGCAAGAATTACCAGATCATCGTCTACGGCAAATTCGCGCCGCTCGACGACGACCAGCGCGCCAAGTTGCTGGCCGTGGCCGACAAGCACGACCTGTTCCAGTCGAAGTTCACCGAGGAGGGCACCGTCACCTACGAGCGGACCCTGCTCACCTTCACCTTCCGCTGTGTCGTGAAGGCCGACGCCGAGGACAAGATCGACGAGGTCGTCGCCGGGGCCGAGAAACTGGCCACGGCCGCCGTCCGGGACCTCGGCGCCGATGTGCGCGACCTGCGGTCCGTCTGCACCGACCTGGAGACCATCAAGATCAAGCGACGGGGACGATGACGCCCGAGACATTCACCATTCTCCTTTCCGACTCCGCTCTGCGGCGGGTTTTCTCGGCCATATCCCTGGGCTCGTCGACGTCCGCGGAGATCCTCGCCACGACCGGGCTCGCCGCCCCGGAGGCCGCCCCGGCGATCGGCCGGCTGCTGCGCGAGGGACTGGTCGTCGCCCAGGGCCCGGGCCGGCTGGCCGTCGACGAGGCCGCCCTGGGCGCCGCGGCCGAGACCGCCGGCCTCCGCCTGCAGGAGCAGGCGGAGGCCGAACAGCCCGATCCCGGGCTGCGCGGCTACGTCCGTGGCACGGTGCTGGTCCGGCTGCCGGAGGACGACGACGAGACCCGGCGGGCCGTGCTGGACCACGTCGCGGCGACGACCTTCGAGGCCGACCGGGGGTACGACGAGCGCACCGTGACCGATCTGCTGCGGCCGTGGTGCGAGGGCACCACCGTGGACCCGGTCTCGCTGCGGCGGTTCCTGGTCGACGACGGCTTCCTGCACCGCGAGTCGGGCGCCTACCGGCTCGTCTCCCTCGTCGGGCCCGGCCAGTCATCCTGAACCCGCCGCAACCGGCGAGGACCGCGGGCACCGGACGGCCTCCAGGACGGCGGCCTGGTAGGGCGTGAGCGCCGGCCCCGGCGGGGCGGACGTCGGCCAGTGCGGGTCGCGGCCATACGTGAAGAGCGTGCCGAGCGACGACAGCATGGCCCGGCGTTCGGTCCGCCGGCGGCCGGAGGGCAGCACCTCCCCCGGCCGTCCGGCGCTCTCCAGCGTCTGCCGCAGGCTGCTGAGCAGCACCGGATGGGTGCTGACCTCGACGAAGATCTCGTGGCCGTCCTCGGCCAGCCGGCCGGTGGTGGCGGCGAACCGGACCGGCTCGCGCAGGTTGCGCATCCAGTACTCTGGCCCGAGCTCGGTGCCGGGCACCGGCGCCGCGGTCACGGTCGAGTAGATCGGCACCCGTGACGGCACCGGGCTCAGCGAGCGCAGCGCCGTAGCCAGGTCGTCGCGCAATTCGTCGACGTAGTGACTGTGCGAGGCAACCGTGCCCCGCACCATCCGGCAGTAGACGCCGCGCCGGTCAAGGTCCTCGACCAGAGCGGTCAGCGTGGCGGTGTCCCCGGCCAGCACGGTCGAGCGGGGACTGTTCTCCCCGGCGACGCAGATACGGCCTCCGCTGGCGTCGGCCAGGGCGTGTGCGGCCTCGGGCGACAGCTCGGTGGTGGCCAGCGCACCCCGGCCGGCGATGCGCCGCAGCAGGGCGCTGCGGCGGCATGCGATCAGCAGGGCGTCATCGAGACTGAGCGCTCCGGCCGCGTACCCGGCGGAGATCTCGCCCATGCTGTGCCCGGTCACCGCGTCCGGCTCCACGTGCCAGCTGCGCCACAGGGCCACCAGGGCGATCTGCAACGACACCATCGTCGGCTGCAGCACGTCGATCTCACCGAGACGCGATGCCGCCGGGCCGGCCCGCAGCTGCTGGATCACCGAGAAGCCGGCCAGCTCACGTACCCGTTCGTCGCAGCGCCGCAGCGCCGCGCAGAACACCGGCTCGGTGGCCAGCAGCTCCAGGCCCATGCCGTCCCACTGAGCGCCCTGACCGGCGAAGACGAACACTAGGCCCAGTCGGCGGGACAGCGACGGTGCCGACGTCCGGTCGGCCCACCCCTGCACCAGCTTGTCCAGGCCCGCGGCGAGGTCGTCGTACGACTCGGCGGTGAGAGCGGCCCGGTGTGCCAGGCCGGTCGTCCCGGCTGCCGCGTCGTGGCAGTACCGGGCCAGCGAGGGCAGATCCCGGCCGGCGCGGATCCGGTCGGCGTGCCCGTGGATCGCGGCGAGCAGGCCGTCCTCGGTCTCGGCGGCGACGGCGAACAGCCGTACGGTCACTTCTCCCCCTCACACTCGGACGGCGACCTGGTGCCGGTAGCTCTCCATCGGCAGGCCACTCATCCACGGCACGATGCCCAGCCGGCTGAGTACCTTGATCGAGGCGGGCGGCCGGTAGTCGGCGAACATGCCACCGAACATCAGGATCTGACTGTGCGTGGCGATCGTGCGCACCAACGGGTTCATCCGCTGCCGGTCCAGCGTGCGGCGGAAGCGGCTGCCCGGGGCCATCCGGCGGCGCACCGCGGCGCGGACCTCGCCGGAGACGTCGTGATCGGTGATCCACTTCAGCTGAGGCATCTCCTCGGTGATCCCGCGCATCGTCCGCAGCCGCGGACGGGTGAACACGTCGATGTGCGACAGCGCCCCGCCCGGACGCAGCACCCGCGCGGCCTCGTGCAGAAAACGGCCCAGATCGGGGTACGTGTGCGAGCTCTCGATGTTGATCAGCACATCCACCGAGGAGTCCTCGAACGGCAGCTCCTCGGCATCGCCATGAACGAAGCGCAGGCTCTCGCCCCGCGCCAGGGTGGCCTCGGCCCGGGCGATCGCCTTCGGCGACAGGTCCAGGCCGGTCATCCGGGCGCCGGGAACGAGCCGGGACAGGAAGTTGAGCCCCTCGCCCGTCCCGCAGCCCACCTCGAGGACCGCCCGGCCGGCGCACCCGTCCAAGCCGTCCGGAAGATCGCGCAGAGCCAGGTAGTAGAGCTGCTCGCTGAAACCGTCGGTGCCGAACTCGGTGAACCCGGGCAGCCGGGCCTCGATCTCGGCTGCCAGATCAGGGTCGTGCATCCCCCAGTTCCACAGCTCGCCGCGACCGGACAGGGTGGCCGCCATGTCGTAGATGGAGGAACTGGCCGACTTCATCCCGGCGGCCTTCACCCCCGAGCGGGGTGCTCTGGACTCGTCGAGGTTGATGTCCGCCAGACCGGCGGTGAAGGCGGTCATCACATCGGGTTGGCTCATTGTGGTCTCCGAGTTCGCCGGATCGGTGCGGTCACGCGTCGACGGTGTCGCCGCGCATCAGGTCGTCGGCGCCGTCGGGCACCTCGGCCGGGTCGGAACCGACGTTCTGCGGTCGGTTGCCGCCGTCGACGAAGACCACACTCGGCCGGTACGCGCGAGCCTGTTCCTCGGTCATCGCCGCGTACGAGATGATGATCACCAGGTCGCCGGGGCTGATCAGCCGGGCCGCTGCGCCGTTGATGCCGACCACGCCGCTGTTGGCCGGCCCCTCGATGACGTAGGTGCTGAGCCGGGCGCCGTTGTCGATGTCGACGACGTCGACCTTCTCTCCGGGCAGCAGGTTCGCGGCGGCCATCAACGTCGAGTCGAGCGTGAGCGAGCCGACGTAGTGCAGGTCCGCCTGCGTCACCGTTGCACGATGAATCTTCGACTTGAGCATCTCTCGGTACACCGGGTGGTCTCCGTTCACCATGTCACCGGCAGCTCGTGGACGCCGTAGATAATCGATTCGGGGTTGGTGCGGACCTGGTCCGCGGGTGTCGCCAGACGCAGCTCGGGCAGCCGCCGGGCCAGCGCCTCGAACGCGATCCGCAGTTCCAGTCGCGCCAGTTGCTGCCCGACGCACTGGTGGATGCCGTAACCGAACGAGAGATGCGCCACCGGCGGCCGGGTGATGTCGAGGCGGTCCGGGTCGTCGCAGAGCGCCGGGTCCCGGTTCGCCGCGGCCAGCGACAGGGACACCGCGTCGCCTGCGGTGAGGTGGTGCCCGTCGAAGTCCATGTCGGTGCCTGCCGCACGGATCGAGCCGGCGTGCATGACCGTCACGTAACGCAGCAGTTCCTCCACCGCGTTGGCGCCCAGGCCCGGGTCCGCGGCCAACGCCGCGTACTGGTCGGGATGCGCCAGCAGGGCGAAGGTGCCCAGCGCGATCATGTTCTTGCTGGTGTCGTAGCCGCCCACGAGCAGCACGCTGCCGATGGTCGCCAGCTCCTCGTCGCTGAGATCGCCGTCGGCGACCAGCGTGCCGAGCAGATCGTCGGTGGGCTCTTCGCGTTTGGCACGGATCAGGTCCATCAGCTGCCCACCGACGTTCTGCCAGCCGGCGATCGCCTCCTCCGCGCTGGAGTGGACGGTCAACAGCGCCTTGATGCCCTTGACGAACACGTCACGCCGGTCGGCGGGAACACCGAGCAGCTCGCAGATCACCAGCCCGGCGACCGGCTCGGCGTACGCGGCGACCAGGTCGGTGGGGCCGCCTTCCTCGATCATCCTGCCGAGATACAGCTCGACGTGCTCGGTCAGCCTCGGCTCCATGGTCCGGGTGCGGCGGGCCGAGAACCAGGCGGTCAGCCGACGCCGGTAGTGGGTGTGCTCCGGCGGGTCCATCGCCGTGAACATCCCCGGCGCCAAGTCGGTCCGGTTCCCGGCCATCGGCAGCGGGATCGGCGTTCGCAGCAGGTCGCCGCGCGAGCTCATGCTCCGGGCGGCGAGGAGCCGGCGGACCTGGTCGTAGCCGGTGATCAGCCAGCCGAGGTGGCCGTCGGGGAAGACCATGCGGGCCACCGGTTGTTCCGCGCGCAGCTCGGCGAGTTCGGGTGCGGGGTCGAACGGGCAGGTGCCACGGGTCATGGGCAGGCCGTCGACGGGACGAACGGTCTCGGACACAACGCTCTCCTTTGCTAAACGCCGGTGGACCCGACGATCTCGGCGGCTTCGGTGATGAGTCGGTCGGCCAGCTCGTCGGCGTGCCGGTCGCGCCAGGCCTCGTACGGGGTGCCGCGCAACCAGTGGTTGCAGGCGCCCAGCGCCGGCCCGCAGGCCACCTGGTAGTCCGCGACACGCTCCGGGGTGCCCTCGATCGCCCACCGCTGGGCTTGGGCGCAGTACCAGCGGAAGACCAGGGCCATCCGCCGCTTGGGGTCGGCCGGCTCGCCGGCCGGGACGACCCGCGACGCGAGTTCCTCGAAACCCGCGCCGAAGTAGTCGCGTTCCACCCGGGACTGGATCTGGCCGGGCACGGCGTCCCAGGAGTCGTAGGTGCGCCACAGGTCGTAGAGCTTGCCGGCGCGTACGTGAAAGAGGACGCCCTTCCGCAGCACCCGGGCCCGGCCGCCGAGTTCGAACAGCGCGCCGTACGGGGCGTACGCGGTGTCGTGCACGTCGAGGTCGGGCAGCAGGTCCTTGGCGGGTTCGCTGAGCCCGCTCTCGGCGGTGCAGAGGTTGATCGATCCGGTGAGGATGAAGTCGGCGCCCAGTACGAAGGCGGCGGCGGCCGACTCCGGAGAGCCGATGCCTCCGCCACCTCCGACGCGTACGCCGGAGGCGACCCCGCCGAGCTGCGCCCGCAGCCGGCGCACCGAGGGCAGCAGCGCGGGCAGTGCGCCCTGGTCGGTGTAGTCGGCTCCGTCGCCGACCGCGCAGATGTCGTCGGCCAGGGCGATCCGCTCGCCGGCCGCGGCCTCCTCGGCGGTGAGCAGTCCGTCGTCGACCAGCCGTGCCACGAGGGAGCGCGGCGGCGGCGCGAAGAACAGGCGGGCGGTGTCCAGGCGGGTCACCTTGGCCAGCAGCTTGCGTGGGGCGTGCACGGTGCCGTCCGCGAGGATGCGGGCCCCGGTCAGACGATGCCGCACCAGCGCGGGGGTCACCTCGACGTACGTGGCCGCCTCGACGAGACGGACGTTCTCACGGACCAGCAGGTCGACCATGTCGGCCTCGGCGCGCGGATTGAACGGGTCATGGGTGAGGTTGACCCCGAACGGCGCGGTCGCCCCGGCTGCCGCCCGGATGCCGCGGATCGCGTCGGCGACGTCCGCGAGCGGGAGCCCGGCCGCACCGAAGCAGCCGAGCAGGCCGGAGCGGGCCAGCCGGGCGACCAACGCGACGGAGCTGACGCCGTGGTGCATGCCGCCGGCGACGTAGGCGTGCCGGACCCCGTGGTCGCGCCGGAACTCCGCCGAACCCAGCTCCACGCCCCGCGGCGCCGCAGCACCGACCGGCCCGGTCGGCGCCACGGTTCGTTCCGGCTCGGGTCGGAGCGGGGTGGCCTCCTCCCGGATCCGGGCGATCAGCTTGGTCAGCACCTGCCCCGGGCCCAGTTCGCGGACCCGGAAGTCACCTCGGCCCATCAGCAGCCGGATGCTGTCGGTCCACCGCACCGGGGAGACGATCTGGCGGCGCAGCGTGGCGGCCACGGCGTCCGGCGCGTACGGCCGGGCGTCGACGTTGCTGATCACGGGGATCTTCGGGGCGGCGAACGGCGTGGCGTCCAGCAGGCGCCCGAACTCCTCCGCGGCCTGCGCCATGTAGCGGCTGTGGAAGGGGGCGCTGACGTTGAGCGGGGCACAGCGGGCGCCCTTGTCCTTGAACAGCGCAAGCGCACGGTTAACCGCGTCGGCCGGGCCCGCGATGACGGTCTGGGTCGGCGCGTTGTAGTTGGCGATGTCCAGTCCGGACAGCTCGCTGTCGCGCAGCACCTCCCGGACCAGGTCGGCGTCGACGGCCGAGACCGCCGCCATCGTGCCGCCGGTGACCTGTCCCATCAGCCGGCCGCGTTCGGCGACCAGACGCAGCCCGGTCTCGAAGTCGTACACGCCCGCGGCGAACAGGGCAGCGAACTCGCCGAGGCTGTGCCCGAGCAGGTAGTCGGGCAGGCGGCCGCCCTCTTGCAGGGCGGCCAGCCAGGTGAGGGCGTCGACCACGTACAGGGCGGGCTGGGTGTACCGGGTGTCGCGCAGGTTGCGGCCGGGGTCCTCCAGGCACAGCTCACGGATCGAGTACCCCAGGACGGCGTCGGCCCGTTCGACCAGCTCGGGGAACCGGTCGAACAGGTCTCGGCCCATTCCCTTGGCCTGAGCGCCCTGGCCGGGGAAGACATAGACGTCGAAGCCGTCGCCCGGGGTGGCGGGGTCGGCCACGGGCGTCTCATTGGTCATGGTGGTCACCTCGGTTCGTCGAGCCGGTGCGGCGAGGAGCGAGCGGGTGTCGAGCACCGCCTGGTACAGCACCTCGTCCCGGGCGTACGGGGAGAGCAGCGGCAACACCCGGGACCGGCTGCCCTCGGGAAGCCGCGCCCGCACCAGGTTGGCCATCGACCCGGACGGACCCAGGTCCAGGAAGAGCAGATCGTCGCGAGCCAGCAGCGGTTCGAGGGCTCGTGACAGGTCGAACGGCTCGCGCAGGACCCGCCAGAAGTGGTCCGAGTCGGGGTGGTGCACCTCGGCACCGGTCGTTCCGGAGATCAGCGGGATCGTGGCGGGTCGCGGGGTGAGAGCGCCCACGAGCTTCGTGAACGCGCCGCGCACGCCGTCGATCAGCGGTGAGTGGAACGGGTACAGCACCGGAAGCCGTTGGCAGAGCACACCTGAGGCGTTCAAGTGGCGCTCGATGTCGTCGAGCCGGTCGGCCGTGCCCGCGAGCACGAAGTTGTCCGGCGCGTTGATCGCGGCCAGATGTGCCCCGGCCAGCGCGGGATCGCGGTCGACGAGGGCGGCGTCGGCGAGGACCGCCAGCATCCCGCCGCGCGGGCACTCCGCCTCGAAGAGCGCCACTTGGTCCAGCAGCGAGCGCAGGCATTCCTCGGGGTCGAAGATGCCGGCCACCGTGGCGGCGACGACCTCGCCCAGGCTGGCGCCGAGCACCAGCTCCGGCTCGAAGCCGCGGGCGCGCAGCGTGCGGGCCAGCGCGTACTCGACCATGAAGATGGCCGGCTGCGTGAGCGACAGGCGGGTCATCGCCGTCTCCGCGCCGCGGCCATCGCCATGGATCGCGGCGATGACCGAGTCGCCGTGGACATCGCGCACCACCGCGTCCAGGGAATCCAGGGCATCGCGGAAGACCGACTCGGCACCGTAGAGCCACCGGCCCATGCCGTGGTACTGGGAGCCCTGGCCCGCGAAGAGGAAGACCGGTGTCAGCATGGTGAGGGGTCCTGTTCGGTCGCTCACGCGAGCCCGCGCAGGCGGCCGGCCAGCGCGGCGGGGGTCGGGTTCTCGAACACGTCGGTGAGAGCCAGCCGGACGCCGGTCTCGTCCTTGATGCGCTGCGCGAGCGAAGCGGCGAGCAGCGAGTGGCCGCCGCTGGTGAAGAAGTGGGCGTCGGCGTCCAGGTCCGGCCGACCGAGCAACTCGGCGAAGAGCTTGGTCAGGATGGCGGTGAGCGCGTCGCCGCCGGCCGGTCCCGCGGTGTCGCCGCCGGCCGCGGCCGGTTGTCGCGCGGCGAGGTTCGCCAGTGCCAGGTAGTCGACCTTGTCACTTCCGGTGCGCGGGAACGCCTCCACCGCGAGGAACCGGTGCGGCACCACCGAGCGTGGCAGCCGCTGCCGGGCGTGCTCCCAGAGCTCTTCCACCGCCTCGGGCCGGTGCGGCACCTGGACGAAGGCGGCCAGGCTGCCGTCTGCGGCGGGATCGCCGACCACCAGTACGGCGGCCGCCTCGACGTCCGGGTGGTCGGACAGAACCGCCTCGATCTCGCCCAGCTCGATCCGGTTGCCGCGCAGCTTCACCTGCCGGTCCATGCGGCCCAGCAGGTCGATGCGGCCGTCCGGTCGCCAGCGCGCCACATCTCCTGAGCGGTAGAAGCGTCCCCACTGGGGGTTCACCCCGAAGCGCTCGGCGGTGAGGTCGGGCCGTCCGTGGTAGCCGGAGGCGACACCGACTCCGGCGACGCACAGCTCGCCGCGCAGGCCGATCGGCAACGGTTCCCCGTTCGGGCCGGCGATGAAGACCCGGGTGTTGGCGATCGGCGTCCCCACGTCCACTCGGTCGCCGGGATCCGTCGGTACCCGGCCCGCGGTCGCCCAGATCGTGCTCTCCGTCGGGCCGTAGACGTTCCACAGTTCGGCGCCCGCCGCGGTCAGGGTCGCGGCCAGCCCGCCGGGCAGGGGCTCACCGCCGCTGAGCAGTGTGCGGCCGGCGACCAGATCGGTGATGCGGTCGGCGACCAGTCGCCAGGTGGTCGGTGTCGCCTGGAGGAATCCGATGTCGTGGGCGCGTATCTCCTCGGCCAGCAGGGCTCCGTCGGTGCGGGCCTCGTCGGGCAGCACGACCGTGTGGCCGCCGTGCAGCAGCGGCATCATCAGTTCCAGCGACGAGGTGTCGAAGCTGTATGTGCTGAGCCAGCCGGTGGGCCGCGCCGTCGTAGCGACGCCGAAGCGCACCGCGTAGTCGGTGATGTGGTTGACCAGGCTCCGGTGCGTGATCGGGATGCCCTTCGGCCGTCCCGTCGATCCGGACGTGTAGATCACGTACGCGAGGTCGTCCGGCCCGGCCACGCCGGCCGCGCCGGCGTCTACGGGGACGGTGGGGGCGGTGTCGACGTCAGGGGCCGGGATCGTGCGCCGGTCGCCGGGCGCGGTGAGCCCGTCGCCGGTCACCACCACCCGTGCGCCCGCGTCGTCGAGCTGGTAGGCGATCCGCTCCGCCGGGTGGTGCGGGTCCAGCGGCAGGTACGACGCTCCGGCAAGCCACGTGCCGAACACCGCGGCGGACAGCGCCGCACCTCGCGGCGCGAGCAGCGCGACGACGTCGCCGGGGCGGACACCGGCCGCCGTCAGTCGCTCGGCGGTGTGCACGGCGGCGCACCACAGGCGGCCGTAGCTCACCCGCTGGTCCCCGTCCCGGACCGCGAGGGCGTCCGGATCGGCTGCGGCGCGCTCGGCGAATCCGGCGAGCACCGACGTCAGGTCGACCGGCTGGTGGGTCGTGTTGGCGGCTTCGATGATCGCGCGGTCCTCGGGCGACCAGATCGACAGCAAGCCGACCGGCGTGTCCAGGGCGGCGCCGACGGCGACCAGCAGCGCGTCATAGCGGCGGACCATCAGCTCGACGTCCGCACGGTCCAGGACTCCGGTGTAGAACGCCGCGCGCACGGTTGCGCTGTCACGGTCGGAGGTCACGAAGAACTCCAGGTCGAACTGGCTGAACCCGTTCTCGACCACGACCAGTTCCGCCGCGGCGCCGGCCACCGTGAAGGTGCGCTGGTCGGCGGTGAACGGCACGTAGTTGAACACATGGCGGAACAACACGTTGCGCCAGCCGGAACCGTCGCGCTCGATCACGTCGAGCAGTTCGTCGGCCGGCATGTCCGCGTGAGCCATCGCCTCCATGAACACCCGGCGCGCCCGGCCGACCAGCTCCCGGAAACCGGCCGTGCGCTCGGTCAGCAGGCGCAGCGTGACCAGGTTGCTGTGGTAGCCGACCGCCCCGGCTGCCTCCCGGCCGCGCGTGTTGACCGGCGATCCGATGGTCAGGTCGGGGCCGGCGCCGTGCCCGGCCAGCAGCACCGCGTACGCGGTGAGGAGGACGACCGACTCGGGCGCGCGCAGCTCGCGTTGGAGCCGCCGGACGACCTCGTGCGCCTCGGGCGACAGGACGTGGGTGACCTCGTCGCCCTCCAGCGTGGTGGTTGCCGGGGCCGGCTTCTCGCACCACAGCTCCAAGCCGGACGAGCGGAACCCGGCCATGGTGTCGCGCCAAAACGTCACACTCTGCTCGGAGGGCTCGGGCTCGTGCCAGGCGGGCACCGGGTCCGGCTCGGGGGTCCGGCCGGCCAGCGCCGCCTCGTAGAACTCGACGAGCTGGGCGCGCAGGAGGGCGGTGGACTGCACGTCGGCGATGGCGTGGTGCAGTGCGAGACAGAAGACGTCTTCGTCGGGGCCGTGCAGCAGCAGGGCGCGCAGCAGCGGGCTCCCGTCGGCCCGGAACGGGCGGGCCACGAAAGCGGTCAGCGTGCCGCGCTCGTCACCGTGCCCGGCGGCCTGCTCCGGCTCGATGTGGAGGCTGGGCAGGATGGTCCTGGTCAGGGCGTCGTCGGTGCGGTGGAAGACCGTGCGCAGCACCTCGTACCGGCGTGGCAGCAGGTCGAGTGCCGCGGCCAGGGCCGTCGGGTCGAGGCGGCCGACGACACGGAAGGCCAGCGACAGATTGTTGGCACCGCTGCCGGGCACGAGGTCGTCGAGCAGCCACAGGGCGGTCTCCTTGCGCGAGGCGCGCACGTGGGCGTCCGCGGCGCCGGCCGTCACCGGCGGGCCTGCGAGTCGGCGCCGAGCAGGCCAGCCACGGTCGTGGCGACCTCCGGGGTACGCAGCAGGTCGCGGTGCTCCACCTCGAACCGGACTTCGTCGGCGACTCCGATCGGTGCCAGGCCGGGGGTGGCGCGCATCCGGTTGAGTCCGCTGGCCGGGCTCGCCGAGGTGATGACGGTGGCCCGGGACCAGCCGGGACGCGGGTCCAGTCCGGCGGCGACGCCGAGATAGGTCATGAACGAGCCGACCAGTGCCACCAGTTCACCGGCGTAGCCCTCGTCGAGGCCGGCGCGGCGCAGCGCGGCCGAGCCGATCGGCTCGAAGATCGCGTAGAGCTCGGCGGCGAACTCGGCCGGTGTGGTTCCGGGCCGGGCGGCCAGGCGCTCCGCCGCGCCGGCCAGCTCGTCGACCTCGGCCGGGGTCAGCACGGCGGTCATGTTGCCGATGACCCGGCCGAACTGCAGGTGGACGGTGGGCACGTCGACGAGTTCGGGGTCGAAGACCACCACCTGCGGCGCCGTCGGCTGCCGGGCGGCGATCCGCTCGGCCAGGGCACCGGCGAAGACCGATCCGGCGCAGTAGCCGAGGACCGCCCGGACCGTACGTCCGCTCGCGGCGACCTCGGCCAGCCAGGGCGCGAGGTACTCGTCCTGGTCGATGCCGGGGCCGGGGACCCGGGCCGGGGCGACGGTCTGCCACAGGGCGCAGTCCAGTCCCAGGCTGGGCGTCAGGTCGGTGAAACCGCCCTCGTTGCGGCCCGTCACCGGGAAGTCGGTGGCGAGCACTACGTCGGCGTCCGATGCTGCGTCGAGCACCACATTCCACACGGCAGGGCTTGGCATCTGGCAATTCTCCTGAATATCTAAAGGTCAATGCAGGGCAATTTTTCACGCATCGCCGGAGCCGTTCTTCGCCGATGCTATTCACCAATCGAGGCGTTGTCCACCTCGATTTTTCAGGCAATTTTCGAGCATTTTTTGGCATGCCCCAGCAGGCAAGACCCTTACGGGCCACGCCGAAATGGATGACTAATTCGTCAGCTAGCCGACTATTCCTCCTCGTTCATTCGCGCAACCACGAGATCCGCGAGGGCCTGCGGAGTAGGGCATTCATAAAGCACGTCCGCCGCCCATTCCAGACCGGTCAGCGCGCCCAGGTGATCACGCAGTTCCAGCGCGGTGACCGAGGACAGTCCCAGATCGAAGAACTCGTCGTCGGCGCCGATCTCGGCGCCCGAGTCGTGCCCCAGCACGGCCGCCGCCAGCGCCCGCACCCCGGTCAAGACCTCGGCGTCCCACCGGTCGCGGGGCAGCCTCGCCAGCGCCGCCCGCAATCCGCCGGACGGACCGGACCTGACGGACGCAACGGAGGGTTCGACGCCCGCGGGCGGCTCGGTCACCGCCTCGTCCAGGAGCGCCGGATCGGCCGGATCCTCGTCCGCGTACTCGGCGACGAACACACCTTCCGGCCGGATCCGTGCCGCGGTGTGCCCCTGTCCGATCACGGCGCACAGCCGGGCCCGGGCCCGGGCATCCATCTCCGGCGGAAGGTCGACGACGTGATCCGCGACCGGCAGCGAGCCGTCCCGGGTGAGGACCCACAACGGCACCCCGGGCATCCCGGCCGGTTCGGCGCCGGGCAGGACGATCACCAGATCGGGCCGCTCGGTGGCGTCGACCGTCACCCGGGCGCCGTGTCTGGCCAGCGCGCCGGCGAGGGCATCGGTCAGCTCCGGGTCGTCGCCGGGCGGCGGCACCAGCGCCACGGTCGTGTCCAGGACCGGGGGCGCGGCGTCCGGGACCAGCCGCCACCGCACCGGTCGCCGGGTCGTACCGGCGCCGGGCCGCAACCGTGCCACGGCCGCGAGAACCTGGTGCGGTGTCTCGTCGCCGCGCAGGCCGAGCATGCTCAGCGCGGCCGCCGGGTCGCCGGAGCCCAGCGCCGACCAGAGAGCGTCGGATGCGGGCCGGGGCGCCGGGACCGGGGCCGGTGGTACCAGCTCGGGCCAGTACCGGCGGCCCTGGAACGCGTACCGCGGCAACGGGCTGCGCTGCGGCTCACGGCCCGCGTACACCGCCGGCCAGTCGACGCGCACCCCGTACGTGTGCAGGGCGCCGAGCGCGCCGAGGGCGGCCCGGACGTCCGGGCGGTCCCGCCGGGCCAGCGCCACCGGGGGAACCGGCACTTCGGGCAGACAGGCGCGGACGGCCGGAGCGAGCACCGCGTCCGGGCCTAGCTCCAGGAACGCGGTACCACCCGCCCGGTCCGCCTCCCGCACCGCGTCGAGGAAGCGAACGGAGCCACGCAACTGGTCCACCCAGTACGCCGGCGAGATCATCTTCTCGTCGGTCCGCACCGTGGAGACGATCGGAATCCGGGGCTGCTGGAACGTGACCGCCTCGGCGACCGCCCGGAACCCGGCGAGCGCCGGTTCCACCCGGGCCGAGTGGAACGCCGTCCCGACCCGCAGCCGGCGGGTGCGATGCCCACGGTCGGACAGCACGCCGGCGAGCTCCAGCACGGCGTCCTCGTCCCCGGAGAGCACGACCGCGTCCGGGCCGTTCACCGCGGCGATCGACACCCGGTCGGCATATCCGGCCAGGAGCGGCAGGACCACCGCCTCGGCGGCACGGACGGACACCATCGCGCCACCGGCCGGCAGCCCCGCCATGGCCCGCCCTCGGGCGGTGACGAGCGTGGCGGCGTCGTCGAGCGTGAGCATGCCCGCCAGGTACGCCGCGGACAGCTCGCCGATCGAGTGGCCGATCAGCATCTCCGGCCGCAATCCCCAGGCGCTGACCAGCCGGAACTGGGCCACCTGGAGCGCGAAGAGGGCGGGCTGCGTGTACTCCGTGCGGTCGAGCAGGCTGCCGTCACCCCACACCACCTCCTGCAGCGGGGTGTCCAGCGTGAAGTGCGCGCTCACCTCGTCGAAGGCCCGCGCGTACTCAGGGAACGTCTCGTACAGTCCGCGCCCCATTCCGGGCAGCTGGCTGCCCTGGCCCGTGAGGACCAGGACCAGCCGGTGCCGCGCGGCGGTGGCGCGCAGCACGGCCGGCACGGTGTTCCCCTCGGCGAGGGCGGCCAGCCCGGTCCGCAGCGCGGTCTCGTCCGCGCCGGTGACCATCGCCCGGTGCTTGTGGACGGCGCGGGTGGTGGCCAGCGCGTACGCGACCGCCGACGGATCCGTGGCAGCGGTCGCCGCCAGGCGGGCGGCCTGCTCGCGCAGCGCCGCCTCGGACCGTGCCGACAGCAGCCACGGCACCCCGTCGAGGACCGGCCGTTCCTCCTCCGCGTCCGGCGCCGGCGGTGCCTCCTCAATCACGACATGGGCGTTGGTGCCGCTGATGCCGAATGAGGACACCCCCATGCGCCGCGGCGCTTCGTGGCGTGGCCAGGGCTGCGCCGAGGCCAGCAGGGCTACCTCGCCGGCGGTCCAGTCGACGTGCGGAGACGGCTCGTCGATGTGCAGGCTGCGCGGCAGCACGCCGTGCCGCAGCGACAGCACCGCCTTGATCACCCCGGCCACACCGGCCGCGGCCTGGGTGTGCCCGAGGTTGGACTTGACCGAGCCCAGCCACAGCGGTCGCGGGCGGTTGCCGCCGTACACCGCGAGCACCGCCTGCGCCTCGATCGGATCGCCGAGTACGGTGCCCGTACCGTGCGCCTCGACCGCGTCGACGTCGGCCGGGCCCAGCCCGGCGGCGGTCAGCGCCGCCCGGATCACCCGCTCCTGAGCCGGGCCGTTCGGCGCGGTGAGCCCGTTGCTCGCCCCATCGGAGTTGACCGCGCTGCCACGCAGCACGGCCAGCACCCGGTGACCGTGCTCGCGGGCCCGCGACAGCCGCTCGACCAGGACCACGCCCACGCCCTCGCCCATGCCGGTGCCGTCGGCGGCCGCGGCGAACGGTTTGCACCGGCCGTCCGCGGCGAGCCCGCGCTGGCGGCTGAACTCCACGAACACCGCGGGCGTGGCGAGCACAGTCACCCCGCCGGCGAACGCGAGGTCGCACTCCCCAGCCCGGATCGCCTGTGCGGCCAGGTGCAACGCGACGAGCGACGACGAGCAGGCGGTGTCCACGGTGACGGTCGGCCCCTGCAACCCGAAGGTGTACGCCACTCTCCCGGACAGCACGCCCCCGCCGACGCCCGGCGCGAGGAACCCCTCGGCCGCGGCGCCCTCCAGCAGCCGGCCGTAGTCCTGGTACATGGCGCCCATGAACACGCCGGTTCCGGTGCCGCGTAGCGTGTCCGGGTCGATGCCGGCGTCCTCGCACGTCTCCCAGACGGTCTCCAGCAGCAACCGCTGCTGCGGGTCCATCGCCACGGCTTCCCGCGGCGACACCCCGAAGAAGGCGGCGTCGAACTCGGCCGCTCCGGAGACGAACCCGCCGGAGCGGGTGTACGACGTGCCGGGCGCGTCCGGGTCCGGGTCGTGCAGCTGCGCGAGGGGCCAGCCGCGGTCGTCCGGAAACGGCACGATCGCGTCCCGTTCGGAGACCAGCAGGTCCCACAGGTCGTCCGGGCCGCGGACGTCGCCGGGCAGCCGGCAGCCGATGCCGACCACCACCACCGGGTCGTCCGCGGTGCCGGCGGTCACCGGGGCGGCGCTTGGCCGCTCCGCGCCGGCCAGGCGGTCGGCGAGGTGCCGGGCCAGCGCGGCCGGGTTGGGGTGGTCGAACACGAGCGTGACCGGCAGCCGCAGCCCGGTCGCACCCGAGAGCCGATTGCGCAACTGAACGGCGCTGAGCGAGCCGAACCCGGCGTCCTTGAACGCCCGGTCCGGGTCGATCGTGTCGGGTGAGGCGTGCCCCAGCACTGCGGCGGCGTGCCCCAGCACCAGTTCGAGCAGCACCCGGTGCCGGTCGGCCGGGCTCTTGCCGGCGAGCCGGGCCACCAACTCGGAGTCGGCGGCACCGCCACGGGTGACCGTACGCCGCGCCGGCGCCCCGGCGAGGGACCGCAGGACCGGCGGCACGGCGTCGCCGGTGGCACGCAGCGCGGCCAGGTCGAGCCGGATCGGCACGAGTACCGGCTCGGCGACGGTCAGGGCGGCGTCCAGCGCGGCCAGGGCGGCGTCGCGCGGCAGCGGCGGGAACCCCGAACGACGGAACCGGGCCAGGTCGGCGCCACCGGTCATGGCGCTCTCGTCGACCCACAGGCCCCACGCCAGCGAGACGCCCGGCAGCCCGGCGGCCCGGCGTACCCGGGCCAGCGCGTCCAGGGCGGCGTTGGCCGCGGCGTAGTTCGCCTGGCCGAGACCGCCGAGCACACCCACCGCGGAGGAGAACAGGACGAGCCGGGCCTGCGGGAGCAGTTCGTGCAAGAGCCAGGCCGCGTCGACCTTGGGGCGCAGCACCCGGGCCAGCCGCTCCGGCGTGAGGTCGGCGACCAGCCCGTCGTCGAGCACCCCGGCAGCGTGCACCACGGTGTCGACGGTGGTCGTGCCGAGCAGCTCGGTCAGTTCCGCCCGGTCTGCGACGTCGCAGGCCACCACGGCGACGTGCGCGCCGGCGGCGGTCAGCTCCGCGGCCAGGGTGGCCGCCTCCGGGGCCTGCGGCCCGCGCCGGCTCGCCAGCATCAGGTCGCGGACGCCCAGGTCGTGCACCAGGTGCCGGGCGACGATCCCGCCGAGTGTGCCGGAGGCACCGGTCACCAGGACGGTGCCGAGGTCGCCGGCCGGTTCGCCCGTCGGGGAGACCCGGACCAGCCGCAGCTCCCGGGCGGCGCCGGCGGCGAGGCCCACCTGCGGCTCGCCGGCGGCCAGCGCGGCCGGCACCGCGGCGACGGTGGCGTCATCGTCGCCGGCGAGGTCGAGCACCGCGAAGCGGTCCGGATGTTCCAACTGGGCGCAGCGCACCAGCGCCGCGGTCGCGGCCTCGCCTGGATCGTCGAGCAGCCGCCGGGTCACCACGACGAGAGTGGACGTGGCTCGGCTCTCGTCGGCCAGCCACTCCTGCACCAGGGCGAGCGCCCGCTCGGCGGCCGCGGCGGGTGGGCCGGACGGGGCCGGGACCAGGATGAACGGCGCGACGTCGTCGCTCGGCGACACCCGCAGCAACCGGGCGAGGGCGGGATCGCGGACCGCGTACCCGGCGGCGGGACCGTCCGGCAGCGTCAGGGGCGCCCACTGCGGAAGCAGCAGGTCACCGCGGTCCGGCAGGCCGAGTGCGCCGTCCGGGAGTGGGCTGAGCGCCAGGGACCGCACCGACGCGACCGGCGTCCCCGCCGGGTCGGTCAGTTCGATGCGGACGGCGCCGTCCCGGGCGCCGGTGAGCGTGGCCCGTACGGTGTCCGCGCCCACGGCGTGCACCTGGACCCCGGTCCACTCGAACGGCAGCGCGGGCCGGTCCTGCGCCCCGGTGCGGAGGTCGCTGAGCGCCAGCGGGTGCAGACAGGCGTCCAGCAGCGCGGGGTGGATGCCGAACCCGTCTGGCTCTGCGCCGGGCAGCGCGACCTCGGCGTACAGGTCCCCGGCCCGGTCGCGCCACAGGGCGCGGACGCCGCGGAACACCGGCCCGTACCGCAGTCCGGCGCTGTCCAGCCGTGCGTACAGCTCGTCCACGTCGAGCGGCTCGGCGCCGGCCGGTGGCCAGGCGGTCGCCGCGGGCGGCGGCGGGTCGCCGCCGGGCGTGAGGACGGCGGTGGCGTGCAGGGTCCAGTTACCGGCCCCGACCCGGCCCTGTACGGTCACGTCCCGTGAGCCGTCCGTACCGGGCTCGCCGGCCTCGATCCGCAGCCGGACCTCGGCGTCTTCCGGCACCACGACCGGGACGAGCAGGGTCAGCTGGTCGATCACCGGGCACCCGGCCTCGTCACCGGCCCGGGACACCAGGTCCACCATGGCGGCGCCGGGGAGCACGACATGCCCCTCGACGGTGTGGTCGGCCAGCCACGGGTGGGTGGCGGCCGACAGCCGTCCGGTCAGCACGAGCCGGTCGGCCCCGGGCACGGCAGCGCGCAGGACCGGATGCTCGACGGCGTCCAGGCCCAGGGCGGACGGGTCTCCACCGCCGGCCGGCAGCCAGTACCGCTCGGTCACGAACGCGGTGGTGGGCAGCTCGACCGGCCGGGCCCCGGGCCACACCGCGGACCAGTCCGGACGGACCCCCTGCACATGCAGCTGCGCCAGCGCCCGGACCAGCTGGTCCGGTCCGCCCTCGTCGCGGCGCAGCGTGTGCAGGACGGCGACCTCGGCGCCGATCGCATCCACCGTCTCTTGGGCGCCGGTGGCCACCACAGGGTGCGGGCTGACCTCCAGCAACGTGGTGCAGCCGTGGCCGGCGAGTGCGGTGACGGCCTCGTCGAAACGGACCGGTTCGCGCAGGTTGCGGTACCAGTAGTCGGCGTCGAACGCGTCGTCGCCGTCGATCCACCGGCCCTCGACCGAGGAGAAGAACGGTACGGCCGGCGGGCGCGGGACCACCGGGGCCAGCGCGGCGCGGACCCTGTCCTGTACGCGTTCCACGTGCGCGCTGTGCGAGGCGTAGTCCACGTCCACCCGACGGGCCCGTACCTCCTCGGCCTCCAGCTCGGCGAGCAGCTCGTCCAGGGCGTCACCGTCACCGGAGACCACGACCGAGGCCGTGCCGTTGACCGCGGCCAGGGACAGCCGCCCGTCCCAGGCGCGCAGGCGTTCGCGGACCTGCTCGGCGGGCAGCGCCACCGACATCATGCCGCCGAGGCCGGACAGCTCCACCAGCGCCTGGCTGCGCAGCGCCACCACCCGGGCGGCGTCCGGCAGGGTCAGCGCACCGGCGACGTACGCGGCGGCGATCTCCCCCTGGCTGTGGCCGGCGACCGCGGCCGGGGTCACGCCCACCGAACGCCACACCTCGGCCAGGGCCACCATCATCGCGAACAGCACCGGCTGCACGATGTCGACCCGGTCGTAGTCCTGCTCGCCGCGCAGTACGGCGGTCAGCTCGAAGTCGACGTACGGCGCGAGCGCGGCCTCGCACTCGGCGATCCGGTCCCGGAAGACCGTGTTGCTCTCCAGCAGCCGCACCGCCATCTCCCGCCACTGCGATCCCTGGCCGGGGAAGAGGAAGGCCACCGGACCGGGCGCTCCGGTGACGCCCTCCACCACCGTCGGTGACGGCCGTCCGGCGGCGACGTCGGCGAGACCGGCCAGCAGTCCGTCACGGTCGGCGGCGCAGACCATGGCCCGGTGCTCGTGCGCGGTCCGCGTCGTGACGAGGGACGACGCGATGTCCCGCGGGTCCTGGTCGGGGCGGGCGGCGAGATCGGCGGCGAGCGCTGCGGCCTGGGCGCGCAGTCCGGCGGGCGCCCGGCCGGACACGGCCCAGGCACACGGCCATGACGCTGCGGGCTCGGTGCCGGGTGCCGGGGTGGCCGCCGCGGGCTCCTCCAGGATGACGTGCGCGTTGGTGCCGCTGACGCCGAAGGACGAGACGGCCGCTCGGCGCGGTTCGTCGCCGGCCGGCCACGGCACCGGCTCGGCCAGCAGCTCGACCGCTCCGGCCGACCAGTCCACGTACGGCGTGGGCCGGTCCAGGTGCAGCGTGCGCGGCAGCACCCCGTGCCGCATGGCCAGCACCATCTTGATGATCCCGGCCACGCCCGCCGCGGCCTGGGTGTGCCCGAGGTTGGACTTGATCGAGCCCAGCCACAGCGGTCGCGGGCGGTCGCCGCCGTACACCGCGAGCACCGCCTGCGCCTCGACCGGGTCACCCAGCGGGGTGCCGGTGCCGTGCGCCTCCACCGCCGCGACCTGGGCCGGGGTGAGGCCGGCGTCGACCAGGGCGTCCTGGATCACGCGGCGCTGCGCGGGACCGTTCGGGGCGGTCAGGCCGTTGCTGGCGCCGTCGGAGTTGACCGCGACGCCGCGGACGATCGCGTGCACCCGGTGGCCGGCAGCCACCGCGGCGGAGTGCCGTTCCAGCACCAGCACCCCGACGCCCTCGGACCAGGCGGTGCCGTCGGCGGCCGCCGCGAAGGGCTTGCACCGCCCGTCCGGGGCGAGCCCGCGCTGCCGGCTGAACTCGACGAACGCGCTCGGCGTAGCCATCACGGTGACCCCGCCGACCAGCGCCATGTCGCATTCGCCGCGTTGCAGGGCGCGGACCGCCTGGTGGAGCGCGACCAGCGACGACGAGCATGCGGTGTCCACGGTGACGGCCGGGCCGCGCAGCCCGAGCTGGTAGGCGACCCGCCCGGACACGACGCTGCCGCCGCCCTGGGCGCCGTGGTAGTCGTGGTGCATCACCCCGGTGAACACCCCGGTACGGGTGTCCCGCAGCGCCGCCGGGTCGAGGCCGGCCCGCTCCACCGCCTCCCACGAGGTCTGCAGGATCAGCCGCTGCTGCGGGTCGGTGTACAGCGCCTCCTTCGGCGAGATGCCGAAGAAGCCGGCGTCGAAGGCCGGGGCGTCGTGCAGGAATCCGCCGTCCCGGACCGTTGAGGTGCCGGGGTGGTCGGGGTCGGGGTGGTACAGCCCGTCCACATCCCAGCCGCGGTCGCGGGGGAATCCCGTGATGCCGTCGCGGCCCTCGGCGACCAGCGACCAGAGGTCCTCGGGCGACTCGACGCCGCCCGGGTAGTGGCAGGCCATGCCGACCAGGGCGATCGGCTCGGCGGACCGGCTCTCCGCCTCCCGCAGCCGCCGGCGGGTGACCTGCAACTCCGCGGTGACACGGCGCAGGTAGTCACGGAGTTTGTCCTCGCTGCTCATCGGTCCTCCTGACCCGGTACGGGGCTGCCGAGCTCGGCGTCGATCAGGGCGAACACCTCGTCGTCGGTGGCGGTGGCGAACAGGTCCAGCGGCGCCTCGGCGGTCGCCGGGCTCAGGGCGGTGAGCAGCTCACGCACCCGTTGCACCACCCGGCCGCGGAACACCTCGTCGGTGGCCGCCTCGGTCAGACCAGCGGCGAGGCGGTCGAAGTCGGCGAACAGCGCCGGCAGGTCGTCGGCCCCGCCGGTGCCGCCGTCGAACCGCCCGGCGAGGTGCTCCACCAGGTCGCCGGGGGTGGGATGGTCGAAGACGAGGGTCGCCTCCAGCGTCAGGCCGAGCGCCGCGCCGAGGCGGTTGCGGAACTCCACCGAGCTCAGCGAGTCGAACCCCAGCTCCTGGAAGGAGCGCCCTGGGTCGATCGCGGCGGCACCGGCGTAGCCGAGCACGGCCGCGGCCTCGCCGCGGACCAGGCCGGACAGGCGGGCGCGCAGCTCCGCGGATCCCAGCCCGGCCAGGCCCGGGTCGGCGACGACGGCCGGTGCGGCGCTCAACAGGCCGCGCAGTATCGGGGGCACGACCGCCGGGGTGCCCGGGCCCCACCGCAGCGCGACCACCTCGGGCTCCGTACCGGCCAGGGCGGCGTCCAGCAGGCGCAGTCCCGCCTCGACCGTCAGCGGTGCGAGGCCGGCGCGGGCCAGCCGTTCGCGGTCGGCGGTCATACCGTCGTCGAGGTCCCACGGCCCCCAGGCCACCGAGACCGCCCGGCCACCTGCCGCGACCCGGTGCCGGGCCAGCGCGTCCAGATACGCGTTGGCCGCGGCGTAGTTGCCCTGGCCGGGCCCGCCGAGCACGCCGGCCGCCGAGGAGAAGAGCACCAGCTCGGCCTCGGGCAACAGCTCGTGGAGGTGGTGGGCGCCATCGGCCTTGGCCCGCCACACGGTCTCCAGCCGGTCGGCGTCCAGCGCGGTCACCACACCGTCGTCGAGCACCCCGGCGGCGTGCACCACGGTGCCGATCGTCCGGCCGGCCAGCAGCGCGGCCAGCGCGTCCCGGTCACCGACGTCACAGGCGACCGGCTCGATCCGCGCGGTCAGCCCGGAGAGGCCGGCGGGGACGCGCCCGCTGCGGCTGACCAGGAGCACGTCGGTGAATCCGTGTTCGGCGACCAGGTGACGTACCACCGGGGTGGCGAGGCCACCGCTGCCGCCGGTGACGAGCAGCGTGCCCGGCCGGCGCGGCGGCGGCGCCTCGGTGGCCGGGGCGCGCACCAGGCGGGCCGCCAGCACCCGCCCGTCGCGGACCGCCAACTGCGGCTCGCCGGTGGCCAGGGCGCGCGGCAGGATCTGCGCCGCGTCCGTGCCGGACAGCTCGACGAGACCGAAGCGGCCGGGGTGCTCGGACTGCGCCGAGCGCAGCAGCCCCCATGCGGCGGCCGTGGCCGGGCCCGGATCGGTGGCCACGAAGACCAGGCGGGCGCCGCCGAAGCGGGTCTCGCCGAGCCAGAGCCGGGCATGGGCGAGGACGTCACGGGTCAGCTCGAACGCGGCGGACGCCGACGTCCCCGTCGCGGCGACCGGCACGATCACCACCTCGGCGGGTTCGGTCAGCGCCGTCGGAGTGTCCGCACGGGTCACGGTCACGCCCGCGGCGGTGAGCGCGGCGCCGATACCGTCCCGGTCCGGGCCCACGACGGCGTACCGGCCGGGCGAGCCGGGACCGATGTCGTCGAGGGGCACCCAGTCGACGTGGTACAGCGGGTCGGCCGAGGCTCCGGCGGGGCGCAGGGTCACCGCGTCCACCGAGGCGACCAGCCCGCCGGCAGCATCGGTGAGCCGCACCGAAACGACACCGGGCCGGACCGGGGCGACGCAGGCCCGCGCGGCGACCGCGCCGCTCGCCGCGACCCGGATCGCGGACCAGGCGAACGGCAGGTGGGCCCGGCCGCCGGGGACGAATCCGCCGAGAGCCACCGCGTGCAGCGCCGCGTCCAGAAGAACGGGGTGCACGGCGTACGGGCCGACGTCACCGCCGGGCACGGTGACGTCCGCGTACACGGTGTCGCCGGCCCGCCAGGCGCGGCGCAGCCCCTGGAAGGCGGGACCGTAGCCGGGCAGCCGGTCGTAGAAGCCGGTGAGGTCGAGCTCCTCGGCGTCGCCGGGCAGCGGTGGCGGCTCGGCCGCGACGCCACCTGCGGGGGCGAGCGCGCCCGTCGCGTGCCGGGTCCAGGCCGGTTCTCCGGCGGCGCGGGCGTGCACCTCGAAGGCGCACCGCCCGTCGTCGCCGGGCAGGGCCGCGGTGAGCCGCAGGTCGGCGTCGCCGAACGGCAGCGGCGCCTCGATCACCAGCTCGGCCACGACCGGCCGACCGAGCCGGGCGCCGGCCTGTAGGGCCAGGTCGGCGAAGAACGTGCCGGGCACCAGCGTGGTCCCGTCGACGGCGTGGTCGGCCAGCCAGCCGTGGCCGTCCCGCGAGATCCTGGCCGACAGCACGTGCCCGCCGGGCAGCTCCACCAGGTCGGCCCGCACCCGGCCGGGGTCCGTGCCGGTGGTCACCCAGTGCCGGTCCCGAGCGAACGGGTAGCCGGGCAGCGACAGCCGGCGCGCTCGCGCCGGCATCGGCGGGGTGATCTCGGCCCCGGTGACCCAGGCGGCGGCGAGCGCGTCGAGGTCGTCACCGGTCACCGCGGCGGCCGGTTTCCGCCGGCGGCCCCGATGGCAGCCGACCCCGGTACGCAGCGCCGTCACCAGTTCGGCGGTGGTCGTGGCCACGACGGCGAGCCGCTCGTCCAGGTGCTCACGCCCGGACCACAACGTGTACGCCAGCGCCGCCGGATCCATCGCGACGGCCGCCGTGGTCAGGGCGGCGGCCAGGCCCTCGGCGGTGGTCTCTCCGTCGATCGCCGGGCGGGTTCCGAACACCGCCTGGATACGGTGGGCGAGGTCGGCCAGTTGCGGGAAGTCCAAGCCCAGCTCGGCGAACGGCAGGTCGGGCCGTGCCGCGGTCGCACCGACCTCGGTCAGCAGCGCGGTCACGACCGCGGCCACGTCCCCGCCGGCGCCCTCCAAGTGGGTCACCAGCCGGGCCACGCTCTCGTCGAGGCGGGCGGTGTCCCGGGCGGACACCACGAACAGCCGCGGCTCGGCCGGTTCCGGCACGGCCGGCGGCGCCGGCCACTCGGCGAGGACGACGTGCGCGTTGGCCCCGCCGGCACCGAAAGAGCTGATCGCCGCGGTCCGCGGCACGTCCGCGCGTCCCGGCCACGGCGCCCGTTCGCGCTGCACCCGGAACCGTGCGGTCTCCCACCGCACCGCGCTGGACAGCGGGTCGGCGTGCAACGACGGTACGAGTTCCCGATGGCGCAGTTGAAGTACAACCTTGGTGAGCGCCGCGACGCCGGCCGCGGACTCCAGATGCCCGATGTTCGACTTGACCGACCCGATCGGCCAGGGACCCGGGCCGGCGCCGATCCGGTCGAAGGCCTCTTCCAGCGCGGCGACCTCGATCGGGTCGCCGAGGCTGGTGCCGGTGCCGTGCGCCTCCAGGTAGCCGAGGTGGGCGGGGTCGACCGCGGCGCGCCGCAGCGACCCGGCGATCAGGGCGGCCTGCGATGCCGGGTTCGGCACGGAGAACCCGGCGGTACGGCCGCCGTGGTTGACCGCGGTACCGCGGATGACGGCGTGCACATGGTCGCCGTCGCGCAGCGCGTCGCGCAGCGGGCGCAGCAGCACCACGCCGACGCCCTCGCCGGGCACGTAGCCGTCCCCGCCCTCGCCGAAGGCGCGGCAACGCCCGTCGGTGGACAGGAAGGAGGACTGGCTCAGCAGCAGGTACTTGTTCGGGTGCACGGCCAGGTTGACGCCACCGGCCAGGGCCGCCTCGCACTCCCCCCGGCGGATGGCCTCGACGGCCAGGTGCAGCGCGGTCAGCGAGGACGAGCACATGCTGTCCAGGGCGATGCTCGGTCCGCGCAGGTCCAGGAAGTACGACACCCGGTTGGCGATCGACGCGCTGAACGACGAGGGCACCGGGCCTGGCTCCGCGCCGACGCCGTACAGCTGGTACTGGTTGTACATCACCCCGGCGAACACGCCGACGGACCGGCCGCGCCAGGCCGACGGCGCATGGCCGGCCTCCTCGAACGCGTGCCACGCCTCCTGCAGGAACAGCCGCTCCTGCGGGTCCAGCACGGCCGCCTCGTTCGGCGAGATGTGGAAGAACCCCGCGTCGAATTCGTCCACCCCCGAAATGAACCCGCCCCATTTGCCGTACGAGCGTCCCGGCGTCCGGCGGTCTTCGGAGTAGATCGCCGCGTGGTCCCAGCGGTCGGCCGGCACCGTGCTGACGCAGTCACGGCCGTCGCGCAGGTTCGCCCAGAACTCGTCGAGGTCGCGGGCCATCGGGTAGCGGCCGCTGATGCCCACTACGGCGATCGCGTCGTCGTCGGTGCCGACCGGCTCGGGGTCCGCCTCCGGCGTGGTGAACTCGGCCGTGATCCGGGCCGCGTCCCCGTTCAGGACCACGACGTGGGAGCGGCCGCTGCCCACAGCGGCCAGCAGCACGTCGACGGCGGCCGGGGTCTCCATCCCCCGCAGGCCCATCCGGCGCAGCGCGGCGTCATCGACCGGCATGCCGCCTTCCGCCCAGGCCGGCCAGCCCACCGACACGATGTCGCGGCGGGTGCCGGCGAACAGGTCCAGGAACGCGTTCGCGCACGCGTAGTCGGCCTGACCCGGATTGCCCCAGGTGCCGGCGGTGGACGAGCAGAGCACCAGGAAGTCCAGGCTCAGGCGCCGGGTGGCCGCCTCGAGGTGATGGGCGCCGTCGACCTTGGGGGCGAGCACCGCCCGTACGTCATCGGCTTTCTTCCCCGCCAGCAACCCGTCACGCAGCACGCCGGCGGCGTGCACCACCCCGTGCAGCACTCCGAAGCGGTCCACCGCGGTGCGCACCGCGCGGTCCACGTCGTCCGCGCGGGTCACGTCCATCACCACCGTGACCACCTCGGCGCCGAGGGCCGTCAGCTCGGCGGTCACGGACGGATCGGCCGGGGTGCGGCCGCCCAGGACGAGCCGGGCGTGTACCGACCGGGCCAGATGCCGGGCCAGGGCCAGCCCGACCCCGCCGAGCCCTCCGGTGATCAGGTAGACGCCGCGCTCTCGCAGCGACGCCCTGTCCGCCGGTGCCGGCATGGGCCGGGCGAGCCGGATCCGGCGGGTGCCGTGCGCGTAGCGCACCTCCACGTCCGGTGCCCCGGCGGCCAGCTCGGCCAGCGCGTCGGCCCGGCGTGGCGAACGGACCACCGCGGCCCGTATGCCCGGGTTCTCCCGCACCGCGGTGCGGAACAGGCCCGCGACAGCGGTGACCGGCGCGTCGTCGTCCTCGACGTGGCAGACCAGCCGCAGGTTGCTCCGCCCCGCGCGGATCGCGGCTGCCAGGAACTCGCTCAGCGCGACCGCCTCACCGGTGAGGTCGGCCGGATCGGCGGGCTGCCACAGCACACCGGCCGCGGCGGTGTCCGCGAGCGCGGACGGCCAGTCCGCCCGGTTGTGCGCGCCGGTCGTGACCCAGTGCGCCGCAGGCGCTCCGGGCGGCGGCAGGGCGGCCGTGTGCCAGGACGCCTCGAACCACACCACCTCGGCGGGCACCTCGGTATCGGCGGTCGTCGTGGTCTCGGCGGTCGTCTCGGTCACCGGTCCCGCGGGCGGGGCCGCCACGACCTCGTACTGCCGTAGGTGGTCGGCCAGCAGGGTGAACGTGTTGTGCTCGAACAGCAGGGTCGGGGAGAAGTCGACGCCGAAGACCCGTTCCAGGTCGGCGGCGATCCCCAGCAGCGCCGTCGAGTCCAGGCCGAGCTCGTAGAACCCGGCCGTCTCGTCGAAGTCGGCGCGGCCGGTCCTCGCCTCGATCAGCTCACGGACGATCCGGTCGGTGTCCTGCGCCGCCGGGGGGCGTGCCTCGAGGCGGGTGATCGCCGCGGCGTCCCGGATCCGTTTGGAGGTCAGGCCGTGCAGCCAGGCGACGACGGTCCCGTCCGGGGCGTGGAACTCCAGGTCACACGTGGTCAGGTCGCCGTCGGGCCCGGCCGGGCGCGGCGGGGTGGCGTGCACCAGGGTCCGCGAGCCCAGCGGTCCCGCGGCCCGGACCGATTCGATCAGCATCGGGATGTACGGGCGTGCCTCGTCGCCCGGCACGGCCTCGGCGAACTGGGTGGGCAGCAGCGTCGAGGAGTCCAGCGCCGCGGGATGAAGGTGGAAGTACTCGGCGTACTCGGCGGCCTGGGCGCTCAGCGAGAGGTCCGCGAGCAGGTCGTCCGGCCCGGCGTGCAGGGTACCGACGGCCCGCATGAACTCGCCGTGCTCGATACCGGTCGCGCGGACCGTCGTGTACAGGTCGGCCATGTCGACGCTCTGCCGTGCGGCGGCGCGCAGGGCCTCCAGGTCCCGCCGGCGCTGCGGAAACGGCAGGCCCAGGTACAGCTGGCAGTCCAGGACCGGTTCGCTCTGCCCGGAGGGGCGGCGGGTGCCGGTGACCGACACCCGGAAGTGCCCGTCGTCGCGGGCGAAGCGCAGCGTCAGCTCGGTGTCGAAGTCCGGCCCGGCGGCGACCGGGTTGCGGAACAGCACACGGCGCAGCTCGACACCGCCGGGATCGGCGCCCCGGGCTCGCACCACCCGCAGGATGATGTCGAGAAACGACACCCCGGGCAGGATCCGGGTGCCGTGCACACGGTGGTCGCGCAGCACGGGGTCGCTGCCCCGGATCACGACGGTACAGGTCAGCCCGTCCAAGGAGTCCATCAGGTTCTCTCCCCCGCGCATCAGAACTGGATCTGGAAGAACGGCGCCGGCGGCGTCGGGCCGTCGTGGCGCCCGTTGCCGTTGGCGGAGGCCGGCACCGGCACGTCGAACCAGAACCGGCGCCGCCGATACCGCGGCGGGTCCAGCGGTTCACGCCGCGGGACGTGGCCGTCCGGGGCCTGGCGCACCACCATGTGGGCGTTCGTGCCGCCGAAGCCGAACGAGCTGACCCCGGCCCGGCGTACGCCGTCCCGCCCGGTCCAGTCCCGCAGCTCGCGGACCGGGAACAGCGGCGACCGGTCGAATGCGAAGCGCCGGTTGAGCGTCGCGCAGTGCAAGGTCGGCGGCAGTTGCCCGTGGTGCACCGACAGCACCACCTTGATCAGGCCGGCGATCCCGGCCGCGCTGAGCGTGTGCCCGATGTTGGTCTTCACGCTGCCCACACCGCAGAACCCGACCTCGTCGGTGGCTTGGCGCAGGACCTCGGTGAGCGCCTTCAGCTCCATCGGGTCGCCGATCATGGTGCCGGTGCCGTGCGCCTCGACGTAACCGAGCTGCGCCGGTGACACCTCGGCCGCGGCGAGTGCGGACTCGATGACCTCGCGCTGCGCCCTCGGGTTCGGCGTGGTGATGCCCATGGTGCGGCCGTCGTTGTTGACGGCGCTGCCCTCGATCACCGCGTACACCCGGTCGCCGTCGCGGATCGCGTCCTCAGCCCGCTTGAGCAGCAGGGCGCCGACGCCCTCGCCGAGGACGATGCCGTCGGCGCGCTCGTCGAAGGTGTGGCACCGGCCGCTGGGTGACAGCGCCCCCGCGCCGCTCATGCCGACGAACGGCACCTCGTCGAGCAGGATCTCGACGCCGCCGACGATCACCAGGTCGGACTCGCCGGTGCGCAGGCTCTGCGCGGCCAGGTGCACCGCGACCAGCGCCGAGGAGCAGGCGCTGTCGACCACCACGGCGGGGCCGCGCACGTCGAGGTAGTGCGAGAGGTGGGCGGCGATGAAGTTCTGCGCCATGCCGCTGATCGAGTGGGTCGTCGCGGCGGCATGGTGCGCGCCGAAGTTCGCCGCCCGGGCGCCGGCGAAGACCCCGACCCGGCGACCGGCCACTTCGGCGGGCGTCAGGCCCGCGTCGGCCAGGCACTCCGCTCCGGCCTCCAGGAACTGCCGCACCAGCGGGTCGACGTGGGCGGCCCCGGCCGGGTCGAGCCGGAAGAAGTCCGGGTCGAAGTCCTCGATGCCGTCCAGGAATCCGCCCCACTTGCTGACGGTTCTGCCGGGCTGCGGGGCCGGGTGCCAGAAGCGATCGGCATCCCAGCGCGACGGCGGCACCTCGGTCACCGAGTCCACGCCGCCGACCAGGTTGCGCCAGAACGTGGCGTGGTCGGGCGCTCCGGGGAAGTGGGCGGCGATGCCCACCACCGCGATGCCCCGCTCCGGCTGCTCCACCCGCGGGAGGTGCGGCTCCGGCGTACGCACCGGGTCCGGCGTACGCACTGGCTCCGGCTCCTCGGGCACCGGCTGGTCCGGCATCTGATCGTCGAGGGCGGCGGACAGCTGGGCGATGGTCGGGTTCTCCAGCAGCGCCGACGGTTCGGCGACCACCCCGAGGTCACGTTCCAGCGCGGCGAGCAGCTGGGCGATCATGATGGAGTCCACACCGAGGTCGGCGAAGTCGGCGTCGGGCCGGATCTGCGTGGCGTCCAGGCGCAGCGTCGCCGCGAAGACCTCGGTGAGCCTTCGCACGCCGTTACCGGTCCGGGTCCCGTGCGCCATGGGCGCGTCCGCGGCGGCGACCGGCGCGGGGGCCTCGGGGGCGGCGACCGGCGCGGGGGGCTCGGGCGTGGCGACCGTCAGGAGGGCGTCGGCGTCGAACCGGGTGGTGTCCACCAGGCACGGCAGCACGACCGGGTCGGGCCCGGCCAGCGCCGCGTCCAGCAGCGCCACGCCGTCCCGCGGGCTGAGCGTCCGCAGCCCCAGCTCTCGGTACGCCGGGGTGTCCACCTCCGGCATGCCGGCCGCCTGCCAACTCGGCCACTGCACCGACCGGAAGACCGTCGTACCGGTGCTGGTGGCGCTCCGGTACTCGGCCACCCGGTCCAGCACCGAGTTGGCCAGCGCGTAGTCGCTCATCCCGGCCGCCAGCGCGGGCACCTGACCGGCGACCGACGAGTACAGCACCACGAAGCGCAGCGGGTCGTCCGCACACGCGTCCAGCAGCGCCTGCAAGCCGGTGGTCTTCGGTTCCAGCACCCGCCGCATGTCGGCGGTGCGTTTGCCGACGAAGGCCGGGTCGGTCATCACACCGAGACCGGCGCAGTGCACGATCCCGGCGATCGGTCCCCACTCCTGCCGGATCCGGTCCAGCGCCTCCCGGGCGCGCTCCAGCGGGACGCTCTCGATCAGCAGGCGCACCCCGGGGCGTTCGAGCGCGGTGAGGTCGCGCAGCCGGGCCGCCAGCGCCGGATCGGTGTCGGGCGCGGTCAGCAGCTCCGCCCAGTCCTCGCGGGCGGGCAGCGGGGACTGCCCGAGCAGGACCAGCCGGTCCGCTCCCCGCTCGACGAGCTCGGCGGCCAGCAGGCGGCCGAGCGCGCCGGTTCCGCCGGTGATCACCACCGGCTGCCCGGCGAGATCGTCCGACCACCGGGCGGGCGCCGGGGCGTTGCCGGTGGGACGCAGCGCCGGCGTGTACCGGGCGCCGTCACGCACGCACACCTCGGTGACCGGGTCGGTCGCCGCCAGCTCCGCGGCGGCCACGTCCCGCAGCGCGTCCGGGTCCATGACGTCGACGTCGACGGTACGGGCGAACACCCCGCGGTACTCGGCGGAGAGCATCCGGACCAGTCCCGCGAACGCCGCTCCTCGCAGCGTCGGGCTGTGCGCGCGGAAGGACACCAGTCCCCGGGTCATGTGCAGATACGCGAAGCCGGCGGTCCGGTTCGCCGCGATCAGCTCGCGGGCCAGCACGATGCGGGCCCAGTCGACGCGTACGTCGGACACCGGCACCGCGGACAGGTCGACGAGGTCGATCACGACCGGCGCCCGGCCGATCGACGCGGCGGCCCGCAGACCGGTCTCCTCGTCCGTGTCGTCCAGGCGGACCACCCGGGCCGCGTCACCGAACGCCGCCGTCGCCAGCGCCTCGGTCTCGGCCCGGACCAGGACCACCGGTGCGTGCGGCGCCGGCCCGGACGACGCTGGCGCCGGTTCCCACGCCTTGGCCAGCAGGCGTCGCGCATCGTCCTGCGGCGGCGGGGCGGATGGGCTCGTCAGCCAGTGCCGTTCCCGTGCGAACGGGTATGTCGGCATGGATGCCAGGGCGGGCCGATCGGTGCGCAGCGCGGCCCAGTCCACGGCCGCGCCGTCCTGCCAGAGCCGGGCGATCCGGTCGAGCCGCCCCTCCCAGGCCAGCCGGCGCAGGTAGCTGACGCCCTCCGGCTCGGTGAGCCAGTCGTGGGCGCCGGTCACGGTGGTCGCCTCGATGTCACCGGCCAGGAAGGCGGCCAGCTGGTCCCGCAGTTCGGCCACGGACGTGACGACCAGGGCCAGGCGCACCGGCATCGGAACCCGGCCCACCTGCGAGGTGTGGGCGAGTGAGGAGAGCGCGGGCTGCTGGTCGCCGAGGAAGGTCCAGTGTGCCCGGGCATACCGATGCAGGGCGGCCTCGTCCCGCGCCGACAGCAGGAAGATCTCCGGCTCGGCCGACTCCACCGGCGCGGACGTTGCGGGCGGCTCCTCCAGGACGACATGGGCGTTGACCCCGCCGAAGCCGAACGAGCTGACCCCGGCGCGCAGCGGCACGGGCGTGCCGTCGGCGTCGTTCGGCGCCCACGGCCGGGTCTCGCGGACCGGCTCGAACGGGGTGCCGTCCAGCTCGATCAGCGGGTTGAGCCGGGACAGGTGCAGGGTCGGCGGCAGCTGCCGGTGCCGCATCGCCAGCACCACCTTGATCACGCCGGCTATGCCCGCGGCGGGCTCCAGGTGCCCGATGTTGCTCTTGACCGTGCCGATGCCGCAGGTGACCGCGGGCCCGGCGGCCAGCGTGCGCTGGGCACGGATCAGGCCGTCGATCTCGACCGGGTCACCCAGGGCGGTGCCGGTGCCGTGCAGCTCCACGTAGGACACCGTCTCGATCGGCACATCCGCGTCCCGATATGCCTCGACCAGCAGGTCCGCCTGGGCGAGCGGGTTCGGTGAGGTGAGCGACGACGCGCGGCCACCGTGGTTGACCGCGCTGCCGCGGATGACCGCGTGCACCCGGTCGCCATCGGCGAGGGCCCGCGACAGCGTCTTGAGCACGACGACGCCGACCCCCTCGCCCTTGACGTATCCGTCGGCCCGCTCGTCGAGCGCCTTGCACCGGCCATCGGGCGCGAGCACGCCGAGCTGGTTGCCGGCGACCACGGTCTGCGGGGACAGCACGAGGCTCACCCCGCCGGCGATGGCCAGTTCGCTCTCCCCCGCGCGCAGCGACCGCACGGCGCGGTGCAGGGCGACCAGCGAGCTGGAGCAGGCGGTGTCGACGCTCTCGCTCGGGCCTCGCAAATCGAGCAGGTACGAGATGCGGTTGGCCAGCATGGTGCGGGCCAGACCGGTGCCGGCGTGAGCGTTGACGTGCTCGCCGCGCAGCACCATCGACTCGTAGTCGGTGAACTGCACCCCGGCGAAGACGCACACCCGGCCGCCCGCGAGCCGGTCCGGGCGGCACCCGGCGTCCTCCAGCGCGGCCCAGGTGTGCTCCAGGAAGAGGCGGTGCTGCGGGTCCATGGCCTGCGCCTCGGCCGGTGAGATACGGAAGAACAGCGGATCGAAGTGGTCCACGCCCGTCAGGAAACCGCCCCAGCGAGCGGTACCGCCGAAGCGGCGGGCGACCTCCCGCCAGTCCCATCGGTCGGCGGGCGTCTCGGTGATCAGGTCCTGACCGTCGGCGAGGTGCCGCCAGAACGATTCGAGGTCGTCGGCGCCGGGCAGCCGCCCGGCCAGGCCGATGATCGCGATCGGCTCGTGACCGACCTGATCCGCGGCCCGCGAGCCGCTCGCGGGCAGGGACACGCCGTCCGGCACGGACACGCCGTGCGGCACGGATACCGGTGCGGGCGTGGGCTCGGCCGGTGCGGGTGCGGGTGCGGGTGCCGACTCGGACCACGCGGGAGCGGGCTCGGCTTGCGGAGCGACCGGGGCCGCCGGGGGCAGCTCGTCCGCCAGGTGCGCGGCGAGCTTGGTGATCGTGTTGGCACCGAACAGCGTCGTCGTCGGCACGGTCACGTCGTAGCGGGTGGCCAGTGCCGCGGCCAGGTTCTGCAGGCCGAAGGAGTCCAGGCCGTACTCGCCGAAGCCAGCGTCCAGGTCGAGAGCGGACGGGGTGATCCCGAGGATCTCGCCGATCAGCTCCCGGAGCTGCGTGGCCAGTTCCGGGGAGACGGCGATGGTCGGCGCAGGAGTCGGCGGCGGCGCCGGGAGGACCGGCACGCCGTCGTCGCGCAGGCGCATCCCGGCGACCAGATCGCGCATCCGGGCCGGGTCACCGGGCAGGACGGCCACCTGCGGGCGGTCCAGGCGCAGCGCCAGGTCGAGCACCTGCTCGCCCTCGGCCGTCTCCAGGTAGCGGAAGCCGGTGCCGGCCAGGTAGCGGCGCTCGTCATCGGTGTCCACGTGCATGCCGCCGGCGCGCCACATCGGCCAGTCCACCGACACGGTACGGCCGTGCCGGCGGCCGGCGAGACGGTCCCGCTCCCGGAAGTCCGCGAACCCGTCGAGGTAGCGAGCGCCGACCGCGTAGTCCACCAGGCCGTAGTCACCGAGCTGCCCGGCCAGCGAGGAGTAGAGCACGAACAGGTCCAGCGGCAGGTCGCGGGTGACCTCGTCGAGAACCCTGGTTCCGGTGATCCGGGCGCGCAGGTGCGCCCGCAGCTCGTCGACGTCCTTGCCGGGCAGTGGGTTGCGCGACGCGGTGCCGGCCAGGTGGAACACCCCGTCGAGGCCGCCCAGGTCGGCGATCACCTCGGCCACGACGCGGGTCATCGCGTCGCGGTCCTCCACGGCCGCCTGGTAGTACTCGAGGGTGCCGTGCGCGCGCAGCTCCGCCAGCTGCTCGGCCCGCTCGGCAGCCGGCGAGCGGCCGGTCAGCGCCACCCGGGCGCCACGTGACAGCAGCATTCGGGCCAGCAGCACACCCAGCCCGCCGAGGCCACCGGTGATCAGGTAGACGCCGCCGTCACGCAGCGGCGAGGGCAGCACCGGACGGGCGGGGATCTCGCTGAGCACCCGCACCGTCCGGCCCGACGGCGACAGCCGCACGGCCGGGCCCGACAGCCGGTGCGCGGCGATCTCGGCGAGCAGCTCGGAGGTGTCGCCCGCACCGTCGACCCGGACGACGCTGAACGTCGTTCCCGGCAGCGCGGCCCGCAACGACGCATCGAACCCGCCCCACGCCTCTGCGAGCGCGTCCTCCGGCACCAGCGCCTGGATCCGGATCGGAGTGCGGGCGCCGCCGACCGTCAGCTCCTTCGCGATCCGGAACATCGCCTCGATCCCCAGATCGTCGCGGCCGGGTGCAAGCAGCGGCCACTGGTGGACGATCCGGGCCGGCGTCTCGGCGAGCAGCCGCGCGTAGTCGTCCTGCTCGCCGGACCGGATGGTGATCACCGAGCCCTCGTCGCGGTACTCCGTGCCGGCGCGGACGTGCACCGCGCCGGGCACCGGCAGATCGCCCAGGACCAGTACACGGCCCGGGTGCTCGCCGGCCGCCGGGACCGGCTCGTCCTGCCAGGTCGCCGTGAAGCAGCTGACCGGCCGGGCAGGCGTGCCGTCGGTGAACCAGTGCCGTTCCTGCGCGAACGGGTAGGTCGGCAGCGACCGCCGGCGCGGCGGGGCAGCCCACCGGCGATGCCAGTCCACCTGTGCGCCCCGGACCCAGGCGGCTGCGGTCTCGTCGTCGCCGTGGCCGTCGTACGGGGTGCGGTCCGCGTCCCGCTCGACCCGCCCGGTGTGCATGCCCGCGGTGTCACCGGCGAGGAAACGCCGCAGTGTGGCGACGGCGTGCTCGGCGGAGTCGGTGACGAACGCCAGCCGCTCGGGGTACGCCCCACGCCCGACCTGCAACGTGTACGCGGTGCCCGCCAGGTCGTGCGCCCAGCGGTCCGGCCGGTCGGCGAAGGACCGCGCGTACGCCCGCAGCCGTTCGGGGTCTCGGGCGGACAGGACGAACACGACCGGTCCCGGCGCCGGAACCGGCTCCTCGGCCGGGTACTCCTCGAGTACGACGTGCGCGTTGGCTCCGCCGTACCCGAAGGCGCTCACCCCGGCCCGGCGTGGCACCCCGGGCGCGGGCGGCGCCCACTCCCGCGGCCCGGTCGCGAGTTCGAACGGGGTGCCCTCCAGGCCCAGATGCAGGTTCGGCCGCGGCCCGTGCGGGTCGCCGCTGATCCGGCCGTGCCGCATCGACAGCAGAACGCGCAGCACCGCTGCGATGCCGGCGGCCGGCTCGAGATGGCCGATGGTGTTCTTCAGCGCGCCGAGCGCGCAGTGCGGCCGGGCCGGCGCGTCGTGACCCCAGTCCTGGTAGAGGTCGGCGAACGCCTCGCGCAGCCCGTTGGTCTCGGCGGGGTCGCCGATGACCGTGCCGGTGCCGTGCGTCTCCAGGTAGCCGATCGTCGCCGGGTCGACCGCCGCCTCCCGGTGCGCCTGCCGGATCACGTCGGCCTGTGCCCGCGGGTTCGGCGCGGTCAGCGAGTTGGCGCGGCCGCCGTGGTTGACCGCGGTGCCACGCAGTACGGCCAGGATCGGGTTGCCGTCGGCGCGCGCCCGGCTGAGCCGCTTGAGGACGACGGCGCCGACCCCCTCGCCGCGTACGTAGCCGGCCGCGTCGGCGTCGAAGGCCCGGCCCACGCCGTCCGGGCTGAGCATCCCCGCGCGTTCCAGTGAGGCGAAGGTGACCGGGGACAGCATCAGGCTGACGCCGCCGACGATGACCGTGCCGCACCGTCCGAGGCGCAGCGCCTCCGCCGCCCGGTGCAGCGCGACGAGCGAGCTGGAGCAGGCGGTGTCCACGGGTTCGCTGGGACCGTGCAGGTCGAGCTGGTACGAGATGCGGTTGGCCAGCATCGACGGGGCCAGGCCGGTCGACGAGTAGGCGTCGGTGGCGGCGCCGGAGCGCTGGATCAGTTCGGCGTACTCGGAGGAGCCGACGCCGACGAAGAGCCCGGTGTCGCTGCCTGCCAGATCACCCGGGTCCATGCCCGCGTCCTCCAGCGCGGCCCACACCGTACGCATCAGCAGCCGCTGCCGCGGGTCCATCCAGCGGGCTTCGCGCGGGGAGATGCCGAAGAACAGCGGGTCGAACCGGTCGATGCCGCCGATGAAGCCGGCCCGGGTCACCCGGGTGCGTTCCGGGTGCGCGGCCGGGTCGCCGTGATGCTCCCGTGCGTCCCACCGGTCGGCCGGTACCTCGGTGAACAGGTCGCCGCCGCGTTCCAGGGCGGCCCAGAACTCGTCCAGGTCGGTGGAGCCGGGCAGCGTCCCGGCCATGCCGACGATCACCACCGGGTCGTCCGGTTCCGGCGTCGCGGGTCGCGCGGGGACGTCCCGCGGGTGTTCGCGGGCGAGCCAGTCGGCCAGGGACGCGGCCGTCGGGGTGGCCAGCAACTGGTCCGGGCCGACCGGTACCTCGAACGCCGCGGAGACGTCACCGGCCAGCCTCAGCAACGCCAGCGAGTCCAGGCCGTGGTCGTGGAACGAGGCGGCCGGGTCCAGGTCTGCCACCGGGTAGCCACTGACCCCGCTGACCAGCCGCAGCACGGTGGTCAGCGCGGGGCCGGAGGAGCCGGCTGGCCGGGTGGGCGGCGGCGTGGCGGCCGGTGGGGCCGCGGCACGGATCCAGCAGCGGACCGGCTCGAACGGGTACCCGGGCAGTGACAGCGGTTCCGGCGCGCTGCCGGGCGTGCCCGCCCAGTCGATCACCTCGCCGTGCACCCAGCGGCGGGCGGTGTCGTGCGGATCCGCACTCGGTGCGACCGGGGCGCCCGGTTCCGTGGTCACCACACCGGTCCAGCCCGCGGGCCGCCCGGCGAGGAAGGCGTCGAGCTGGTCGATCAGCTCGTCCGTGCGGTGGGCGACCACGGCGAGCCGGTGTGCCATCGCCTCACGCCCGATCTGCAGCGTGTAGGACAGGCGGCCGAGGTCGATGTCCGCGTCCGGCAGGGCCGCGGCGAGCTGTCGCAGGGTCGATCCGCTGTGCACGGCACCGGAGTGCAGGGCGGTGTCCCGCCCGGCCAGCCGCATGATCGTGGCGGGGTCCAGGCCGAGCTCGTCGAGCGGCTCGTCGACGGCGCCGACCGGCACCCCGGCGGCCGCGGCGATCTCCGCCAGGCCGGTCGCGCCCGGCTCGCCGCGCAGACGGCTCAGCATCCGCTCGACGACCCGGCGCAGCGCCTGCGCGTCGCGCCCCGAGAACGGGAACACGGCCGGCACCGGCACGACACCGGGCCGCGGCTCGGCCCGGTACTGCTCGACGACCAGGTGGGCGTTGGAGCCACCGGCGCCGAAGGCGCTGACACCGGCGCGCAAGGGTTGCGGGCCGGTCCACGGCGCCGTCTCCCGCTGGACACGGAACGGGACGTTCGCCCAGTCGACGGCCGGGTTCAGCTGCTCGGCGTGCAGTGACGGCGTCAGCTCCCCGGCGCGCATCTGCAGCAGCACCTTGGTCAGGGCGGCGATGCCGGCCGCCGACTCCAGGTGCCCGATGGACGACTTCACCGAGCCGATGGCGATCGAGCCGGCCGGACGGTCGCCGAACGCCCGGGCCAGTCCGGCGACCTCGGCCGGGTCACCCAGCGCCGTGCCGGTGCCGTGCGCCTCCACGTACGACACGCCGGCCGGTTCGACGCCGGCGGCCCGCAGCGCGCTCGTGATGACCTCGCTCTGGGCGCCGGGGCTGGGCACCGCGTACCCGCCGGTCTTGCCGCCGTGGTTGACCGCGCTGCCGAGGATCACGCCGAGGATGCGGTCACCGTCGCGCTCGGCCGCGGCCAACGGCTTGAGCAGGACCGCGCCGACGCCCTCGCCGGGGACCATGCCGTCGCCGCCGGCCGCGAAGCTGCGGCACCGGCCGGTCTCGCCGGTGAACCCGCCGGCCGCGAGCTGCCGGTACTTGCGGGGGTGCGGAGTGAGGTTGACGCCACCGGCAAGCGCGTAGTCCGCGCTTCCGGCGGCCAGCGCCTCGCAGGCCAGATGGATGGCGGTCAGCGACGACGAGCACATGGTGTCGACCGCCAGGCTCGGGCCGTGCAGGTCGAGCGCGTACGAGACCCGGTTGGCGATCGACGCGTAGCCCATCCCGCCGGCCAGGCCGCGCTCGTCCTCGAAGAGCTGGTAGTGGCCGTACATGACGCCGACGTAGACCCCGACGCGGCTGCCCCGGAGCCGGATCCGCGGGTAGCCGGCGTCCTCGAGGGTGTGCCAGGCCGTCTGCAGGAACAGCCGCTCCTGCGGGTCGGTCAACTCCGCCTCGTGCATCGACATCTGGAAGAACCGTGGGTCGAACTCGTCGATGCGGTCGAGGAAGCCACCCCACCGGCTGACCGGTGTGCCGTTCACCTCGGGCGCCGTCCGCGGATCCCAGCGCCCGGCCGGCACCTCGCGGATGCAGTCCCGCCCGGTTCGCAGATTGGTCCAGAACGCGTCGACGTCGTCGGCGAGCGGGTACCGGCCGGCCACGCCGATGACGGCGATCCGGGTGTCCGCGGCGGGCGCCGTCTCCGCCGGCCGTCCGGCACGCTCGGTGACCTGGGCCGGCGCGGGCCGGGGCTCGTCGGGCACCAGGGCCCGCACGCTGTCCGGATACCGCTCGACCAGGTAGTCGGCGACCTCGCGGATGGTCGGGCGTTCGAACAGCAGAGTGGCCGGCAGATCGCCCATGCGTTCGGCGAGCAGGTCGGCGATCCGGGGCACGGTGAGCGAATCGACCCCGAAGTTCTCGTACGTCTCGTCCAGCCACAGCCGGTCCCGGGGCACCTGGAGCACCTGGACGAACGCGTCCTTGACATACTCACGGGCGGCCTCGACGAGCCGGCCCTCGCCGCCGGCATGCGGCGCGGGCGCCGGTTCGGCCGCGGGCGCCGGCGCCGGCTCCGCCGTGGGTGCGGCGACGGACGCCGGCCCGGCCGGGCCGGTCTCCGCGACGACGACGTGCTGGGTGAGCCCCTCGTCGGCGGGGAAAGCCCGGCTGCGGGCGAATCCGGCCAGGTCGAGCGCGGTGCGCCAGCCGGGTCCGGACAGCAGCGGCGAACCGGGCAGGCGCAGGCCGGTGTCGCGGTGCAGCCACCAGCCGTCGAGCAGACCGAAGGTGAGCGTGGCGGTGACGACGTTGCTGGTGGCCTCGTTGAGCACCAGGTGCCCGCCGGGTTTGATCAGCATCGCGACCGCGCGCAGAGTGTGCGGCAGGTCCGGGGTGGCGTGCAGGACGTTCGCTGCGACCACGATGTCCGCGCCGCCGGGCGGGAAGCCCTGCGTGAGGGGGTCGCCGGAGATGTCGAGCTGCTGGAAGCGCACCATCGGGTAGCGCTCGGCGAACCTCTGCCGGCCGTGCTGCAGGAAGGCGGGCGAGATGTCGGTGTAGACGTACGTCAGTTCCGCGCCGGTGGCGGCCAGGGCGGGCAGCAGGCTCGCGGTGGTGCCGCCGGTTCCGGCGCCGACCTCGACGACCGTGACCGGTCCGCCGAGCCGGCCCACCCGGTCCAGCAAGGCGGCGACCACGAGTTCGTTGGCGCGGTCGACCACCGGGCTGCCCCGGTACGCGCCCTCCACCAGCTCCGTGGATCCGCCGGGGAACATCACCTCGGTCGCGCGGACGGTGCCGCGGAGCACCCCGAACAGGTGGTGCATGCAGGGCCTGAGCAGCCGGTCGATACGGTTCAGCGCGGGTTGCCCTTCGCAGAGCGCGACCAGCTCGTTCTCCGGGTCGGTGAGGGCCGGGCGGTCCGTGGCGGTCAGCGCGCTGCCGTCGTCGTACAGGAAACCGGCGACGGTGAGCACGCGCAGCAGTTCGGCGAAGAGCCGGGACTGCCCGTCGGCGATCCGCAGACGCCGCCGCAGTTCGTCGGCGCTCCACCGTTCGCCGACCGTCCGGAACACCCCTTCGCCCCGGAACAGTTCCCACAGCCAGCCGAGCACGACCTCGTCCAGACGCGCCTGGTCGGTCTCGGTCAACAGCCGGGCGACCGGCGGCAGCGCTGCCGCCGAGGGGGCCAGCTCATCGTCGGACTGTTCAGCGGCGGGCCGTTCGACTCCGGCGGCAGCGAGCACCTCGGCGGTCGCCTTGATCACCACGACCTGCCGATCGGTACGGCCCAGCACGTCGTGCACGGCTGCCATGCCCTCGGCCGGGGTGATCGAGTGGATCCCGGTCCGGGCCAGGCGCTCGCGGTGCCGGTCGTCGGCGACGATGCCGACGGTGCCCCAGTAACCCCAGTTGATGACGGCCGAGCGGGCGGCCAGCACGTCGTCGAGATGGTGCGCGAACGCGTCCTCGAACGTCGATCCGGCGGCGTAGTTGGCCTGCCCGGCGCTGCCCGACAGGGCCACCGCCGAGGAGAAGAACAGGACGAAGTCGAGCCCGTCGGCGGCGCCCAGGGCGCGGTGCAGTGCCACCGACGTACGGGTCTTGGCGTCGAGCACGGCCCGGAAGGTGTCCTCGGTCATCGTGGCGACGGTCTGGTCGCGCAGCACGATGGTGGCGTGCACGACCCCGTGCAGCGCGCCGTGCTCGGCCCGGACCCCCGTGACCACCTCGCCCAGCGCCGCCGGGTCGGTGGCGTCGGCCCGCCGGTACGAGACGAGCTCACCGGCCGGGTCGAGGCGGCGCAGCCGGTCGCGGCGGTCGGCGTCGAGCTCACTGCGCCCCACCAGCACGACCTTGGCCCGGTAGCCGCGCACCAACCACTCGGTGAGCTCCAGGCCGAGTCCGCCGGCACCGCCGAGGATCAGGTAGACCCCGCCGTGGCGGATCGCCTCGCGCGTCGCCGTGGCGGCGGCGGGGACCAGGCTCCGCCGGTACAGGACACCGGCGCGCAGGGCGTACGGGCCGCCGGCCGGCACGTCGAGGACATCCGCGGAGACCGGGTCGGCCGAGGAGCGGTCGACCACGGCCACCCGCCAGCGCGGATGCTCCTGGGCTAGGGACAGGGCCAGCCCGTGCAGAGCGGCCGCGTACGGGTTGCGGACCGGCTCGGTGCCGGTGCTCAGCGCGGCCTCGGTGACCACGGTCAGCCGTACCGGTGCGCCGGACCGTTGCAGCGCCTTGGCGACGCGGAACAGGGCCAGGACGCCGCGCTCCTGCGCGAGGTCGAGGGCGGCCGGGTCGTCGGTGCGCCCTTGCGCCGGGCCGGAGAGCACGATCACGTGGCCGGGGCGCCCGGCCGGGGCGGTGAAGTGCTCGGGCTCGATCTCGGTGACGGAGCCGCCGAGCCGGGCCGCGAGGGCGGCAGCGAGCGGCGCGGCGGAGGACGGCCGGATCAGCCAGGTGTCCGAGCCGGGCGCGGTCAACGGCTCGGCCGGCGCCGGGGACCAGCGGGGCAGGTACATCAGGTCGTCCACCGGTCGCTCGGTCACGGCGGGGCCGGCGGTCACTACGGGCCCCGTGGTCACAGCAGGCCCGGTGGTCACGCTGGGCCCGGCGCCGGACGTCCGCGGTGCGGGAGCCGGGCGCAAGGACAGGTCGCGCAGCCGGACGCGAACGGTGCCGGCCGGGTCGGTCAGGGTCAGGTCGTACCGGTCCGGGCCGACGGCGCGCACATGGGCGTACGCCTGCTCGGGGAGCGGCCCGAACACCTCGGCGGCGGCGAGCGCGAACGGCACCATCGCCGGTCCGCCGGCGCGGTCGCGCAGCACCGCGAACGTGTGCAGGGCACCGTCGATCAGCGCGGGTGGCAGTGCGCAGCCGGCGAACCGGGCGGCCTCGGCAGGCACGCGCAGACTCGCCAGCGCCTCGCCGTCGCCGGCGGCGATCCACTCGACGGCGCGCAGCGCCGGACCGTAGACCAGGCCGGCTCCGGCCAGGTCGGCGTAGACGTCCGCGCCGTCGTGCCGGTGCGGCAGGGTTGCCCGGAGCAGCTCGACCGGTACGGGCTCCGGCACGTCGTCGGCCAACGCCTCGACAACGCCCTCGGCCAGCCGGTCGCCGGTGTCGCCGGTGTCGCCGAGCAGGGTGAAGGCCAGGCCGGCGCCGTCGCGGCGCAGCCGGGTCCGGGCAGAGGCTGCGGCCTCGGTGACCACGAGCGGACGCAGCCACCGGACGTCGCGCAGCCGGACCGGCGCCGGGTACCCGGCGTGCGCGGCGGCGGCCCGGGCCATCTCCAGGACCGCCGCGGCGGGAAGCAGGCGCAGGTCGCCGACGCGGTGCCCGTCGATCAGCGGGTGCGCGGGGGAAAAGGCGGTGCGGTAGGTCAGGCCGTCCACGCTGCCGGCCGGCTCGATCTCGTCCAGCAGCGGATGCGTGGCCGGGCCGGCCGCCGGCGGCGGCGCCCAGATCTGCTCGGTGAGCCAGCAGCGCAGCTCCTCGAACGGGTAGCCGGGCAGGGGCAGCCGCCGCCCCGTGCCGGGCCAGGCGACGGTCGCGCCGGCGGTCCAGGCGGCAGCCAGGCCGGCCGGGTCCGTGGTGGCTGGCGCGGCGGCGCGGGAGGCACCACGGCCGCGGACGCTGCCCGTCCACACGCCGGTTCCGGTGCCCGCGCGCAGCCGATCGGCCAGCTGGTCCGCCGTGGCAGCGAGCACCACCATGCGGTCGGCCCAGGCCTCGCGGCCGTGCTGCAGCGTGTATGCCACGTCGGCGAGCCGGTCGGCGAGGCCGTTCTCCACGGCGTCGGCCAGCCGCTCGGCCAGCGCGCGCAGGCTCTCCGGGGTGCGGGCAGAGAGCGGGAAGAGCCAGGGGCCCGGTGCGGCGGCCGGCGCCGGCCCGGGAACGTACTCCTCGACGACCAGGTGGGCGTTGGCTCCGCCCGCGCCGAACGAGCTGATCCCGGCGCGGCGCGGCAGGCCGTCCCGGCGCGGCCACGGGGCCACCTCGGTCTGCACCCGCAGCGGCGTGGAGTCGAAGTCGATGTTCGGGTTGACCGGGTCGGCGTGCAGCGACGGCACCAGTTCCCCGTGCCGCATCTGCAGGAGCACCTTGCAGAGCCCGGCCATGCCGGAGGCCGACTCGAGGTGGCCGATGTTGGACTTCACCGAGCCGATCGGCAGGCTGCCCCGGGGCAGGCCGGAGGCGCCCAGCGCGCGGGCCAGGGCCCGGATCTCCACCGGGTCGCCGAGTGCGGTGCCGGTGCCGTGAGCCTCGAGGTATCCGAGTGTGGCGGCGGACCCGGCCTCGGCCAGTGCCCGCTCGACGAGGTCGCTCTGGGCGACCGGGTTGGGCACGGTGAAGCCATTGGTTCTGCCGCCGTGGTTGACGGAGCTGCCCAGGATGACGCCGTGGATGTGGTCGCCGTCGCGGACGGCGGCCGACAGGGGCTTGAGCAGCACCGCGCCGACGCCCTCGCCGGGCACGTAGCCGTCGCCGTCCGCGCCGAAGCTGCGGCAACGGCCGTCGCTGGAGGTGAAGCTGCCCTGGCCGAGGAACCGGTACTTGTACGGGTGGACGTGCAGATTGACGCCCCCGGCGAGGGCCATTTCGGCCTCACCGCAGCGCAGGTCACGCACGGCGAGGTGGATGGCCGTCAACGACGAGGAGCACATGGTGTCCACGCCCAGGCTGGGGCCGGTCACGCCCAGGGTGTACGAGACCCGGTTGGCGATGGACGCGTGCGACGAGGCGCCGATACGGCCGTCGGCGGCCTCGTGGAGCTGGTAGAGGCCGTACATGGCGCCGGCGTACACACCGACGCGGCGGGCGCGCAGGTCGACTCGGGTGAGCCCGGCGTCCTCCATGGCGTGCCAGGCGGTCTGCAGGAACAGCCGCTCCTGCGGGTCGATGATCTCCGCCTCGCGCGGGGAGATGCCGAAGAAGAGCGGGTCGAACCGGTCGATGCCGCGCAGAAAACTGCCCCACCGGCTGTACGCGGCGGCGCGGTCCGCCGGGGTGGCCTCGTCGTAGTCGCGCCAGTCCCAGCGGTCCGCCGGAATCTCGGTGATCAGGTCACGGCCGGCTCGCAGGTTCGCCCAGAACTCGTCGAGGGTGTCGGACTCGGCGAACCGGGCCGCGACGCCGATGATCGCGATGGGCTCCGGGGCGTCCGCGGAGGGCGGCGTGGGACGGTCGCCGCTCGGGGCGGCATCCGGTGCGGCCGCCACGACCGGCGCCAACGCCGGTGCCGGTGCCGGTGCCGGTGTGAGTTCGGCGAGGCGGCCGCCGTGGTGCTCGGCGAACCAGCCGGCGAGCCCGCGCAGTTCCTGGTATTCGAAGAAGAGGGTCTTCGGCAGTGATCCGAAGTGGTCCTCGAGCCGCCGGGTCAGCTCCATGATCAACAGCGAGTCGATGCCGTACTGCTCGAACGCGGTGTCCGCCTCGATGTCCTCCGGCGGGTACTCGAGGACCTCGGCCAGCACGCCGCGCAGGAAGTCCTCGGCGGCCGCGGTGGCCGGCCCGGTGGCGGCCGTCGGCGCCGGGACCGGAACCGGCGACGGCGCGTCGAGCAAGCCGCGGATGCGATCCAGCTCGCCGTGCGCCACGAGCACGTGATCGCCGTCGTGGCCCAGCGCCCGGTCCCACGCGCGCAGGGCGTCCGCGGTCGGCAGCGGCCGGAGTCCGGCGCGGCGGGCGATGCGGGCCTGAGTGGTGTCGTCGGCGTCCATCCGGATGCCGCCGTCGGCCCACAGCGACCACAGCACGCTGAGGCTGCGGCCGGGGCGGTCGCTGCCGCGACGCCAGGCCGCGAACGCGTCGAGGAAACGGTTCGCGTACGCGTAGTCGGCCTGGCCCGGGCTGCCCGCGCCGGACATCGAGGAGAAGCAGACGAAGAAGTCGAGCGGGTCCGCGGCCGTGGCCCGGTCCAGTGCGAGCGTGCCGTCGACCTTCGGCCCCAGCACCGCCGCGATGTCCTCGTCGGTCTTGCGCAGCAGGAACGAGTCACGGGTGACCCCGGCCAGGTGCAGCACCCCGCGCAACGGGCCGAACTTCTGGTGGATGCGCTCGACCAGCCGCTCGGCCGCACCGGGCGCGCCCAGGTCGCAGGGCAGGTAGTGGACATCGAGCCCGGCGGCGCGCAGGGCGGTCAGGTCGGCGTCGGCGGAGCGGCCGGTGAGCACGTACCGGGCCGACGGGCCCAGGTGGCTGACGAGGTGCCGGCCGAGCGCGCCGGCGCCGCCGGTGACCAGCACCGTCCCGGCAGGCGTCAGCGGCGCCGGGACGGGGGCGGGGACGATCGGCTCCCATCGGGCCACCTGCCGGCCGGCAGCGGTGTACCGGACCCGGAACTCGTGGTCCGCCGCGGCCTCGGCGTCCGCGACCGCCCGCAGGTCGGCGCCGTCGGTCGTGATCACCGCGGCGCGGAAGTCCGGGTGCTCGTTGGCGATGCTGCGCGCCATGCCGTCCACAGCCAGCAGGCGGGCGTCGGCGGCCGCACCGGACGGGCGGAACACGTGCAGCACCCGGATGGGCTGCCGGTTCGGCTGCGCGGCCCAGGTCCGGAAGAGCCCGACCAGGCCGGGCAGCGGGTCGTCGTCGCCCAGGCGGACCACCACGAGCGGGCCGGAGTCCGGTAAGGGCCCGTCCTCACCGGTCCCCAGGATCACCATGCGGTCGGCGGCGAGGGCGCCGCGGCGAGCGGGGGCGTCCTGCCAGCGCTGCGCCAGCAGGTGGGTGTCCACCGCGTCGGCCGGATCCTTGACGGCGCGGGTGACCACGCCGTGCAGACGGACGGCGATGCGGCCCTCGGCGTCGGCGAGTGCGATGTCGTGGCCGGTCGCGGTGGCGACGGCATGGGCGTACCCGTGTTCCGGCAGCGGCCCGAGGATCTCCACCCGGTCGATGGAGAAGGGCAGTTCGCGGGGCCGGGGCGCGGACGGGTCGGCGGCGGTCCAGAGCGCCGCCTGCAGCATGGCGTCCAGCAGGGACGGGTGCAGGGTGAAGTCGTCGAACGGCAGGTCCGCGGCGTCGGGCACGGCGACCTCGGCCAGCGCCTCGCCCTGGACGGAACGCATGGACCGCAGCCCGCGCAGGCTCGGTCCGTACCCGCCGCCGAGCGCGGCGAAGACCGCGTAGCAGTCGTCGGCCGAGGTGGTCCGTGGCAGGCGGGCGCGTATCGCGGCCAGGTCGAGGGGCGGGGCCGGTGCGGTGGCGCCGAAACGCAGGGTTCCGGTGGAGCACAGCTCGCCGTCCGGGGTGCCGTCGACGCGCCGCAGCTCGTAGGCGACACCGTCGGCGACGGGCGCGAAGCGCAGTTGTACCCGGACCGGTTCGCCGGTGAACAGCACCGGCCGGGCCCAGAGGACGTTCTCGACGCCGGTGGCGCGCCCGTGCCCGGCGCGGGCGGCGGCGTCGACGGCGAACTCCAGGGCCGCGACGGCCGGCAGGATGCGCACCTGCCCCAGCGCGTGGTCACGCAGGAAGAACTCGTCGCCGGTGAGCAGCCGTTCGGCCGGCTCGGCGGTGAGGGCGGCGGGCGGTTTGATCCAGTACCGGCGGGTCGCCGGCGGCGGCTGCGGCAACGACAGCCGGGCCGGACGCCGACCGGGCTGCTCCGGCCAGCGGACCGGGGTACCCGCGACCCAGAGCCGGGCGGCCTCATGGAGATCCGAGGCCTGGACGGGGTTGCCGGTGGCAGGCCCGGCGGTGCCGGTGACCACCCCGGTGCCGTCGCGCAGCCGCTCGGTCAGCTCCGCGATGCTGGTCACGACCACGGCGAGACGTTCGGCCAGTTCCTCGCGGCCGGTGCGCAGGGTGCTCTCGATCCGGTCGAGCGGCGCCTCCGGGTGCGCCTGCAGCCAGGTGACCAGCTCGGCCCGGTACCGGTCGAGCTGGTCGCGGCCGCCGGCCGACAGGACGACCAGCCGGGCGGCACGGTCCTCGGTGCTGTTACCCATCAGTGCTTCTCCGCTTCCGCCACGACGACGTGTACGTTGCTGCCACCCATGCCGAAGGAGCTGACGCCGGCGCGTGCCGGCACGCCGTCCGGCGGCTCCCAGGGCTGTGCCTCGGCCTGGAGCCGGAACGGGCTGCCGACCAGGTCGATCATCGGGTTGGGGGTGCCCAGGCCGGCCAGGCCGGGCATCAGGCGGTGCCGCATGCTCAGCAGCACCTTCACCACTCCGGCGACGCCGGCGGCGGCCTCCAGATGGCCGATGTTGGACTTGACCGAGCCGAGCCCGGTGCGTCCCGCCACGACCGGCAGCCCCCAGTCGCGGTAGAGCTGCCCGAACGCCTCCCGCAGCGCGTCCACCTCGATCGGGTCGCCGAGTGGCGTCCCGGTGCCGTGCGCCTCGATGTAGCCGATGGTGTCGGGCGGCACCGCCGCCGCCCGGTGCGCCGCGAGCAGGACGTCGCGCTGGGCCTGCGGGTTGGGCACGGTCAGCGAGTGGGTGTGGCCGCCGTGGTTCTCGGCCGAGCCGATCAGGACGCCGTGCACCGGGTCGCCGTCGGCGATCGCGCGCTCCAGCAGTTTGAGCGCCAGCAGGACCACGCCCTCGCCCCGCCCGTAGCCGTCGGCGCGCTCGTCGAAGGTCTTGCACCGCCCGTCGGGGCTGAGCATTCCGGCGCGGCGCAGGCCGGTGAAGCCGTGCGGGGACAGCAGCAGGTTCGCGCCGCCGGCCAGGGCGAGTTCGCAGTCGCCGAGGTGCAGGGCGCGGGCCGCGCGGTGGATGGCCACCAGGGAGCTGGAGCAGGCGGTGTCGAAGACCGCGCTGGGGCCGTGCAGGTCGTACACGTAGGAGATGCGGTTGGCCGCGATCGAGGCGACGTTGCCGATCAGGAAGTGATCGCCCATCTCCGGCGAGCCCGGGCCCAGCAGGCTCAGGTAGTCGGCGCCGCTGAGACCGACGAACACCCCGGTACGGCTGCCGGCCAGTGCCGCGGGCACGAGCCCGGCGTCGAGCAGGGCCTCGTCCGCGGCGTGCAGCAGGAGCCGGTGTTGCGGATCCATCTGGGCCGCCTCGCGCGGCGAGATCCGGAACCGCCCCGCGTCGAAGGCGTCGACGTCGCGCACGAACGAGCCGCGGAAGCGTTCCGGGAACACCCGGGCGGAGAAGCCGCGCTCCAGCGGGTACGGCGCGGTGAGGTCGCGCCCCTCGGCGAGGTGGGTCCAGAACTCGTGCAGCGACCCGGAGGCCGGCAGCCGGCCGCCGACGCCGATGATCGCCACGGGCGGGTAGCCGAGGGCCTCAGGAGGTACCGCGGGCCCGCAGGCCCGGACGGTGGCCGCCGCCCGGGCCCGCTCGGGCTCGGCTGCGGTCTCGGCTTCGGTCTCGGTGAAGGTGTCCGGGCTGCTGGCGCCGAGGTGCGCCGCGAGTGAGCTGAGCACGGGGTGCGCGTAGAAGAGCGTGGGGCTAATCGTTACGCCGAAGCGGGTGCGGACCGCCATCGCGAGCCGGGTGAAACCGACCGAGTCGAAGCCCGCCTCGCCGAGCGGCCGGTCCACCGGGATGTCTTGCGGCGCCACCCCGGCGACACCCGCGGTCAGCTCCCGCAGGGTGGCCAGCAACCGGCCGCCGTCGCTCGGCCGGGGCTCCCGCGGCCTCTCGGCGTGGCCGAACTCACGGATCAGTTCGTCCAGGGAGGCGGTGGCGAGCCGGACCGCGTCGATCTTGGCGTTCGGGGTCATCGGCAGGCCGGTCATCGGCACCGTCCGGGACGGGATCATGTACGCCGGAAGCCACTCCTCGATCCGCCCGGCGATCGCCGCGGCTTCTGCGGACTCGGCGACGACGAAGGCGACCAGGCGCGGATGCCCGGGCCGCTCTTCGCGCAGGACCACCCGCGCCTCGCCGGTCACACCGGTACGCCGGATCGCCGCCTCGATCTCGCCGAGCTCGATCCGGTGCCCGCGCAGCTTGATCTGCCGGTCGGCGCGACCGAGCAGCAGCAGCTCGCCGGTCTCGGTCCACCGGGCCAGATCTCCGGTGCGGTAGCGCCGCTGCCCGTCCTGCTCGACGAAGCGCTCGGCGTTCAGTTCGGGGCGGCCGCGGTAGCCGCGGGCGACGCCGTCACCGCCGATCAGCAGTTCCCCGGTGGCGCCGAACGGGACCGGGCCACCGTCCGGCCCGGCGAGGTGGAACGTCGTGTTCGCGATCGGCGTGCCGACCGTGACCGGCCGGTCGCGGCGTACCCGCAGCGCCGAGGACCAGATCGTGGTCTCGGTCGGGCCGTACATGTTCCACAGCTCGCCGGAGCGGTCGAGCAGGTCGGCCGCCAGCTCGGCGCTCAGCGCCTCCCCGCCGCAGAGCAGCCGGGGTACCCGTCCGCTCCAGCCGGCGGCGAGCAGCATCTGCCAGGTGGCCGGTGTGGCCTGCACGATGGTCGCGCCGCTGCTGTCGAGCAGGCCGGCCAGCGCGAAGCCGTCCCGGGTGACCTCGGCCGGCGCGATGTGGACGGTCGCGCCCTGGGTGAGCGGCAGCAGCAGTTCTAGGCCGGCGATGTCGAACCCGGCCGTGGTGACGGCCAGCAGCACGTCGTCGGCGGCGCACCCGGGCCGTTCCGCCATCGCGGTGAGGAAGTTGACCAGGTTGCCGTGGGTGACCTCGACACCCTTGGGCCGGCCGGTCGATCCGGAGGTGTAGAGCACGTACGCGAGATCGTCGTCGTGGCAGGCGACCGGCGTGCCCGGGGCGGCGTCGCCCGGGTCACCGAGCGGGATGCGGGCGCCGGGTGTCCCGGCCGGCAGGCGGTCGGCGTACGCCGGGTCGACCAGGACCGCGGCGAGACCGGCGTCGGTGCAGATGTGCGCGAGGCGGGCGGCCGGGAAGTCCGGGTCGAGCGGCACGTAGGCCGCGCCGGCGGTGTGCGCGGCCAGCATCGCCACGACCATGGCGGCTCGCCGGCCGGACAGCACACCGACCAGGTCGCCGCGGCCCACGCCGGATTCGCGGAGGGTTCGCGCCAGTGCGTGCACCCGCCGGGCCAGTTCGCCGTAGCTGGTGGCACCGTCGGCGTCCACCACCGCAACGCGCTCCGGGGCCGACGCCGCGCGGGCCAGCACCAAGTCGGCCGCGGTCACGTCGCGCGGCCGGGCGGCACGGGTGTCGTTGGCCCGGTCGACGAGGGCGCGTTCCGCCGCGGTGATGAGGGGCAGATCGCCGATCGGCCGGCGCGGATCGGCGGCCACGGTTTCCAGCAGCAGCCGGTAGTGCTCGGCCAGGCGCTCGGCCGTGGCCGGGTCGAACAGCTCACGGTCGTACTTGAGGTAGACCAACGCCTCCGACCCGCGCACCACCACCTCGACGACCAGCGGGTTCTCACCCTCCTGGGTCAGTTCGAGGGCGTCCTGGAAGACGGTCTGCCCGGCGGCCATGTCCTGGTCGCCGCCGACGCCCTGTTGCAGGTAGAAGCCGATGTCGAAGGAGACCGCAGTGCCGCCGGCGCGGCGCAGGTCACCGACCACGGCGGCGAACGGGTAGGAGCTGTGCTCCTCGGCCTGCGCCATGTGGTCGTGCACGGCGGTCATCAGCTCGGCGAGGCTGCGCTGCGGGTCGCAGTCGACCCGTACCACCACCGGATTGATCAGGTAGCCCACGGTGCGGTCGAATCGCTCGGAGATCCGGCCGTCGGTCGGCACCATGACGCTGATGTCGCGGTGACCGGAGTGCCGGTGCAGCAGTGCGGCGAAGGCACCCAGCAGCACGCTGAACGGGGTCAGCCCGGCCGCGCCGGCGACCTGGCGGAGGGCCACCCACGTCTCCTCCGGCAGCCGGAACTGCACCATCGCGCCGGTGTCGGCGGTGGGCGGCTCGCCCCGGTGCCGATCGGTGATCGCGTCGAGGACCGGACCGCTGGAGGCACCGGCCAGCCGGTCGAGCCACCAGCGGCGGTGTGTCTCGGCCTCCGGCCCGTCGAGCAGTTCCCGCTGGCGACGGACGAACTCACGGTACGGGGTGACCGGCTCGACCGGCGGCAGAACGCCTCGAAGGGCCAGTGCGTCGTGGCAGGCCACGATGTCGCGCAGCAGCAGGTGGCTGGAGATCCCGTCGGTGATCATGTGGTGGAACACCAGGAGCAGCAGTGTCCGGCCACCGGGCGCCGCGATCAGCCACATCCGGTGCAGGGGGTCGTGCTCCAGGTCGAACGGGGTGTGCACCAGGCGCCGGATACGCGCGGCGAACTCCCCGTCGGTGACATGCCCGAGGTCGAGCCGGACCACCTCGGCGGGGCGCTCGGTGATCTCCTGCACCGGAGTGGTCCCGTCCAGTCGGACGGCGATCCGCAGACCCGGCTGCCGCTCCACGACGGCGATCAGGGCCCGGGTGAGCACGTCCGGGTCGATCCCGTCGCCCAGCCACAGCCCCAGCGGCAGGTTGTAGGAGGTGGTGCCGGGCCGGCTCGCGTGGATCGCCCAGAGCGCCGCCTGGCCGCGGCTGAGCGGGTACGGCCCCGGCTCCGGCACCGGATCGGTCAGGCCGCGCAGCAGCGACTCGGCGATCTCGTCCGGCAGCTCACCGGCGGCGACCGCGGCGAGGACGTCGCGCAGCGCCGGGCTCATCGGACACTCCCCTGCCGCAGCTCGGCCAGCGCGTCTTCGACCGTGACCGATCCGTCGCGCAGCCCGGCCAGCAGGGCGCCGACTCCGTTGGCGGCGGCCCGGGTGGGCGCCGGCTCGGGCACGGCGGCCGACGTGGGCGCCGGCTCGGGCACGGCGGCCGACGTGGGCGCCGGCTCAGGCACGGCGGCCGACGTGGGCGTCGGCTCAGGCACGGCGGCCGCGGGCAGAGGGCCGTACGTGTCGTGCACGGCCCGGGCCAGAGCGCGCACGGTCTGCCCGACGCCGAACATGCGGGCGGGGATGTCGACGCCGTAGGCGGCGCCGAGGCGGCGGCTGAGGCGACGCAGGCCCAGCGAGTCCACACCGACGTCGGACAGCACCCGGTCGGGTGGCAGACGGTCCGGTGCCATGCCCAGGTGCGCGGCGAGCAGAGTGCGGACGTGGTCGCGCACAGCTGCCTCCGGGTCGCCTTCGGCATCCGTTCCCGCCGGTGTCGGCACCGGCTCGGACGGGGGTGCCGGCTGGGACGGGGATGCCGGCCCGGACGGAGGTGCCGGTACGGCCGCCGCGGGCTCGGGCCACGTCTCGGTGACCTGATCCGGAGCGATTCCGGCGAGCCCGGCCGCGGCGGCCTGAGCCTGGTCGAATCGTGGCCCGGGGGTGATCCAGTAGCTCTGCCGGGCGAAGGCGGAGGTCGGCGCCGGAACCCGGCGGATCGGTTCCCCCGGCCACAGCTCGGCCCAGTCGATCGCGACGCCGTCCACCCACAGCCGGGCGATCTTGTCGAGCTTGCCGGCCGCCACCACGGTGCGCAGGTACTGGCGTCCCTCGGGGCCGTCCAACAGCAGCGCCGTGCCGGTCCCTTGCCCGTCGCCCGCGCTGACGCCGTCGGCGGTCACACCGGCCAGCCACTCCTCCAGGCGTTTCACCAGCCCGGCGAGGTCGTCCGCGACCACGGCGAGCCGCTCGGTGAAGACCTCCCGGCCGGTCTGCAGCGTGTAGGCCAGGGCGGCCGGGTCCACCTCGTCGGTGTCCCGCGCCCAGCGGACCAGGTTCTCGGCGTTGCCACGCAGCCGTTCGGCGTCGCGGGCGGACAGCACGAACAGGTACGGCCCGGTACGACCGGCGCTCGGCCGGGTGCGGAACTCCTCCAGCACAAGGTGCGCGTTGACACCGCCGAGACCGAACGAGCTCAGCCCGGCGCGCAGGGGCGCCTCGGTGCCGTCCGGGCCGGTGACGCGCCGCCACGGCTCACGGTCGCGCAGCACGTGCAGCGGGCTGCCGTCGAGACGCAGGTACGGGTTGAGCGTCTCCAGGTGGGGATTGCCGGGCAGCTCGTGGTGCCGCATGGCGAGCAGCACCTTGATCAGCCCGGTCACGCCGGCGGCCGCCTCCAGGTGGCCGGTGTTGCTCTTCACCGCGCCGAGCGCGACCCGGTGCCCGGTGCCGTCGGTGCCGTGATCGGCGTACAGCCGCCGGAAGGCGGTCTTGAGGCCTTCGATCTCGACCGGATCGCCCAACTCGGTGCCGGTCCCGTGGGTCTCCACGTAGGTCACCGTGCGCGGGTCGGTCCCGGCGCGGTGGTGCGCCGCCACGATGCAGGCGGCCTGGGCGGCCGGGTTCGGCGCGGTGAGCGAGTTGCTGCGCCCACCGTGGTTGATCGCGCTGCCGCGCAGCACGCCGTGGATGACGTCTCCGTCCGCGAGGGCCGCGCTGAGCCGCTTGAGCACCACGACACCCACTCCCTCGGCGCGGGCGATGCCGTTGGCGCGGGCGTCGAAGGCGCGGCAGCGGCCGTCCGGGCTGAGCATGTCGGCCTGGCTCATGTCGACGAACAGCGTCGGCGACGCGATCACGTTGACGCCGCCGGCCAGCGCGACCGTGCACTCCCCCCGCTGGATCGCCTCCGCCGCGTGGTGCACGGCGACCAGCGACGACGAGCAGGCGGTGTCGATCGTCTCGGACGGGCCGTGGAGGTCCAGCAGGTACGACACCCGGTTGGACAGGATGGCGTGCGCCCGGCCGACGGTGTTGTACCCGTCGAGCGGCACCCCCAGCGCGTGCTGGAGCTCGAAGTAGTCGTAGGTGCTGCTGCCGACGAAGACGCCGGTGTCGGTGCCGGCCAGGTCGGAGGGCCGGATACCGGCGTCCTCGATGGCCGTCCAGGTCGCTTCGAGCACCAGCCGGTGTTGCGGGTCCATCGCGACCGCCTCGGTGGGCGAGATGCCGAAGAAGTCCGCGTCGAACAGGTCCACTCGGCGCAAGAACCCGCCCCAGCGGGCGGTGGTGCGGAATTCCCCCGGCTCGGGGTCGCCGTGGATGCGCCGCCAGTCCCAGCGGTCCGCGGGGATCTCGGTGACCAGGTCGTCGCCGGCGGCCAGGTGGGCCCAGAACTCGTCCAGGTCGTCCGAGCCGGGCAGCAGACCGGCCATGCCGACGATGGCGACGCCGTCCGCACCGGCGGGCTCCGCCACCCCGGCGGCTCCGGTGCCCGCGACCGGCCCGGAAGACGGGACGGGCCGGGAGGCAGGGAGAAGCCCGGAAGACGGGACGGGCGCGGAAGACGGGAGGAGCCCGGAAGAAGAAGAGACGGCCCCGGGTGGCACAGCCGAAGCCGGAGCGGCGGCCGGAGTGGTGGGTGCCGCAGGAAGGTAGTGGCGGGCCAGCTCTTCCCCGTACTCCTCGATGATCTTCGCCACCAGCTCGCCTGCGGTGGCCACCCCGAAGAACGCCGCCGGGGTCGCGTCCAGGTCCCAGCGCACGTTCACCTGGTGGCTGAGCTTGGTGTACATGATGGAGTCGAAGCCGAACCGGCTGAGCTGGTCGTTCTCGGTCAGCTCGGCAGCGCTCAGCCCGGCCACGCCGCACACCAGAGCCAGCAGGTCGGCGGCCACCGCCGTACGCCACGGTTCGGCGCCCGGCGAAACGGGCTGCGGAACGGCCGACGTAACTGCCGGCGGAGCCGGCTCCGGGTCGGGCGTCCGCACGCCGATTCCGGCCAGCGCCTTCTCGGTACCCGACACGACCACCACCTGAACCTCCTGTCGGCCGAGCACGCCGGCCAGTGCCTCGATGCCCGTGCGGGGCGGGAGCGGATGAAGACCGGCTGCGGCCAGGCGGTCCCGGTGGCGCTCGGTGAGCGCCGAGCCCGACCACGGCCCCCAGTTCAGGACGCGGACGGGGAACGGCAGCCGGGCGGCGAGTGTCTGCCCGATCGCGTCCTGGGCCGTGCAGGCGGCGGCGTACGCGGCCTGGCCCGGATTGCCCAGGAACGACTGCAGCGAGGAAAAGATCGCGTAGAAGTCCAGGTCGCGGCCGTCGATCGCCTCGGCGACCGCCAGCGTGGTGCGGGTCTTGGCGTTCAGCCCCTCGGCGAACCAGTCCTCGTCCAGCGCCGCCAGTGACCGGTCCCGCGCCACCGTTGCCGCGTTCACCACGCCGTGGATCACGCCGACCCGGTCGAACACCGCCCGCATCCGTTCCGCGTCGCGAGCGTCCGCCTGGTGGAACTCCACGGACGTGCCGGTCGGGTCGAACGCGGCGATCCGGGCGGCCCGGGCGCCCTCCGGGCGGGTCCGGCCGATCAGCATCACCCTCGCGCGGTGTTCCCGGACCAGGTGCTCGGCCAGGTCCAGGCCGACGTCCCCGGCGCCGCCGACCAGCGCGTAAGTCCCGCCGTCGCGGAACACCGGCCGGGCGCCGGTGTCGTCGAGCGGCCGGAGCACCCGCTGGTACCAGCGACCCGAGCGCAGCGCGTAGTCGCCCGGCGTGGCGGCGGCGACGGTTGTGGCGTCGCCGGGGCCGACGTCGATCGCGCTGATCCGCCACCTCTCGCACTCCCGGCGGGCCGACTTCACCAGTCCGTGCGCGGCCGCCGCGACCGGGTCGGTGATCGGCCCGTCCACCGCCGCGGCGGCGCGGGTGACCACGGTCAGCGTGAGCTCGCCCGCGCCGGCCGGCCGGGTCTGCAGATGCCGGATCACCCGGAACAGCTCCCGGACCGCGGGCTCGCCGCCGGTGACGACCGCGTGCACGACGGCGGGCGTGGGCAGCGACTCCAGCGATGTGGAGGTGACCCGGTGCACGTCGCTCGCCGGGTAGTCGTCGCCGCCGAGCAGCCAGACCGGTCCGTCGGCCGGCGGGCGGGTGCCCACGTCCGCGATGCGCTGCCAGCGCGGCGCGTAGGCGCCCACGGGCTCGCCGGGTGCGCCAGGCTCCTCCGGCCGCGCGCCGATCCAGCACCGGCGTCGCTCGAACGGGTAGGTGGGCAGCGGGATCAGCGTGCCGCCGGTGTCCGGCCAGACGGCCTCGGCTCCGGCCACCCACCGGTCGGCCGGTGTGACGCCATCGGGGCGGGCCAGCGCGGGGTGGCCGGTGCCGTCGATCGCCGCACCGAGGGCGGCGACGAGCGTCAGCCGGTCGGCGGCGGTCACCGCCAGCCGCTCGGTCATCGCGTCCCGGCCATGCTGCAACGTGTGGGCTACGTCCACCAGTTCGACGTCCGAGTCCAGGGCGGCGCGCAGCGCGGTCGCGTAGCGGCGCAAAGCCTCGGGGGTCCGGGCCGAGAGCGGGAACACCAGCGGACCGGCCGGCGCCGCCGGGACCGCCGGATCGGCCAGCTCCTCCACCACGACGTGGGCGTTCACCCCGCCGTAGCCGAAGGAGCTGACCCCGGCGCGGCGCCTGCCACCACCCGGCGGGCGGTGCCAGGGTGTCGCCTGCCGGATCAGATGGAACGGGCTGCCCTCGAGCCGCAGGTGCGGGTTCGGCTCCCCGAGCCCGGCCACCGGCGGCAGGATGCCGTGGCGCATCGCCAGCAGGACCTTGAGCAGCCCGGCGATGCCCGCGGCGGACTCCAGGTGCCCGATGTTCGCCTTGACCGCGCCCAGCCCGCAGAACGGCTCGCCGGGCAGCCCGCCGTGACGGCGCGCCAGCTCGTCGAAGGCCAGCCGCAACCCGTTGATCTCGACCGGGTCGCCCAGCTCGGTGCCCGTGCCGTGGGTCTCCAGGTATCCCACGGTGGCCGGGTCGACGCCGGCCGCCGTGTAGGCGCGCACGATCATCGCGGCCTGCCCGGCGGGGTTGGGCGCGGTCAGCGACCGGGCCCGGCCGCCGTGGTTGACCGCGGAGCCGCGCAGCAGCCCCCGAACCCGGTGCCGACCCGCCGCGCCGGCCCGGGTCAGTACGACCAGGCCCAGTCCTTCTCCCCGGACGAATCCGTCCGCGCGGGCGTCGAACGCCTGGCACCGCCCGGACGGGCTGAGCATGCCGGTGCGGCTGAGCAGCAGGTGGTTGTGCGGCGACAGGATCAGGTTGATGCCTCCGGCGACCGCGACGTCGCACTCCCCGGAGCGGATCGCGGCGGCGGCGCGGTGGATCGCGACCAGGGAGCTGGAGCAGCCGGTGTTGACCGGCTCGCTCGGCCCGCGCAGATCCAGCAGGTAGGACACCCGGTTGACCAGGATGGAGTGCGCGGTCGCGGTGGCCGCGTGCGCATCGACGGGCACGTCCGAGCGGCGCCGGATCTCGTCGTAGTCGCTGGACCCCGCGCCGACGAACAGCCCGACCGGCCGGCCGGCGAGCGTGCCGGGCGGCAGGCCGGCGTCCTCCAGCGCGGTCCACACGCCCTCCAGCAGCAGCCGCTGCTGGGGGTCCATGCCGGCGGCTTCCTGCGGCGAGATCCCGAAGAACAGCGGATCGAACATGTCGGCGTCGCTGATGAAGCCGCCGCGCCGGGCGGGTACGTCGGGGGGCAGGGATCGCCAGTCCCACCGGTCCGCGGGCACGTCGGTGACCAGGTCGTCCCCGGCGACCAGATGGTTCCAGAAGTCGTCCAGGTCGCGGCTGCCGGGCAGCCGCGCGGCCATCCCGATCACCGCGATCAGGTCGTCGTTTCCGGTCCGCGGCGCGGGGCGCAGCGGCGCCTCGGCTTCCGTCGTCTCCGGTACGACCTGCGCATACCGTTCCCGCAGGGTGGCGCTGTAGTCCCGGTCGAGCCGGGCGACCAGTGCGCGCAGGGTGGCGGTCTCGTAGAACAGGGTGGGCGTCACGTCGAAACCGAAGGTGTCGTTGAGCCGCCCGGCGAGCAGGCTGTAGCTGACCGAGTCGAACCCGTAGTCGCCGATCTCGGTGTCCAGGTCGAGATCCTCGACGGGGATGCCGGAGGCCTCCGAGGTCAGTGCCAGCAGCTCGGCGGTGAACGAGGCGCCGTCGTGTGCCAGGGCCTGCTGCGCCGTGACCCGCCCGGGTGCCGGCGCCGGTGCCGGTTCGGTGGCTCGTGCCGCGGCGGCGGCCACGACGACGTGCTGGAAGTTGCGGCTGGTCTCGCCGTCCGTGGGCAGGGCCCGGAACCCGTCGTAGCCGGCGCCGGTCAGCACCGCGTTCCAGCCGGCCACGTCCAGCAGCGGTGATCCGGGCAGCCGCAGGTGTGTGTCGGTGTGTGCCCACCAGCCGTCGAACAGTCCGTACGTGACGGTGGCAGCCAGGGTGACCGTGGTCAGCTCGTTGAGCAGCAGTTGCCCGCCGGTGCGCAGCACGGTGCGCAGGTGCCGCACGGCGCGGCTCACGTCCGAGGTGGCGTGCAGGACGTTCGCGCCGACAGCGAGGTCGAAGGCGTCCGCGGGGAAGCCCTGGGTGACCGGGTCGGTGTCGAGGTCCAGGCGCTTGAACCGCACGAAGGGGTACCGCGCGCCGAACTCTCGGCGGCCGTGGGCCAGGAACGCCGCCGACAGGTCGGTGTACCAGTACTCCAGGTGCTCGCCGTGGGGAGCCAGGGCGCGCAGCAGACCGGCGGTGGTGCCGCCGGTGCCCGAGCCGACCTCGACGATCCGGATCCGCTCGCCGGGGCGCAGCTGCTCCCGGCGGCGGCCGACGTGCTCCAGCAGCCTCGCGGTGAGCACGTCGTTGTACAGGTCGCTGATCGGGTTGTCCCGGTAGATCCGCTCCATCGCGGAGGTGCCCGAGGCGGGGAACAGCAGGTCGGTGGCGAGCAACTCGCCGCGGAGCAGCATCGGGTAGCGGTCGAGGCAGCGGCGCAGCAGCTCGACGAAGACCGCGGACGCCGGATTGGCCGCGGCCAGTTCGCCGAGGCGCTCGGCGTGCCCACCGGCGAGGGCCTCGGTCAGCGCGCCCCGATCCGGCCGGAACCGGTTCTGGTGGACGGTGAGCACGCCGTCGTCGGCGAGCATGGTCAGCAGGGTGTGCAGCAGGCGGTCGTAGCGGGGGGTGACACCCACCCGGCGGGCGACCTCAGCCGCGTCCGGGTCGGGTCCGTCCCAGGCGCCCATCTCGTGCAGCACGGCCAGCAGTGCACCGCGGGCGAGGGCGGTCATTTTCTCGTCGACGGCGTGGAAGTCGTCGACGACCCGCAGGTCGGCGCTGGTCAACAGCCCGTCGGCAGGTGTCACGGCCGGTGTCGTCCCTTCGCTGGGGGTCATCCGCTCCCGCAGTGCGGCGGTGCCGGGCACCACCAGGAGCTGCGGAGCCGGCCGGCGCAGCGCCTCGGCCAGCGCGGTGAAGCCGGTGTCGGGGGTGATGGAGTGGAATCCGGCGGCGGTCAGTTCGGCGCGGTGCTTCTCGGTGGCGACTGAGCCGACCGTGCCCCAGAAGCCCCAGTCGACGGTCCGGACCGGGTACGGCAGGCGTTCGTCGAGGGTGTGCGCGTAGGCGTCCAGGAAGGTTGATCCGGCCGCGTAGTTGCCCAGGCCGGGCTCGCCGAGGAAGGACTGGGCGGAGGAGAAGAAGAGCAGGAAGTCGAGTTCCGATGCGCCGATCGTGTCCACCAGAGCGGCGGCGACACCGGACTTGGCCGCCAGGCTCTCGGCGAGGTCGTCGTCGGAGAGGTCGCGGACCAGACGGGAGCGCTGCGCCATCGCCGCGTGCATGATCCCGTGCACCTGGCCAGCCTGCTGCAGTACCGCGGCGAGCTGCCCGGCGTCGGAGGCGTCGGCGCGGAGGTAGCGGATCCGGTGCTCGGCCGCGAGGTCAGGACGCTCCCGGCGGCCGACCAGCACCACCTCCGCGTCCCACTCCACGACCAGCTTGCGGGCCAGGGCCAGGCCGATACCGCCGCCGCCACCGACGATCAGGTAGCGGCCGCCTTGGCGCAGCAGCTCGGGGCCGTGCGGGGCGGGGGCCTCGCCCAGCACCTGCCGGTGCGCGGTCGTCCCGGTGTAGGCGATCCGGGTTCCGCGCCGCGCCGGGGCCGGCAGGTCCGCGGTCAGGTGGGCCGGGTCGAGGTCGACGACGGCGACGGACCACCTGCGGTGTTCGTTCTCCAGGACCCGGGCGAAGCCGTGGACCCCGGCCGCGTACGGGTCGGTGAGCCGCCGTCCGGGCGGGGCGGCCGCCCCTGCGGTGACCACGATCCAGTCGATCTCGGGCAGCCGGGCCCAGCGGCGGGCGTACGCGGCCAGCGCCCGGACCCCGGCCGCTTCCCCGCCGGCGACCCGCGCGGCTTCGGATCCGGCCGTGAGCGCCGGGCCGGTGAGCAGGTAGACCACCCGCGGGTCCGCGGTCACCGGGCCGCCGATCTCGACGAGCTGCGCGCCGGGATGCCGGGCGGCCAGTTCGGCGGCCAGTCTCGTCCGTTCCGGTGCGTAGAGCACCACGACCGGGCCGTCCGGCGTCACCGGCTCGGGGGCGGGACAGGGCTCCCACCGCGGAACGTCGGCGCCCAGCGACACCGGCTCCGGGTGCGGCGCCGCCGCGCCGGGCGCATCAGCGGTGCCCTGGCCGGTGGCGCCGGTTCCGTCAGTGCCCGTCCCGGCCCAGCAGCGCACCCGCTCGAACGGGTAGCCGGGCAGGGAGATCTTGCGGGCCCGCCGCTCGCGGTGCAGCACGCCCCAGTCCGGGGCGGCGCCCTCCACCCAGGCCGCGGCCAGCGTGTCCGGGTCGGCCGACGCGGGCGTGTCGACCGGCTCCGTGGCGCGTCCCCGGTGGACGCGCGACTCGTCACCGTTCAGGAAGCCCCGCAGCGCCGCGCGGAGTCCCTCGACGTCGGCGGCCACCACGGCCAGCCGCTCGGTCATCGCGTCGCGCCCGACCTGCGTGGTGTGGGCGATGTCCGCCAGCGAGACGCCGCCGCCCAGTGCCGCGGCCAGGGCGGACAGGCTCGACTGGGCGTCCACCCGGGGCGGCTGTCCTTCGCTTCGGGCGGCCACGGCCTGCATCAGCCGGCGCAGATCGTCCGCGTCCAGGCCCAGCTCCTCGAAGGAGGCGTCCCGGTCGGCGCCGGCGAGCCCGGCCGCGTCGGCCAGGTCCGCCAGCTGGTCCCCGGCGGGCAGCTCGGCGTAGCGCTCGGCGAGCAGGCGCAGGGCCCGCGGGGTGCGCGCGGACAGCAGCACCACCTGCGGGCCGTCTCCGGTGCCCGGTGCCGGTGTCGGGTACTCCTCGACGACGAGGTGGGCGTTGCTGCCCCCGGCGCCGAACGCGCTGATGCCGGCGCGCCGGGGCACGTCGCCGGTGGTGTGCCACGGGCCGACGTCCTGCTGGACGCTGAGCGGGGAGTGCTCCCAGTCGATCGCCTCGTTCGCCGGTCGCGCGTGCAGCGAGGGCACCAGGGTGCGGTGCCTCAGTTGCAGCAGCACCTTGGTCAGCCCGGCGATGCCGGCCGCGGACTCCAGGTGCCCGATGCCAGACTTCACCGAGCCGAGCTGAGTGCCGCCGGTTCCGAAGACCTGGCTGAGCGCGGAGATCTCCACCGGATCACCGAGGGCGGTGCCGGTGCCGTGCGCCTCCAGGTAGCTCACCGTGGCCGGGTCCACGCCGGCGCGGTGCAGCGCCTGCCGGATCACGTCCGCCTGCGCCGTCGGGTTCGGGACGTAGAAGCCGCTGGCGCGCCCGCCGTGGTTGACCGCGCTGCCTTTGATCACCGCGAGCACGCGGTCGCCGTCCGCCACGGCGGCTGCCAGGGGTTTGAGGACGACGACACCGACGCCCTCACCGGGAACGTACCCGTCGCCGCCGGCGCCGAAGGCCCGGCACCGCCCGTCCGTCGAGACGAACCCGACCTGGCTCAGGTGCAGATATTTGTACGGGTGGACGATCAGGTTCACGCCGCCGGCCAGCGCCAGTTCGCTCTCTCCGGAGCGCAGGCTCTCGCAGGCCAGGTGCAGCGCTGTCAGCGACGACGAGCACATGGTGTCCAGCGCGAGGCTGGGACCGCGCGCGTCGAGGAAGTAGGAGACCCGGTTCGCGACCGCCGAGGTGAACGACGTCGGCAGCACCGGCAGCCGGTCCTCGGCGCCGAGGCCGAGCATCTGGTACTGGGTGAACATGACGCCGGCGAACACGCCCACGGGCCGGCCGGCGACCGCGGCGCGGGGGATGCTGGCATCCTCCAACGCGTGCCACGCGGTCTGGAGGAATAACCGTTCCTGCGGGTCCATGCCCTCGGCCTCGCGCGGGGTGATCCGGAAGAACGCGGGGTCGAACTCGTCGATCCCTTCCAGGAAGGCGCCCCATTTGCTGTACGAGCGCCCGGCGGCCCGCTCCGATTCGAAGAAGCCGGCCAGCCGCCAGCGCTGTTCCGGGATCTCGGTGACGCAGTCGCGTCCGTCGAGCAGGTTCGCCCAGAACCGGTCCAGGTCGGGAGCCATCGGATAGCGGCCCGCCACGCCGATCACGGCGATGTCCCGGCCGGACGGCTGCGGATCGCCCGCGGTTGCCGCGAGGCGTTCCCGAACGGTCGTCGCGGAGGCGTCGCGAATTGCGGCCACGGATGGTTCCGGGATCGTGGCCACGGAACTGGTCTCCGGCTCGCGCAGCTCCAGAGCCCGGCGGGCGTGGTCGGGTCGTCCGTGCAGTATGATGACCTCGCTGCCCCGGTGGTCCCGGATCGCGTCGAGGATCGCAAGGCCCTCGTCGGTGGGCAGCGGTACCTGGCCCTGCCGCCGGAACACCGCCTCGGTCGCCGCGTCGGTGCGCATGCCCCCGTCCGCCCACAGCGGCCAGGCGACCGAGGTGAATCCGTACTCACGTGCGCAGGCGTCGACGAAGGCGTTCGCCGCGGCGTAGTCCGCCTGCCCGACGTTGCCCGCGACACCGGTCACCGACGAGAAGGCGACGAAGAAGTCCAGGCCGAGATGGCGGGTCGCGTCGTGCAGCAGCAAGGTGCCGCGCACCTTGGGCGCCAGCACCGCCGACAGGTCGTCCGGTGACTTCCCGGCCAGCAGGCCGTCCCTGAGGACCCCGGCGGCGTGCACCACCCCGTCGAGGCGGCCGTGCCGGGCGACGATCCCGTCGACCAGGGCCCGCACGTCGGCGGCCACGGTGACGTCGGCGCGTACGAACTCGGCGTTCGGCACCTCCCTCGGCGGGGTGCGCCCGGCGAGTACCACCGTGGCGCCCTGTGCGGTGAAGGACGCGGCGAGCGCCCGGCCCAGGCCGCCCGCGCCACCGGTGATCAGGTAGACACCACCGGGCCGGAGCGGCCGCGTGCCGCCGGGCGCCGCGTCGCGGTAGCGACGCACGAGCCGGCCGCCGTCGTGCCGGACCCAGGTCTCGCCGTGGCCGGACAGTTCGGCGAGAACGGCCCGGGGATCGGGGTCGCCGGCGCATTCCACCGCGGTCACGGCCAGGCGCGGCTGCTCCAGACGGATGGTGCGGGCCATTCCGGCCACCGCCGCGGCGACCAGCGGCTGGGCGACGTGCACCACCGGCACCGGGGCGTCCAGCAGCACCTGGGCGAGCGCCAGCATCTCCCGGCAGGCGGTCTCCACCCCCTCCGGCAGGTCGTCGCCGGCCCGCGGGCCGAGGTGCACGACCGAGTCCGGGGCGCCGGGCAGGTCGGCCAGCAGGGCTCGCAGGTCGTCCGGCGCGCCGGGGCGCAGCTCGTACTCTCGCTCCCCCAGCCGCCGGAAAGCCGGGCCGCGCCGGGCGGTGATCTGATCCGGCCGCAGCCGGGCGTCGCCGATGACCAGCAGGGACCCGGTCGACGGCGGGTCCGGCCAGGCCGCCGACTGCCATGTGCCGGTCAGGCAGGCGGTGGTCGCCGGGGTGTTGTCGGGCGGCCGCGCCTCGGTGCGCGGCCGGTCCGGGATCAGGCCGGCCAGGTGGTCCGTGACCGCGTCGACGGTGGGGTACTCGAACAGCAGCGTCGGGTAGAGCGTGATGTTCCACCGCTCCTCGAAGGAGCGCACCAGGGCGAGCAGGTCCGTCGACTCCAGACCGAGGTCGTAGAAGCCGCGGTCACCCTCCACCTCCAGCAGGTCCGGGTCGGCCGCGACCTGCCGGACCAGCTCGACGATCTCGGCGCGCAGCGAGGCGCCCGCCGCGGGCGTGGGAGCGGCCGCGGGCGCGGGTGCCGCGGTCGCCGAGGCGGTGAGCCGGGTGATCGCCTCGGTGGAGCGGACCCGCTTGAGGACCAGGCCGGTGAATCGGGCGGCCGGGGCGCCCGAGGCGTCGTACAGGTCGATGTCGGCCTTGACGATGTCGGCGGCCGGGCCCGCCGAAGTGAGCCGCATCTCCACCGTGCAGGTGTCGCCGAGCGGCCGCACCGCGCGGAACTCTCCGATGTGCAGGGGAATCAGCGGCCGCTCGTCGGCTCCGGCCCCGGCGAACGCCAGCGCGTACGCCTGCATGGTCGACCCGTCGAGCAGGGCCGGGTGCAGCATGAAGTCGTCCGCCGTGGCCCGCGCCTCGGCGCCGAGCGCGAGCTGCGCCCGTACCGCGCCGGTCTCGACCCGCATCGTGCCGTGACAGCGCATGAAGTCACGGTGTTCGATCCCGACCGACCTGCCGATCGTGTAGACCTCGCCGATGTCGCGCGGCGGTGCGGCTCCCGCCGGACTCGGCGCTCCGGTCAGGGCCGGCAGGCCGACGCGGAGGATGGCCCGTAAGTGCGTGGTCTGCCCGTCGTCGGCCGGAGCGCCGTCGTGAACGCGCCGGCTGGTCGCCGTGACACGTGTTACGTCGCCGTCCGGTTCGAGCAGGACCGTGACCTCCCGGTCGAAGTCCTCGGTGGTGGTGAGCGGCTCGACGAAGAGAACGTCGCTGAGCCCGGCGCCGCCCGGCTCGATACCGCGCTCGCCGAGCAGGCGGTACACGATGTCGAGGAAGGTCACCCCGGGCAGCGTGCGCACCCCGTGCACGCGGTGATCGTCGACGATCGGGTTGTCCCCGGTCAGCCGAAGAAGGCAGCGAACAGCCAGACGGTCCACGTGTTCTCTCCCCGTGGTCGCAGCTCAGCGGTGGGAACGGTCGAGCGCGGGGGCCGCGACCGGCGTGACGGTGAGATCGAGGCGCGCCGACCGGACCGGTCTCGCGGCGGGGCGGACGGGACTCGTACGGATCTCGGCACGGCGAGGCCAGTACCGGCGACGCCGGTACCCCGGTGGCGGGAGCGGGGCCCGGCCGGTCCCCTCGGGCGCGCCGGGGCCGAGTACGACGTGGGCGTTGGTGCCGCCGAATCCGAAGGCGCTGACCGCGACGCGGCTGCCGGCGGGCAGTTCGGTCGTGGTGCGCGCGGGGAAGAACGGTGACTCGGCGAACGCGAACCGCGGATTGGGCCGCTCGCAGTGCAGGGTCGGGACGATCAGCCCGTGCCGGAGCGTCTGCACGGCCTTGATGAATCCGGCGATCCCGGCCGCGCTGAGTAGGTGGCCCATCGAGCTCTTGACGCTGCCGATCCCGCAGTACTCCCGGTCGCCGGTGTGCTGCCGGTAGACGGCGGTCAGCGCCTGCAACTCGATCGGGTCGCCGATCATCGTGCCGGTGCCGTGCGCCTCGACATATCCGATGGTGCGCGCGTCGATGCCGCCGCGGGCGAGCACATCGGTGATCAGCGCCCGCTGGGCGTGCCCGTTCGGGGTGGTGTGGCCCATCGTGCGGCCGTCGTTGTTGACACCGGACGCTTCGATGACCGCGAGGATGCGGTCGCCGTCGCGTTCGGCGTCGTCGAGACGCTTCAGCATCACCAGCCCGGCGCCCTCTCCCGGGACGAAGCCGTCGGCGGACTCGTCGAAGGTGCGGCAGCGTCCGGTGGGTGACAGCGCCTTGCCGGCGCTGAGCATCAGATACGGCTCCTCGTCCAGGAGCAAGTCCACGCCGCCGGCCAGCGCCATCTCGGACTCGCCCAGCATCAGGCTCTGCGCCGCCAGGTGCACGCTGACCAGCGCCGACGAGCACGCGCTGTCGACCACGAGGTTCGGCCCGGCGAGGTCGAGGAAGTGCGACACGTGCGCCGCGATGTAGTTCTGGTTGATCCCGACGATGGACTCGCGGGTCAGCGGCCGCAGGTATTCGCGGTGGTTGCCGGTCCGGCCGCCGACGAAGACGCCGACCCGGCGGCCGCGCAACTCCTCGTCGGTGTACCCGGCGTCGTGGACGCATTCGACGGCGACCTCCAGCGTCTTGCGCACCAGGGGGTCGAGCTGCCGTGCCGTCTCGTCGTCGAAGCCGAAGTAGCCCGGGTCGAACAGGGCGGCGTCGTCGAGGAAGCCGCCCCACCGGCTCTGGCTGAACCCGGGGCCGCCGTCCGGCCGGTAGAGCGCCGTGGTGTCCCACCGGTCCGCCGGCACGTCGCCGACCATGTCCCGCCCGGCGAGCAGTGCCTGCCACAGCTGTCCCGGGTCGGCGGCGCCGGGTAGCCGGCAGCCCATCCCGATGACCGCGATCCGCATCGGCACGCCGTCCGCGGCGGGCGTCCGCGCCGGCGCCGCGGACGCCACCGGGCCGGTGGCCGGGGCGCGCACTCCTCCGTCGGTGAGCGCGGCGGCGAGCCGGGCCAGTGTCGGATGCTCCTGGAGCAGGCTGGGATCCACAACGTCGCCGAGCGCCGCCTCGAGATCGCGGACCAGCTCTGCCATCAGCAACGAGTCCACGCCGAGGTCGACGAGGTTGGTGTCGGGCCGCAGCAGGGACCGATCGGTGCGAGTGGTCCGAGCCACCACGTCGGCCAGCCAGTCGATGGTGTCCGGCTCCGGCCCGTCCGCCGGAGCGGTGACCGGCGCCGGGGCCGCCTCGGGGGCACGCCGGGGCGCCCGGAACAGGTCGTCGGCCGGCGCCGTCGTCCGGCGAGTCAGGCAGGGAAGCAGAACCGGCTCGCCCGGCACCCGCAGCGCCAGGTCGAGCAGTCGCAGCGCGTCGGTCTCCGCCAGGTCGGGGATGCCCAGCTCGGTCCCGGCGCTGGTACGCCGCTCGCCCATCCCGACGTCCCGCCAGAGCGGCCACCGCAGCGACCGGACCACGCACCCGGGCTCTTCCGCGTGCGCCTCGGCGAAGTCGTCGAGGACGTTGTTGGCCGCGGCGTAGTCCAGATAGCCCCCGGCCAGCCGCGGCGACCCGGCCGCGATCGAGGAGAACAACACCATGAGCCGCGGCAAACGGCTGCCGAACGCCGCCCACAGTGTCTCGACGGCGAGTTTGGGCCGCAGCACGTCACCGATCTCGCTGGCCGTCTTGGCCAGGAATGACCGGGGCTGGTGCATGACCCCCGCGCAGTGGAAGACCGCCGCGATCCCGCCGGCGCGGCTTCGATGTCGGTTGATCAGTCGGCGCAGCGTGCCCACGTCGTTCAGCGCATGTGTGTGGACGGAAAGCTTCACGTCCCGGTCGGCGAGGGCCAGCAGAGCGGTGAGGCGCGCGCGCAGCAGCGGGTCGGTCGACGGCTCGGCGACCAGGGACGCCCAACGGTTGCGGGCGGGCAGCGCGGAGCGGCCGATCAGGACGAGGTGCCGCGCACCCCGGTCGACCAGGTGCTCGGCGAGGCGCAGGCCGATTCCGCCGACGCCCCCGGTGATCAGAACGGCGCCCCGGTCCAGACCGGTCAGCGGGTCGAAGTCGCCGGGCTGGGCGGACCCGACCACGCGGCGCCGCCGCCGGGAGCCGGCGTACCCGATCTCGGTCTCCTGGTCGTCGGCCGTGCTCTCGGCCGCGACCGCGGCGGCCAGGTCCGCAAAGTCACCGTCGACCCGGACGGTGCGGGAGACCACCGTGGGCAGTTCTCCGGAGACGGCGCGGTAGAAGCCAGCCAGCGCCGAGCGGCGGGCGCCGCTGACGTGCAGGCAGCGCAGGCCGGTACGCGGATGCCGGCCGAGCACTTCGCGCAGCACCTCGATCCGCTCGGTGACCAGCGCGCCCGGTTCGCTCCAGTCGACCAGATCGGCGACGCCGACCAGGCCCGGCACGGCGGGCAGCGGATCGCCGGGGCGATGCGCGAGGGCGTCGTCGCCGAACAGCGTCGGCGCCAGGTTCGGGTCCGTCGTGAGGACCAGGAAGCGGCCGCGCTGAGCCGGCGCGGGTGGCGGCGCGTCCTGCCAGGCCGCGGTGAGGAACTGAGGGGCGGCAGTGGGCGCCGCCCAGTGCTGGTCCCGGCGGAACGGGTAGGTCGGCAGCGACACAATGGGGGCGGCCGGCACCGGGCCCTCGATCCCGGCGTCGCCGGTGAGCGGCTCGGCGTCGACGGCGGCGGCCAGCGCGTCCGCGAGCTCGCCGAGGTCGGCCGCCGTGACGGTGACGCGGCAGGCCAGCGTGGCCCGGCCGGTGCTCATCGTCCGAGCGATCGAGGCGAGCGGGGGCGCTTGCGGTGACCGCACCACGTTCAGCAGCGCGACGAGCGCGTCCCGCAGGGCCTGCGGGGTGCGGGCCGACACCGGCACCGCCACCCGGCCGGCCGGCAGCGCCTCGGCGGCGGGCGGTGCCTCCTCCAGGACCGCGTGCGCGTTCGTGCCGCCCATGCCGAACGAGCTGACCCCGGCCCGGCGGGGGCCGCCGCCGGGCGGCGGCTCCCATGCGGCCTGTTCCAGCTGGAGCCGCAACGGCGACCCGGACAGGTTGATCATGCGGTTCGTCCGGCGCACGTTGCGGGTGGCCGGCAGGGTCCGGTGGCGCATCGCGAGAATGACTTTCATCATTCCGGCGATACCGGCGGCGGCCTCCAGATGACCGATGTTGGTCTTGATGGATCCGATGCCGCAGTGCGGCGCGTCCGGCATCGGGTGCTGACTGCGGGCGTACAGCCGGCGGAACGCCGCCACCATGGCCGACACCTCGATCGGGTCGCCCAGCCGGGTACCGGTGCCGTGCGCCTCGATGTAGCCGATGGTGGTGGGGTCGACGCCCGCCGTGGTGTATGCGCTGACCAACAGGTCGGCCTGGGCCTCCGGGTTGGGCGCGGTGAACGACTGCGCCTGCCCGCCGTGGTTGACCGCCACCTCGCGGATCACCGCGTGCACCCGATCGCCGTCGGCGAGCGCCCGGTCGAGGGGTTTGAGCAGCAACGCGCACGCCCCCTCGCCGCGGACGTAGCCGTCGGCGCCGTCGTCGAACGTGTGGCAGCGTCCGCGTGGGCTCAGCACACCTGCCCGCTGGTACGCCGCGTGCTGTCCCGGGTCGCACAGCACGTTCACGCCGCCCGCGATGGCCTGGTCGCATTCGCCGGCCCGCAGCGCCGCGATGGCCTGGGCGACCGCGACCAGCGACGACGAGCAGAGGGTGTCCACGGTGACGCTCGGGCCGCGCAGGCCCAGGGCGTACGAGACCCGGTTGGCCACCAGCGACGGGGAGACCGCGACGCTCAAGTGCGGTTCGTCGCGACCGGCGTGCTCGGCCAGAACGGTGGCGTAGTCGGAGTGGCACACCCCGGTGTAGACGCCGGTCCGGCTGCCCGCCAGCGTGGTGGGATCCTGTCCGGCGTCCTCGGCCGTCGCCCACGCCACCTCGAGCATGAGTCGCTGCTGGGGATCCATCAGCGCAGCCTCGCGGGGACTGATGGCGAAGAATTCGTGGTCGAAGCGGCGGATGTCGTCGAGCAGCGCCGCCCGTCCCACCAGATCCGGGTGCGCGGCGGTGTCCCAGCGGTCGATCGGGATGTCGCCGACGGCGTCCTCGTCGCGACCGAGCAGGTCCCACAGCTCACCCACGTTGTCCGCCCCGGGGAAACGTCCGGCCATGCCGATCACCGCGATCGGCGCCGAGGCGTCCGGCTTCGGTGCGGCCGTGGCGGCGACCGGTTGGGGCTCGCGGTCTTCGCCGCGTATCACCCGTGCCATGGCGGCGGCGGTGAAGGCCTGGAACATGGCGCTGGGATCGATCTGCAGACCGTGCTCGTCGTGGGCCAGCGCCACGACCTCGGCCAGCGCGACGCTGTCCAGGCCGTACCGCCGCAGGTCGTCGTCGGCGGTCAGGGAGCCGGCGGGCCGACCCAGCGCCTGTTCCAGCAGCGGCAGCAGCACCGCGTCCAGGTCGTCGGGCGTGGGCGCCGGGTCCGGCCGGGCCGTCGCGGCGCGGGTGGTGACGGTGTTACCCCAGAGGTCGCCGAACACGCTGGGCCCGCGCAGTGCTTTGACCGTCTCGATCCGGGCCAGCGGCCTGTTGTCGTCCTCGCGCAGCAGCGTCGAGGTCAGCACCGCCCGGTGGCCGTCCTCCAGGCGCAGGTCGTCGAGCCGGTATCGCACGGTGTCCTCGGCGCCGCAGTTCGCCAGATACACGATGTCGCGGCTGACGGTGGCGGCCGCGGTGGCCCACTCGCCGCCTGGCGCCAGCGAGTGCAGGTACCGACGCTCGCCGTGGTCGTTGATGTGCGGGTAAGAGGCGAAGTAGAGCAGGCCGAGGGCGTTGACGTCGACGACCGGGTTGAGTTCGTAACGCTCGGTGTGCAGCCCGGGACCGTCCAGGTGGCGCCCGCTCTGCGCCTGGAAGTCGTGCAGGAAGGCAAGCTGGTCGGCGTCCGGTTCACGGGCCGGCAGGCAGCCGGGGAGCTGTGGGACTCCGGGGACCAGCCAGTTGCGGTCCGAGCGGCGGACGAAGACGGTGAGCAGCCGGACGTCGACGTGTGCCGTACCGGTGGCGAACCGGATGTCGGACAGGAACCGCCGGTCGTCCAGTCTGGTCAGTTCACCGCTCATCTCGCCTTCGTCAAGCTCGGCGAAAGAGGCGAGCGAGGCGCTCGCAGTGTGCCGGACCCGGACGAAGGCCGGAAGTAACCGGGTGCCGTCGGCATCGGCGAGTTTGTTGACCGAGGTGCCGAAGTACTCACCGATCAACGACCAGTGCAGGTCGCCGGACTCGCGTAACAGCCAGTTCTCGGAGAGGCCACCGGTGGCGAGCGTCGGCAGGCCCAGAACGACATGCCGGGCGGTCACGAGGCAGAACCGGAGGGGTGGTGACCGGGGAGCTGTGCGTAGCCGTGCTGCCACCTGCCTGGCCCCCATATTCGGTGATATAACGGGCCAGAACCCACACTCATCTGCATCAGAAAACTCCCCTGTGTCATCCGCTGCATGCAGAACGTAGTCCAGTGGATCACTCCCGTCTACAGCGCCTTGCGGTTACTTTTCGCCTTACCGAGCGTGACCAACCGCCGATCAAGGAACGGGCAAGACGGTCATTCGTGCAGCACACACCGAAGAATGCCGGGGCCCCCACCACCCGCCTCGTGAGTCGAATTTGGAGGATGCAGTGGACAAGATTTGCGATATTCGTCACACTGAGCAAGCGGGTGGTCACCCGTGACCACCGGAGCCGACGACACCGGATTGCTGAACGCCCTCCTTCCATCCGGTGTCGCCGTTTCCGAGCTGTTCACCGACCCACTGCACATCGACCTGCACCCGCAGGAGGCTGCCGTCGTGGCCCGCGCAGTCGACAAGCGCCGCCGCGAGTTCGCCGCCGTCCGTCTCTGCGCACGCACCGCGCTGAGACGGATTGGAGTGCCTCCCGGACCGATCCTGCCGGGCCCCAAGGGTGCACCGCAGTGGCCGAACGGAGTGATCGGCAGCATGACGCACTGTGACGGCTACCGAGCGGCGGCGGTAGCTCATCGCGCCACATTCGCCTCGATCGGGATTGACGCCGAGCCGCACGCCGCTCTGCCCGACGGCGTGGAAAAGCTGACCGCGCTCCCCGAGGAGCGAATAGCCCTGACCCGGCTGGCCGTCACCCACCCTCGCATACACTGGGACCGGCTGCTGTTCAGCGCGAAAGAGAGCGTTTACAAAGCGTGGTTCCCATTGACCGGCCGCTGGCTGGACTTCACGGAATGCATCATCACGCCCGATCCGGAACGTCACACCTTCACGGCCGACCTGACCGTGCCCGGACCAATTGTCGCCGGAGACCGGATCAGCCGGTTCACCGGACGCTGGCACGCCGGGGGTGACGCTCGACACGTCGTCACCGCCGTCACCGTGCCGTGGCCCGCATGACGAACCCCACCAGCCACGCCGGAAAACCCCCGGCGTGATCACTCGCGGCCCTCAGTCGTGTCAGCCAGGGCGGGCATGTGCTCGGCCGGTTGATCCGCTCCAGCGGGTTCGTCGACTGGATCAGCCAAGGCGGTCAGGTCGTCCTTGGCTTCCAGCAGCATCTGTTTGCCCGTGGGAACTGGCTGCCGAGCATGTCGGTGACGGTATCGACCTGGGCCCTCACCACGCTCTGGCTGGGCTGGGCGAAGATCGTGCGGATCGTCGCGGCGACCATCTCGCCGGCGTCCTTCAGGACCACGCCGAGGACCTCCCGGCCGCCGTCCTCGGTGATGCCGGTCGCGATGGCCACGGCCCGGGAGGCGATCTGGTGGTGGCCCCAAGCCTTGCAGTAGGTGACGTCGAGGTAGATGTAGGGGAAGCGGGCGCGGTCCAGCAGCCTGGTGCGGAACGCGGTCAACGGCTCGTCCAGGGCAGCGCAGATCCGGGAGACCTCGCACTTGGACGTCCCCGTGTCCACCCCCAGGGCTTTGACCAGGTCGTTGACCGACCGAGTGGAGACACCCTCGATGTAAGCCTCCATGATGACGGTGCAGAGGGGCCTTGTCGATGCGGCGTCGCCGTTCCAGCAGACAAGGGAAGAAGCTGCCGGTCCGAGGCTTCGGGCCGCCAACTCCAGGTCGTCGACCTGTGTGGTGAGCGTCTTGTCCCGGTGTTCGTTGCGGCAGTTGGTGCGGCTGTGGGTGTGCTCATTCCACTCGGCGACGCTGCGGACGAGTGCGAGTCCCTTGGCCGAGCGTAGTGACTGAAGCAGGCAAAGCAGTTCAGACTAGTACTCCAGTCGTAGATCGTGATCTTCATGCCTGGGCGACCTGTCGCCGATAGTGGCTGGCTTGGGCTCGGGACTGGTGGCGGCGTCGCCAAGTGG
>NZ_JOEZ01000020.1 GCF_000721175.1 Streptomyces anulatus
CTGTGGTGCTCAGCCACCGCCGCCACACCGGTGGACGTGGAGCGCTGGTGGCAGTCGTTCCTCCGCAGATTCGATCTCGAGCACACGTTCAGGCTCCTGTGATCTGCCCGAAATGCGGAAACGTGCTCGGCGGAGCCACCCAGAACCGAGGCAGCCTGATCCGGGAACCACAGCGCGACGACCTCCACCCTCTGCAGTGCCGCAACCCGACGCCGGAGCAACGCGCTGCCGGGAAACGCAGGGACGTCTGCGGGGCCCGGCTGGACACGGCTCCTCAGACCAGCGGAAGCCACCTGTCCGCGACGGAGCGAGCCCGCCTGATCGACCTGCAGGAACGCCTGGACCGGCGGCTCGCACCAGCCCCTGCCGAACCCACTGCCGGAGAGCCGGGCGATCCCTTCCCTGACCTCATCCTCGCCGCCCAGTTGATCAAGCTCAGCTGGCCTGCCGGCGCCGATCTCTCGCCCACGCACGCGACAGCCGCTCTCATCGACGCCCACGCCACACCGTTCACCGCGGTCCTAGACGGGCCCTTGGCCACCACCAGCAAGTACCTGCGGATGGCGGACCTGCGGCCGGCCCCGAGTGACCCGGCAACGTGCGGATCCCTCCTCCTTGCTGCTGACACCCTCCTCGGCGATCGCGAGCCGTCGTCCCTGCGAGAACGTGTCCAGCCACTGGTACAGGCGGCCTACGAGCGATCTTCGAAGCGTGCCTACCAAATCCTGCGAGGCACGAAGGTTTCCGCGTCCCTGGCCCGCGCCCTGGTCCGGCGACGTCAGATCTTCCACGCCGGCGGCAGCAGCCGTGGACCCGGTCGCCTGCGCGTTCCCTCACGGGACTGCGCCTTCAGCCCCGAGGAGGTCCCGCAGCTGCTGCCGCAAGCCTGGTTCGACGACCATCTCGCTCACCTCATCGACGACATGTTGCAGGTCAACAGCGGGACCGTGCGCCACCTGCGGCGAGCAGCATCCCTGAAACTGATGGAGATGACCGCCGGCGGCACCTGGGCCGAATGCGCCGAAACGCTGGGCATGCCGCGGGGCTCGGCCGCCGGGACGCTCGCCGTACTCGACGGGGCGATGCCAGGCAATCTCTGGGAAGAGTTCGAAGCCGGCGTCGAGCGGATCGCCGCCGGGCTCGACAGCAACCCCCACCGGGTCAACTACGCACGACGGCGTCGCACCATGGCCACTTGGCAGATGCCGGCTCGCGATTGGCCCGAATTGTGCAACGGGATTCCCAAGCTCGGCCGCCTGGCGCGGCAAGAGCCTGACTTTGCCACGGTTCTCGTCTGGGTTGAGGTCACCCAGTCCGAGCATCTCAACTGCCCTCTTCTTGCGACGGCGGCTCTTTCCCGCCAGGACAGGAGGCTGCTGGTCGACCAGGTTGCCCAGTTCCTCACCCCGGCCAACCAGAAAGCCGGACGGCTCGAGCTCCGCCGCCGGCTCAACGTGTATGCCGCCCGTCTCGCCGTGCAATGCGACCGCAAGGGCGAGCCGAATGCGGCCTCTGTGTGAGGGGCGGGGGCGGCGGGAATCACGTGCTGAGGCGCTCGAGTGGTCAGTCGGGCGGGGTGCGCGGGGCAAGGATGGCCAGTCGTGTCGGCTCACCGTGAGGCGGAGGCGGGTGGCTGACGGGCTGTGAAGCGAGGGCCGGAGGCGTCGCATCCGTCGTACCGGGGTGGGCGGGTTGTGCGCCCCGGGGCTTACTCGCTCTGGTGGTCGACAGGGTCGCCGGAGGTCTCGGCCGTGTTCTGTTCGGGGTGGTGTTGCAGGCTGAACACGGTGTTGCGGATGTCGCGGATGATGTCATCGAGGCGGCCGACGGTGCGCATGAGCTGTTGCTGCTGTTCGGGGGTGAGGGTGGTGGCCAGGCTGTTGAGAGTGAGGCTGACAGCGAAGATCTGCTCGATGACGCGGTCGCGCAGGCCCTGGGCGATGCGGTCGTGGTCGTGAAGGCGGGTGAGTTCTTCGGCGTTGGTGCGCTGGCGGGCGAGTTGCTGGGCGAGAGCGGCGTGGGCGGCGAAGGTGCCGATCATGGTGAGCTGTTCGGTGTCGAAGCCTTCCCGTCCGGGGTGGCGGGTGACGAACAGGACCCCGGCCGGCGTGCCTCCGTTGGTGAGCGGGGCGAGCATGGCAGGGCCGAGCGCGGTGGACCAGGCGGCGCCGGCGGTGTGGGCGCGTTCGTCGGCGGCCATGTCGGGGCTGACTATGGGTTTGCGGTCGGACATCACTTTGCCGCACAGAGATGTGTGGACAGGCAGTTGCTGTCCGGTCAGATGTTCGGCGTCGTGGCCGGTGGCCACGTGGATCACCAAGGTGTCGGGGGTGTGGGGCAGGGCGACGGCGGCGAGGTCGGCGTTGGCTGTCGTCCGTGCGTGTTCGGTGATCAGCTCCAGGGCCTCGTCGGTGTCGATGCCGGCGAGGAGGGCGGCGGTGATACTGGCTGTGGCGTGCTGCCAGGCTTCGCGCTGACGGGCCAGGCCGAACAGGCGGGCGTTGTCGATGGCCACTCCGGCCGCGGCGGCCAGGGCTTGCAGTAGTTCCTCGTCCTCGGTGGTGAACGGCTCCGGGGCGGGGCCGGTGCCGTGTTTGTCGGCGAGGTAGAGGTTGCCGAAGACCTGCCCGCGTACCCGGATGGGGGTGCCGAGGAAGGTGTTCATCGGCGGATGGCCGGGCGGGAACCCGACGGATTCGGGGTGGCTGCCGATGTCGTCCAAGCGCAGCGGTTTCCGGCCCTGGCCCAGGGTGCCGAGGACGCCTTTGCCTTCGGGCCAGTGTCCGATCTCGCGGACGCTTGCCTCGTCCATCCCTGTGTGGACGAACTGGGACAGGCGGCCATCGGCACCAAGGACGCCGAGGGCGGCGTAGCGGGCGTCGGTCAGTTCCTGGGCGGCGCTTACCAAGTGGCGCAGCACGTTGGGGGAGCTGACATCGGTGGTGACCGCCAGGACGGCGCGCAGCAAATCTTGGAGGCGTCCTTCGGTGCGCAGTACCTCCCCGGCGAGGGTGACCAGGTCTTGGACGGCGCGGTCGAGGGCGAGGCGGGCGGGGTCGGGGAAGTGCAGCAGGCTGGGGGCGCCGCCGGCCTGCTTGCCGGTGCCGGGTTCGGGCTCCGTGGTCGATGGCTCGCCCACCGGTGGCCTCCCTGGGGTGCGGCATGACTTCGCTCTTCCAGGCTAAGGCTGCGGGTACTCGGGGGCAGGCCGGTCATATCGGGGCTGCCGGGAGGCTGGGGGGGGCGGGGGCGCCGCCCGGCCAGGGCAGGGGGTCGGCCTGGCCGTCGGCGGAGCGGTCGAGGAGGGGGAAGACGCGGCCGGTGACCTCTGTCGTGGCCAGACGCAGCAGCGGCTCGTCCGGCTGGGGCAGCCAGCGCGCACTCACCACGCGCAGACGTTGACCGTCGGTGAGGGGGCGGGCGTATCCGGTGACGGTCACGCTCCAGGCGTGACCGGCGGTCGTGTCCTGCCCGCCGGCCTCGAAGCAGACCACCGTGTCCCCCGCGGTCTGGGTGAGCCCGGCGCGGGACCCGGCACCGATCACCACCTCGTCACTGGCGGTCAGGCAGTAGTTCACCGGCACGATCACCGGCAGTGCCCGCTCGGTGACCGCCACCCGGCCGTAGCCGCCGTCACGCAGCAGTTCCATGCACCGTCGGCGCGCCAGGTCGCCTGTCAAGGACAGGACGTCGTTCATATCCGCCATATTTCGCCGCCTGCCGCCGTGCGTGTAGGGGGCAGACGGGCCCTGTGTGGGACCGAACGGCCCCGCCGCACCCCAGGCGGCGTTGTGACCGGGCCTGTGCGGCCGGTCCTGCCTATGGTGAGAGGACCGCAGGATCGAAGCCGTGTCGCGCGGGCAGGTGGATCGTGGATGGACCCGTAATCGACTACCAGGCCGTCTTTCAGGCTCTGCCCGGCGCGGTCGCGCTGCTGACCACCGACTTGGTGTACGCGGACGCCAACGAGGCGTTCCTGTCCATGTCCGGGCGCACCCGTGAGCAGGTGGTGGGCCGCTACTTGTTCGACGTCTTCCCCGACAACCCCAACGATCCAGGGGCGACCGGTATGCGCAACCTGTACGCCTCCCTGCGGCGGGTCGCGGCCACGGGGGAGCGCGACACCATGGCCTTGCAGCGGTACGACGTGGAGTACCCCGACCGGCCCGGGGTGTGGGATGAGCGTTACTGGAGCCCGGTCAACGTCCCTGTCCTCGGCATGGACGGCACCGTGGTGCTGTTGCTGCACCGGGTGGAGGAGGTCACCGAACTCATCCGCGCCCGCGGCACGCGCGGTGGCGGGGACCGGGCCCAGGTCCTGGAAGCCGAGCTGTACACCCGCGCCCGGGAACTGCAAGAAGTCAACGAACGCCTGCGCCAGGCTCACGCCCGCGAACGCGAAGTCGCCCTCCACCTGCAAGAAGCGATGCTGCCCCCGCCCCGCCTGCTCGGACACCACCCGGCCGCCGTGCGCTACCGGCCCGCAACCGGCGCCCTGAACGTGTGCGGGGACTGGTACGACCTCGCCGACCTGCCCGGTGGCGACCGCATCGCGGTCGCTGTCGGTGACGTCGTGGGCCACGGCCTTCGAGCGGCCGGGGTCATGGGCCAGCTGCGCAGCGCGCTGTCCGCCGCTTCCCGCGTCGCCGCAGGACCCGCCCAGGCCCTCGAGGTCCTCGACCTGTACGCCCGGTCCGTCGACGGCGCCGAGTCCACCACAGCGGCAGCAGTCTTCATCGACTGCGACGACCACACCCTCACCTACAGCAGCGCCGGGCAGCCCCCGCCCGCCCTTCTTCACCCCGATGGGACCGTCGCCTTCCTCGACCAGGCCACCGACCCCCCACTCGGTGCCCGTCCCGAACACGCTCCCCGCCCTCAAGCGCAGACCGCGTTCAGCGACGGCTCCACCCTCGTCCTGTACACCGACGGACTCGTCGAACGCCGCCACGAAGACATCGACACCGGCCTTCACCGCCTCGCCGACTCCCTCACCCGCCACCACACCGCCGCCCCTGAGGCACTCGCCGACGCCCTCCTTGCCGACCTGATCCCGCCTGCCGGCGTCACCGACGACACCGCCCTGGTCATCATCAGCTTGTAGGCGGGCCGCACCCCGGTGGCATTTCAACGGGGGTGAGAGGGCCGTCCGCCGACGGCACGAATCACCGAGGTTGCTCAATCCGGGTGGCGGCCGGCGCTGGATGGCGGAGCCCGCGAGCCCGCGACGGGTTCACGCACCAGGATGGGCAGCACCCGTAACTCCCTGGACCGCTGGAAGGAACCCGCCCATGCTGGAACGAAGGCAGCGCAAGGATCGCACCGAAGTCACCTTCGTTCTGCCCGCCGACGACCCGCCCGGGCCGGTCAGCGTGGTCGGTGACTTCAACAACTGGCAACCCGGCGCCCACACCCTCACCCCGCGCAAGAACGGCACGCGCGCCGTCACTCTTGCGCTGCCCGGGAACCAAGTCCACGCGTTCCGCTACCTGGCCGCTGGGGACTACTGGTTCAACGACGACCATGCCGACGGGCAGGACGGCCCCAACAGCCGTCTGCACACCTGACCCGGCGGCACAGCGGCTCGGAAGCACGCGTCACCCGGCCCCCGCCGGGAAGAGCGGGCCACCGCGCCTGCGCTGACCGGCCGGGCCATCCCCGGGAGCCTGTGCCCGTGTGGCGGGCTCCCGGCTGCCGCGGGGATCATTCCCGGACGAGGCCGGCTCGGTCGACGGACCGGCGGCGAGTCCGGCGCCTCCGCCGTGACCAGCCGAGCGGGCGCCCGCACGCGGGTCGCGTTTGTCGTCGGAGGGTTGTTGGGCGCGATGGGATCAGGCCACGCGTGGCCGCGGCGGTTCGTCGGGCGTTGAGTGCTGCGATGGTCACCGATGGGGGGTGCGGATGGCCACGGCAGCCAGGAGGGCGGCGGCGAGCGCGATCGCGGCGTTGACCTGGAATCCGATGGCGATGCCGTCGGTGAACGCCTGGGGGTCGACTCCGGAGTCGGCCAGGTCGCCCGGCCACTGGGCCGCGACGATGGCGCCCATGATCGCGATTCCCAGGGAGAGGCCGATCATTCTGGAGGCGTTCAGGGTGCCGCTGGCGATGCCTGTGCGCTCCGCCGGCACGGCGCCCATCGCGGCTGTGGTGATCGGTGTGGTGGCCAGCCCGATTCCGACGCCGGCGATCACAAGTCCGGGCAGCAGCTGCTGTGTTCCCCATCCGGGGTTGATGCCGGCCAGTGTGAAGAGCCCGGCCGCTGTCAATGTCATTCCCGCGCCGATCAGGATGCGGGCGCCCGTTCGGGAGACCAGCCATCCGGCGACCGGCGCCACCACGGCGACGAGGAGGCTCAGCGGCAGCAGTGCCACCCCGGCCCGCACGGGTGAGAAACCGGTGGCGAACTGGAGGTAGAGGGAGAGGAAGAAGAACAGGCTGCACATGACGGCGAGGCTGGCCAGGCCCAGGAGATTGGCGGTCAGGACGTTGGGGAGCCGCAGCAGGGTCCGGTCCAACAGCGGTGTGCTGACGCGTCGTTCGATCAGGGCGAAGACGGTGAAGCCGGCCACTGCGAGGCCCATCACGCCCCACAGCGCGACTGATCCCCATCCGTAGGCGTTGGCCTGGGTGAGGCCGAAGATCAGGGCCGACAGGCCGAGTCCCGAGGTGATGCCTCCGGCGATGTCCATCTTGCCTGGGCGACCAGTGCGTTGAGCTCTTCTCGGCAGTACCGCGCGGGTGATGATCAGCATGAGGATGCCGAGTGGGACGTTGAGGAAGAAGATCGAGCGCCAGCCGAAGGCGTCGGTGAGCATGGCGCCGAGCAGGGGGCCGATGGCCAGGGCGGTGGCGCCGACGCCGGACCATACGCCCAGGGCCAGCGCTCGGCGCGGTCCAGCGAAGGACGTGCACAACAGGGCGAGGGCGGCCGGTCCCATCAGTGCCGCTCCCGCGCCCTGGCCGGCACGCATGCCGATCAGGACGCTGCCGGTCGGCGAGAGGGCGGCCCCGAGGGAGAGGCCCACGAAGATGGCCAGTCCGGTGAGGAAGACCGGCCGTGCGCCGTGCCGGTCGGCGAGCATGCCGCCCCACAGCGTGAGTACGGCGAACGTGAGGGTGTAGATGTTGACGACCCATTCCAGCCCTGCCAGGCCGAGGCTGAGGTCACGGCTGAGCGAGGGCAGCGCGATGGCCACCGCGGTGTCGTCGAGCAGCACCAGGAACCAGGCGAGGGAGACCGCCGCGAGGAGGAGCCACTGGCTGTGGCTCCCTCGCGTCGCCTCGGGCAGGCCGCCTCGGGCGCCGGTGCCGGCGGCCGTGTCCTCTTTCACCGGGACGGCACCGGCGTCGTTGCGACCCACTGAGGCGTCGCCCGCAGAGAAGCCGCGCCCGTCATCGTTCCTGTTCCGTGTACTGGTCCGGGTCGGCGGTGAAGCGGTCCTTGCAGGCTGCGCTGCAGAAGAGGTATGTGCGCCCCTGGTAGGTGGTGCGGGGCGTGGTGGGCGAGTCTTCGACGGTCATGCCGCAGACCGGATCGGTGGTTGTGGCTGCCATGTCCTTCTCCTTGGTGCGGTGTTGAGTCCTGGGGGTTGCCGAGGTCAGGTGCTGGGGTGGCCGCTGTCATGGCCGTTCCCCGTGCCGGGGGCTGCGGGGGTGCCGGGCAGTGATGGTGAGCGGGACGTTGCCGCCTGTGGCAGGCGGAGGCGTTTGAGGGCGAGGGCGTTGACGGCGACGATGATGCTGGACCCGGACATGGACAGCGCGGCGATCTCCGGCCGCAGCACCAGGCCGAGGGCGGGCTCGAAGACGCCTGCGGCGATGGGCAGTGCGATGGCGTTGTAGCCGATGGCCCAGCCGAGGTTCTGCCGCATCTTGCGCAGGGTGCCGCGGCCGATGCGCAACGCGGTCGGCACGTCGAGGGGGTCGGAGCGCATCAGGACGAGGTCGGCGGTCTCGATGGCCACGTCGGTGCCGGCTCCGATGGCGATGCCGAGGTCGGCCTGGGCGAGGGCGGGGGCGTCGTTGACGCCGTCGCCGACCATGGCGACCTTGCGGCCGCCGCGCTGAAGTTCGGAGATCTTGGCGGCCTTGTCGCCGGGGAGGACCTCGGCGATGACGGTGTCGATGCCGAGGTGCTGCGCGATCCGCTGGGCGGTGGCCTGGTTGTCGCCGGTGAGCATGACGACCTCGACGCCGAGCGCGTGCAGTTCACTCACGGCGGCGGCGGAGGTCTCCCGGGGGGCGTCGGCGATGCCGATCAGTCCTGCCGCCTGGCCGTCGATTGCGGCGATGACGACGGTGCGGCCGGTGGCGGCCAGTTGCTCGCGCCGGGTAGCCAGTGGGCCGAGGTCGACGCCTTCGCGCATCGCCAGGCGGCGGTTGCCGACCGCGACGCGGTGGCCGTCGACGACGGCCGTCGCGCCGTGACCGGGAACGTTCTCGAAGTGCCGGGCACTCGCAGCCTCAACGGAGCGTGCCAGGGCGTGGCGGACAACGGCTTCGGCCAGCGGGTGCTCGGACTCCCGCTCGACCGCCGCGACCAGCCGCAGCAGATCGGCCTCATCGGTCCCCGGAGCGGTGATCACGTCGGTGACCTCCGGTTCGCCCCTGGTCAGGGTGCCGGTCTTGTCCATGACGACGGTCTGGATGCCGGCGGATGCCTCCAGGGCGACGGCGTTCTTGAACAGCACTCCGCGTTTCGCACCGAGGCCGGTCCCCACCATGATCGCGGTGGGGGTGGCCAGGCCCAGGGCATCCGGGCAGGTGATGACCACGACGGTGATGGCGAACAGCATTGCGGTGCCCAGAGTGCGGTCGGTGGCCAGCAGCCAGATGGCCAGCGTCGCCGCTCCGCCGAGCAGGGCGACGAAGACCAGCCAGAACGCCGCCCGGTCGGCGAGCCGTTGGCCGGGGGCCTTGGAGTTCTGGGCCTGCTGGACGAGTTTGACGATCTGGGCCAGCGCCGTGTCGGCGCCGACCTTGGTGGCCCGTACCCGCAGCGTGCCGTTGGCGTTGATGGTCGCGCCGACGACCGGCGAGCCGGGGGCCTTGTGTACGGGCAGGCTCTCCCCGGTGACCATCGACTCGTCGACCTCGCTCTCCCCCTCCTCGACCAGACCGTCGACGGCGATCTTGGCTCCGGGGCGGACCAGCAGCAGGTCCCCGGCCATCACCTCGGCGGTGGGAATCTCGACCGGTTCGCCCTCGCGTACGACCAGGGCCTTGGGCGGGGCGAGGTCGAGAAGGGTGCGGATGGCGTCGTTGGCGCCGCCGCGGGCGCGCATCTCGAACCAGTGGCCGAGCAGGACGAAGGAGGCCAGCACGGTGGCCGCCTCGTAGAAGACGTCTCCGCCGCCGGTGAGGGTGACGATGAGGGAGTACAGCCAGCCGGCGCCGACGGCGACCGCGACCAGCACCATCATGTCCAGGGTGCGGGCCCGCAGGGCCCGCACGGCGCCGCCGAAGAAGATCGTGCACGAGTAGAAGATCACCGGCAGGCTCAGCAGCAGCGCCCACACGTCCTGGCGCAGGCCGAAGGGTACGGGGGCGTGCCAGCCGAAGACGTCCTCGCCGATCGGCGACCAGACCACGATCGGGATGGAGAACAGCAGCGCCACCAGGAAGCGGTTGCGCATGTCGGCGACCATTGAGGCCATCGACATCTCGCCGTGCCCGCCGTGGCCCATGACCTCGTGTGGCGACGGCATCCCCTCCGGTGGGGCCGGGGCCTCGGCGCGTTCCGCGTGCGCCGCTCGTGCCGGTGCGGCGGGCTCGGGCAGTACGGCAGCAGCGCCTGCCCCGTGCTCGTGCCCGGCGCGCCCGTGGAGCATCTCGACGGCGGGCGGGTCGGGTTCGGCCATCGGGTCGCACACATGGGCGGGCACCGACTGGCCGGCGCAGTGGTAGCCGCATGCGGTCACCCAGCCGCGCAGCTCGGCCAGAGAGGTACGCCGCGGGTCGAAGACGACTGTCGCCGACTGCGCGACCGGGTTGACCTCGACGTCCAGGACACCGGGCCGCCGCCCCAGCACGGTGGTGACCGTGCTCTGCTGCGAGGCCCACGCCAGGCCGCGTACATCCAGCACGGCGGTACTGCGCTCCTTGCCCGGGGCGGCCGGGGGATGCGCATGATGGCCGTGTTCATGTGCGGAGTCGGACACCGTCGATCCCTCCCTTCAGCGTTCGTGTCCGCCGTGGTCAGCCGGCTGGGAGCCTGGGGTGCGTCGCCATGTCGGCAGGCGGGGCGGGCTGGTGAGTACGGTCAGAATCCGCGCGGCCTGGACTGCGGACGCGGCCAGTACCAGGGCGCTGGCAAGTACGAGCAGGCCGGTGCCGGGTCCGGGAGCAGAGCGGAGCGCCTCGTACAGCACGCCCGTCGCGAGGACGGCGGTGGTGGTGAGCGCCCAGAACCAGCGTCGCGCGCGCCGCAGGGCGGTGGCGGTGGCGGTCATCAGTGGCCCTTCGGGTTGGCGATCCAGACCTGGATCGTGATCGCGGCGAGCGCGAGCAGCAGCACGAGGGCGGTGCCGAGGGCGAGTTTGCGTTCGCGCCAGTGCCGCTTGGGGCCGCGGTCGAGGAAGGGCACGAGGAAGATCAGTGCGAAGACGCCCGCGATGACGTAGGCAATGGAGGCGACGCCGAACCACTGCTCCATCGGGAAGAACCACCAGAACATCCACAGCGGGCGGGTGACCTCGATCCCGGCGACCGGGGTCGGGCCGACCACGGGGGGCACCAGCACGCCGAGGAGCGACAGCACGCCCAGCAGCACCAGCCCGAACGCGGCCACCCGCTTGAGGTGTGCGGTGAACGGCTCGGGCGATTCGACCTCGGGCAGCTCGATCTCGGGATGCGGCGAGATCTTGTGCCGCTTGACCAGGAGCGCGTGCCACACGAACAGCAGCAGGACCAGACCGGGGATGATCACCGCGTGCGCGCTGTACAGGCGCAGCAGGATCGGCACCCGGTCGGTGAGCTCCTCGCTGAACCAGATGCCTGCCCCGCCGAGCAGTTCGGCCACGTCCAGGTTGTGGATCAGGGCCTCGTATCCCTCCTGGTCCCACTTCAGGACGGTGCCGGTGAACACGGCGAGGAAGGTGAGAAGGAACATCGCAGCGCCGACGACCCAGTTGCCCTCGCGCGGCTTCTTGTAGGAGGCGTGGAAGAACACCCGCAGCAGGTGCAGCAGCGCCGTGACGAACATGGCCTGCGCCGCCCAGTAGTGCAGGCCGCGGGCGAACGAGCCCAGCCACACGTCGCTCACCAGATCACGCACCGACTGGTTGGCGTCCTCCGGGATCGGCGAGTAGAACTGCGCGATGTAGATCCCGGTGGCCAGCAGGATCACGAACGCCACGGCGGTGATGCCGCCCAGACTCCAGGCCAGGTTGTTGGCGTGCTCGGGTACCGGGTAGGTCAGCGCCTTGAGGCCCATGCGTTCGTCGATCGCGTCGACGGCGCGATGGAACCGGCCGCGTTGGGCCGGCCGCGCTGAGGCCGCGGGGGCCGGCGTGGTCGCGTCGTCGGTCATCGGTCTCGGCCCCCTTCCTCGTTGGAGCGGCGCTCGAGTTCCCGGATGCTGTGAGGGGGGCGTAGCCGTACCGACAGCCACAGCCCGAGCACGATCACGGCCAGGGCCAGCGCGAGAAGGGTCGCGTCCCCGGCATCGGCGATGCCCCGTGCAGGCCGGAATTCATCCAGCACCACGCTTGTGCCGGTCTCGGTGGCCGTCGCGAAGCGCCCCGGTGCCGGAGCGGACGGCAGCTTGCCGTCCAGCGACTTCAACAGGAGCTCGCGGGCCTCCCGCAGATTGGCCTCGTCCTGGCCCGGACGCTCGACGACATCAAGGGCCTTGCCCACCAGGCTGAGATCGACGCCCTCCTTGTCCGGGGCCTCCAGGGCGTCTTGGATCCGTTCGGCGACTCGTTCCTCACCGGCGTCGTTGGCGATCAGGGCGATGGCCTGCTCGACCAGCACCGGCGCCTCCTCGCTCTCCATCTCGTCCGCCCAGGCGACGCCGGGCACGGCGAGGAGGAGCAGAGCAACTGCCGCGTCTGCCAGGCCGGCAGGACGCCGGGCGGGGATGAGGAGACACGCCCGCCGCCGCACGGTCACCTTCGGGCTGGATGGGTCCTTGCGCATGACGATTGCCTTTCGTGGCGTCAGGGACACGGCCCCTGCTTGACCAGCACCAGCCGAGTGTGGGTGATCCGAGGAGGGTTTCCGGTCTCTGACCCGCCGACCTGCCTGGCCGTTCACCCGAGCGAGCACAACGCCGCGAGGACGTCGGCGGCGCGTGGCCGGTCGATGCCGGCGAGCCCTGCACGGTGTCCCGCCGTTCTCCGGCCGCGGCACGGTCAGTCTTCGCGCCAGCCGAGTTTGATGAGCAGGTTCTTGGCCTCTTCGGCGACCTCCGCGTCGGCGACCACGTCGTAGCGGGCGGCCACGATCTGGCTGCGGGAGGCGAAGTCGCGGTGGCCGCCGCTGAGCGAGTGGCCCGCGAAACCGAAGACCGCGCCGAACGCCGCGCCGTACAGCAGCCCGCTGCCGACCAGTACCAGGACGTGGTGGCTGCCGGCGGCGAACAGCGACAGCAGCAGCCCGATCAGCAGTCCGAACCAGGCGCCGCTGCCGGCGCCGGCCAGGGTGGCCCGGAGGCGGGTGAGGCGTCCAAGGACGGTCTCGACCATGCGCAGGTTTGTACCGATGATCGCGGTGCGCTCCACCGGGAACTTGCTGTCGGACAGGAAGTCGACCGCGCGCTGGGCACCGGTGCAGGTCGGGTACGAGCCGACAACAGGACGGTCCACCGCCGCGGTAGGCGACTGCTCGGTCATCAAAGACTCCCTCTGCTCGGGGATGACTGGCCTGTGCCCTGCCTCTTGGCCGCCGGGCCGCAGGCCGCCGGTGGGGCAGGCGGCATGCCGCCTGCCCGCCCTTGTGGGTCAGCTCTTGCCCAGCATCGTCTTCATCTGGGCGATCTCGGTGGTCTGGGCGGTGATGATGTCGTCGGCGAGCGTCTTGGCTGGGCCGTAGGCGCCTTCGGCCTTCTCGGTCTTGGCCATCTCGACCGCGCCCTCGTGGTGCTCGATCATCATGGTGAGGAACATGGTGTCGAAGGCTGTGCCGGAGGCACCGCGCAGCATGTCCATGCGCTGGTCGTCCATCATGCCGGAGCCGTCGTGGTCCCCACCGTCCATGCCGTCCATGCCCGTGGGGACCTTCTCGCCCCAGGCTTTCAGCCAGCCGGTCATGGTGGCGATCTCCGGGTCCTGCGCCTTCTTGATCTTCGCGGCGAGGGCCTTCACCTCGTCGGAGGCGGCGTGGGTCTGGGCCATCTCGGACATGAGGATGGCCTGGCGGTGGTGCGGGATCATGCCCTGGGCGAAGGTGACGTCGGCCTGGTTGTGCTCGCCCGTGGGGACGGTGGCCGGGGCGGAGGCAGTGGCGGGCGGCGGGGCGCTGGTCGCGCTGCTGTTGCCGTCGTCTCCGCAGGCGGTCAGTGCGAGTGCGGCGACCGCCGTTGAAGCGGTGGCCAGAGCGGCACGGCGGCGAAGGCGGAAGGGGGTTGCGTTCATGGTCCACAGCTCCTGGACGTGGGGGATCGAGGAAATGCCGGTGTGCGGCGGCGAGCCCAGCGGGCCCCGCACCGCGGGGGCGATTCCTAGATCCGCAGGAGCTGGAGCTGGGCGAGTGTGGGCGGGGAGCGCCCTCCAGACGGCTCGTACGGCACCGGCAGGGGAGACGATGCCGGCGTGTCGATGCCGCTCGGCGCGCACGCGGTCAGTGCGGGGACGAACACTGCGCCGGGAACGGCTCCCGACGCGCACATCTGGTCGGCGTGGCCGGCGTGCCTGTCCGCACGGCCGTCGTCGGGACACGCGCATGGCTGTGCGGCTGCCGCCGGCACCGCCTGGTGCGCCGAATGCGGCAGGACAGCGCCCGCCGGCATGAGGCTGGCAGAGCCCAGGCCGTGCATGGCCACCAGCCGGTCAGTACGGCAAGCACCAGCAGCATCGTGAGCCGCAGCACCGGCTGCGGCGACGCACTCGGCTCGCCTCGGCTCACGGTTTCAGCGTAGGCGAGGTCGGCATGTGGCGCGCGGGCGTGGAGCCCTGGTGATGGTGTCAGGTCACGGTGAGGGTGCCTTTCATGTTCGGGTGGATGGTGCACAGGTAGGAGTAGCTGCCGGGCGTGGACGGCGCGGTGAAGGTGGCCGTCGCACCGGCCCTGATGGTGCCGGTGTCGAACGCCTTGTCCCCGGTGGCGGTCACGGTGTGTGAGGCCGAGTCCCGGTTGACGACGGTGACCTGCGCCCCGGGGCGCACCTGAAGATCGGCCGGGCTGAAGGTGAAGTTCTCGATCACGATGCGCACCGCGCCGGGTACGGCGCTGGACGTGGTGGGGGCTGCGCTGGTCGAGGTGGGGGCTGTGCCGTAGCCGTTGTCGTTGCCGCTGTTCGAGCAGCTGGCCGTCGCGAGCAGCAGGCAGGCTACTCCCACAAGGGCGGTGCGGCCCCGCCGCGGAGAGGTGAGTGACATGCGGGGCGGCCTTTCGGACAGGGGCTGCTTGTGCTGGGCGCGGCTGGTGATCGGCCGCGCACTCAGGGTCGCTGGCCAGGGTGGCGCCCGCCAGGGCAGTACCGCCATCCGCCGTATCGGCTCACCTGAAAGCCGACGTGGGGCCGTGCCTGGTACGGGCCGGGGTGTCACCGGGTCGTGGCGGCAGTGCGGCGGAACATGACGGCCGCTGCGGCGGTGAGGGCGGCGAGCCAGCCGAGGCCGAGGAGCAGGGCGCCGGTTTCGTCGAAGGTGGGGGTGACGGCGGCGTCGATGAGGACGCGGCCTGGGCCGTAGCCGGGCAGGGCGTGTGCCCAGGTGGGTGGCTGGGGGTGCAGCATGGGGCTCTGCTCGATGCCGACGTCGACGAAGGGCAGCAAAAAGGCTATGAGTACGCCCCCGACACGGCCGAAGACCGGGCCGATCAGGACGCCGACGAGACCGTAGGTGAGGGCGATGAGGATGCTGGCGGCGATGTAGAGGCCCCATTGACGGGCGGTGAAGACGGTCGCCGTGACCGCCAGGGAGGCCGCGGTCGCGAGCAGGGCCAGCAGGGTGACCACGGTCAACCGGACCGTCAGCAGACGGCTGGGGCGGAAGCCGGCCAGGACCAGGCGCCGGTCGCCGGAGCGGGCGTCCAGGACGGTGAACAGTCCGGCGAGGGTGGCCAGGGAGGCGATGGCGATCGGGGCCATCGTGCCGCCGTGGACGTCGGGGAGCCAGACCTGCTGGGAGAGGGCGTGGCCCTGCTCGCGCACGGTCAGCGAGGTGGACTCGTCGGGTGTGGTGGCCACGGCGAGGAGGACGAAGACGACCGGTACGGCGACGAGCAGCACCCACAGGACACGGTTGCGTCCGGCTTCCCGCAGGCCCGCCCGCAGCCCGGCGGGGATTTGGTCGGCGGCCGACCCCGGCGTGTGACGGTGGCGGGGCCGGGCGATACGGATGGTTGCCGTGATCACCGCCCAGCCGACGGCGGTCGCGGCTACGACCCATGCCAGCGCCCAGCCGAGATCGCCGAGCCGCCCCGCGTGCTGGGAGGGCAGCTCGATCATCCACAGGGTCACGAAGTGGGTCGGCAGGATCCGGGTGACCGGCCGGTCCGCCGAGCCGATCGCCGGGCCGAAGAACACATCCAGGATCCAGACGAACAGCACCAGGACCATGCCGTTGACCGGGTTCGCGACCAGAACGCCGATGAGAGCGCCGATGGCCAGGTAGATCAGGGCGAACATGAGCGTCCCGGCCACCACCCGGCCCGGCTCGTCGATGCCCGTGCGCAGCTGCAAGGTCACCAGGGCGGTGGTGGCGGCCAGCAGCGCGAGGACCAGACCGGTGGCCATGCGGGCGGCGACCAGCCGGGAGGGGGCGAGGCCGGCCAGGACCAAGCGGCGGTCGGCGGCGCGGGCCGCACGCATCTGGAAGTACATGGCGACGGCGGCGATGAACCCGGCGGCCCAGCCAGCCGTCGCGGTCTGCACCGCCGGTCCCCCGGGGCCGCCGAGCAACTCGGCGGCATCCGCCATCGGGCCCGAAGCCACCGCCACGAACACCACCGGCACCAGGACGAGCGTCAGCACGTTGACGGGGGTACGGGCGGCGTCGATCAGAAACCGGCGGGCGATCGGCCGGCCGGTCATCGCTCCACCGCCTGCCCGTCGCGCAGCTCCACGATCCGGTCGAAACGCTCCTGGTCGGTGACGAAGTGACTGATGATCAGCACCGTGCGTCCCGCCTGGCGCCGCTCCGCCACCAGGTCCCAGAACTTGAGGTAGGTGTCGAAGTCGAAGCCGGCGTACGGCTCGTCCAGCAACAGAACCTCTGGGTCGGCGAGCAGCGCCAGGCCCAGATTCAGCTTGGCCAAGGTCCCGCCGGACAGCCGGTCCGTACGGGTGGTGGCGTAGCGTTCGAAGCCGAGCGCCGCGTAGATCTCCCGGCGGGCGCGCGCCTCCGCTTCCCGGGACAGGCCGTAGGCGCGGCCGAACAGCTCGAAATGCTCGTCGCAGGTGAGGCGTTCGTAGAGGATCGGCTCCTGGGGGCAGTAGCCGAGCCTGCCACTGCGGGTCACGGTCCCGGCGTCGGAGGCCAGGGCCCCGACCAGGATCTTCATCAGCGTGCTCTTGCCAGAGCCGTTCTCACCGACCAGGCCGACCACCTCACCCCGGGTCAGCGTCAGGTCCGCGCCCCGCAGCACCGGCACACGGCGGCGGGCCGGCCACAGGCCGCGCTGGTACGCCTTCTCGATGCCGGCCGCCGTCAGCACCGCACGGTCGGTGTCCGGCCCGTCCTCGGGACGGCCGTCGGCTTGTGTCACGTGGTCACCTCCCCGGATCGAAGGGACTGGCCGTCCTGGTCACAGGCCGGGCACGCCCCAGAGCGGGAACCAGCGGGTCAGGTCCTGCTCGATCCGCAGGTCGTCCTTGATCACGGCCTTGACCTGGAGTTCCAGCGGATTGTCGCGCCTGTTGCCGGGCAGTGGGGCGAACGGGTAGAAGGTGCCGCGCTTGTAGAGGTAGACCAGGGCGAGGGGCCGCAGCTCGGCGTCGTGGAAGGTGACCAGGGAGCAGAGCAGTTGCGGGCCGAAGCCGCTGTCCTGCAGGGCGGTGTTCACCGCGTGGAGGTCGCCCACGAGAGCGGGCAGTTCGTCGGAGGTGCGGCGGGAGAGAAGCCATGAGTATCCGTAGGTGTCGCGGCTGAACTCCACCGGCGAGCCGCCGCGTTGGGTGTCCGCGTCGAGGAGGTCGCGTACCTCCTGCTGGACCTGCGCGAACGCCCCGCCTTCGATGGCTGCGAAGCAGACCGAGCCGGCTCCGGTCGGGGTGAAGCCGATGGCGGCCTGGAGCGTGATCGCCGCTGAGGGCAGGCCGAAGAGCTGATCCAGGTCTGGCCGGGCCGGCTTGGACCGGCCGAACAGGACGTCCAGGAATCCCACGCGCCCAGCTCCTTTCGGTCTTCCGGTCAGGCCCCGGCGCCCGGTTCGCCGCCCGCCTCGCCCAGCTGCGCGGAGATCTCGGCGAGCGCCTCGATACGGCGTTCCAGGGTGGGGTGGGTGGAGAACAGGTTCGCCACCACCGTGCCGGGCCCGAGGGCCGGGGTGAAGAAGAACGCGTTGAACGCCTGGGCGGTGCGCAGATCCTGGGTGGGGATGCGTGCGATGTCTCCGCTGACCTTGGTCAGCGCCGACGCCAGGACGGAAGGCTTTCCGGTCAGCATGGCCGCGGCCCGGTCGGCGGCCAGTTCGCGGTATCGGGACAAAGCCCGGATGAGCAGGAAGCTGACCGCGTAGACCAGGGCGGAGACCGCCATCACGGCCATGAAGACGACGGCGGTGTTCTGGTCGCGTCCACGTCCGCCGAACAGCTGGGAGTAGAAGGCGAAGCGGACGACGAGTCCGGCGATCACGCCCAGGAACGAGGCGATGGTGATCACCGCGACGTCGCGGTGCGCGACGTGGGAGAGCTCGTGGGCGAGGACGCCTTCGAGTTCCTCGGTTTCCAGACGCCGCATGAGGCCGGTGGTGACGCAGACGACGGCGTTGTCGGCGTTGCGGCCGGTGGCGAAGGCGTTGGGCAGGTCCATGTGGGAGACGGCGACCCGGGGTTTGGGCATGTCCGCGGTGGCGCAGAGCCGGTCGATGACGCCGTGGAGCTGGGGCTGCTCCTCGGGTGTGACGAGGCGGCCGTGCATGGCGTACAGGGCGATCCGGTCGGAGAACCAGTACTGCGCGCCCAGCAGGGCGGCGGCGATGACGACGACCAGAACGACGGACTTGAGCAGGACGATGAGCGCGGCGATGAACGCCACGTAGACCAGCCCGAGCAGGAACATCGTGACCACCATGCGGGCGGTCAGCTGCCGGTCGGGCTCGAAACGGCTGCGCATCACACACTCACCCGGGGATCAGGCCCTCGTCGGACAGCAGCTCGCGCACCTGCGTGAGGCTGGTGTCCTCGTCGGGCAGTACCAGGTCGGACGGCGTGATCCGCTCGTCCGGTACCCCTGTGCCGAGGCTGCGCACCGCGTCCAGCAGGGCCGACAGGGCAGAGGCGAACGCCGCCTCGTCACCTGCATCTGCTGCGGATTGCAGGTCGGAGTCCAATGCGTTGAGGTGGCCGAGGTGTTCTTCGGTGATCTCGTACTGGCCCTCGCCGAGAATCCGCATGATCATGACGTTGCCTCCTGGTCCGGCGGTGCCTGCCTGGTCCCACCCGCCTCGACGGCCCGCGCAGTCGCGGACGCGGGGAGCTGGGCCTTCATCCGGGCCAGTTCGATCTCCACGTCGCTGCCCGCGGTGACGCGCTCGAGTTCGGCCTGGATGTCGTCACGTCCGGCCGGCAGGGTGGCGTCGTCGAGCGCGCCGGAGGCGATCAGCTCGTCGAGCGCGCCGGCGCGTGCCTGGAGCTGTTCGGTCTTGTCCTGGGCGCGCTGCATGGCCAGGCCCACGTCGCCCATTTCCTCGCCGATGCCGGTGACGGCCTCGGTGATGCGGGTCTGGGCCTCGGCGGCGGTGTAGGTCGCCTTGATCGTCTCCTTGCGGGTACGGAACGCGTCCACCTTCGCCTCCAGACGCTGCGCGGCAAGGGTGAGCTTCTCCTCCTGCTCCTTCAGCGACGCCTGCTGCCCCTCAAGATCGGCGATCTGCGAGGCCGCTGCCGTACGGCGGGCCAGCGCCTCGCGGGCCAGATCCTCACGCCCCACCGCGAGCGCCTGCTCCGCCTGGCCCTGCAGCTTGCCCGCGGACTGCCGCAACTGGCTCACCTGCAGCTCGACCCGCTTACGGCTGGTCGCCACATCGGCCACGCCGCGCCGGACCCGCTGCAGCATCTCCCTCTGCTGCTCGTAGGAGTAGTCCAGGACCTCACGCGGATCCTCGGCCTTGTCCAGAGCCTTGTTCGCCTTGACCCGGAACAAGGTGGCGATGCGTTGGGAAATACTGGTCATGGCGACCGCCTTCCTCTCAATAGCGGAGTCGCGCCGGAGCGATCGGGCGAGACATACCCGGCATCCGCGCCGTCGGCCCGCCGCCGGTCCGCAGTCCGGAACGCGTCTCCTCCATTGTCCGGGTGCTTTCCCCTCCTGGCAGCCTGATCGTGTTCCGTGCGGTTTGTGGCTGGGTCATGGCCCGCTCCCGGCGTGGGTCGCCGCCTGCGGGCTGGGAATGTCGCGCAAGGTGTCACCGACGGCATAGGCCAGGGCGGCGGCAATGGTGCCGGCCCCCCACAGTCCCCAGGCCACGGCGGGCGCGTCGGCGACGAGCAGGGCGGGAACGGGCAGCGCACCGGCGGCCAGGAGGGCGGGGGCGGCGCGGTGGAGAGTGCGGGCCAGGCCCGAGGCGTCTGTCCGGTGGCGCCGGGCGAGAAGCATCGCGCACGCCGCGACGGTCAGAGCCTGGACGGTGATCAGGAGCCAGACCAGGGCAAGGGGGGCAGCCATGTCTATCGCCTCCTGCCCGGGCCGCGGGGCCGGCGGTGGCGCTCCGTGCGGGCTAGCACGACGAGCACCAGCATGATCCCGGCGAGCACGCCGGCCACGATCGCCGCCTGGACAACGACGGGGAGCGCGGTCATCGGCTCCTCCCGGTGGCGGAGCGGCGGGACGCCTCTGGCTGCGGGCCCGGCTCGTGTCCGGCCGGGGTGGCCTTGCCCGGCGACGTGGGGCTACCGCGGCGGGGCCGACGTGGCCAGAAGCGGGGAGTACGGGCGGCGTAGGCGGTCCACTGCTCACCGAAGCGGGTGGCGACCTCACGTTCCTCGCTGCGGGCCAGGCGGCCGTACACGTACACCAGGACCGGGAACATGATCAAAGTGGGGAGGGTGGGCCACTGCAGCAGGAATCCGATCATGATGAGCAGGAAGCCGTCGTACTGCGGGTGGCGCACCCAGGCGTAGAGGCCGGTAGTGGCGAGCCTGTCGTGCTGAGCGGCGTCGTGCAGGATCTTCCAGGCGGCGGCGATGAGCCAGAAGCCGACGCCGATGGCGGCGTAGCTGGCCAGGTGGAAGGGGCTTAGGTGGGGGTCGCCGCTCCAGCCCGTCAGGTCGTTCCACAGGTGACCGCCAGCGTGGGTGTCCTTCAGGAGCGGGAACTGGTTGCCGAGCCAGCTGCCCAGCAGGTAGACGGTGAGCGGGGTGCCGTACATCTCGGTGAACAGCGCCACCAGGAATGCGCTGTAGGCGCTCATCGCCCGCCAGTCCCGCTTGGTTTTAGGGTGGAAGAAGCTGGCGGCGAAGACGATGAACAGTGCCGTGTTGAGCACCACCAGCGGCCACAGGCCGTATGCGGCGTCAGCCATCACGTCCTCCTCGGGGCAGTGTCCGCTGTCCGCGGGCCAGGCCGCTCATGCGCCGCTGGTACGTGGCCGCGTCGATCCGCTCGTGCGTCCGCAGGCCCGCACACCAGCGTTCGGCGGCCTCCAGGGCGGCACGGCGGCCCCTCAGCCGCGCCAACGGAGGGCACCGGCTCTCGCGGGGTGTGACCAGGCGGCCGATGTCGTAGGCCAGGGCCGCGAGGATCAGGGCGCCGATCAAGATTGCGATCAAGGCTTGCATTGCCATGGACCGTGGCCTCGCCGGTAGTTTCAGCGGAAGGGCTTGTGGTCGTGCGGGTCGCGGTCCTTGGGCGCGTCGTCGTGACTATGTCCGTGCATGTCGTCTCCGCCGTGCCCGCCGCGCATCATGAAGAACATCATCAGCGGGCAGGCGAGCACGATGAGAAGGATGGCGAGGGTGCCCACGGGCACACCGAGCGCCAGCGCGCCGACCAGGGCGATCGCGATCGCGACCGCGTACAGGCCGTAGTTCCTGTTGTTGTTCATGGCCGGTCCTCCTCCTTGGGGGGCGTCAGGGTTTGGCGGGGCCGGAGGAGCGCAGGGCGGCCAGGCGCCGCTGGTAGTCCTCTTCGTCGATGTCGCCGCGGGAGAAGCGTTCGGCGAGCAGCTGCTCGGGCGAGGGCCCGGCGGAGACGTGGGTGTGTTCGGGGGTGCGGTTCAGGGCGCGGAAGAGTAGGATAGCGGCGGTGATGATCAGCGCCCAGAAAAGGATCATGCTGGCCGACATGGCGAACCAGCCCCAGCCGCTCATGTCGCGGTCGAACCAGAACATCATCGCGATTCACTTCCCCGGATTCGGGGGGCTGCGGGCGTGGAGCCCGCCGTCCGGCCGGTATCTGTTCCTTTCACGGTCACTCCCGCCGCACCGCGTGCACAGGGCCGACCGGTCCCCTGTATCGGGACCGTTCAGCCCCTACCTGGTTGGGGTAGCGAGGGACGAGGCTGGAGGGAGTGAACACGCAGGGAGGCCATTGCCATGGGTGTTGCCGATATCGTTGTGGTGGTCTTGGCCGCCTTGCTGATCGCCGGCCTGGGGTGGTTCTTCTTCGGCCCGCGCCGGGCCCGTGCCGCGCATCTGGAGGGAGGGGTGCAGCGGGTCGATGTGACGGTGCGGGGCGGCTACAGCCCCGATCTGATCCGGGTCCGCCAGGGGATTCCGGTAGAGCTGGTCTTCGACCGGCAGGAGTCCGGCGAGTGCACCAACCGGGTCGTCTTCCCCGACCTCAGGGTCAGCGCCGGGCTGCCAGCCTTCACCCGCACCGCCGTGCGCGTCAGCCCGGATCAGGCCGGATCGTTCGGGTTCGCCTGCGGAATGAACATGATCCACGGCACGCTGCTGGTCGAACCGGCGGACGGTTCCGGCGCCACGGAAGTCACTCCGGACGGAGACGGCAGGGAAACGGCTGCCGCCGCCACCGAAGCGGAACGTACGGGCGGCGGGGAGACCGGGGCCGACGCGGAAGCGGCCGAGGCCGCCGAGCGGCGCGCGGAGATCACAGACCTGACGCGCCGGGTCGCCGTAGGCGCCGTGCTCACCGCCCCAGTGCTCTTCGCCGTCATGGCCCATGAGCTCTTCGGCGCCGACTGGGTTCCCGGCTGGATGCTGAACCACTGGCTCCAACTGGCCCTGATCACCCCGGTGATGCTCTATACCGGCTGGCCCATCCACTCGACCGGCTGGCTCATCTTGCGCCACCGCGGCGCGGACATGAACTCCCTCATCACGCTGGGCACCACCGCCGCGTACGGATACAGCCTGATCGTCACGCTCGCCCCTGGTCTGCTGCCCGAGGATGTGCGCGAGGTGTACTTCGAGGCGGTCGGGGTGATCCTCACCCTGATCCTGCTCGGCAGGCTGCTGGAGGCACGCGCCAAGGCCGGCACCGGCGAAGCGATCCGCGCACTGCTGGGCCTGCAGGCCCGCACGGCCCGGGTGATCCGCGACGGCACCGAGACCGAGATCCCGGTCGAGGACGTGGCGGTCGGCGACGAGGTGGTGATCCGGCCTGGGGAGAAGGTGCCGGTCGACTCCGAGGTGCTGTCGGGTTCCTCGGCGGTGGACGAGTCGATGGTCACCGGCGAGCCGATGCCGGTCACCAAACGCGCCGGGGACACGGTGATCGGTGCCACGGTCAACGGCACCGGCTCCTTGCGGGTACGCGCGAGCAAGGTCGGCGCCGACACGATGCTCGCGCAGATCATCCGCCTGGTGCAGCAGGCCCAGGCGTCCAAGGCCCCCATCCAGCGGCTCGCCGACGCGGTCTCCGCCTATTTCGTGCCCGCCGTCATCGCCATCGCCATCGTCACCTTCGCCCTGTGGTTCACCGTCGGACCGGCCCCGGCCCTGACACTCGCCCTGGTTTCCGCGGTCGCGGTGCTGATCATCGCCTGCCCGTGCGCGCTGGGCCTTGCCACCCCGCTGTCGGTCATGGTCGGTACGGGCAAGGGCGCCCAGGCGGGCATTTTGATCCGTTCCGCCGAAGCCCTGGAAACCGCGCACGAGCTCGACACCGTCGTCCTGGACAAGACGGGCACCGTCACCGCGGGCAAGCCCGTCCTCACCGACGTCCACACCGCCGACGGATTCGCGGACGACGAGCTGCTGGCCCTGGTCGCGGCTGCCGAGGCGGACAGCGAGCATCCGCTCGCCCAGGCCGTCACCGCCGGCGCCCGGGAGCGCGGCCTGTCCTGGCCCGCGGCGGCCGGCTTCGACTCGGTCACCGGGAAGGGCGTACGGGCCACCGTCGACGGCCACACCGTCCTGGTCGGCACCGCCCGGCTGCTGCGCGACAGCGGCATCGACACCTCCACTCTGGCCCCCGTCGCGGCGGACTTCTCGGCCCAGGGCAAGACGCCGGTCCTCGCTGCCGTCGACGGGCGGCCCGCCGGCATCCTGGCCGTCGCCGACACCGTCAAGGACGACTCCGCGCAGGCCATCGCCGCCCTGCAGCGCCTCGGCGTCGAGGTGGTCATGCTCACCGGCGACAACGCCCGTACCGCCGCTGCCATCGCCGCCCAGGTCGGCGTCACCCGCGTGCTGGCGGAGGTGCTGCCCGAGCACAAGGCGGACGAGATCCGACGCCTACAGGGAGAGGGCCGCACGGTCGGTATGGTCGGCGACGGCATCAACGATGCCCCCGCTCTCGCCGCCGCCGACGTGGGACTCGCGATCGGCACCGGCACCGACGTCGCGATCGAGGCAGCCGACATCACCCTCATCTCCGGCTCCCTGACCGGAGTGGTCACCGCCATCCGCCTCTCGCGCGCCACCATGCGCAACATCCGGCAGAACCTGTTCTTCGCCCTCGTCTACAACGCCGTCGGCGTCCCCCTCGCCGCGGGAGCCCTCTACCCGGTGTGGGGCATCCGCCTCAGCCCGATCATCGCCGCCGCCGCCATGGCCCTGTCCTCCCTGTCGGTGGTCACCAACGCATCCCGCCTGCGCCGCTGGCATACGACGCCGCTGCCGCCCGCCACGGTGGAGCCCGTCGAGCCCCGGGTCGAAGCGGCTGCCGACCAGGCCGGCACCGAGGCCACCACGGATAGTGGCGGACCGCCCCACGGCCGGCCCGGGGCCGGGAAGGAACACCAGCAGCACACCGAGGCGATGGCGGTGGACCCGGTGTGCGGCATGCACCTGGACCCGGCGACCGCCGCCGAACGGCGGGACGCCGACAGCGGCAGCTACTTCTTCTGCTCCGCGCACTGCGCGGCAGCTTTCGACGCCGACCCGGACCGCTATCGCGCGACGGCGGCGGAAGGGGCACACGAACGAGGCGAGAGCAGATGACCACCATCCCCGACCACGCAAACGCTTCAGAACCGGCACCGGCACCGGGCGCAGCACGGCACGGATACGCCGACCACAAGGGCGACCACCTCGCCCGCCTGCACAAGGTCGAGGGCCAGGTCCGCGGGATCACCCGCATGGTCGACGACGACAGGTACTGCATCGACATCCTCACCCAGATCAGCGCCGTCACCCGAGCCCTGCAAGAAGTCGCGCTCGGCCTGCTCGACGACCACGTGCGGCACTGCGTGACCGACGCCGCACGCTCGAATCCGGCAGCGGGCGAGGAGAAGTTCGATGAACTCACCGTCGCTCTGCGCCGCACGCTACGGCTGTAGACCGACAGGTCGCAGGCCTGAGGCAGTGCTGCCCAGCCGTCCCGCTACGGACACCGCCCCAACCCAGGAAGGGAGCGCAAGATGCTGCAGAGTGTCGATGTCGGGCGCCGGAGTCTGGACGCCTACTGCCCGTGTGTGGGAGGCGAGGCAGTGGAGGAGCTGAGGGCGCTGGCCGCGCCGCTGGACGGGGTGCGGGTGCTGCACGTGAACGCGACCGGCTATGGCGGTGGTGTGGCGGAGATCCTGCGCTCCGAGGTGCCGCTGCTGCGCGACCTCGGAGTGGTCGCCACCTGGAAGACCATCAGCGCCGAGCAGGACTTCTTCGAGGTGACCAAGGCCATCCACAACGGCCTGCAGGGCGACCCGCACGGCATCAGCGACCAGCAGTGGGAGACATATCAAGCAGCCTCCGCGCAGGTGGCGGCCCAGCTGGAGGAGTCCTACGACGTCGTGGTCGTACACGACCCGCAGCCCCTCGCACTCCCACACCTGCACGGCCGGGGCCAAGCAACCTGGGTGTGGCGCTGCCACATCGACAGCTCACAGCCCAACCCCGGCGTGTGGGCGCGGATGCGGCCCCTGCTCGCCGACTTCGACGCCGCCGTCTTCACCCTCGGCGCCTTCGTCCCGCCGGACGTACCAGTGGAACGCGTGGAGATCATCCCTCCCGCGATCGACCCGCTGAGCCCCAAGAACATGCCCATCGACGACGCCCTCGCAACCAGCGTGCTGGACTGGATCGGCGTGGACACCACCCGTCCGCTGCTGGTCCAGGTGTCCCGCTTCGACCCGTGGAAGGACCCCCTCGGAGTCATCGCGGCCTACCGCGCCGTCAAAGCCCACGCTCCGGCCGTCCAACTGGCCCTGGTCGGCTCCATGGCCCTGGATGACCCGGAGGGCTGGCAGGTCTACCAGCAGATCACCGCCGCGGCGGCCGGTGATCCGGACATCTCCCTGTTCACCAACCTCACGGGGGTCGGCAACATCGAGGTCAACGCCTTCCAGCGGCACGCCGACGTGGTCATCCAGAAATCGCTGAGGGAGGGCTTCGGTCTCGTGGTCTCCGAGGCCACCTGGAAAGGCACCCCAGTGGTCGCCGGCCGGGCCGGCGGCATCCCCCTGCAACTGGCCGACGGCGCCGGAGGCCACCTCGTCGACTCCGTCGAGCAGTGCGCCGACGCGGTGCTCCGCGTCCTCGCAGACCCTCCCGCAGCCCGCCGCCTCGCCGCCGCCGGCACGGATCTGGTACGCGGTCGCTTCCTGCTGCCCCGGCTGATCGGCGACGAACTGCGGCTGATCACCAGCCTCCTGGGCCAGCAGCCCGCCGCGCCGACTGCCCTGGCCACCATGGCGGGCACCGGCAACGAGGAACGCGACCCCGTGTGCGGCATGCGGGTCGCCCCCACCAGCGAGCACCGGATCCGGCACGACGAGACGACCTTCCTCTTCTGCTCCGCTTCATGTGCCCGCCAGTTCACTGCCAATCCCGGGCTGTTCCTGCGTGCCGTTCACCGCGCCACACGCACCAGCCCGCCCGTAGGCCGACCCGCACCGTAAGAACGGACAGGATGGCCATGTCGGAACTCCGCCGCGACCCCTTCACCCGAGACTGGGTGGTCATCGCCCCCGAACGGGCTCACCGGCCCCAGCACACCCCGGCCGCGGCCCCGCCCGCGCCTGCCACCGATCCACACTGCCCCTTCTGCCCCGGACACGAGCAGGAAACCCCCGGGGAACTGTGGCGCCGGCCCGCCTATCCAGACCATCCGCCAGGTGCCTGGGCGGTGCGCGTGGTCCCCAACCGCTACCCCGTCCTCACCCTCGGACACGGCCCCGCCCGCCACCGCACCGCCGGATTGTTCATCTCCGCCGCCGGCATCGGCAGCCACGAGGTGGTCATCGAATCCCCCCGTCACGACTGGGACCTGCCCGACGGGGAAGACACCGCTGTCGCCGATGTCCTGTGCGCCTACCGCGCCCGCTCCCTCGTCCTGCGCGAACGCGGCCCCGGGCTGGTCCTGCCCTTCCGTAACCATGGCCCGGCGGCCGGCACCTCCCTGGCCCATCCGCACTCCCAGATCGTGGCCACCCCCATTGTGCCGCTGCGTCAGCGCCTGCTCTTCGATGTCGCCCGCACCTACTACGACGACTACGGCCGCTGCCTGTACACCGACGTCACCGCCGCCGAACTCGCCGACGGCCGGCGGACCGTCGCCATCGGCGACCACGTCGCCGCCTTCTCCCCGTACGCCGCCCGAGCCGCCTACGAGACGTGGATCGTGCCCCGCCACCACCAAGCGTCGTTCGCCGACGCGGGCGACGAGGTGCTCACCGAGACCGCCGCGATGCTGCGCCGACTGCTCGACGCTCTGCGCCACCTACTCGGCGACGTCCCGTACAACTACGCGCTCATCAGCGCGCCCAACGGCGAAGAGGCCACCGCCTACTTCGCCTGGCACCTCCAATTGGTCCCTCGCCTGGCCGCAACCGCCGGCTTCGAACTCGGCAGTGGCATGGCCGTCAACCCCGTCCCACCTGAACGAGCCGCCGCCGAGCTGCGCGGGACACCCCCGCTGGGCCCGCACATCTGACTCGCGCCTCTGACAAACGGGCCGGCCCGCCACGGCGGTGATCGGCGCCGTCCTCCAGGCCCTCCCGGAAGTCGCGCTCGGATGCGATGACCACGTACAGCACTCTGCCCACGGTGCCGTCCGGGTGGACCCGGCCAAGGGCGAGACCAAGGTCGATGACCTCGCCCTCGCCGTGCGCCGCTCGGGGCGTCTGTGACCGCCTCCGCGACCAAGAGTCAAGAAACCCCGCAGGGGTATATTGGGCGGGCGGCGAGTTCCCACCCACGGGGCTCGGAGAGCAAGGCGCGGGTGGAGGCGATGGCAACATACAAGGCCCTCGCGGGTGCCCTGCGCTGGGCGCGCGGCGCCGTCATCGTCCTGTGCGCTGCCCTGGCCGTCCTCGTCCACCATGAGACCGCCGCGATCGCCGTCACCTCCGTGCCCTCCGCCACGCATGCCGGGCACGCCATGCACGGATGTGCTCGGTGCGAGTCCGTCCGCGCACAGCTCTCCGTTCGGCGCCTGCGCCGGCCTGGGCATGCAGCACTGCGCGACCGCGAGCGCAGAGGCGGCCAAGGTTCCTGCACCGTCGCAGGCATATGACGCGCTGTCGGCAGACCCGGACCGTGGCCACGCCCGGCCGGTGTTCGCCGCAGCGATCGGCTGCGCCCCGCCCGACCTGTCGGTCCTCTCCCAGCTGCGCATCTAGGCCGCGCCCACGGCACCCGTGTGCCGTTAAGCCAGCGACCCCACATGCAGCTCGAACAAGAGGACTCACATCGTGAACAGCATCGACCGACGCTCCGTCCTGCTTGCCGGACTCGGCGCCGCCGGCGCGGCCACGCTCGCCGCCTGCGGCAACTCCGCCACAACCCCCTTGGTCAGTCCGTCCGGCTCCCAGGTCGCCCGCGCGGAGAAGAAGCGGGCCCGCACCGGCCAGGAGCACAAAACCACCCTCACCGCGGCACCCGCCATGCTCGACCTCGGCGGCGGCATCCGGGCCAAGACCTGGGCCTTCGACGGCCGGACCCCGGGCAAGGAGATCCGGCTCTCCGCCGGGGACACCCTGGCCGCCGAGCTGTCCAACCAACTGCCCGGCAAGACCACCACCTCCATCCACTGGCACGGCATCACGCTGCGCAACGACATGGACGGCGTGCCGCCCGCCACCCAGACCCCGGTGCGGGCCGGCGCGAACTTCACGTACCGGTTCATCGCCGACGCCCCCGGCACGTACTTCTTCCACCCGCACGTCGGCACCCAGCTCGACCGCGGCCTGTACGCCCCGCTGATCGTCGAGGACCCGCGCGAACCGCTGGCGTACGACGACGAATGGGTGGTCGTCCTCGACGACTGGGTCGACGGCGTCGCCGGCACGCCCGAGGAGGTCTTCGCCGAGCTCAGGCAGGGCATGGGCGGCATGGACATGGGCGGGGCCTCCGGCTCGGGCATGGAGGGCCACGACATGCACGGCATGGGGAACACGAGTGACGACGCATCCCCGTCCGCCTCCGACTCCTCGGGCGGTATGTCGTCGAGGTTCATGCTCATGGGCGCCGCAAGCGACCTGCTCGGCGGCGATGCCGGTGATGTGAAGTACCCGTACCACCTGGTCAACGGCCGTGTTCCGACCGACCCGGACGTCTACACCGGCAAGCCCGGCCGCAAGGCGCGGCTGCGGATCATCAACGCCGGTTCCGACACCGCCTACCGGGTCGCGCTCGGTGGCCACCGGCTGACCATCACCCACACCGACGGCTTCCCGGTCCAGCACCAGCAGGTGGACGCCCTGATCATCGGTATGGGCGAACGCTACGACGTCCTGGTCACCCTCGGCGACGGCGTCTTCCCCCTGGTCGCCGCGGCCGAGGGCAAGAACACCGGCGGCCTGGCTCTGGTCCGTACGGGATCCGGCCGCGCACCGTCGGCGTCCGTACGGCCGAAGGAACTCGACGGCCTGATCCTGACCGCCTCCCGGCTCCGCGCGGCCGACGACGTGCGCCTGACGTCCGCCAGGACCGACGTCACGCACGAGATCAAGCTCACCGGCGGCATGATGCACTACAACTGGGCCATCAACGGCAAGCCCTTCGACATGGCCCACCCGGAGGCCAACCCGATCCTGGTCGAGGAGGGCCAGCGGGTGCGGCTGGACTTCATCAACGAGACCACCATGTGGCACCCAATGCACCTGCACGGCCACACCTCTACCAGCTCGGCGACTCCGGTCCGCGCAAGGACACCGCGATCGTCCTGCCGAAGAAGAAGCTGTCCGTCTTCTTCGACGCCGACAACCCCGGCCAGTGGATGCTGCACTGCCACAACGCCTATCACGGCGAAGCCGGAATGATGACCAACGTCGCATACCAGACGTGACGCCACGGCAGGTGGCACGCGTCGATCGCCTGCCACCTGCCGCCAGTGAACCCAGATCGGCCGCTGAACGGCGTCGGCAATCTTGGTGACAGTTGTCGCTGTTATGTGTCAACTAGAGGCGTCCGTCGCAGCGCTCAACGGGGCGGGGGAGCAGCGCGTCACGCCCCGGCCACCGGAACACCAGGCGGCAGTGCTCCTTGTCCAGGACCTCCCCGGCGGGCAGCAGATCGTCAGGCGTCCCGGCCGGGTAGACCGTCAAGGCGGGATCAGCGTGCTTGCTGTTGTCGTCGGCGCGCACATGGCGGTCCCAGGCCCGGACCGTGACCGCCAGCTGCTCGGCCAGTCGCGGGCCCTGCTCGCCGAACGCGCGGACCACCCACTCCCACTTCTTGTCCTCGCGGCGCTCGCCGTCCTGGATCTGGACATGGGTGAGGTAGGCGAGCGAAGCGCCGCCGACGATTGCGGGTACGTCACGGCCCTTCACGATGCCGGTCACGTCCTGGTCCGGGTCCCGGTGGGCGGCCAGTCGGCAGAAGCCGGGCAGCGTGGTGGCCGCGTACAGCTGCAGGGAGCCGAAGTAGGCTCCCGCCCCCATGGTCACACCGGTGGCGACCTCGTGCCGCGTCCCACGCAGCGCCTCCTCCAGGCCGTCGGTGTCAGCGGCGGTGCCGTGCTCGAAGCGAAGCGTCAGCCCGCCGTCGAGCAGGGAGACAACCGGAATGGTGCGGGCCTGCTGCCCCTGGTCGCGGACGAACCCGCAGTACGTGAAGTGCCGGGCCTCCAGCACTGGCCCGCGCCGCTCGAAGGCGATCGCCCGGGTGTAGCCGCCGATCTCCAGCGGCAGAACCAGGCGTCCGCCCTCGGCCAGCTGCTTCCACCAGGCCGGGGCGATGTCCCAGCAGTTGTAGGTGACCACGCTGGCGTCGAAGCCGCCGCGGGGCACGAGGCGGGCGGGTGCGCCGAGGGCCGCGTCGGCTTCGACGACGGTGACGCGGCCGCTGCCGGCCTCAGCAAGGGCACGGCGGGTGCGGCGCACGACCCATGGGTCGATGTCGGCGGTGATCACGAGTCCGTCAGGCGCGGTGACCTGGGCGATCAACTCGGCGTTGTAGCCGCCGGATCCCGCCTCGAACACGACCGCGCCCGGCGTCAGGCACAGAGCCTCGATCATGTCGGCCTGGAGCCACGCCGCGGACACCGAGCTGATCGGCGCTCCGGTCTCATCGCGCCGGGTGATCACGGCCCGGTCGCCGCCGTCGTACGCGTCTGCGAGGCTCGCCTCCGGGGCGAAGCGGTGACGCGGCACGGTTCGCAGCGCATCACGGACCGGCTCGGACGGGGCCCAGCCGCCGTCGATCACCTGCTTGGCCATCGCGCGGCGCAGCCGGGGCGCCGCGGCCGGCTCACCCGGTACGGTCGGCTGCTCGACGGCGAGCGGGTAGGAGACCACGGGCGGCAGGTCGGGGATCACTCCGGGCCACACGGCATCCAGAGACTGGGCGGCGGGGACGAACACTGCACCGATGCAGGCAAGGGCGTGCAGGTCGACGAACTCCCAGCGGGCGAACTTGTCCGGCTCCGGATTGGCGAGGGTGCCGGACCAGTTGGTGATGCGGACGACTGCCGTCAGCCGCGGGACGTCGCTGGCGGCGTCGGCGAGCATCGTCACCACATACGCGTTCTCGGCGTCGGCGGTGAGCCCAGTCTCCTCGGCGAGTTCGCGCACCGCGGCCGCCTCGAACGACTCCGATCCGTCACTCTTCCCGCCCGGCAATTCCCACATTTCCCGGTGCGAGCGGCCGAGCAGGACTCGGCCGGCTTCGTCGGTGACGACCGCGAGGGCGCCCGTCACGGCCAGACCAGTGGGCGGTCGCTGCCGCTCCACCGCCCGGGTGCCGGTGTGGCAGGGGCCGCGCAGGACCAGGACGGCGAGCTGGTCCGCCTCCAACCGCTCGACCGTCTCCCACCCCTCGGTGAGCAGACCGATCTCGTCCTCATCGAGAGCGATCCTGCGGCGCTCCTCAGGCGTGTGCTCGACCACTGGGGTGATCACGACGAGGGCGCCGCCGGGCCGCAGCCGCTCACCGAGCGCGTGCACGGCACTCATCCGGTTGGCCAGGAAGGGATACATCAAGCGCAGCGTGACCAGGTCGTACCCGTCCTCGTGCAGCGGCTCCGGGTCGTCGCGTTCAAGGTCCAGACACAGCCAGCGCACCCCCTCGACCGCGGCGTGCTCCGCCCGGGCCCGCTCGAGGGCGCCTTCGGCGAAGTCCAGGGCGTCCACGGTGTAGCCGAGCGAGGCCAGGAACACCGCCAACTCGCCGGTGCCGCAGCCGGCATCGAGGGCCCGGCCGCCGGCAGGGGCGGGCGCGTGCTCGGCGAGCAGGGCCTTCTCCTTGTCCCCGAGCTGTCGGAAGCCGTTCCCATCGGCGTAGTGCTTGGACCATTCGGTCCGCGTGTATCCCACAGATCCCTCTCCTGGTACGTCAACGGCGGGTAGTGCCGTGCTGCCGCGGCAGCACAAGGGGCCCGTACAGAGCGAACGGCTGTTTAGTGGTGAATGCCCAATATCGGTCGCCGTAGGACCAATGCCAGTATTCCGTCGGGTAGTTGACCAGTCCGGCCGCGGACAGCGCGGCCTTGAGGGTGCCCCGGTTCGTACGGGCCTGGTCGCTGAGACCGACGGCGTCGGTGTAGCAGGCGCCCGCCGACTCCTCCGGCGACGCATTGACTCGGACACCCATGTCCAGCTCGCGGCCCTGGTGGTCGACGAGCGTCACGTCGACGGCCGCACCGGCGGAGTGCGGCGCGATCTCCGGAGGCGACACGAAGCGGCTGGCGGCCTCCCGGATCGTGGCGGCCTGCCAGTCCGGATGGGTGCGGGCCAGCTCGTCGGAGTACTCCTCGAAGTACCGCCGCTGCAACGCCGGCGGCCGATACCCCTCGACAAAGAGCAGTTCCACCCCGGCGGGCAGCAGTGACTGGGCATGCAGCAGCCGGGTCAGCACCCCCTGTCGCACGTGGGCGAAGGCCCCGGCCGCGTCCTGCTTGCGGGCATCGACCTTCAGACCGTGCGCCCGCACGTCCACGAGCTCCTCGCCGCAGTCCGTGAAGGGGATCGCGGCGATCCTCCGGTCGGACATCAGCACAATGCTGCTCACTTCGTCCCCCAGTCCCAGGCGTCGAAATAGGCGGCCACACCGGTGGGGCGGGCCTCGGCCACGGCGCTCAGCCGGGCGAAGTCGCGAGGCGGCATCAGCGCCTCCCACTCGGCCAGGGGAAGCACGCGCGCCTCGTCGTGCTCACGCGGATCCAGCGCGATGCCGCGGATCTGCTCCGACGTGAGGCGGCCGCCGTCGAAGACCAGGCCGAGCGTGCTGTAGGGCCACTCGGCACCAGGCAGCCCGTACACCGTCGCCAGCAGACGCGGCGGACCGGACACCGTCAGCCCGGTCTCCTCCCGGCACTCACGCACCGCCGTGCCAAAAGGCCTCTCCCCGGGATCCATCGTGCCGCCCACCAGCTGCCACGGGTGCACGGGCGAGTAGACGGAATGCAACTGCAGGGGCCGGTCGTCCTCGTCGGTGAAGTACAGGCACGCGAAACAGGTCGCCTTCAGCACCGTCTCGGCATAGACCTCGGGCGGCATCCACCCGGAACCCTCGCCACCCTCACCGCCCTCCGGCAGACCGCGGCCGACTGCCTGCTCGTCCTTGGCGGCCGGCGCTTCCAGGCGCGTCATCCGCATCAGCGCCACACTGCTGGCGAACCCCAGGTCGCGGTACAGCGGGGCGGCCTCCTCGCTGGCGTGGAGCTCGAACAGCGTGACGTGTTCGGCATGGAGCTGCTCGAGGAGCGCGGTCACCACCGCCCGGGCGTAGCCGCGGCGCCGGAAGCCCGGGCGTGTGGCGACGGCGTGCACGCGCGAGGCCAGCCCCTTGGGATAGGCGGGCGCCGGGAGCACGGGATGGATCAGGCCGAGGGCGCAGGCGGCCATCGAACCATCCGGGGCGTCGATGACGAACGCCCGCGCGTCCCCGCCCGCGGTCAGCCGCGGCGCCAGCTGGGCCGTGCACCGCCGGATCCACTCCTCGCTCAATGGCTCGGACAGGATGTACTCGGAGCGCATCCGCACGATGCCCTCGGCATCGGCCGGCGCCGCCGCGCGGACCGGCGCCTGCTGCACGGCGCCCGGCACCCCGATGGTGAGTGCGGGCGAATTGTCGCGGCTCATGAAGGTTCTCCCGCAGGCGAGTTGGCTTCGTGCTCGGCGCGCAGGCGGGCCAGCGTCCGGTGGCCCCGCTCGACCAGCTCCGGATCGCCGTGGGCGGCACCGAACTGGATGCCGCTCACCGCATCGAGCGCCGTGTCGATGATCAGGCGGGCTTCCTCGGCAGCCGTCAGGGGCCTGCCGTACCCGGCCATGAACGCCTCATACAGGTCAGGCCGGTTGGCCCAGGCGTCGGACAGACGGACCAGGTCGCGCACCGCGGGACCCGGTTCGCTTCGCTCCAGATCGATCACGGCCACGCTGTCCTCGGAGTCCTCGGAGTCATGGGGGGTGTCGGCGTCGTCGTGCAGGATGTTGCGGAGCTGGAAGTCGCCGTGGGTCTCCACCCACTCCAGTGGCGCCAGGTCCTCGGCCTGGCGGACCAGCTCACGAACGAACTCCTCATCACCCGGGACGAGATGAGGGCGCGCCGCTTCCAGGTGCCGGTCGGCCTTGGCGACGGCCGGGCCGCTGCCTGCGGGAGCCGGCCGCGGAGGCGAGGCCTCATGGATACGGCGCGCCAGCACACCAATCTGGCGGAAGACCTCCCGCTCCCGAGCCGGGACGAGGATCCTGCCGTGCAGGGGCCGGCCGGGCAGCGCGGTGATCACGACGGCCCGCAGTTCCCCGTCGGCGGCCACCAGCCGGGGCGCGGCCGAACCCAGAGATCCGGCCCAGGTCCGCAGCGCCCGGACCTCCCGGTCATGGAACTTGTCGTTCTGATGGGCTTTCACGTACCAGGTGCCGCCGGCGGCACCCCGCACACGCCAGACGCGGCTGTTCTCCCTTGTCCATGAGGTGTCGGTCCACTCACTGATCCGTCCCACCGCGCGCTGCGCGAAGGCCTCGAGCGCAGCATCGGGACGGGTGCCGCGGTCCGGGCCGGTCGCGTCCGGGACCAGGCGCAGACGGTCAGCGCCGGGGTCGTAGGCGATGGCGTCACCGGACATTTGGAAGTGCACGGCGATCCTGGCACCGGCCCGGTAGGCGTCCAGGCCGGCACGGCAGTACGCCACCATCCCGTGCGGCAGTGCGTCCAGCCGCGCCCACATCATCGCGTCGCACACGTCCTGCTCGGCGACGTGCGGCTCCCCGAGCCAGTTGCGGACTTCGAAGAAGTAGCCGGTACGCGAGGCGCCGCCTGGGCTGCGGTGGTGCACGACGACGGCTCCCCGTACGTTGGCCGGGGCGATGACGACGCCGGTCTCCTCCCGTGCCTCACGCACCAGAGCGTCGACGACGTCTTCGTGCGGGCCGTCCAGGTGCCCGGACGGCAGGTGCCACAGCCCGGCCGCATACACCTGCCCGGCCCGCCGCGACAGCAAGACCTCCAGCCCCTGTGCTGCCTCGCGCAGCAGCATCAGATGAACGTCCACCGGTTCGGTGTGCCGCTGCCCCGGGTTCACCGCGCTCCTCCGCCGCGCCGGGCGAGGAGGACCGTGAAGACGGCGTGCTCCGTGAGGGACCCACCGCAGGCGTGGGAGTCGAGCAGCGTCCGGGCCTCGTCCTCGAAGGCGGCGTGCCGCTCACCGAAGAGCTCCGGGCTCGCGAAGGACGTGCTGCGCAGGTAGCCGATCACGTCCTTCGGCGCCCAGGCACGGTCCACGGAGTAGGGGTGCTCGGTGACGTCATTCCACGCCGATGCGGCGAGGTCCTCCTCGTACGAGCGGCCAGGCTCACGGTAGGCGGCATCGGTGCCGGCCCGGCGCTCGGCGCCCAGGTAGTGCTGGATGAGTTCGCGCAGAGCCCGGGTCCAGTCCGCCTCGTAGGTCCACAGGCTGCCGTCTCCCATGATCGCGACGGCAGCGTCCGGTGCGGCCACCTGGTCCGCCATCGCCAGCACCGCTGGACGGTCCATCCAGTGGAACGCCCGGCAGCAGGTGATCAGGTCCGGGGCGTGCGCCTCGGCTCCGGGCAGCGGTGCGTACGCGTCGGCCGCGGCGTGGACGAGGCGGAGGGTGCAGCGGCCGAGAACCGGCGCGAGAGCGTCCTGGGCCTGGTCCAGCATCTGCTGGCTGACGTCGACCGCCTCGATGTGCGCCAACCCGGGTGCGGCGGACAGGAGCGCTCGAGGCACCTGCCCGGTGCCTGTGCCCAGGTCCAGGAGGACCGGGTTCGGCCGGCCCTGCAGTACGCCGGCCAGCAGTTCGGCCGCGGCCGTTGGAACACCGGGCCGGTAGCGCTCGTAGTCGGTGGCCGCCGCCCCGAACAGGGCTGGCTGCTCCGGTGTACGGCCTGGAGAGGACGTGTGGGGACCGGTCACGAGGCAACTCCTTGAGCAGCTGGGCGGGGGACTGGCAGGTGCCAGGTCAAGCCGCCGCACGGCGACGTGACGCGCTGCCCGCCGTCCGGGGCGATGACGAGGCCGTAGCGGTCGGGCGAGCCTGCCGCCCGCCATCGAACGGCGAGGTCTTGGATTTCCTTCCAGATGTCGCGCGGCCCTTGGATGGTCACGTTCCACCGCGTCGCGCCGGTCGGCTCGACCCGCAGCCAGGATCCGCAGCCGGGCGCCCCGATCACCAGGTGGTCGGCGCCGAAGTCTCGTACCAGCCCGCCGAGTAGGTGGTCGGCCGCAAGCCACAGGCCCCGGTCGCTGTCGGCCGGCGGGCTCAGCTTGCTCCGCTGCGTCCAGGTGCCCGGCTCGGCGGCGATACGCTGCCGGAACTCCTCGCTGAGCCAGATCCTCTCCAGATCACGGCCGGCCTGGTGGGCAAACTCCACGGCCCGCAGCTCCCCTTGGATCTGCCCGTCGGCGGTGCGCTCGACGATCGCAAGGGCGGGCCACGACGGGGAGGCCGTGGTCACATGCGCAAGCAGCCGCCCCCCGGGCGCGAGCTGCGCGACCAGGGCGGGCGGTACGTGATCGACCGTGTACGAGATGAGAATCCTGTCGAACCTCCGCCCTGGCACGCCCTGTTCACCAGCGCCACACACCACCTCGGGCCGGAAGCCGAGGTCGCCAAGCCTCAGCGTGGCCGCTTCGACGAGGTGCTGGTCCCGGTCGAGGGTGACCACTCCCTGGTCGCCGCACACCTGGCAGGCCACTGCGGCCGTCACCCCCGCGCCCGTGCCGACGTCCAGCACCCGCTGACCGGGGCGCAGATCCAGTCCCTCCAAGAGCGTGGTGGTCAGGCTCATCAGCGTGGCCGCCGACGTGATCGACGCGCCCGACCGCGAGCCGCGTACTCGTTCCACCAGCCGTTCCCCGTTGTGCTGGACGAGCACGCTGGCCCCGCCGTACAGAATCCCGAGCAGCTCGGGCCGGTCTTGCGGCTCCGCCCAGTCCAACAGGTCCCAACGGCCCGGCCTTTCCTCCCGGGCGTTGCGACGCACGTAGGCCTGCGGCATCAGTCGCTCACGAGGAAGCACCAGCAGCGCATCGCGCACGGGCCCCGCGCCCAGCGCGCCTTCCGCTTCGAGCCGGGTGACCATCCTCGCCCGCGCGGCCGCTGTGTCCACGGCCGCGTCCCCATCGGCTGGCCGCGCCTCCTGCCTTACGCCCGGGCCGGACTGTGCCGGGCTCGTGTCCAGGGTGCTCACCGCCTACTCGCCCCATCCCGTCTCCGAGTACAGACGCCCGGCGACAATCCCTTCGATCGCCACTCGGCTGTACGGCACCACGGCGGCGGGAAGATCCGTCGGGTCCCACCACCGCCACTCCACGCACCGGTCAGGCTCCAGGAGCCTCGGGGTGCCAGACCAGGAGTGGGCTCTGAACACGAGTCCGATGCGCGGCCGCGCAGTCGGCGAGTCGCTGTGGTGGATTACGTGTACGAGCTCGACGCTGTCGGGATCGACGAGCAGACCCGCCTCTTCCTCCGCCTCTCTGACCAGGCATCTGATCGCGGCCTCTCGCTCACAGTGCCCGGCCAGGAAGTGCCACTCGTTCGCCCCGAACTTGGAGTCGGGGTGTCGCAGACCCAGCAGGATCTGTCCGTGCGAGTTCTGGAGGTAGAGGTGGACTCCGATGATGTGGAGTTCGGTCCCTTCGGGCGCCTCGTCACACGGCCGACCAGTGGCGGACGGAGCGTCGCGTTCCTGAGGATGCCCATCCGGCGCGGTGTCGACGACCGTCCGGACGTGGGTGCGGGTGGGCGGCACGCTGGTTCCTTACCTTCTCGGGGAGGCTGGGGGAGGCTTCTGTCCAGGTCGGCGGACCGTAGACACCTGGACACGGGTGAGACGGTCATCGGGCTCGTCAGCCGTCCGCCGGGGGGACGGGCAAAGGGTGGCGTCATGTGTCCGCGATCTCGGTGGCCTGGTAGCCGGCGGCCTGAAGGGCGAACATCGCGGCGTACTCGCCCTTGAGGCTGAGCAGCTCCTGGTGTGTGCCGGACTCGATGATCTTGCCGTTGTCGAAGACGTAGATGTGGTCGCAGTCGATGACGGACGCGAGCCGGTGCGAGATGAGCACGGTGATCCGGTCGGGGCGGCGCTTGCCGCGCAGTACCGTCTGGTAGACGGCGTGTTCAGCGCGCGGGTCCATGCTGGCCGTGGGCTCGTCCAGCAGCAGCACCGGAGCATCCTTGTATTCGCCGCGGCCCACCGCGACCTTCGCCCACATGCCCGCTGACAGCTCCTGGCCGCCGCGGAAGCGCTTGGAGAGCGTGGCGGACCAGGTGCCCGGAAGGCCGGCGATGACCTGATCGGCCCCGGAGGCGACAACGGCGTCGAGGACGCGCTGAGGTTCCGCCCTGGTCAGGGTCCCTCTGGAGACAGTGATGTTGGACAGAGCGGAGAAGGGGTACCGGGTCGGATCTTGCAGGACCGAGGCGACCTGGGCCTGTAGGGATTCCGTGTCGTAGTGCGTTGTGGGCACGTCGTCCCATCGGATCTCGCCGTTCGTGGGGTCGTACAGGCCGGCCAGCAGTTTCGAGCAGGTGCTCTTTCCTGATCCGTTGGCTCCGACGAAGGCGACCGTCTGCCCGGCGTGCAGAGTCAGGCTGATCCCGGCGAGAGCGGGTGTGTCCTTGCCGGGGTAGGTGTAGTGCACGTCCTCGAGGGTGATGGTCGTGATGGTGTCGGGGGCCGCGACGCCGGTTCGGCGCGGCAGCAGGCTTCGGCAGCGTTGCTGATGTTCCAGCAGGTCTCCCACCCACAGGCTGGTCTCGTACAGCAGGTGGGCGACGTCCACAACGCGGGTCATGGACGAGCGGGCACTCTGCAGTGCCAGGACGGCGCCCGCGCCGGCGGCCAGCGGCAGCCAGCCGTGGATCAGCATCAGGCCGAGAACCACGTAGGTGATGCCTGTGCCGATTCCCCCGGCGCTCCTGCCGATCAGGGACATGCGGGCCTCGGCGAGGTTCAACCGGATGTCCTCGGCGGTGATCTGCTCGGTGAGCCGGGCGTGCTCGTCCAGCAGTGCCCGCTGGGCGGTGTGGGAGCGCAATTCGGCTGCTGTGTCGCGGTCCAGCATCAGCCACGAGAACACGTCGGTGCGCCGGGACATCTCGTTGAAGCGGCGGAAGCTGTGGAACCGGGCCTTCGCCGACTTCACCGCGGCCGCGCCGACGGGCAGGACGGACAGCGGCAGCAGGAGCAACAGCAGCGGATGCAGGACAGCAAGGACGCTCGCGGTGCCGACGAGTACGAGCGCGGCAGCGGCGAGCGTCACGACGTGACCGACGATCTGCCGTGCGTAGTGCAGCCCTTGGTTGCGGGCTCGGTAGCACTCGTCCTGCCAGGTCGGACTGTCGACCGCCTCGAGCTTCACATGTGAGGTGAGGCGGTAGAAGTCGCGCTCCAGGGCGGCCCGGATCAGAGGAGTTAGCTTCCCCTGCGCGACCGTGACTCCGTACTCGAGCGCCGCGCGCAGGGACAACAGGACGACAACGAGCAGCAGTTGTGGTGCAGCCGCGCGCACCCGGTCAGGGGTGGGGCCATCGGCGAAGATGTGCTGCGCCACCCCCACCGTGGCGACGAGCCCGAAGGCGGACAGGACGGCCGAGGCGGTCTGCAGCAACACCAGGGCGACGGTTGCCGTCCGGTTCGCCCGCCAGGCGAAGCCGCCGACCTGCCGCACGGTGCGGGGCAGCTCGCCCAGGATCTGCCACACGCTGGCACGGGCGGCCGCGCCCTGGTGCAGCAGCCACCAGGCCTCGACCATCTCCTCCTCGTCCCCGTTCTGCACGATGCTGGACGTCGTGGCGGGCGGTGGTGGGAGGACTTCGGCGCGCGGGCGCGGCACCTCGGCCGCTGCCTCGCCGTTTTCGACCTCGGTCTGTTCACTCATCGCCGCCTCCCGACGGATTCGCCTGCCGCGGCGCCAGCTGGCACCGGAAGCGACGTGCAGGGCGCCGTCCGCGGGCGCGCTGCGCACGATCTCCTTCTCAAGGCCAGCGGCCACGTCCCGGCGTGCTGCCGCGTGGAGCGGGGCACCGGCCGGGGGCGAGGGGAGGGGGTATCGAGGCCGGGAGCGGAAGATTCGGGGGCGTGCATGGTGAGGACTGCCTCCAGCAGGTGACGGTACGGGGCGCGGCGTCGGAACGGGCGGGGGCGCTCCTTGCTGCCGACGGGCCGAACGGACAGGTCAGAGCAGTCGGGCACTCACCCGCTCGAGGATGGTCACCGCCCGGGCGATCTCGGCACCGTCGTTGTTGCGGTGCGCCCACTGCAGGTCGTCGAGGGCGGCCAGCACCGAGTAGGCGTCCAGGGCACGGGCCTCGTCAGCGGAGAAATCGCGGCCGTACCCCGCTTGGCACGCGGTCTGGAGATGAGGGTGCGATGGCCATGTGTCGGCGGCCAGCCACACGAAGTCCTCGACCGCTATGCCGCTGCCGGACTCCTCGAAGTCGAAGAGCCCGAGGGCTCGCGCCGCCCCGTCCCACTGCCAGTTCCTGGCCTGGAAGTCACCGTGGCGAAATCCGAGCGGCAGGTAGGGAGCGAGTAGCCGCAGTACCTGTCCGGCCCGCTCAATCCCGCTCCTGTGCCGGTCGGACAGGAGATGAGTGATCTTCGGTACATGGGCGGCCGCCGCCTCCACCTTTTCGTCGACGTCCGCGATCGCGCGGGCGCGGGCCGCGGGATGGGGGCGCTCCAGCTCGTGCCAACGCCGCAGCAGGCCGCCGGCGAGCGAATGCACCGTCCGCTCCTGCCCCGTCCGCAGTTTCAGCCCCAGAACCCGGGAGCCCGGCAGCGCCGACGTCATGATCACGCCCAAGCGGGGATCGGTGTCGAGCAGCCGCGGCGCCCGGCCCGCGCCGAGCGCTGCCGCAGCATGCCGGTAGGCATACACCTCACGCTGGTAGCGGAGCGCGTTCCGGCTCACCTTGACGTACACGGAGTGTGTCCGCAGGTGCACGCGCCACACCCGCGAGCTGGACCGGCGCGGCCAGGGCGCGTCGGCGATGAACTCCACACCGGGCACCTTGCGCTTCACCCAGAGGTCCACCTCGGGCGGCATCACCGTGTTTCCGCTCATCGGCCTGCCTCCAGGCGCACGCCTGCCGGAGGAGCCGGGTTGACGGGGCAACGGCCGCGTTCGAATACCTGGCTGCGCATCCGGTGATCGGGTCTGCACTGCATCGCACCCCTTCATGTCGAACGAATGAGTGGAACACCGGGGGAAACGACCCCCTCCGGTGTGGCGTCACGGCCAATTCCGGGCGATCTGTCGCACTGGACTTCGATTCGCGTGGTCTGGCCGTGACGGGGCAAGGGCGGCCTGTGCCGCAGCCGTCGAACAATCACCCTCGCGGTGGTCGTGTCATCCGATTCGGCGATGGCGTCCGCAGGCCGCCTTGTGCCCCGTCCTTGCCGAGCCGTCAGTGCGCCGCGGCGAAGGGGGCTCTCAGGGCGTCGATCAGCGCGTCGGCGTCCAGGCACACACGCACGATGTGGTGGTCGGACAGATCGAGGGGGACCTCGATCACATCGACCGACACGACGGCCGGCAGCAGCTCCGGCGTGGCGTACACCCGGTCGATCCGCGAGTCCGGCCCGTGCGTGTCACAGGCGTTGACTGTCCGCGCCACCGCGCCCGCATCCCCGGCCAGGGCACGATGCCGGGCAACGTCCTGCAGACCAGCGGTGCGCAGCGCTTCGTCCGGGCGCGTATCCATCCGCCGGACACCGTCCGCGCCGACATAGGACCGGTGCAGGCGATGCGGCCGGTCCCGGATTGCTTCCAGTTCCGGCAGAACCGGATCACCGGGAATTCCCGGGACCGGGTAAGAGTTGTTGTCACCTCCCATGAGCGCGGGCAGGGTGACGGAAGGACCGTCGGGAATCTGCCACTTCTTGTCGGCCCATGTGCTGAGCCACTCTGTCTCGGCAAGCCGATGGGCCGTGCTGGCGTAGTTGAGGTGATAGGACACCGCAACAAGGGGGAGTGCCCGCTCTCCGGCAGGGGTGTACCGCAAGGTCAGTGCGGTCGGCGGCAGCACGTACGGAAAACTGGTGGACCATTCACGCACGGGCGTGAATTCGGTGCTCGCGAAGACGGCCGTACAACTGGAGGCTCCGAGCCAGCCCCGCATTCCGAGCAGGCTCTCGGCCTCGGACATGACCTGCTTGCCGTCCTGCCCCGCATCCCACATCTCCTGCCGAAACACCAGGTCCGGGCCCAGGCTGGCGAGCGTCTGATAACCGTCGCGGCGTCGCGCCGGATCCTTCTTCCCGTTGTTCTCAAAATTCCAGCTCAGAACAGTGATGACGTTCATGGTCCCCCTCTGTTGAGGTCTCGCTTGGCAGGGCAGGAATCAGTTTTCGGAGAGCCTTGTTCGGCGGACGCCTCCGCGCCTGCGGAAGGTCACCCCGGCTTCCTCCAGGAGCTTGTGGACGAACCCGTAGGAGCGGCCGGAGGCGGCCATGAGGGTGCGGATGCTGGCGTTGTTGTTGTAGTGCTTGGCGAGTTCAGCCGCGTATTCCACGCGGGCTTCTCCGACAAGGCGTGTCTTGGGAGCGAGTGGCGTGAGCGCCATGGTGGGTTGGCCTTTCGGTGGCATAGGGACGGAGGCTGCGGGATTCTGCATGGCAGGCCGGGCCCAGGAGAGCTTTCCCGAGACTCAGGCGACGAGCTCCCCTGCGGCCAGGGGCTCGAAGGTCCGGCGCAGTGCTTCGACGAGCGCCGGCCGGGAGAGGACCACCTCCAGGGCGTGGTGGTCGCTGACGCCGGTCATGTCGATCACGTTGACGTCCTCGACGGCCTGCACGGTCCAGGCGTCCATATAGCCACGGTCGATGCGCCGACCGCCGCCCTGGCCGATGGCACGGTGCCCGGCGGTCGCGTTCAGGGCCTCCGGCTTGTCGTTGCGGCGGGCGGCGAAGCGAGCGGGGTCGTGCATGCCGCAGTCCGTCATCAACTCGTCCAGGAACGTACAGCTCTTCCACGTCCCGTCGGGCTGCCTGCGGGCTCGGTGCCGCCGGTGCACGAGGTCGGTGATGTCCGGTGAGGCCCAGTCGATCTCGGGTACGACCTCGCCGGTCGGCACCGGGTACTCGTTGGTGTCACCGAACAGCCAGCATCCGGCCCGGGAGCGGTCCGGGTCGCGGCCGTGCTGGGCTTTGACCTTGTCGACGAGGGCTGTCAGTTCCTCATACTCCCGCTCCCGGCCCTGGGGGGAGCAGAACGAGCCGTGGAAGGAGGCGGTGACGATCGGTGTCTCGGGCACGTCCGGCAGGCCGATGACCACGTTGGTGGGCGGAGTGCGCCAGATGAAGCGGTGCTCGTAGTCGGCGTGGATGGTGAACGTGCTCTCCCGGACGAGCAGACCGGTCGGGTTGCGGCCCTGCCCCAGCGGTGCACGGAAGCCCCGCATGCCCAGGGTGCGTTGGGCGGCGTCCCACCGCCGGGTCGCGGCGGCGATGTCCTCGGTGCTCGAGCGGGGCCCGGTCTGGGAGTACGTCAGCTCGGTGACCGCCAGCCAGTCCGGCCTCCTGGGCGCGAGGATTCCCTCGTACGCCTGGCGCCACCGTTCCGGTAACACACCAGGGGAGGGTTCCGGCCCGCCGTCGTGCTCGAGGTTGACCAGCATCAGACGCAGTTCGTCAGCGTGCGATGTCGTCATCGAAGCCCTTTCGCTGCATGCGGCGCACGGCCCCGGCTCGCCATGGCCTGGTAGGCCTGCCGGCGGGCGCGGCGCGTGGCCGCCTCGTGAGATGGATGCAAGGTGTGCACGGTCATGAGCGGTGTACCTCCTGCGGGTCGGGGAGGTGCCGCGTGGCCGCCGAGCCCGGATGACTCGGGTCCCAGGGAAAGAGGACGGCGGCGCTTGTCTTCCAGACCGACCAGTCCGGCCTGGGTTCACAGGCACGGTGGGATACCAGAACGGCTGTCTCGACGCGTCCGCCTTGGGCGAGTCCTCTCTCCAACTCGTCGACAGCGCGCCGCAATTCGGGAGAGCGGTCGCTGTCGCAGACCACCAGGATCCGGTCGGCCCAGCTCTGGTCCGGCATTTCGCCAACCGGATGGAACGGGACCCGATGATGGGCGGCCAGGGTTTCCGCCGGGGTCAGCGCGCCCGAGGGACCGGGCACCCCGATCACGCAGGTGATGGAGCCGCCGGCACTGGTGGCCGTGGCAAGCAAGTCCAGCGCATCGAGCACCTGCTGCACGGTCAACCGGTACGGAGGAGAGGGAGCCAAGAGCGTCTGAAGACGCTGCGCGGAGTACCCCGGGGCGGGCAGGGCGCACCCCGGTGGCTCAGTGAGAAACGTCGGCTCTGCCCTCACCGTGCCACCTCCTTCCGCGCAGCCACGGGGATGCGCACCGCTGCGGCCGCAGCAGCGAAGGCGTCCCGGGCTTCGCGCAGGCGGGCGAGGCTGGCTTTGGGGCTGAGGGCGTTGTTCAACGCGGCCTCCAAGAACCGATGCCGTGCTGCGCCGTGGTTGTGCCCGGTGGAGTAGATCGCGCCTTGGACCTCCTGCACGTAAAGGCGCTGCCGGGTCAGGAAGAGCTCGCTCAGGGTGCCGAGGGGAAGAACGAGGGGCGCGGCCAACGGGACGATGAGCATGCGAATGGAGCCGTCTGTGGCGGCCTCGAGGACGTGAGTGAGCTGGTTGCGCATGAGGACGGGGCCGCCGATGGCACGCATCAGGACGGACTCGTCCAGCAGGACGGTCATGGTCTTGCCGCAGTGGGCCGGAAGGCGGCGGGCCGCGGCTTCCGCCCTGCTCGGCGGGTGTCCGCCGTGCTGGACGGAGCGCCACACGGCGGCGTAGGCCGGAATCTGGAGGAAGCCGGGGATGAACCAGGCGCTGTAAGTGACGAGCGCGTGGGCGGCACGTTCACAGGCGCTCAGCCGCGACAGCCACCCCGGCCCTCCATCGTAGGTGACTTCCTGCCCCCGGGCTGCGTCGTCGAGGAGCCGCATCAGGACCTGAGCATGATGGGGTGCGGTGACGCCGTAGGCCTTCAGCAGCGCATCGACCATCACCTCGTCCGGACACAGATTCCCGGTCTCGATCTCGCGCGCGGTCGCACAGGGCTCGCTGAGAATGTCGGCGGTGCGGCTCAGCGGCAGGCCTTGCTCCTGGCGCAGCGTGCGCAGGTAGGTCCCCGTGACCAGTGCCCCGGCCGGCGCGAGATCCTCGGGCGTGCTCACGCCGCGGCCCCGGCGGTGCGGCATGGCGCGACGGTCCGTCCGTCAGGCAGAAGTTCGCCAGTGTCTTCGAAACGAACAATGCCGTTGCACAACAGGCTCCAGCCCTGTTCCGGATGGGAGGCCACGATGTGGGCCGTGTCGCGTTCGGGGGTGTTGGCCGCAGGGCAGGGCGGCTGGTGCAGGCACATCTGTCGACGTCCTTGTCGTCTATCGGATAGGCAGGCTGGTGGTGCGCCGATCCCGTCGATGGGGAGCGGGTGGCGGAGGTGTGCGGCCGTCGAGGGCGGCACGGAGGTCGTCCGGTCGGGTCGTGCCGCGGCCGGGCAGGACGACCCAGCGGACATCGCGGCCGGTGGTGATGAAGGCCGGCGGGACCGAGATGATCGTGCCGGGGCGCAGCAGGCGGCTCCCGCGAACCTCCCAGGAGCCGGGCGCCACAGCGCCGGGCTCCAGGAGGAAGAACCAGGTCCGCGTGTCGCTGTTGGCGAGGACCGGGCCGGAGTGGGGGCCAAGGATCTCGTGGGCGCTCGCGGCGCTGTCCGCGCCGGCCCGCACCGCGTCGAAGTACTGCCCGCACGGCAATCCGAGGGTTTGGACCTGGGGCACCCACGCTGGCTCCAGTGTGCTGTCGGCCCAGCCCCACGCGTTGTCGAACATCCTCGTGCCCCCTTTACATCAGGCCGCCGCGCCGGTGTTGCCGGCTTGGGCGGTGGTGAGGACGACGGGCAGTTCGCGGTAGTCGTTGCCGATGAACGACGGCTGGGGGAGCAGGCCGTCCTCGTCGGTGGCGAGCCGCAGGCGGGGGAAGCGGGCAAAGAGCGCCGGCAGGGCGACGCGGGCTTCGAGCCGGGCGAGGGGCGCGCCGAGGCAGAAGTGGATGCCGTGGCCGAAGGCGAGGTGCTGCCGATCGTCGCGGTCGATGTCGAAGTGATCGGGCTGGGGGTTGGTCTTCGGGTCGCGTCCGTGCGCGCCGAAGCCGATCAGGATGAGGTCGCCCTGGCGGATCGTGACGCCCTCGCCGAGGTCGATGTCGGCCGTGGCGTAGCGCAGCGGCAGGTGCATGATCGGGGGGTGTTTGCGCAGCGTCTCCTCGGTGACGTCGTCCCAGCGTGTGGGGTCGGCGATCGCGGCGGCGAGCTGGTCGGGGTGGGCGAGCAGTTCGACGACCGCGTGGTTGATCAGGGAGACGGCGGTCTCCGAGCCCGCCCCGATCATGAGGATGAGGGTGCTGACGAGTTCGTCCTCGCTGAGCCGGTCGCCATGGGTTTCGTGGGTGGCCAGCAGGATGCTGGTCATGTCGTCGCCCGGGGTGGCCCGCTTGGTGGCGATCAGAGTGCGCATCGCGGCGAACATGTCGTCGCGGATCTGGGCGGCCGTCTCGTCGGAGGCGCTGGTGTCCAGCACGGCGTCGATGACCCGCAACATCTCGGGCCGCTGCTCGTCCGGCACGCCGAAGAGGTCGCAGATCACCCGGGTGGGAACCGGGTAGGAGAAGACGGCCCGCAGGTTGACGGGCTGGTCCGGCTCCAGGGCCTCCATGGCGTCCAGGAGGCTGGTGACGATCGCCTCTACCGCGGGACGCATCGCCTCGATCCGGCGGGCGGTGAACGCACGGCCCACGAGGTCCTTCAGGCGCTTGTGGTCGGCGCCGTCGCTGGTGAACATGCTGACGACGTCGACCCAGGCGGCCAGCCACGGTATGGCGAAGGGCCGGTAGCCGGGCCAGCTCTTGCGGGCGTCCTTGGAGACCCGCGGGTCCACGAGCAGCGTCCGTGCGATGTCGCCGCGGGTGACGGACCAGGCGGTCAGGTTGCTGGGCATGGTGACGCGGACTGCGGGGCCCTGGGCGCGCAGCTGGTCGGCCTGCGCGTACAGGTGTCGTCCGGTGGTGTCGAGGGTGATCGGCGAGCTGGTCACGCGGTACCTCCTGCGGATGTGGTGGCGGTGAGGACATCGGCGGGCTGCTTGCGGAAGCTGACGTTCAGCGAGACGGGGCACTGGTGGAACGGGCCCGGCCGGTTGGGGACGTCGGGGTCGGTGAGGTCGAGGTCCCAGAGGCGGTCCAGGATCGTCTCGATGGCGGTCTGGGCGATGACGCTGGCCTGGCCGTCGGCCGGGCAGCGGTGCGGGCCGGCCGACCAGGCCAGGTGCGAGCGGTTGTCGTAGCCGAGGCCGGGCGGCAGCGCGGGGTCGGTGCCGGTGGCCGCGTGACTGATGAGGACCGGCTCGCCTTCGGGGATGGCGACGCCGTGCAGCATGGTGGCGTGACGGGCGAAGTGGGCGCTGAAGTTTGCCATCGGGCTGCGGGTCCACAGCACCTTCTCCATGGCGCGTCGGACGGTGACGGTGCCGCCGGCGAGGTCGCCGGCGTAGGTGTCGTCCTCCAGGAGCAGGCCCAGGCCGGAGGCGATCCACGCCGCAGTGGGGATGGTGCCGGCGCCGACGAAGCAGAAGAGCTGGTGGACCATCTCCTCATCGGTGAGGCGGGCGGGATGGGCGAGCATCCAGGACGTGAAGTCGGCACCGGGCCGCTGCTTCTTCGTCTGGATGAGCTCGAAGAGGATCCGCGCGAAGTCCTCCGCCGCCTGCGCGGCCGCAGCACCGGCGCTGATGATGCCCTGGCATGCGGTGACCATCCGCCCGGCCAGCTGGGTCGGGCAGCCGAGGATGTCGGCGAAGATCAGCAGCGGCAGGGTGTCGGCGAAGTCGACCATCAGGTCGGCGTGCCCGCGGGGGGCGATCCGGTCGATGAGCCAGTTGGCGTGGGCCTGGGTGGTCTCGCGCAGCATGTGGACGTCGACGCGGGCCAGGCACTCCTCCAGGGCGATGCGCAGCCGCTCATGGCGCTGCCCGTCGGCGTACAACAGGCTGGGGCGGAAGGCCATGAGGGCCAGGACCGGGCTGTCCGGCGGGACCCGGCCGTTGTTGAGCGCGGCCCAGCGGCGGTTGTCCTTGCTGTAGGTGGCCGTGTCGTTGAGCAGGGTGATCGCGGCCCGGTGGCTGGTGACGACCAGGGCGTACACGTTCTCCGCGATCTCGGCCCAGCCGACGGGCCCGGCGGCCCGCAGTTCGGCGTAAGCGTCCTGGGGCCGCAGTGCGAAGCCGTCGCCGAACAGGCGAGGCGGGCGCGGGGAAGCAGTCATTGGGCGGGCTCCAGGCGGGGGTGGGTGAGGATGTCGGTGACCAGGGCGATCAGGCCTTCTTTCGCCGAGTGGCGGAAGCGGGCGTCCAGCCACACCAGCGGGCGGTCGTCGGCCATGGTCAGGGAGTCGCGGATCTCGGCGTCGCTGTAGCGGGGCGCGCCTTCCTCTGCGAAGTGGTTGATCGCGACGGTGTACGGCAGGCCGGCGGACTCCAGCAGGTCGATCGCGTCGAAGCTCTCCTCGATGCGGCGGGTGTCGACGAGGACGAGGCCGCCCAGAGCGCCGTCGAGCAGGGAGCGGACCATACGGTGGAAGCGCGGCTGGCCTGGGGCACCGAAGAGGTAGAGCACGATGTCCTCAGCCAGCGTGACGCGCCCGAAGTCCATCGCGACAGTGGTGGTGGTCTTGTCCTTCATGCCGCCGAGGTCGTCAATGAGTTCCCCGGCCTTGGTCATCTGCTCTTCGGTGCGCATGGGGCGGATTTCCGAGACCGCACCGACCAGGGTGGTCTTGCCCACCGCGAACGGACCGAGGACGACCACCTTGACTGAGCGGGCCCCGGCCGACACATAGCGGTCAGAGCTTCTGTAGTCCATCCAAAACCCTTCTCAGGAAGTCCTCATCGTGCTGCTCCGCAGCGGGAACGAACGGTGCACGGGCGACCAGGTGACCGCTGTCGACGAGACCGGAGACGACGACCTTGGTGACAGCCCCGGGCAGTTCGAGGTGGACGGCGACCTCGGACACGGCCAGGACGCCGGGAAGGCACAGGTCCATCACCCGGTACGCCTGTGCACCCAGGCCGGCCAGTGGCACATTGGGGTCGGCGATCAGCAGGGTGGCCTCGTCCAGCGTGGTGCGCGAGGGTGTGGCGCGGCCGCCCGTGGCGGTGTAGGACCGCACCATTCCGCGCCGCTGGCGCCCGTGCGCGGTCATACGGTGCTGCTCCGCTCGCGGGCGCCGAGCACCGGGCGCAAGCCCTGGATCATCTTCAGCGTGGCCGTGATGGCGAGTGAGGCCTCCTTGCTGAGCGCGTCGCCTCGCACGGAGACACCGACTCCGGTGCGCTCGCCCGCCGCGAACAGCAGCACGGTGGCGTCCTTCAGATCGCTGACGACGTGCCGCATGACCAAGGAGCTCTTGCTCTGGTCGGGGTATCCACAGAACGCGCCGAGGTCGGCCTGCAGAGACTTGACGCCGGAGAGGGCGGCTGCCGTGCGCTCCGCGTCGTCGCGTGTCAGGTCGTCCGACTTGGCGATCACCAGTCCGTCGCTGGAGAACAGGACTGCGTGCATGACGCCCGGCTCCCCGCACAGTCGGTTCAGGGCCCAGGTCATGTCGGTGGAGTCGGCGGTGTGCTGATCGGCGGTGGTCACTGTCACAGTCCTTCGGGTTCGGTATCGGTGGCCTCATAGCCCGTGCGGAAGGCCTGGTGCAGGCTGTCGAAGCCCGCGGTCAGGGCATCAGGGTCGGCGGAATCGGTCAGCGCCTCTTGGGTGGGCCCTTGAGGCGCGGGCATCAGGTGTTGTGGCGTGCGTTTGGGCAGGCCCGAGACTGTGGTTCGCGACGCCGGGCGCGCCGTGGCCTCCGCCGGCGCAGACGCGGAAGGTCCGGGTGCTGGGGCCGCGAGCGCTGCAAGGGGTGCGCTGGGCGCGACCGGTGCCTGTTCGGGCTCTGCCGTCCTCGGGGGCTCGCCCATCAGGGCGCTGGGGACCAGGAGTGCGGCCTTGACCCCACCGCTCGCTGAGGGGGCACCCACGTCGACGCGGAACTTGTAGTCGTAGGAGAGACGCCCGATGACGGCGAACCCGAGCTTGCGCTCGTCCTCGAGGCCCGCCGCGTCCAGCAGAACCTTGTGGGACAGAAGCCGTTCGGCGTGGGCGAGTTGGTACGGGTTCATGCCCAGGCCCGTGTCCTCCACGACGATGCGATAGCCGGCCTGGACCCGCTGGACGTAGACCGTCACCTCGTCGCTGGAGTAGGTGGTCGCGTTGATCATCAGCTCGGCGAGGGCGACAGCGATGGGCTCGACGACCCGGCCCTCGACATACTGCTCGCCGACGTCGGGCAGGTAGGTGTAGTTCACCCGGTCGTACGGGCCGATGCGTCCGCGCGCGCTCTCGATGATCTCGCGGAAGGTGGCGTTCGCTCGCTGAGTGCCGGGCCATGAACCGGCGAGAATCCGCAGGCGCTGGACCATGTGCAGGGCTCGCGTAGCGAAGTGGTCGATCTCGATCAGGCTCTGGTGGTAGGTGCTGGCTTGCGAGTGCTTGCCCAGCTCCTCATCGATCTTCATCTGCAGCTTGGTCAGGAAGGTCTGGACTTCGTCCGCGGTTCCGCGGACGCCGGCCCGGGCCGAGCGGCCGATGCCCTCATGGGTCACGGCCACGGCCTCGCGCACCATCTCCACGACCGCCTGGTGGAGCTTGTCGAACTCGGTACCGGACAACATCTCGCTGGCCAGGCCGGGGACCAAGACACCCGGGTGTCGCCGGGCCTCCGCATCGACCACCGCCGGCAAACGCTGCTCCACCAGGTGGTGGAACTCTTCACGGAGGGCCTCGTACCAGCTCCAGTTCGTGGTGAGCTGCTCCTGCAGCGCCTCTTGCTCGGCGGCCGCCTGCCGTCGGACCTCGCCCACTTTCTGGTCCGTCGCCGCGTCGGCCTTGGTGGCGCGCTCCTCCGCAGCCAGGCGGTCCCGGATTGCCTGACGCTTACCGCGGGTCTGGAGGACGAGCGCGCCGGAGACAGCGGTGAGTCCACCACCCAGCGCTATCTCGGCCACAACGTGCGGGAAGAGATTCATGACAGTCCTTCAGGTGCGGGGGCATGGCGGGTGCAGAAGCCGCGGTGGCACGGCTGGCGGGCACCGTGCGGGAGGAAGGCCGCCGGGACGGGCCTCACCGAGCGCTGCGGCCACGGGGGGAGGCCTTCACGCTCGGGGGTGCGCACCCGTCCCGGCGACCGGTCTAGGGGGAGATGCCGCCGATGACGTCCGCAACGCCCTGGACGGCTTCGCTGATGGTGGGGGCCAGTGTGGAGTCGTGCAGGTAGAACCCGAGCAGCACGGCGGCCACCGCGTGCGAGGGCCTGAGCCCTGACTTCCTGACGAGCAGCACCACGACGACGCCGAGGACGACCACGAGCGGCAGAGTGAGAAACACGCGGATCCTTCCTCACGCGGCCACCATCCTCAACTGAGCACGGCTGGCACTGAGTTGCTGGTGGAGGCTGCCGGGCGAGGTGGTGGGAAACGACGTCTCGTACGGCAGTAACCAGAACCGACGGGGACACCGGGGCCATCCCGACCCGTACGCCGCGCCGCAGACCCAAGAGTCCCGCAAGCACTGGGAATGCGCGGCGCCCCAGCGGTGGCTGGTGCCGGCCTCCACGGGGATGAACATGGATCCGTGGGCCGGGCAGCAGAGCACCGGACCTACGGGCTCCCCCTCGGAACGCAGTGCCTCGAGTGCGGGCATCCCCACGCGCAGCGCGGTGACAACGACGTCAACGCCCGTAGCAGCTTCCGCTCGCGGCCGGGGGCTTTCCGCGAACTGGACGTGCCAGGGAAGGCGAGTGGCCAGGATCATCGGAACTCCATCAGCGGCAACGTGGACGGTTCGACAGGCGGAATGATCGTGAATCCAGCGTGATGCGTTTCGCGTGCCACCGATACGCCAAACTGCCGCCACTTCTTCGCCACTTCGCAGTCGCGGACAGTGATCGACGGACTCAGGAGGCCAGAACAGACGGCGCGAATCGGACGATCTCTCCTCGTGGGCTCTGCAGCTGCGCATAAGGGCGACGGTGTCGCCACTTGTTCGCCACTTCCCAGCTTCCTCTTGACGCAGCGGCGGAACTCCGGTAACGAGCGGCTTCCGTGTCCTGCCTCACCTACCCGGCTCCCCCTCACAGTGGGCGTTGGAGCGAAAGGGGTGCGGCGGTTCATGACACCGTCCCGGCGGACAAGACGGGGGCCGGATCGATGCGATTTGGGCGGGTGGACACGGGCCCCGTCATCAACACCACACGGAGGATGGCCAAGTGGCTGAAGCCCTGAGGGAAGTTCCCCAACTGGCGTCTGGCGCGCAGGTCGTACTCCTCGGCGAGCAGGCCCACCTCGTTGCGCAGTGAAAGCAGACGCTCGCGGACCGCGGCGGCCTCCTCATGGCGGCCAATCCTGTCGAGCGACTCGGCCAGCCAGCCGGTGCAGATCACGAAGTAGCCCTCGTCGCCGGCCAACCCGTCAACGCCGGCGCCTTCGCCCTCGGTCCGGTACCGCAGCACCAGCCCACCGGTGGTGCTCAGTTCGTTCTGAACCGACTCGACCGTGCCAATGACCCGTTTGTCCTCTGCGGGCAGGAAACCGCTGAGTATGGCGTGCAGGAGCGACGCGTCGAGCGTGCTCCCCCCGTAGTACTGGGTGAAGGTGTTCCGCTCGGCGTCGTACCCGTTCTCACACACCTCACGGTGGATCGTCTCGCGCAGCGCCTTCCACCGCTCGAGCGGGCCGGTGGCGTAGCCGAGTTCGATGAGCCGGACGGCCCGGGCTACGGCGACCCACGCCATGATGGCGGAGTGCGTGAACCGGCGGCGCGGCCCACGAATCTCCCAGATGCCCATGTCAGGCTGGTCCCAGAGCGTCTCCAGCTCCGTGACGAGCTCCACGATGATGGCGGCGATGCCGGGCGCCTCGTCTGGGCAGGCGAGTGCGATCTCGTAGAGCGCGTCGGCGACCTCGCCGTAGACATCGATCTGGAGCTGGCCAGCTGCATCGTTGCCGATCCGGACCGGCGCCGAGCCCTCGTATCCAGGGAGCCAGGGCAGTACCTTCTCGCGCAGGTCGGATTCGCCGCCGATCCCGTACATGATCTGCCGACGGCCTGGGGTGCCGGCGCAGGCACGCACCAGCCAGTCTTTCCAGGCGAGAGCCTCGGCCAGGTACCCAAAGCGCGCGAGGATACTGGCGATGAACGCGTCGTCACGCAGCCATGCGTAGCGGTAGTCCCAGTTGCGGACGCCGCCGAGCTCCTCCGGCAGTGACGTGGTCGGCGCGGCCACGATCGCCCCGGTCGGGCTGTAGATGAGAGCCGCAAGGGTCAGCAGGGAGCGGACTGCCGTAACCCGGTCCGGGCCGGTGTAGGTGCAGCGAGCCACCCACGCCTCCCAGTGGTCGAGGGTGTGCTTCAGCAGGGCATCGGGGGACGGATGCGGCGGAGGGCTATCGGCGCCCTCCCGCCACGAGAGCGCGAACGAGACCTGCTCTCCTTCGACGACGGTGAAGTCGGTGTGAATGTCGCCGGCGTTGACCTGGACGGGCCTGGTGGTGTTGAGCCAGAGCCGCCCATCGCCGTCCCCACCGGGCACGACGGCGAGACGTTTGTCGTCGATACGTTCGAGCCGGGGGACGGTGCGCCCATATCCGGGCCGGGCCCGAAGCAGCGAGCGCATCGTGACCTGCCCCTGCATCCCGGTCACAATGCGGACGACCTGCGGCGCTTCGTCGCCCGGGACCATGAAATCGGTGACCTTCACCGTGCCGGACTCGGTGGTCCACTCCGTTTCCAGGACCATCGTGTCACCCACGTACCGGCGGACCGCGACGGGCGCGGAGACGCCATTCGGGAGGATGGCGGGAGCGATCTGCCAAAAGCCGTGCTCGGAGGTGCCGAGGAGACGGGTGAAGACAGCAGCCGAGTCGAACCGCGGCAGGCACAACCAGTCGATGCTGCCATCCAGGCGGACCAGAGCAGAGCCCCTCTGGTCGCCGAGCAGGCTGTAGTCCTCGATCCGCCCCGCATTGCCGTCCACCCCTGGTGCTCCGGTGGCCACACACAGGCGGAGACCCCCGGGCTCGCTCCGGTTCACGAGCAGCCCGTCGGCAAGAAGCGGCCGGCACACCCGCGCCATCCGACGCGCGCCGAGGCCATGCCGATGGGCGAGCAGCCCGACGGGCAGTGGTGTGCCAGCCCGGTAGCGCCCGGAGCGGATTCCGTCACGGATCTCCCGCACGAACTTCCTGTCCTTCGGGTGCGCCTCGTTCGGGCGCAGGCGCCGAGTCGCCCCGCGGCGCGGTACGGCGATCTCGCCGTCCGCGTCCAGCTCACGCAGCACAGCTCGGGTCACCTTCACCGACTGGCCTATACGGTGCGCCAGTTCCTCAACAGGTGGCAGCGCCTTGCCGTACGGGTGCTCCCTGACGAAGCCCCGTAGCGCGGCGCACGCCTCGTTCAGGCCCTTTTGCGCGGTGGCGGGCGTCACGCGGCCACCGCCTGGGCGCGAGCGGTGCCTTCGAAAGCGACCCGCCGCAACGCGGTGGGGTCCTTCGCCAGTAAGGCCGCCGTCTGCACGACGGCAGCAACCGCCGACCGGCGGCGGCGCAGAGCATGGAACACGGTCACTCCGAGGGGACGTGGGTTGCGACGGTGGGGGCCGGTGGTCACCGCGGTCGTCAGGCAACGACGGACCGGGCGCGTCTTCCGCACGGCTGTTCCAGCACCGGGATGGGCGCGCTGGCCCTCTCGCCACCCGGCCGGGAAGCGAGCACGCGCACCGAACGGTGAGCTGCGCGCCGGCGGTGAATCGCAAGCCCCTGCCAGCGCGTGGCCTCCCCGCCCAGAAGTGCGCGGGGAGGCCACGTGCTGGTCCATCTCCACGATGACGGTGATCTCTTCGCATCGGTACGCCAAACCGTCGCCACTTCTTCGCCACTTGGGCGGGGGACAGCCTCAAGCCGGACTCTCATTTGTCATGTTTTGCCGTTCTTTCCTGGAGTGGAATTCCGTGTCGCGGGGCGCGAAGTGGCGAAGAAGTGGCGACGGTTTGGCGTACCGATGCCGCTCGTCTTCCGCCACCGTTGAGGCAGGCCGCGATCGTGGCCACGCCCCAGGGCGTCTCGAACACGAGGAGACGAGGGTGCCCTCAACAACCGCCGAGCTGATCCGTGACCGGAGCCTCGGAGAGCTGGTGAGACACAGCAACGTCGAACTCGCCGGCCTCGACGCCCCGCAGCGCGTGGCCCGCGCGGCAGTCCACGACGCGCTGGACGGCGATGCCGATGACGCCTTGCTGGACGACCTGGACATCGTCGCCAGCGAGGTCGTCACCAATGCCCTGAAGCACACACCTGGAGCGGTCCGGATGCGCCTGGAGATCTACGAGCGGGGCGTGGCCATGGGCGTGATCGACCGCGGCGCCGACTTCGACGCGCTCACCGTGGCCCCGGCCAACGAAGACCCCGCGGCGCTCATCGAGGCCACCAGCGGCCGCGGTCTGCTCATCGTCAGCTGCCTCACCCGGTGCCTGAAAGTGGAGCCGGCCACCGACGGAAAGATGGTCACTGCCATCCTCGACCGTCCGGCAGGTGCGCGGTGACGGGCGAACACACCCTCACACCTCGGCACCTCGGCCGAGGCCTGAGGGCTCATCCGCTGGGCGTCAACACCGGATCCATAGGCATGACGGATGAGCGAGAACTGGGAAACCCCTCCAACGACGGCCGACTGCTCGACGGCCTACGCCGTGCGGTGGAGCTCGGCGCCAACCTCCTGGACACGGCCGACTCCTACGGAGCAGGCCGAGCGGAACGGATACTCGAACGGATCCTGCGCGAGTACCGCAATGAACGTCTGATCGTGAGCAGCAAGGTCGGACGCATCCGCGGATCCGCACCGCACGCCTACGCCGACCGCAACATCCACCGACAGTTCCAGCAGACCCGCGACAACCTGTACGTCGACCAGGTCGACATCTACACCCTCGACTCCTGGGACTTCGGCCCCCAGGACCGTTACCTGGGCGGCGCCATCGACCAGGTGCGCACATTGCAGGAACTGGGAGACATCAAGGCCATCGGCATGCGCGGCCCGTACATCCACTACGGAGCGACACTCGCCGAGCGCAGCGCGTGCGCGGAGCGCTTTCTCTACCTCTTCCGTCTCATCAAGCCGGATGTCATCTGGACCCGGTTCAACGCCCTCACGCCGGTGATCTCCCTGGAAGGCGAAGACCTGTTCGGCTTCACCGCCCGCCACAGAGTCGGCGTCATCCTCGCCGCGCCACTGGCCCATGGACTGCTCACTGGCAAGACACTGCCCAGCGCCATGCCCCGTCTCGGTCCCTCTGGCTCAGCGCCGAGCGGCCGCGCCTTGTCCCCGCGGGCGCTAGAGGCCATCTCTGCCGGCCTCCGCACACTCCGCGACCACTTCGGCGACGCGCCCGGCGTCTTGACCCGGCTCGCTCTGCGGTCATGTCTGCAGAAGGCCGACCACGGCGCAGCAGTCGTCGGCTTCACACACGAGGACCAGATCACCGAGAACTTCCGCTGCCTCGGCCCACCCCTCACGTCCACCGAGCTCGCCCTGGTCGACGAGGTCTACGCCCAGATCCGCACAGGGATAGAGGGATCGACCGAGGGACAAGGCGCGCGCAGGGCCAGGGTCTGACCCCGCCGCGCGCACCAGCCCGCCAGCGCCCACCCCGCATGGAGACACGGAGGACGACGACCATGAAACAGGCCCCGGACGGGACCTTCACCATCAGCAAGCGATTCGCTTTCGACGCTGCGCACCAGCTCACCAGCCTCGGGCCGGACCACGTGTGCGCCCGCCTGCACGGGCACGGCTACCGCGTCGAAGCGGTCCTGTCCTGCACCGAGGACGAACTCGTACCACCGGGATTCGTCGTCGACTTCAAGGACCTCGAGCCGCTCGCGCGGTACATCAAGGACACGCTCGACCACCGAAACCTGAACGAGGTGCTCGACTTCGAGCCGACCTCGGAACTGCTCGCCCGCCATCTCGCCCACTGGTTCCTCACCCACTTCACCCCCGCCGTCGCGGAGCGGTTGATCCAGATGCGCGTCAGCGAGACCGAGAAGACCTGGGCCACCTACACCCCGAACCGGAGGACGGCGTGACTGCCAACCTGCTGCTGGACACGGACCACGAGTTCGAGCTGATCATCGCCTACACCTTCGGCGACACCCAGCCCACCTTCCAGGGCGAGGGCCCGAGCGCCGGCACGCCCGCCGTCTTCATCCGCCTGTCGCGCTGCAACCTCACCTGTGGCTACTGCGACACCAAGGAGACCTGGGACTGGGCCAACTACGACATCAAGAAGGAGTCCCACAAGCGCACCGTCGACGACCTCGCTGCCTGGGCCCTCGCTCAGGATGTCGAGCTGGTCGTGATCACCGGCGGCGAACCGCTGCTGCAGCAGAAGAAGCTCGTCCCCCTCGTCCAGCGCCTCCTCGCCGGCGGCAAGCGCATCGAGTTCGAGACGAACGGGACCATCGCCCCCCTCCCGGAACTCCTTATCGACGGCGTGCAGTTCAACGTCTCGCCCAAGCTCGCCAACTCCGACGTCGCCGAGCACAAGCGCATCGTCCCGGTGGCACTGCGCGCCTTCGCCGCGAGCGGTCAGGCGATCTTCAAGTTCGTCACCCGCACCGTCGACGAGCTCGACGAGATCGCCTCCTACGCCGAGCAGTTCGGGCTCGCCCCGATCTATGTCATGCCGGAGGGCACCACCGCGGAGGGGCTCGTGGCCACGACCCGTCTGCTGGCCGACCACGTCCCCGCCCGCGGCTGGCACTTCACCCAGCGGATGCACATCTTCGCCTTCGGCGACAAGCGCGCCCGCTGACCCGACTGCCTTCCCCCTTCGGAGGACTCACGTGACCCAGCCCCTCACCCGTACCGAGAGTGCGCCCGTGCAGCGCGTCTTCGAGCACAAACGCATCTGGAACCTGGACCAGGAGGCCTTCCAGACGGCCGCCGCTCTGATCGCCGCCCACGAGCCCCGCCCCGACGCCGTGATTGGCATCGCCCGCGGCGGCGTCCCGCTCGCCCGGGAACTGGCGACGCACTTCGGCGTCGAGGCCATCGAGATCACCGCCCGGCACAACACCACCGACGACCTCTACCTGGAGGCCACCGGCCGCGTGCAGCTGTCCACCACGACCGCCGATGCCCTCGGCCGACTGGCGTCCGGGCAGCGGCTCCTGGTCGCCGACGACATTTGCGGCACCGGCGCCACCTTCAAGGCCGTCCTGCCCTTCCTCACCGAGCGCCTCGCCCCCGGCCAGCTGCGCAGCGCTGTGCTGTGCCGCAGCCGGGCGGCCGACTTCACTCCCGACACCTGGGTGTGGGACACCCTCGACTGGGTCCTCTTCCCCTGGAACGAGCCGACCGACCAGCACACCGAAGACCTTGCGGCGCCCGCCGCCGTGCGGACGAAGGAGTCGCTGTGAGCACGATCGCGTTCTGCCTGCTCACCTACCGGCCCGACCACCCCTCGGGCATCGAGCGAAGCATCGCCGCCCTCGTCGAGGGCGTACGCCGGCTCGGCCACACCCCCCTCATCCTGGCGGCCGGCCCCGCCTCGCCCAGCGACGTCGCCGAGCCGGGCATGGTCCGGTTGGACTCGGTCCGCCTCCCCCGTCCCGCCCTCAACGACGACGTCCTGCGGGCCCTCGCCGACCCGCAGCCGGTCATCGAGGAAGTGCGCGGCATCCTCGCCCGCCACCAGGTGGACGCGGTGTGCTGGGCGGACACCTTGTGGGGCCTGGGCTACCTGAACCCGGTGCCGGACGGCGTCCGCTCTGCCCTCATGGTTCACAAGATCCGCCGCAGCAGCGAGGACCGCTGGCAGCAAGCCCTGGCCGCCGTCGACGTGGTGTGCCCGGCCAGCGACTACCTCGCCGCGGAAGGCGCGCAGGCCGGCCTGGACACCAGCCGTTGGGTGACCGTCCCCAACGCGCTGCTCACCGACCCCGCACCCGTGCCCGCGGACCAGCGCGAAGCGTTGCGAGCCGCCGGACCCATTCGCATCGCCTCCCGCGTGGAGCCTGCCAAGGGCCTGGCCGAGCTCCTCAAGGCCATGCCCGCCGACTGGGGGCGGCCGATTGAACTCGTACTGGCTGAAGCCGACTTCGAGTTCTTCCCCGGCATGCAGCGCGACGTCATCGCCGCCTGCAAGGAACAGCAGGCCGCCCGGCCCGAGCTGATCCGCATCCTGCCCGCGCTCGGCTGGCGCGAGGTCCCGCAGTTCCTCGCCGGAGCCGCCGCAACCGTCATTTCCTCCACCGAACCCGAAACCTTCTGCCACACCGCCGCCGAAGCCCTCTCCGTCGGCACACCCGTGATCACCTTCGACTTCGGCAACGTGCCGGGCATGGCGGGTCCCGCCGGCCGCGCCGTCCCCCTCGAGCACGGCGCGGACGCCCTGTGGAAGGCCCTGCGCGCCCTGCTGACCAGCCACGACGACTACCGGGCCGCCAGCCAGTCCGCCCCCGACCGTGTCGCCGCCTTCAACCCGGCCGCAGCCGCCCGGACGCTGCTGGCCGCACTGCAGATCTGACGCGATCAGTCTCCGCCTTGCCGCACGGGCGCGCCGTGCGGTCCCGTCGCTCCCTTCCCACGGACAAGAGGAGGGCCTTCATGTTCGGCCTGAAACCCGGTGACCGCGCCCTCGTGGTCAGCACCCATCTCGACGACGAGACCCTCGGCCTCGGCGGCACCATCGCCAAGCTGACCGAGCACGGCGTCGACGTCGATGTCCTCGCCGTCGCCTGCACCACCGCGCCCATGTACGGCGGCAGCTCCGACGCCGGCACCCGCCGCGCCGAGTTCGACGCCGCCTGCTCCGTCCTCGGCGTCCACCAGCACCACGTGGCCTGGGTCGACACCGACCGCGCCGCCCATCCCGGAACGTACCTGCCCGAGTTGGTCGCCCTTATCGAATCCGGGCCCGGCCCGTGCCTGCACACCAGTCGGCCGCACGTCCTGTTCATCCCCACCGTCGACGCCCACCACCAGGACCACCAGGCCGTCCACACCGCCGCGCTCGCCGCGGCCCGGCCCGGCGCCGCGGACATACGGTGGATTCCGCCTCTCGTCCTCGGCTACGACGGACCCGAGGACCGGTCCTGGCGCGCCGCCGACGAACCGCGGACCGTCGTGGTGGACACCAGCACCGCCTGGCCGACCAAGGAGAAGGCGCTGCTCTGCTACACCAGCCAGCTCCGCGAGGCCCCGCACCCGCGCAGTACCGCCAAGATCCGCGCGCTCGACGAAGCGGCTGGCGCCACGATCGGCACGGAGACCGCCGAGCGGTTCCTTCCCTACCGGATGGCCTTCTGATGACCGCCCGCACCGACGTACTGGTCGCCCACCAGCCCGCGTACCTTCCGTGGCCCGGTTACTTCTCCCGCCTGCTCGACGTCGACCGGCTCATCCTGCTCGACCACGTGCAGTACACCGAGCGCGGCTGGCAGAACCGCAACTTCGTCCGCAATGCCCGCGGTGAGCGGGTGCGCCTCACGGTGCCGGTCACGGGCCGGTTCGGGCAGCCGATCCGTGCGGCCCGCATCGCCGACGACCGCTGGCGCGCCCGCCACTGGCGCACCCTCACCGAGTGCTACCAGCACGCCCGTTACTGGCCGCAGTGGGAAGGGCCGCTGCGCGCGGTCTACGGCCGCTCGTGGACGCACCTGGCCGACCTGAACCAGGAGCTGATCCGGCTCCTTCTCGACGCGTTCGGGCTGCAGATCGAACTGGTTCGCTCCTCCGCCATCACCCCTGCTGGGGCGAAGACGGACATGCTCATCGACCTGTGCAAGACCTCCGGCACCCGCGTGCTGCGGGTGGGCACCGGCGCTGCCGAATACCTCGACGCCGGCCTCCTCGCGCAGGCCGGGATCGAGGTCGAGGTCGCCACCTACAGCAGCCCTCCGTACGACCAGGGACGCGGGCCCTTCACTCCCGGCCTCTCCGCCCTGGACCTGCTGCTGCACCAAGGGCCCCAGGCGCGCGCAGTCCTCACCGACAGCGCCCACCTGCGGCCGTGGGCCCCGGAGATGGCGGTGCTCGGATGACCGCCACTGACACCCGCCCCCCCACCACCGACGGCATCGACCTCGGCGAGGTCGAGGCGCTCTACCGCAAGCTCCTGGTCGCGCTCGGCCAGGACGTCGACAGCGAAGGCCTGCGCGACACCCCCGCTCGAGTCGCCCGCTTCTGGAAGGACTTCCTCCAGCACGACCCCGGCACCACCGACACCGCCTTCACGCACCAGGAATCCGGCGGCCAGTACGTCGTCGTCAGCGGCATCCGGGCCTGGAGCCTGTGCCAGCATCATCTCCTTCCGTTCCGGCTGGACGTCCACATCGGCTACGTGCCGGCCGGGCGGGTCCTGGGCCTGTCGAAACTGCCGCGGATCGTCCAGACCTACGCCCACCGGCTGCAACTCCAAGAGGCACTGACCGCGCAGGTCGCTCACGAAGTCGCCGCGCTTTCGGGCAGCGGCGACGTCGGAGTGTGGTCGGTCGGTGAGCACCTCTGCATGGCCATGCGCGGCGTCCGCGACCAGGCCGCCCGCACGACGACAGCCTGTCTGCTCGGTCGGCTCGAGAGCGACGACCGACTCGCCGACCGGCTGCGCACCGCCGCCTTCCTCCCTCTGGGGGCGCGATGAGCAGGCAAATCGCGCTGGTGAACGTCGAGGGCACCAACGGGGTCGGCAAGACCCGACTCAGCCGCCAGGCCGCAGAGCGCCTCGGTCCCCGTTGCGTCCCGCTGGTCGAACTGCCCGACGCCCCGCCTGCCGGATTGCCCGGCCAGGTGATCGCCGCACTGCACCAGGACGGCGACCTCTTCCTGCGCACCGGCCACCCGCGCACCGAGACCCTGCTCCTCATGGGACTGCAGGTCCACCGTTTTGAGAGCCTGGGCCCGGTGACACCGGGACAGGTCGTCCTGGAAGACCGCGGCCCGCACTCCGTGGCCATCTACCAGGCCGCCGTGCTCGCCGAGACGGAACAGCACTCCGACGAACAGGCCCTGACCACCGCCTGGCACATCCTGTCGACGATCGAATCCTGGCGCCCGCAACCCACCGCCACGATCTTGCTGTTCGACGACCCTCGCCGCTGCCTCCAGCGATTCGAGCAACGCATCGGCCGCACCGCCACCGCCAGCGAGCGCTCCCTGATGGCCCGGGCCGACCGGCTCTACCGTCTGCTCGCCCACACTCAGCAGGGCCAGTACTACGTCCTCGACCGCCAACAGGTCGACGAGCCGCACGCCGTCGCCTTCATCACCGATGTGTGCCAGCGCGCCGCGGCCGCCGCCACGCCGAAAGGAGCCGTCCCGTGCCCGACCGGAACGTGACCGTACTGTGGGCGCTGCGCTCATGGTGCGCCTCCCACAAGTGCCTGCCGTGCTACTTCAACTGGCCCGAGAACGCCACGCTCCAGGCCCTGCCGCGGTCCGGCGTGCTGGACCATCAGTCGCCGGACGACGTCCCCACCCAGCAACTGTTCGCCTTCGCCCGCACCCTGGGCGACTCGCCTGTCCGCCGCGTCTTCCTCGCCGGCGGCGAGCCGCTGCTGTGGGCCCCGGCCCTGAAGCTGATCGAGATCCTCAAGACCCAGAGAATCGAGGTCGTGGTGTGCACCAGCGGCCCGGCCCTGAACAAGCCGGGCATGGCCGAGCGGCTGGTCGACCTCGGCGTGGACGCGTTCTCGGTCTCGCTGGACTCCACCGACGCCGAGTACAACGACCGCTGGCGCCCGCCGCGCAAGCCCGGCTTCGGCTGGGAGGGCGTCGTCAACGGCATCCGTACCGTCCTGACGGCACGCGGTGACCGGCCGCAACCCCGAGTCGGCATCTACAGCATGATCACCAAGCTCAACCTGGACGCCATCACCACGGTGCCCCGTCTGGCCGCCGAGCTGGGCTGCGACTACTTCGTCGCCCAGCCCGTCTCGCTGCCCGCCGACCACAATCTCCACGACGAGCTCGTGCTCACCGAGACGGACATTCCGCGCCTGCGCCGGGAGTTCGGGCAGCTCTACGCCTCCGGCCTGCCGCTGACCCTGCCTTCCGTCGACTACCCCGGCCAGTTCGTCTCGGCCGTCCAAGAGTCGACCGGCCTGGTCCGCGACTGCTTCGGCGGCAACGACCTGTTCTTCGTCGAACCCGACGGCTCGGTATGGGACTGCCCCTCCGCGCTGCGCATCGCCCAGACCCCGCCCCAGCGGCGCCGCAACATCCGGGAGACCACCGCGGCGGACGCGTTCCGCCCGGCGGGCTGCGCGGACTGCGCGCTGTTCAGCGTGGACTGCGTCAACATGTGGCCCCTCATGGGATTCGACCGTGTCGTGGACCCCGCACCCGCCGGGAGCACATCGTGAACGCCGGAGTCGATCCCGCGCTGATGCAGGCCCTGGAACAGGTTCTGGCCCGCATGCCCGACCCGGCCGGGCGCCGCGAGGCCGAAGCGCTGGAGAGCGAACTGGCGTCCGTCTTCGGCGCGCGGCACGCCGTTGTCGTGGCCTCGGGCACTTCGGCGCTGCACACCGCGGTCGTGGCCTGCGGCATTGGCCCCGGCGACGAGGTCCTCATGCCTGCCACCACCGTGATCATGACCGTCGAGGCCGTCGCCGCGACGGGCGCCACGCCCGTCTTCGTCGACTCCGCCCCAGGCGGAGGCGGCATCGACCTCAAGGACCTGTCCGCCAAGAGGACCCGCGCCACACGGGCGATCCTCCCTGTCCACCTCGCCGGCCGCACCGACGGCATCCACGAACTGGCCGCGTACGCCCAGGCGACCGGACTACGCCTGATCGAGGACGCGTGCCAGGCGCAAGGCAGCCGCACCCGCGGCCGCCAGGCCGGCACGATCGGCCACATCGGCTGCTTCTCCCTCAAAGACGGAAAGATCATCTCCAGCGGAGAGGGCGGATACCTCCTCACCGACGATCCGGAACTCGCCGCGCGCGCCGCCGCCTTCCGCACCCACTGGCACACCCCGGCCCCCGAGGCTCCGGCCGGCAGCCGACTGGGGCTCGGCCTCCGGCTCGCCGAGCCGCTGGCCGCCATCGCCCGCCACCAGCTCGCCGCGTTCGATGACGCGCTCGCCCGCCGCCGACACCAATGCAGGATGCTGCACGAACTCGTCGACGACACGCCCGGCCTCGTCCCGAACCATCCCCCGGACGAGCAGGAACCCAACGGCTACAGCGCCCTGTGGCACCTCACCCTCGACCGCCCGCGGGCGTTCAGCGCGCGCCTTGCCGAACAGGGGGTGACCAACAGCGTCGGCACCTTCGGTCTGCGCACCGCCCCCGAGCATCCGGCATGCCGCGAGCTTGGCCAGAATCCGTGTCCGAACGCGGCCCGTGCGGTAGACCGGCTCCTGGCCGTGCCCTTCACCGCCCGCATGGACGAGGAAGACCTCCACCAGATCGCGGCCACGATCCGTCGGGAGGCCGCACAGTGGACATCCTGACCCGCCTGCACTGCACCTTCATCGTGATCGACTTCGAGGCCCTGACCCCCGCGGGTCGGCCCGCCGAGCCCACCGAGGTCGCTGCGATGGCGCTCGTCGTGCGGGACGGCAAGCTGGTGGAGGACGGCCGCTTCGAGTCGCTGATTCAGCCGCCGGCCGACGTGCCGGTGACCTCCCGCGACATGAGCCACGGGATTACCGAGGCGGCGCTGCGGTCCGCCCCGACCGCTGCCGCAGTGCTCGGCGAGCTGGACGGGTTGCTGTCGACACCCCCCTACCGGCTGGTGGCGCAGCACGCTTCGACTGAGGCCGGGCTCATCGCCCGACAGGGGGAGCACTGCCCCACCCTGGCCACGACGCCGCTCGTGGACACGGTGAGGATGGCCCGGAAGACCGTCCGCGGCATGTCCTCGTACGGGCTGGACGAGCTGCTGCGCTACTACGGCATCCCCAAGCCCGTGCAGCGGCACCGGGCCATGCCGGACGTGGAGGTGACCGCCGAGGTCTTCCGGTTGCTGCTGGAGGAGGGAGCGGCCGCGGGCCACTGGTCGACGCTTCTGGAACTCGACGCGGCCGCCGGTCTTCAACCGCGTCCCAAACCGGCTGCGGAAGCCACCGTTCAGGACACGCTGTTCGGGCCCGACGGCGGGTAGCTCAGATGCAGTTAGCCCCGACGACGTCATCGATCCGTCCGAAGAGCTCCTTGGCCTGCAGCCGGGAGTCCTCGGCGATGCTCGGCGCCTCGGCCAGTTCCTGCTCGGTGAACCAGCGGACCTCATGGACCGGCTGCCGCGACGGCGTGGTGTCGTCCACTACGGCCACGAAGACGTGGTCGACGTGCCGGTGCGGCGCGCGCGTGTGGTTGTCGGCGCCGGCCCGCATCTCGCACACGTACCACGGCGCGATGACCTGCGTGTGCGGGAAACCGGCGGGCAGTGGCAGCGCCGGCCCTGGCAGCAGCCGGGCGGTCAGGCCGGTCTCCTCGTCCACCTCACGCACCGCCGCCTCGGCGGCGCTCTCGTCACTCTCCACGTGTCCGCCGGCGGGAAGCCACTCCTCCAGACGCGGATGCCACACCAGCGCGCAGCGCCACACCCCCTCCTGGCCATGGTTGAAGACGAACACGCTCGCGGTGGATTCCTTGACGACCATCAGCGCACATCCCTCGGCTCGACAGGCACTTCCCGGCCCAAAGGGGCACGGCCGCCCCAGGCCCGCATCGAGCCTCCCACAGCACCCAGGGCCACCACCGCAGATTCGCGCCACATCACCCGCGCCTTCGCCGATCCGACCCCCAGACCCCGGGAGGACACCCATGGAACCCGTCTGGAACGGGATGCTGACCTGCGACTACGAGCGCAGCCGCCCAGCGAGCACACTGCTGGAGTGGGATCTTTACACCACGTCGCTCATAGCCTGGCCGAGGGTGCTCCTGGAGGATCCGACCCCGTACGGGCGGCTGCGGCGGCCGGGCATCGTCGACATCGACGAACCCGTACACCTTCGGCTCGTCGCCGCCTTGGAGAAGTTCCTGTCCGACCCCGATCGCGTCCGGGACCTGGCCGATCGCACGGCCCTCCACCGGGAGCAGACCGCCAGCGCACTGGACCAGGCCGAACAAGCCCTGAGCGACCGGGACGTGAAGGCAGCGGACGAAGCCATCGGGCGGGGGACGGCGGCGTTCTTGAAGGTCATGTCCGCCCACATCGTCAACTGGCTGCTGCCCGAGCAGCAGTGGGAGGACCTCCTGAGCCAGGTGCTGTCCAGCCGGGCCCGCGCCCGAGACTGCACGCTCGCCCTGGCCACCCCGAACCGCACCGGCCACCTGCTGCAGGCGCACCGTCTCCTCCTGGAAGCCGCCGCCAGCATCCGTGACGGACGTCCCCTTGCCCTGGCCGCAGCCGACGTCAGCGCCCGGGCCGGAACTCTGTACGGGGCGGGCTCACCGGCAGCTGCCGCCATGCCCCTTGAGGACCCCGACCGCGCCGCCGACCTGCTGCGAACCCTGTCATCCAGCGCAGACCCCGAATCCGAGCTGGCATCCCTCACCGGCTCCCTGGACCGTTCTGCCGCCGTACGCGAGGCATGGGAGACCGCGGCGCTGCTGGCTGCCGGCGGCCGGCCCGGCCAGCTCGCCGCGGTGCGCGCCCTGAGCACCGCCCTCGCCTGGGCCGCCGACAGCGAGGAACGGCGCAAGGAGTTGCGCCACCGCTACCTGTCGCTGGTGCGCCGCTGGTGCACGGCCAGAGAGCACGATGCCACCCGCGTCACCACACCCGACTTGCTCGCCCTGGGAGACGGCCGATGACCCCCACCCCCCTGCTCCCCCTCGACCAGGCCCACAATGCGGCGCGCGTCGGCGGGAAGGCCGCCGCCCTGGCCCGGCTGCTCCGCCAAGGTCTGCCGGTTCCCGAGGGCCTGGTGGTCCCGGTCGGTACACCGGAGAGCGCGGTGCCGATCCTTGTGGACCGCATCCTGGCCTGGGCGGAGGGGCGTGCCCCGTACGGCCTGATCGCCCGGTCCTCCGCCGTCGCCGAGGACGGCGCCGCCGTCTCGTTCGCCGGGATGTACGCCTCACGCTTCACCCCCGCCCACTCCGGCCCGCTGCACGCTGCGATTACCGAGGTCCGCTCCTCCGCACTGCAGCCGACGGCGCAGGCCTACGCGCGGGCCCACGGCATCACCGCGGCTCTTGGGATGGCCGTGGTCATCCAGCCCGCGCTGCGCCCCACTGCCTCCGGCGTACTGGCAGCCGAGGTGCTCGCCGGCCGGTGCGTCCGCTGGCGGATCGAGGCCGTCCGCGGCCTGGCCGAACCACTCGTCAGCGGCACCCAGACCGGCGAGGTCCACTCCGGCCTGCGTCACACCGCCCACCCTGTCCAGCCCGCCGAGCAGCGGATCATCCTCATGCCGGGTGCCCCCGACGAGCTGCGGCTGCCACCGGGGGAGTGGACGACGATCACCGGCGTCAACCAGGACGAGACACTCGCGAAGATCAAGACGTCACAGGAAGGCGTCCTGCACCTCCACACGCCGACGCCGTGGGCGGCTGATCCCGTGCTGAGCGAGGAACACCGCCTGGCCCTCCTGGACAGCGCCGTTGTCGCGGCAGCCGCGCTGAGCCTCGAACGTATCGACCTGGAGTGGGCCTTCACCGCCGACGGCACCCTGCACCTGGTGCAAGCACGCCCGCTCACCCGCCCCCTCCACGAAGCCCGCGCAACCGGTCGGCACTGTGAGGACGGCTGGACCGGCATCCCTGCTGTCGCGGGCACCGCAGCGGGGCCGGCTGTTCGCATCGGCGAGGGCACAGCCCTGACCGGTGCCGTGCTGATCTGCGGCGCGCTCGGTCCCGAGGCGGCCGGCGCCCTGCTGGAGCAGCCCGCCGCAGTCGTCTCCACCACGGGGGGACCGCTCTCCCATACCGCGATCATCGCCCGCGAGCTCGGCATTCCCTGCGTCACCAACGTCAAGGCCGCGACCGCGATCCCCTCGGCGCGCCTGATCGAGGTCAACGGAACTGAAGGCACCGTGCGGCCCGTCGCGGGCATTCCGGAGCAACGGACCGAGCGCGCCCGCCTGGACGGAGCGGCCGTCGTGCTCCAGCGCCTGCCGGCCACCGCCGCGCACGACGGGCGTGCCGCTACCCTCCTGCTGCACTCACCGGCAGAGCATCACCCTGTGCTCCCCACCCTCACGGCGTCGGCCGAGCACGGGACGGTGGGGGTGCTGATCGTGGACGAGGACGTCGCCACTCCGGAGCTGCCGGGGTTCCAGGTGATTCGTTTGAAGTCCCTCGGACGCCTGCTGTGGCCGGTGGACGGCGGAGACGTGCCGGAGACTCTTGTGACCGTCGACCCGAACGGCCGGGTCCTCCACAGCCGAGGCCTCCATGACTGATCTCCTGGGCGACACCGCCGGTCTCATCGTGGACTGGGACGGCACGGTCGTCGACAACGGCCGGCGGCGTCTCGACGCGCTGCGCCAAGCGCTCGTGCCGTACGGACTCACGGTCGAGGAGGACTGGTACACGGTGCATGCCGGGTTGCCGGTACGCGACCTCCTGCGGGTCCTGGCCGGCGAGCGCGAGCTCCCGGTCGAAGAGGTGGTCCACGCCAGCCGCCAACGCCTGCTGAACGGGCCCCCGCCTGCAGTGATCACGGCGACCCTGGAACTGCTCGAGCAGGCCCGTGCACGCAGGATCCCCCGGGCCGTCGCGTCCAGCGCGGCCGCAGTCCTGGTGCACACCGGGATCGAGCGCCTGGGACTGAACGGGCTCCTTCCGATCGTGGTCACTGCCGAGTCCGTGGCGCGCGGCAAACCCGCTCCCGACGTCTACCTGGAAGCGGCGCGACAGCTGGGCGTGGCGCCCTCGCACTGCCTGGCGGTGGACGACGCATCCGACGGCATCGCCGCGGCCCGATCAGCGGGCATGCGGCTGCTCACCGTGAGCGGCACCACTCTGGTTCCGGTCACATGAGCCACGTGAAGGATCACTGCGCACCTGGTGCGGCTCCCTCGGCAGCCGAGGCCAATCCCGTTGGGCGCAGCGGAAGCGTGCGGATGGTCTCCCACCGGTAGGTCCTTCCCTGGCGGCGGAGCTTCACCAGGTCCACTGACGAGACATCGAGAGCTACTGGGGGAAGCGAGCGCAGTTGCGACACCACGTCGACGACCGGCGCTGCCGGGCGCTCGGCGTTGTTGTAGGCCACTCCCAGATGCGGCCGGAAGGTGCTGGTCGGCTTGCCGCCGGGCACGCCGGCTTGAGCGCCGAGCGCGCTGAGCGCAGCGTGGAGGCCGACGAGCGGTCTCCACGGGGTGAGGCTGAAGCGGACGGCACCGCGGCTGCCGGCAAGGGGATGAGCCAGAATGCGGAACTCACCTACGGACAAGTGCTCCGCCATGGAGATCAGGTGCTCGAGCTGGGGATGTGACACTCCTTCCGTGGCACCGATCCGGAGCAGGGTGACGTGCAGGCCGTCGGCGGGCACCAGGTCCATGCTGAGATGCTCGAGCGCGCCCTGGCAGTGCTCCGTGCGTCGCACCAGGGCGGTGGCGTCGGCGAAGGTGAGCATCCAGTAGTAGGCCTGCTGCCGTTCCGACCATCCCGGGCGATCCCAGTGGTTCTTCATGCGGTCGACAGCTTGGAAGGCCCGCCAGTCGTGCTCGACAATCACGCGGGAGTCGTCGAGGTCGGCGGGGGGTGCGCAGGGGAAGGCCCTGGTGTCGACGGCCAGCTCGGGCGCCACGGATCTCCTAGATATGTCAGGGCGCGATCTGAGCGCGCGAGCCGACCACGATCATTCCGGCCTGCGGCTGTGACCGCCACGTCCGCAGCTCCTCGGCATAGTCCCCCACATCGGGTTCGTCATGCCACCGCTCGGCGCATTGGTAGAGCTCGTTCGCGCGTTCCCACACAGACCTGATGGGCGCGGTGGTTCCGGACCTGAGGGCTCGCCGGCCCAACGCCATGGCCTGCTCGACCTCGGGAGATGGCTGCTGCAGTAGGGCCGTTGCCGTATCGAGCCCTACCAGGGCGCGGCTCCAGTCGGAGTCGGAGTGTGCGATCAGCTCGTCGATCTGCTCCGCGTGCGTCAGGACCTCGGCTGTGTCGCCGAGCGAGAGGCGTGTGGTGATGGCGTTGGCCAAGGTGCGAGCCATGGAGTACGGCTCGAAGCTGATGCACGAAGTGAGGCCGCCGGGCAGGGCGGCTTGCCGGTCGGAGAGCTCCAGGGCCTGGCCGATCGCCTGCTCGGCGCCACGCCGATCGTCGAGTCGGGCGAGCGCGCGGGAGCGCCCGTTGACGAGCAGCCGGATCGCCTGCGGGTTGTCCGGGGCGAGAGCGATTCCGGCCAGGGCTGCGTCGTCGGCTTCCGCGTACCGCTTCTGGTAGTACAGCCCCAGAGAGCGGGTCCCGCTCGCCCACATCTCCATGGGGACGTCGCCGACCTCGCGTGCCAGGGACTCCGCCTCCGAGCAGTACGCGTTCACCAGGTCATAGGTCGCACCAGCATTGACGGCCATGTACCCCAGAAGCCCGGCGGCTTGGGAGGCGAGGCGGAAGAGTTCCGTACGGACCCGCGGGGGCTGCTGGCCGGCCAGGACGCCGTGCAGCATTTCGCGCACGACTCGGGCTTCGCCCGCCAGCTGCTGTGGCCCCTGCGCCTCGTAGCGGTCGATGATGCCCGAGATGGACCGTCTCACCATGACCAGGACCGGGTCGTCCGCGTTGGAGCTGGTCAGCTTGTGCGTCTGGGCGACGACGGCCAGCGGGTCGTCGAAGCCGAGGCTGGCCGCCGATGCACTGGCGAGGTCAGCGCTGGCCCGCAGCGAGACCAGCGCCCCAGGTTCCACGGGCTCGAAGAGCCGCTCGGGGGCCATGTTGAACATGTGGCGGAGTACGAGATAGGCGTCCCGCCGGGGTGTGCTCTTGATCGAGCCGCGGCGGCCCATATACCGGTCGAAACTGCTGCGGGACACTTCGACGCGGGCGAGCCGGGGATCGTTCTCCTTCTCGGCGGCGCGCGCAGCGGCTTTGGCGAAGTGGATACAGAACTTCTCGTACGAATCCCACTGGTTCTCCTGGACCAGGAGCGCGAACCGCGTGGTGGTCGTGCTGGTCACCGGGCTCCCCCCTCGGGTTCGGTTCGGACGGTCGGCTGCTGCTCTTGTGCCGGAGTACGGCCTGGGTTCCAGAGCGGCTGCCCGTTCTGGAGGTATCGGGGGATGCTCTCCCCCAAGGCAGCCAGGGCCTGCTCCGCTCGGCGCCGCTGACGGTCCCGGAGCAGGGAAAGCGCCTGGTCTTCGGGGAAGAAGGCGCACTCCGCAAGCTCCTCGTCGTGCGGTCGCAGCGTGGCGCACGTGGCCCAGGACAGTTGCCCGGCGTCGAAGACGAACGCCATGAGGTCGTCCCACGGCCCGTGGGGAGGCACCCAGTCGATGCACAGGAGTGCGTACAGCGTGACGTCGAGCCCGAGCTCCTCGCGGAGTTCCCGCCGCACGGCATCGGTGGGAGCCTCGTTGGACTCCGCCATCCCGCCAGGAAGATCCCACCCCGGCTTGTAAGTGGGTTTGACCAGGAGAAGCCGACCGTCGGGGTCGCGAAGCAGCGCGTCGGCAGTCACCCGCTTGCGAGCCTGCTTGGCGTTGCCCTCGGCCAGGTAGGCATCCCACGCCGGCGTTCCGGGAGGAGGGGGTTTCGTCATGGATACCTGCCCATTCCCGGACGGGCGTCGAAGCTGGCCAGCAGGGCCGAACGGCGACGGTTGACCTGTACCAACTGCTCCAGCACGTCCCGCACCTGCGGGACGTCTCGGAAGGGAGTGAGAGTTCGACTAAGGGCGTGCAGATGTTCGGTGACCCGTGACGAGCCGAGCGGCTCACAAGCGGCCACAAGCTGCACCCCGGTGGCACAGGCCGCTTCGAGGTCCCCACTTTGGACGAGAAGCTCGGCGAGCGCGGACTGGCTGAATGCCCGACTGCGGGCACGGTTCTCTCCACGCAACGCCACGGCGCGCTCGGCTTCGATGGTCGCCACACTGAGCATGCCCAGGTCGCGGAGGGCGAGCGCTGACTCGCTGGCGAGTGCAGCCTGATCGAAGGGGGCAATCCAATGCGGGGGCGGCACAGCGGAGGCGTCTTCCAGAATTGCGCGCGCTGTTTCCAGAGCGCGTTGGGCGGCCACATCGTCTCCGATCCTGGCGTGAGCGCGACCCTCCATGGCGTGAAGGCGGGCGGTGAGCACCGGGATAGGCTCGGTGGTCGCCATGCGTTCATGTCCGCGGCGGGCTAGGGCCAGTGCCTGCCCGGCGTCGCCGAGTTGCAGGGCCAAGTGGCTCGTGCTCGCCAGGACGTTCGCTCCCACAGATGTTTCAGGAGTCGCGTGCGCGAGACCGAAGGCGACCCTGAAGTGTTCGGAGGCCTCCGTGTCGCGTCCCAGGTCATGGGCCATCCAGCCCGCCATTTCCGTGAGGACTGCTGCGGCCAGAAACACGTCAGCTTCGGGGGACCGCCCCTTGGGCCCGAACAGATCAACCGCGATGGAGGTCTGAAGATACTGCTGGAGCGACGAATAGACATGTCCAGCGCCGAGTTGACGATCAGCGTGCCTGAACGACTCCAGCGCCCCCAGGTAGGGCAACGGGCCGGCGCTCTCGGGCGGTGCAGCTCCGGGCAGAGTGAGCAGGGGCGCGAAGTCAGGGGTGGGTGTTCCTGGCCCGGCCTCGGCTGTCGCGGCATCGGTGGTGCTGGGAGGCTCACCGGTTGGTGGTCCGAACAGCGCCACTGCCGGCTCCCCGAGCAGATGCTCCAGCACACGGCAGGTGGGAGGCCAGGGCATCCTCTTGAGGTCCCCGGCCAACCACCGGTCGAAACTACGAGACGAGACCGTGACCGCCGCCAGCCGCGGGTCGCCGTCGATACGGGCGACGTCGCGGGCGGCACGCTGGAAGTGGATGCTGAACGTGGCGAACACCGTCCAGTGGTTCTCCTCCACCAACTGCCGGAACCGGGTCGCGCGCCGCATCGCCTTCTCCCTGGCTCAGTTCGAGTCGCCGAAGGTGAGAAGGGGAACGTCATACAGATCGGGGCTCTGCGGCCGGGTCACCGTAGGGGCGGTCCACTCCTCGATGACGAGCTCGCTGATGAACTGCACGGTGCCGCCCAGGAGGTGACTCGTTCGTCCATCGGCAGAGGCCCCTTTCAGGCCGGCGGTCACGTGGATGTGAGGTGCGACCTTGCTGTTCACGGTGTCCCACGCGAGCGTGCCGGCTCCGAGCACTTCGAGGGTCTCGACCTTGATCTCGTCCCACAGAGGGCGCTCCGGGTGCTCGAGTGGGCCGCACGAGCCCACCAGCCGGACACTGCTGAAGCCGCCGATGAACGTCGGGATGTGGCCAGCCCGGATCCCGGTGTCGCGGCAGAAGGCGTCCAGCGCAGGGAAGAAGTCTTCGCCATCATCGAGAGCGACGACGAACCGCCGCCCGGTGGTGACTTCAGTGGCACGCATGTGGCTCCTCGATCTCAGAATTCGATCTTGTGGGGGAAATCAGCGTCGGCGGAGTTCGAAGGCGTCCCTGATCTCCGGCAGCTCTGCTCCGGAGCGCAGAAGGGCCAGCAGGAGGAGCCGGGCTTTGCGCGGCTCCAGGCCGCCGCCGCTGATGAGGCCTCGCTTGAGCAGGTCTGTCTCGGAGCCGGGGCCGAAATCGTAGGTGTTGCTCAGGACGCTGCCCGCGCCGGTGCGGGAAGCAAGGATGACCGGCATACGGGTTGCCAGCTCACCCAGCGGTTCAGCCCATGTCTTGGGGGCGTGCCCCGCTCCGAAGGCTGCGATGACCAGGCCGTCCGCGAGGCCAGCAGAGGCCTCCAGAAGGGCCACGGAGGCGCCCAGGGTCGCCTGGATTACCTCCACGGACGCCGGACGGACCTGCGGCAGTGCCACCGGCGCCTGCCGCGGCACGGCGAAGTGAAAGCGGGGCTGGCCTTCCACCACGTACCCGACGGGACCGGCGCCGGGCGAAGCGAAGGCCGACGTGCTGGTGCTGTGGACCTTCTGCACATGGCGGGCGGCGTGCAGTTCGTCGGCGAAGGCGACGAGTACGCCGAGGCCGCGCGCGGAAGAGCTGGCCGCGGTGTGCACAGCGGCCACAAGATTGCCCGGGCCGTCAGCGCCGGCCATCTCCGCGGTGCGCATGGCGCCTGTGATCACGACCGGGGCTTCCCCGGTGTACAGGAGGTCGAGGAGGAAGGCGGTCTCCTCCAGGGTGTCGGTGCCCTGGGTGATGACGAAGCCGGCCGTGCCGGATTGCGCCCGCTGATTCAGCAGTTCGGCTATGGCGAAGATGTCGTCGATCTCCAGCCAGGCGCCGGGGATCTGCCGGAAGTCCTGCAGCTCCAGCGTCGCAGCATCTGCCAGCTCCGGCACGGAGGCAACGAGATCAGCAGAGGCCAGACGGGGGGTCGCCCCGCTTCCGCCGCTCGGTGCCGACATGGCGATCGTGCCGCCGAGTGAAAGCACCAGGACAGTGGGGCGCTGGGACCGCGGGGTGGAGATCACGACGGCTGCCTTTCGGAGAAGTGGATCACGCAGTACGGGTCAGCGTCGGGCTCTCACCGGTCCGGGGCAAGGGCGCCGAGGAACTGGAAGACGTCGTCGAGCGCGCTCACGCTGAGGTGCCGACTGCGTGGACGCACGATGCTCGCTGTGCCGCACTCGCTCAACTCGCGGCACCGGCGAATCAGCCATGGCCACGGGATATCCAAAAAGCCGGCCAGTGTCCGCAACCGGGCTTCCGGGTCAGGGCCCGTCGCCACGCTGTGCGCGCGCGCCTCCCTGAAGGCCTCGTGATACGCCCGCAGAGCGGGGCGATGGGTGACGGTATCGGCAGCCCAGATCGCCTCGGTCCGGACCCAGTTGGCGACGGCCGCGCGCTGGCTGGGGACCAATGCGAAGCCGTCGACCTCGGAGTACTCCGGGTCAGCGAGAACGTCGACCTTGATTCCGTGCAGTTCCATCAGCGCGATGGCCAGAAGCAGCAGGATGCGTTCGTACCGGCTGCTGCGGGTTACCTCGCCCTCCGGAACGCAGAAGACCCGGACCATGGGCGTCGCAGCGTCGGTGTACTGGGCCGCCAGAGTCTTGAGGTAGTCGGCTTTGTGACGGAACCACAGCCACGGGGCGGCCTGCTCACCGGTCTGTTCCCGAGTCCAGAAGACAGGGGATGTAGTCACCCCATCGAGTCGCCGCACGATGTGCCGGGCACAGAACGCAGATCCGAGCCACTGTGCTCCGGCCGTCGTGAGATCGGGCAGCGCCACCCGGCTCGGCGCGGAACGCGGCAGCGAGAGGTAGGTGTCCAGCGCCTCCTGTTCCTCGGCGAGGGCGAGGTCGTCCGCCAGGAGCCCGTCATCGAGCTGAACCAGGGACCACAGCAGTCCGTACGTCAGATCGTCCAGCAGGTGCGCGGCCGGCAGGGCAAGCACCTCGGCGTCGGAAGACACCGTCAGCGCGCGGCGGGCGTTCGCCGCGTCGATCACGTAGAGCTGGGTGTCGTCGCCCTGCTCGGCGACGCCTACGAGCATCCCGCGGCGGGCCGGTCGTAAGAACTGATGCAGCGCTGGGTCGGAGGCTTCGATATAGGCGGAGCTGTCCCGGACTGTGGCAGCCCGGATGCCGATCGCAGCGGTTGTGCCGTCGAGCACCTGCCGACCAGCGAGTTCCCACGAGTCGGCGACTTCATCGGAACTGGACAGGAACACCCTGCTGGTGGGCCAGCGCTCGGTGATCGTGGCGGCGGCGCGTATGTCTCCCCGGCTGTGCGGCAACGAACGCACCTGCATGACGGATGGCGCGGGCCTGAACAAGTCGGAGCAGGGGACTCCGAACAGGCGCTCCAGAATCAAAGCCGCATCTGGCCAGGGCTGTCCGAACCAGTAGCCCTTCGCCCACCGGTCAAAGGTGGAACGTGAGACCGAGACGGTCGCCAGGCGCGGCGAGTCGGTCTCGTTGGCCAGCTCCCGTGCGGTCCGCTCGAAGTGGGTGCAGAAGACCACCCATCGGTCCCATCGGCGTTCTTCGAGGAGAACGCGGAACAACGTGGGGCGGGCGGACATCTCGGACCTTCCTGGGGCGAAGGCGGGGGAGCGTGCATCCGGGCTACGTGAGCTGGGTCACCACGCAACTATGCTCGCTACTCTGTGGCGTTGGCAAGCCTCACTCTGCAACCTGCATAGTTCGGGCTGCAGTCTGTTCGCCTCGTGGGTGCCGTGGCACACTTCAGCGAACGACAGCTGCCGGCCGAAGGGGAAAGGAACCGGCGTGAGTGAACCGAAGTCCGCCCCGACCGTGCTGGCCATCGTCTTGGGCCGGCGCCTGGCCGCCCTGCGCGAGGCGGCCGGCTTCACCGCTGCACAGGCCGCCAAGCCCCTGCGGATCGCGCCGACGACGGTCACCAGGATGGAGAAGGCCGAGACTTCTCTGAAGTACGCCACCGTCAAGACGCTTCTCGAGATCTACGGTGTCCCCCAGGCCGAGATCCAGGAATTTCTCGTCCTCCTTGACCAGGCGAGTACGCCCGGCTGGTGGCAGAGTTTCCGCGACGTACTCCCGGGCTGGTTCGGGGTGCACGTATCGCTGGAGGGGGCTGCGACCAGCCTCCGCGGCTACGAGCCTGGCGTCCTCCCTGGTCTGCTGCAGACACCCGGATACGCCCGCGCCGTCATGGAGCGAGGACTCCCTCGCATGGCGCCTGATGTTCTTGAACGAAGCGTCGACCTGCGCATCAAGCGCCAGGAGATCCTCACGCGCGAGAAGCCGGCCCCACCCCAGCTGTGGGTTGTAACGGACGAGACGAGCCTACGGCGCCCCGTCGGCGATGCGGCCGTCATGCGCGAGCAGATCGAGCACCTCTTGGATGTGACCGACCTCCCGAACGTCACACTGCAGGTGTGCCCCTTCGCAGCAGGGCTCCACCCAGGCGCCTTCGGGCCATTCACCATCTTCCGATTCGAAATCCCCGAACTTCCCGACATCGTCTGCACCGACAGCCTGAGCCGCGCCGGATATAGCGAGGAAAAGGAAGAAGTCGCCCTGTTCCGTGAAGCGCTGGGCGAGATGAGTGTGTACGCATTCTCAAAGCAAGAAACCAAGAAATTCCTTGGTGATATTCGCAAGGAGCTGTACCTATGAGTCACGTCCTGCGCGCCGCCACAGAGCTTGGAGCGGCAGAGTGGGTGAAGCCTTGGAGTGGTAGCAACGCCGGAAACTGCGTGGAGGCCAAGCCTCTCGACGATGGCCGCGTGGCGCTGCGCCAGTCGACCGACCCTGACGGCCCCGCGCTGATCTACACGCGGGGAGAAATCGCGGCCTTCATTATCGGGGCAAAGTCCGGGGATGCGGATTTCCTCCTCTCCTAAGCCCCGCGTAGCTCGCAATACCGCGCCAAAAATCCGACACGAAGGGCAAACAGAATAGCGATGACGTTAAAGCCCATCGATACCAGCCGCCCCCACCCGGCCCGCATGTACGACTACTACCTCGGCGGCAAGGACAGTTACCCGGTCGACGAGGAGGCTGCCGAGAGAGTCATATCGTTCCTGCCGGCCATCAGGGTCGCTGCCCGCACCAACAGGGGCTTCATGAATCGGGCTGCCCGGCTCCTGGCTGACCGCGGCGTGCATCAGTTCCTCGACATCGGAACCGGCATACCGACCGAACCCAACCTTCACCAGGTCGTCCAAGCGGTCAACCCGCAATCACGTGTGGTCTACGTCGACAACGACCCCGTCGTTCTGCGCCATGCGGAGGCGCTCCTGCGGAGTACGCCCGAGGGGGCGACGAAGTACATCGAGGCGGACGTCCGCGAGCCCGGGAAGATCATCGAAGGCGCCCAGGAGATCCTCGACTTCGAGGAGCCTGTCGCCCTCTCGCTCGTAGCCCTCCTGCACTTCGTCTCCGACGAGTACGGGCCCTACGATCTTGTCAACGAGCTCTTGGCCCCGCTCCCCTCAGGTAGCTTCCTCATGCTCTCGCACGTGACGGGAGACTTCGACCCTGCCGGGTGGGACAAGGCCGTCGAGATCTACCGGAAGAGCGGCATACCCGCGCAGGTGCGGTCGCGAGACGAATTCGCCCGTTTCTTCACGGGACTTGACCTGATTGATCCGGGCGTTCAGGTCGTCACCAACTGGCATCCGGAGCCTGATCAGGAGTTCGCCGACGAACAGGTGCCTCTCTACGTCGGCGTCGCGCAGAAGCCGTAGACGCCTGGCGGCATGGCTGGGTCGAGAGCCTGTCCAGCATCAGTCCGGACAGAGCACGGTGATGATGTGCGGAGAGGCCCTATGGAAGACAGCAGGGGGTATGTCTGATGGGCGACCGAGGTCTGGAGGACTCGCGTGCCAGCATGCTGGTCGCCGTCGACGAGCGAGACCTTCGCTTCGTTCCCCGCGCCCGGGGTTCGTTTTCCGTGTACTGGCGGGACGTTCACGCACGTGCGGTCCAAGCCCTGTCGGCGGGGGAGCCGGTCTTGCTGGCCCCGCTTGTCGACTTCGCCTACGTCAAGGGGTGCGAGGAAGCCGGACTGGATCCCCGTTCGGAGAAGGGTTTCCGCGCCTACGCGAGCCGATGGGTCCCGAGGAACGAGCTGTGGTCCTTCGCGGGAGAGACGGCTGACGAGATGCTCCTGCAGATGAAGCGGGAACAGCAGGCATGGGCCACGGCTGTTCGCTGCAGGAGCGTGTTCGACGCGGTGAACGCGCAGCACCCTGGTGCGGAGGCCTGGGCGAGAAGCTACTCGGCGGGCGTTCTGACGGCGCTGACCGAGGAGGCGGTGCGGCGTGCCGAGTCGCGCGGCGGTGCCGGCGGCCGGATCGCCTTGGTCGCCAAGGCCGGAGACCTGGAGCTCGGTAGTTACGCGGTGCCGGTCGGCGTCATCGGCGGGGAGATCCGTGTACCGGATCGGGACCGGGAGCGATTCGTCGCGCTGCTGGGTGCCTCGCTCGTCGCCGCGTCGAGCGGCGTTCTGACGCTGGTGACCGGTGACGACGGCCCGGTGCACGTATGGACCGTAGGGAGGCAGGGGTTGGTGCCGAGCGAGCACGGCGAACTCATCCTCGAGCCGAATGACGCGCGCGGCCGGTCGGCGACGTACGTGCCTGGGTTTCCGCTGCCGTCGCCCGCGTAGCTGAGCGTCCCGGTCGCGAGCGCCGCAGTCAGAGGGCGTTGTAGGGGATCGAGGCCGCCACGAATCGGTCTCGTTCGGCCGCAGCCATCAGCTGACGCTGAAGTTCCTGTTCGCCGCCGCGGAGCGGCAGCCCGAGGTCATCGGACACGTACAAGACGACGTATCCCACCTTGTTCGCGAGGTAGTTCCAGCGCGGTGGCACGTCGCCCGCCAGTGTGAGCAGGGGTTCGTCTTCGTTCGGCATGTGGACTTCGATGGTTCGGGCGTCCTGGTGCAGGGTCATCCGCCAGCCGTGCGCTTCGCGGATGCGCATGGGGTGTCCGGCCTTGACCAGGGGGAGGCCGGCGGCGAGGAGTACGGCCAGCAGCTTGGGCATTAGCGGGCCGTTCGGGCCGAGGCGTACTTCCTCATGCGAATCCTGAAGGGCGTACCAGGCCAGCTTGTCCTGCGACATACCGGCAGACCATGCCCTGGTCTTCGCTTCGGTGGTGCTCATGCAGCTGCCTCATCTCGTGCGTGGTCAGGTGGCCCCGGCGGGTTAACGATCGGCTGTCCCCCTGGCTACGGGAGCGGCGACCCGGCGGGCCGGGTCACGAATGATGTTCCGGCCGTCGGAGGACTACGACACGCAGACCGACACACCGAGCGCACCAATGATCATGTACGGGCCGAAGGCGATGCGACCGCGGGTGCGTCCCTGGAGCAGGTTCACTGTGGCGCCGAGGGCGAACATCGCGAAGGTGCCGACGAGCACGGTGGCCCAGTTGTGCCAGCCGAGCAAGGCCCCGAGGGTGGGGGCGAGCTTCACATCGCCGAGTCCGATGCCGCCGAAGGTCATAAGGGCGAACGCGGAGCCGAGCGCGGCGGCGGCTGCAAGACAACGGGCGAAGCTGCCGGGTTCTCCGGCCGCTGCTGCGGCTGCCAGCAGGGTGATCGTCCCGGCGAAGGCGGGAGCGGTGAGGATGTTGGGGAGCCGGTGCACTTTTGCGTCGATCAGGATGAGCGCGGTGCCACAGGCGGCGACCCAGTAATGCGCGGCGGCCAGCCAGCCCGTCAGGCCGGTGGCGGCGACGAGGGCGAAGGCGAGCGCGGTCATGGCCTCGGGGAGGCCGCGGGACGGGTACCAAGGCGTGCGGCATGACGCACAGCGGCCTCGGGGCGGTGCGAGGAGCCGGATGGCCGTTGGCGCTGGTGCGTCACACGAGGGGCAGGCGTGCCGGAGCGGTGCGCCGGCGGGCACGGTCCTGGTGAACAGCAGCGGGCGGGTGGCGGTGCCGGCCAGGGCGCCGGCGAGAAGGGCGACGGTCGTGGTCAGCACGGTCATCACGGCGGCTCCCGGTGTCGTTCTGCCCCGGCATATGTCGGGATCTTGGAGCCTATGCGAGTCGCCCCATCGGTTCGATGGGGTATCGGGGAGCAGATCGAAAGCAACGACCAGGTCACGGCGCAAGCAAGGGCCCTGATCACGGTGGATGCGCCGGGCCGGCGCTCCTACCGTTCAGATTCAGAAGCGCGATCACCGAACCGCGGAGGGGCGGAATGTCACACGGCGGCGGCTGATCGCACCTCTATAGGCGACAGCGCCGAGCGCACGGGCACGACGAAGGGGGCATGGGTCCATGACGATCACCGCCGATCTCGGGAAGGCGGGGGCGGTCGGGGGCGGCCGCCGCCGGGTCGTGTGGACACGTGGCCGCCGCATCACCTTCGGGATCATCGGGTTCGGGTCCCTGCTGATCGCCCTGACCGGCTTCGTCGGCTCTTACACGGCCGTACGCGACCTCGCCGAGGAGAAGGGCTTTGGCTGGTTTGCCACTATCTTTCCCCTTGGGATCGATATTGGCATCATCACGATGCTCGCCCTCGATCTTGCCCTGACCTGGGTCGACTTGCGGTATCCGCTCCTGCGGCACATCGCCTGGCTGCTGACCGTAGCAACGGTGGCATTCAACGCGTTCTCTTCTTACCCGGACATACTTGCATCTTTTATGCATGCGGCGATTCCCTTGCTGTTCATCGCGATCACCGAGGCGGTCCGGCATGCGATCGCCGTCGCGACGGCGCGCGAGGAAGGGCGGGAGGATTATGCGCTCTCGCTGGGCCGGTGGCTTCTCGCCCCCTGGTCGACCTGGTTGATCTGGCGCAGCAGGAAGCTGTGGCCGAGCACGATCTCCTCGTACGAGGTGGCGCTGGCGCTGTACCAGGAGAAGCTGGACTACCGCCGGGAGTTGCGGGACGCCTACGGCTGGCGCTGGCGAAGGAAGGCCACGCGCGAGGAACTGCGGCCGCTGCGCCGCAGCCGTCTGGGATACGCCGTCCGCCCGGCAGCAGAGCTGCGCCATCCGGAGCGGGAGGACCTGGCCGAGCAGTCCGCGCCTACCGCGCTCACCACGCCGGGGGTCGTGCTGGAGAAAGTGCCGGCCAGCTATCCGCCTGCCCGGTCACCGGCCTCCGCCTCGGCGTCGCCCGAGCCGGAGGATGCCGCCGAGCACGAGCGCGCGCAGTGCCCGCCGGCGGACCGCGCACGAGCCGGCACCGAGCCTGCGGAGGAGCCGCTGCTCGAGCACCCGCGCGAGGACCTCTTTGCCGGCGACACCCCTGTGAACCAGGAAGCCGAAGCAGCCGAAGACGAAGACCCCCTCGAGCAGCGAGAGCCCGACATGGGGCAGGCCGGCCACCCGGCCGGGGGCCAGGCCAACGTGGACGTGGACGAGGCCGAAGACGAGGAAGGACCCGTAGAAGACGAGGAAGGCCCCGACGAGGGCGATGATCCCGCCGCTGCCCCGCCGCCGACGATTGAACTGGGACCTGCTCCGGCGAACGAGAGCAAGAGGCAGCGGGCCGAGCGGATATACCTGGCGCACCAGAAGGCGGGCGTCGAGCTCACCCGCAAGGACCTGACCCGGTGGGCCGGATACCAGAACGAGGGGTCGGGACGGAGCGCCTACAACGACCTGGAGCGCAAGCACGGGCCGATCGTGGCCGGCGAGGCGGCGTGGGAGACCGATGGCGCCGAACTGGCCACGGTGCCGTCGTAGAGAGCGGCCGCGCGCAGCAGGCCGGCACCTACTGGCGATCATTCCTGCCGCAGCAAGCCATCCCCACCGGGACGGGCGCCGGGAACCGACCCGAGGTGCTGACCGCCCCGCCCGTGGTGGGACACGGTCTTCGCCGGCGCAGGGAGCCTTGGTCCGTCGGCCGGTTCACGTCTCGCGAGCGCGCCGCCGTCGAGTGCCGGACTCCTGTGCTGGAGCGGGTGATTCTTGGCCGGTCTCGGGTACCGCGATCATGGGACCGTGCGTCGGCTGCGCCTCAACCCATCCGTCGGCCGTGTGCTCGACCAGGTACCGGCGGGAGAACGGCGCCTCGCGCAGCGCGTTGAGCACCTCCTCGTGGTCGTAGGAAGAGGCGATGACGCGCTCGTCGGCGAGCTCGTCCTCCTGTACAGCGACGCCGTACAGCACTGGGTCCGTCATCCTGTCCCTCCTGGGCAGATCCCACCACGGTATTCCGGCACGTTTGTGCGCGGTCCGGCCCGCTGCTGCGCCGGGCAGCACCAACTACCTGCGGGTCGTCCTTGGTTCAGCCATCGACGCGCATCGGCGCGATGAACCGGCGCATCGCGACCATGAGCAGGCCGGCAGATGCGAGGCCGACCAGCAGCCCGGCCGCACGCACCGCCAGGTCCGCCCCACCGGCAAGGTCCAGGGTGTTCGCGACCGAGACGGCGCCGGTCCATCCGGCACCCCACAGCACCATGCAGCCCAGGAACAGCAGGGTGACCCGCATGCCGAGCGATACCCGGGACGCGGGCTGCGACGCGGGCCCGAGGCAGCGCCGGGCGTGGGCGGCGTACGCCGCCCACGCCTGCTGTGGTGTACCTGGCCGGTGGGGAGGCAGACGGCCGCACGAGCACAGTGCCCGGTGCTGGGCCTCGCCGGCAGCCGCGGAGGCGTCCTCGTCGATGACGAACTGCGGCTGATGCCGCCCGTCGTCGACGACGAACCGGTCATAACTCACCACAACGTGAAGTCCCTTCGGTAAAGAAGTCCCGCGGGCCCCGTCCGCCTGCCTTCAGCGGGGCCCGTGGCCGGGCAGGCTCGGCGGAGTCAGGGCAGTTGGCAGCCGTACCGTTCCAGGACCTCGCGGGTGCCGCGGTCCTGCGGCCGCAGCGGGTGTGTCCCGCCGTCCTCGGCCGGACCGAGCCGCAGCGTCGTATCCCCGCTGATCGGGCGGATCACCAGGGTCCCGCCCGCGACCTCGGACTGGATCGCGTCGTCGCGGTAGGGACTGGCGGCCAGGCAGCCGTCGCTGAACTCACGCTCGTAGCGCTCGAACGGGCCCGCGAAGAAGTAGCCCGCGACCGGCCCCTGCACCTGCATCACCAGGTAGGCCGCCACCCCCGCGGCAGCACCCGTCAACGCGATCGTCCGGCCGGACTGCCGCATCAGACGCGGCCCAGCCCGGTGAATGCCATAGGCGCCGAGCCCCGCCAGGGCAACAGCGCCGAGCAGTATCGGCTTGGGGTGGTCGGTGAGCACCCGGGCTTTCATGCCGACCGTCCACGGGATCGCGGCGATCACGAGTACCAGCCACCCGAGTACAGCGAGGGTGAACCCCTGGACGGCGGTCAGCTTCTGCGGCCACGGCGTCAGCCGGGGCACCGCCTGCTGCTCCCGACCGATCCAGCGGGCCGCCCCCCGGAGACGGGCAGCCCGTCCCGGGGCCGCGGGACCGTGATGGTGCTCCAGCAGCCGCAGCACCGCGGAGCCGAACGCCTCCACCCGCGCGTGCACGGCACGCTCGTTGTCCTCCAGGGTGCGCAGGGTGCCCTCGCGGCCCGGCTGGATGCGCCAGCCGTCACCGCGGGCGAAGTTCTGGTTGACCCAGTGGCCCGGATTGGGAAACCCCGGCAGCGTTCGTGCCGTTCGGCCGTCGGAGAACCCGAGGGACGAGCGGGACGAGCGGTCGGGGATGTAACGCTCGTACAACCGGGGGCTGGTGCGGTGACCGTGGTGACTTGCCTGCAGATCCCTGATCGCTTCAATGACGTCCACGAGGACCTCGTCGTGGCCGGCGGCCTCGGCCTGGGCGAGCAGCGATGCTCGGGGGATTGCCCGCCACACACCGCCGCTGCGATCGTGCGCGTGTTGCCTCCACATGTGTCGCCACGGACGCGGCCACACCACCGCAACCGGTCTGCGCAGCGGCGGCCGGTCCCGGGACAGATGGGCGCGCAGCAGGGCGGTGGCACAGCGGAGGTAATCCGCCTCACACACCTGCCACACGGCCTTCGCCGTGGTCAGCCGATCCCGGTGCTCGTCGAGGTCCGTGGCGTCGTCCGCGAGGGCGTCCATCACCTCCTCGACGCGGCGGCGTGCCTCGCGTACGGCTTCATCCTGGGCGCGCAGTGATGCGATCGCCGTCCCCCACCGGGCGTGTGTCATCTCCGCCTGCCCTCCCTGGCTGCCTGGGCCGACAGTACCCAACGGCATCCGCCCGGGTCAGGTCTGTTCGTGCTGGTCGCACTGCGGACCGGACCCGAACGGCCGGGCGGCCCCGGGTGGTTGTCAGCCCGCCAGAACGGGCCGCCGTCCCAGTGCTCACCGGCGCCGGGCGAGCCGGACCAGCCGTTGCCACAGTCGGGGCGCGGGCACGGGTGCCGACGGAGCCGGCACGGGCGGCGGCGGACCGGCTGGCCGCGGAGGCGGCACGATGCCCGCTGACGTCCCGGTCCCCGCGGGCGGCGTCGCGCCGGCCGGGTGCTCCGCCGCCCCCGTCGCCGGCAGGGACTCGGGCTCCGGCTCGGGCTCTGGGGGCGTGCGCAGTTCGGCGGCCTCCCCGTCCGCGGCCGCGACGGGCGAGGGCGGGGGTGACTGCTGTGGCTCGACTTCTGCTTCCGGTTCTGCGGGCGGCGTGGCGCGCGCGGCGTAGACCTCACGCGCGTGCTCGTTGCGCCAGGTGATCCGGCGCTCCTGGGCGGCGTAGAGGTCGTCCATCACCTGGTAGGCGTCGGCGGGCCGGAACGCGCCCCGGGTGCGGGTGAGCGAGACGAACGCGACCGGCACCAGGCCCCAGGTGTCGGCGTCGGGGGCCGGGCGCGGCTTGCTGATCCGCCAGTCGTCGCGCGGGTCCGACCGCCACTTCCAGTTCGTCCAGTCCTGGCCTGGCTGTACCGGGTGCTGGAATCGGCGGATGCCGTAGGGGACGAGGACCGCCTTCCCGTCGAGCCAGTACACGTGGCCGCCGGCCTCGTTGATGGCCTTCTGCCGCTCGTTGGGCGCCACCTGCTCGTGCAGTGCCTTCTGCCCCCGCAGCCACACGGGGTGCGGGGCAAGCTGCTGGAACTGGGCGAGGTCGCGTTTGAGGAACCACACATGCGCGGCCCCCGCGTGCTCATCCCGCACCGCGCGGATCCTGCGCCGGATCGCCTCCGGGCCCGGCAGTGCCGACGGCGCCTCGATCACCACCGTCGTGGTCCCGCACTGGGCCAGGACGGCCGGCGGCAGGCCGGTTGGGTGCTCAGGGTCCTCTCCTGGGGAGGCAGTGACGCAGTGCGTGACACCGGGAAGCGCGCGGATCTGCTCCCGCAGCTGGATGACGACTTCGTCGGCGGCATCCAGGAGCGCCTCCTGCTCCGGTCTGCTGCAGCCGTCGTTGCTGCGGTGTGCGAAGTGCGGCTGGACCTTCGCGCTCGGGCGCGCCCCCTTGAGGATCAGCCGCTCGCCGCAGGCGCGGCACCGATAGCGTCCGCCGGCCATGCCGGGCGCCAGGCCCTCGACGCCGTCGTCGACCCATACGGTGGTTCTTCTCTCGGTGTCCCAGGCGCTCCTACCCATGCGGCTGATCATGTACGGCGTGGGCCGGCGCGCGCCAGAGTGCTGTCCGCCCGGCGGGCGCCACCACATCCCCGGCGCCGCAGGGCGGGAGATGAACTGCCGTGGCGTCCCGCCCGGCGGGCTCGTGCCAGTCGCAGCGCCGCCGATGGCCTCCAGGCTCGGCGCCGCCCGCGCCGTCCGTAGCAGGGCGGTCGGACCGGCCGGACTAGGCCTGGTCGCTGGCGCGTTGCGCTGAAAAGGGGATGTGGATCGGGCGAGTGCCGAGGACGCGGCGAGGGCGGAAGAGTGTGTCCAGCAGGTCCGCTGTCTTCGGCCCGTGGCAGGCCGGCTCGGAGACTGCAGCGGCGTGCTCGAGGTTCTTGACCAGCTCCCACATCTCGTCTTGCACGACGAGCGTGTTGGCAACGGCAGGCGACTGTTCCACGTCGATTCCTTCGGAGGGACGGCAAGGGCCCGGGCACGGCGGCCTGCAAAGGCTGGCGACGCGAAAGCCGGGCCCTGGGAGATCGTCCTGTCAGGGTAGTTCGTCAGTGTCACCAGGTCCGGCGCTGCCGGGACCGTCCTCGACCAGCGACTTCGGCCCCTGCACGGGAGCGCGGGTCTGCTGCTCACCGTTCCGTCGGCCCGCCTGCGAGAGGGCGGTGGTAAGGCCGACACGAAACGGCCCCGGCCGTCATGCACGGGGGGACGCGACGGCCGGGGCTCGTTCATTCCAGCTTAATGATCACAAGACGCGTAGGAGGGTATTTCAGTCGGATTGGCGCATTTTCTCTGAGGGTTGATCGGTTCGGCCGATTCAAGTCCGTGCTGCTCTCCTGCCGTCCGGAGCCTGCCCGCTCCGCGCTGCTCAGCAGCGTCGCGGGCGGGATCCCAGGACATCCAGGATGAATGCCGGCCGTGCGCGTGCGTCACGGGTCCCGAACGCCTCGGGCTCGGCGGTCGGCATCCTGCTCTCGATGGCCGGAACGCGCCGGGGCTGACCGCACGGCTACGCCCCTTGGGTGCCGGTGGCTGCGGGGTGGTGGAGGTAGACGGACAGCGACCGCTCCAGGTCCAAGACCACATCCGTTGCGTCTCCGGTCACCGGCGGGTCCTGCACATAGCCGTGGGGCGGGCGCCAGTTCCGGCCGGGCTCTTCCAGACCCGGCAGCGGCTCACCCACGGGTGCTCCTCCCCACAGGTGCGCGACCTCGGCGGCGACGTCCTCCGGCAGTGCCATGACCGGGCAGGCCAGATCACTCAGGCAGCTGCCGAGAGATTCGTCCGGTGCTGCTTCGAGAAAGGTGAACCAGCCGCTCGTGTCCATCCACCCCACCACCCAGCGCAGCGGCCGGTCCTCGCCCGGTTCGCGGTCCTCGTCGCCCTCGCCGAGGGTGATGTAGATGCGGCGGTCCTCATCGACGTGCACGTCCCAGTCGGCGATCCGGCCGCCGCGACCCCGGATGGCGGCGACGACGGCCAGGGCGTAGGCATCGGCGGTCTGGTGGAAGGGAACCGTGCCCCACAGCTCTGTGGCCTGGTCCTCGAGCATGCCCCGCTCGCTGCGGGTGAGCTGCAGCTGACCGCCGTCGGGAAAGAGGTCCTGCAAGTCCTGGCCGGCCGCGACGTCCCAGCCCGTCCAGGACAGGCTGTTGCGCAGGCTGTCCGTGTTGTACGCGGTGCGGACGTGGCCGTCGAGCGACATCTCCAGGGCGCCCCGCTCGCCCGGGGTCAGCCGGGCGGTCGCGGTGCGCGGGGTGTGGTGCTGGCGCAGAGCCGATGTGTACTTCGCGCCCTGGCGGGTCGTACGGCGGGCCTTCTTGGCGGCGGTGGACTGCTTCTTCGGCATGACGTACTCCTCGGCGCGACGGCCCCACGCTGCCGTCGGCGCTCGGTACTCACACCAGGCAGAGATCAGCGCGGGCCCCGGGAGACCTTGACCGGCAAAGTCACCGTGCGGCGTGGGGCGCCGGTGACGACGGCGGACGGCAGTACGCGGCTAGCCGTTGGATCATCAACGGTAGCGGGCACCACTGACACCGACCCCGAGCCGGCGATCCGCCGGTATGTGCGGTGGGCGGTGTGTGGAGAGGCCCGCAGTGGCTTCGCGCGTCTATCCGTCGCCTTCTTCAACCACCGGGCCGGGCAGCGGATCGGCCCGCCCATACCCGGGTGCCGGCTGTCCGGCCAGGTACGCGCACGAGGCGTCAAGCCACCCCACCATGCTCCCGCAGATCCACGCGCCGCCGAGCGGCCCGCGTGCAGCCGGGGCCGCCCGGGCGGCCCGGGTCAGAGGCTGCGCAGCACGGCGACGACTTTGCCGAGGATGGCGGCATCGTCTGCCGGCAACGGTGCGTAGGCCGGGTTGTGCGGCACCAGCCAGGCGTGGCCGCCCTCGCGGCGTAGGCGTTTGACCGTGGCCTCACCGTCCAGGAGCGCGGCGACGATGTCGCCGTGGTCGGCGGAGTCCTGGCGGCGGACTGTGACGATGTCGCCGTCGCAGATCGCGGCGTCGATCATGCTGTCGCCCCGCACTTTCAGTGCAAACAGCTGGCCCTCGCCGACGAGGCGGCGGGGCAGGGACAGTACGTCCTCGACAGACTCTTCCGCGAGGATCGGTGCGCCTGCGGCGATCTGGCCGACCAAGGGGACGTCGGCCGTCTCGGGGGTGGTGCCGGTGGGCGCCTGGTCGAAGCCGGTGTCACGGTGGGGCCGGACGCGGTAGGCGCGGGGGCGGTGGGGGTCGCGGTAGAGGATGCCCTTGCGCTCCAGAGCCATGAGCTGGTGCGCGACGGATGAGGTGCTCTTGAGGTGGACCGCCGCGCCGATCTCGCGCATCGACGGGGGATACCCCTGGCGGGCGACGGTGTGCTCGATGAAGGTGACGATGTCCGCCTGCCGGGTCGTGAGTCCGTCGGGGCCGGTGACGATTCCGGGCGGGCGTCCGGCCCGGCCTGCTGGTTCGGTGACGTGCATGGTGCTTCCCCCCTGGCGGGATCTTGCTTGATGTGGACCGTAACCCCGAAACCACAGCAAAGGGAACACCAATTCGATGAACGCTCTCCGGCGCTGGTCAGGAGGCGGCTCGGTAGGCGGTGGCGGGGCCGATGACGCCGGCGCCGAACTTGTCACGGACCCGGTCGACGGCGGCTTCGGCCACCAGACGCGCCTCGCGGGCGTGGTCCAGCGTGATCTGCCGGGGCACGGTGCCGGCGTCGCACAGCTCCTCTGCCCGAAGGGACAGTGCGGTCAGGCGTCCTCGCTGCAGACCTGCGGCGTCCATGAGCCGGTATGCGGCAGCGCGCAGATCGTCCTCGTGCGCGGAGGGCTCGGGCAGGCGGTGGGTCTTGCTCCAGCGGCCGGTCCCGGCGAAGGACAGTGTCAGCGTCAGCGCTTGGGGTGATTGCCCGCGGCGACGCAGCATCCGTCCGAGCTGCACGACCAGGCGGAGCAGGGCGGAGCGCACGTCGGGGCCGTCCAGCGCGTGCCGGGCAAAAGAGCAGCTGACGCTCGCGGAGGCGGGCAGGGAGCGCGGGACGACCGGACGGGGGTCGGCGCCGCGCGCCCGGTCGCGGGCCAGGCGGCCGGCGCGCCCGCCGAGCAGCCGCTGGACGGTCTGGGCGGGGACGGCAGCGAGCAGGCCTGCGGTGTGGATGCCGTAGTCGTGGAGCACGCCCGCCTGCCGGGGGCCGATGCCGTGCAGGGCTTCCACCGGCAGCCCGGCGAGCCACTCCGCGGCCCGGTCGGGGGCCACGACCAGCACCCCTCCAGGCTCGGGGACCTGAGCAGATGCGGTCGCGGCCACGCTGATCGTAGGACCGATGCCGATGCGAAGGTCGGCGCCACAGCGGGTCAGCGTTCGCACGCGCAGCATCTGGCCCAGTCGGTCCACGTCCGCGCCGACGCCGTGGTAGCGCAGGGCGCCCTTCAGCTCGGCGAGGGCCGCGGTGGGCGGCAGTGCCTGCACGACGGGGGACAGCTCGGCCAGCTGCTCGAGGACGAGGCGGTACAGCTCCTCCGGGAGACGGTCCGGACAGCGCACGTGCATCACGGTGGGGACCCGCCCCGCAGGTGCCTGGTCGATCGTCACGTCGTCGCCTCCTCCCTCCCCAAGGGTATCGAACACGTGACCGAATAGCTGTGTGGGGATCTCACCACCGGACAAATCGTCCCGTTGCGTTCTGCTCCGCTTCGCCCGTCGGGTCGTGGTGCAGCAGACGCCGCCTCGACCCACCCGCCCCGCCGGCCGGGGGCCCATGCCCCCTGCGGCGCGGCGGGCGGTTACGCGATCGCGGTCCCCACCACTGAGTTCGCTGCCAGCAGCGCATTGAGCAGGGCCACGGTCTCGGGCGAGCTGTCGAGCCCGGTTTCGGTCGAGATCCGGTTGAGCTGATGGGCGGTGCGCTCGAGGCCGGCCCGGTCACCGGTCTCGCTGTAGATCTGGAACAGGTCGCGGTAGAGAAGTTCGGCCTGGATGTCGCAGGTCAGTCCGATGGAGACTGCGCTGGCCGCGGCGCGGAAGTCACGGGCGGACATGCGGCGCATCGCCAGCTCGTGGGCGACGTCGACGCTGGCGGAGATCATTTCCTGGATGTTGTGCTCGGCCCAGGCGTAGCGGCTCTGGTCTATGCCGGAGAACGGCCGGCCCCGTACGAGGGCCAGGGCGTGGGCGAGTGCGGTGTCGGCGTCCTCGCCGTGGTGGTGCATGCCCTTGGCGTACAGATCCTGGAACTGGTGCCAGTCGGCGGTGACGTCGGCGTTGAAGCTGTAGACCCCGTCGGTCACCGGCAGCAGGTAGGTGCTGTCGGGGGCGTCGGCGGGCAGGCGCGGGTCACGCCCGAGCCAGGTCCGCAGCTTGCTGATGGAGGTGTTGCGGGTCTTGGCATTCACCCGCTGGCCGGGCCAGATGGCCTCGTCGAGTTCGTGGCGGTTGCGTCCGGGGTGCAGCACGAGCCACGCCGCGATCTCGGTGAGGCTGTTGCGGCGGTAGGACTCGACACGACCCAGCGCACCGACCACGTCGACCGTGCCCAGGACCCGGATCTGTGGTGCTGCCGGCGGGTCGGGCGGGGTGTTCAGCGCCGCGAGGATGTGGGAGGTGACGGCGGTGACCCGGGCCAGGGGCGGCCTGGGCGCCTGCACGGCTGCAGCTTCGGGGGACGGATGCTGCTGCGGTGCCTCGTCGGCCGGCGGGCCTTCGAGGTGGGCGGGGCTGGCCGCGCCGTCGCTGGTCTCGTCGAGCTCGTCCGGCATGTCGGTGTTGGAGGCGGTGGTCTGCTCGTCGAGGACTTCCGCGATCACCTCGTCGAAGTCGAGGGGGGCTTCGCTGTCCGGAGCAGCGGGTGTCACCTGCTCGTCCAGGTCCTCCGACGTAGGGGCGGCAGCGCTGCTGACGGCGGGGTTCAGGGCGCTGTCCTCGTCCGTCCGCCAGAGGTCCTCGGAGCCCTCGTCTTCCCCAAGGTCTTCGTTGGCGGGGGGTTCCCACTCGGGCTCGAAGTCGTCGTACGCCGATTCCTCTTCCGGGTACGTGGCCGCATCCGGTGCGAGGGCACTGTCGCCGGAGGCCTCGGGCGACAGGCCGCCATCGCCTGCCGTCTCCGCCTCGCCGGGTTCGGCCGCCGCTTCGGCGGCCGTGGCGAGGGCGCCGAAGTCGGGCAGTGCCGTGGCGAAGTCGCCTGCGGTGGTGGAGGAGACGTGGACCGGCACCTCGCGGGACGGCCGTCCGGCGGCCTGCATCTCGCCGGCCGCCTCGGTCGCGGCGGTGCTGTCCTCGGCGGCCTCGGTCCATGCCGGGGCGGGGACGTCGTCCGTGCGGTTGGCCATCCCCAGCAGATCCAGGAGGGGGCCGTAGGCGTGGGGCTCCAGGCGCTGCAGGGTGACGGTCAGGTCGAGGCCGGGCAGCTGGACTTCGGCGCCGGGGGCGGCGGGAACCAGCCAGGCGCCGGGCAGCTGGAGGGCTTCCTCGGCGGAGGTGATCACCGCCAGGGCGGTGCGGGGGCGTGAGGAGAGCAGGTCGGACAGGGTCTCGGCGTGTTGCCCGCTAGGGGCGCTCGGGCACATGAGGACCCGGGGGATCCAGGTGTCGCCGCCGTCGGCGGACAGGCGGGCGTCCAGCAGGCTGTCCGCGCCGGCCGCGTCCAGGGCACCTCGCTGGAGGGCGTCGTGGGCGCGCAGTTCGTCCAGCGCGGCGGCGAGCTGCGCGTGGTGCTGGATGCGGGCGGGGAAGACGGCCTCGAGTTCGGCCCCGAGCCCGGACAGCAGCAGGGCCGTGTCGTCGGTGAGTGCGGAGGAGGCGAGTTCGACCGCCATCCCGAGCATGACCGAGGTCACGTCGTCGGTGCTGCCGTGGAGTTGGAGCAGGCCGATGGTTTCGAGGTTGACCAGGACGGGGTCGCCGGCGGGGGTTTCACCGATGCTGACCAGGGCCGGGTAGGGGGCGGTGATGTCGCGGCCCTCGTCGGGGCCGAGCAGGGAGGTGCCGCGGGCAGGGCACCACCACACGGCGGGATCGGACTCGCTCTCGGTGAAGGGAGCGATCGCCGGGGCGGGCGCGGACAGGTGCAGTTCGAGGCCGCGCGTATCGAGGCGGGCGGCCTCGATCTCTGGCAGGGGCCGCCCGCTGCGGGCGCAGTTGGCGGCCAGGGTACGCAGGGCCTGGTGGAGGAGGTCGAGGCCGTCGGCAGAGGAATTGGCGCGCATCTCGTGCTCGAGTTCGGCGCTGGGGGTGTTCGCCTCGGGCATGGGGATACGCCGCTTGTGGCGCCGGCGGCGCTGCTGGTGGGCGCGGCGTGCGCCGAGCACGGCCAGGACGGTGGCGGCGAACAGGCTGGTGACGGCGGCTGCCGTGACTGCGACGCTCGGCCCGGCGTCCTCGCCTGCGGGCTCGGCGTCCGGGGTGTGGTCGTCGGCGGGAGCCGGCGAGGCCTGTTCGGGCGCGGTCTGCTCGGGGGCGGGGGTGGAGGGCATGGTGTCCCGGTTGGTGTCGGAGCCGGCCGCGTCGCGGTCGGGGGCGGCGGGCTGCTCGGGCGGGGCCGTGTCGGACGGGTCCTTCGTGCTGTCGTCCTGCTCGGCGGGGGAGTCGTGGTCGCCGTCTTCGTGTTCCTCGGCGGGCTTGTCCGGGGCGGGGGAGCCGGTGTGGGGCAGGGCCAGCTGCCATCCGGGGTGGATGTCGTCCGGGTCGGTGAAGGTGCGGCCGTCGGCCTGCTTCTTGCCCTGGTTGAGGCGGGCGATGTCCATGTAGTCCGCGGCGTCGCCGAGTTCGTCCTCGGCGATCTGGGAGAGGGTCTCGCCGGAACGTACGGTGTGCTCGCGGTGCCCGGCGTCCTCGGTGTGCTGCGCGTCCTGGGGCTGCGTGTGCTTCCAGTCCTTGGGCATGAGCAGCTTCCAGCCCGGCTGCAGGACACCGCGGGCGGAGAAGGTCGTGCCGTCAACCATGGTGCGCCCGTCGTTGGCCTGTGCGATCTCCGTCCAGCGGTTGGCGTCACCGAGTTCCTGCAGCGCGATCTTCGTGAGGCTGTCGCGGGGCTGGACGGTGTAGCTCGACGCGGACGCGGAGGCGGCGGACTGCGGGGCGCTGGCCGGCGCGCTCTGCGGCGCCGCGGCGGTCACCGAGGGAGCGTGTGCGGGGGCGTGGGACGGGGCGGCCATGGCGGCCTGGGCCGGCAGCAGGAGCAGGACGCCGCCGACCAGGGTGGCGGCCAGCCGCTGAACGCCCAGTGTCGGCATGGACAGGCTCGGCCGGCCGCGCAGCTGCGCGGGGATCTCCAGCAGGGTGCACACGGCGAAGGCGGCCCAGCCGGCCCACCCGCCGGCCATCACCACGGCGAAGAACGGCGCACCGAGGTTGCGGGACGTCATCAGGGCGGTGATCTCGTCCAGGGAGACCCCGTGCGGGAGCAGCACGCCGGTGAGGAACCACAGCAGGGCGGGCAGCCCGGCCAGCAGGGCGAGCAGGGCCAGGAGGCTGGCCAGGCCGCGCGCGAGGTCCGCGGCGAGGCTGCCGGAGCGGCGGGGAGTCATGGCAGGTCTCACTCCTCAGGAGCGCCGACGCCGTGGAGCAGCTCGGCCGAGGCGTGGCCTTCGACGTCCAGCGAGGGCTGGCCGAGGATCTGCAGGAAGACGGTGGGGCGTTGGGTGGTGACGTCGACGGTGATGGTGGTGCCGTTGCCCGCGACGGTGACGGTGCCGTCCACGCCGGCGGCGGACAGGTAGCGGCGGGCCTCGGCTGCGGCCTTGCCCGGGTCGAGGACGACGGCGTCGCCGGGAACGGCCTGGCTCTCGTCGATGGCCTGCGCGCCGGCCCGGGCGGCTTCGGCGGCGAGCGCGTCGGCGTGCTCGATGTCGCGGAGTTTGCCGCCCAGGTCGTAGGTGATCCCGAGCATGATCAGCAGAGGGATCACCATGAGGATCCACCACAGCGACAGGGAGCCGTCATCGGCGCGCAGCCGGGCGCGGAGCGGGTGAAGGCGCATCGGGAGTCTCATCGCTGGCGGTACCTGTCGATCACGGAGGTGAAGGACGACTCGACGGTCTTGGAGCCGAACCCGCTGCCGAGGTCGGCGAGTTGGACGGTGCACCGCACGCGTGCGGTGACCGCTCCGTACGCGCCGAGCGGGGCGGAGAAGCCGGAGGTGTCCACGGTCACGGACGTGCTCGAACAGTGGAGCTTGCGTTCGGCGAACGCCGCCTGGGCCGCTGCCACGGCGCGTGGGTGGGCCTGGCCGGCGGTGCGGGCGAGGGAGGCCTCGCGGGCGGCGTCGGCGGCCGCGGCGTCGACCGCGTTGTCCGCGGTGATGATGCGCCCGGCGGTCATGGCCAGGGCGAAGAACACAAGCACGGCCGGGACCCAGAGAACGAACTCGAGCGCGATACGGCCCGAGTCGTCGGCCAGGTCCCGGCGCCACGGCGCCATCACGGGTTGGACCACCTCTCCACCGGGCCCGCCGCGTGCTCGGTCACGGTGATGTTCAGACCGAGCACGGACTGGGCCTTGCCGGTCACGGTGAATTCGATGCGGTCGGCGCTGCTGCGCGCGCTCACGCTGGGGGCGAGGAGGGTGTCTCCGACGCGGTCGAAGACCGCGTCGGCCCGCCTGACGCCCTCGCCGGTGGTGCTGCCGTAGCCGCGGGCGCCAGACACCGCCTCGCGGGCGGCGGTGGTCGCTGCGGTCTTGGCGTAGTAGATGTTGCAGGCGTCCACCACCAGGAACAGCAGCATCAGGACCGCGGGAAAGCAGATGAGCATCTCCAGCGATGCGTCACCGTCGTCCTGACGCAGCCGTCTCGCCTGGCGGCGGAGCCAGCTGGGGCACCGGATCACAGGTCACAGACCCGTCATGCCGTCGAGCTTGCCCTGTCCGAGGATCTTGAACGCGGCGATGGCGGCGCCGGCGAAGACGACCACGGCGACGATCCACATGATCATCGAGACGTCGTTGTTGCCGCGGTCGTCTTCCTCGCGCAGCTCGTCCAGGTGCCGGCCGAGTCGCTCGGCGAGGTGGAGCACGGCGGCGTGGGCGTGGACTGCTATCCGCAGGTTCAGGTTTCCGGTCATGATGCTGCCTTCCTTGCGTGGATCAGATGGCGAAGATGCGGGCGAAGGCCGGGAATCCGAAGAACACCAGCAGCACCATGGACAGCAAGCTGACGGGCACTACGAGACTTTCGGATGCGGCGTTGGCGCGCGCCTGGTCGTCGGCGGCCTGCTCGGCAGCCAGGCTCTCGGCGCGGCTGCGCAGGGTGGCGTAGATGGCGGCGCCGTCGGTGCCGGCGCTGGAGACGATGTCGGCGATGTCGTCGGCAGCCGGCAGGTCGAGCTCGTCGGCGATCTGACGCATCGCCTCCCAGGCGGGCGCACGGTCGAGGCGCGCGCGCAGCAAGGCGGCCTGGATGCGCTGGAAGACCCAGCCGCTGCCGACCTCCGCGGGCCGCTCCAGGGTGTCCTGCGCGCCGGCGCTGGAGATCCGTTCCATCGCGGCGAGTTCGGCGTACGCCATGATCGCCTGGGTGGCCTCGGCGCGGGCGCGCGCGGCGCGCCGGGCGAGCTGCCGGTCGGGCAGGAACCACATCGCCGCGCCGGTCAGCAGCCCGACCAGGCCGGACAGGGCGATGGGGAACTGGATGCCGGCCATCGCGACGATCAGGGTGAACAGGGACGGCAGCAGCAGGCCCACGGTGAAGTGGAGCAGCTTCGCGCCGAACAGTTCACCGACTGATTCGCCCACCAGGTTCAGGTTCTTGACCGGGATGGTGATGCCGGGCCAGTGGCGTACGCGCTCGGCCACCGCCTCGCCCGTGCGGGTGAGGAAGGGCGCCTCGTCCTGGTCGCTCTTGCGGGAGCGGGGGGCCGGGGTGCCGTGCAGGCGTTCCAGGGCGGGGCCGAGAGCGGGCCCGGACGGGAAGAGCTCGCGCACGAGCAGGAACAGGCCGGCGCCCATACCGGCACCGATGAGCAATGACAGGGCGAGCGGGGTCACTTGGCTCCCTCCGGCTGCACGGCCGGCGCGGCCGCGGCCGTGGGTGTGGCGGGGACGGCGCTGCCCATGAAGCCCGGCAGGGTGACCGTGGCTCCGAGCCGGTTCATCCACCAGAACAGGGCGATGACGGCGGCGACCAGCAGCAGCATGACGATCATCCCCAGGGGGGTTCCGTAGGGGGCGACCTGCTCCTTGTTGAAGGAGGAGGCGATGACGACCACGACGGTGATGGCGCAGATCCAGCGGACCGTGGTGCGGTGCTTGGCCCGGTGGGCCTCGGTGTCACGGCGGCGGCGGACGATGTCCTTGGTCCGGGCCGCCATGTCGGACAGGACATCGGCCAGGCCCGGGCCGCGGTCGCGGATGCGCAGCAGCAGGGCCGCGGCGACCAGGTCGGCCCGCGGGTCGCCCAGGGCCCGGGCGAACGCGGTCAGGGCCTCGCGCGGCTCCATGCGCGAGTGCAGCCGCACGGCAAGGTCGGCGACCTCCCGCTCGATCGCCTTGGGCGCGGTGCGTACCGAGGTGGCGATCGCGTCCTCGATGCCGGTCCCGGTCATGACCAGGTCGGACAGGCGCTGGGTCCACTGGGCGAGCGCTTCGAGGCGCTCGATCTGCTCGGTCGCGGTCCGGTTGGGGTTCAGCAGCCACGGCAGGAAGAACACCGCCAGAGCCGTGAGCAGCGCCGAGGGCAGCCAGCCGGTGACCGTCCAGGTGAGCATGGCTCCACCGGCGGCGCCGGCGAGCTGCAGGCGCAGGACGCGGCGGGCACGGGGCGGACGGGCGGTGCGGACCTTCACCGGGCGGGCGGCAGCCGGGGCGCGGGTGCCGCGCACCCCGGCGACGATCAGCAGCAGGCCGGCCACCGCACCGGCGGCGGCGAATCCGGCAATCAGCATCCCCATCTCAGGCCACCTTGCCGTTCGGGCGGGCCGTCCAGGCCCCGATGTTCTGGTACGTGGACAGCCACTCCGGGTGGAATCCCGCCTGGAGCAGGTCGTCGAGGCAGGCGGGCTGGATGCCGGTGGGCACCGCGCGCCCGTCGGGGCCGGGGCTGTAGATCCGGTTGAAGGACGGCGCCCCGGTCAGTTCGCTGAACTCGCCGGTGACTTCCAGCACCTGGTGGACGAAACGTTCCTTCGTGCCGCCGTGCTCGGTGCGGTCGTCCATGTGGATGTGCACGACGAAGTCCAGTGCCATGGCGGCGGTGAGGTAGGCGAGTTCCTGCGTCATGCCGCCGCCGTGTTGGATGCACAGCTGGGCGATCCGGGCGAAGACCGCGTCGGCCCGCTTGACGTGGATGGTGCACATCGAGCCGCCCTCGCCGGCGCTCATGGCCTGCAGCATGGGCACGATCTCCCTCGAGCGGACCTCCCCGACGATCATGCGGCGCAGCATCATGCGCAGCGACGGCGCGATCAGGTCGGCCAGCTCGATCTCACCGGCGTCCCGCCCGTCGACCCGTTCCCCGTTGCCCTCGCGGGCCTCCATCGGCACGACCTGCTGAAGGTGGCCGATCTCGTGCAGGAACAGCTCGTACTCGGTCTCCAGGGTGCCGACCCGCTCCTGGGGGTCGATCTCGCGGGCGAGCGCGATGAGCATGGTCGTTTTGCCGACGCCCTGCGTCCCGCTGATCATGATGTTCTTGCGGGCGGCCATCGCGGCCTTGAGGAAGTGCATCAGGCTCGCGTCGATGGTGCCGAGTTCCACCAGCTTCTCCAGGCTGGCGTCGCGCACCCGCTGCTTGCGGATGACGACGTAGGGCCGCGGCGTGACCTCGGTCAGCGCCTGCAGACGCGAGGTGTCCGACAGGCGCAGGGCCAGCGTGGGTGAGGCCTTGGACAGGCTGCGCTCACCGGCTCCGTGGCGCCGGGCGAGCATCTGCAGCAGCTCGACGAGCTCCTCGTCGGACTCGGCGATCGGAGCGACCTTGCGGTTGGGCTGGTTCGCGTAGTCCACCCACACGTCGTCGCAGCCGTTGATCAGGATGTTCTCCACCGCGTCGTCGTCCAGGTAGGGCTGGAGCCGGCCGTGGGCGAACTGCAGGTCGAAAACGGCCTGGGCCAGGCTCGTCTCGTCCGCGGACGTCGGCGAGATCTGCCGGGCCGCGGAGAAGTCGGCGGCCCAGCGCGCCACGAGGTCCTGGATGATCTCCCAGCCGCGCTGCTCGGCCTCCTCGGCCGACATCTCCGTGCCGGCCGACTCCTTGTACGTCTGGTACTCCGGCGCGATTCGCGCGCTGAGCTCGTCCCGCAGGGACCGCACCGTGGCCCAGTCCCACAGCGCCGCGCGGCCGGCGGCCGTGGGCGCGCCGGGCAGCGCCGCCGGGGTGCGCTCGGCCGGCGCGGCCGTTCCGCCGTCCGCTGCGACGGGAACATCGGCCGGTGTGCCGGAAGGCGAGACGGACGCAAACTGGCCCGGCCCGGGGGAGGTGGCCCCCGGGAACAGCGGCCTACCGCGCTGTGTCATGAGCGGCTCCCTTCGTCAGGCGGCGCAGGACGGTGGACGGGCGCAGTTCGGCCGGGGCGTGCAGCCGCAGGTGTTCCTGCACGGCCAGAGCCTGGAGAGTGCGGGCCATCTCCGCGCCCTTGCGCATCAGCGGCGCGCCGGCGAAACCGCGGCCGCCGTCGCCGCCGTGGGTCAGGACACGGGCGGCCTTCTCGTCGAACGGCAGCTCCGCGAAGATCGGCAACTGGAGCTGCTCGGCGACATCGCGTGCCCGGTAGGGGCCTTCGCCGATCACGACGAGGCCGATGCGGCTGCTGTCGCGTCCGTGCAACTGCAGCGCCGCGCGCAGGGCCTCGACCCTGGGCTTGGCCGCGTGGACGGCGCGCAGCGTGGTGCGGACCACGATGGCGGTGAGGTCGGCGCTGCGGGCCAGGGCGCTGGCGGCGCCTGCGGCGCCGGAGCGGCCGAGGTCGACGAGGATGTCGTAGCCGCTCTCGCGCTGCTCCAGGTCGCGGAACAGCTGGGCAAGGCGGGGCCAGGTCTGGTGCAGGCCCGCGGCCTGGGCCGGGCTGGCCAGTCCGGGCAGCAGCAGCCGGTTGGCCTCCGCCTCCGGCTCAGACAGGTTCAGCAGCTGCTGCCAGAACACCTCCTCCAGGTGGCCGCGGCGGTCAGCGATCTGCAGGTGGTGCAGGCCGTGGTCGCCGAAGACGCGGGACTCGAGGTAGCCGGCCGCCACCGACCCGCCGTCCGGGTCGCATTCGGCCAGCACGACCCGCCGTCCGCCCGGCAGCGGCCAAGTCAGCAGAGCGGTGAGGGCGGTTGTGGTGGTGCCGGGACCGCCGCTGGCGCCGCAGAACGCGATGACGGCCATCTCAGCCCTCCGCCGGGACGATCGACAAGGTGACCTCTCCGGCCGCGGCCCAGATGGCCAGCCGGGTGCCGTCGAGCTGGGTGACGGCGAGGTCGACCACACGGGCGCCGGAGTTGTCCGGGCGGCCCACCTCGATCACCGTGGCCTGCATCGACTGCCCGGTCTCCTTGTCGTCATCGGCCGCTCCGGTCGCCGAGTCCTTCGGCGTATGGATCACTTTGACCTTCTGGCCCGGGCTCAGCCGGGTCGCCAGAAGCCGCGAGGGGGTGAGCGAGACACCGACCAGCTGCTCCCCGGCCTTGACGAGGGGTTCGTCCGTCACCGACGAGCGGGTCAGCAGGCTGCCGCGGGCCAGGCCCACCGTGGTGCGCTTGCCGATCAGCTTGTTCAGGTCGCGGGCCGGAACAGGGGTGAGCGCCGGATCGGTGGCGATCTGTGCTTCGACGAGGTCTTCGGCCTTCAGCTCGGCGCCCATGGGCACGTCCCGGGCGACGGCGACGACCGGCTCGCGGTGGCTGGTCTCCGTGTACAGCCAGCCGCCGGCGGCACCGGAAATGCAGATCACGGCCACGCCGAGCGCGATCCAGCTGGAACGGCGCCGGCGCACGACGGGCTGGCGCACCAGCGACTGCGGCGCCGGCGCTGGGGGCGCAGTGTCGGGTGCTGACGGCTTGGCGGTGGTGCTCATGAACGGCTTCCTTCGCGGTGCGGGAGCATCAGGGCTTGGCGACGGCCTGGGCCTCGCCGATGGTGATCTGGGCGGGCTCGGCCTCCCGCGTCGTGGTGATGTCGCCTTCCTGGCCACCGCCCACCCAGTGGACGACCCAGGTCGTGGTCGCCTTGACGGTGAAGGCGTTGTCCGGCTGAGAAGCGGATGTCTTGGTGTAGAGGTAGCCGCAGTCGGGGCTGGGCCGTCCGCCGAACCGCTTCTCGTACGGTGTGCCTGCGGTGGTGCATACCTCGGTGCCGCCGTCCCCCATCACGTATTCGATCTTCTTCACGGTCGCGGTCGCGGTGACGGTGATGCCGGGCGCGGAGGCGCTGTCGGTGATGGGCCCCCAGGTGCGCAGGGTCTTGTTGTTCCAGATCTCTCGACTCGGAGGCCGGCAGTCCAGCATCACCGGCCCCCGAGTCTCGCTATTAGTTGCGCGTCACCTTTGTCCAGTCGATCAGCTTCTGCATGAACTCAAGTAGCGAATCGTGCCGCTGCTGAGGGAGGAACGGCCACGTCAGGAAGGCTGGCGCCATAAGGACAACGATGATCAAGACGGGCAGGAACCTAAGGACGGTAAGTAGATACCGAGGGTTGAAGACCTCAAGAATGGTAGAGAAAAAGCCCAGCACAGTGGATTCCTTCTGGAACGAGCTGTGGTAGGCCCGGAATGGCTTGCTCCCCTGAGACCACCACAGCGTTGCCTGGGGTTTGGATGCGCGTTGACGCGACCGAACCCTTGCACCTGTGCGCCGAAGCAAGTCTTGAGGTCGTAGCGTTATGGCCCTTACGTGCTTCACGAAAACGTGGCACTGCCAGCCTCAGGTCCAGGCCACCAACCGGTTCCTAAGGCGCTCGCTCAAGAGTGCTTTCGGCGAGTCTCGTTTCGCCGGGGAGCCACTCCTCTTCTGCTGGTTGTCCTATGGCGAAGTGTAGCGAGGCGAACAAGGGTCTTCAAGGAGAGCGCGACCAGCCGTCCGGCGCCGCTGGTGGTGCGCGCACCCTGCCAGTCGTGACGCTGTGTCACACCCGCTCGGGTGTGACTGTGCGCGGCTCTTCCAGGCCAACACCCTCGTGTCAAGTCCAAGGGCTCGCTTCGACGGACGGGGTTTGACCGTGGTCGATGATCGGAGTCAGGTAGGCAGCGTACTCTTCGAGCGCTGTGATCAACTGGTCGTCGGTGGGTCTTGTAGTGCGGTGCAGGATGCGTGACCAGACCGCGTCGACGCTCATCCGCCATTTCCTCTGCGTTTCTGGGTCTTGCTGGTTGCAGATGGGTGTCGGGGCGAGCACGTGCTCGCCTTGGGTCACGAGCGACCAGAGGATGACGGATGCGATGTTCCTCTTTCGGTCGCTGAGGTCAATGGCGAATCCGCCTCCGGGGGCGTAACCGCCGGCCGGGAGGGCGATGTGGCTAGCGATGACTTTCCATGGCTCAGGGCCGATGCACCATGCCTGCAGCTTCTTTCTGCGCTGTTCGTAATCGATCAGGTCGTCTCGTGAGTCGAGTTCCGCTGCGAGGTCGCGGATCGCGGTCTCAAATTCGAGGGGATCGGGTCGTTGTCGGGCCCATCGGTGCACTCGTTTTGGGCTTTCGGCGAGGCGGGCTGTGACGGCCGGGTTGCTCAGGAACAAGCTGAGCCGGTCGGCGGCCTTCTGGATCGATCCGCCGGATGCTGTCTGGCAGAGCCGAAGTGCGACGGTGCGACGGAGGTGGACGGTTGAAATGCCGTCCATGTGCGCGAAGTACTTCTGATACCAGTCCTCTTGGAGGAACTGCGGGATGTGCTCGGGACGGAAACGGCTGGTCCGGATCGGCTGCTTCAAATTTCTTGCCAAAGTCGGCCCGGCATAGGTCTGCACTACTGATGAGACTGCCTGAAGGAAGCCCTCGGAGCACTGAGGACGAGTCTCGAGGAACGCTCGGGCCCAGCCGACTTTGGAGGGCCTGAGTTCATGACCGTTGAGCAGAGTCCGCAGATGCCCGGCGAACGAGTCCGCGTCGTTCAGCCGTAGTAGTCGGTCCGCCGCCAGGAGGAGGGCCGCGTTCGGTTGCGGTGCCAGATGGGGCATGTCGCTGGCGGTGCGGGCGAACTTCGAGCGAGAGAGGGTTTGCTCCTCGGTCGAGGGGCCTGCGGCCAGGAGAGTTTCGAGCTCTTGGTTGTCGAGGAGATGACGGGAGCTGGGCCAGGACGTCCGCAGGATGAGGCAGGCCGTTCTCAGGTCGGTGAAGTAGTGAGCCGGTGTGGTCGAGTGCCCGAGGACCTGAACGGATGCAGTTCCGTGCGGGTTCAGCAGGTCGAGGAGGAACGTCTGGAATTTTCGATATTCGGCTGGCAGTTTCCGGGCGGGGGGTGCGTCTCGGTCGAGTCGGTGACCGCATAGTCCGCCGATGAATTCCCTGCATTGTGCGGGATGAAGCCCGTCTTCGCGCCATCGGGGCATGTGACGGACGCCGCTGCGGGTGGCCGTGTGGAGGACAGGAGATTCGCAGGCAGGGCAAGCATGTTCCAGAAAACTGCGGTGTTCAAGGCAGGAAAAGACGGGCGGGAGTCGCCATGACTTCTTCCAGGGACCGCCGAATTCTCTTTCGAGAGGGTTCTTCTCGCCTGCTAAACACTGGGGGCAGTATCGGGTCGCGTGCATGAACAGCCAGCGGTGCTGGTGGTTCGCCAGGCCGTTGCGGCCGCTCGGAGAAGGCCGCGCGTGCGGGTAGCGACTGCTGTAGGTGTCCAGCAGCATGGCGTCCACTTCGGTGTCCGCGGCTTTGACCATTCTGGCGAAGGTGTGCCGCCGTTCCTGGGCGAGGCCGATGAGAAGCGGTGTCGGCAGGACCGCCAGGCTCGGTCGGTCGGTCAGGCCGGTGCGGATGGACAGCTCTGAGGGAGAGGTGTCCAGCCGGAAGGCCAGGCGGAGAAGGAACCCGGGCAGAGATTCGTCCGGCAGTGGGGCCAGGCTTCGGGCCAGCGGACGCAACAGGGGCATGGTGCCGGCTCACTTCCGCGAGACGGTGATCTGGGGGACGCCCTTATCGTCGAAGACGGTGTTGCGGGGCCTGCGGCCCTGGACGGCCTTCTTCGCCGGCAGGGCCGGCGGGACATCGCCCTCTTCGCCGGCTGCTCGGACACGTTTGGGGTGCTGGGTGCGGATGATCACGCTGTCCAGCAGTTCCTCGGTGATCTCTTCAACGCCGGTGTCCATGGCCAGCGAGGCGCCGTCCTCGATCAGTCGCTCGATCAGTCCGACGACTCCGCCGGTGCGGCGGTAGATGTACTCGGGCATGTTGCCGCCTGTGAGCATGCCTTCGTGTGCGTTGAACAGCCGCAGCTCGTCCTCCAGGCCGGTGAGGTGGTCGACGAAGTGGGCGATGTCGTCGGGTGTGTCGTAGCTGAATGGCTGCAGGTCCACGAGGTCGAAGCGTCGTGCAGTCTGGGTGGAGGCAGCGTCTTTCCAGTCAGTGTGGCCGGGTTCGGGAAACTCCCACTGGCCGGTCCTCGGGTCCTGCCAACCTCCGCTGAGGAGTCCGGAATCAGGAATGCCGACGCCGATCAGGATCAGGGTGACGCGCATGCTCATCAGTGCCCTGATCAGGTCGAGGGTGTCCTGGTCGTCCTTGCGGTGCATGCGGAGCCGGGTGATGTCGTCCAGGATCAGGACGCGGGTGCGGTGATCGCGAAGGGACGCTCGGACCTGCCGGACGAGCTGGGTCAAGGTCATGTTGCGGCCGCTGGTGCCGAAGAAGTCGAGGATGGCCTGGCAGGTGGATTTCGGTGTCGCGGTGACCGGTGTCTGGACGTAGGCGACGGTGGCCCGCAGGTCGCGGGCGCCGGGCAGTTCGGGGACGTCCACGAACTCCTCGAGTCCCAGCCACAGGTCCTCGAAGGTGGCTGCCGCCTCGACGGCGGTCTCCGTCTTTCCCTGATTGCCACCGCCGTTGATCATGATTCCGGGCCGGGTCGTCGGTTTCTGCTTCATCGCGTTGTTCAACAGCCGGGTCTGCATCAGTTCGGAGACGACCAGACTCATCGGGGTGTCCAGCAGCGGCAGGTTGGCGTGGGTGGCCCGGCGGTGCAGGTCGTGCAGAGCCCGGTCCCGCTTGCTCTTCTTGTCGTATTGGGCCTGGGACAGGCGAGGAGCGGGGACGAAGGAATGCCGTGTTTTCCTCCACCTCGTCCAGCCCTCGGCGCTCTCCCGGTCCGGGACCTCGCCCGGCAGGATGAACCCCCTGTCCGAGAGGCTGGCCTCGACGCTCACTGAGCTCCCCATTGATCCGTTGTGTCGTCGTGTGCCGCTTCCGACTCCGAGTCGGCGGCTTCGTCGGCAGGCATTAGGGCATGTGCTCGACGGCGGGAGGTGTCACCTGTCCGCGTACTCATCTGAGTGCACCACCGAGTACGAAGTTGTGTGCACCACTGCTCAGGCTACGTCGGTGTCCCGTTCGATGGCCTGGAGGCGGTTCT
>NZ_JOEZ01000021.1 GCF_000721175.1 Streptomyces anulatus
GACGCCACCGGACCCCTCCCCACCCCCGAGGACTTCCAGAACATCCCCGGACTCGGCGTCCAGGGCATCGTCGAGGGCCACGCCCTCCTCGTCGGACGGGAGCAGTTGCTGGCCGAGTGGGAGATCCGTCTCCCCGACCGCCTCGCCGAGGCGAAGCAGGCCGCGGAGGCCGCCGGCCGTACGGCGATCACCGTCGCCTGGGACGGCGAGGCGCGCGCGGTGCTGGAGGTGGCCGACGCGGTGAAGGACACGAGCGCCGAGGCCGTCCGCCGGCTCCGCGCCCTCGGCCTGACCCCGATCCTCCTCACCGGCGACAACCGGGCCGTGGCGGAGTCGGTCGCGGCCGAGGTGGGCATCGACGAGGTGTACGCGGAGGTCATGCCGCAGGACAAGGTCGATGTGGTCAAGCGCCTTCAGGCCGAGGGCCGGGTCGTCGCCATGGTCGGCGACGGGGTCAACGACGCCGCCGCCCTCGCCCAGGCCGACCTCGGTCTCGCGATGGGCACGGGGACCGACGCCGCCATCGAGGCCGGCGACCTCACCCTGGTCCGCGGTGACCTCAACGCCGCCGCCGACGCGATCCGCCTCGCCCGCCGCACCCTCTCCACCATCCGCACCAACCTCTTCTGGGCCTTCGCCTACAACGTCGGCGCCCTCCCGCTGGCCGCCGCCGGACTCCTCAACCCGATGATCGCCGGGGCCGCGATGGCCTTCTCCTCGGTCTTCGTGGTCGGCAACTCCCTGCGGCTGCGCACCTTCAAGGGCGCGTGAGTCCCCGGGCACGAAGTCGGAGCGCGGCGGGGCCCCTGCGGTCCCGTCGCGCTCAGGCGCGTACGAAACGCAGCCGGGTCCCCGGCACCGCCTGCGCCGCCGCGGCGAGGGACCGTTCGGGGACGACGCCGACGACCGGGTAACCGCCGGTCGTCGGATGGTCGTTGAGGAAGACGACGGGCCGGCCGTCCGGCGGCACCTGGACCGCCCCCAGGACCATGCCCTCGCTGGGCAGTTCCCCCGTACGGGACCGCTCCAGCACCGGGCCCTCCGTCCGCAGGCCGATGCGGTTGCTGTGCGCCGAGACCCGGTAGGCGGCGGTGTGCAGCGTGCGGAGCGCGGCGTCGGTGAACCAGTCGTGCCGGGGCCCGGGGTGGACCGGGAGCACCAGCTCGGCGGGGGCGCCGGGCCAGGGGACGGGACCGGCGGGCGGCGGCGGGCCGCCCGGATCACCCAGCGGGAGTGCGTCGCCCTCGCTCAGCGGGGCGGGGCCGAGACCCGAGAGGAGGTCCGCCGAGCGGCTGTCCAGCACCGCTTCCGGCTCCAGCCCGCCCGCGAACGCCAGGTAGCCGCGCAGGCCGCCGACGGCGGGGCCCGCGTCCAGCACCGCGCCCGCGGGCACCCGCACCGGCGCGCCCCACGCCACCGGCCGCCCGTCGACCGTCACCCGGCAGCCCGCCCCGCCGACGACGGCCACGACCGGCCGGTCCGGGCGGACCGCGCACCCGGTGAGCGTGGTCTCCAGGACGGCGGCGTCCGGCGGGTTGCCCACCAGCCGGTTGGCCAGCCGGGCGGCGGGCGCGTCCAGGAACCCGGAGCGTCCGACCCCGAGGTGAGCCCAGCCGGGACGGCCCGCGTCCTGCACGGTGGTCAGCGCCCCGGCCCGGACGACGCGCAGGCGGGAGCCGGCGGGCGTCATCCGCTCCTCCGGAAGTCGCCCGCCCGGGGAGCCCCGGCCCGGGAACCGCCCGCCCCGGAACCTCCCGCCTCGGGCTCGCCCGCCCGGGGACTCGGCACCGCGCCGCCCTCCGCCCCCACCGCCACGAAACTGACCGGCGTCCCCGGCTCCAGCAGCGCCGCCGGTTCCCGGGCCGGGTCCCACAGGGCTCCCGGGTCCGGCATCCGACCGACGATCCGCCAGCCGCCGGGCGAGGGGCGCGGGTACACCCCGGTGTAAGGGCCGGCGAGGGCCACCGCCCCGGCCGGAACCCGGGTGCGCGGGGTCGTGCGCCGGGGCACGTGCAACGGCTCGGGCAGCCCTGTGAGGTAGCCGAACCCGGGGGTGAACCCGCAGAACGCCACCCGGAACGCGGTACGGGAGTGCAGGACGGCCACCTCGGCGGCCGGGACGCCCCAGAGCGCGGCGACCTCGGCGAGGTCGGGGCCGTCGTAGACGACGGGGATCTCCACCGCGTCGCGGCCCTCGCGGAGCAGCGGCGGCGTCCGCCACGCGGCGAGGTCGCGGGCGAACCGGTCCCGGGCGCCGGGCGCGCTCTCCGCGATCCCGTCGAGCAGGACGGTACGGGCGGCCGGGACGATCTCGCGTACGGCGGGGAGTTCACCGCGCTCGCGGCGGCGGAGCAGTTCGGCGTGGAAGGCCTCGGCGTGCTCGCCGTCGGCCAGCTCGACGAGCAGGGCGTGCGGCCCGGCGGGAAGGACGCGTATCTCCCGCACGCCGCCGGCGCCACCGTCGGAGCCGCTCACGCGAACGCCCGTACCGTGACGCCCGCTTCCTCCAGCGCGGCCCGCACCCGGCGCGCGAGGGCCGCCGCGCCCGGGGTGTCGCCGTGGACGCAGAGCGAGCGCGCCGAGACGGGTATCCGGCTGCCGTCCGCCCCGGTCACGGCCCGCTCGACGGCCATGCCGACGCTCCGGCGTACGACGTCGTCCGGGTCGTGCACCACCGCGGCCGGTTCGCCGCGGGGCACGAGGGTGCCCTGCGGGGTGTACGCGCGGTCGGCGAACGCCTCCTCGACCGCGGGCAGTCCGGCGTCGGCCGCGTGGGCGAGCAGCCGGGATCCGGGCAGCCCGAGCACGGCCAGGCTTCCGCCCGCGAGCCGGACGCCCGCGACGACGGCGGCGGCCTGGTCGTCGTCCCAGACGGCCCGGTTGTAGAGCGCGCCGTGCGGCTTCACGTACGAGACGACGGACCCGGCGGCCTCCGCGAAGACCCGCAACGCGCCTATCTGGTAGGCGATCTCGGCGGTCAGCTCGGCCGGCGGCACGTCCATGGACCGGCGTCCGAACCCGGCCAGGTCCCGGTAGGAGACCTGCGCTCCGATCCGTACTCCGCCGGCCGCCGCCGCATCGCAGACCCGCCGCATCACGGAGGCGTCGCCCGCGTGGAAGCCGCAGGCCACGTTGGCGCTCGTGACGCAGGCGAGGAGAGCGTCGTCGTCGGTCAGGGTCCAGTTGCCGAAGCCCTCGCCGAGGTCCGCGTTGAGATCCATCATCACGGGCGCACGGTAATGACAGTTCAGCGGAGCGACAAGGGGTGGTCCAGGGGGCGGTCCGGGGGCCGTCCGAAGGGCACAGGGGCGCGGCCCCCACGTCCTAGAGTCGTCCCATGACGGACAGTCCACGCCCACACGAAGCCGCTTCCCGGGACGCCGCTCCTCCCGACGCCGCCCTCCGCGACCGCTGGCACGACACGCTGCTGGCCGCGCGCGCCGGGGCGGACGGGCCCGATCCACTGCCGTACGCCGAGAACCTCCTCGCCCGCTGGGCCGAGCCGCAGCGCCGCTATCACACGACCGCCCACCTGATCACCGTCCTGGACCGCATCGACACGCTGGCCGGCCACGCCGACGACGTGCACGCGGTACGCCTGGCCGCCTGGTTCCACGACGCGGTGTACCGGCCCGACCGGACGGAGAACGAGGAGCGCAGCGCGGCCCTCGCCGAACGCGCGCTGCCCGAGGCGGGGGTGCCGGAGGCGGTGGCGGCGGAGGTCGCCCGGCTGGTCCGCCTCACCGTCACGCACGACCCGGCGGACGGCGACCGCAACGGCGAGGTGCTGTGCGACGCCGACCTCGCGATCCTGGCGGGCGACCCGCAGGAGTACGGGGCGTACGCGGCCCAGGTCCGGGAGGAGTACGGCTTCGTGCCGGACGCGGCGTTCCGGGAGGGCCGGGCGGCGGTGCTGCGGCAACTCCTTGGCCTGCCCAGGCTGTTCCGTACCCCGTACGGCGTGGCGGAGTGGGAGACGCGGGCGCGGCACAACCTGGCGACGGAGCTGGAGCTGCTGACGTCGTCCGGACCCCGCTGACCGGTGGCCGGTACTCCCTCCGACCGGTACTCCCGCTGACCCGCACTCCCGCCGACCGGTAAATGTTCCGGTTCGTTCACGGTGTCGTCCCGGTCGAGCCCTGGCCCGACCGGTGAAGGGCGATGAGCGCTAACGTCTCGCATCGCAGATGCACACACTCCGCAAAGGCAGCATGTGCGTCTTTCCGCTCACACGACTCCACGGGGGTACGGCTAGATGTCCAAGGGATACGGCAGCACGACGGTCGGCAGGTCTTCGCGGCGGCGCGTACTGCGGCTGGCCGGGGGCGGTCTCACGATGGCGGTGCTCGGAGCCGGCCTGACCGGCTGCGAGGACGAGCTCGCAACCGGCGGTGCGGGCGGCACTCCGTCGCCGCGCGGCGCTTCTCCCGAGGACGGCAAGGCCCCCGAGGACGGCCGGGCCCCCGAGCCGCTGTGGACGAGGACGACGTCGGCGCAGACCTACGGGGACAACGACGAACTCGTCACCGTGGACGGCGTGGTGATCGCGAGCGGTGATCCGCTAGCCGCCCTCGACGCGGCGACCGGCGAGGAGCGGTGGTCACTGCCCGGCGGCGCGGTGCCCGGTGCGCCGTTGCTGCTCGGCGCCGGCACCCTGTACCTGGCCAGCGGAGAGTACGACGGCAACGTCATCGGCTACGTACCGGGAACCGGCGAGGAGGCCTGGCGCAGCCACCTGGGCAAGGAGTACCGGCAGCCGAGGCCGGTCGCGGTGGACGCGGAGCAGGTCTACGTCATCGCGGAGATCCTCGAGGCCGACCACTCGTCCCACACCAACGTGATCGCCGCGCTGAACAGCAGCACGGGCAAGGTCGTCTGGAAGGAACAGCGCGACCTCGGCACCCAGCAGAACGGCGTCCACGCCGTCGTGCAGGGCCGCTACCTCGTCTACACCGACTTCAAGAAGAACCTCACGGTCCGCGACACCGCCACCGGCCGGCAGGTGTGGACGCACAAGACCACGAAGACGAGCTACGGCCCGTTCGCCGTCCACAAGGACCTGGTGATCGTCCCTCAGGGGCAGCGGCTCCAGGCGTTCGCCCTGTCCGACGGGTCCGAGAAGTGGTCCGTGGAGACCGAGCGGTTCACCTCCTTCCGGGAGCCGGCCCTCCTGGAGGACGTGCTCTACATCGCGGACAGCGGCCGGACGCTGTGGGCCGTCGAGCCGGGGACCGGCAAGAAGATCTGGCAGTCCACGGCCCTCAAGGACACGGGCGCGCACGTCCCGCGGCAGTTCGTCACGGTGGGCGGCACCCTCTACGGAGCCACCGAGCTCGACGAGAAGGGCGGCGTCCACGCCTTCGACGCGAAGACCGGCGCCCTGCGCTGGACGTTCAACGACAAGACCGGCGACTACCACGCGTGGCTGATCGCCACCGACGGCAAGCGCGTGTTCGCCCTGCACGGCAAGAAGCTGCACGCCCTTCCCGCGTAACGCGGACGCCCCGGGGCCGGGGACGTCGCAGCGGGCGTGCTTCAGCCTCCGGATTCCCCGGCGCCGAGGAATGCGGAGGCGTTCCCCGGCGTTGGGACGAGTCATGCCCGACTCTCTCGCCCGCCGCGCCCCCATGCCGCCGGCCGTATACGTTCTCGGTCTCTCGGTCTTCGCACTCGGCACCAGCGAGTTCATGCTGTCGGGCCTGCTCCCGCCGATCGCCGACGACATGAACGTGTCGATCCCGCAGGCCGGACTGCTCATATCCGCGTTCGCGATCGGCATGGTGGTCGGCGCCCCGCTGCTGGCCGTCGCCACGCTCCGGCTGCCGCGCCGCACCACGCTGATCGCGCTGATCTCGGTGTTCGGCCTCGGCCAGCTCGCCGGTGCGCTGGCTCCGACGTACGAGGTCCTCTTCGTCTCCCGGGTGGTGAGCGCGCTCGCCTGTGCGGGCTTCTGGGCGGTCGGCGCGGCCGTGGCCATCGCGATGGTCCCGGTGAACGCGCGGGCGCGGGCGATGGCCGTGATGATCGGCGGTCTGTCCGTCGCGAACGTGCTGGGCGTGCCGCTGGGGGCCTTCCTCGGCGAACACCTCGGCTGGCGTTCGGCGTTCTGGGCGGTCGGCGCGGCCTCGGCGGTGGCCCTGGCCGGCGTCGCCACGCGCATCCCGCACATCCCGCTGCCCGAGGCGAAGCCCGAGCTGAAGCGGGAGCTGGCGATCTACCGGGACCGGCAGGTCTGGCTGGCCATCGTGATCACCGCGCTCGCGGCGGGCGGCGTGTTCTGTGCGTTCAGCTACCTGGCGCCGCTGCTCACGGACGTGGCGGGGCTCGACTCGGGCTGGGTTCCGTGGATCCTCGGCCTGTTCGGAGTGGGCGCGCTGATCGGTACGGTGATCGGCGGCCGGGTCGCGGACGCGCACCTCTTCGGGGTGCTGCTGAGCGGCATCACGGCGTCCACGGTGTTCCTGGTGGCGCTGGCCCTGTTCGCCTCCAGCCAGACCGCGGTCGTCGCGCTGGCGTTCCTGCTGGGCCTGTCCGCCTTCTTCACGGCCCCCGCGCTGAACGCCCGGATGTTCAACGTGGCCGGGGCCGCCCCGACGCTGGCCGGGGCCACCACGACGGCGGCGTTCAACCTGGGCAACACGAGTGGCCCGTGGCTCGGCGGCACCGTGATCGACCTGGACTTCGGCTTCGCGTCCACGGCCTGGGCGGGCGCGGCGATGACGGCCCTGGCCCTGGCGGCGGTGGGGGTGGCGCTGCACCTCCAGCACGGCGGCGGCGAGGGCGGCCGGTCCCGCTCGCGGCTCATCGCGAAGAGCGCGGCGGCCCCTGAGAGCCTGTCGGGTGGCCTTCGACCGGAAAGCGGACGCGGCCCGGTGCGTACGGTTCCAAGGCGCCGAGATGCCCTGGTAGCTCCGCTACGAGGGCATTTCGGCAACGCCGGAAGCGTGCGTGCCAGGGCGTGGCCGCCCGATCAGAGGTCGCCCGACAGGCTCTGAGGCGCCGGCCGCCCCTTCGGCCTCCTCAGCCCCGCGTCCGTAAGACGCCTGACCAGCTCCTTCGAGCCGATCTCCCTCGCCCCGGCCCGCACCGCGTCCGCGTAGTGCGCCTCCGGCACGTCGTAGTGATCGCGCTCGAAGGCGCGGGGCGGGCAGCCGATCGCGGTGGCGAAGGCGTGCAGCTCCTCGAACGACACATCGCTGACCAGGTGCGACCAGAGGCGGCCGTGTCCGGGCCAGGTGGGCGGGTCGATGTAGAGGGTCACCGCCGCAGCACCCCGCCCAGCGCCCCCACCGGCGCCACCGCCACGGCCGCCTTGGTGCACACCCAGTGCGGGTCGGGCCCGAGCTCCGGCTCCACGTCGAGCGCGTGCGGCTCCTCCTCGGTGCAGACCGGGCACAGCGGCCACCGCCCGTACCGCTCCAGCAGCGCGTCCTGCACGTCCTGGGCGACCAGCCCGGCCACGAACTCCGCGCCCTCGGGCCACTGCTCCACCCACCACCGCCGGTGGGTCACCGCGTCCTCGACCAGCGAGACGATGTCCGCCTCTGCGACATCGCCCGCCGCCAGATCGGCCATGACGAGCGCGCGGGCGGTGTGCAGGGACTGCTCCAGGGGGTTCAACTCCATGCCCCCCATTGTGCGCGCCCGCGTGAGGGAACCACCCCCTGGAGGCGCCGCCTGAGGTCGGGACCGGAGGGGGGTTGACGCACCCCCGGGTTGAAAATATCTTTCAGATGTGACCCATGATGTGAAGGAAATTTTCAGCGGCGAATCCCCGCCGGCCCCCGCGGCCCTCGCCGCCAAGGTCCGGACCCTCGCCCCCTCCATGACCCGCTCGATGCAGCTGGTCGCCGAAGCCGTGGCGAGCGACCCGGCCGGGTGTGCCGCCCTCACCGTCACCGGTCTCGCCGAGCTCACCGGCACCAGTGAAGCCACCGTCGTCCGCACCGCGCGCCTCCTCGGCTACCCGGGATACCGGGATCTGCGCCTCGCCCTGGCCGGCCTCGCCGCGCACCAGGAGTCCGGCCGGGCCCCCGCCGTCACCGCCGACATCGCGGTGGACGACCCGATCGCCGACGTGGTCGCCAAGCTCGCCTACGACGAGCAGCAGACCCTCGCCGACACCGCCGCCGGGCTCGACACCGTACAGCTGGGGGCCGCCGTCGCCGCCGCCTCCACCGCCCGCCGCATCGACATCTACGGCGTCGGGGCCTCCTCCCTCGTCGGCCAGGACCTCGCGCAGAAGCTGCTCCGGATCGGGCTGATCGCCCACGCGCACACGGACCCGCACCTCGCGGTGACCAACGCCGTGCAGCTGCGCAGCGGCGACGTGGCCATCGCGATCACGCACTCCGGCTCCACCGGCGACGTCATCGAGCCGCTGCGGGTCGCCTTCGACCGCGGGGCGACGACGATCGCGATCACCGGACGGCCCGACGGGCCCGTATCGCAGTACGCGGACCATGTGCTGACCACGTCCACCGCGCGCGAGAGCGAGCTGCGGCCCGCCGCCATGTCGAGCCGCACGAGCCAACTGCTCGTCGTGGACTGCCTGTTCATAGGCGTCGCGCAGCGGACGTACGAGACCGCCGCGCCGGCCCTGGCCGCCTCCTACGAGGCCCTCGCCCACCGCCACAACCCCCGCACCCGCTGACCGCACCGGCCACGCACCACCCGTACGCGTACGCGACCGAGAAAGCAGAGCTGCCCCCCATGACCTCCACCACCGACGCGAACACCGACGGCTCCACCGGCTCCGCCGGGAGCTACGGCGAACTCCGCGCCCAGCTCGCCACCCTCACCACCGAGGCGTTCCGCCCCGAGCTGGCCGAGATCGACCGGCTGGCCACGCAGGAGATCGCCCGGATCATGAACGGGGAGGACGCCACCGTCCCGGCCGCCGTCGCCGAGCGGCTGCCGCAGATCGCCGCGGCCATCGACGCCGCCGCCGAGCGCATGGCCCGCGGCGGCCGGCTGATCTACGCCGGTGCGGGCACCGCGGGCCGCCTCGGGGTGCTGGACGCCAGCGAGTGCCCGCCCACCTTCAACACCGACCCGTCCGAGGTCATCGGCCTGATCGCGGGCGGCCCCTCCGCCATGGTCACGGCCGTCGAGGGCGCGGAGGACAGCAAGGAGCTGGCCGCCGCCGACCTGGACGCGCTGAAGCTGGGCGCCGACGACACGGTGGTCGGCATCTCCGCCTCCGGCCGCACCCCTTACGCGATCGGCGCGGTGGAGCACGCACGCGCACAGGGCGCCCTGACCATCGGACTCTCCTGCAACGCCGGCTCCGCGCTCGGCGCCGCCGCCGAACACGGCCTGGAGGTCGTCGTCGGCCCCGAGCTGCTCACCGGCTCGACCCGGCTGAAGGCGGGCACGGCGCAGAAGCTGGTCCTCAACATGATCTCCACGATCACGATGATCCGGCTCGGCAAGACGTACGGGAATCTCATGGTCGACGTCCGCGCTTCCAACGAGAAGCTGCGGGCCCGCTCCCGGCACATCGTGTCCCTGGCCACCGGCGCGTCCGACGCCGAGATCGAGGCCGCGCTCGCCGCCACCGACGGCGAGGTCAAGAACGCGATCCTCGCCGTCCTCGGCGGGGTCGACGGCCCCACCGCCACCCGGCTCCTCGCCGAGTCCGGCGGCCACCTCCGCGCCGCCCTCGCGGCCGTACGCACCACCTGACCCACCCGGGTACCCCAACCCCACCCCCCGCACAGCAAGGCACCGAGCACCATGGCCACTGAAGACAAGAACCGCGCCACCGCCGCCGCGATCCTGCCGCTCGTCGGCGGCGGGGCGAACGTCGCCTCCATCGCCCACTGCATGACCCGGCTCCGCCTCGGGCTGCACGACCGGTCGCTCGTCGACGACGAGGCGCTCAAGGCCCTGCCCGCCGTGATGGGCGTCGTCGAGGACGACACGTACCAGATCGTGCTGGGTCCGGGCACGGTCGCCCGGGTCACCCCGGAGTTCGAGCACCTGGTCGCGGAGGCTCGCGAGGCCGCACCGACCCCGGTCCCCGAGCCCGGTGCGGCGGCCGTCTCCGCCGAGGAGCTGGCAGCCCAGGGCGCGGCGATCAAGGCGCAGCGGAAGGCGAGGAACGCCACCCCGTTCAAGCTGTTCCTGCGCAAGATCGCCGACATCTTCGTGCCGCTGATCCCCGCGCTCATCGGCTGCGGGATCATCGCGGGCCTGGGCGGTCTGCTGGTGAACCTTCAGTGGCTGCCCGCCGTGACGCCCGCGCTGGCGGCGATGGCGTCCGGCTTCATGGCGCTGATCGCGGTGTTCGTGGGCCACAACACGGCGAAGGAGTTCGGCGGTACGCCGATCCTGGGCGGAGCGGTGGCGGCCATCATCGTCTTCCCGGGCGTCGCGAACATCGAGGCCTTCGGCCAGACGCTCTCCCCGGGCCAGGGCGGTGTGCTCGGCGCGCTGGGCGCGGCGGTCCTCGCGGTGTACGTGGAGAAGTGGTGCCGCCGCTGGGTGCCGGAGGCGCTGGACGTCCTGGTCACCCCGACCCTGACGGTGCTGATCTCCGGCCTCGTGACGATCTTCGGCCTGATGTACGTGGCGGGCGAGGTGTCCTCCGCGATCGGCACGTTCGCGGACTGGCTGCTGTCCAACGGCGGCGCGGGCGCGGGCTTCGTTCTCGGCGGCCTGTTCCTGCCCCTGGTGATGCTGGGCCTGCACCAGGCGCTGATCCCGATCCACACCACGCTCATCGAGCAGCAGGGCTACACGGTCCTGCTCCCGATCCTGGCGATGGCCGGGGCGGGCCAGGTGGGCGCGGCGACGGCCGTCTACTTCCGCCTCCCGCGCAACGAGTCGATCCGCCGCACGATCAGGTCCGCGCTCCCGGCGGGCCTGCTGGGCGTCGGCGAGCCCCTGATCTACGGCGTCTCGCTCCCGCTGGGCCGCCCGTTCATCACGGCGTGCGTCGGCGGCGCGTTCGGCGGCGGCTTCGTCGGCCTCTTCAACCAGCTCGGCGACACGGTCGGCTCGACGGCCATCGGCCCGTCCGGCTGGGCCCTGTTCCCGCTCCTGGACGGCAACCACGGCCTGGGTTCGACGATCGCCATCTACGCGGGCGGGCTGCTCGTCGGCTATCTCGCCGGGTTCGTCGCGACGTACTTCTTCGGCTTCGGCAAGGACCTGCTCGCCGAGTTCAACGTCTCCCAGGAACCGGCCTTGTCCACGGTCGCCGCCACCGGCGGCACCCAGCCCCGTCCCACGACGGCCTCCGGCGCACCCGACACCACGGACGGCCCCGGCCCCTCGCCGTCCAAGGCGCCGGCTGCCGTGGAGTGAACCGGGGCCTCCTGACGTCAGGAACTCCTCACGTGTCCGGTGGCCGCCGATCGACGGTGCGGCCCCCTTGTGCCCGCCAGGCACATGGACGAGGCAGGCGCGGATGCCGCCGTGGAGGCCTGTCATGCCGCGTTCCACGAGGCCGCCAGGACCGTGAGGGGTCTCGAAGCCGAACTGGGTCTTCCTCTCGGGCGACGACGCCGAGGCCCAGGCCGAGCGCACCACCGGCCGGCTGTTCACGGGCCTGGGCCGGCCCGCGTCCTCCCAGCTCGACATCGGCGGCATCACCACCGCCCGCGGCCAGGAACACTTCGCGTTCCTCTTCACGGGGATCGCGGGCGGGGTGGGGTCCCACACCTTCAACATCAAGGTGGTCACCCGCCCGCAGCCGAAAGCCCTCTAGGCAGCGGGCCCCGGGAACTCTTCCGTCGGAAGCCGCACATCGAACGGGGACGGCACGGCCAGCGGTTTGCCGAACGGCACCGCGTCCGTGTGCTTGTACGTGCCGTCCTCGTTCGGTTCCGTGAACAGCGTGACCAGCGGTCCCCGGGTGTCGAACCGGTCGATCAGCAGGTACATCGGAACGCCCGCGCGGGCATACGCGCGGTACTTCTTGGTGCGGTCCTCCCGGGCGTTCCCCCTGGACGTGATCTCGACGACGAGCAACGCCTCCGAGGCGTCCATCGGATCGCTGGTCTCCGGATCCGCGCCGGTGATCAACTCCTTCGGCATGACCACCAGATCGGGGACGTACAGCTTGCCGAGCGGGGCCACGTGGACGCCGAGGGTCTGATAGATCCCCAACCCGTCGGGAAGGCCCCGGTAAAGGCGGCTCTGCACCGCCTCGGCGATGCCGTTGTGGTGCGCGTGCGGCGGTGGTACCAAGACGATCTGCCCCTCGTCGATCTCGGCGCGCCACCCCTCGGGCACGTCCAGTTCACGCCATGTCTGCAGGAGGTAGTCCCACTCGCGCCCATCCGAAGCCTGGCCGTTCTCGACGAACGCTGCGGTCATCGCGGGTCCCTTCTTCCGTGGCCTTGCCGAGAAGCTAGATCGGGGGGTTCGCGGCTGTCAGCCGTTCCTCCCAGCGTCCCACGAACGGGTGGCCCGCACAGGAAGAGCGCGCGGCGGACGCCCGTCACGGATGATCCGCTGCCGGACGGAGGGAAATTGCCGACGCCCAGTCCGTCCCGCCGCGGGCGGTGGCCGACGGGGCCGGGTGTATCGCTGGTAGCCACTTCGGACCAGCAGTCGCTTCTGACCAGCGAATGCGGGGCCTCTCCCTGGGCACACGGAGTTCAGCGGAAATATCGCTCGGTGGACATGCCCGTAACGCATCGGTGATCCGCCGTGAGAATGGCCTGGGCGACGTTCGTGAAAGGAGCCACAATGAGCGATTCCCTGTGGGACTATCAGCCGTCGAGCGGCCTCACCGCGGGCGCCGATCTGACCGGTTATTCGGTGGAGGCGACCGACGGCAGTATCGGAAAGGTCGACAAGCACTCCGACGAGGTGGGCTCGGCCTATCTGCTCGTCGACACCGGAGTCTGGATCTTCGGCAAGGACGTCCTGCTGCCCGCGGGCACGGTGAAGCGCATCGACGCCGAGAACCGGAAGGTCTACGTCGACCTCACCAAGGAACAGGTCAGGGACTCCCCGGAGTTCGACCGCCACCGCCAGGCCGACGACCCGGGGTACCACGAGCAACTGTCCGCGTACTACCTGGCGTTCCGCATCATGTGACCCGGTGTACGCCCCCGAACGGCGGCGGGCCCGACCCCGAGGAGGGGCCGGCCCCGCCGCCTCACGGGTGGCGTCCTGTAGATGTGCGGCACCTCTGTCCGGCAAATGGGCGTGCGACCGAGGCAAGCCACTCCCATCCGGCCGGGGGTGCGAGTCAGCGCACGGCCAGGAGAGCGCATTGTGGCGCCTGTTCGTATGAACCAGCGTGTCCCGGCCCGCTGAGGGAACCGGGCACTGGTGAAGTCTGCTGCGTCCCTACCCTCCACTTCCTGGAAGGAAAAGCATGCTGTCTTTCCGTAAGACCTTCGCGGCCGTTGCTCTGGCCGCTGCCGCGCTGATGACCGGCCCCGGTATCGCCTCGGCCAACGACTACTCCGAGCGGGGAGAGGCGCCGACGCGCTACGTGCAGTGCAACGACTTCACCACACAGCACGGCGCGGTGAACGTCAACCAGGGCCCGGTCTGCGTCGACTTCGGTTCCTCCCACCGGCAGGAGGGGCACATGCACGGCGGCGGGATGAACTTCTCCTGCAACGCGGCCGTCAAGCAGTTCGGCGTGGTGAACGTCAACCAGGGCCCGGTCTGCGTCAAGTTCTGACTCGCGCACCGACGGGCGTGCTGCCCTGGACGCGACCCGAGGACGGCCGCCCGGGTGCGGCCGGGAAGGGCCGGCACTCACCGCTCATGCCGCTGCGGCCCACCCCACAAGGCAGCACCCGCTGATGAAGCCGGACACGTGCCGGGCCCGGACCTCGCGTGGAGGACCGGGCCCGGTGGCCTGTTCACCGTAGAGCGGTGACGACGTCCTTTGATGACGCGGCCGGGCCGAAGCGGCGGCGGGCAGTGGATTTCACTCCCTCAGGAGATCGTGGTGCGCACCGTGCCAGGTGACGGAAGAGCGTCGAAGAGGACCTTCGGGGCCACGGCACTGCGGGTGAACACGGTGAGCGCGGCCAGCGGGAACGCCGCCGAGCCCGCCCTCCGGGCGGACGGCGCTGCTTTCGAAACCCGCCCTAGACCACCAGGTCCGACCAGAACGGCACCCGGTCCCCGGCCGCCGGCTCCGGCCACCCGGCCGCCTCCCCCGCGCCTCCCGCCTCCACCGCGTCCGGGTCCACGAACTCCAGCTCCACCCACTCCTCCAGGTTCCGCCCGTAGTGGATGGTGTCCGCGCCGGCCACCGACAGCACCGGGCCTCCGAAGGCCCCCACTCCTGACGCCAGATACCGGTGCGCGTAGAGCGGGATCAGCTTCGGTACGGAGGCGAGTGCGGCACGCGCCGCCGCGACGGCCTCCGCCGGGTCCGCCGGGCGCGGCCCCCACCGGCCACCGGGAGGCCACCAGCCGTGCTCCACCGAGAACAGCAGCCCGTCCACCGGCCCCTCCAGCCGCCGCCGGATCAGGGCCGGGTCGCCGTCCCGCCAGTCGTTCCACGGATTCCGCGGCGACTCGTCCTCCTCGGGCGGCGCAGCCCGGTCCACCGGCAGCGCGGCCGCCAGGAAGCCCCGGTGGTCGTCGGCGAACACGATGCCGTACTCCGCCTCGATCCGGTCGAACTCCGCACCGCTCAGACCCGGCGCCAGCTCGCACACGCCCAGCTCCGCCAGGCGGCGCGCCGCCCGCGCTCCCGCCCGCATTCCCTCGTCACCGGTCATCGGGGCAGCGTAACGAGTTGCGACCGCACCCCGCCCGGCCTCAACGCGGCAGCTGCCCCTCCCTGTTGATCTCGGTCACCCGGGCCCGCAGCACCACTCCCGGTGACGCCGGCCGCACCGACTCCGGCGGGCATTCCCACTCCGGCCCGCCGCCGGGCGGCCGCAGCCGCACGTTCGGTCCCGACCTGCCCGCCACCCGGCCGACCCGACCGTCCCGCGCGTCCACCGCGAACGCGCCCGGCTCGGGCGTACCCGGCTCACATCCCTCACCCGTCATGGCCGCTCTCCTTCTCCGCCAGCACGGCGCACAGCCGCAACGCGGTGTCGATGTTGCAGCGGCCCAGGTCGACCAGGGGCGCCGGCTCGTCACCCGCACACGAGACCGGATCGATCCGCAGGGACGGCAGCTTCACTCCGAACTCCGCAAGCCCTTCCTTCAGCCGCTCCACGGCGTGCTCCGCCGTCCGTACGCGGTCCGCCGCCGCCCTGCGCCGCTCGATCGCTTCCATGCCGCACACCTTCCACTCTGAGTGATGGCCATGCATACCCAGCGTGTCCAACGCTCAGTTGGCCCGGAAGAGGCGCGGTTCCGGCGACCGTTCCATCGCCACCGATGGTCACCGCGCTCCCACCCCTCTACTGGAAGCGCTCTCAGGCCTGTCGGTGCCCGGCGTTAGGCTGTAGACGATCCGGCGGCGACACCGAGCACGCACACAGCGCGACGCGCACCCCGCGCACCAGCCCGCGTCTCGCCGCCCCTGTCGACGAGGAGCGACCGCCTTGCCCGAGCAGTCCCCCGGGTCCCGGCCCACCCTGGAAGCCGTCGCGGCACGTGCGGGTGTTTCCCGGGCCACCGCCTCGCGGGTCGTCAACGGGGGCGACGGCGTCCGCAAGCCGCTGGTGGACAAGGTGCTCCAGGCGGTCGAGGAGCTGGGCTACATCCCGAACCACGCCGCGCGGACGCTGGTCACCCGGCGGACCGGGGCGGTGGCCGTCGTCATCGCGGAGCCGGAGACGCGGTTCTTCTCGGACCCCTTCTTCTCCCAGCAGATCCGGGGCATCAGCAAGGAGCTGACCGCCCACGACACCCAGCTCGTCCTGCTGCTGGTGGAGGGGCCCGGCGACTTCGACCGGATCGCGCGGTATCTGTCCGGCGGGCACGTGGACGGGGCGCTGGCGTTCTCGCTGCACACCGACGACCCGGTGCCCGCGATCACCCGGCGGGCGGGGATCCCCGCGGTGTACGGGGGGCGGCCCAGCTGGACCGCCGACCCGGGCGACCAGGCCGTTCCGTATGTGGACGCGGACAACCGGGGCGGGGCGCGGCTGGCCGTGCGCTATCTGAAGGACCTCGGGCGGGAGCACATCGCGCACATCGGCGGGCCCTTGGACCAGACCTCGGCGATGGACCGGCTGGACGGCTATCGGGACGTGCTGCTGGACGTGGACCCGACGCTCGTCGCCGCCGGCGCGTTCACCGTGGAGAGCGGGGCGCGGGCGATGGCGGAGCTGCTGGACCGGCGGCCCGACCTGGACGCGGTGTTCGTCGCGAACGACCTGATGGCGTCGGGTGCGCTGCGGGTGCTGCGCGAGCGCGGGATTCCCGTGCCGGAGCAGGTGGCGCTGGTGGGGTTCGACGACATGGAGTCGGTGGCCGAGCTGACCGATCCGCCGCTGACCACCGTCAGCCAGGAGATCGAGGAGCAGGGACGGCTGATGGCCCGCCTGCTGCTGCGCGCGCTGGACCGCGACCGTACGGGCAGCGGCGACGTCCCCGAATCGGTGATCACCCCGACCACGCTGGTGCGGCGGGCCTCGGCGTGAGTCCGGCACCGGCGACGCATGAGTCGTGACCCCCGGGACCGGGGACGCGTTGGGTCGTGACTTCCTGAACCGGGGGCGCACGAGTACGGCGGGCCTCCGCCCTGAGGAGCCGGAGACCCGCCGCACGGATCACGCCCTTACGTCAGCGCCCTGCACGCGGGCGCTCAGCACGTAGGTGTCCTGTACGCAGATGTCCTCCGCGTCCGCGCCCTGCGCTTACAGGACTGTGCGTCCTGCTCACACGTACGGGATCCTCAGGACCGCCGCGTCCGTGCCGGTCTGCACCTGGGACGTGCCGTTGCCGAGCGCGTTCCAGATCTCCAGCCGGACCGTGCCGTTCCTGAGTTCGCCCAGGCTCCCGGTGGTCGTCCGCGCGCCGGCCGCCTGTGTGTACTCCTCCCAGCCCGCGACCGGGTCGGTCGCGAAGTAGCGGAAGGTCTCGGCCCGGTCGAACGTGCCGTCGCCGGTGAGGTCGTAGCTGACCCTGACCTGTGGGGCGAGCCCGACCTTGGTGCCCGCGTCCACCCGGAGGCGGAACGCGGTGGCGGCCCCGGCGGAGACCTTGCCGTCGACCTGCCTCACCTCGTAGACGGTCGGGCGGTACGGGGTGCCGTCCCGGTTCACACCGTCGGCCGAGGCGATGGTGTCCGCGCCGGCCGGTCCGGTGGTGGACGTGGTGAGGACGCCGCCGGTCTTGAGGCGGAAGGTGTTGCCGGTGGACGGGTCCGGCTCCCCGGGCTCCTCCGGGTCGGGGTCGCCGCCGCCGGGCCCCGTACTCGTGGCCGCCGAACGGGCCGGTACGGGAAGGGTCTTGCCGTCGGAGAAGGTGACCGTACGGGCGGTGGAGCCGTGGTTGTGGGCGGTGTAGGTGCGGGTGCCGTCCTTCGAGAAGACGGCGGAGGTGGGCAGGTCGCCGCTGACCGTCATGTCGGGCGCGCCGACCGTGTTCAGGGTGTTGATCCAGTGGTAGGTGTGCGCCCTGGACTCGCCCTGCTCCGGCTCGTAGTTCCCGTTCGCCCCGTCCCACTTGGCCTTCGCCGCCGCCGGGTCGGACAGCGACTCGAACTCCCAGAGCAGGTCGCGCCACTCCTGGGCGGGCCCGCCGTTCTCGCGCTCCATCTCGGCGATGTTCCGCTTGATGGCCGCCTTCTCGCGGGCCAGGTGGAGTGAACCGCCGGTCACCGGGAGGACGTTGATGCCGTGGATCTCCTCCGGGTTCGCGGTCCACCAGGTGGAGTACGCGCCGCCGCTGCCCCAGACCATGCCGACCGTGTCATGGCCGAAGGAGGCGGGGAAGACCTGCTGCGAGGCGTCGAACCAGTACTGCGTGATGGCCTCCGACTCCGTCGTCAGCAGGAAGCTGCCGAGGTCGCGGAGGGAGGTGTCGCCGGTCGCCGCGCCCCAGAGGACGAGCCCCGCGCTGAGGTTGACGGACTCCGAGGACGACTCCTGGTTGTTGCCCGCCGCGAAGCCCTGGTGGCCGGAGGCCCAGCTGTGGCCCGCGTAGACGTCGAAGCCGCGCAGGAAGGGGTAGGCGGAGTCGGTGCGGCTGGGGTTGGCGGCGTCGCGGATCAGGTGCTTGACCATCGTGCCCCAGGCCGGGTCGGCGGCCCAGGCCTGGTCGTACTGGGCGATGATCGCCGCCGCGTAGACGTAGTAGCTGTAGTGGAAGTGGTGGTCGTTGAGCTCGGTGTCGCTGCCGTACGAGGCCGGGTAGCCGGTGAGGGTCTTCCAGTCCTTGTCGTAGCTGAACTCACTGGCCCCGCCCGCCGTGAACCACTCCTGCAGCCGGCCCTTCATCAGGCCGAGGAGCTTGTCGCGGGTGGCGGTCTCGCCGATCTGGTCGGCGACGGGCACCAACTGGGCGAGGCGGCCGAGCGCCTTGCCGGTCCAGTAGGTGTCCGAGGCCCCCGAGAACGGGTCGGAGGCGTTCGCGACCTCGTCGAGATAACCCGTCAGCCGGGCCTTGTCGACGCCGCTGGATGCGGGCAGCGCGGGCACGACGCCGTTGCTCTTCTGGCTGGTGCTGAAGGACGCGGACTCGCGCACCTTCATCGTGCCGCGCGGCGAGACGTACGTGTACGGGGTCAGCGCGTCGGTGGTGTGCAGCCACTGGTGGCGGTAGAGGGCCTGGAGCGTGCCGCGCTCGGTGCCCTCCTTGGCCTCGGTCGTCAGGCTGTAGGTCGCCTTCACCGTGCCGCCGGTGGACTGCCAGGCCACCTGGGAGCCGGTGACGAAGCTGAAGGCGTACTTCCGGTAGGTCGCGAGCGCGTCCGTGGAGGGCAGCACGGCGAGCGAGAAGTAGTCCTTCCCGCCGAGACCCGCGGTGATCGTGGAGCCGGAGATGTTCCAGTCGCTGCCGGTGGGCGCGAAGAGGGCGTAGTGGTGCCCGGCGACGGTGATGCCGAGGACGTTGCCGTCGTCCGAGAAGACCGTGGGCGCGGAGGCGGTCGTGATGCGGGCGTCGCCGCCGGAGCCCTTGGCGTACACGAAGGGCATGCCGTGGCCGATGGTGGCCCGGAAGGTGCGGGAGCCGTCGGCCCAGTAGGGCGTGACCGTCCAGTCGGACCAGGCGTCGGCCTTGGTGTCGGGAGAGTTCAGGCCGCTGAGGCCGACGGTCAGGTCGGCCTTGTGGGCGTACTCGTACTGCCGGCCGTCGCCGACGATCGCGGGCGTGGTCGGGTAGCCGACCTCCAGTCCGCCGGAGGTCGCCTGGTAGGTGAGGGGGTGGCCGTACATGGGGGTGCTGTACGGGTTGTCGCCGTAGCGCTGGTAGGCGAGCGAGGACCACCAGTCGTTGGTCGGGACCGGCTTGTCCCGTGCGGCGGTGGTGAGCTTGGGGGTGACGGGGGCGCCGGTGTTGGTGGTCGGGCCCGACGTACCGGCGGGGCGGGTGTCGGTGTAGCTGCCGGCGCCGGCGGGGATGGTGGCGGCGGCAGCGGGCGACGCGGCGGGGCCCAGGCCCACGGCGGCCACGGCGATGGCGAGGAGCGTCGCCGCGGCGGGCCTGGGGGTGACTCTGGAGAAGAGTCCGGAGAGGGAGGTTCGCACGAGCAGCACCTCGATCATGGGGGGCGAAGAGCGCCTTCGAGAGCGCTCTCAAGTGTCAAGGAACGTAAAACTCCTGAAACGTGAGTGTCAAGGGAACGGACACGGAAGGCAGTTGGACGGGCGTTGCGCGTGACCCAAGCCGTTATGCGTTCGAGTCTTGACGGGGCGAGAGAGGTGGGGGACGCTCCAGACGCAGGTTTTGAGAGCGCTCTCAAGGCGCTCGGTTCATCCCGAAGCCAAGGGAGGCTTCCCATGCCCATCGCCCTAGCCGCCAAGAGAGCCACCGCCCGCCTCGGCGCGGTCGTCCTCGCCGGGGCCCTCCTCGCCGCCTGCGGATCCAGCGACTCGTCGGACTCCTCCGACAGCGCGGGCGGAAAGGTCACGCTCACCGTCGACATCTTCGGATCCTTCGGCTACGAGGAGGCCGGGCTGTACGAGGAGTACCAGAAGCTCAACCCGAACGTGACGATCAAGCAGAGCGACACCCAGGACGAGGCGGACTACTGGAAGTCGCTCCAGACCCGGCTCGCGGGCGGCGGCGGTCTCGCGGACGTGCAGGGCGTCGAGGTGGGCCGCATCGCGTCGGTCACCCAGCAGCAGGCCGACAAGTTCCAGGACCTGAAGGAGTTCGGGGCCGACAAGCTCAAGGACGAGTTCGCCGAGGCCAAGTGGTCGGCGGCGACCACCAAGGACGGCAGGATCCTCGGCCTCGGCACGGACGTCGGCCCCGAGGCGATGTGCTACCGCACCGACCTCTTCAAGCAGGCCGGGCTGCCCACGGACCGCGAGGAGCTCGCGAAGAAGTGGGCCACGTGGGACGGCTACCTGGAGCTGGGCAAGCAGTACAAGAAGAAGGCCCCCGCCAAGAGCGCCTGGCTGGACAGCGTCGGCTCGCTCTACGGGATCATGATCGGCCAGGAGAAGGAGCGGTACTACGACGCCTCCGGCGAGCTGATCTACGAGAAGAACCCGGCGGTCAAGGAGGCCTGGGACACCTCCGTGGAGGCGGCCGAGGCGGGCCTGAGCGCCAAGCTCGACCAGTGGTCCCCGCAGTGGAACCAGGCGTTCGCGGCCGGTTCGTTCGCGACGATCCCGTGCCCGGCCTGGATGCTCGGCTACGTCAAGGGCCAGGCAGGCGAGGCCGGCAAGGGCAAGTGGGACATCGCCAAGCTGCCCGGCGGGGCGGGGAACTGGGGCGGCTCGTACCTCTCCATCCCGCGTGCGGCCAAGCACAAGAAGGAGGCGTACGCGCTCATCGAGTGGCTGACCGCCCCCGAGCAGCAGGCGAAGGTCTTCCAGAAGCAGGGCAACTTCCCGTCCTCGACCGGTGCCATCGAGACGATCGCGGACGCCGAGGACGAGTACTTCTCGGGCGCCCCGATCGGCCAGATCTTCGGTGACGCGGCCAAGGAGTCCCCGGTCCAGGTGCTGGGTGTGCACGACCAGAACGTGATGCAGCAGATCACGAACGCGCTGAGCGAGGTCGAGCGCAAGGGGACGTCGTCGGACAAGGCGTGGCAGACGGCGAAGAAGGGCGTGGACAACGTGATCGGCTGACGCCGCTCCGTTTCCCTCCTCCCCTCCTCGCAGGGGCCGGTCCGCCCGCGCACAGCGGATGGGCCGGCCCCGGCCCCCGTACCCCTGGCTCCCCCGCCAGTCCGCCCCCCGTACCCCTGGCGCCCCCCGCCACTCCGTCCCTCCGGCGCACCTGGCGCAAGGCCTCCCCGTACGCCTATATCGCCCCCTTCTTCACCCTGTTCCTGGCCTTCGGGCTCTTCCCGCTCCTCTACACGGCGTTCGTCTCGCTCTACCGGGTCGAGCTCCAGACGAGCGGCGAGATGGAGTGGCGGGGCATCGCCAACTACACGGCGCTGTTCACCGACGAGTACTTCTGGATCTCGCTGCGCAACACGTTCACCATCGGCGTGCTGTCGACGGTCCCGCAGCTGGCGATGGCGCTGGGCCTCGCCCACCTGCTCAACTACAGACTCCGCGGCCGGACGTTCATCAGGACCGCGATCCTGCTCCCGTACGCGACGTCCGTCGCCGCAGCCACGCTCGTCTTCGCGCAGCTCTTCGGCCGCGACTTCGGGCTGATCAACTACGTGATCGGGCTGGTCGGCCTCGACCCGGTGGACTGGCAGACGGGGACGGTCGCCTCGCAGATCGCCGTATCGACCATCGTGATCTGGAGATGGACGGGGTACAACGCGCTGATCTACCTGGCGGGCATGCAGTCGATCCCGCACGAGCTGTACGAGGCGGCGGAGATGGACGGGGCGTCACGCTGGCGCCAGTTCATCCACGTGACGCTGCCCGGCCTGCGCCCCACCATCGTCTTCACGGTCATCATCTCGACCATCGGGGCGACCCAGCTCTTCGGTGAGCCGCTGCTGTTCGAGGGGTCGATCTCCGGCGGTATCTCGCACCAGTACCAGACCCTCGGCCTGTACATGTACGAGCAGGGCTGGGGCTTCTTCCACCTGGGCCGGGCCGCGGCCATCGCCTGGGTGATGTTCGTCCTGATCGTGGTGCTCGTCGGGGCCAACGCCCTGATCGCGCGCCGCCGTGCACGCAAGGAGGCCGGCCGATGACCGCGCTCGCCGCACCGCCGACCGCGCCCGGGAAGGGCCGCCCGCCGCAGGACCCGCCCCGCCGGCGGGCACGCAAGGGGGGCGGCGGGGCCGGCCGGACGATGAAGGGCGGCTGGCTCTCGTACGTGATCCTCGGCTTCGCCCTGCTCATCTCGGCGTTCCCGTTCTACTGGACGATCGTCGCGGCCAGCCGGTCCAACGCCGACCTGGCGCAGGTGCCGCCGAGCCTGCTGCCGGGCCCGAACCTGATCAGGAACTTCGACGCCGTCCTCGAAGAGGCGGACATCGGCAAGGCGCTGCTGAACTCGCTGATCGTGTCGGGGTCCATCACGCTCGGCACGGTCCTGTGCTGCACGCTGGCCGGATTCGCCTTCGCCAAGCTGAAGTTCCGGGGCCGGGGCGCGCTGCTGACGCTGACGATCGGGACGATGATGATCCCGCCGCAGCTCGGTGTGATCCCGCTGTTCATGCTGATCGCCGAACTCCAGTGGGTGAACCAGCTGCAGGCGGTGATCCTGCCGGGTCTGGTCTCGGCGTTCGGCGTCTTCTTCATGCGCCAGTACCTGGTGCAGTCGCTGCCGGACGAGCTGATCGAGGCGGCCCGGGTGGACGGGGCGTCGACGGCGCGGATCTTCTGGTCGATCGTGATCCCGATCGCGCGGCCGGGGATGGCGGTGCTCGGGATGCTCACGTTCATGACGGCGTGGAACGACTTCTTCTGGCCGATCATCGCGCTCTCCTCGCAGGAGCCGACCGTGCAGGTCGCGCTGCGTCAGCTCGGCGGCGGCTACGTCAACGACCAGTCGGTGATCATGGCCGGCACGCTGCTCGGCACGCTGCCGGTGCTGCTCGTCTTCGGCCTGCTGGGCCGGCAGATCGTCGGCGGCATCATGCAGGGCGCGGTGAAGGGCTGAGGCCCGTCCGCCTCACGCCCCGGCCTCCCTCCGTACGCCTCCGCCATCACGCCGTACGGAAAGCCGGTTCCTCGGTCTACTTCCACGAGGTGAGCATCGCGGAGGTGGCGTTGCAGTCGACCCGCTCCCGACGGAGCGTCCACGCCTCCGACCGCGCGGCGAGCGCCAGGTTGTAGACCTTCCGAGCGCACCCGAACGGGCGCGACAGCTCCGCTGCCTGCGCATCGGTCGGACAGAAGCGGTACGTGAACGCCCGCTTCACCTGGCTCACGGTCACGCTCACCGGCAAACCTGCGGGTCACAGCACTGCGATCCGCCCTGGCGGCGAATCCCAGCTCGTATCCCTGCTCCGCAGGAGCAGTGTTTCCTCCCCGAGCCAAAGCGCGGGGTATCCACACAGGAGGAAAAGATGACCGCTGTCGATGCCCGCCCGGCGACCTCCGCAGGCGTCGGCCCCGAGACCGGGGCGGGGCTCCGCTTCCCCACCGGATTCCGCTGGGGCACGGCCACCGCCGCCTACCAGATCGAGGGGGCTGCCACCGAGGACGGCCGTACCCCGTCGATCTGGGACACCTTCAGCCGCCTCCCCGGCAAGGTCCGCAACGGCGACACCGGTGACATCGCCGCCGACCACCTGCATCGGATGCCGGACGACGTACGCCTGATGAAGGAACTGGGCGTCACGGACTACCGGTTCTCCGTGTCCTGGCCCCGGGTCCAGCCGACGGGCCGGGGCCCGGCCGTGGAGCGCGGCCTGGACTTCTACCGCCGCCTGGTGGACGAGCTGCTGGGAGCCGGCATCAGGCCGGTCGCCACGCTCTACCACTGGGACCTGCCGCAGGAGCTGGAGGACGCGGGCGGCTGGCCGGAGCGGGACACGGCACAGCGGTTCGCGGAGTACGCGGGCCTGGTGGCGGGGGCGCTGGGCGACCGGGTGGAGACCTGGACGACGCTCAACGAGCCCTGGTGCGCGGCGTTTCTCGGCTACGGGAACGGGGTCCACGCCCCCGGCCGGACCAGCGACCTCGCCGCCCTGCGCGCCGCCCACCACCTGAACCTGGCGCACGGCGCGGGAGCCCAGGTCCTGCGTGAGGGTCTGCCGGACACCGCCGAGATCTCCCTCACCCTGAACCTCCACGCGCTGCGCCCGCTGACGGACACGGCGGCGGACCGGGACGCGGTGCGCCGGATCGACGCGGTGGCGAACCGGATCTTCCTCGACCCGGTCTTCCACGGCCGGCTGCCGCAGGACCTCGTCGAGGACACGGCGGCGGTGACGGACTGGTCGTTCGTGAAGGACGGTGACCTGGAGGTGACGTCCACCCCGATCGACTCGCTGGGCATCAACTACTACTCCCCCACAGTGGTCTCGGCGGGCACGTCGGAGTCCCCGTCGCCGTGGGCGGGCGCCGAGCAGCATGTGGCGTTCACCCCGGCGGCCGGCCCGCGCACGGCGATGGACTGGCCGGTCGACGCCGACGGCCTGTACGAGCTGCTGACCCGCCTCCGCGACGAACTCCCCGCCCTGCCGCTGCTGGTGACGGAGAACGGGGCCGCGTACGACGACTACGCCGACCCGGAGGGCGAGGTCCACGACCCGGAGCGGGTGGCGTACCTGGACGCTCATCTGACGGCGGTGCACCGGGCGATCGCGGACGGGGTGGACGTACGCGGGTACTTCCTGTGGTCGCTGCTGGACAACTTCGAGTGGGCGTACGGGTACAGCAAGCGGTTCGGCATCGTGCACGTCGACTTCGCGTCGCAGCGCCGCACGGTGAAGGACAGTGCGCGGTGGTACGCGGAGGTCATCGGGCGGGGAGGGCTGGAAGGCCGGTGACCGGGTGACCGGCTTACGGCTCCGTCGGGGCCCCGGGGCGCGCACCCCGGGGCCCCGACGCATGCCCGGCACGAGCCCGGAACGAACCCGGCCGCACCATACGGGCGATGCGCGCTTCCTCCCGGAATCGGTCAGGCTGCTTTCGGCCGGATGAATCACCGGTGGCACCCCCCGCACCGACGAGTAACGAGCCCGGTGGGCGACAGGTCGCCCACATGGCCCGAAGCGGCCGTTGGAAGTGGCGGCCGGCGTACGCCCCCGAGACACCCGGCCCCGGCATCGGCGGAACGGGGCTGCTCAGCCGAGGGGCGGGGAGGAACCCGGCGGGGCCGGTGAGCCGGATGACGGCCCGCGGGACCCGACGAGGACGCCACCGGTCGCCGCACGATCCACCGCACCGCACCCAACGCCCTTCACCCCGCTGCAACTTGGCGCGAATGCGTCCCCTCCGGCACGGGCCGCTCCGCAGGCCTCTTGACCTCCGGACCCCCGCCCGTATGGTCTAGACCAAGCAGTGAGCGGCGGTCGGCGGTGGCGGAGAAGCGCCGCCCCTGCCGCGCCCACGTACCCGGCCGGGCGCGTCAGACCTCCCATCCCCAGAACCGCAGCCGGCGTCCCGTGCACCGCGGATCGCCGGCTGCGGCTGACCACCGCCCCAGGAGCGGGCCCGAGCGAGAAGCCCCGTCGCCCCGTGCGCCGAAGCGACAGATCCGATGCTTCCCGCACCTGCCCCACAGGCGCCCGCGTACCCGCGCGGGCCGCCCATGCACGCTTTCCCACCCCCACGGACACAGCGGGAGACCGACATGAGGAGCCACACCGCCGAACCGGGCCTGCCCCCGCCCGGCAACTCACCCGGACCCCGGGCCCACCAGGCCGGTTTCGGCCGCGAGCACCACCCGGCACCCGATGCGCGAGCCCTCCAGCGGCTGGCCGTCCACGTCGACAAGCGCGCCCTCGTCCTGCTGAGGGGGACGGTCGGCATCGTCTTCGTCGGCTTCGGCGTCCTGAAGCTGTTCCCCTCGGCCAGCCCCGCGGAGCAACTGGCCGTCGAAGCGGCGACGAAGATGACCCTGGGCCTCGTACCGGAGACGGTCCTGCTGCTCTCCCTCGCCGCACTGGAGACGGCCATCGGCATCGGTCTCATCGTCGGCCGCCGCCTGTTGCGTCCCGCCCTCGTCGCGTTCTTCCTCCACATGGGCGGCGTGTTCTCGACCCTCTTCCTCCTCCCCGACGCGATGTGGCAGCCCCACTCGCCCGCCCCGACGATGGAGGGGCAGTACGTCGTCAAGAACGTGGTCATGGTGGCGGTGTGCCTGGTCGTGGCCGCGGACGCGTGGGGACGCGGGTCCAAGTCGTCACGGCGTCCGGACGGGGCGGACCGGACGACGGCCGGATGAGTGGAGCGCTGCCGCCCCGGACCGCTCCGGCCGGGGCGGCAGCATCACCAGCACCAGCGACATCACCGGCACCGGTCAACCGACGTGGGCCGGCACCTCGGCGAGCTGTCGCGGGGTGTCTGCGGGGCGAGGGCCGCGGAGCATGGTCGCTGCGATGACCGCCGCGACCACCAGGGTGACGGCGGTGGCGAGGAACACCGCGGAGTAGCCGTCGGTGAGGGCGGTCGCCCGGCCGGCGCCGGTCCCCTCGGATCGTTCGACGGCGCCGAGGTAGATCGTGGTGACTACGGCTGTGATCCGTCTCATAGTTCCAGTGCGGCGCTCCTGGTCCGCGCAGGGTTTCCGTCCCCGGCGCCGAGCGACGAGAGCGAGCCGGCCCGGTAGCGCATGGAGCAATCCTGGACCCGGCGGGGGCAGCAGGGAGGGTCCGGTGTCGAGAACGACACCCGTGGTCTCTATCGTCTCCCCGTGCGAAGAATCGATGCGCCTGTCCGCAGAGCGGGGGACTTGTTGTGGTGACGCGCCGGCGGCCGCTGCTCCGGCATCCGGCCCAGGTGGTGGTGGCCGGTTTCGCCTCGGCCGTCGCGGCGGGGGCGGGTCTGCTGATGCTGCCGGTGGCCAAAGCGGGGCCGGGCGGCGCCGGCGCGTTGGAGGCGTTGTTCACCTCCACATCCGCGGTGTGCGTGACCGGTCTGATCGTGGTGGACACCCCCGGCTACTGGAGCGGGTTCGGGCAGGCCGTGATTCTGGCGCTCATCCAGGTGGGCGGCTTCGGCATCATGACCTTCGCGTCACTGCTGGTTCTCCTGGTCTCCCACCGCATCGGCCTCAAAGCGCGGATGACGGCAGCCGCGGAGACCAAGACGCTCGGGCTCGGTGACGTCCGCGCGGTCGTGGTCGGCGTGGTCAAGGTCAGCCTGCTGCTGGAAGCGGTCACCGCCCTGGCACTGACCATGCGGTTCGCGATCGCCTACGACGAGCCCTGGCCACGAGCACTCTGGCTGGGCGTCTTCCACGCCATCTCGGCCTTCAACAACGCCGGGTTCGCCCTGTACCCCGACAGCCTGATGGGTTTCGTCACCGACCCGTGGATCTGCCTGCCCATCGCGCTGGCGGTCATCGCCGGCGGACTGGGTTTCCCCGTGCTGTTCGAGCTGCGCCGCCGGTTCAGGAAGCCGCGTGGCTGGTCCCTGCACACCAAGATCGTGCTGTGGGCCTCCTGCGTCTTCCTCGTGGGTGGATCCGCTTTCGTCACCGCGATCGAATGGTCCAATCCAGCCACCCTGGGGCCCCTCGACGTACCCGGGAAACTCCTGGCCGGATTCTTCCAGGGCGTCATGCCGCGCACCGCCGGGTTCAACAGCCTCGACACCGCTCAGATGAACCCCGCGAGCTGGCTGGGCACCGACGTGCTGATGTTCATCGGCGGCGCCAGCGCCGGCACCGCCGGCGGCATCAAGGTCACCACCTTCGCCGTGCTGTTCTTCGTCATTTACGCGGAGATCCGCGGCGAAGGCGCGGTCACCATCTTCCACCGCCGCCTGCACGGTGACCTCCAGCGCCAGGCCCTGACCGTGGTGCTGCTGTCCGTGGCCGCCGTCGCCACCACCACCGTGGCCTTCATGGTCTTCTCCGACCACAGTCTGGACCGGTCGCTGTTCGAGGTCACCTCGGCCTTCGCCACCGTCGGCCTGTCCACCGGCATCACCGCCGACCTCCCGGCCGGCCTGAAACTCATGCTGATAGCGCTGATGTTCATCGGACGGCTCGGGCCCATCACCGTCGCGTCCGCGCTGGCCCTGCGCACCCGCGTCCGCCTGTACGACCTTCCCGAGGAGCGACCCGTCATTGGCTAGGAAGACCGCCCCCAAGAAACGGCGCACGCGCCCGGAGAGCTCCGTCGTCGTCATCGGCCTGGGCCGCTTCGGCCGTGCGCTCGCCCTGGAACTCGTCGACGAGGACACCGAAGTCCTCGGCATCGACGAGCAAGCCGAAGTGGTCCAGTCCCTCGCCGGCTCCCTCACCCATGTCGTGCGGGCCGATTCCACCAAGGAGGACGCCCTGCGCCAGCTGGGCGTCCACGAGTTCGACCGCGCCGTCGTCGCCATCGGCACCGACCTCGAAGCCAGCATCCTCACCGCCTCGCTGCTGATCTCCTTCGGCATCAGGAGCGTCTGGGCCAAGGCCATCAGCGAAGCCCACGGCCGCATCCTCGCCCAGCTCGGCGTCCACCACGTCGTCTATCCCGAACATGACATGGGCCAACGCGTCGCGCACCTCGTGCGGGGGCGCATGCTCGACTACATCGAGTTCGACGACGACTTCGCCATGGTCAAAACCGCACCGCCCGCCGGCATCATCGGCCTGCCCCTGGCCGACACCGCCGTCCGCTCCCGCCACGGCGTCACCGTCGTGGCCATCAAGCGCCCCGGCGAAGGCTTCACCTACGCCACACCCGAAACCGTCGTGAGAGCAGAGGACACGATCATCGTGGCCGGACGCACCCGGGCGACCGAGCGCTTCAGCGAACTGCAGTAGACCGGCACACGCCCAGGTACGCCGCCGTCCGGAACCACGGACGGCGCGGGTTCGACCCTGCCCGGGCCCAAGGCGCCGAGATGCCCTCGTAGCGGAGCTACCAGGGCATCTCGGCAACGCCGGAAGCGTGCGTGCCAGGGCGTGGCCGCCCGATCAGAGGTCACCCGACAGGCTCTCAGGCGAGGGCGGCGACCAGCACGGTGAAGGCGGCGATGAGGACGGCTACGCGGACGTAGTGGTAGCGGTCCCAGCGGTTCATCTGCTCCTTCCAGTCCTCGGGCCGGTTCGCAGGGGTCCACGTCTTGCCCAGGTTGTTGATCGGAACGAGCAGCAGCACCGACATGACCACGCTGAGCAGCAGCAGCGCGCCCGCGGCGACGACCAGGGCGCTGCCGCCCTCGTGCCGTCCGGCGACGGCCCAGACCGCACTCAGGGCGAGCGAGCCGACGTACCAGAACGGCATGACGGCACCGAGCATCCGGCCCCCGTGGCTTCGGCCGAGCTGGGCGCTGTCGTCGGGCAGGGCGTCGAGGATCCGGTTGATGACGAAGGCGACGGAGAACTCCACCCCCACCAGCAGTCCGACGACCACGGTGGTGACGATCTCAAGTGCGTCGAGCATGATGACCCCTCCTGGAATCTAGCGGCGCTAGATGTTGATGCAACGCTAGCGCTGCCGCCGCTCGATTGTCTAGCAATGCTAGGATCGATTTATGTCAGTACAGGAACGCAAGGAGCGGGAACGGGCGGGACGCGAGCGGCTCATCGTGGCGACGGCCCGCGAACTCGCCGAGCAGCAGGGCTGGGAAGCGGTCACCACCCGTCGGCTCGCCGAGCGCATCGAGTACAGCCAGCCCGTCCTCTACAGCCACTTCCGCGGCAAGCGCGAGATCATCGGCGCCGTCGCCCTCGAAGGCGCCGCCGAGATGGCAACGGCACTGCGCGCCGCGACCTCGGCCACGGACGGCCCTCGCGCCCGGGTCGCCGCCCTCGCCCGCGCCTACCTGGAGTTCGCCGCACGCAACCCGGCGGTCTACGACGCCATGTTCCAGCTCGACGGCGGCCTGGCGTTCGCCGACGAGGCCACCCCGGAGCCGCTCAAGGACGCCTTCGCCGCCCTGCTGGAGACTCTCGGCGAGGTCGCCGGTGACGACGTCCACCCGGGGCTGTTCACCGAGCTGTTCTGGGCGGCCCTGCACGGCCTGGCCACCCTGACCCGGGCGGGACGGCTGCCGCCGGAGGACAGCGAGCGGAGGGTGGAACTGCTGGTGGACCGGCTCGCCGTGCTCTGACACGCGGAGTCAGGACACTCTGAGCAGCTGCGCCTGTTCGGTCATTCGCTGCGAACCCGAGTGCTTCACGCAGGGGTTCCGAGGTTGAACTCGTTGCGTTCTCAGCAGAGTGGACGTGATGGCCGATGAGCCTCTTCATGGAACACGATCCCCACGCGCAAGAGCCCTGCTTCATGAAGACCGTGCCAGGACGTGCCCGAATCAGGTCCCCAACTCCTGGTGCGCGTTCATCGACGCGCCCGTACAGCCGCGTCAGCAGGGACGGCTGCGGTTCCTCACCGGTCCTGCCTCCGCGTGGCGTGGCAGGACCGGGCCCCGACAAGCGCCCGGTGAACATCCTTCCCCAGGCAGAACACCAGACCCCATACAACTCACTCCAACAGTCCAAATCCCCTACTTGACACAGGTCTTGAGCAGATCGTCACTGGTAGGTTGGCCCGCTCAGCCAGAAGAAGGGCGACAGCATGGGCAGACCCTGGGAAGCAGATCCTGAAACTGGCTTCAAGAGACGTCTCGGAAAGTCGGCACTGGAGCTGGGCGCGACCAGCACCGGGCCCGAGTGCCCGGATATCTGGGAGTTGGAGAACGGCGACATCGCCGTGATCGGACGCGACCTGACCGACTCCCTGGGGACGCGCCTGCCCGACGGGGTCTCCATCAGTCGCGATGAGCGCCTCGTGGTCATCCCCCGGAGGATGCTCATCGCAGCGAAGGCGGACATCCCCCATGTTTGAGTGCTTCCGCAGCGGTGCCGGCGAAGTCCTCAAGAGGGCTGACTACCTTGCCGACTTCAGCCGGGTCTACGAGAGCAGCATCAGCCTGCTCGCCAAGATCGAGCGCGGTCAGACCTTCAGGGAGCCGGGTTCTCCCAGTTGGGAGGCCTTCGCTTCCGGCGACTGGGCCGGGGCCCTCCGGCTGATCGAGGACGAGCGGGAATCGGTCGCCGCGTACTTCCAGGACGCCACTCGACGCGGCCTGGTTTTCCGCAGACTTCGTGTCATCGAGTTTCCCGTGTCTCCCTACCTGCAGTGGGAGATGAACCTCTTCCGGCTCAGGTCGGAGCTGGGCGAAGAGATCCGTGTGCTGGACGCAGGAAAGATCTCCGACCTGGAACGTGACGCGCACGTGCCCGAGGTTGTCATCCTGGGAAGTTCGGTGATGTATGTCGTGCTGTACGACGACGACCTGAAGGGTTCAGGAGCACGCCGTTTCACCGACCCGGGCCAGGTCAGGAAAACGACCATGGAGTTCGAGGCCCTGTACACCCAGGGCGAGGAGTTCGCTGACTTCTTCGAGCGGGAGATCGCGCCGCTTGAGCCGCCCACCGTCCGCTGACGATGGGAACGCTGACCGCAGCAGCCGACGCACGGCCGCAGCCAGGATGGACTCACCCCGCCCACCGCCCCGTCAGAAACGTCAGCGCGACGACCGTCGTCACCGGCGCGGCCACGCACAGATACGCCGTCCTGAACCACGGCCGGCGCAGGCTCAGCGCCGCCAGGCCGATCCACAGCGGCCACCACAGCAGCGTCGCGCGCGGGATGGACGTGTACCAGTACGAGGTCCCCAGGGCCGACAGGCTGAGGGCCACGTACACCGCCTCGGGCCAGCGGCGGTGGCGTACCAGCAGCGCCACCAGCACCAGGCCCACCAGCATCGCCGCCAACTCCGCCTGGAACATGAACGCGTACCCCGTCGACTGCGTACGGTCGAACGCCCCGTGCCACGTGTTCGCCCACGCCTCCCAGGGGGTGTGGAACGTGCGGTACCAGCCCCGTTCCTGCGCGTGCTTCCAGGCCATCCAGTCGCCGGTGTGCGCGTGCAGATACCAGCTGTACGCGGCCGGGGGCAGCGCCGGAAGCACCGTCCAGCCCGCCGCCCGCCAGTGCTTCTCCGTCCGGGCCGACATGACGAACAGCAGCGCGATCGCGGCGGCCAGGAACAGGCCGCTGACCCGCACCGTCGTCGCCGCCGCCGTCAGTACGGCGGCGAGCGCCCAGCGGTGCCGCATGGCCGCGAGCCAGGCGGGCAGGGCGAACGCCAGGAACAGCGCCTCCGTGTAGCCGACGGCCAGGAACACCGCGCAGGGCGAGAGCAGGAAGAGGGCAACCGTACGGCGCCCCGCCGCGTCCTGCGGCAGATACGCCCGCGCGATGCGGGCCAGGGCCAGTACGGCCACCGCGCCCGCGACGAACGAGATCAACAGCCCGGCCGCCGTCCAGTCCGGGACGACCGTGTGCACGGCGCGGAGGAGGAGGGGGTAGCCCGGGAAGAACGCCTCCCGGTTGTCCCAGCCGCTCGTCCACGGACCCGCGCCGACGGGGAAGTAGCCGTCGCGCGCTATATGGAGGTAGTGGTTCGCGTCCCACTGCTGGAAGGGCGCGAGGACGGGCGCCGCCTCCCGCGTGCCGGGGCGGGCCGGAAACAGCCAGCGGGCGAAGTGGGCCGTGATCCCCAGGGACATCCGGGTCAGGAGGTAGAGCCACAGGACGGTGCGGTCGGCCGGGGTCAGGCGGTCGGCCGCCCGTCGAAGCCGCCCCGCCCGGGGCTCGGGCGGAGCGGACGCCCGGGGCTCAGGTGATGCGGGGCGGGCGGGAGAAGGCCGCAGCCCGCGGGAAAGTGTGGACAAACTCAGGCACCTTTCAGGCACGCCTCGTGGACTCGTCGAGGCATACGGAACCGCCCGGTGAGCCCGCCGGGGCACGGAAGGAGAAGAGGGATAGGAGGGGCGGGAAGGAGAAGGGCTACGGGGTGTGCGTCATCGCATCGTCGTGATCGCGTCGGTCGGCGGCGCGGTCGTCGCCGGTGGCGGCTGCGTCGTGTCCGCGCCCGTGCCCGTACCCGAACTCGTACGCGTACTCGTCGGCAGACCGCCCGGCGCGGTGGACCCGCCCACCGAACCGTGGGTCCCCCCGGTCTCCGCGCCCCCCGGCACCGTGGTGCTCGGCGTCGGCGGCAGTGACGGCGGATCCGTCGGCAGCCGGTCCGACGGTGCGGGCGACGGGTAGCTGGGCGACGGGCTCGTGGCCGGGGCGACCGGGTCCGGCCGTACCGGCAGCAGGCCCACCGCGACCGCACCGCCCCCGCCGACGACCAGGCACACGCCCACGGCGACCACGGCCATCCGCCGGCGCTGCGCCCGCATCCCGCGTTCGGTGATCCTCGACGCGGGGTCCGCATCGGATCGGGCCTGCCCGAAGTCACCGGCCTCCCGGAACAGGGACCGCAACGGATCCCGCGGTTCAGACATCAGGAGCCTCCTCGATGCGGGGGTCCCGCAGACGGTGCGCGAGCGCAGCCCGTCCACGGACCAGATGCGTCTTGATCGTGCTGGTGGAAAGCCCGGTCTCCCCGGCGATCTGCTCGACCGTGAGGTCGCACAGGTAGTGCAGGGTCAAGGTCCGCCGCTGCTGGCCGGGCAGGTCCCGGAGCGCGTCGACCAGCACCACGTGGTCCGGATCCGGCGGCGCGACGTGCTCCGCCGCACCGCTCCCCCGGCCCCAGGCATCCGCCGACCGCCGCCGGAAGCGCCACCGGCTCACCGCCAGCCGCCACGCGACCGTACGGATCCACGCCTCGGGCTGCCCGTCACGCTCCAGCCGCCCACGCCGGACCCACGCCTTGACGAACGCCTCCTGCACGACGTCCTGCGCCTCCTGGAGGTCGCCGGTCATCACGTACAACTGGCCTGTGAGACGCGCGACCGCCTGGGCGTAGAACTCTTCGAACTCCTCGACGGTCAAAAGTTGCTCCCGGATCTTTCGCTTCACCGGGTATACGCCCGGCACGCGGCATCCGGTCGACACCGCCAGCCATAAACACGAAGTGACGGTCGTCACAGAACCTGAACGACCCCGGAGCCATCGCTTCCCCACGCGCTTCCCGAAGCTCAAGCAGCGAGATCCGAGCGCTCTTAACAGTGATGGGGTGGATGGGTCAGTTGTCCCACCCGCCCACCCTGGCTGCGAAGTTGACAACTTGTGATCGAGTTGCGACGCACGGTCGTCAGGCTCTAGCGTGCGGGAAGACCACGACCAGGCAAAAGGACGACCCCCACCGGTGCTCCAACACCGATAGGGGTCTAGCCACCGAAGATCGGATCGGAACGACCTCCATGGCTGACAGCCAGCTTAGTGATGCCCCCCGCGCCCCGCACGGGACCCCGCCCGCGCGCCCTCCGGCCGCCCCCACGAGCCCGCCGCCGCACCCCATGGCCAACCCCGGCTACGGCAAGCGCTCCGCCCCCGGTGAACGTCCCCGTACCGAGCGGGACTTCGCCCATCTCCTTCCCCGTGACGCCGCCGTCGCCGCGTACATCGACCGGCTGCCCGACGGCTCCGACGTCTCCGTGAAGACCCTCGCCAAGCACCTCCCGTACGGGCAGTGCGCCCTGCGCACCACCCTCAACCGGCTCCAGGACGCCGGGCATCTGCGGCGCGGCAGCGAGTGCGTGATCACGGACGAGGTCATGCTCTGGGTGACCCGGACCTTCTTCTCCCGCACCGCACGCGAGGACGAGTGGTGGAACGCCTACACACGGGGCGACGCTCCGCCGGACGAACCCCGACGGCCCACCCGCTCACGGGCGTTCATCCTCCTCGCCGCCCTGGGGCGGACGGCCCCCGCGCTGACGCTGTCCGCCGCCGACTGCGTACACCTGGAACCACGGGTCGGCGAGTGGCTCGCGCGGGGTGCGACGGAGGCGGAGTTGCTGAACGCGCTCACCGCCGGGCTGCCGTCGCGCGTCCACCACCCCGCCCGCCTCGTCGAGCAGCGCCTGCTCGACAAGCTGCCGCCCGAGCGGATCCTGCCGGGGCCCCGGACCGTCCTGCGCACCCTCGAATGCGGCGAGTGCCAAGTCCCCGGCCCGCCCGAAGCACTCCTCGGAGGGCTCTGCCGACCGTGCCGGGGGCCGTCCCCGGAGCCGCCGATCGGCCCGCCGGGGGCCGTACAGCCGCCCGGCGTACGGGACCGGATGAACGCGGTCCGGGCCGGGCTCGTTCCCCGGTCCGAAAGGACATACCGATGACCGTCCAGCTCGTCCGCAGATCCGACGGGGCACGATGGAGGGGAGGAGGCGACGCCATGACCCCCAGCTCCGCCGATCACGCACCGCACGCCCAGATGTCCGTCGAGGAGTTCGAGCAGCTTGCCCGGACGGCCCCCGAGACCGTGACGCTTGAGCTCATCAACGGAAAACTAGAGGTCAAGCCCGTGCCTGACGGGGATCACGACGAGATCATCATGTGGGTCGCGATGCAGTGCATGCAGCAGCAGCCGGAGCTGCGGCTGTACCGCGAGCGCGGACTTCGGATCGGTGGATACCGCAACGGTCGCGCACGGCCGGACGGCACACTGGCCCAGGCTGGTCGCTTCGCCGGGGACGGCGAGTGGTCGGACCCTGACCGCGTACTCATGACCGTCGAGGTCACCTCGCACGACCACGACACCGACAGCCGCGACCGCGCGGAGAAGCGGGACGGATACGCGTCGGCATCCATTCCCGTCTACCTGCTCATCGACCGCGACGACGACACCCTTGTCGTCCACAGCGAGCCGGAGAAGGGCCGGTACAGGCAGCGGACGACCTTCGGGTACGGCGACACCGTTCGGCTCCCCGGTCCCGTCGACATCACCCTGGACACGGAGGAACTCAAGAACTACAGCGGCTGACCCGTCACTCGTGGCAAGCGCGCAGGGCCACGAGGGCCGAACCCTGAGGCCTCTGAGGCGTGAAGCGGTCAGAAGCCACCGGTGAAGGCGAAGAGGAAAGAGAGCGGGAAAAGCACACCAACGGCGCCCATGGACAGGCCGGCGATGCACTGACTGCGGTTGAACCTGCTGATCAGTCCGAGGACACCGAAGGTGATCGCGAGACTGCCGGCCAGGATGGCGAAGATGCCGAAGAAGAACGCGGCGATCAGCGCGAGGACCCCGAGGCCGAGCGAGACGGGCCCGTAAAGGGTTGCGGGGCTTTCGTCGGTTCCGGTTCCCATGTCTCCATCATGGCATCCGGCGTCCGAACCACCCCGAGCGGGCGCACTCATGCCGCCCCGCACCGCCCGGCCCCTCACCGCGCGTCCGCCGCCAGTTGCGTCGTCGCCAGCTCGCGGTACAGCTCGTCCCCGGCCATCAGCTCTTCGTGCGTGCCCGCCGTGCGGACCCGGCCGTCCTCCAGGACCACGATGCGGTCCGCGTGGCGGACGGTGGACAGGCGGTGCGCGATGACCAACACCGTCGTCTGATCGGCCATTTCGAGGATGACGTCGCGCAGCGCCTGCTCGTTGACCGCGTCCAGTTGCGAGGTCACCTCGTCCAGCAGGAGCAGACGGGGGCGGCGCAGCAGGGCGCGGGCGATGGCGATGCGCTGGCGCTCGCCGCCGGAGAGGGTGACGCCGCGGTGGCCGACCGCCGTGTCCAGACCGTCCGGCAGCCGGTCGACCAGGGCGTCCAGGCGGGTACGGGCCACCGCGGCCGCCAGCGCCTCGTCCTCGGCGTCCGGGGCGGCGAAGAGGAGGTTCTCGCGGAGCGTCCCGGCCAGGACCGGCGCGTCCTGTTCCACGTACGCGAGCGAGGCCCGCAACTCGGCCAGCGGCCAGTCGCGGATGTCCCGGTCGGCGACCGTGATCGTGCCGCCGTCGTGGTCGTAGAACCGTTCCAGCAGGCTGAACACCGTCGACTTGCCCGCCCCCGACGGGCCCACCAGCGCGACCAGGCCACCCGTCGGAACGTCGAACGTCACCCCCTTGTGGGCGGGGGCCCGCTCGTCCCCGTACCCGAACGTCACGTCCTGGAAAGTGACGCCCAGCGGGGTGGCGTCAGGCGGTACGCCCCCGAAGCCCGTCGCCGCTTCACCCGGCAGCGACTCCACCTCGTCGATCCGGCGCACCGCCGCGAGGCCGCTCTGCAAGCCCGTCCAGCCCTCGACCAGGCCGCCGATCGGGCCCATCAGATAGAAGAGGTAGAGCAGGAACGCGATCAGCGACGAGATCTCCAGCGAGCCGGAGGCGACCCGCGCGCCGCCGACGCCCAGCACCGCCAGGAACGCCAGCTGGATCGACATCATCATCGTGACGTCGGAGACCGACGACCACCGCGCCACCGAGACCCCCCGGTCGTGCGCGTGCCGGGCCGCCACCGCGACGGCCGCCGTCTCCCGCTCCTCCGCCCCGCTCGCCTTGACCGTGCGGAACGCCTGGAGCACCCGGTCCAGGGCCGCGCCCATCGCGCCCACGGACTCCTGGGCTCGGAGCTGGGCCCGCTGGATGCGCGGCATCAGCAAGGCCGTCACGGCTCCGATGCCGACGATCACCACCAGCGTCACGCCGAGCAGCGTCAGGTCCATGTAGGCCATGAAGCCGATCGTCCCCAGCAGCATCAGCACACTGTTGAACGACTCGACCAGACCGCTGGAGAGGACGGTTCGCAGGAGCGTCGTGTCGCTGGTGACGCGGGCCTGAAGGTCGCCGGGGGTGAGCCGGTCCACCGCCGGGACCTTCAACCTCATGATGCATCCCACCAGTTGGTCACGCGCACGGAGGACGACGCCTTCTCCCGTACGGGACATGAGGTAGCGCCCGTACGCGGAGAGGCAGGCCCCGGCCAGCACGAGGGCGGTCAGCGCGACGAGCGGGGCCACGGGCGAGCGGTCGGCCGCGAACGCGTCGACGGCGTACTTCGCCATCAGCGGCATCGCCAGCCCGGCCGCCGACCCGGTGAGCGAGAGGAGGCCCGCGCGGACCAGTACGCCCCGGTGGGGGCGGACCCGGGCGAGGAGCAGGCGCAGGGGGGACGGGCCGGACTCCGCCCCGGCGCCCTCCCCGGGGGGCGCCGGCTTCCCGGCGGGCCCCGGCCCCGCCGCCGGTGTCGCCGCGCCCTCAGGCGCTCTGCCCGCTTCCGCCTCCGTCGTCCCCGCCACCGCGCTCACCCGGAACCCCCTCGCCTACCGTCACCATCACCAAGGGACGCAGATCCGCCGGTTCCGCCTGCTCCCCGACCGTACGGCCCTCCGCCTGCACCCAAGCATGCGGCGAGAACGGCGGAGCCGCCCGCACCCCCGCGCACCAGTCGGGCCAGACGCCGGACATCCGGCAGGCCAGGGCGACGGCGACCGAGCGGGGCAGACAGCCGTAACGTCCAGCGCAGCGGCGGCTGGTGGCGACGACCGCCTCGATCACCTCCAGCGTCTCCGCGTACGAGGCCGGCCGCGCGCCCCGGGAGCACCTGGTCAGCACCCGGCGCAGCCGGCCGGGCTTCAGGCGGGCCAGGACGAACGCGGCGGCGACGGCCGTGCGCAGCCGCACCCCGCCCACTCCCGCGCCCCGGCGCGGCATCGTCATCTCGGTGGTCACGGGCGCAGGATCCTCGCCTCGACGAGCTGCCGGGTCAGCTCCGCGACGTCCGACTCCGCCTCGGCCCGCTCCACGTCGAACGCGGCGAGGATCCGCTCCACGGCGACCTCGGGGGTGTGTCCCGCGGCGAGAGCGTCGACGACGATGACGCTGGTGTCGTTCAACTGCCAGTAGCTGCCGTCCTTCTCGTCGAGGAGGACGCCGCCGTACTCGGTGGTCGTGACGGCGATGCCTTTTCTGAGCTTCACAGGGATGCCTCGCTGGTAGAGGGCCGATGGGGGGCGGGCCAGGCGTTCTCGGCCGTGCGGAGCCAGGTCTCCCCGGCCACGGTCGGGGAGATGGAGTGCTCGGCCAGGACCGGGGAGAAGGGCTCGGCGGCGAGCCTGAGCAGCCGGCCGGAGTCGACCAGGCCGTGTGCGGCGAGCCGGGAGTCCGTCCACAACTCCGTCAGTTCCGGGGCGTGTTCGCTCAGGCCCTGGTGTTCGTCGGAGGACATGTGGTCCTTCGTCGTCCGGGCCAGCAGCGCGTTTGGCACCACCCCGCGCATCGCCTCGGCGAGCAGCGGCTTGTAGCGCCAGGGGCTGACCCGCTCCGGCAGACGCACGGCGAGGGTCGCCTCCAGCACCCGGTCGTCGTAGAACGGCGCGGCGACCGGCAGCCCGATCGTCATGCCGACGTCCTCCATCGCCTGGAAGTGCCGGGCCCCCATCCGTACGGCGTCGATGTCCACATGCCGCCCGCGCCACGGGTCGATCGGCTCGGCGTGCTCGGCAGCGGCCCGGAACTCCTCGGTGATCAGGGCGCATCCGTGCTCGGTGAACCAGGGCCGCAGGGACTGCCGTACGCCCCAGGAGAGCAGCGGGGTCCGGGCGACGGGCTGGGGTTCGGTGCTGACCGCCCCCGCGATCCAGCGGGGGAACGTGGAGCGGGCCAGCAGGGCCTTCACCGTGGGCAGCAGAGGCCAGCCGAGCTGGTGGCGCAGGCCGCTGAGGTGGTTCCAGGCGGTGAGGGGGTTGCCGTGGAAGAGGTCCTGGTAGGCGTGGGGCAGGCCGAGGAAGAGTTCGTCGCCGCCGTAGCCGGTGAGGTGGTAGCGGGAGCCGGTGGCGTGGGCGCGGCTCAGGAGCAGGTGTGCGCGGGCGCGTCCGGGCGCGACGGGCAGCGGTTCGTCGTTCAGCTCGGCGGAGGTGGCGGCGAGGTCGGCGTAGAAGTAGGGGGCGTCGCCGGCGGGGATGACGTGGTGGTCCAGGGCGGTGGCTGCCGGCGTGCTCAGGTGGGCCGCCTCGACCGCCCTCCGCGCCCATGACTCGTCCTCGCTGTAGCGGTCCCGGGCGGCCACCGTCAGCAGGGACAGCGCCGCCGGTCCGGTGTCCCGGGCGGCGAAGGTGAGTGCCGTGGAGTCCATGCCGCCGGAGAGCTCGCAGCTGATCCGGTCCACGCCGCCGACGTGGGCCCGTACGGAGGCGGCGACGGCGTCACCGAGTCTTCGGGCCCCTTCCGCCAGGGAGAGTTCGCCGGGCGGCGGCTCCCACCAGCGGTACTCCGTGGGCCCGGGGGCAGCGGCCGTGCCCGGTGCTGCGGCGGGCAGGGCCAGGCCGTACCCGGCGCCGGTCTCGTGCACGCCACGCCACACGACGCGGCGGCTCAGGGGGTGCGGCACGAAGTCCAGCAGCCTCAGCGCCAGCGCCCCGTCGTCCAGGGGCGCGTCGGTCAGGCGGGCCAGGACCGCGGGGCGGTCGGACGCGAGGGTTCCGGCATCCGGGTGCCGGGCGTGGTAGATCCGGCGCAGTCCGGAGGCGGTGCCCCGGATCCACGTCTCCCCGGAGAGCCGGGCGACGACGTGGTACAGCCCGGGCAGCCGGGCGAGGCGGCGTTCCAGCCCGGCCCGGTCCCGGGCGCCCTCCAGGAGCCCGGCGAGCACCGCGTCGGGGACGCGGTCCGGGCCGATGAGGACGAGGGCGTCCGCGCCCCGGGCGAGGTGGCTGACCTTGCGGTGCAGCGGGCGGGCGACGACCCAGGGCCGGCCCGAGGGATGGGCGACGGTCAGGGCGTCGCCCGCCCGCGGGGCCGGCCCGGTCGCTTCCGGTGCGGGAATCCGCCCGGCCACCGCCGCTCCCGCCACGCTGTCCGGCAGGACGACGAAGTAGTCACGCAGCTGGCCGGGCATCTTCACCTTTCGGAAGTTCTCACACGGTGCACAGGAGACAGACCGGCGGATCAGACGATGCGCCGGGTCCAGTACTCCTTGTACGAGCCGACGAAGTAGCCGGCGGTCTTCTTCGAAAAGTCGCCCTGCTTGAACAGCGACGGCTTCACATAAGCCTTCTTCTGCAGCTTCATGACACCTTCCCTTCTGTACGGTTGACGACCGTTATGCCCAAACAACCTCTGCATAACTGACGTTACTCATGCGACTGGTGTTCACCACGTGAACACCCAGAGCCATCATGTCCCGCTGCTGAACCGGTACGCATGATTCCGACTTACCGTGCGAAGTTGGCTGGATAGCACGAGCGGCGAGATCCGGAGCGGGCCGCTCCGGGAGGTCTCCACCGGGGCCGGGACACCGGACGGCCGCCATGTGCAGTCGCACACCACCGTGGCACGGAGGGGCAGTGGACCGAACCAATGGCCGGCTGCGGTCACCGGACCGGGCAGTGAGCTGCCAAGAGAGGGAGCGGCCTGCGGGCGAACCGGCGAACCAGCCGGAACGGGCCACCGGGCGGCCTCACGTCCGCATTACCTCAGGAACCCGCGGGCGCGCCACCGCCATCGGCATCACCGGACCGACACGTGCTGCCGCACGGGCAAGGGCACGGCAAGTAGCCATTCGGCCACGCCGGCCGCGCGCAGCCACCCCGTGGCTACCGCCGGCGCGGCCGACAGCCGGCCCAGGCCGCCGTGCCCGCGCCCAGCAGCAGCAGCAGCAGCAGCAGCAGGATCATGCCGTAGCCGACGACCGTCGGGGAGTGGGCGTACCACCCTCCGCCGTCGAACACCTGGGTCGCGGTGATGGTTTCGGGGTCGGCCCGGCCGTCGTGGCCGGGAACGCCACAGGGGCGGCACCTCCGTGAAGGAGGTACCGCCCCTGTGGGACGCACTGCGACGTACTGGGACGTACGCAGAACTTCGATCGGCAGGCCGATCAGAAGTCCATGTCACCGCCCGGCATGCCGCCCGGAGCGGCCGCGCCGGCCTTCTCGGGCTTGTCGGCGATGACGGCCTCGGTCGTGAGGAAGAGCGCGGCGATGGACGCGGCGTTCTGCAGAGCGGAGCGCGTGACCTTCGCCGGGTCGATGATGCCCTCGGCGATCATGTCGACGTACTCACCGGTCGCGGCGTTGAGGCCGTGACCGATCGGCAGGTTGCGGACCTTCTCCACGACGACGCCACCCTCGAGACCACCGTTGACGGCGATCTGCTTGAGCGGGGCCTCCAGCGCGAGCTTCACGGCGTTGGCGCCGGTCGCCTCGTCGCCCGTGAGGTCGAGCTTCTCGAAGACGGCCGAGGCCTGGAGCAGAGCCACGCCACCACCGGCGACGATGCCCTCCTCGACGGCGGCCTTGGCGTTGCGCACCGCGTCCTCGATGCGGTGCTTGCGCTCCTTGAGCTCCACCTCGGTGGCGGCGCCGGCCTTGATGACGGCCACGCCGCCGGCCAGCTTCGCGAGGCGCTCCTGGAGCTTCTCGCGGTCGTAGTCCGAGTCGGAGTTCTCGATCTCGGCGCGGATCTGCTTGACGCGACCCTGAACCTGGTCGCTGTCACCGGCACCGTCGACGATCGTCGTCTCGTCCTTGGTGATGACGACCTTGCGGGCACGGCCGAGCAGGTCCAGGCCGGCGTTCTCCAGCTTGAGACCGACCTCCTCGGAGATCACGGTGCCACCGGTGAGGATGGCGATGTCCGCGAGCATGGCCTTGCGGCGGTCGCCGAAGCCCGGAGCCTTGACGGCGACGGACTTGAACGTGCCCTTGATCTTGTTGACGACCAGGGTGGAGAGCGCCTCGCCCTCGACGTCCTCGGCGATGATCAGCAGGGGCTTGCCCGACTGCATGACCTTCTCCAGCAGCGGGATGAGGTCCTTGACGCTGCCGATCTTCGAGTTGACGATCAGGATGTACGGGTCGTCGAGCGACGCCTCCATACGCTCCATGTCGGTCGCGAAGTACGCCGAGATGTAGCCCTTGTCGAAGCGCATACCCTCGGTGAGCTCGAGCTCCAGACCGAAGGTCTGGGACTCCTCGACGGTGATGACGCCTTCCTTGCCGACCTTGTCCATCGCCTCGGCGATCTTGGCGCCGATCTCGGTGTCGGCGGCGGAGATGGAGGCGGTCGAAGCGATCTGCTCCTTGGTCTCCACGTCCTTGGCCTGCTCCAGCAGAGCGGCGGAGACGGCCTCGACGGCCTTCTCGATGCCCCGCTTGAGGGCCATCGGGTTGGCGCCTGCGGCGACGTTGCGCAGACCCTCGCGGACGAGAGCCTGAGCCAGAACGGTGGCGGTGGTCGTACCGTCGCCGGCGACGTCGTCCGTCTTCTTGGCGACCTCCTTGACCAGCTCCGCACCGATCTTCTCGTACGGGTCCTCGAGCTCGATCTCCTTGGCGATGGAAACACCATCGTTGGTGATCGTGGGCGCGCCCCACTTCTTCTCGAGGACGACGTTACGGCCCTTGGGGCCGAGGGTGACCTTGACGGCGTCGGCGAGCTGGTTCATCCCGCGCTCGAGACCGCGCCGTGCCTCCTCGTCGAACGCGATGATCTTGGCCATGTGAAGTGGTCCTCCCGGACAGGGGTGGATTCTCCGGACCGAGAGGCGCCCGCGACGGACGGCCTGCCTGCGTGGTGGTTCCTTGCCCCACCGCGCCTGCGGGCCTCACCGGCCCGGTCCAAGTTTCTGTCACTCTCACCTGGAGAGTGCTAACGCCAATGATTAGCACTCGACCCCTGCGAGTGCAAGCGTCCCTCGTCGGATGTGGACCGGATGTGGACAGCGGCGGGCCTCCGCGCCGGGCGCGCGGGCGCCCGGTTCCGGGGGCGTGGACAGCGGCCGGCCTCCGCGCCGGTAGCGCGGGCGCCCCCGGAACGCACGTAGGGCCCGATCCCCTGATCCGGGGTCCGGGCCCTGCGTGCGTGAGTGGTGTCGTCGGTCGACCGCGCCGAGCTCAGCCGACGGCGAGCTTGACCATGTCGGCCTGGGGCCCCTTCTGGCCCTGCGAGATCTCGAATTCAACTCGCTGACCCTCTTCGAGGGTGCGGTACCCGTCCATCTGGATCGCGCTGTAGTGGACGAAAACATCCGCACCACCGTCGACCGCGATGAAGCCGTACCCCTTCTCCGCGTTGAACCACTTGACGGTGCCCTGAGCCATGCCTAACTCCCCTATTACTGGCCCTTGCACGGGACCGCACTTCGCGGACCCGGGTCGGAACTCACCCCCCGACAGGAGAGGGTGTGCGGCGCCGCAGCGCGTCGACCGCGGCTGAATGTATCCGCCCAACTGCCCTCTGCAACAGGTCAATCGGACGAGAATTCTGGGCACAGAGGAACACGCGAATATGCGGGTTTGCTGAGATTTGCGGGCAAGTCGGGCCAGGCAAAGGGCACTTATGCCACAAGCGGCTCACGTACTTTGGCTGCTTCTTATCGGGGCCGGGCGCATTCTCATATGCGGGCGGCACGGGCAGCGGATGGGGCTTCCCCAACTGTACCGTGCTCAACCATGCAGAATTGCCCCCTCCGCTTCTCTCGCGGAGGGGGCAACCGTGGTCACACAGAGGTGCGGTGGGGCCGCCGTCGGAGCGGCCCGGGGCGGTTCAGCAGCCGCCGGCGACCGCGGGGATGATCGAGACGCCCGCGCCGTCCGGCGTGGCCGCGTCCAGGCCGCCCTCGAAGCGCACGTCGTCGTCGTTGACGTACACGTTCACGAAGCGGCGCAGCTTGCCCTGGTCGTCCAGGACGCGGGCCGCGATGCCGGGGTGGTCCTTCTCCAGGGACTCGATGACCTCGGAGAGCTTCGCGCCCTCCGCCGGGACCTCGGCCTGGCCGCCCGTGTACGTACGGAGGATGGTGGGGATGCGGACCTTGACGCTCATGGTGGATGCCCTTCTCTTCCTGCGGTCTGGGGTGGTCAGGCGGAGCCGAGGCCCGCGGCGCGGAAGGCGTCCAGGCTCGGTTTGATCGTCGCCGTGGCCTGCGAGGTCGCGGAGACCGCGTCGAGCGTCTTCAGGCCGTCGCCGGTGTTCACCACGACGGTGGTGAGCGACGGGTCGATGACGCCGGCCTCGATCAGCTTCTTGGCCACGCCGAGCGTCACGCCGCCCGCCGTCTCGCCGAAGATGCCCTCGGTCCGCGCCAGCAGCTTGATCGCGTCGACGACCTGCTCGTCGGTGACGTCCTCCACCGCGCCGCCGGTGCGGCGGGCGATGTCCAGGACGTACGGGCCGTCCGCCGGGTTGCCGATCGCCAGCGACTTGGCGATGGTGTCCGGCTTCTGGGGCCGTACGACGTCGTGACCGGCCTTGAAGGCGGCGGAGACCGGGGAGCAGCCCTCGGCCTGGGCGCCGAAGATTTTGTACGGCCTGTCCTCGACGAGGCCGAGCCTGATCAGCTCCTGGAAGCCCTTGTCGATCTTCGTGAGCTGGGAGCCGGACGCGATCGGGATGACGATCTGGTCGGGCAGCCGCCAGCCGAGCTGCTCGCAGATCTCGTACGCCAGGGTCTTGGAGCCCTCGCCGTAGTAGGGGCGGAGGTTGACGTTGACGAAGCCCCAGCCCTCGCCGAGCGGGTCGCCGATGAGCTCGGAGCAGAAGCGGTTGACGTCGTCGTAGTTGCCCTCGATGCCGACCAGCTCACCGCCGTACACCGCGGCCATGACGACCTTGCCCTGCTCCAGGTCGTGCGGGATGAAGACGCAGGAGCGGAGTCCGGCGCGGGCGGCGGCGGCGCCGACGGCTCCGGCCAGGTTGCCCGTGGAGGAGCAGGAGAGGGTGGTGAATCCGAAGGCGCGGGCGGCCTCGACGGCGATCGCGACGACGCGGTCCTTGAAGGAGTGCGTCGGGTTGCCGGAGTCGTCCTTCACGTACAGGCCGCCGGTGACGCCCAGCTCACGGGCGAGGTTGTCGGCCTTGACCAGCTTGGTGAAGCCGGGGTTGATGTTGGGCTTCTCCGCGACGTCGGCGGGCACCGGCAGCAGCGGGGCGTAGCGCCAGATGTTGTCCGGGCCGGCCTCGATGCGCTTGCGCAGCTCCTCCGGGGAGCCGGTGGGCAGGTCGTAGGCCACTTCCAGCGGCCCGAAACAGGACGCACAGGCGAAAAGGGGGCCGAGCTCGAAACGCTCGCCGCACTCGCGGCAGGAAAGCGCCGCGGCGGGACCGAGATCGACGGCCGGGGCGGAAGAAGTGGTGCTACCTGCAACGGTCTGAACAGCCATGATGGCGGAGGTCCCTTTCTCCTCATCTTCCCTGCGACGCATTTCGCCGCAAGACGGAATTGGCACCTTCCCCACCGTGACCTCGCGGTCGGCAGGAGGGTTGCCGGGACTTCAACGGGCCGTTCCCTCAGTCCCTCTGGATGAGCTCTATGGCGCTGGATCTTCGATCCAGGCGTTTATGTGCGGTCCGACCCCGACATGCGACGGCCATACGCGTTGTTCAAGACTGTAACCGAAGCACCGGACCGTCGAGATGGCCGTCCGAACCGCGAGATGGATCACACACAGGGAGTGCCGACCGTGCTCGAAGAGGTGGAACGCTGGCTGACCAGGCGTTCCTGGTCGTCCGGCGACCGCCCGCTGAACCGGCTCATCGAAGCCCGGGACGCCGACCCGCACCGCACGTCGGTGAGCGTCGTACTGCCCGCGCTGAACGAGGAGGCCACGGTCGGGGCGATCGTGGCGACAATCCGCCGCGAGCTGATGGAGAAGGTCCGGCTGGTCGACGAGCTCGTGGTGATCGACTCCGGCTCCACCGACGCCACCGCCACCGTGGCCCGGGCGGCGGGCGCCCGGGTGGTCCACCGGGACGCGATCCTGCCCCGGATCCCGGCCCTGCCCGGCAAGGGCGAGGTGCTGTGGCGGTCGCTCCTGGTGACCGGCGGCGAGATCGTCTGCTTCGTCGACGCCGACCTGAAGGACTTCTCCGCGGACTTCGTCTCGGGCACGGTCGGACCCCTGCTCACCGACCCGGCCGTCCAGTTCGTCAAGGCGATGTACGACCGTCCGCTCGGCGACACCGCAGGTCAGGGCGGCCGCGTCACCGAACTGGTGGCACGCCCGCTGCTCAATCTGCACTGGCCGCAGCTGGCCGGCTTCGTGCAGCCGCTGGGCGGCGAGTACGCGGTGCGGCGGTCCCTGCTGGAGCGGCTGCCGTTCCCGGTCGGTTACGGAGTGGAGCTCGGCCTGCTGGTCGACGCGCTGCACACCGTGGGCCTGGACGCACTGGGCCAGGTCGACGTCGGCGTGCGCAGACACCGCCACCAGGACGGGCAGGCGCTGGGCCGGATGGCGGCGGCGATCTACCGCACGGCGCAGCTGCGGCTCTCCCGGGGCCATCTGGTGCGGCCCGCGCTGACCCAGTTCGAGCGCGGCGAGGAAGGCTTCGTGCCCCGCACCCACGCGGTGGACACGGAGGAGAGGCCGCCGATGCGGGAGATCGCGGAGTACGCGGAGCGCAACGCGGCATAGGGGCGTCGGCGGCGCGAGGCCGCCCGGGAGACGTGTGAGGGCATCGCCCCGCGGCGCAAGGCCCAGGAGACGTGTGAGGGCATCGCCCGCGGCGCAAGGCCCAGGAGACGTGTGAGGGCATCGCCCGCGGCACGAGGCCCGGGAGGCGTTTGACGGCTTCCCGAACGGGCTAGGTTCCGCTACATGGTCTCCGAGCACGCCGAACCCGAACCCGCCACCACCACCGCCACCGCCCAGGTCCTCGTCGCGTCCAACCGCGGCCCGGTCTCGTACGCACTCGGCGAGGACGGGACGCTCGACGCCAAACGCGGCGGGGGCGGTCTCGTCTCCGGGCTGAGCGCCGTCGACGACAAGCTGTGGGTCTGCGCGGCCCTCGGCGACGGCGACCGCGAGGCGGTGCGGCGCGGGGTCGGCGAGGCGGGCGTACGGATGCTCGACATCGACGCCGAGGTCCACGCCGACGCGTACAACGGCATCGCCAACTCGGTGCTGTGGTTCGTCCACCACCTGCTCTACCAGACGCCCTTCGAGCCGGTCTTCGACGCCGAGTTCCGCCGCCGGTGGGCCTCGTACGAGACGTACAACCGGGCCTTCGCCCGCGCGCTCGCCGAGGAGGCGGGCCCCGGGGCGTCGGTCCTGGTCCAGGACTACCACCTGGCCCTGGTCCCCGGGATGCTCCGTGAGCTGCGCCCGGACCTCAAGATCGGCCACTTCTCGCACACCCCGTGGGCGCCCGTCGACTACTTCCGGCTGCTGCCCGACGACATCGCCGAGCAGCTGCTGCGCGGCGTCCTCGGCGCGGACCGGGCCGCGTTCCTGACCCGCCGTTGGGCGGACGCGTTCATCGGCTGCTGTACGGAGATCCTCGGCGGGACGGGCCGGACGAGGATCGGGGTGCACGGCCTCGGGGCCGACGCCGGCTTCCTGCGCCGGCGCTCGCAGGAGCCGGACGTGGAGGAGCGGATGGCGGCGCTGCGGGAGGAGGTGGGCGAGGGCCGCAAGACCATCGTGCGGGTGGACCGCACCGAGCTGTCCAAGAACATCGTGCGCGGACTGCACGCCTACCGGGCCCTGCTGGACGCCCATCCGGAATGGCGCGAGCGCGTCGTGCACATCGCCTTCGCCTACCCCTCCCGGCAGGACCTGGCCGTCTACCGGGACTACACGGCGGCGGTGCAGACCCTGGCCACGGAGATCAACGGGGTTTACGGCACCGAGAGGTGGAAGCCCGTCGTCCTCCACGTCAAGGACGACTTCGCCCGCTCACTGGCCGCGTACCGGCTCGCGGACGTGGCCCTGGTCAACCCGATCCGCGACGGCATGAACCTGGTTGCCAAGGAGGTCCCCGTCGTCTCCGACCACGGCTGCGCGCTGGTGCTGTCGCGGGAGGCGGGGGCGTACGAGGAGCTGGGCGAGGACGCGATCGTGGTGAACCCGTACGACGTGACGGGCACGGCCGAGGCCCTGCACGAGGCGCTGACGATGAGCGGGGACGAGCGCTCCGGCCGCACGAAGCGGCTGGCCGAGGCGGCGACCGCGCTGCCGCCCCAGCAGTGGTTCCTGGACCAGCTGGAGGCGCTGCGGCAGGGGTGAGGGCTCGTGGGGCCGCGCGCGACGGACCGCGCGGCCCGGTGCCCCGCCGCCGTGGCCGTCCCGCCTACAGCCGCTCGGCCAGGGCCGCCAGGAAGTCCACCACCGCGGCCGGGCCCGGCACCGACAGGTCCGCGCGCTCGGCCAGTTCGGGCACCTCGGTGCTGCCGCTGCACACCAGGAGGCCGGGGATACCGTCCGGGCCCTCGGTCCGCAGCTTCTCCACCGCGGCGAACGCGGCGAGGTCCCCGAGGTCGTCGCCCGCGTAGATCACGGACTCGGCGTCCAGCTCGGCGACGAACGCGGCCAGCGCGACGCCCTTGTCCATGCCGGGCGGGCGCAACTCCAGGACCAGGCGGCCCGGTTCGACGATCAGCCCGTGCTTCGCCGCCAGCTCGCCGAGGGGCCCGCGCAGCGCCTCGAAGGCCGCCTGCGGGTCCTCGGCGCGCCGGGTGTGGACGGCGACGGCCTGGCCCTTCTCCTCGATCCAGGTGCCGTGCCAGGAGTCGGCCTCACGCAGGACGCGGGGGAGTTCGGCGCGCACCGCGGTGACGCCCGGGTGCGGGGCGGGGGCGTGGACGGTGCCGGTGACGGCGTCCCAGCGCTCGGCGCCGTAGTGCCCGAGCACGACGAGGTGCTCCAGGCCGGGGACGCCGGCGAAGCCTCCGTAACGCACCGCGACGCCCGCCGGCCGGCCGGTGATCACCGCGATGGCGGCGACCTTCGGCGCGAGCGCGGCGAGCGCGGTCACGGTGCCGGGGTGGGCACGGGCCTGCTCGGGGTCCGGGACGATGTCGGCGAGCGTGCCGTCGAAATCGAGGGCGACGACGGCACGGTCGGGCCGGGCGAGAACGGCGTCGAGCCCCTCGCGGCCGGCCGGGGTGGTCGGGTACGGCAGATGTGCGGAGTGGCTGCCCATGGGGCGAGCCTAAGCCCTGGACGGGTTGATCACGAGTGTGGATCACGAGCGTCGTGGGGCCGGCGCCGACTACTCACGGGTGCCCGGGAGTTCGACCGGCCGGGTCTGCAGCGCGAGCGAGGCCGGCAGGACGGCGGAGACGGCGGCCAGGAGCGCGGCGGCCGCGACGACGAGGCCGAGCCGGCGGAGGGCCGGTCCAACGCGTCCGTCGCCGAGGCCCTGCACGTCGGCGAGGGCACGGTCAGCAAGCACTTCGGGTCGGTCCTCACCAAGCTCGACCTCAACGTCTCGGACGCCACCAACCGCAGGGTGCTCGCGGTCCTGGCGTTCCTGCGCGGCTGACCCGCCACCGCACCCCGGCACACCTTCCCCGACCTGCCTCGCTTGACAGCCATTCCATCACGACACCATGATTCCATTAATTGACTAATGGAATCGAGGCGAGGCGCGTGGCAGACACGAGCACCCCGAACGCGACGTCCGGCAGCTGGGCACTGGAAGCCCGCGGCCTGGGCAAGCGCTACCGGCGCGGCTGGGCACTGCGCGACTGCTCCTTCCGGATCCCGGCCGGCCGCATCTGCGGTCTGGTCGGCCCGAACGGAGCCGGCAAGAGCACCCTGCTCGGACTGGCGACCCGGCAGGTGCAGCCGACGACCGGCGAACTGCGGGTCTTCGGCGTACCGGTCGACGACCCCGCCGTGATGCCCACATTCGCGTTCCTCGGGCAGGAGAAGCCGCTGTTCAAGCGGTTCACCGTGGCCGAGACCCTGCGCATGGGCGCCGAGCTGAACCCCGGCTGGGACGCGGTGGCGGCGGAGCGGATCGTCCGCTCGGGCAACGTCCCGCCGCACGCCCGGGTCGGCACGCTCTCCGGCGGCCAGCGCACCCGCGTGGCCTTCGCGCTCGCCTTCGGCAAGCGGCCCGACCTGCTGCTCCTGGACGAGCCGATGTCGGACCTCGACCCGCTGGCCCGCGACGAGATGAGCACCCTGCTGATGGCGGAGGCCGTCGAGCGCGGCACCACGGTGGTGATGTCCTCGCACATGCTGACCGAGCTGGAGGACATGTGCGACTACCTGCTGGTCGTCGCCGAGGGCCGGATCCGGATGGCTGGTGACGCCGACGCGCTCGTCCCGGCCCACGCGCTGGTCACCGGGGTGACCCGGGACGGCGCGCTGCCGCCCGAGCTCGACCTCCACACGGTCGTCGAGACCCGCCTCCAGGGACGGCAGTTCCAGGCGATGATCCGGCCGAAGGGCCCGCTCCCGACCGACTGGGAGACCGCCGAACCCTCCCTGGAGGAAGTCCTCCTCGCCCATCTCCGCTCCCCGGACGCACCCTCCCTCTACACCCAGGGCGCCCGCGTCGAGGCCGAAGGGACCCAGGCCGCATGAGCACCACCGTCACCGAGAAGCCCATCGAACCCGAAGCCGGCTCCCGCCGAGGCCTGTTGCACGGTCTGCCCTGGCTGGTCGTACGCCAGCACCGCACCGCGCTGGTCTGCGTCCTCGGCCTCACGCTGCTGTGCGCGCTCTGGATCGTGTACGAGCGCCACGAGCTGATCCAGCTGCTCGACGCGAGGGGCTGGCCCGAGAAGGACGCCGGCCAGCCGCTGGAGAACCACCGGGGCTACGAGTACATCACCTCCATCCTCGGCGGCCTCCCCCTGATCCTCGCCGTCTTCATCGGCGCCCCGCTGATCGCGGGCGACCAGGAGAACGGCACCGCGCAGCTCGTCACCACCCAGTCCGTCACCCGCCGCCAGTGGCTGATCGCCAAGCTGGCCCTGGCCTACACGCTCGCGCTGGTCTCCGGCCTGGTGCTCTCGGCCCTGTTCACCTGGTGGTGGAAGCCGTACCGCTCCGTCTTCCTCAGCGAGTGGATCGACGGCGTGATCTTCGACAACACCGGGCCCGTCCTGCCCGCGTTCCTCCTCTTCCTCACCGCGGCGGGCGTCACCATCGGCGTCCTGGTCCGCCGGGTGCTCCCGGCCATGGTGGTCACGTTCCTCTTCACGGCCATCACCACCATGTTCGTCTGGGACGAGGTGCGCGTACGCCTCGGCTCCACGCAGATGTTCACCTACCCGCTGGACGGCGAACTCCCGGACCGCTTCGCCGAGTCGTACGAGGTGGACCGCTGGGTCGGCAGTGCCGACGGGACCCTGTACGGCTGGGGCACCTGCGCCGAGGCGACCGAGAAGGCGCAGGACGCGTGCATCAGGGAGCACGGCATCGTCAACAGCGTCATCGAGTACCTCGACTACAGCCAGATGGCGGCGATGCAGTGGACCGCGGCGGGCCTCCTGCTCGCCGGAACGGCCCTGCTCACGGCCATCACCCTGTGGCGGGTTTCGCGCCGCCCGCTGTAGGTACGGCCCTCTCCCCCTACGTAAAGTGTCGGCAATCGAGCGGAAGGTGAAGTCCGTGGTCGTGTTCCGCATCGACCGGCGCGGTGGAGTGGCGACCTATCTCCAGATCGTCCGGCAGGTCGAGCAGGCGCTGCGCATGGGAGCGCTGGAGGAGGGCGACCGGCTGCCCACCGCGGCCCAGGTCGCCGCGACCACCAAGGTCAACCCGAACACCACGCTCAAGGCCTACCGCGAACTGGAGCGCATGGGCCTCGCCGAGGTACGCCAGGGGGCGGGCACGTTCATCACCCGCTCCCTCGCCCAGCCCCAGTCCGGCCCCGGCTCACCCCTGCGCTCCGCCCTCGCCGACTGGCTGGACCGGGCCCGCGCCGAAGGCCTCACCGGCCAGGACGTCACGGCCCTGTTCCACGCGGCGTTCGAGAACGCGTACCCGGGCGAGTCCCCGGGCTGACGGACCGCCCTGACAGGCCGCCCTGACGCACCGGGGATTCCCTCCGCTCGGGCGCGGTTGTAGCGGTGGCCGCTGCCGTGGGCGGGGCCGACGTCGTGCAGGATGCCGGACCCCCCTCGGGGGGGCCTCCACCTCCGCGTTGGAGCAGTCCCCGGGCCCGTCCGGGACCAGAACTGACGCAGTGTCCGCCCACGTACCGCTCGCGCGGCATCGGCCTCCGTCCACAGGTCGCGCCGCAGACCCCCTGGAAAATACCGCTGCCTCCTGGCCCACCAGGAGCGCGACACCGGTACCGAACCCGCACGGGTGCCGGTACCGGCCCCGCGACCGCACGGACACGTGGGTAGGCTCGTCCACGCTCATCACGGACCGGGGGAACGAGCATGGACCGTCTGCACCACGACGACCCTCCATGGGCAGGGCCGTACATCACCCTCGCCCGGCTCGCCCCGGAGTCCGATCAGGCCGTTCCGGAACGCCGCTTCATCGGCCGCAGCGCCGATGGCGACCGCACACTCCTCGTCCGCCTCCCGCTCCCCGGCGCGGACCCGGCCCGCTGGGCCACCGAGACGGAGGGCACCCGCCGGCTTTCGATGGCGGGGTTCCTCCCGGTCGAGGAGGCCGGCGTCACGGGGGACCTGCCCTGGTGCACGACACCGTACGTCCCCGCGCTTCCCCTGCCCGCAGCCCTGCGGGCCCACGGCGGCCCGCTGCCCGAGCCTGCCGTACGGGCACTGGCCACCGCCCTCGCCGGGACGCTGGTGACGGCCCACGCCCACGGCGTGACGCACGCCGGTCTGTCCCCGGCCGCCGTCCTGCTCACCACCGGGGGTCCCCTGACCGATAACGCGATGGTCGTCGGGAGCGACACTCTCCATGATCTTCCGGCCCGACCCCCGGCACTCCGGTTCCGGGCCGCTGCCGGTGACCGCCCCCGGCGGAGAATTCGACCGCCGCGGCGAAAGCAGACCAGGCCGGACGCACTGAGGGCGCGTCGCTCGACCGAGTAGGTAAGCCGTGCCCTGCGGTGGGGTAGCTTGCCTGTCGTGCTCGGCCCGAAAGTCGTGTCGCCAGGCACGTACACGCGGGCACGCTGGCGGGAAGGTCGCTTCCATGCGGGACAGTGAGAGGGACGGGCTGGGTGAGGCGCTGGCCGCGGCGGAGGCTGCGCCGCCGGTGGAGTCCGTCGACGTCATAGCCGCTTCGCTGCGAAGACAGCTGGGGGCCCGGTCGGTGTCGTTCCTGATCACCGACTTCACGGGCGCCTCCGTCGTCCGCCTGGGCAGCGCGGATGACATCGAACTGGATCGTTCCGCGGATCCGATCGCCGTCTCCGGCACCGTCTACGACGAGGTGATCCGGACCCAACGGCCGCATGTGGAGGCCGTAGAGGGCGGTACGTGGACGCGGGTGATCGCACCGGTCACCAATCGCGGGGACGCGCTCGGCCTGCTGGAGCTCCATCTGCCCCAGTACCCCGGGGCGGACACGCTGCTGAGAATCAGCCGGAGTGCCCACGCCCTGGCCTACATCATCATCGCGAACCGGCCCTTCACCGACCTGTACCAGTGGGGTCGGCGTACCTCCCCGCTGGGCCTGGCCGCCGAGATCCAGCACCGGCTGCTGCCGACGTCGCTGGCCTGCGAGGCGGCCCAGTTCGCGGTCGCCGGGGCCTTGGAGCCGGCCGAGCATGTCGGCGGCGACACCTTCGACTACGTCATAGACCGCGACTACGTCCAGCTGTCCGTCACCGACGCCATGGGGCACGACGTGGACGCCGCGCTCCTGGCCACTCTCCTCGTGGGAGCACTGCGCCGCGCCCGCAGGCAGGGTGCCGGCCTCGCCGAACAGGCGGAGAGCGCCGACCGGGCCGTGGCCGAGCACAGCGGCGGCCGCTACGTCACCGGACAACTGCTGCGGATCAGCCTGCACGACGGTCGAACCGAGTTCATCAACGCCGGCCACCCCTGGCCCCTGCGCCTGCGCGGCGGGAAGGTCGAGGAGATCACACCGGCCGTCGACATGCCCTTCGGCTTCATAGCACCGCACACCTACTCGGTCCAGGAGCTGGACTTGCGGGCCGGTGACCGGCTGGTCATGCTCACCGACGGAATGCTGGAGCGCAGCGCTGCGGACCTCGATCTGCCGGCCCTCATCGAGAGCACTCAGGACCTGCACCCGCGGGAGGCCGCCCGTGTCCTGATCGAGCACGTCGTCAGTACCCATGACGGGCGTCTGCACGACGACGCCACCGTGATGTGTCTGGACTGGTACGGCACCGGCTTCACCCGCCGCGACGCCGACCACGGCGCCGACGTCTCCGAAGCATCCCCGACGGTCGGACGGCACACCTCTCCCCCTGAGCCCGCTGGGCCTGGTGGCTGAAGTTGCCCGGCCGAACTCATCCCCGCAACGGAGTGCGCCGAGCTCGAGGACCGACCCGACACGGAGGGTAAGCCGACTCGTCTCCCCCCGACCAGGCGGCCACAGGGGGGAGGAATCTTGGCTGCCGTGCCACTCGGAGGGCGGTTCCGCGCCTTCGAGTGACCGGGCCCCAGCGCCGTCCCGCCCGGAGCGGCACCGCGGAAGAGCAGGCTGATGTCCGACGAATACAATCGGCCTCATGTCGAAGCATGACGCGCTGCTTGTTGACGTTGCCGCCCTGGTGGAGTCCGGGCGCAGCAATCAGATGCCTCTGACCGTGGTCGCCGGTGGTGCCGTCATCACGGGCCGGCTGGCACCCGAAGCCGTCTGGAGACAGCGGGTGTCGGAGGTCCTGGCGGACTCGGCCCTCCTGAGCGACTTCTCCGCCATGTTCACCACCGCCGCGCCCGAGGACGGGCCGCCCACGCATCTGCACTTTCACGTGGCGCGGATCCTGCAGGGCACGGTGGGGATCCCGGAGACTGGCGGGATGTACCGGGTCGCGATCGAGGACGTCAGCGCCTGGACGATGGGCGACTTCAGCTACTCCGATCACTGAGGCACTGCCGAGCCGGACTGCTCCACACACGGTGAGGGTCCGACCGGATGCTCCGGACGGACCCTCACCACTGTTCACCGGCGGCTCACGCCCGCCCGTCGCTCAGGCGGTCACAGGGGCGCCGAGCATCGCGGAAGCCTGCTGCAACGGGTTGAGAACCCGAGTGGGTACGGGGGCCGGGGCCAGGTCGCGGCAGGTGAAGCCGAGCTGGGTCATGGCCCGCAGGACTTCTCCCGCGCTGAAGTCGCGGCGGTCCTGGCGTGTGATGACCTGTCCGACCTGTTTGACGGGGTAGGTGCGTCGGCCGATGATCACGGACTCGCCGGATGCCTGCTCGGGCTTGATGCCCTTCATCGATTCCAGGACGCCGCTCCTGGTCAGGTCGAACGGGAAGCGGGCGATGACACAGCGCATGATGCCTCACAGGGAGAGGAACGAAGAGGGAGTGGTTCTGCCGCGGGCGGGACGGCTCAGCGGGCGAGGGCGAGGACGCCCAGGGCACTGCCGTGTTCGTCGACCACGGGCAGGGCTTCGACGTGGCTGTAGCGCATCATGTGCCCGGCTTCGGCCATGGTGGCAACCGGTGAGGTGAAGGGCCCGCGGTCGCCGGGGTTGTCCCGCAGCCGGACCCTGTCCGTGTACGCGGAGCCGTCGCGAACTGCCGTGAGCTGAGCGTGGGTGACCAGTCCGGTGCACCGGCCGGTGTCGTCGCAGACGAGCAGATACCCGGTGCGGGCACTGGCCATGACGGACAGGGCGACCTCGACGGTCATGTCGTCACAGACCTGTGGCCCGGCGGTGTCCATGGTGTCGGCCACCGTCCTGCCTGCGGCAGTGGCTTTCGTCGTGCGGGGCTGCATCTGGACGAGCGTCAAAAGGTGCCTCCTGCAGTGGTGGGTGAGTTTCCGGAGCACGGAACTCTCAAGCCGCCGCGTCGAAGGAGGACTGGTGCGCGCTCACGCGCCGGGCCGCGGAGGCGGGGCTGCGCCTGCCGCGTGAGGATGCGCCACGGCTGCGCTCACGCCGCGCGGCCACCGGCGCGGTGATCGTCACGGGAATGCCGGAGGGGGTCTGGGCGCCGGTGATGCGGCCGAGTGCCTCTTCGCCGGAGCGGACCTGGGTGGTCTGGGGCACGATGCCGGCGGCGGTCATGAGGCGGGTCATGTCGCGGCGCTGGTTGGGGGTGACGAGGGTGACGACGCTGCCGGACTCCCCTGCGCGTGCGGTGCGGCCGCCGCGGTGGAGGTAGTCCTTGTGGTCGGTCGGCGGGTCGACGTTGACGACGAGGTCGAGGTTGTCGACGTGGATGCCGCGTGCGGCGACGTTCGTGGCCACGAGCACGGTGACATGCCCGCTCTTGAACTGGGTCAGGGTCCGGGTTCGCTGCGACTGCGCCTTCCCGCCGTGCAGAGCCGCGGCCCGCACCCCGCTGGCCAGCAGGTGGTCGGTGAGCTTGTCCACAGCCCGCTTGGTGTCCAGGAACATGATCACCCGGCCTTCGCGCGCCGCGATCTCGGTCGTCGCCCGGTGCTTGTCGGTGCCGTGGACGTGCAGGACGTGGTGCTCCATCGTCGTCACCGCGCCTGCGGAGGGGTCGACGGAGTGGACGACCGGGTCGCTGAGGTAGCGGCGGACCAAACGGTCGACGTTACGGTCCAGGGTGGCGGAGAACAGCATCCGCTGCCCCTCGGGGCGTACCTGGTCCAGAAGTTCGGTGACCTGGGGCATGAAGCCCATGTCAGCCATCTGGTCGGCCTCGTCCAGAACGGTGATCGCGACCTGGTCGAGCCGGCAGTCGCCACGGTCGATGAGGTCCTTGAGCCGGCCCGGCGTCGCCACGACGACCTCGGCACCACCGCGCAGTGCGCTGGCCTGCCTCCCGATCGACATGCCGCCGACGACGGTGGCCATGCGCAGCCTCACCGAGCGGGCGTAGGGAGCCAGGGCGTCGGTCACCTGCTGGGCCAGCTCACGCGTCGGCACGAGGACCAGGGCCAGCGGCTGACGGGGCTCGGCACGCTGACCGGCGGTGCGGGCCAGCAGGGCCAGGCCGAAGGCGAGGGTCTTGCCGGAGCCGGTGCGTCCGCGTCCCAGGGCGTCGCGGCCCGCGAGGGTGTTGGGCAGGGTCGCCCCCTGGATCGGGAACGGAACGCTCACCCCCTGCGCGGTCAGCGCCGCCAGCAGCTGGCCCGGCATGTCGAGGTCGGCGAACGCCTCGACGGCGGGCAGCGCGGGAGTGACCGTGACCGGCAGCGCGAACTCGCCCTGGACCGCGACGGGCCGCCGCCCATGGCCACCCGAGCGGCCCGAACCGCCGGAGCGGGCCGGCGCAGCGGAACGGGTCGGGGCGGTCGGGTTGAAGCGGCTACCGCCCCGGCCGAAGTCGGCGGCACGGCTGCGGGAAGTGCGATTGTTCGTACGTGTGGGGTTCATTCAGAACCTTCCTTGATACGGCACGTATCAAGGAATTCTCGCAGCGGAAGAACAGCGCGGGGAATCACAAGAACGGGCCGAGTGGGATGCGAAATCAAATGAGACCTGCGAGTTATCCCGGAGCGGGCGGCAGGCCATGGAATGAGCGACGCCATTGGGGCGAAAAATCCAGTTCCACCGATGGGTGGGACTCGGAAGGAGTGGGCAGCGAGAGGACTCCGGGGCGGATGTTCTGCCCCAGGTGGCACCGCCCCGGGACAATACCCGGAGCTGGGGCCCGCACCCCGAAGGATGCGGGCCCCAGCTACGAAGTGCGCGTCAGCGTCAGGCGGGAACGATGTTCTCGGCAGTCGGGCCCTTCTGGCCCGGTGCGATGTCGAAGGTGACCTTCTGGCCTTCGAGCAGCTCGCGGAAGCCCTGGGCGGCTATGTTCGAGAAGTGGGCGAACACGTCAGGGCCGCCACCGTCCTGCTCGATGAAGCCGAAACCCTTGGCCGCGTTGAACCACTTCACAGTGCCTGACGTCATGTCATGTCTCCTTCGGGGCAGGTACGTCGGGATCCGTGATGCACGGATGCCGCGTCGCCGCGATGATGCCCCGCCCGGAGGGAATCCGGAAATAAAATGAAGCTTCCACTGGTTCGAACAACACCCAGTCAGAAGCTTGAAGTTCTGGGAACCACAACTGCAACCGAGATCGACAGTAGCATGTCGTAATGGTCCGCGTACGGTGAAAAATTCCACTCACTTTGCTGCGGCAAAAACACTCCCGGCGCGGCGTATTGAACCCTCACGCCGTGGCCATAGATATCGGCCCACCCCGAGCACAGCGTTGCGGACGCGCGGCGCTTCAGGCCGAGGCCGGCATGCTGAGCGGCTTGGTGTCTCGGTGGTGTTCGGCGTTGATGCGCTGGGCTTCCTCGAGTTGGTCCTCAAGGATGACGATGCGGCAGGCGGCCTCGATCGGGGTGCCGCCGTCGACGAGTTCGCGGGCGCGGGCGGCGATGCGGAGCTGGTAGCGGGAGTAGCGGCGATGCCCGCCCGCGGAGCGCAGGGGCGTGATGAGACGGGCTTCGCCGATGGCGCGGAGGAACCCTTGTGTGGTGTTGAGCATCTCGGCTGCCCGGCCCATGGTGTAGGCGGGGTAGTCGTCGTCGTCGAGGCGGCCGAACGAGTCGTCTGCTGTCATCTGTACCTTCCTGTGGAACACGCGTTGGAGGGGCCCTGGTGCCATTGGCACCAGGGCCCCGAAGGAACTGCTACACCATCAGCCGACCTTGATCGGCTACGCCGGCTCTGTGTTTCCGCATACCTGCCGGGAAGAGGTCCGGGGGCTGCGGGGATCGCGGTTGCTTGACCGGAGACCACCTCACTGACGATGTCCTGCGGTACCCGGGCCCAGCACTTCCGCCCGGGCGATCCTGATGGCGCTCAACTCCTCCGTTCCATCCCTCTGGACAAACCACTTCCGTACTCCTGGTGGCCTCTCACAGCGCCACTTCGGCAGCCAGCCCCGTCGCCCGTCCTGCGTCTTCTCCGGCTTGGAACCCCACTGCCGAACTTCCCGGTACGCGCGCCGCAGCCTGACGCCATTTACCGAGGGACCACTGGTACTGCGGACTGCACTTGCATCCTGCGATTCTGCTCACGGCAGCCCCTGAAGACTGCGGGCCACCCGGTCCGGTCGCCAGCCCCGTCGCCATCCTGCGAGAACCCTGGCTTCGGAACTCCACCACCGCACCGACCTGCGCACTGCAACTGCTGATTTGCGCTGCCCGGCAGTTCATCTCTGCCAGACCTTGCTGTCTTTCTTGGATACGAGAGAAACCATAACCACCCCGCATCTCAATGTCTACCTCGGCCAGCACAGATTTTCAGACTTCAGCGAGAAGGGCTCTCTGCCTGGGCCAGCGGCGGAGCGCGGATGGGTCCTCCCAGCCAAGACCCTTGCACCGACCAGAGCCGCTACCCGCAGCCACCCTCTCCGGCTGCGCCGCCGAGCGGACGGACAGCCGGCCACGCGGCCGCGGCTTGACCGGCTCCACCAGAGCGGCGAGCGGATGACCGCTCTCCGCTCCACCGTCACCCTGTGCTCCGCGGGGCTGAGCGACTTCGCCGCGCTTTCGAGCCCTGCACCGACGTGGACACCTCCGGCCTGAGCAGGCTGCGTCGCGGGGCACAGCTTCACGACCTCCACCGGGCTCATGGGCGTCACCGGCAATCATGCGCTCATGCCAGGAAGGCTCACGCGAGACCCTTCAAGAGGCCCGGGGGAAAGGGCTTGTCGCCGATGCGGGACCGTCGCCGCCAGGCGAGCCCCCCACGCCCCCGACGTCGGTTGGGCCTTCCGGAGCCGAGTAGACCGGCTGGCCGTGGGGAACGATCAGAGCTTCCGAACCGGCATCTCCGCTCGCCTACCCGCAAGGATCGCCAATGCTCCCTGAGGTTCGTCCCCACCTGTCCACCCCTCTGACCGATCAGTTGGAACATCAGCTGGGCGCCGCTTCGGAAACCAGCCAGCTCGACGTGGAGCGCGTCGCAGGCATCGCAGTCGTCGCAGCTGCCCACTCCGCCGGCTACGCGGCAATCGGCCATCTCCTCGGACTGCTGGCCGCGCTCCCCGACCCCACCGAGGCAGGAGAACGCTTCTGGTCGGACCTGTGGAGGTCTTCGGGCACCGCCTACCTGCTGCCCGCCACTATCAAGGCCGGCGTACTCGAATCACTGACCGGCGAGGGAACCAGCCTGGCCCGACAGATTCTCTCGGCCGTCGACGAGATGACCCCGCCCCAACGCCTCGCAGCCGGAGAGGTGATCGGCCAAGCCCTCATCGAGTCCGACCACCTGCCCGACCTCAAGACACAGGTCATCGGCGAACTATGGCTCCGCGATCTCGAACTCACCGCCTGGCACGTCCTGCACGCCGACCGCAGGTCGGACGATCCCGTTGGGCGGAAGGCCTTCCTCGAAGCTTGGTCGAACGTCTGAAGGCAGGCTCTCGCCCACCGGGCCGGCCAATGGCACGCCCACGGCGGAGGGCCACCAGCTCATCTTTGAAACGTCCAGCGGTCAGGTCACGAAGAGACATTCGAACCCGAGACCTACGCGTTACCCGTGATGCACGGGCTTCGAGTTCACCCCGGCCCCCGCCCAGTCGCCGGCGTGGCCGCTCTCACCCGGAGCCGGGAGTCGTTGAAAGGCTCGCAGCCAGCAGCCTGTCGGCGTACGCCTGGTCCAACTCGTCGTCCGCGGGAAGGCCCAGCGCCCGTGCCGCGGCGGCGAAGTCCCACTCGGTGATCCGCTTGTCGGCGTCGACGCGGCCGAACGCGTCGGAACGCTCGAAGTCGACGAGAACCCCGCCGTCGAAGAGAGGCGCCCGGCACGAGCAGTCGTCCCGGCCGAGGTACAGGGTGCCCGGTGCACCGGACGGCATCCAGCGCCAGGATCTCACCGAACGTCACCCCGTCACGGCACCTGACCTCGGCCGCGGCCACCAGCGAGTAGTCCCGCACGGAACCGACCAGCGCCCCGGTGACCGTGAGTGTGCCCAGGACGAGAACCATCGCCTGGTCCTCCAGCACCAGGTCCCCCTCCACGACCACGTCGCCGGTGGCGACGCGGAGGCTGCCCTCGGGGACGGTGACCCGCCCGGAGAGCCGCAGCGATCCGGGAGCCGCGAAGGCGTCGGCCAGCACCCGCAGGCCCGCCCACCGGTACTGGTCGGCTCCCTCGAGCCAGTCCCACAGCGTGTCGGCGTCAAGGTGGCCGGGCGGGCAGGCCATCCTCCGGTCGAGTTCCTCCACGTCGACGTCGAAGTCGGCGGCGTTCTCGACGAACAGCGGATCCGTCGTCAGCGCCGGTCGCACCCGCTCGTACGCCGACCCGATCCGCCGGGCGTCGAGCGGCAGTCCGCCCGACGGCCAGTCCCCGGTCACCGATGCTCCCGCCATGCGTACCCTTCCTTGCCGGTGCGCTGTGTGTGGAGGGCTGATTCAGGCATCGTCACCCTCTCCGGCGCTGACGGCAGTCAGCGCCGGGCTCGGGCTCCGTCCTGCTCGTCCGGCACCCGGTAGCTGCTCCAGAGTGCGTCGAAGATGCTGCGTACTGCGCGTCTCTGATGTTCTGTCAATACGACGCCCTTCTCGTGCGGTACACGAAGCTCGGTGGGCCGGCCCTGGACCGCCTGCGCGACGAACTCCCCCACGTCCGACTGGAATTGTGAATCGACGACGAAGTCACGTGTGCGACTCAGTGGTTCTACGATGTCGGTGCCGGTGCTCCCGGCATCGGCAAGCGAACGGCCGTACGGCAGCAGGTCGGCTGCCTACGATGCGCGCATGCCCGCACTTCAGGAGCCACACGTCAAGCAGTTGCTGCGGCCGCTGATGCGGACGCGCACCGTGTTGGAGCCCGCCCCCGCCCGCCCGCCCGCCCGAGGCACGCATGCGTGGACACCGCCGACGGCAGGCCGTCCCTCCGCCCGTTCCTGCGCGGCCCCACGTGACACGGGAGGTCGTCGCCACCCGGTTCGGCGGGCTTCCGACGATGGAGGAGGGCGAGACCTGGCCCCTGTGCGACGGCTGTGCCGACGACCTCACGTTCGTCGCGCAGGTCGACCACGCGCGCGACGGCCTGCACGACACGCTCCCCATCGGGTTCTTCACCTTCTTCTACTGCTGGAACTGCCACCCGTGGGGACGGGATCGTGACCGCGGCGGATGGCTCGTGCGCTCCTACACCGCCCTGCGGCGCCCCAAGGTTCTCGTCCACGGCGCCGGGCCCGACTTCGTCGAACACCACGCGGTGCCACGCCTGGAGAAGTCGCTGCCCGACAGGGTGGGAATGCACCTGCACTGCCCCGAACTCTGGGCCCTTGTGCCGGGCGACAGCGGTTCCCACGAGGCGTGGGCGAACTGGGATGTCGTCGACCGTGCCGCGCTCGATCTGACACAGCATCACCCTCAACGGCCGCACGATGCCGACCTGTCGCTCGACCCGGTCCTTGCCCTGCGGCCGGTAGGCGGCCAGCACGTCGATGTCGAAGTCGTAGTGCCCGGCGAAAGCGACCGCCTCCGGATGCAGCGGAACCGCCTCACCTGGAGCAACGTGCCGCCGCGCGACCGTCTTGGTGCGGTCGTAGACGATGCCCATCGGCACGCCGCCGAAGTGCGCGAACGCCTGACGATGGCAGTCGAAGAGCGTCGCCAGGTCCTGGCTGGTGGTGAAGCAGCAGAACGGGACGCGCGAGTAGGACAGCGTCATGTGAAACGAGTGGACCTTCGGAATGCCGACATGGGCGAGGACCTTGCCCTCATCCCCCCAGTCGACCTGGGCCTGAGCACCCGGAACGACCTCGAACCGACGGTGCAGACCCGCCAGTTCGCCTGGGCTGATACCCCGTTCCTCCGCGATCCGGGGCCGGGCTTCCTGCAGGTAGAGCTTCACCCGTTGATAGTTGATCGTGACGCCGTGCTCCTGGGCCAAGCGCTCGTGGATCACTCTTCCTTCGAGCACGATCTCGGACCTGAGCACTGCGTCGATCAGCGGCGCGACCTCGTCCACCACCCGCCGAGGCCGCTGATCTGCTGCCTCTCTCTTCGGCCGCGCGAGCGAGGCTGGGTCCTTCAGGTACTTGCCGACCGTCCGGCGGTTCAGCCCGGTCTCCTTCGCGATCTCCCGCAGGCTCATCGCACCGGACTCGTACAGCGGACGAAACCGCCTCAACTACAGCCAGCGATGTGGATCCAGGAACACCGTCAGCCGCCTCTCTGCCACCCCGAACCGACAGCAGCAGACTCACGGCCGACACCCCGTCACCGCATCAAGAATGGTGCACGTCCCTCCGTACGAGGTGGTGCACGTTCACTTGTACGCCGACGCTGCCGAACAGCCCGCTTCGTGAAAGCGCGAGGTAACGCCCAATCAGAGCGCTTTCTCGGGTGCCGGCAGAGTTGGTGCCCCCTTCGTGTTCCTGAAGTTGATCGACGATGACTATGATCGCCAGTTCGTAATCATCAGTGGAAGAAACGGGGGAGTTGGCGCATGTCCAGGTGGCGTATGGGTGTGGCGGTGATCGCCGTGGGGACCCTCCTCACCGGTTGCGGATCCGGTGATTCGGAAGGCGGGAGCTCGGCTGCCGGCGGGGTGGGCACGGGCGCCTCGCCGTCGACGCCTGCCGCTGAGAAGTTCGCCGCCGACTCCGGCACTCGATACGTGGGCGTCAAGGAACCGGAAACCCTTGAGGGGCTCGTGTGTGACGAAGGCGACGGAGGTTTCCGCTTCGGAGGCGGCCTCGACATGCACGTCACCGGGGACGAGGGCCTGAAGGATCTCCAAGGTGCCAGAGAGGACGTCGCCGACAAGGTCTCGTGCTTCGGCAGCCCGCGGATCACCCTGCGCAAGGGCACGAGGTCGGCGTCCGCACCGGTCTTCACCGCCAGGACGAATCTGTACGAGGAGATCACGGACCCCGCCGCCTCACTGAAGACGATCTTCGAGCGTTCCGTGAGTCTCTCGAAAAGCTACGGCCGCAACTTCACGGGCGAACCGCAAGAGGTCACGAGCAGTGACCTACTCGTCAAGTGCCAGCAGAACGTGAGCGACACCTTTCCGATGACTACGTGTTTCTGGGCCAACTACGGGGCGGCCGGAGAACTCGACTTCTTCCCGCCGGACGGCCAGGCCGTGCCAGTCCAGTCGGCAGTCCAGTTGACGAAGGATTTCGTCGCGGCCGTGCTCAAGCCGAAGGCCGGGTCCTGACGAACCGTTGGGACGGGACCGGCACCGTGGATCGCTGCCCCCTGCTCTGAACCGTTCCGGGTTCCGGTCGAGCTCGGCCGCGAAGAAGGCCGCCGCAGCCTTCAAGATGTCGTTCGCCCGCTTCAGCTCGGCGTTCTCCTTCTTCAGCGCCTTGAGCCGGGCGGACTCCTGCGTCGTCGTCCCCGGCCGCTGTCCGGCGTCGATCTCGTGCTGCTTCACCCAGTTCCGCAGCGTCTCTCGGGAACCGATGTCCAGCTTTTCGGCAACGGACTGCAGTGCTGCCGTCTCGGTCGGGTGGTCGCCGCGGACCTCGGCGAACATGCGCACCGCGCGACGGCGCAGCTCAAGCGGGTAACGGGAAGGTTGTGCCATGACTCAATCCTTCACGGAATCAAGTCTCTACCTGACCCGGAACGGTTCAACCCGTGCCACCCCGTGACGCAGCGCCCAAAGGCGTCTGTCCACCGACTGTCCACCGACGGGGCTGCTTGGCCAGCCGCCTCTCGCCATCCTGTCGCTTCTGATGCGACCCACGACAGGGGCGGAGCCTGACATTGGGACGACTGTCCATCTTCCACGAGGAGTGACCGCGCGGCATGTCGCCATGAACGCCACAGCCTCCGTCCATGAGGGGGACCCCGACCGAAACGATATCGTGATCGCCGCCACGGCAGAACTGCACCAGCGGACGGTCCTCCACTACGACGGCGGCTTCGACATGATCGCCTCCCTCACCGGCCAACCCACCGAATGGGTCGTCCCGCCCGGCAGCGCCGACCGTTGAGCAGGTCGAGCCGCCCGCCCAATCTCGCAGGGTGGGTACATCCCCGGCGGTAGCGCGGTGCCCGGACGGTCAAGCTCGGGGGCGAAGACGGTCGCCGGTGATGACTTTCCGCGCCGGTGGCAACGCCCTGGCGGTCACCCCGGGGCCACGAGCCGGTTGCCGGTCAGTCGTCCTCGCCTCGATCCTACGAACCCGACGGCACCGCCAGACCGTAACCGTGGATGAGCCCCGAACGAGAGGTCCCGGCCCATCCCCGCCATACGAGCCGCAGCGCGAGCGGTAGTCTGCACAGCCGTGAGCGAGTACCAATACTACGAGTTCCAGGCCATCGAACGGCCGTTGACCAAGGACGAACTGGAGCAGGTGCGGGGGCTGTCGAGCCGGGCCACGATCAGCGCGACGCACTTCGTCAACGAGTACCACTACGGCGACTTCCGCGGCGATGAGCGCAAACTGATGGAGCAGCTGTACGACGCCCACCTGTACTTCGCCAACTGGGGATCACGGCGCCTGATGCTGCGCCTGCCCACCGCCCTGCTGCCCGCCCGCAGCGCCGCACCGTACTGCGCGGAAGACGCCTTGACCCGCTGGACCAGGAAAGGGCACCTGCTGCTCGACTTCTCCTACCAGGCCGAGGACGGCGGCGAATGGGACTTCGAGACCTCCTTCACCCTCGCCTCGTTCACCACCTTGCGTGCCGAACTCGCCGCAGGCGACCTGCGCCCCCTCTATCTGGCCTGGCTCTCCGCACTCACCCGCTGGGAGTTGGAGGAGGACGTCGACGAGGACGAGTACACCTCCACCCTCGAACCGCCCGTACCCGCCGGCCTCGCCCACCTCACCGGCCCGCAACAGACCCTGGCGGACTTCCTTCACGTCGACCCGCATCTGCTCACCGCGGCTGCCCGCGCCAGCGGTACCGCCCCTTCCCAGGCGATCGACAAGGACGCGCTCATCGCCTGGATCCGCGCCCTGCCACCACACGAGAAGGACAGCCTGCTGCTGGACGCTGCCCTGGGCACCGCCCCACAACCGGGCCCCGCCCTGCTGGCCCGCCACCGCACCGTGTCCCACGGCACAGCCCAACCGTCCGCCGCTGCCCGGCACCGCTCAGCCGCGGAACTCCTCGACGCCGCCCACGAGGTGCGCACCGAGCACACCCGACAGCAGGAACAGGCCCGCGCCCAGACCCGCCGAGCCGAACAGCGGGCTCGCGAGAGCCACCTGGACCGCCTGGCCGAGAACACCCAGCAAGCCTGGCAGGACATCGCCCACCTGATCGGGAAGAAACAACCCGGCCTCTACGACACCGCCGTCACCCTCCTGAAGGATCTCCGCGAGGTCCACGACCGGGCCGGCACCCCCGAGGAGTTCGCCCGGCGCCTCCATGACCTGCGCGAACGGCACCGCGGCAAACCCTCACTGATGCGCCGCCTCACCGACGCCGGCCTGACCGCCCGCTGAGCCACGCTCAGATGCGGTCGCGCGGCCCTTCGGCCCCTCGGCCAGGACGCGGAGCGCCGCGAGGGCAGCAAAGCGGCCTGTGGCGGACAGGGAGATCGGGGCGTCGGCGGACCGGTCCCGCTCGTCGAGGTAGCCGAGTTCGCGGCCGAGGTGCCAGAACCTCCACAGCAGCCGCTCGGTGTCCTTCACTTCCATCACGGTACCGTCATCGTGGGTCAAACTCGCAGCCAGCACCGGATGGACGGCATCGCACAGGTCCCCGCGGAGCCGGGGCTCCGCCCACGGCGCGCCCAAGGCGCACTCGGCCACCTGCCGCTCCGCCACGGTGGTGCCGAGCCAGGCCAGCGCGGCCGTATGCTGACGCAGCTGGTGATCCGCCAGCTGCACGCCGCCGGCCACCGAAAGCTTGAGCGTGCGATGGCGCTTGGTCACCAGCCGCTGAGTGCATCCGAGTTCGTGCAGGTCAGCCAGCTGGAACAGGTCCGTCTCCGAGCGCGGCCCTTTGCCGATCGGGTACCAGTGCGAATAGCGGGCGAACGCGGCAGCCACCACCTCCCGTGGCAGGCAGCCGGCCTGGATCAGGGTGACACCGCCGCCGATCTGCTCCAGCAGCCACCGCAGCGGCTCCGCCGTGTCCACGCGTGCCGCGGCTCCTCCAGAGCAGGCAAGACGGCGGCGAGCAGAGCGCGGCGCTCGGTCGGGGGCGCTGCGGCCCACAACTCGCGCCGTTCACGCCGCACGGCTTCCAGCGGGACGCAGCCTTCGAACCCGGGCTGCACGGTGGTGAGCCAGTGCTGGACGAACCGTCGGCGCGCGGCCGGGAACGTACGCACGTCCTGGTCGAGCTCGGCCCCACGTCGGCCAGCTGCACGACCACACCCACCGCATGGGCCTGCTGCTCGCGGCCCGGACGTCCACCCTCACCGACCACTTCTGAGAGAAGGCCCCATGAAGCACGAGTACGAGGCGAAGTTCCTGGCCGTGGACGTCGCCGACCTCCAGACCAAGCTGAGCGCCCTCGGTGCCGTCCAGGCGTTCCCCCGCACTCTCCTCACCCGCAAGATCTTCGAGAACGACTCCCTTGACGGCGGGGCCTGGATTCGGCTGCGGGACGAGGGCACCCGCTCGACGCTCACCCTCAAGCAGGTCACCGACGCCACGACGATCGACGGCACCAAGGAGATCGAAACCGAGGTCGCCGACCTGCACGCCATGGCCGACATCCTGCGCCGGGTCGGCCTCACCGAGGTCCGGTACCAGGAGAACTACCGCGAGGAATGGCGCCTGGGCGAGGTCGCCTTCGACTTCGACAGCTGGCCGGACCTTCCCACCTTTCTGGAGATCGAAGGACCCGACGAGGCGTCGGTGCGCCAGGCCGCCGCGCTGCTGGACCTCGACTACTCCGAGGCCCGGTTCGGCAGCGTAGACGAGATCTACAAGAGCGAGTCCAGCCGCGACATCCTCGCCGAGCCCACGCTCCTGTTCTCCGAAGCCGAGAAGCAGAAAGACGCTTCTCCTGCGACTCAGGACCGTTGATCACGGAGGGAGACGAGCGATGCTGACGGAAGTCGCCCTACAGCACAGGGTGATCCCCGGGATCGCCGAGTTCGCCCGAGGAGGACTACCCGCACCGGCGGCCACCGACGACGGCAACGAGTGGGTCGACGGACTCTGCTGGCTCTACTGCGGACAGCGGTGGACGCGCGTCCTGTGGATCGGCCCCGCCAGAGTCGCCGGGGCCCAAGCCCCGATGTACGCGTGCGGCGCCTGCATCGGCGAGCTGCAGGAACGGGTCTGGCAATCCTTCTTCAACGAGAGCCGCCCGGCCGGCTCCACCCGGCCGAGCGAATCCGCCGAGGTGGGGCAGTCGACCTCCGGCAGGAGAACCGGCAAGCATCGGGGCCAGAGCAGGCTCTTCCGCCGTGGTTAAGCCCCCGCCCCGGTCACGCTGGCGCCCGCTGTCCCCCGCAGCAAGAGTCCGTGGCCGGGGCGGGTCTTGGCGTGCGCACTCGTACAGGACGGCTGGGAGGTGGAGGCGTCCGACCCCAAAACCGACAGCGTTCCCGCGCGGTCGCCCTCGACGACGACACCGTCGACGTCCTGAAGCGCCACCGCGAACGGCAGGACAAAGCCCGCGAAGAGTGGGGCACGGCCTGGGTCAAGACTGGCCACGTCTTCACGCAGGAAGACGGCTCCTGGCTCCACCCCGGCAAGGTGACCGACCTCTTCGAGCGCTTGGTCGCCGCCTCGGGCCTCCCGCCCATCCGCCTCCACGACCTGCGGCACGGCGCGGCCACCCTCATGCTCGCCGCCGACATCGACCTCAAGATCGTGTCGGACACCCTCGGGCACAGCGACACACGGATCACGCGGGACGTCTACCAGAGCGTCCTCCCCCACGTCGGCAAGAGTGCCGCCGAGGCCACCGCGAAGCTCGTCCCCCTCCAGCGCAAGGCCGCCAAGAAGGCCACACGCCGCAAGCCCAAGAAGTAGATCCCGGGCGACTCCGCTCACGACTCACGCAAGCAACGCCACGGCAACCCGGCCGTGTGACCCGTCATGCCCCAAGCAACAGAAAACCCCAGGTCACGGGCTATGTGACCTGGGGTTCTTCTGAGCCGCCTTCGGGATTCGAACCCGAGACCTACGCATTACGAGTTTGCGGACCGGACGGCCGCTACTGGTCGGCGACGGCCGTACACGCTGGTCAGGTGGCCGTTCGCCTCGCCGCGACCGACGGCACGCGTAGGCGAACTGCAACGAGGAATGCAACTGCACCCCATCCCGGCTGAGCAAGTGGCTCCACCTACTTGCGCGACCGTTGGCGACCCTCTACGGTCTGAGTAAGCGTCACCGCGTACTTACGCGAACGGCCCCCGCCCGGTGTTTGCGCACCGGACGAGGGCCTGGACCGAACTCCCTGAGTCACCAAGGAGTGCAGCATGAGCACAACCGTACCCACCCTCACCGCGGCACAGCTCGATGGGCTTGCCTGCGTCGACTGCGGCAGCGACAGCAGCCCGCAGCAGCCGACCGGCGAGCGCGCCCCGTCCGGCGCCCAGCTGTTCCGCTGTACCGACCTCCCCGGCTGCCGTGTTCAGCAGAGCATCGACGCGCAGTTCCCCCTGCTGGCCGCGCTCCGCACCGAGGAGCAGCAGCCGGCGGACACCACCGAGATTGAGATCGTGGCGGCCGCCCCGTCGTACGCGCTGCTCGCCGAGCAGGTCGCCGACCGGCTCGCGGCTGAGATGCCGAAGTTTGCCGCGAAGATGGACCGGGCCGTGTTCGTCGCCCACGTCGCCGACGGGCTCCGCAGCGTCGCGCACGACCTGTGCCCGGACGGGCGGCTGTGGTGCACCGCCGACCCGGACAGCCACGCCGACCCGCGCGAGCACGTCCACCGCGGCCCGGAGATCGCCATGCACGGGGCCTACGGCTTCGACGTCATGGCCTTCCACCTCCTCCAGTGGAACGACGACGAGGTCGAGTTGGCGTTCGTCGGCGCGGGCGACTGGCCGGACCTGAACGTCGAGCAGGTCGACGAACTGATTGAGGACATGGCCGTCCACCTGGACCGGCTGCGCGCCGTGCGCGCCCGCATGGTCGCTCTGCGAACGGGAGCGGCCCTGTGAGCGCCGACCGCACCGTCACGGTGCAGACCGACCGCGGGCCTGTCACCATCCCTGAGCCGTCCTGGTGCGTCGACAACCACGACCAGGTAGCCGAGTCGCTGGCCGACGTCGGGCACCGCGGTGTTGAGCACCTGGCCGAGTTCTACGGGTACGAGGTTGCTCGGGCCGAGCTGGCCCAGTACCCGTACGCCGAGGAGACCGGCCGAGGCATCGGCGGGTACGTCGAGATGGGCCACCTGGCCCGCACCCTCACCCCGGGTGAGCTGGATGAGCTGGCCGCGCTGCTCGTCGACTACGCCGGGACGCTCAGGCGTCTCGCTCGCCAGCTCAGCACGCTCAAGGCGGGTGAGCAGCAGTGAGCACCCCTCCGAAGCCGGGCAAAGGGCTCTCCGTCCGCATGGACGCCGAGCTGCATGACGACCTGGCCGTGATGATGTCGACCGGCATTACGGCGTCGGACGCGGTGAAGCACGCGGTGTCGCTGATCGCGTCCGGGTACCGCAACGCGTGGTCGGCCGGCCTGCTCCCGGAAGGTGTCGAGCCCCGGTTCGTCAGCTTCCTCGCGCAACCGTATGACGCCCCTGAGCAGGGGGTGTGACGGTGGCCCGCGTCAACAACGCCAAGGGCGTCACGAAGCGAAAGCGCCTGGTCAGCAAGCTGGCCGCCCGCCCCGGGCATCAACGCCGGTGCTTCTACTGCCGCCGCGGCTTCCACGGGATCGAGGGCATCACGTTCGATCACTACGTGCCCTATCGGTACTGGCGGACCGGTCGGCATGACGCGCTCGTCCTGGCCTGCCGCCCCTGCAACGAGGACAAGGCCGACCGGATCCCCTGGCCTCTCGTCTGGGTGCTGCTGAGAACGTACGGGACGGGCACCACCTGACCCGTCATACAGCGAGGCCCCCGCACATCGCGTGCGGGGGCCTCGCGGCGTTTCAGGGCATCAGGCGGGCAGCGCCGCCAGAGCGCCCCGGTAGGCCTCCCACAGCCGCGCTCCGTCCTCGCAGCGTCCCGCGCGGCCGCACCCGGTGCACTCAGCGGTGTGTCCCAGGTAGGCCCGGTAAGCCACTTCGTCGGGCTGCTCAGCAAGCGGAGTCAAGCGGCGCTGCTCCCGGCACGGGGCGCACGCGTACAGGGCCGCACCCGGCCCGGAGTTCTGCTCGATGACCTGCACCAGCACGGCCGTCCCTGACGGGCCCTTGTGCCAGTGGCACCAGCCGGAACGGGGGTCCTCGGTAGTCTGATCCATGGCGACGTCCTCCAGGTAGTCGTCCACACCCCCGGGCCGTCCTATCGGCCGCGGGGGTTTCGTCTTCACCCGTATAGACCGTACTACCCTCTGCTACCCCCGTGGCTAGCTATGGCAGGTGGGGGCCTGCTGCCTAGCTTGCGGATCATGAGCATCGATCGCGAGGGACCGATCCCGCCGTACCGGCAGATCGCCGACCAGCTGCGCGCCCGCATCGCAGACGGAACGATCCCCGTCGGCCGGCGCATCCCCTCGCTCGTCGAGCTGGAGCAGGAATTCGGCGTGGCCCGCGACACCCTCCGCAAGGCCGTGAAGGTGCTCAAGGACGAGGGTCTGGTCGAGACCGTGACGGGCATGGGCGTCTTCGTCACCCAGCCGCCCGAGTAGCCACGCCTCAGGGAACCCCCAGCGCCTCGGACGGCGCTCCCGCCGGGCGGGCCTGTACCGCCCCGGTAGCCCCTCCCCCGGACGTACGGCCCGGGGCTGGCCTACCTCCCCGTCTACCGAGCCTCTACCTGCACGTCTACCCGCGCGCTACCCGGGTCTACCGACCGCTCTACCGTCGTCTACCGCACGGAGCGTGACGCGCCCCCGCCCCCCTCCCCGCCCAACCTCTTTCGGGTCTCTACGTTGTTGCCGCAGGTCACGTCACCAACAACAACGCCAACAACACCGGGGGAGGGGTTTCGGAAGGGGTTAGCTGTACGTGACACCCATCGAATCACCCTGCGTTACATCACTCAAAGTGACGTCGCTAATTGTTCCAGCCGTTGGATTCGCGAAATAGCGGCCCGAAAAATGCCCGCGCAAAAAACAGGGCGACAAGGGCGTTTGGGTCGCCCACCTGGGCTCTTAAGTTTTGATCCACTCTCCCCCGTGCGCGGGCATGCCGAACGCCCCGGACCGTTGTGGTTCGGGGCGTTCATCACTGGGTGTGAGGACGTGGCGTGGGTGGTGGGGTGGACACCGACCATGTCACCCAACGCCACGTCCTGTCTGGGGTCAGCCGCGGACTCCTGTGTCCACCGCGAACGCCTCGCCGTGAGCGAGTGCGATGTCGCCGCGCATCCAGATGAGCAACGCGACTTGACCGGTGTCGGCGTACCGCTCGACCAGCTGAATCGTCATCGGTCCAGTTCGGAGTCCGAAGTACAGCTGTGCCCAGTCCCCGGTGTACACCTCGGAGCAGTCGGTGCTCGTTCCGACGGTGAGGTCGATCGGGACTTGGTTGGTCGGGTAGCGGGTGAGCAGTCCGGCCGGCGGCTGGAGGTAGCGGCCCTCTGCGTCCTTGAGCTTGGCCAGGCCCTGCTCGGTGCGGGGCGCGGTGATGACGCCGGTGGGTTCGTGGTTGAACGCCCGGATCGCGGCCTGCGCGTCAATGAGTGCGTCGTAGTTGAAGCCGTCGGCGGCGATCAGGGCGCCGTTCGCTCCGTGGGTGGTGACGGTTACGCCGGTCTGGTTGAGGACGCCGCGGGGCTGCGGTGCGGTGCCGGTGCCTCGCAGTGCGACGCGGTCGAGCTCCAACGCGACCTGCGCGGCAAGGTCCCGCTCGACGACGCCGACGATGCTCGGGTCGGAGTCCTCGATCAGCTCTCGGCTCATCTTGACCAGGAAGGCCATCGAGCGGGCCGTGAGCGTCACCGCGTCGAGGGTGAGGTCCCCTTCGGCGATGGCTGCGTTCTCGTTCCGCCAGGCCGGGGCTGAGCTTCCGGTGAGGCGGGGGACCTTGAGGGTCTGGGAGTCCATGGGGACGGTGGTGGCCCCTGCCTGGAAGACGCGGGACACGTTGCGGGCCCGGTCGATGAGCTGGCCCGCGGTGGGGGTGGGGACGAGGTGTCCGCCGGCGGTGGCGGTTCCTTCGGCCATGGCGCGGAGTTCGGAGTCGTTGAGCCCGTCACGGCGTCCGGTGACCCAGGTACGCAGGAGGGCGCCGAGGCGGACATCCTGCGCGGGCTGCGGGGCACCGTGGCTGCTCCGGGCGGTCCAGTCGGCGAACGACTGGCCGCGGGTCAGGAGAGGCAGTTCCGGGGCGGTGGTGCGTACACCGGGGTCGCCGGACGCGATGACGATCTGCGACCGGTCGACCTGGTTCTCAGGGGAGTTGTCGAGACGCCGGAGGATGATCCCGATGCGGCGCACCTCGTCGTCGTGGGCGTCGAACTCGCGCTGCTCGGACGCGAGGAGGCTGCGGCCCGCGACGCCGGCGTTGTCGGTGAGGGTCTGCATCGCGGCAAGCCGGTCGGTCTGCGCCTGGCGTACGGCGTCGTAGTGCTGCTTGAACGTCTGGCCGGCCTGGCGCTCGTTGAGACTGGCAGCGGTGGGCAGGGTGGTACGAGACATGAGGGACTCCTGTGTCAGTGAGGTGTGAGTGCGCGCCGGTATGTCGACGGCTCGCGGTGCGGGGCACTCGCGCGGGCCGGAAGGGGCGCGTCATCAAGGCAGCTCACCGGGGCGGAGCCCTGGTCGGTGAGCGGGGGCGGGCGGGGCCTGCCCCCTGCTCTGCCTTGATCGTAGCGGCTAGTTGTGCTGGTTGAGGAGGATCTGCGTCAAGTGCGCGTCGAGAGCGGCCCGGTCGCCTTGGTGGACGACGAGCCCGAGGAGCTGAGCGAGGGCGCCGGTCGCGAGGGCGAGCTGAACGAGTTCGTCGCGGTCGCGGGTGTCGAGGAGCGCGCGCAGGGCCTCCTCGTCCTGGGCGGCGCCGGCGCGTACCAGCGCACAGGCCGCGGCGAACGTGGCGTTGGACGTGTTGGGTACGGGCATGGGGGCTCCCAGGGTCAGACGTGAGGGGTGCACAGGGCGGTGTCCCAGCCGGGCGGCTGCATCCAGGGGCGTTCGTCGAGGATGGCGGCAATCTTGCGGTCGGTGTCGGAGACGTCGCCGGTCCGGAACGCTTCGAGGGCCATCTCGATGAGGTGAGGCTGGCTCTTGAGAGTCACGCACTCGATGACGGGGACGAGGACGCGAGCGGCACGGCAGCGCCACATGACGCCCGGGGAGGGCGACATGGGGTCGGGCTCCATGGGGCCGAAGGGTTCGGCGATGTAGAGGGCGCCGTCGGGGTACATGGCGGCGTACGCGGCGGCGATCTCGGGGTCGGGGGTGAGGTAGACCCAGCCAGCGTCCCGGGCTGCCGAGGTGGGGAGCGCGTACCGCTGTGTGGTGGCGGTGGTCTGCGACTTGCTCGGGGGGAACAGCGGGGCGCCCATGCCGAGGCCGGGGACCCCGCCGTGGAACAGGTCCTGGTGTCTCATGTCGTGCCTCCGTACGGGTCAGCAGGTGGGGTGTGTGGTGTCGCCGGTGGTCGCGTGGACGGGGTCGAGAGGGCCGCCGCAGACGGTGCAGAGCGCTCCGACGGTGGTCACGTTCTGTGATGCCGGTTCGCCAGTCGCGCCAGTGGCGCCATCAGTTACGCCATTCACGCCAGGGTCTGAACCCTGGCGCGACTGGCGCGACTGTGGCGGGACTGGCGTAGAGATGTCACTCTCTGTAGCGGTGGTGAGCGCTTCGATACGCCAGACGGCGCCCTTCCCGAACCCCGCCCGCTCGGACTTCACCCCGGCTTTGCGCATGGCCCGCTGAAGCGTGCGCTCCGAGATGTCGTCGGCGGCCGCGGCCTTCTTCACGTCCTTGGAAGGCGCCTCGCCACCGTGGTCGAGGAGGTAGCCGCGCAGCCAGTCGGCGGCCTCGTCCCGCTCACCGCGGTCGGTCTCCTGGCCCTGCGCGAGGATCTGATCGACGGTGCGCGTCGACTCCCCCGTGAAGACGAAGCGGCCGACGAACGCGGCGCCCTTCTTCGTCTCCACTTCGGCGGTGACGATGTTGTACGAGAGCGACGGGAGGTCGGCGCGGCCTAGGCTGTTCTTCGCCTGCGTCATCACGCGACACTCGTTGTCGTCGTCGCGGGCGAAGCCGAACACGGCGCGGGGCACGTTCTTGAACGCTCCCGATCCGGTGATGAGCGACGCGGGGTCGGTCCCGGAGCCCTTGTTGAAGTGGGCGATGCCCAGCAGCACGCATTCGGTCCGGTCGGCCATGCGGGCGAGCGGGTCCAGGGCGGTCCGTACGTCCCGCTCCCGGTGGGTGTCGATGCCCGCGCCGATGCACGACATGAGCGGGTCGAGCACCACCAGGGCGACGTCATGGTCCCGGATCGCCTGCTCCATGAGGCTGTTGTCCTGGGGCAGGCTGAGCGTCGTCTCGCCGAACTCGGCTTCAACGGCTTCGACCCGGTACACCAGGTCGAGGTTCGCTCCGGCCCCGATCAGACGGGGGACGATGGTCTGCTTCCACGAGTCCTCTACGGCGACGTAGAAGACGGCGCGGGGGCGGCCCTGGAACGCGCCGGGCAGGGTGCCCGCGGTGACGTGTGCGGCCATCCACATGCCGAACGACGACTTCCCGGTGCCCTCCCGGCCGGCGGCGACGGACAGCGCCCCGGCGGGGACGCGCCCCTCCCCGTCGTCGAGCCAGGCCCAGACGACGGGCTCCGGCTCGATGTCCGAGGCACGAGTGAGGCGCAGCTTCCGCGCCGGTGCGGGCTGCCCGTCGGCCCAGTCGAGCGGGGGGAGGTCCGCGAGTCCCGCGGTGAGGACGTTGTCCGGCGGCAGGGCGCTCGTGGGGTCGTACGAGGTGGTCACGCGGTGTTCTCCTGCCCGGGGGTGAGGTACCGGCCCGGCTGCCCGGGTACGGCGACGGGCGGCCAACCGGGGGTGGCACGCAGTTGGTGCGGGGGCCGGTTGTTGGCGTTGTCGCGGGCGGTGCGGAGCTCTTCGGCGGTGCGGCGGGCGGCGATGACGTGGCCCTGCCGTCCCGCGTAGGCGTTGGCGTCGGCGGTGATCTCCCGCCACCACTCGACGGGGTCGGTGTCCATCAGCCAGTCCAGTCGCTGGCGTTCGGCGGTGGCCCGGCGGTGCTGCTCGGCTGCTTCGAGGGTGGCCGCGTAGGCGCGGGGGTCCTTCGGGTCGAGCCGGAGCCAGGCGGGGGAGCCGTAGGGCGGCCAGGTGTCGACGCTGAGAGCGGTCACCTGCATCTCGGCACGAAGCGCCGTGATGTCCCCGGCGGTGGCGTCTTCGGGAACGGCGCGCAGCGCGCGGCCTCTGTTCGATACGGTGGTGCCCGACCCGCCGCCTTGCTGGTCTTTCTGCGCCCCGGTTGCCCCCGGGGCGCTTTGCTTTGTGCTCATGCAGCGCGGGCCCCGTTCTGCTCGGTGTCCAGGCGGCGGACGTACTCGTGTAGGGCCTCAGCCGATACTCGTCGAGCGCGGCCGATCTTGACGCTGCGGAGCTGGCCGGTGGAGATCAGGGCCTTGGCGGTGGTGATGCCGACGCCAAGCTGTTCGGCGACCTCGCCAACGGGGTGCAGGATTCGAGTCATGCCGGTCTCCCGAGTATGTGGAACCGGGTACTCGGCTCCGCTTGCTCGGCAGTGTAAGGCGGTCGCGGTCGGCCGTGCAAGTACGCGGCGACACATGCGCACGCGTGTGGCGCCACTTGCTCGCCCAGTGAGCAAGTGGGATGCTCACCGCATGGCTCTACACCTCGGCACGTGGGACGTGGACTTTCGCCCTCAGGGCTGGATCAGATTCAAGGAATCGGACGGCGGCCCCACCGTCTATCTGCAGTTCCGGCAGTCAGGCCCTCTTGGACAGGAACGATTCGACATGGAGTCGGTCGTGATGGAGAGGGGCGACGAAGACACGCTGAGCGGGCGGACATGGCGCCGCATCCCCTTCTCTGACCTGGAATCGCTTCTCCGAGATCCCGAGATCACCGACATTTTGACCGCGCCCTGCGATGTATCCGCGCCCTCCTTGGGCTGTCTGGACAAGTACTTCGAGGCCACGGAGCATCTATCAAACGTCGTCGTGGGCCTCTCTTCCGGGGTGATGAGGGGGGACGGCGTCAAGGGAGAACCGAGAGGCGGGCTCCCTGTTGTTCGGGCGCCGCAGGGGCGTCTGACAGATGAGCACTTGCAGGACGTGGCGGATGCCTACCGGTGGTTCACGAACGCGAGCAAGTCACCCGCCCCAGCGATCGCCGACATGGCCGGCGTTCCGGTGCGAACCGTGCACCGGTGGGTCTACGAGGCCAGAAAGCGCGGGTTCCTTCCGCCTGCTCGCGCAGGGCGCGCCGGATGACCCGCGGCCGCCGGAGCAACGGCGACTCCTCGGTGTACTTCTCCGAGGCGGACGGGAAGTGGCACGGCTGGGTCACGGTCGGCACGAAGCCGAACGGCGCCCCGGACCGACGTCACCGCCAGGGCCCGGACGAAGCGGGCGTGCGCGCCAAGGTGAAGGAGCTGGAGAAGGCCCGGGACGCGGGCAAGACCAGGAAGGCCGGCCGCGCCCCGACGATCGAGCAGTGGCTCACCACCTGGATGGACACCGCGTGCGCCCGGAAGGTCGCGGACGGCACGATGGCCCCGCGAACCCTGGACGACTACCGGTCGAAGTGCCGCCTGTACCTGTTCCCCGGCATCGGGAAGCACCGCGTCGACAAGCTGGCCGCTGAGCACCTCGACGCCCTGTACCTCGACATGCTGCGGCGTGACCTGTCACCGGGGACCGTGCTGAAGACGCACCGGATCATCGCCCGAGCGCTCAAGGTCGCCATGCAGCGCGACCTCGTACACCGAAACGTGGCCACCCTGGTGGAGCCGCCGCAGCCGTCCGAGGTGGAGATCGAGCCGTACGGCCAGGCCGAGGCGCGAGCGCTGCTCACCGAGGCCGGCGGGCGCCGCAACGGGGCCCGCTGGTCGGTCGCGCTCGCCATCGGACTGCGGCAGGGCGAGGCGCTCGGGCTGCGCTGGAAGTACGTGGACCTGGACACCGGGGCCATGAAGGTCTGGTGGCAGTTGCAGCGGCTCACCTGGCAGCACGGGTGCGAGGACGCGCACGCCTGCGGGGCGAAGCACCACCGGAAGGGCTGCAAGCCGACGTGCAAGCAGCACGCCCGGCTGAAGAACGGGTGCCCGAAGCCGTGCCCGAAGGACTGCAAGGCGCACGCGAAGACGTGCCCGGAGCGGACCGGCGGCGGTCTCGTCTTCCGGGAGCCGAAGGGCAAGAACAAGCGCATCGTGACCATCCCTCCCCCGCTGATCCCGGTACTCCGGGCGCACCGCAGCGCGCAGTTGCGCGAGCGCCTGGCGGCCGGTGAGCTCTGGGAGGAGCACGACCTACTTTTCAGCCAGGAGAACGGGCGGCCGATCGACCCGCGGCACGACTGGGACGAGTTCAAGGACATCCTGACGGCGGCCGGTCTCCGGGACGCCCGGGTGCACGACGGCCGGCACACCGCGGGGACGCTGATGATCGAGTCCGGGATCAGTCCGCGCGTCGTGATGGAGGTCCTGGGGCACTCGTCGATGCGGATGATGGTCCGCTACACCCACGTCGGCTCGCCGCTCGCGCAGGACGCGGCACAGCGGATGGGAGACGCCCTGTGGGGCTGAACGCGCGTTCTATCGCAACGGGGATTGCAACGGGCCGGAAAGCAGAACAGCGGCTTCCCGTGGGAAACCGCTGGTCAAGCACTGAGCCGCCTTCGGGATTCGAACCCGAGACCTACGCATTACGAGTGCGTTGCTCTGGCCAACTGAGCTAAGGCGGCGCGCCCTGTCGCAACTATGGTGCGATCAGCAGCGGAGCCAAGTCTACACAGTTTCCGGGGGTGCTCCGCACAGGGCGCCCCCGGAGGCGTTCGCACAGGTCAGGACGGGTCAGGCCGGTCAGGGCAGGCCGGGCCGGGCGGTCAGGTGCACTTCTTGCCGTCGGTGGGCGCGGTGCCCTCCAGGAGGTACGTGTTGATCGCCGTGTCGATGCAGTCGCTGCCCCGGCCGTACGCGGTGTGGCCGTCGCCGTCGTAGGTGAGCAGGGTGCCGGAGGAGAGCTGCTCGGCGAGGGACTGGGACCACTTGTACGGGGTGGCCGGGTCGCGGGTGGTGCCGACGACGACGATCGGGTCGGCGCCCTTCGCCTCCGTGCGGTGCGGGGTGCCCGTGGCCTCGGTGGGCCAGTAGGCGCAGTTCAGGGAGGCCCAGGCGAAGCCGCGGCCGAAGACCGGGGAGGCCTTCTCGAAGTCCGGGACCGCCTTCTCGACGGCGTCGGGGGTGTCGAAGGCGGGCGGCAGGTCGACGCAGTTCACGGCGGCGTTGGCGAACATCAGGTTCGCGTACTTCCCGTCCGGCTCGCGCTCGTAGTAGCTGTCGGCCAGGGACAGGAGGCCGGATCCGTCGCTGCGCTGTGCGCCCGTCAGCGCTTCCCGGAGCTGCGGCCAGGCCGCCTCGTCGTACATGGCGGCGATCACCCCGGTGATGGCCAGGGACTCGCCCAGCTCGCGGTCGTCGCCGGTCGGGATCGGCTTCGCGTCCAGGTCCTTGAAGAGCTGCTTCAGCGCGGTCTCCGCGTCGGCGGTGGACGTGGTGCCGAGCGGGCAGTCCGGCTGCTCGACGCAGTCGGCGGCGAAGGACTGGAAGGCCCCCTCGAAGCCCGCCGTCTGGTCGCGGTTCATGTCGATGGCCTGCAGCGACGGGTCCATCGCCCCGTCCAGGACGAGGCGGCCGGCCCGCTCCGGGAACAGGTCCGCGTACGTGGCGCCCAGGAAGGTCCCGTACGACGCTCCGACGTAATGCAGCTTCTCGTCACCGAGCAGGGCCCGCAGTACGTCCATGTCGCGGGCCGTGTCGACGGTGGAGACGTACGGGAGGATCTCGCCGCTCCGCTTCTCGCAACCCGTCGCGAACTTCTCGAAGGACGCGCTCAGCTTCCGGACCTCCGCCTCGTCGTCCGGCGTCAGGTCGACCTGGGTGTAGGCGTCCATCTCCGGTCCCGTGAGGCACTCGACGGGCTCGCTGCGGGCCACCCCGCGCGGGTCGATGGCCACCATGTCGTAGCGGGCCCTCACCTGGGCCGGATAGCCGAGTGCCGCGTACCCCTGGAGGTAGCCGATCGCGGAGCCGCCCGGGCCGCCCGGATTCACCAGGAGGGAACCGATCCGCTTGCCCGGACCGGTGGCCTTCTTGCGGGAGACGGCGAGCTCGATGTCACCGTCATCCGGCTTGTCGTAGTCCTTCGGGGCCTTCATCGTCGTGCACTCGAACCCCTCCACCCCGCAGTCGCGCCAGCTCAACTGCTGCGCGTAGTACGACGACAGCCCCACGGGAGCCGCGGTGCCGGTGGCCGAGGCGTTCGGCGACGAGCCGCTGCCACTGCAGCCGGAGATGAGGAGGCCGGCAGTGCCGATCCCGATGGCGAAGGTGCGGACCAGCCGCCTGGTATCCATCCAGGGAGCGTATCCGCCGGGTGACGAGTCGTCCGATTCCCTGCTCATTCGGGTGAACAGAGACCCCGCGCAGTAACCCTCAGCCCGCCCGCAGCGCCATCGTCATCGCCTCCACCGCGAGCAGCGGCGCCACATTGCGGTCCATGGCCTCCCGGCAGGCGATCACCGACTCGATCCTGCGCAGGGTCTGCGCGGGGCTCGACGACTCCGCGATCCGGTCGAGGGAGTCCTGCACATCGACGTTGGCGATGGCGATCCGGGAGCCGAGCTGGAGGGCCAGCACATCGCGGTAGAACCCGGTGAGCTCGGTCAGCGCCAGGTCGAGGCTGTCGCGCTGCGTGCGCGTCTTGCGGCGCTTCTGCCTGTCCTCCAGCTCCTTCATCGCCCCCGCCGTACCGCGCGGCATCCGGCCTCCGGCCACTCCGCCGAGCGCCGCCTTGAGGTCCTCGGTCTCCTTGACGTCGACCTCCTCCGCCATCTGCTTGGCGTCGTCGGTGGCCGTGTCGATCAGCTCCTGGGCCGCCTTGAGGCAGCCGCCGACGTCGCCGATCCGCAGCGGAACCTTCAACACCGCCGCCCGCCGCGCCCGCGCGCGCTCGTCCGTGGCGAGACGGCGGGCCCGGCCGATGTGCCCCTGGGTGGCGCGCGCCGCGGAGTGCGCCCGCTCGGGGTCGACACCGTCGCGGCGGATCAGGACGTCGGCCACGGCCTCCACCGGCGGGGTGCTCAGGGTCAGGTGCCGGCAGCGGGAACGGATCGTGGGCAGGACGTCTTCGAGCGAGGGCGCGCACAGCATCCAGACCGTGCGCGGCGCAGGCTCCTCGACGGCCTTCAGCAGGACGTTGCCCGCGCCCTCGGTGAGGCGGTCGGCATCCTCCATGACGATGACCTGCCACCGCCCGACCGCCGGGGAGAGCTGGGCGCGCCGGACCAGGTCGCGGGTCTCCTTCACACCGATGGAGAGCAGGTCCGTGCGGATGACCTGGACGTCGGCGTGCGTACCGATCAGGCTCGTGTGGCAGCCGTCGCAGAAGCCGCAGCCGGGGGCGCCGCCCAACGCCCGGTCCGGGCTCGTGCACTGGAGCGCGGCGGCGAAGGCCCGCGCCGCCGTGGACCGGCCGGAACCGGGCGGCCCGGTGAACAGCCAGGCGTGCGTCATCTTCGAGCCCTGCTCCAGCGGCTTGCCGTCGGACACGGCGGTGACCAGCGCATCGGCGTCCCTGGCGGCAGCGGCGAGCTGCTCCTGCACTCGGTCCTGTCCGACCAGGTCGTCCCATACGGTCATGGGTCACCGCCCTTCCGGTGGTGTCGTGCACTGCAGTGGTGCGGCGGCGGCAGCCGGCGTCACCCGGGGGCACGGTGCGCTGTCCGACCCGCCGCTGTCCATTGTGGGGGACGCCACTGACAGTCCGGCCCGCCCGCCCCCGGAGGGACGGACGGGCCGGGACTTCACCGTCGGCGGTGGGGCGGGTACGTCAGCCGCGCGGGCGACGTCCGCGGCCTCCGGGGCCGGTGCCGTCGTCGTCCTGGCCCCCGAGCAGCTCGTCCGCCAGGGTCGGCAGATCGTCCAGCGGGGTCTCCTCCGCCCAGTCCGGGCGGGGGCGCTTGCGGCGGCTCCGCTGCCGGCCGGAAGACTCTCCGGCCTGCGGGTCCTCGACCTGCGGAAGCTCGCGGGTGCGCTCGTTCTCGCGCTCCGCGGGCGGGGCGGCCTCCGGGCTCTCGTCACGGAAGAAGCCCTGGGGCACCCGGTCGGAGGGCTGGTCCGCGGGCACGGGCGGCAGCACAGCCGTCTCGTCAGCGTCCCGGGCGTCCCCGGCCGAGCGCCGGTCCGTCGGCCACTCGTCTGTGACGCGCGGCAGCATCGCCGTCTCGTCCTCCACGGAAGCGGAACCCGTACGCGCATCCGTACCGGCACCAGCACCGTAAGGACGCTCGCCCTCCGGTCGCGCCGTCGGGACCGGCTGGGTGATCTCGTTCGGGTTCACGATCGGTGTGGGCACCGTGAGCTCGTTCTCCGGAACGGAATGACCGGACGGGCCGGACGGGCCGGACGGGCCTTCCGAACGCGAGGACGTCTCCGTACGGGCGGCCCGCCGGGCCTCAGCCCGATCGGCCTCAGCACGATCGGCCTCCGCCCGCGCCGCCTCCGTACGGGCGGCCGCCTCGGCCTCGGCCCGGCGGCGGGCCTCCTCGGCGCGTACCAGGGCCTCCTCGGCCTTGCGCTGCTTCTCCAGCCGCTGCGCCTCGGCCTCCTTGCGGAGCCGGGCCTCCTCCTCGGCCTGCTTGCGCAGCCGTTCCTGCTCGGCCTCGCGGACCCGCTCCTCGGCCTCCAGCCGGAGCCGGTCCTCCTCGGCGCGGCGGCGGGCCTCCTCGGCGCGCTGCCGGGCCTCCTCCGCCTGGCGTTCGGCCTCGCGGCGGCGGGCCTCCTCCAGCTCGCGCTGCTTGCGCTCCTCCTCCTCGGCGCGCAGCCGGGCGAGCTGCTCCTGGCGTTCCTTCTCCAGGCGCTCCTCCTCGGCCTTGCGGGCGGCCTCTTCCTCCGCCTTGCGCCGGGCCTCCTCCTCGGCCTGGCGCCTGGCCTCCTCGATGGCCTCGATCTCGGCCTCGGAGAGCGGAAGGAGCTGGTCGAGCCGGTGACGTACGACCGTGGTGATCGGCTCCGGTTCCTGGCCGGCGTCCACCACCAGATAACGGGTCGGGTCGGCGGCGGCCAGGGTCAGGAACCCGGACCGTACCCGCTCGTGGAACTCGGCCGGCTCCGACTCCAGCCGGTCCGGCGCCTCCGTGAACCGCTCCCGCGCGGTCGCCGGGTCGACGTCCAGCAGCACCGTCAGATGCGGTACGAGACCACTCGTCGCCCACCGCGAGATCCGGGCGATCTCGGTCGGGGCCAGGTCCCGCCCCGCGCCCTGGTAGGCGACGGACGAGTCGATGTAACGGTCGGAGATGACGATCGCGCCGCGCTCCAGCGCCGGGCGGACGACGGAGTCGACGTGCTCGGCGCGGTCGGCGGCGTACAGCAGGGCCTCGGCCCGGTTGGAGAGGCCGGCGGAGGACACGTCCAGCAGGATCGACCGCAGCCGCTTCCCGACCGGGGTGGCCCCGGGCTCCCGGGTCACGACGACCTCGTGGCCCTTGGCCCGGATCCACTCGGCGAGTGCTTCGACCTGGGTGGACTTGCCCGCTCCGTCACCGCCCTCCAGGGCGAGGAAGAAGCCGGTGGCGGCGGGCGCGACCGCCGGGTCACCGCCGCGCAGCGCCTCGCGCAGGTCCCGGCGCAGCGGCACGCCCGCCCGGTCGTCCGTCTTGGCGAGGACGAGGGCGGCGACGGGCAGCAGGAGGGCGCCGAGCAGCATCAGGGTGAAGGCGGCCCCGCCGTGGGCGAAGACGAAGTCACCGGCGGCCAGGCGGTGCCGCCCGATCGCGGCGGCCAGCAGGGGCCCCGCGACCGCGCCGAGAGCGACGAGCACCCGGACGACGGCCTGGAGGTGCTCGGTGGTCCGGGCCTGCCGGAACGCCTCGGTCTCCTGGTCGATCAGGGTGTGCCCGGTGTTCGCGGCGGCCCCGGCGGCGTAGCCGGCGAGCAGGGCGATGGCGATCCCGGTCGCGGTGTCCGGCACCAGGCCGAGCGCGAGGAGCGCGAGGCCGGTGACGGCGGTGGCCAGCGCCAGCAGGCGACGGCGCGACAGGGTGGGCAGTACGTGGCGTGCGGTGCGGATGCCGAGGGCGGTGCCGCCGGTCAGACCGAGGATCAGCAGCGCGAAGGTGGCCGGTCCGCCGCCCAGGTCGTAGGCGTGCAGTACGGAGACCGCCGCGGCCGCGGCGACGGCTCCGGCGAGGGCCGCGCAGACCGCGACGAGCAGGGGGGTGGCGCCGGTGCGGCCCTTGTCGGGGCCGTTGCCGGTGGCGGGACGGCGCAGGCCCTCCAGCGGGGAGCGCGGCCGGGGCGTCCGGGTGGCCGGGAACTCCAGGAAGTACAGGGTGGAGATGGAGGCGGAGAAGAGTCCGGCCGCGACGTAGGACCCCAGGGCCGCCTGGTGGAAGGAGAACCACTCCAGGCCCGAGCCGAGGAGGTTGCCGACCAGCGTGGCGACCAGCAGGACCACCGCGGCGGCGGGCACGGCGAGGAAGTTCGTACGGAGTGAAAGACGGCGCAGGGCGTCGTGGTGGTCGGGCAGCGGGCGTACCGCGGCTCCTTCGAGGGGCGGGGCGGGCAGCAGCGCCGGGGCGGCACTGTCCTTGGCCACGGCCCACAGGCGCTCACCGGCGCCGGTCACGAAGACGGTGATGAGGATCATCATGAGCGCCTTGTCGGGCGTCCAGTCGATCCACAGCGGGGCGACGACCAGCAGCGCCAGGCGCAGCCCGTCCACCCCGATCATCAGCCATCGTCGGTCAAGCTTTCCGCCGGGCCCCGTGAGGGCCGTCAGCGGCCCCAGGAGTACGGCTCCGAAGAACAGGGTGGAAAGGATCCGGGCACCGAAGACGGCGGCGACGGCGAAGGCCGCCCCGCGGTATCCGGTGCCGAATGAGCCCTCAAGGACCGCCGCTTGCAGCGACAGCAGCACCAGCACGAGAAGGGCGAGTGCATCGCCGATACCGCCGACGAGCTGGGCGCTCCACAACCGCTTCAGCGGGGGGATACGCAACAGGGCCCGTACGGCGCGCTCGCGTGAGTCTGCGGCAAGTGTGTCGGAGGTGGGGCTCACGACCGTTGGCTGCTCGGCTCGCGTCATCCGCCCAGCCTATCGGCAGCGGTGCGGCCGCTGTCGGGCCCGTCCGAACAAATGGACGCAGACGGCTTCCGGCCATGCTCTTCCACGCCCCCGGGACACACCGTCGCCCGGCACCTGCTGAGGTGCCGGGCGGCGGTGGCGGTGCGGGTGGGACGGGCCCGTCAGTCGTCCGACGGGGTGGTGGAAGAAGCGGAGGCCGTCTTCTTCGCCGTCGTCTTCTTGGCGGCCGTCTTGGCGGTCGTCGCCTTCTTGGCCGTCGTGGTCTTCTTCGCCGCGGTCTTCTTGGCGGCCGTCGTCTTCTTCGCGGCCGTCTTCTTGGCCGTCGCCTTCTTCGCGGGCGCCTTCTTGGCCGTCTTCTTCTTCGCGGGCCCCTTGGCGCGCTTCTCGGCGAGCAGCTCGTAACCACGCTCGGGCGTGATGTCCTCGACGCTGTCGTCGGTCCGCAGGGTCGCGTTGGTCTCGCCGTCGGTGACGTACGCGCCGAAGCGGCCGTCCTTCACCACGACCGGCGCACCGCTGACCGGGTCGGTGCCCAGCTCCTTCAGCGGCGGCTTGGCCGCGGCCCGGCCGCGCTGCTTGGGCTGGGCGTAGATCGCGAGGGCCTCTTCGAGGGTGATGTCGAAGAGCTGGTCCTCGGAGGTCAGCGAACGGGAGTCGGTGCCCTTCTTCAGATACGGGCCGTAGCGGCCGTTCTGCGCGGTGATCTCGACACCCTCGGCGTCCTCACCGACGACGCGCGGCAGGGACATCAGCTTGAGGGCGTCGGCGAGGGTGACCGTGTCCAGGGACATGGACTTGAAGAGCGAGGCGGTCCGCGGCTTCACCGCGTTCTTGCCGGTCTTCGGCGTCCCCTCGGGCAGCACCTCGGTGACGTACGGGCCGTAGCGCCCGTCCTTGGCGATGATCTGGTTGCCGCTGACCGGGTCCGCGCCCAGCTCGAAGTCCCCGCTCGGCTTGGCCAGCAGCTCCTCCGCGAGCTCGACGGTCAGCTCGTCGGGCGCGAGGTCCTCGGGCACGTCGGCACGCTGGTGGCCCTCGGCGTCCTTCTCGCCCCGCTCGATGTACGGGCCGTAGCGGCCGACGCGGAGCTTGATGTCGTTGCCGACCGGGAAGGAGGAAATCTCGCGGGCGTCGATCGCGCCGAGGTCGGTGACCAGTGCCTTCAGGCCGCCGAGGTGGTCGCCGTCGCCGTTGCCCGCGTCGGAGGCCGCTCCGGCTGCGGCGGTGTCGTCACCGGGCTGGGCGCCGAAGTAGAAGCGCTTGAGCCACGGCACGGACTGGGCCTCGCCCCGCGAGATGCGGTCGAGGTCGTCCTCCATGCGGGCGGTGAAGTCGTAGTCGACGAGCCGGCCGAAGTGCTTCTCCAGCAGGTTGACCACGGCGAAGGACAGGAAGGACGGGACGAGTGCCGTGCCCTTCTTGAAGACGTAACCGCGATCCAGGATGGTCCCGATGATCGATGCGTACGTCGAGGGGCGGCCGATCTCGCGCTCTTCGAGCTCCTTGACCAGCGAGGCCTCGGTGTAGCGGGCCGGGGGCTTGGTGGCGTGCCCGTCGACCGTGACCTCTTCGGCGGACAGCGCGTCGCCCTCGGCGACCTGCGGCAGCCGGCGCTCACGGTCGTCAAGCTCGGCGTTCGGGTCGTCGGCGCCTTCGACGTACGCCTTCATGAAGCCGTGGAAGGTGATCGTCTTGCCGGAGGCGGAGAACTCGGCGTCGCGGCCGTCGCTCGCCCGGCCACCGATCTTGACGGTGACGGAGTCGCCGACCGCGTCCTTCATCTGGGAGGCGACGGTCCGCTTCCAGATCAGCTCGTAGAGCCGGAACTGGTCGCCGGTGAGCCCGGTCTCGGCAGGGGTGCGGAAGCGGTCGCCGGAGGGGCGGATCGCCTCGTGCGCCTCCTGCGCGTTCTTGACCTTCCCGGCGTACGTACGCGGCTTCTCGGGGAGGTAGCTCGCCCCGTACAGCTGAGTGACCTGGGCCCGGGCCGCGGAGATCGCGGTGTCCGAGAGGGTCGTGGAGTCCGTACGCATATAGGTGATGAAGCCGTTCTCGTACAGCTTCTGCGCCACCTGCATGGTCGCCTTGGCCCCGAAGCCCAGCTTGCGGCTCGCCTCCTGCTGGAGGGTCGTGGTCCGGAAGGGGGCGTACGGGGAGCGGCGGTACGGCTTCGACTCGACGGACCGGACCGCGAACGAGGAGTCGGCGAGCGCGGCGGCCAGGGCGCGGGCGTTCGTCTCGTCCAGGTGCAGGGTCTGGGCGGAGCCGGCCTTGAGCTGCCCGTCGGGGCCGAAATCGCGGCCCTGGGCGATCCGGCGGCCGTCGACCGCGCTGAGGCGGGCCGTGAGGGTCGAGGGGTCGGAGGCGTCTCCGGTACGGCCGGTGGCGAACTTTCCGGTCAGGTCCCAGTACTCGGCGGAACGGAAGGCGATGCGCTCGCGCTCCCGCTCGACGACGAGCCGGGTGGCGACGGACTGGACGCGGCCCGCCGAGAGCTTCGGCATGACCTTCTTCCACAGGACCGGCGAGACCTCGTAGCCGTAGAGGCGGTCGAGGATGCGGCGGGTCTCCTGGGCGTCGACCATGCGCTGGTTGAGCTCGCGCGGGTTGGCGACGGCGGCCCGGATCGCGTCCTTGGTGATCTCGTGGAAGACCATCCGGTGGACCGGGACCTTGGGCCTCAGCACTTCCTGCAGGTGCCACGCGATGGCTTCGCCCTCGCGGTCCTCATCAGTGGCGAGGAAGAGTTCGTCGGACTCGGCCAGCAGCTGCTTGAGCTTCCTGACCTGGGCCTTCTTGTCGGCGTTGACCACATAGACGGGCTGGAAGTCGTTATCGACATCCACGCCGAGCCGGCGTACCTCGCCGGTGTACTCGTCCGGGACCTCGGCCGCGCCGTTCGGGAGGTCGCGGATGTGCCCGACGCTCGCCTCGACGACGTATCCGGGGCCGAGATAGCCCTTGATCGTCTTCGCCTTGGCAGGCGACTCGACGATGACGAGTCGGCGGCCGCCCTGTGCGGTCTCGCTGGTCGGGGACAACTTCGCTCTTCTCTCCGGTCGACACTCGATGGGCATCCGGGCAGCGTCATGACGCTGCACGCGGTGCTGTCGCTGCGGAGTGTGACGGTACAACCCGCCCCCGTGTCAAACGGCAAAAGCCCGCAACGGCCACTCGAACGGTAACCCGACTTCCGCCATTCCTGCCGCCCGGACCGCCGGGTCCGCACCGCGCGGGGCCTCGGCCTGCAGCTTTTCGGAGGGGGTGGTGGTGACCTTCGGGAGACCTGTCGTCCCGGGCGCCGCCCGGCCGGAGGCGGGGATCAGACGAGCGTGAAGCACCACACGCCGAGGCCGAGGAAAACTACGCCGAAGAGCGTCGTGAGTGCGGTGGAGGCGACGGGGCTCACACCGTGCGCCACCGGCGCGCGGTGCGCGGCTCGCGCCCCTGTCCAGATCAGGAGGGCGGCGCCGAACAGCGCCAGGGCCGTACCGGCGAAGACTGCTGAGACGCTCTCCATGTCCTACCCCTAGCCCCGTCGTGACGAACCGCCCGGGACGGTCCGACCGGTCCCGGAGCAGGACCTCGGCGGTCCGGCACGGGGAGGTTGTCACCCCGGGGCATCACCCACACGAACCGCGGGTGAACAGCACTCCCCCGCCGACCGGCGGGACACCATCGGCCGCATTTTCCGGTCACGACCGGAATATGTGGTCCCGGCGTGTCGGAGAGAACGCCGGGCACGAACACGCTGGTGGCGAGGACACCGCGGCCCCGATCAGGAAGCAGCCCCGGCCCGTACCGGAAGGCAGTCACACGGAGACGGCCTCCTGCCTTGCAGCGTCGTCTTCCTCCGAACTGCCGCGCCCTGCTCGCTTCGCGGTCCTGGGGTCCGGCCCCGGGCCCGCCGCCGCGCCTCCGTGCCCTACGCGCCCCGAGGTCCGACGTCGGGCACCGGCTCCAGGAAGCCTTCCTCCACCAGCAGCCGGATCGCCTGCGGTGTGCGGTCGCGCAGGAGCACAGGGTCCTCCGCCATCAACTGCGCGATGGCGTCCAGGATCCGCCCGGCGGGCAGCGAGCCGTCGGACACGCCCGCGAACCCGGCGGCCACCGCGTCGACCTTGGTCGCCCGCATCATGCCGCGGTGCTGACGCAGCACCACATGCTCGGGGTCCTCCGCGCCCGGCAGGCCGACCTGCTCCTGCACGACCTCGGCGGCGAGGGCGAAGTGCCCGGCGAGCAGAGCGGCGTCGTCCTGGTCGCGGAGGTAGTCCTGGCGGGCGAAGTGCTCCTGGACGGCCTGTCCGAGCGGCTGCTGCACCGCGTGGGGCCATTCCTCGACGACGATCGAGGGGTTCCCGGCCGCCGCCGCGGCGGACTTGCGCAGGGTGATCCAGCCGAACCCGACGGACGTGGCGCCCCGCGCCTCGAACTCGTCGAGCCACGCCTCGTACAACTCGTCGTACTCGGCGGGGTCGCTGCGGTGGTCACCGCTGTCCCGCAGCCACAGCTCGGCGTACTGCGTGACGTCCTGGACCTCGCGCTGGACGATCCAGGCGTCGCAGCCGTACGGCACCCAGGAGCGCAGCCGGTCCTGCCACTCCTCGCCCTCCACGTGCTGCCAGTTGGCGAGGAACTGGGCGTATCCCCCCTCGTTCAGATGGTCGCCGGACTGCTGCACCAGCGTGCGACACAGGTCGTCGCCGCCCATGCCGCCGTCCCGGTAGGTGAGGCGGGCCCCGGGCGAGATGACGAAGGGCGGGTTGGAGACGATCAGGTCGAACGTGTCGGAGCCCACCGGCTCGAAGAGGGAGCCCTCGCGCAGGTCGGCGGGGGCGGCGCCGGACAGGGCGAGGGTGAGCCGGGTGAACTCCAGGGCGCGGGGGTTGAGGTCCGTGGCGGTGACCCGGGTCGCGTGCTGGGCGGCGTGCAGCGCCTGGATGCCGGAGCCGGTACCGAGGTCGAGGGCCGAGGCGACCGGCGTACGGACGGTGATGCCGGCGAGGGTGGTGGAGGCCCCGCCGACCCCGAGGACGACGCCCTCCTCGCGCGAGCCGATCCCACCCGCGCCGCCGACCGCGCAGCCGAGGTCGGACACGATGAACCAGTCCTTGCCGTCCGGTCCCCCGTACGGCCGTACGTCGACGCTCGCGCGGACCGTGCCGCCATCCGCCGCCCGGGTCACCCAGCCGTCCGCGAGGCACTCGTCCAGCGGCAGGGCGGCGCCGGCCCGCTCCTCGGCGACGGGGCGCTGCAGAAGGAACAGCCTCACCAGCGTGTCGAGCGCGGAGTCGCCCCGGGTGGCCCGCAGGGCGGGGACGGTCTCGCTGCGGGCGAGGGCGGCGTAGGCGGGCGCGCCGAGGCGGTCGAGGAGCCCGTCCGCGGTGAAGTCCGCGGCGAGCAGGGCCTCACGGAGGGCGGCGGCGTGGTCGGGTGCGGGAAGGCTGCTCTTACTCACCCACCCATTGTGTCCGGTCCCACCGACAACGGCAGCGGCCCGGACACCCACCGGGTGTCCGGGCCGGGAGAACGAGGCTCAGGACTTCTTCTCCGAGGAGTCCTCCTCCGTCGACTCCTTGTCGGAGGAATCCTTGCCCGAGGAGTCGTTCTTGTCGGGGGCCGAGCCCTCCGGAGACGCGTCGGCCCCGGCCGCCCCGGAGCCGGAGGGGCCGGTCGAGGCCGTCGGCTGCTGGCAGCCCTTCTGCTTCGACATCGCGACACCGACCTCGCCGGACTGGAGCTTCCGCAGCGCCTGGTCACCGCTGGTGCTGATCTTGTGCAGCTCGTCGGCGACGCCGTTCAGTCCATCGGCGAACTTCCTCTGGTCCTCGGTGTCGAGCGCGTCGACCTTGACCTTGAGGTCGGCGTACGCCTTGGAAGAGGCGTTGAGCTCCTTCACCGCCGCCTTCTGCGTGGCCTCGCCGTCTTCGACCGGCGGCGGGCCTGCCGAGTCCACGGCCGCCCCCAGCGCCTTGTACGCCTCGGACATCTGCTGGAAGGCCACCGAGTCGGCCTTCTGGACATCGGCGGGCTTGCTGTTGTCCCCGGTCTTCTGCCGGATGGAGGCGTTGGCGTTGGTGATCTTCTGGAGTTGCGGCTGAACCTGGTCGCAGACCTTCTTGGCCCAGTCGTTGACCTTGTTCTCGCTGTCGTCGCTGCAGCCCGACAGCGTCAGTACGAGTACCGCACCGCCGGACAGTGCGGCTGCAAGCTTCTTGTTCACCGGATTGGTCCCTTCCAAGGCTCTCGGCCCCGGAACTTACACGCCGAGGGGCCGACGGCCGGGCGCCGGTCATCCCGTGCGCACCCTTTTGAAGCCATTTGCACCAAGGGAAATGAGGGAGATGCCACTCATGCAAAGAATTCGGACTCATGATCGGCCACTCACCCGAAGGGCTGCTCCTGATCACCGTTCCCACGCCGAGGCGCACGACGCCGGACGAGGGCGGACGAAGGCGGACGAAGGCGCACGACGCCGGACAAGCGCGGACGGCGCGTCAGCACGCGCCGCCCGCGTCGCCCTTGATCACACGTCACCCCAATCCGGTACCGACGCCCCTCCCGTAGTCAACTGTCAGGGGGCCGCCGCGGGATCCGGCGCGGGGACCGAGGGGCCACCGCCCTTTGAGGCGTCGTCGTCGCCCACGGCGATGCCCCGCCGCTTGGAGACGTAGACCGCGACGACGACGATCCCGATGGCGATGACGGACACCAGCGCCCGCACCCAGGGATTCGCGTCCGCTCCGTAGCTGAACTGCACGATCGCCGGAGCGATGAGCAGGGCGACCAGGTTCATCACCTTGAGGAGCGGGTTGATCGCCGGGCCCGCCGTGTCCTTGAACGGGTCGCCGACCGTGTCACCGATCACGGTCGCGGCGTGGGCCTCGCTGCCCTTGCCGCCGTGGTGACCGTCCTCGACGAGCTTCTTGGCGTTGTCCCAGGCGCCGCCGGAGTTGGCGAGGAACACCGCCATCAGCGTTCCGGTGCCGATCGCGCCGGCGAGGTACGAGCCGAGCGCGCCGACGCCGAGGGTGAAGCCGACGGCGATCGGCGCCAGCACGGCGAGCAGTCCGGGCGTGGCCAGTTCGCGCAGGGCATCGCGGGTGCAGATGTCGACGACGCGCCCGTACTCCGGCTTCTCCGAGTAGTCCATGATCCCGGGATGCTCGCGGAACTGCCGCCTGACCTCGTAGACGACGGCTCCGGCGGACCGGGACACCGCGTTGATGGCGAGCCCGGAGAACAGGAAGACGACCGCGGCGCCCAGGATCAGGCCGACGAGGTTGTTGGGCTGCGAGATGTCCAGGCTCAGCCCCAGCTCGCCCGCCCCGGCCCCGACCTCGTCGACCGCCGTGGCGATGGCGTCGCGGTAGGACCCGAAGAGCGCTGCCGCCGCCAGGACGGCGGTGGCGATGGCGATGCCCTTGGTGATGGCCTTGGTCGTGTTCCCGACCGCGTCCAGGTCGGTGAGCACCTGGGCGCCGGCCCCCGTGACGTCCCCGGACATCTCGGCGATGCCCTGGGCGTTGTCCGAAACCGGCCCGAAGGTGTCCATGGCCACGATGACGCCCACCGTGGTGAGGAGCCCCGTCCCGGCGAGCGCGACCGCGAAGAGCGCCAGCATGATCGACGTACCGCCCAGCAGGAACGCTCCGTAGACGCCGAGGCTGATCAGCAGCGCGGTGTAGACCGCCGATTCGAGACCGATGGAGATGCCCGCGAGCACCACGGTGGCCGGGCCGGTGAGCGCGGACTTCCCGATGTCCCGGACCGGGCGGCGGTTGGTCTCGGTGAAGTAGCCGGTGAGCTGCTGGATGAGCGCGGCCAGGACGATGCCGATGGCCACCGCGACCAGGGCGAAGATCCGCGGATCGCCACCGTGCGCGGTGATCGCCCCGTCGGTGACCCCGTCCAGCTCGGCATACGAGGACGGCAGATAGGAGAAGGCGGCTACGGCCACCAGGGCGAGCGAGATCACGGCGGAGATGAAGAAGCCGCGGTTGATCGCGGTCATCCCACTGCGGTCGGCGCGGCGCGGGGCCACCGCGAAGATCCCGATCATCGCGGTGACGACGCCGATCGCCGGGACCATCAAGGGGAAGGCGAGACCGGAGTCGCCGAACGCCGCCGTGCCGAGGATGAGCGCGGCGACGAGCGTCACCGCGTACGACTCGAAGAGGTCCGCGGCCATGCCCGCGCAGTCACCGACGTTGTCGCCCACGTTGTCGGCGATGGTTGCGGCATTACGCGGATCGTCCTCCGGAATGCCCTGCTCCACCTTGCCCACCAGGTCGGCGCCCACATCGGCGGCCTTGGTGAAGATCCCGCCGCCGACCCTCATGAACATGGCGATCAGCGCCGCGCCGAGGCCGAACCCCTCCAGTACCTTGGGCGCGTCGGCGGCATAGACGAGCACCACGCAGGAGGCCCCGAGCAGTCCGAGTCCCACCGTGATCATTCCGACCACGCCACCGGTACGGAAAGCGATCTTCATCGCTTTGTGCGAGACAGCGGTGAGATCCTTTTCCGGTTCACCTTCCGCCGGAGTCGCCTCACGCGCGGCTGCGGCCACCCGCACATTGCTCCGCACGGCGAGCCGCATGCCGATGTATCCGGTCGCCGCCGAGAAAAGCGCGCCCACCAGGAAGAAGAGCGAACGCCCCGCGCGCTGCGACCAGTTGTCGGCCGGCAACAGGAACAACAGGAAGAACACGACGACGGAGAAAACACCGACCGTGCGCAGTTGTCGGGCCAGATAGGCGTTCGCACCCTCCTGGACCGCCGCGGCGATCTCCTTCATACGTGCGGTGCCCTCGCCGGCCGCCAGGACCTGGCGTACGAGCAGCTGGGCGACGATCAGCGCGGCGACAGCGACGACCGCCACCATGATGACGATCAGCCGGTTGCCGTCGGTGAGTACCGCCGCCGCGAGGGAGGCGGGCCGGTCGGAAAATGCGGATTCTTGCGTCAGTGCTGCCATTGGGGTGGTGAAGAACTCCGCCATACGTCCTCCTTGACGCTCAGCGCTCAAGTCGTGGACGGATTGTAGGGAGCGGAACCTGATCAAAACAGTGGGTGGGATGAGAATTGACCGCTCTCCCCCCAACGCCGAAAGATCGGCGGAGAGATTCCGCTCGAATACAGTAAGGGGGCAGGCGCATTACGCGATGGAGATCAAGAAAAAAGGCCCTGCTCAGCAGGGCCTGGAAAAACAGAACATCACCCGCGCGGCGGCGTCCACCAGGGCCTCGGGCCCGGGCCACAGGGTCCCAGAGCCTCCGGGTCGCGGGCTCGCGGGCTCGCGGGCCCAGCCTCAGCGCCCCGGAACGCGGGCGCGGCTCTCAGGGTGAGGGCCGCAACGCGGTTCTCAAGGTCGCACTTCGGCTCTCAAGGCGGCACCGCGGGTCTCTAGGGGTACCGCGGGTCTCAAGGGGTCGGTATCGCCGGTCTCAGGGCCGTACGGCGGCGTCGGCCGTCGGCCAGCTCATGCGGATCACTCCGCCGCCCGCACCGGAACGGACCTCCACGTCGTCGACGAGACCGCTGATGACCGCGAGGCCCATCTCGTCCTCGCCCTCGCCGTCCATCTCAGGGTCGGACCGGGACATGCCCGTGCCGGACGCACCGGCGCCGTTGCGCGCCCCGGTTTCGGCAGGATCGCAGCCGGGGCCGGGAACGCTGTCCCCGACCTCGATGGAGAACGCCTTCTCCTCCTCGGTCAACGCGACGCTGACCGGCGCGGTGATGCCGTGACTACGGTGCAACCCGACCGCGCGGCTGCACGCCTCGCCGACAGCGAGCCTGACCTCGTCGAGCACCGCCTCGTCCACGCCGGCCCGGCGCGCCACGGCGGCCGCCACCAGACGGGCCGTCCTGACATGTTCAGGCTGGGCGCTGAAGCGGAGTTCAACGGTGGCCATGCCATCCCCCTCGAACGTTCGGGCGTACGCCTCAGGGGCCCCGGGCGTGTCGCCCGGCACCCCTGCTCTCCTCTTCCGGAAGCCGACAAAGCCGACAGTCGACCCGAGGGTCGACCGCCTGCCCGTCACGGCCCATGCGCTGCCGCTGCCGGCCTGTCACTGCCTGCCGACCGGCCCGGGGGCCGGCCTGCTCCGACCTCAGTCGGTGGCGGCGACAGCCTCGTCGACCGTGGTGTGAATCGGGAACACCTTGGTCAGACCTGTGATCCGGAAGATCTTGAGAATGCGCTCCTGGTTGCAGACCAGGCGCAACGAGCCCTCATGGGCCCGGACACGCTTCAAGCCGCCCACGAGCACGCCGAGGCCGGTGGAGTCGAGGAAGTCGACGCCTTCCATGTCGACAACCAAGTGGTAGCTGCCGTCATTCACCAACTCGACCAACTGCTCGCGCAGCTTGGGCGCGGTATACACATCAATCTCGCCACCGACCTCGACGACCGTACGGTCGCCACCAGGGCCGGACACATTGCGAGTCGACAGGGACAGGTCCACGGATCCTCCAGCACCTTGCTATCGAGCGGTCGCCCCTCGGTCTCCCCGACGGAGGCCAGGGGACGGATCGCCAGCCGCGATGGCATTCAATCACTTACCAGCAGCCATGCACGACGCCTTGGGACCATTGTCCGTCACGCCAGTGACACACTCGGTGCCGATGGCCAAGAATCACCGTCCCGGACGACCACCCGAGAGTGGGGACATGCGCCCCTCTCCCGCCATGATCCTCGACCGGCTCGCCGCAGGGGCGGGCCGGGCCGCGCGCATCACTCATACGGAGCACCTGCCCCCGCGATCGGGAACCCATGCCATCTGGCCGGATCGTATCCGGCCAGAAGTGATCTCGGCGATCGAAAGAGCCGGGATCGGCCATCCGTGGGCGCATCAGGCTGCCGCGGCCGAGCACGCGCTGGACGGCGAGTCGGTCGTGATCTCCACCGGCACGGCCTCCGGGAAGTCCCTCGCGTACCTCGCGCCGGTCCTCAGCACCCTCCTGGACGGCTCCGAGGCCCCGAACGGCCGCGGGGCCACCGCCCTGTACCTCGCTCCCACCAAGGCCCTGGCAGCCGATCAGCGGCGCTCGGTGAAGGCCCTCGCCGCCCCTCTCGGCAACGCCGTCAGGCCCGCGGTCTACGACGGCGACACCCCCGTCGAGGAACGCGAATGGGTGCGCCAGTACGCGAACTACGTCCTGACCAACCCCGACATGCTGCACCGCGGGATCCTGCCGTCCCACCCCCGCTGGGCGTCCTTCCTGCGCGCCCTGCGGTTCGTCGTGATCGACGAGTGCCACACCTACCGGGGCGTCTTCGGCTCCCACGTCGCCCAGGTGCTGCGCCGTCTGCGACGCCTGTGCGCCCGTTACGGGGCCGATCCGGTGTTCCTGCTGGCCTCGGCCACGGCGGCGGAGCCCGCGGTCGCAGCCGGGCGCCTGACGGGTCTTCCGGTCCGGGAGGTGTCCGACGACGCCTCCCCGCGGGGCGAGCTGGTCTTCGCCCTGTGGGAACCCCCGCTGACCGACCTGCACGGCGAGAAGGGCGCCCCCGTACGCCGTACCGCGACGGCCGAGACCGCCGACCTGCTCACCGACCTGACCCTCCAGGGCGTCCGCTCGGTCGCCTTCGTACGCTCCCGGCGGGGCGCGGAACTGATCTCGGTGATCGCCAAGGAACGCCTCGCGGAGATCGACCGCGCGCTGCCGAAGCGGATCGCCGCCTATCGCGGAGGCTACCTCCCCGAGGAACGCCGGGCCCTGGAACGGGCTCTGCACTCCGGCGAGCTGCTCGGTCTGGCGGCCACCACCGCCCTGGAACTCGGCATCGACGTGTCCGGCCTCGACTCGGTCGTCATCTGCGGCTACCCGGGCACGCGGGCGTCCCTCTGGCAGCAGGCGGGCCGCGCCGGCCGCTCGGGGCAGGGCGCCCTGGCCGTTCTCGTGGCCCGGGACGACCCGCTGGACACCTATCTGGTGCACCACCCCGAGGCGCTGTTCCAGCAACCCGTCGAGTCGACCGTGCTGGACCCGGACAATCCCTACGTCCTGGCCCCGCACCTCTGCGCCGCGGCCGCCGAGCTGCCCCTCACCGAGCCCGACATCGCGCTCTTCGGCCCGGCGGTGCCCGAGCTGCTGCCGCAGCTGGAGGCGGCGAAGCTGCTGCGCAAACGGGCCTCGGGCTGGCACTGGACCCGACGCGAACGGGCCGCCGACCTGGCCGACATCCGGGGCGGGGGCGGCCGGCCCGTCCAGATCGTCGAGGAGGGCACCGGCCGTCTGCTGGGCACCGTCGACGCGGCCGCCGCCCACACGGCCGTCCACGAGGGCGCCGTCCATCTCCACCAGGGCCGCACCCACCTGGTCCGGAAGCTGGACCTGGAGGACTCCGTGGCCCTGGTCGAGGAGGCCGACCCGCCGTACTCGACCGTCGCCCGCGACACCACCGCCATCACCGTCCTGGAGACCGACACCGAGGTCCCCTGGGGGCAGGGGCAGCTCTGCTACGGCTCCGTCGAAGTCACCAACCAGGTCGTCTCGTTCCTCCGCCGGAAACTGATCACCGGGGAAGTACTGGGCGAGACGAAACTCGACCTGCCGCCCCGCACCCTGCGCACCCGCGCCGTCTGGTGGACCGTCACCGAGGACCAGCTCGACGCGGCCCGGATCAACCCGGAGATCCTCGGCGGCGCACTCCACGCCGCCGAGCACGCGTCGATCGGGCTGCTGCCGCTCTTCGCCACCTGCGACCGCTGGGACATCGGCGGCGTGTCCGTACCGCTGCATCCGGACACCCTGCTGCCGACGGTCTTCGTGTACGACGGCCACCCAGGAGGCGCCGGATTCGCCCAGCGGGCCTTCCACACCGCCCGTACGTGGCTGACGGCGACCCGGGAGGCCATCGCGTCCTGTGAGTGCGAGGCGGGCTGCCCCTCCTGCGTCCAGTCCCCCAAGTGCGGCAACGGCAACGAGCCCCTGCACAAACGTGGAGCCGTACGTCTGCTCACCGAACTCCTCAGGGCCGCGCCCCCGGAACCGGACGGAGCGACCACGTCGGAGGACTGAACGAGGAAGTGCTGTCAGGCCGGCAACAGCGGCTCGACCAGCCGCTTCAGCTCCGTCTCGCCGATCGCTCCGATCCGTGCCCCGGCGATCCGCCCCTCCGGGTCGACGATGATCGTGAACGGATATCCGGCGGTGTTCACCACGCCCTTCGGGAGGCGGAGGAGTTGCCGGCCCTGCGGATCGTGCAGACTCGGATACACGAGCCCTGCGTCCTTCTCGAAGGCACGTGCCTTGCCGACCGACACGTCCGCGTTGACCCCCACCACCCGCAGGCCCTTGCCTCGCAGTTCCTCGTGCACCCGGGAGAGCCCGGGGGCCTCCGCACGACACGGACCGCACCACGATGCCCACGCGTTGACCACGACGACCTTGCCCCGCAGCCCCTTCAGGCTGAACCGGCCGTCGCCGTCGACGCGTTCCCCCGCCAGCTCCGGCATCGCCACCTGGTCTGCTCGGGCGTACGTCTTCAGTGGCGCGGGCCCGCCGCCGTCCGCGGGCAGAGGTGATGTCGAGCAGCCCGCCGACGCGGCCAGCAGGACGGCCACCGCAGTCGAGGTCCGTAGCGTCTTCACGTTCGTCGATGATGCCACCGGGGGCACGGGCGGGCGCACGTGCCCACCACCGAACAATCGCGCCGGTCGAGCGCCCGGCCCCAGCGATCGTTCGCTCAGCGGCCCACCGGACCCCGGCACCCCTGCCGGGCACCACGGCGCGGGAAGCGGTCGGGGAGCCGCCCCGGGGATCGACCGGAGGTCCGGCCCGGGCCCTGACGGCGGGTTCATAGGGCCCGAACCGGGAACGGGCGGTCACATCGGCGATATCCCCGTGCACCGCGCAGCGAACGAGCACGGCGCCCTGTGCCCGAGCTACCCGCCGGGCCGCCTCGCACGCGACCGCCGCCCCTTCCAGCGCCCGGTCCGCAGCCGCGAGGGCCGCCAGATCCGCGGCCCCGCCCGCCCGGTGACGGGCCGCCACGACCTGTCCCAGCGCAAGCACCACGGCGAACACGGCGCACAGACCGGCCGCAGTGACAGCCACCCACACCGTCGCCACACCCCGATCCGAGGCATGGCCCACACCCCGGCCCGAGACACGGCACGCACTCCGGCCCGCGATCCGGGCCATGCCTCGGCCCGCGATCCGGGCCGCACTCCGGCCCGCGATCCGGGCCATGCCCCGGCCCGAAGCCCGGCCCGAAACCCCGTCCGAAACCCCGTCCGAGGCCCGGTCCGAAGCCCAGCTCGCCCCCTGGCCCGCGATCCGGGTCATGCCCTGGGCCGCACTCCGGCCGACGTCTCGGTCCACTCGGTCCACGCCCCGGCCTCTGTTCATCGCCTCGCTCCTGCACTTGCCCGCGTCCTGATTCGCCGCCGGGACCACCGCCGGAGCACGCCGCGGCGACGACACCCGTCCGGCCCCCGGCCCTCGATCTCCCTCGCCCTCATGGCCCGGCACCCCCCACCGTGTCCTCCGCCAGGGCAGCCGCCTCGGCGCTCAGCGTCAGGGCCAGCACGCCCGGCCCCGGGGTCGGTGCCTCCACCCGGACGCGCCACAGATCTCCAGCCCGGCCCACCGCGACCCGGGCGCCGTGGGGTGCCGCCTCACGCGCGGCTTCCAGCACCGCCGCCTCCGGCTCCGAACGGGCCGCGGCCCGTGCCCCCGCCCGCGCCGCATCCACGCAACGGATCTGATCCGAGGCAGCCATCAGCGCCCACAGCAACGCCATGGCGAAGGCCACCAGCACCGGGATCACCACGGCCGCCTCCGCCGTCACCGCGCCCCGGTCGCCACACCCGCCGCCGCTCGTGGACCGGTCCTGGTGCCGGCTCCGGGGAAGCGCGCGGGCCGACGCCACGGGCCTCTCCCCCCTCCCCGGGCGGCATCCTGACGGAATCTCAGAACTTCGCATCGAGCGCGTCCTCGACCAGCGACTGCAGCGCTGACAGCACCGGCCCGCTGTTCACCACCTTGTAGAGCACCGCCGCGAAGGCACACGCAGCGATGGTTCCGACCGCGTACTCGGACGTGGTCATCCCCCGATCGGACCGGCCGAGTCGCCTCGCCCACCGTGTGGCCCACGTCGCCTGCCGCCCGGGCACCCCTGTGGAGTGCTGCCCCGCGCAAAGAGCGTCGGCGGTCCGGTTCCAGAACTTCGTTTTCATTTCATCCCCCGATGAGCATCGATGAGGAGCGGGTGCCCGAACGGAACACCCGTGAGTGACAGCGAAAAAGTGAATGGCCGACAGGTCACTACCGGCCGCGAGCCGCGCGCAGCCTCACCGGCCCGGACGGCCCGTCGCAAGCAGGTCACCGGCCAGGCCGATGATCACCGGCGCCACCCCGACCGCCAGGAAGGCGGGGAGGAAGCACAGGCCGACGGGCGCGGTGATCAGCACTCCGGCCCGTTGCGCACGCGCCACCGCCGCCGCAGCTCGCTCGGCACGCATCGACTCCGCCAGCCTGGCGACCGGCTGCGCGGCCGGAGCTCCTGTCGAGCCCGCCCGGTACAGGCAGCGGGCCAGCGGGCCTGCGCCCGGTATCTCCGCGAACCGGCCCCACGCCTCGGCCGGTTCGCCGCCGAGGCGGATCTCGGCGGCGGTCCGGGCGAGCCGATCGCCGACCGGGCCACCGATGGACTCGCCCACCTCCTCGGCCGCCTCCCGAGGACCTGCCCCGACGGCGATACAGGCGGCCAGCAGATCCGCGGCCAGCGGAAGCTGCCCGGCGATCACGGCCCGCTCCGTATGGATACCGCCGGGACGAGGCCGGGGACGGGTTCGCTGCCACCGCCACGTCCCGTACGCCGCTGCCGAACCGACGGCGCAGCCCATCACACCGCCGACCAGAATCCATCCGGTCAGCCAGGCCCCGGTCGGAGCCGCCCACCGCCGACCTGCCTCGGAAAGGCCCGAACCACCGTTCGTCCGGAACCGTGCGACCGTCCGGCTCCACCTGCCGGGCCGTGCCACCGTGACCGTGCCCAACAGCAGTGCGCCCCGCCCGCGAACCGCCCGCCTCCGATACCTGGCGGCAGTCACGGCTACCAACTGCGCCGCCACTCCCAGCACTGCCGCCGACATCCCCAGGCTGTGGAGAACGTCTCCGCCCGCCACACTCACGCCGCCTCCCCTCCGCGCACGATCCGGCAAGCCCAGAACAGCCCGGCCGCCTCCAGGAACGCGCCCACCGCCAGGCAGGCCAGGCCGCCCGGGGTGTGCAGCAGTACGCGCAAGGGTTCGGCTCCCAGCGCCGCTCCCAGCCCCAGACCCGCGACCGGGAGCAGAGCCAGGACCACGACCGTCGACCACGCTCCAGCCAGTTGGGCACGCAACCCCTCCCGTCTGCGCCGGTCGTCCCGCAGCGCGGCCTCCAGGCGCTCCAGCCCGGTCGCCAGCCCGGCCCCGCCGTCCACCGCCACTCGCCAGCACGCGGCCATCCCGGACAGTCCCCCCAGCCCCGGGCCCTCCGCCGCCTGCCGCAGTGCTGCCGGCACGTCGCCCCCGAACCGCGCCGCCGCGAGCACCGCGGCCTCCGCCTCCCCCAGCCGGCCACCGGAAGCGGTCGTCGCCGAAGTGCCGTCCTCCACGAAGCCCTCGCGCAGTGCGACCAGCAACGCCTGTCCCGGCTCACGGCCGGCCCGCAGCTCCCCGACCACGGCTCCGCACAACGCCGCGACCGCGGTGGCCGCCTTCTCCGCCTCCCTCGCTCCGGCCCGCCTCCGCAGCCACCGGCGTACCAACGGGACCGCCACGGCTCCCGCGAGCAGTGGCAGCACCGAACTCCCCAGCACCGCAAGCAGCACCGCGACCGGAACGGACCACCACTCCCGACGTCCCCGGGCCACCTCCTTCACCCGCCCCCGGGCCTTGAGCAGACATGGCCACCGATCCCACGGCCGACGCGACTCGGGCGGAGCGTCCACGAACAGCACCCGTGCCCGGCGCGCCCCCGGATCCCGCACCATCGCGAGCCACACCGCCGAACCCACGCAGAGAGCCACCGCGTGAGCCGCGTACGCGGACGCTTGCCCCGTCACAGCGCACCTCCGATCAGCGATCGCAGCCGTTCCCATCCCCGCTCCGGAACGAATCCTCCGACGCCCCAGCTCAGCGCCGGAACCGTGAAGACCAGGCCCGCCGCATCCCGCTCCAGAACGTGCACCTCGGCCACCCGCCGTTGCCCCGCGCGGTCCCGGACGAGATGTACGACCACCGAGAGCGCGGCCGCCAGCTGGCTGTGCAGGGCGAAACGGTCAAGACCGGCCGCCGTGCCCAGCGCCTCCAGCCGGGCGGGGACATGCTCGGCAGCGTTCGCGTGGACGGTGCCACACCCTCCCTCGTGTCCGGTGTTCAAGGCTGCCAACAGCTGGGTGACTTCGGCGCCTCGCACCTCTCCGACCACCAGCCGGTCGGGCCGCATGCGCAGCGCCTGCCGCACCAGATCGCGCAACGTCACCCGGCCCGCGCCCTCCTGATTGGCCGGACGGGATTCCAGGCGGACCACATGCGGATGGTCCGGCCGCAGCTCGGCGGAGTCCTCGGCGAGCACGATCCGCTCGTTCACGCCGACCGCGCCCAGCAGACTGGCGAGGAGGGTGGTCTTGCCTGCTCCCGTTCCGCCGCTGATCACGTAGGAGATCCGCGCCTCCACGAGGGCCCGCAGGATCCGGTCGCCGCCAGGCGGCACCGTGCCCGCGTCCACCAGCTCCGTCAGCGAGAAGGCCCGCGGCCGCACGACACGCAGGGAGAGACAGGTCGAGCCGACGGACACCGGGGGCAGCACGGCGTGCATGCGGGTTCCGTCGGGCAGTCGCGCGTCCACCCATGGCCGTGCATCGTCCAGCCTCCTGCCGGCCACCGCGGCGAGACGCTGGGCCAGCCGGCGGACCGCCGCCGCGTCCGGGAAGGTGACGGCCGTCAGCTGGAGTCCACCTCCCCGGTCCACCCACACCCGGTCCGGTGCGGACACCAGCACATCCGTCACCTCGGGGTCTGCGAGCAACGGCTCCAGCACCCCCGTGCCGACGAGTTCACCCCGCAGCTCTGCCGCGGCTCCGAGCACCTCGGCATCGCCCAGCAGCCGCCCCTGGGCCCGCAGGGCGGCCGCCACTCCGGCGGGGGTGGGCGCGGCGCCGCTGCGTGCCAGCCGCTGGCGCACGGCGTCGAGCAGTTCGTCCGTCATGCCGTCCCTCCCTCGGGCGGGCGGGACACGGGGCTCGCGTCACCGGCCGCCGCCACCTGCTCCCAGAAGGCCGAACAGAACCGGGCCAGCGGGCCCCGGGCACTGCCGCCGGGCGGAGTCCCCTCGTCCTGGGAGACCAGAAGGCCTGCTTCCAGGGGAAGCTCACCGACGAGCGGAAGGCCTGTGGCCCGGGCGACCCACCGCCCGTCCAGCCCAGACGCATACGGGCCCCGGGGCACCACCCGCAGGTCGTCCAGCACCATTCCGACGGTGGACGCGACGCGCTTGGCCGCCGCGACCGCGCGCAGTTCGCCCGGCACCACGAGCAGGCCGAGATCGAGCTGGGCCAGGGCTTCCGCGACTCCCTCGTCGACCCGGCGCGGGAGATCCACGACCACCACCCCGCCGAGCCGGCGCGCGGCGGCGAGCACGGCCCGCATCGCCTGCGGCGGGATCACCACCTCGTCGTCGCGCCCCCAGCTCAGCACCCGCAGTCCGTGGAGCGCGGGCAGCGAGTCCTCAAGGGCTCCACCGCCGAGACGCCCCTTCGACTGCGCGAAATCCGGCCATCGCATGCCTTCGGCACGTTCTCCGCCGAGCAGGACGTCGATCCCACCGCCCAGAGGGTCGGCGTCGATCAGCATCGCCCGCCGACCGGACCTCGCCGCACTCACGGCAAGGGCGCAGGCCAGCGTTGATGCGCCGGAGCCGCCCCGGCCGCCCATCACGCCGACGGTGAGCGCCGGCCGCCCCACGCCTTCGGCGGCGTTGGCGATCTGGTCGACGAGCCAGCCCTCGGAATCGGGCAGTCGCAGCACATATTCGGCCCCGATCTCCACCGCCCGCCGCCACACGTCCGGGTCGTCCTGGTCCCGGCCGACCAGCATCACCCCCTTCCGGCGGCCGGCGCCCCGGCATCGCGCGGCGGCGTCATCGCCCACCAGCACCATCGGGGCCCGCTCCCAGCCGCCACGACGCCCGGGCGGCCCGTGATGAACCTCGGGCTCGGCTCCGGCCGCCGCGCACAGCCGGAGCAGGTCGTCGAGCAGCTCCACGTCCTCCGTCACGATCAGCGGGCCTCCGCGGCGCCCGTCGGCGACCGCCGCCCCTTCTCCTGCCAGGGATCCAGCCACGATCTCCGCCCCCTTCTCACTGCCCCTTCAGTGCGGTTCGCGGCGTTCTCGAACGATTCCGAGATGCGCGATTCCGGCACCCGCGGACTTCGCGGGTGGAATCAACGTGCAACACCACGGAAAAACTTGTGGATCTTGATGAAAGACTGTGGACAACCACGGGGTTGTGAATAACTCCGTAACCCATACCAGCGACTTCCGGAGTGCAGCCCTTTGGCTACACACTGTGATGAGACGAGTCGCACGACACCCGGCTCGCACGATCAGGCCGATGACGGCCAGACGGGAGGCTCAGGTGATTTCCGCCCCTAAAATGCGTCCGGACATGCGACGACCCCCGCCGGGGGGGAGAGCGGGGGTCGTCCCCACGGCCGACTCGGGGGGGGAGGAGTCGGACCGGGTTAGCACGGTCGCGAACGATCCGTGACTTCCATGGTGTACCCGAGGGCCTTCTCAGGCAAACCCACGCACCGGTGTTTACGCCGAATGGCGGGCCCCTATGCTCAGCGTGTGGAAAACTGCTTCTCGCCGCGCACAGCAGCCTTCTTTGACCTGGACAAGACGGTCATTGCGAAGTCTTCGACGCTGACCTTCAGCAAGTCCTTCTACCAAGGCGGACTGATCAACCGCCGCGCTGTACTGCGCACTGCGTACGCACAGTTCGTGTTCCTCGCCGGGGGCGCCGATCACGACCAGATGGAGCGGATGCGCGCATATCTCTCCGCCCTCTGCAAGGGATGGAACGTCCAGCAGGTCAAGGAGATCGTCGCCGAGACCCTGCACGACCTGATCGACCCGATCATCTACGACGAGGCCGCCACCCTCATCGAAGAACATCACACAGCGGGACGCGATGTGGTCATCGTTTCGACCTCGGGTGCCGAAGTCGTCGAGCCCATCGGCGAATTGCTGGGAGCCGACCGTGTCGTCGCCACGCGCATGGTCGTCGGCGACGACGGCTGCTTCACGGGCGAGGTCGAGTACTACGCCTATGGGCCGACCAAGGCCGAGGCGGTGAAGGCGCTCGCGGTCTCGGAGGGGTACGACCTTTCGCGCTGCTACGCCTACAGCGACTCGGCGACCGATGTACCGATGCTGGAGTCGGTCGGCCACCCGCACGCGGTCAACCCCGACCGCGCGCTGCGCCGCGAAGCGACCCTTCGCGAGTGGCCGATTCTCGTCTTCAACCGCCCGGTCCGGCTCAAGCAGCGCCTGCCCGCCTTCTCGATGCCGCCCCGCCCCGCCTTGGTGGCGGCGGCCGCGGTCGGCGCGGCGGCCGTCACCGCGGGGCTGGTCTGGTACGCCAACCGTCAGCGCACCGCCGGCGCGGCCCTGCCGGGCTGACGCGGAGCGAGACGGGCGGGGTGAGGTGGGGAGTGAGGCGCCCCGCCGGGGCAACCCTCGCCCGATTCACCCTTGCTTGAACCTAAAAGTAAAGAAGCGGAGCCAGGGGTTTCCCTTCCCCTGGACCTGGAGTACAAAGGATTTACGGCCCGCGAGACCAAGGACATCCGCGAGGATGACCTGTAACGCAGAACGGCCCCACGGACCGAGCACGAAAGCCGAGCACCCACGCGACGTCGACCCGTCGAATACGGGCCAGCCGCACCAGGTGACGGGCAAAGTACCCGACCTGATGGGCAATTTACGAGGACGCTTGGTAACTGGGCGGACGTGCCAGCGGCGGTACCGCACATCGGTACCGCCGCAACCCTTGCCCCGGGCCATCACCCTTCGGCCGCCCCTCCGACGCCCGCCGCACAGGGTCCTCGGGCCGCACTGATCCCTCAGCCCGCACCGATCACTCCGGCGCCGGCCACGCCAGACCCTCAGGCGGCGCCGCGCTGAAGCGCCTCGCACACCGCGGTCGACTCGCGTACACCCAGCTCGATCGAGCGCCCGCAGTGGGTGATCCAGGCGGCCATGCCCTCCGGGGTTCCGGCCGTGTAGCCCTCGAACGCCGCGACATAGGCCGCCCGGCCCTGTTCCGCGTGGCCCACCTCGGCCGGGCAGATCGACTTCGGGTCCAGTCCGCTGCCGATCAGCACGATGCGCTCGGCCGTCCGGGCCACCAGACCGTTGTGCGAGCCGAACGGCCGCAGCGCCAGCAGTTCGCCGTGCACCACCGCAGCCGTGACCAGGGCGGGAGCGCTGCCGCCCGCGATGATCAGCCGCGACAGTCCTTCGAGTCGCCCCGCGACCTCCTCGGCTCCGGGCAGCGGAGCCTCGATCAGCGGTTCGTCGACGGATTCACCCGCCAACCGAGGACGCCCCACCGCGTCGTCGGGGCTCGCACCACCGGCGGCCACCAGATGCAAGCGCGCCAGCACCCGCAGCGGCGACTGCCGCCAGATGGAGAGGAGTTGACCCGCTTCCGCGGTGAGCCGCAGCGCGGCACCGACCACGCGCGCCTCGTCCTCACCACTGAAGTCGGTGCGCCGACGCACCTCTTCGAGGTTCCAGTCGGCACCGGCCAGCGCGGCCGAACCACGAGAACCCCGCAGTGCGGCTTCGGCCGTGACCTCATTGCTGCGGCGCCGCATGACGCGATGACCGTAGACGCGGTCGACAGCCTTGCGTACGGAGTCCACGGCATCGGGCACGCCGGGCAGGGAGCCGAGCGCGGCAAGCGGGTCTGAGGCAGTCGTACTCATAAGTAGCGAGGCTACGCGCCCACCACACCCGGACCACCCTCAAGTGGCCTTCTTCACGAACGATGACAGCACACCGCAATGGAGCCGCTACCCTAGGTGAACATGAAGATCGCTTTCGTCGGGAAGGGCGGCAGCGGAAAGACCACGCTGTCCTCGCTCTTCATCCGCCACCTCGCCGCCAACGAAGCCCACGTCATCGCCGTGGACGCCGATATCAACCAGCACCTGGGGGCCGCTCTGGGCCTGGACGATGCGGAGGCCGCCGCGCTGCCCGCCATGGGCGCGCACCTCCCCCTCATCAAGGACTATCTGCGGGGCGCCAACCCCCGTATCGCTTCCGCCGAGACGATGATCAAGACGACTCCGCCCGGCGAGGGCTCCCGCCTGCTGCGGGTCCGCGAGGACAACCCGATCTTCGAGGCCTGCGCGCGCACGGTGCGGCTCGACGACGGGGACGTCCGGCTGATGGCGACGGGCCCCTTCACGGAATCCGATCTCGGCGTGGCCTGCTACCACTCCAAGGTCGGGGCCGTGGAGCTCTGCCTCAACCACCTGGTCGACGGTCCCGACGAGTACGTCGTGGTCGACATGACGGCGGGCTCCGACTCGTTCGCGTCGGGCATGTTCACGCGCTTCGACATGACGTTCCTGGTCGCGGAGCCGACCCGTAAGGGGGTGTCGGTGTACCGCCAGTACAAGGAGTACGCACGCGACTTCGGCGTCGCTCTGAAGGTCGTCGGGAACAAGGTGCAGGGCCCGGACGACCTGGAGTTCCTGCGCGCGGAGGTCGGCGACGACCTGCTGATCGGGATCGGTCACTCCGACTGGGTACGGTCGATGGAGAAGGGCCGGCCGTCCAGGTTCGAGCTGCTGGAGGCCGACAACCGGATGGCCCTGCAAGCGCTGCAGGACGCCGCCGAGGACTCGTACGGGCTGCGCGACTGGGAGCGCTACACGCGCCAGATGGTGCACTTCCACCTGAAGAACGCCGAGAGCTGGGGCAACGAGAAGACCGGCGCCGACCTGGCCGCCCAGGTCGACCCCGCCTTCGTGCTCGACGAACGGCACGCCGGGGCGGCCGTGTCCGCACCCACCTGAGGCATCACGCGGGGCCACCACGCCCGTCGGTCCCATGGTCGCCGCCCCCGCGTTCGTCGCCCACCCCCCTGTTCGTCGGCCACCGGAAAGCGGCCGACGAACGAGGTGGTGCGATCAGCCGGCGTCGCGGCCGGCCGAACCCGCCTCGCTCTCGTCCGGGGCCTTTTCCTGGGTCCTGTCGGCGTCGCCTTCCGGGGCCCTTTCCGTGCCCCGGTCTGCGGGCCCGGCGGCGGCCGGCTGGGTGCCGAGGTAGGACGACCAGCCCGACTCGGGCGCTTCGCCGACGCCGAGCGTGGTCAGCTTGGCCAGCGTCTTCGGGTCCTGCGCGTCCAGCCAGTCGGCGAGCTGCCGGAAGGACACACAGCGCACGCCCTCCTTGGTGCACACCTTCGCGATGGTCTCCTCGATGGCGCGCATGTAGGTGCCGCCGTTCCAGGACTCGAAGTGGTTGCCGATGATCAGGGGCGCCCGGTTGCCGTTGTACGAGCGGTCGAAGGCCTGAAGCAGCCCGTCCCGCATCTGGTTCCCCCAGTACTCGTGCTGGGAGGGGTCCCCCTGGGTGGCCGTGCCGGACTGGTTGACCATGAAGTTGTAGTCCATCGAGAGGGTCTCGAACGCGCGGCCCGGCATCGGGACGAGCTGGAGAGGAATGTCCCAGATCCCGTCCTTCTTCTGGGGCCAGACCTGGTTGCCGACGCCGCTGGAGTCGTAGCGGAAGCCCATGGTCCGGGCGGCGGCGACCATGTTCTTCTGACCTTCGAGGCAGGGGGTGCGCGCGCCGACCAGTTCCTTGTCGTAGTCGAAGGGGAGCGGGGGCTCGTCCTTCAGCTCCGGAGCATTGGTCTTCCAGCTTTTGACGAAAGCTTTCGCCTGGCTGATCTCGCTCTTCCACTCATCGACGGACCAGGTCCCGACGCCGCCGTCCTTGCCGCAGAAGTGGCCGTTGAAGTGGGTGCCGATCTCGTTGCCCTCCTGCCAGGCGGCACGAACCTCGGCGAGGGTGTTGCGGATGCCCTCGGTGTCGTTGAACCCGATGTCGGAACGGCCCGGCGCGTGCTGGGGCGGGCTGTAGAGGTCCTTCTTCTCCTCCGGCAGCAGGTACACGCCACTGAGGAAGTACGTCATGTTGGCGTTGTACTTCTTGGCCACGCCGCGGAAGTGCGAGAAGAGCTTCTGGCTGTCCTCTCCGGCACCGTCCCAGGAGAACACCACGAACTGCGGAGGCTTCTGACCGGGCGCCAGGCGTTCGACTGCCGGCATCTTCGGCTGGACCCCGGTGAAGGCGGTGGACCCGTCCCCGATGAGCTTGACCGCGTTCTTCGGAGCGGCGGCCGCCGGGGGGTTCTCCTTGGCGCCGTGGGCACCCTTCTCCGCGTCGGCTCCCGACCCCGCGGACGCGGACCCTCCGGATCCGGCCCCGGAGCAGCCGGCGAGAACGGCGACCAAGGCCGTGGTCATGACGCCCAAGGCGATCCTCTTCGTGGCGGCCATCATCCGCCCACCCTCTTCCTTGCAGGTTATTTGCGTTGCAGTGCCGACACGGCGCGGCCAAATTCGCACGCGATCCCCTGCGGCAAGGGCGACATACCGAATGAAAAGCTGCCTATTCACTTATAAGAGTTGCTGACTGGACCGAACGCCACGAACAGCCCGGATGTCTTCGGCCTGAACCGCACGAGCCCCGGGGCCGTGCAACCAGATGACCCCGCTCCACATCACCCCCGGACCATCCCCCGGACCACCCTCGGGATCGCCCCCCCGGATCACCCTCGGCGCACCACGCGGGGGACGGAACTGCCGTGCGCCACGCGTCGTACGGCGCCCCTCGGCCACGGAGCGGGATCATGGCCCCATACACGAGAACACAGGTCTAAACCAATTCCCGGCAGGCTCTTGTCACCTGGCCTCGCGCCTGATGAGCTATGCCCCGGGACACAACGGACACCCTGGGACTGGGAGAAGTCGTGAGCAACGAGAGCCTGGCCAACCTGCTTCGGGAAGAGCGGAAATTCGCTCCGCCTGCCGAGCTGGCCGCCAACGCCAACGTCACCGCAGAGGCGTACGAGCAGGCCGAGGCGGACCGGCTGGGCTTCTGGGCCGAGCAGGCCCGCCGCCTGACGTGGGCCACCGAGCCGACCGAGACCCTCGACTGGAGCAACCCGCCCTTCGCGAAGTGGTTCGCGGACGGCAAGCTGAACGTCGCGTACAACTGCGTGGACCGGCACGTCGAGGCGGGCAACGGCGACCGGGTCGCCATCCACTTCGAGGGGGAGCCGGGCGACAGCCGGGCCATCACCTACGCGGAGCTGAAGGACGAGGTCTCCCGGGCCGCCAACGCCCTGACCGAGCTGGGCGTCGGCAAGGGCGACCGGGTCGCCGTCTACCTGCCGATGATCCCCGAGGCCGCGATCGCGATGCTGGCCTGCGCCCGCATCGGCGCCGCGCACTCCGTGGTCTTCGGCGGCTTCTCGGCCGACGCCATCGCCGCCCGGATCAAGGACGCGGACGCCAAGGTCGTCATCACCGCAGACGGCGGCTACCGCCGCGGCAAGCCGTCCGCGCTCAAGCCCGCGGTCGACGACGCCGTCTCCCGCTTCGAGAACGTCGAGCACGTCCTCGTCGTCCGCCGCACCGGCCAGGACACCGCGTGGACCGAGGGCCGCGACGTCTGGTGGCACGAGATCACCGCCCGGCAGTCCGCCGAGCACACCCCCGAGGCCTTCGAGGCGGAGCAGCCGCTCTTCATCCTCTACACCTCGGGCACCACGGGTAAGCCGAAGGGCATCCTGCACACCTCCGGCGGCTACCTCACCCAGGCGTCGTACACGCACAGCGCGGTCTTCGACCTCAAGCCGGAGTCCGACGTCTACTGGTGCACCGCCGACATCGGCTGGGTGACCGGGCACTCGTACATCGTCTACGGCCCGCTGGCCAACGGTGCGACGCAGGTCATGTACGAGGGCACCCCGGACACCCCGCACCAGGGCCGGTTCTGGGAGATCGTGCAGAAGTACGGCGTCACGATCCTCTACACCGCCCCGACGGCGATCCGTACGTTCATGAAGTGGGGCGACGACATCCCCGCGAAGTTCGACCTGAGCAGCCTCCGTGTCCTGGGTTCGGTCGGTGAGCCGATCAACCCGGAGGCGTGGATGTGGTACCGGAAGAACATCGGCGCCGACAAGTGCCCGATCGTGGACACCTGGTGGCAGACCGAGACCGGCGCGATGATGATCTCGCCGCTGCCCGGTGTGACGGACACGAAGCCGGGAAGCGCGCAGCGCGCGCTGCCGGGCATCGCCGCCACCGTCGTGGACGACGACGCCAACGAGGTGCCGGACGGCGGGGGCGGCTACCTCGTCCTCACCGAGCCGTGGCCCTCCATGCTCCGCACCATCTGGGGCGACGACCAGCGGTTCATCGACACCTACTGGTCGCGTTTCGAGGGCAGGTACTTCGCGGGCGACGGTGCGAAGAAGGACGAGGACGGCGACATCTGGCTGCTCGGCCGGGTCGACGACGTCATGCTCGTCTCCGGGCACAACATCTCGACCACCGAGGTCGAATCCGCGCTCGTCTCCCACCCGTCGGTCGCCGAAGCCGCCGTGGTCGGCGCGGCCGACGAGACGACCGGCCAGGCCATCGTGGCGTTCGTGATCCTGCGCGGCACCGCGACCGCCTCCGACGAACTGGTCGCGGACCTGCGCAACCACGTCGGCACGACACTCGGCCCGATCGCCAAGCCCAAACGGGTGCTGCCCGTCGCCGAACTGCCGAAGACCCGCTCCGGCAAGATCATGCGCCGGCTCCTCCGCGACGTCGCCGAGAACCGCGAGCTGGGCGACGTCACCACGCTCACCGACTCCTCGGTGATGGACCTGATCACCACCCAGCTGCCGTCCTCCTCGTCCGAGGACTGACCTGCCGCGGAATCAACCCTGCGTACGGCTCCGATGGGCATCCGGCAACGCGCCGGGTGCCCATCGGACATTTAGTCTGAAGATCACCTATTAAGATCCCACTCTTCGTGCCCCCGGTAGAGTGGGCGTCCCACCCACAACTCCAGAGAACATCTCCACAGGGGCGCCGGGAAGTCTGGTCGGCACATCGATCAGTCATGCCCTCACACCGCCCGACCTGGAGGTCCCTCTCGTGGCACCGCCCAACCCGTCCACCCCCACACCGCCCCAGCGCCCGCTGCTCGGCAGGCTCTCCCTCCCCGAGCGGAACTACGTGGCGGAGGCGCTCCGCACCGAGACGGTCGGCGGTGTGCTGCTGCTGGTGGCGGCGGTCGCCGCACTCGTCTGGGCGAACACCTTCGGCGGCTCGTACGAGACGGTCAGCACGTTCCACTTCGGCATCGACGCCGTCGGCCTGGACCTCTCCGTGGCGCACTGGGCGGCGGACGGACTGCTCGCCGTCTTCTTCTTCGTCGCCGGTGTCGAGCTCAAGCGCGAACTGGTCGCGGGCGAGCTCCGCGATCCGAAGGCCGCGGCCCTCCCCGTGGTGGCGGCCCTGTGCGGCATGGCGGTGCCCGCCCTCGTCTACTTCCTCACCGCGGTCGTCGGCGGCGGCTCGACGAACGGCTGGGCGGTTCCGACGGCCACCGACATCGCCTTCGCACTCGCCGTCCTCGCGGTGATCGGCACCTCGCTGCCGTCCGCGCTGCGGGCCTTCCTGCTCACCCTGGCCGTCGTCGACGACCTGTTCGCCATCCTGATCATCGCGGTGTTCTTCACCTCGGACCTGAACTTCATGGCGCTCGGCGGAGCCGTCCTCGGCCTGGCCGTCTTCTACCTCCTCCTCCGCTTCGACGTCCGGGGCTGGTACGTCTACGTGCCGCTCGCCCTGGTCATCTGGGGCCTGATGTACAACAGCGGCATCCACGCCACCATCGCCGGTGTCGCGATGGGCCTGATGCTGCGCTGCAGCCGCCGCGAGGGCGAGAAGCACTCCCCGGGCGAGCACATCGAGCACCTGGTCCGCCCGTTGTCGGCCGGGGTCGCCGTCCCCCTGTTCGCCCTGTTCTCGGCCGGGGTGGCGCTGAACGGCGAAGCGCTGGCGGGTGTCTTCACCCGGCCCGAGGCGCTCGGCGTCGTCCTCGGTCTCGTCGTCGGCAAGACCGTCGGCATCTTCGGCGGCACCTACCTCGCCGCCCGCTTCACCAAGGCGGAGCTGAACAAGGACCTGGCCTGGGCCGATGTCCTCGCACTCGCCTCGCTTGCCGGCATCGGGTTCACGGTCTCGCTGCTCATCGGCGAGCTCGCCTTCGAGGGCGACCCGGAGATGATCAACGAGATCAAGGCCGCCGTACTGCTCGGCTCACTGATCGCGGCCCTGCTCGCCTGCGTGCTGCTCAAACTCCGGGTGCGCAGGTACAAGGAGCTGTACGAGGCCGAGGAGCGGGACGAGGACGGTTCCGGGGTACCCGACATCTACGAGCAGGATGATCCGGAGTATCACCTGCGGATGGCCGCCATCCTTGAGAACAAGGCGGCCGAACACCGCCGTCTCGCCGAAGAGCGGGCGGGGGCAGCGCGCGACAAGCCGAACAGTCCGGCATGATCTGACATCGGATGTGTCGAAGACGGAGAGGGAGTCAGGGATGAGCGACCCCGGCAACTACGCGGGCAGTGCGGACCGCAGCATCGGGCAGCTGGTCGCCTCGGCGACGGCCGAGATGTCCGCGCTGGTGCACGACGAGATCGCCCTGGCCAAGGCGGAGGTGCGGCAGGACGTCAGGCGCGGGGCGATCGGCAGCGTGGCGTTCGTCGCCGCGGGCGTGCTGCTCCTGTTCATGATGCCGATGCTGAGCTTCGCGGCCGCGTACGGGATCCACAACCTGGGCATGGGTCTGGCCTGGTCCTTCCTGATCGTGGCCGGCGGCTTCTTCCTGCTGGCCCTGCTGATCGGGTTCATCGGCCTGCGGAAGTTCAAGAAGATCAAGCCGCCGGAGAAGTCCATCGCCTCCGCCAAGCAGACCGCCGCCGTCCTGCAGAACGCCAAGCCGCACCCGCGCGCGTCCATCACGGCCGACGCGATCATCGAGCGCTCCGGCAGCAGCCTGGCGAAGAAGAGCATCGAGAGCGGCTCCGGTAAGGACGAGGCCGCCGCTGTGGCACGCTCGTCCACATGACCGTTCCCGATTCCAGCGCATTCGGCCCGACGGGTCCGGTGGGTCCCGTGGGCCCGGCCGCCCCGCCGGCCCCGGCATCCCCGGCCGCCACGAGCCCCGCGGGCCGGACCGCTCCCGCCGGGGGGCCGGTCCGCCTCGACGGCCCCTGGACCCACCGCGACGTGGCGGCCAACGGTGCGCGGTTCCACATCGCGGAGATGGGCGAGGGGCCGCTGGTACTCCTGCTGCACGGCTTCCCGCAGTTCTGGTGGACCTGGCGTCACCAGATGACCGCGCTCGCCGACGCGGGCTTCCGGGCGGTCGCGATGGACCTGCGCGGGGTCGGCGGCAGCGACCGCACACCGCGCGGTTACGACCCCGCCAACCTGGCCCTCGACGTCACCGGGGTGATCCGCTCCCTCGGGGAGCCCGACGCAGCGCTGGTCGGCCACGACCTCGGCGGCTACCTCGCCTGGACGGCCGCCGTGATGCGGCCCAAGCTGGTCCGCCGGCTCGCCGTCTCCTCCATGCCGCACCCGCGCCGCTGGCGCTCCTCCATGCTGTCCGACTTCGCCCAGTCGCGGGCCGGTTCGTACGTCTGGGGTTTCCAGCGCCCGTGGCTGCCGGAGCGGCAGCTCCTCGCGGACGACGCCGCCCTGGTGGGGGGCCTCATCCAGGACTGGGCGGGCCCCCGCACCCCGGAGTTCCCCGACGAGGAGACCCTGGACGTCTACCGGCGGGCCATGAGCATCCCCTCCACCGCCCACTGCTCGATCGAGCCGTACCGCTGGATGGTCCGGTCGATGGCGCGTCCGGACGGGATCCAGTTCAACCGGCGGATGAAGCGTCCGGTCCGGGTGCCCACACTGCACCTGCACGGATCGCTCGATCCGGCGGTCCGCACCCGTAGTTCCGCGGGGTCCGGCCAGTACGTCGAGGCGCCCTACCGGTGGCGACTTTTCGACGGTGTCGGGCACTTCCCGCACGAGGAGGATCCGATCGGCTTCTCCACCGAACTCATCAACTGGCTCAAGGACCCCGAGCCCGATCGGTAGCCGCCCGCCCGGCGTGGGCACACGTGTCTGACGAACAGCCAATTGCCTGCCGCATAGGCCAATTGGCTGACTCGCGCACGATTACCGACCTTGGGACACGGGCAGACGTCGGGTATGGGCTGGACGCACGACTTCACCGACGAAGCACGCAACCGCCGCTCCACCGCGTCAGCCGGTGTGAGCACTCATGAGGGGGGCGGCCCTCGGGGCCGGGTGCACGATGTGCATGACCTTCACCGCTCCCGTCTCGGGATTCCGCGCATCCTCCGCCGTCGGGCCCGCTGGGTCTCCGCACGGCTCCGCCACCCCCGTAACTGACCCTCACCGGCTCGGCCAGGAAACGCCCTGGGGCGTGTTTCGAAAGTAGCGCCGTCCGCCCGGAGGGCGGGCTCGGCGGCGTCTGGTGCGTGCGATCGCAAGGCGGAGGGTCGCCCCGATACTGGATGTCTTGGCGAACACCACTCCGTACACCTTTCCGTCCGGAGTGAGCAGCGGGCCGCCCGAGTTGCCCTGACGCACCGTCGCGTAGAGCGAGTACACGTCGCGGCGCACCGTGCCCCGGTGGTAGATGTCCGGGCCGTCCGCGTCGATACGGGCGCGGACGCGGGCCGAGCGGACGTCGTACGCGCCGTTCTCCGGGAAGCCCGCGACGATCGCGCTGTCGCCGGTCTCCGCGTCGTCGTCCGGGCCGGTGAACTGCAGCGGCCTGGCCCGGAGATCGGGAACGTCCAGGACCGCGATGTCGCGCTGCCAGTCGTAGAGGACGACCTTCGCGTCGTACAGCCGGCCCTCGCCGCCGATCTGGACGGTGGGCTCGTCCACGCCGCCGACCACGTGGGCGTTGGTCATCACCCGGCGCTCGGAGAAGACGAAGCCGGTCCCCTCGAGGACCTTGCCGCAGCTCGGGGCCGTCCCCACGACCTTGACGATCGACTTCTTGGCGCGGGCGGCGACCGGGCTCCCCACGAGGGCCGGGTCCGGGGCCTTGACCTCGGTGATCGGCTCGTTGGCGAACGGGCTGAAGACCTGCGGGAAGCCGTTCTGCGCGAGGACGGACGAGAAGTCCTGGAACCAGCTGGGCGCCTGTTGGGGCATCACCCGGTCGACGCCGAGCAGGACCGAGGAGCTGCGGACCTCCTTGCCGAGCGTCGGCAGCGAGGTGCCCGCCAGCAGCAGGCCGATCATCCAGGCCACCAGCAGCATGGCCACCACATTGACCAGGGCGCCGCCGGTGGCGTCCAGGGCGCGCGCGGGCGACCACGTGATGTACCGGCGGAGTTTGTTGCCCAGGTGGGTGGTGAAGGCCTGGCCGATCGAGGCGCAGACGATCACGATGACGACCGCACCGATGGCGACCGCGGTGGAGACCTCGGCGTCCTCCGTCACCCGGTCCCAGATGACCGGCAGCAGATAGACGGCGACGAGCCCGCCCCCGAGGAAGCCCATCACCGACAGGATGCCGACGACGAAACCCTGGCGGTAGCCGATGACCGCGAACCACACGGCGGCGAGCAGCAGCAGGATGTCGAGCACGTTCACCGTCTATAGCCTCGCAGTTTCGTCACCTGGCCCGTCGTGGTGACGGGGTCCGGGCCGGCCCGGAGCAGCGCAGCAGGACAGCCAGCGTGTCATGCGCGCCAGTCGAGCGGCACCTGTCTGGCCCTGTCCCAGGGGCGTTCCCATCCCGCGTAGTGCACGATCCGGTCGATCACTCCGGCCGTGAAACCCCAGACCAGGGCCGATTCGACCAGGAATGCCGGGCCGCTGTGGCCGCTCGGGTGGACGGCCGTGGCCCGGTTCACGGGATCCGTGAGATCCGCCACGGGGACCGTGAAGACCCGGGCCGTCTCGGCCGGATCGACCACCCCGACCGGGCTGGGCGCCCGCCACCAGCCGAGCACGGGCGTCACGACGAAGCTGCTGACCGGGATGTAGAGCCGGGGCAGCACACCGAAGATCTGTACGCCCCGGGGGTCGAGGCCGGTCTCCTCCTCGGCCTCGCGCAGAGCCGCCCGCAGCGGCCCGGTGGTGGCCTGGTCGCCGTCCTCGGGGTCCAGTGCGCCGCCGGGGAAGGACGGCTGCCCGGCGTGGGAACGCAGGGTCCCGGAACGCTCCATGAGCAGCAGCTCGGGTCCGCGCTCCCCCTCGCCGAACAGGACCAGGACGGCCGACTGCCGGCCCGCCCCGCTCTCGGGCGGCAGGAAGCGGCTGAGCTGCTGAGGCCGGACGCTGCGGGCGGTGCTGGCGACGGGGTCGAGCCATGCGGGCAGGCCGTCGGTCGTGACGGCGACGGCCGCGTCAGGAGCACCGCCGCCACCGCTGTGCCCCGGCCCCTCGGCGGGGTCGTTCCCGGCGTGCGTCGTGCCGTGTGCGTGCGTGCCGTGTGTGTGCGTGTGCGTCATAGCCACCCCCGTCGTTTCTCAACGCCTGTCGCCGGCCATTTCGTTCCGGGCCGTTCCGTATCCAGGGGTGCCTTCACCGGGCCCCCAGCGTGGGCGCGGGCTTGCCCGGGTAGTCGGCGGGCGGGCTGAGCCGCTGGCCCGGGTAGCCGCCCATCTCGTACTTCAGGAGCTTCCTCGCCTTCTCCGGGTCGGTCTCGCCCTCCCCGTACGAAGGGCAGAGCGGGGCGATGGGGCAGGCCCCGCACGCGGGCTTGCGGGCGTGGCAGATGCGGCGGCCGTGGAACACCACGCGGTGCGAGAGCATCGTCCACTCGCTCTTCGGGAAGATCTCGGCGACCACCGCCTCGACCTTCACCGGGTCCTCCTCGTCGGTCCACTTCCAGCGCCGCACCAAGCGGCCGAAGTGCGTGTCGACGGTGATGCCGGGGACTCCGAACGCGTTGCCCAGGACGACGTTGGCGGTCTTGCGGCCGACTCCGGGCAGCTTCACGAGGTCCTCCAGACGTCCCGGCACCTCGCCGTCGAACTGGTCCCGGAGGGCGGCCGAGAGCCCTATGAGCGACTTGGTCTTGGCCCGGAAGAACCCGGTCGGCCGGATGATCTCCTCCATCTCCTCCGGCACGGCCGCCGCCATGTCCTCGGGAGTGGGGTAGGCGGCGAAGAGCGCGGGGGTGGTCTGGTTGACCCTCAGGTCGGTGGTCTGGGCGGAGAGGACCGTGGCCACGAGGAGCTCGAAGGGGTTACGGAAGTCCAGCTCGGGATGGGCGTACGGATAGACCTCGGCGAGCTCGCGGTTGATCCGGCGCGCCCGGCGGACCATCGCGAGATGCGACTCGGCCTTGGGCGCCTTGCGCGCGGTGGCCGCCTTGGCCGCGGCTGCCGTGCGAGCCGTTGCCGCCGTGGTCGCGGCCGCCTCGGCCGGGGCTGTCCTACGCGCCGGGGCCGTCTTGGCGGTCTTTCCAGGTTCAGCGGGTTCGGCGGGTTCAGCGGGTTCGGCGGGCGTTGACGATGGCGATGGCACTGCGGACCTCCTGGCCGACTTCCGGAGCGGCTTCCCCCGCTCTCCGGGGGAGCCGTGCGCCTCTCCGAGGGAGCCATTCGCGGCATTCTTCGGACGCGGCCGGGACTGTTCGCCCACAGCGGAATCATTGCCCTTCGGCACCCCGTCAGCCCCCTCGGCCTGCGCTCTCCCCGGCGTTCTGGACACCCGGCCAGCCTAGAGCCAGGCACCGACAACCACCGCTGTCACGGCGTATCCACCCCCGATCGGCCCCCTGCCGTAGGGTCCGACACGCCCGTGCGTCAAACTGGTTTGTGATTGATCGCACTGTTTTACCGTCCGGCATGATGGGGACCACGGTTCCCTGAACAGGCCGACAAGGAGAGAACTCGTGGACGACGTTCTGCGGCGCGCCCCGCTTTTCGCGGCGCTCGATGATGAGCAGGCCGCGGAGCTCCGCGCCTCGATGAGTGAGGTGACCCTCGCACGTGGAGACGCGCTGTTCCACGAGGGCGACCAGGGTGACCGCCTGTACGTGGTCACCGAGGGCAAGGTGAAGCTCCACCGCACCTCGCCCGACGGGCGCGAGAACATGCTGGCCGTGCTCGGCCCCGGCGAGCTGATCGGTGAGCTGTCGCTCTTCGACCCCGGCCCGCGTACGGCGACCGCCTCCGCGCTGACCGAGGTCAAGCTCCTCGGCCTCGGCCACGGCGACCTGCAGCCCTGGCTGAACGCCCGGCCCGAGGTGGCCACCGCCCTGCTGCGCGCGGTCGCCCGGCGGCTGCGCAAGACCAACGACCAGATGTCCGACCTGGTCTTCTCCGACGTGCCGGGCCGTGTCGCCCGCGCCCTCCTGGACCTGTCGCGCCGCTTCGGCGTCCAGTCCGAGGAAGGCATCCACGTCGTGCACGACCTCACCCAGGAGGAGCTGGCCCAGCTGGTCGGCGCCTCCCGCGAGACGGTCAACAAGGCGCTCGCGGACTTCGCGGGCCGCGGCTGGCTTCGCCTCGAGGCCCGTGCGGTCATCCTGCTGGACGTGGAGCGGCTGGCGAAGCGTTCGCGCTGACCCCCGCCCCGTACGCGACTGACGTGACAGACGCGATCTGACGCGATGGGCCCCGTGCCGACCGGAGTACGTCCGGCCGGCGCGGGGCCCTTCCGTCCACTCCTAGGTGATTGATTCCAAGGGATAGCTGCGCGGATGCAGGTTCCCGTTTCTGGTGGCGGAAGCCCCATTGGGGTGGCGGCGCGATGGCGGATACGCCACCGAAGCGGGGATGCGAGGCGGTTGCCCTCAGCAGTTCAGCGTGAACGAGGCTTCCCCGTGGGATCGGCCGTTGACCTGGAGCTGCACCAGATGGACACCCGGGTGGTAGCGCCGCGTGCTGATCGGCTTGAAGGAGTGTCTGCGTGTCGCGCGCCACGTCTCGCCGGGAGCCAGGGACCGCGTGGTGAGTTTGAAGACCTTGGGGGTGCGGGTCCCGTTGGCCTTCATATGGAGGAGGACGTAGTCGACGACGAGGTGAGCGGTCTGATCGTGAGTGTTGGTCACCGAGTAGTCGAACACCAGATAATCGCCGACCCGGATCTCCGAGGTGTGGACGTGCGGGCCCTCGACAGCGACGGGAGCGTCCGGGGAGTGGCCGAGCAGCGTAAGGGCCCCTGCGTGGCCGGACTTGATCAGGGTCCGCAGGCCGTGCCGTACCAACCGGGTCGTCGTCGGTGCCGGGTCGCTCAGCCAGCGCGCCGCGACACCAGCGGCGATGTCGGGGTGGTCACGGCTGATGTCGTTGAGGTGGTTGGCCACTGATCTGCGGACGTACTCGGAGTCATCCCGGTACAGCGCGTCGAGCAGGGGCAGTGCGGGTCTCGGATCCGCGATCAGCTCCGGAAGCTGGGGCGCCCAGGGCAGTCTTGGCCGCGTGCCCTCACTGGCCAGTCGGCGGACGTGGAGGTCGGGATGGGCGGTCCACGGCGTCATGACCCGGAGCGCGCGTTCCAGGTCGGCACGGAGGAAGGGCCGGACGGCGATCTCCGCGGTCAGGCGCGGGGTGAGTTCTGCCAGCAGGGTGAGCGCCGGTTCGAAGGCGTCCCGGCCCCGTACGGCGACGGCCTCGGTGACAGGGAAGATCATCCATCCGGTGAAATCTCCGTCTCGCAGTGCGGCGCGCAACACGTTCGCGAAGGCCGGGTAGTCCGCCGGAAGATCAGCCAGGACGGCATTCCTGATCAGGGCGACGCGCTCGGTGAAGCTCAGCCCGTCCAGGGCGGCGCCGCACCCCCGGGTCTCATGCGCAGTGATCCCGTCACCGGCTCGCGTAAGGCATCGGGCGAGGTCGGCGACGGTGTCCGCGCTGAGTAGTTCGTCTGCCGAGGGCACAGCGTCATTCTCCTTGATCTCGGGGGCTATGCGGTGTGCAGGACCTGAGCGTGCCGCATCTCGTGCACTGTGCCGATTCGGCTGAAGAAGCCCTGTGCCCGTGGGTCGGTCGGCATTTCCTTGGCCGCGCGCTCGGCGACGGCGGCGGACGACCAGATGATGAAGTCCAGGACGGTGCCGTCGTCGAACTGGGCGAGGTGGGCGCCCTGAAAGCCGTCGCCGTAGTGCTCCCTGAGTAGTTCGACGAGCTGCTCTCGGTGGGCAGTGAGGGCGGCGGGGTCGTCGGTGTCGAACCTGACGTACTCGATGGTTGCACTCATGGCATCACCCTTCGTCGAACATGTGACTCACGGAGTTGGCGGATCAAATCCGTGAGCTGAAGTTATCACGGGTTCGCTGACCTGAATCCAGTAGATTGAGGGGCATGACCATCCGGGACCTGCAGGAAATGCCGTGGATCGGCGAGGACCCGGTCCTCGACCTGGCCAACACAGTCGTCGTAGGCGCAGGCCCGGGGCGCGGCGACGTCGACTTCCTAGCCGACCGGGAACTCACCAGGCGATGGCGCGCCCGCGCCGCCGACCGCAGATTGGCCGCCCTCTCCTTGGAGGAGCTGGAGCGGCTGCGTGGGTTGGTCCGCGACGCGCTGGACGCGGCAGCCGGACAGCGGCCACTTACCGACAGTCTGCGGACCCGCCTGAACGAACTCGCCTCGTCCGCCCCCGTCGTCTTCCGGATGACCGGCGACGGCCTGCTCGCACAGCAGGAACAGGGTGGCGGCGCCGACGCCGTCGTCGCCCGCGAGACGCTCGTCCTGGCCGCGGGTCCAGACCGTCAGCGGGTGCGGCGCTGCCACGCCCCCAGTTGCGGCATGTTCTTCCTGGCCAGGCGCCGTGACCAGGCATGGTGCTCCCTCGGCTGCGGCAACCGGGCGAGGTCCACCCGGCGCCAGCCACGAGAGACGGGAACACACAGCTGATGAGACAGGGGAACCCGAAGTCAGGTTGTGACACCAGACTTGGACTCCCTCGCGACCGCACTCCATGCGGAGACCGACGACCTGCTGAAGGGTTCGCCGCAGCTTGCTCCGTGGCGGCCGGCGGTGGGTATCGCCCCGAAGCTCACCGACGCCGAGCTGGTCACCCTTGCGATGACGCAGGCCATGCTCGGCTTCACCTCCGAGGCCCGGTGGCTCCGCCATGCCCGCTCCCACCTGCGGCACCTCTTCCCGTACCTTCCGAAGCAGCCCGGCTACAACAAGCGCCTGCGCAAGGCGGCCGAGCTGCTCCGACGGGTCACCCGGCTGCTGGCCACCGATACCTCGGTGTGGAGCGACGACGTGTGGGTCGCGGACTCCACTCCGGTGGAATGCGGCCGTTCACGCGAGACCGTCAAACGCTCCGACCTGGCCGGATGGGCCGAGTACGGGTACTGCGCCAGCCACAGCCGCTTCTTCTGGGGCCTTCGGCTGCACCTGGTGTGCACCCTCCAGGGCCTGCCCGTCGCCTTCGCCCTGACCGGAGCCAAGGCCGACGAGCGCGAGACCCTGGTGGACCTGCTCGCCGCCGAACCGGCCCTCCTCACCAGCCGACCCGGCCAGACGCTGATCGACGACAAGAACTACTTCGGCCGTGACTTCGAACATCAACTGGCCGAGCAGGACATCCGGCTACTGCGGCCGGCCCGCAAGGGCGAGCCGAAACGGCCCGGCGCACCCCTGTTCAAGCCCTTGCGGCAGGTCATCGAGTCAGTCAGCGAGACCTTCAAGGGCCAGCTCGATCTCGAACAGCATCGAGGACGCACGCCGGGCGGGGTCATCACCCGCGTCATGCAGCGCATCCTCGCGCTGACCGCAGCGATCTGGCACAACGACCACATGGGGCAGCCCGTCCTGCGCTCACTGACCGCCTATGACCACTGACCCCTTGGAATCGATCATCTAGATGAGCCCGTGCCCGGCGAGGTACTCCAGCTGCGCCCGCACCGACAGCTCGGCGGCCGGCCACAGGGAGCGGTCCACGTCGGCGTACACCTTCGCCACCACCTCCGACGGCGCACGGTGCCCGGCCTCCACCGCCGTCTCCACCTGGGCGAGCCGGTGCGCGCGGTGGGCCAGGTAGAACTCCACCGCCCCCTGCGCGTCGTCCAGGACCGGCCCGTGGCCCGGCAGCACCGTGTGGACGCCGTCGTCGACCGTCAGCGACCGCAGCCGCCTGAGCGAGTCCAGGTAGTCGCCGAGCCGCCCGTCCGGGTGCGCGACCACCGTCGTACCGCGGCCGAGGACCGTGTCGCCCGTCAGCACCGCCCGGTCGGCGGGCAGATGGAACGAGAGCGAGTCCGCGGTGTGCCCCGGTGTCGGCACCACGCGCAGCTCCAGGCCGCCGGTGGTGATCACGTCGCCCGCCGCGAGGCCCTCGTCGCCCAGCCGCAGCGCCGCGTCCAGGGCCCGCACCTTCGTGCCCGTCAGCTCCGCGAACCGGCCCGCGCCCCCCGCGTGGTCGGGGTGCCCGTGGGTGAGCAGCGTGAGGCCCACGCGTCTCCCGGACCGCTGCACCGCCCCGATCACGGCCCGCAGGTGTACGTCGTCGGGCGGCCCGGGATCGATGACGACCGCGAGGTCGGAGTCGGGCTCGGCCACGATCCAGGTGTTCGTCCCGTCGAGCGTCATCGCGGACGGGTTGGGCGCGAGGACGTTGACCGTACGTGCGGTCGCGGGGCCGGAGACCACCGTTCCGCGCGGCTGTCCGGGCAGGGCGGCTGCGTCGCTCACGCGGCACCCCCGGATCCCGCCGCGGGCACGTGCTTGGTGAACTCGTCGTGCCCCGGCCAGCTCAGCACCAGCTCGTCGCCCTCCAGACGGGCCTGCGCGAGCACCGGGGTCATGTCCTGCCCGTCAGCCGCCCCGAGCGCCTCGGCGGCCGTCCTGTACGGCGCGAGGGCTCGCAGCGTGGTCACGGTGGGCGGCATCATCAGCAGCTCGCCCGCGTCGTAGCGGCGGGCCGCCTCGGCGGCGGCGATCCACACCGTGCGGTCGGCCTCGGTGGAGACGTCCCGGGTGCGCTGCCCCTCGGGGAGCGCGGCGACGAAGAACCAGGTGTCGTAGCGGCGCGGTTCGAACTCCGGGGTGATCCAGCGCGCCCAGGCGCCCAGCAGGTCCGAGCGCAGCACCAGGCCGCGCCGGTCCAGGAACTCCGCGAAGGACAGGTCCCGGGCGACCAGTGCCTCCCGGTCGGCCTCCCAGTCCTCGCCCGTCGTGTCGCCGACCACGGTCGTGGCGGTGGGCCCGGCGAGGAGGACGCCCGCCTCCTCGAACGTCTCGCGCACGGCCGCGCAGACGACGGCCTGCGCCTCGGTGACCGTCGCCACGCCGAGCCGGTCGGCCCAGTGCTCCAGCGGGGGCCCGGCCCACCCGATCAGCCGGTCGTCGTCGCGCGGATCGACCCCGCCACCCGGATAGGCGTACGCGCCTCCGGCGAACGCCATGGAGGTCCGGCGGCGAAGCATGTGCACGACAGGCCCGCGCGCCCCGGACCCGGACCCGGCCGGGTCACCGCCCTGCACGCCCGGGCCACCGCCCAGCCCGCCCGGATCGCCGTCCTGCACGGCCCGATCACGGAGCAGCATCACCGTGGCGGCCCGCCGGGGTGTCACGGCCGTCAGCTCACCGGCGGCGAGGGCCCGGATCCGGTCGGGCCATTCCGGGGGGTACCACTGACCTTGGGACATGGCCGGAGGCTATCCGGAACCGCGCCGATGTTCGAGAGGCTCCCTGAGCATCGCGGTGACCCGACATGCCCCGTACACGCCCGCCATGCCCCGTACGCACGCGATCCCGCCCGGTCGCGGGACCGGACGGGATCGGAAGGACGAACGGAAAAGGGTTCTCAGGCGTCGACGAGCTCCACCTGGACCTCGACCTCGACCGGTGCGTCCAGCGGCAGCACGGCGACGCCCACGGCGCTGCGGGCGTGCACGCCCTTGTCGCCGAGGACCGCGCCCAGCAGCTCGCTGGCGCCGTTGATCACGGCGGGCTGCCCGGTGAAGTCGGAGGCCGAGGCGACGAAGCCCACGACCTTCACGACGCGCTTGATCCGGTCCAGGTCGCCGGCGACCGACTTCACGGCGGCCAGGGCGTTGAGCGCGCAGGTCTTCGCGAGCTCCTTCGCCTCGTCCGGAGTGACCTCGGCGCCGACCTTGCCGGTGACGGCGAGCTTGCCGTCCACCATCGGCAGCTGGCCCGAGGTGTACACGTACACCCCGGACTGCACGGCCGGCTGGTACGAGGCCAGCGGTGGCACGACGGCGGGCAGGGTCAGGCCGAGCTCGGCGAGCCGCGCCTCGACGGCGCCCGCCATTACGCCTTCTCCCGCTTCAGGTAGGCCACGAGCTGCTCGGGGTTGTTCGGGCCGGGAACGACCTGGACCAGCTCCCAGCCGTCCTCGCCCCAGGTGTCCAGAATCTGCTTGGTCGCGTGCACGAGAAGGGGCACGGTCGCGTATTCCCACTTGGTCATGGGCCCGACTGTAACGCCTGGCACGTCCGGTCCCGTGCGTAGCCCGGGGCCGGACTGGTTAGGCTCGAATACGTGAGCAGGTTCCAGGTCGTCAGCGGCAAGGGCGGTACCGGTAAGACCACGGTCGCCGCCGCCCTCGCGCTCGCCCTCGCGACCGAGGGCAGGCGCACCCTCCTCGTCGAGGTCGAGGGCAGGCAGGGCATCGCCCAGCTCTTCGATTCCGACGCGCTCCCCTACGAGGAGCGCAAGATCGCCGTCGCGCCGGGCGGCGGCGAGGTGTACGCGCTGGCCATCGACGCCGAGCGCGCGCTCCTCGACTACCTCCAGATGTTCTACAAGCTCGGCAGCGCCGGCCGCGCCCTGAAGAAGCTCGGCGCGATCGACTTCGCCACCACCATCGCGCCCGGTGTGCGGGACGTCCTGCTGACCGGCAAGGCGTGCGAAGCCGTACGCCGCAAGGACAAGCAGGGCCGGTTCGTCTACGACCACGTGATCATGGACGCCCCGCCGACCGGCCGGATCACCCGCTTCCTGAACGTCAACGACGAGGTCGCCGGGCTGGCCAGGATCGGCCCCATACACAACCAGGCCCAGGCCGTGATGCGGGTCCTGAAGTCTCCGCAGACCGCGGTCCACCTGGTGACCCTCCTGGAGGAGATGCCGGTCCAGGAGACCGCGGACGGCATCGCCGAGCTGCGCGCCGCCGAACTGCCGGTGGGCAGCGTCTTCGTGAACATGGTCCGTCCGCACCTGCTGGACGAGGACGCCCTGCGCACCGCCGCGGGCGGCCGCCGCAAGGAGATCGCCAAGGCGCTCACCCGGGCCGGAGTGACCGGTTCCGCGGCCCTCGTGCGCCCCCTGGTCGAGCAGGCGGCCCAGCACGCCGAGCGGGTCGGCCTGGAGCGGGAGCAGCGCGCGGTGCTGGCCGGTCTCGGCCTGCCGACGGCGGAGCTCCCGCTGATCGGCGACGGGGTGGACCTCGCCGCGCTGCACGACCTGGCCACGGAGCTCCGTAAGCAGGGCGCGGGCGAAGAGGGGGACGCATGACGGCGGACACACCCGTTACGGATCCGGCGCTGCCGGCGGCCGACGGCGGGCTGGACACGGACGCGCTGCTGGACGACCCGGGCATCCGGATCGTCGTGTGCTGCGGCTCCGGCGGGGTCGGCAAGACCACGACCGCCGCCGCCCTCGGCGTACGGGCCGCCGAGCGCGGCCGGAAGGTCGTCGTCCTCACCATCGACCCGGCCCGCCGGCTCGCCCAGTCCATGGGCATCGACCGTCTGGACAACGTGCCCCGGCGGGTCGACGGCATCGGCGGCGAGGGCGAACTGCACGCCATGATGCTCGACATGAAGCGGACCTTCGACGAGACCGTCGAGGCGCACGCGGACGCCGAACGGGCCAGGGCGATCCTGGAGAACCCCTTCTACCAGTCCCTGTCGGCCGGGTTCGCCGGTACGCAGGAGTACATGGCGATGGAGAAGCTCGGGCAGCTACGGGCACGCGACGAGTGGGACCTGATCATCGTCGACACCCCTCCCTCGCGCTCCGCGCTGGACTTCCTGGACGCGCCGAAGCGGCTCGGGTCGTTCCTCGACGGAAAGTTCATCCGGCTGCTGATGGCGCCCGCGAAGGTGGGCGGCCGGGCCGGGATGAAGTTCCTCAATGTCGGTATGTCGATGATGAGCGGAACCCTGGGCAAGCTGCTCGGGGGTCAGTTCCTGCGGGACGTCCAGACGTTCGTCGCCGCGATGGACACCATGTTCGGCGGCTTCCGCAGCCGCGCGGACGCCACGTACAAGCTGCTCCAGGCGCCCGGCACGGCCTTTCTCGTGGTCGCGACCCCGGAACAGGACGCGCTGCGCGAGGCCGCCTACTTCGTGGAACGGCTGGCCGCCGAGGACATGCCGCTGGCCGGTCTGGTCCTCAACCGCGTGCACGGCAGCGAGGCTTCGCGGCTCTCCGCCGAGCAGGCGCTGACCGCCGCAGAAAATCTTGACGACACCCGCATTGTGGATCAGAGGACCGGGAAAGCTGGCCTTGGTGACCAGGAAGACCCCGATCCGGCGGTCACCGCTTCCGGAACGACCGAGCCGCCCCTCTCCCCCGAGGCCGGGCAGGCGTCCGGCCCCGAGCCCGCAGCCGAGCACCAGGACACGACGGAGAACGAACCGCCCCACGAGAACATCGCGGACACCGCGACCGCCCCTGAGGCCGGCATCGTCGACGCGAACGGCACCGTCGACGCGAACGACGTCATCAGCATCGAGGAACTGACGGCGGGTCTGCTGCGCCTGCACGCCGAGCGCATGCAGGTCGTCGCCCGCGAGCACCGCACCCGCGACCGCTTCACCGCGCTCCACCCCGAGGTGGCGGTGACGGCCGTGGCGGCGCTGCCCGGCGACGTACACGACCTGGACGGCCTCCGGGCCATCGGCGACCGGCTGGCGGGCGGTTCCGCCCCGGCTCCGGCCGGAGCGGCGTAGACACCCTCCCGAGCGGCGGGGCCTGACCTCGTGGTGCCCGCGCCTACCCCACGGCGGCGTACGACTCGTGCAGTTCCTCGTCCTCCAGCCCGATGACGCCGGGCAGAATGCCGGTGGACCGCTCGTATTCGCTGCGTGCGGTCTCCAGCAGTCGGCGCCAGGACGTGACGGTCGGCCGGCGGCGCAGCAGTGCGCGGCGCTCCCGCTCCGTCATTCCGCCCCACACGCCGAATTCGACGCGATTGTCCAGCGCGTCGGCGAGGCACTCGGTCCGCACCGGACATCCGGTGCACACCGCCTTCGCTCTGTTCTGCGCTGCCCCTTGTACGAACAGTTCATCCGGATCGGTAGTGCGGCAGGCTGCCTGCGCACTCCAGTCGGTTACCCAGCCCATGCCGGCGCCGTCCTCTCCCGAATCGAGGCTCCCCCACGGCGGTAGCGGCATATTCACCGCTGCCAGTTGAGGACGTTACGGAAGGTGGGGACGGCACAACACCCCCTTCGGGCCCAATCTTGAATGGTCCGAACGGACTATGCGTATGCGGCAGATCACCCAGGGGAGTGAGCCGAGGACATGCGCGACTATCTCCATGAAAAGGGGACAGTGCACTCAAGTTTCATAGGACTTCTCGCGACAGACGGGGCGATTTCGGGAGCGCCTCGATGGGTGCGTGAAGGGCAATGAGATTGCGCACCGGCCGACTGAAGAATGACCAGAAGACGCGCATGGGACGGCAGGGGGCTTGATACGGAACCGGACTGCTGTGACAGTTGGGAGCAGCTTAGGCCAAGGCCTGTCCGTCTGTCCGGCGAATGGGAACGTAGCCGCCACGCGCCCGCGTGCCCGCCCGGCATGTCTCCGCGTGTCCGCGCGGATGAGTTCGCCTCCGCGCCCGGACGCTCCGCGGTCCGCCCGGATGTCACGGTCCGGTACGCGAACGCTCCGAGAGGCCCCCGCTCCTACGACACGTTCATCACTACGGATTAGGCTGCCCCCTATGCCAAAGAAGCGCTCGGGCGGGGGTCTCACCACGACCCAGCAGGCCGCCAAGTTCCTCGGTGTCGCCGCACTCTCCGGAGCTGTCCTGGCAGGCATCGCGCTGCCCGCAGCCGGAGCGCTGGGGCTCGCCGCCAAGGGGACGGTCGAAGGATTCGACGAGATCCCGTCCAACCTCAAGACTCCACCGCTCAGCCAGCGGACCACGATCCAGGACCGCGACGGCGGCACCATCGCCACCGTGTACTCCCGCGACCGCACGGTGGTCCCGCTCAAGGACATCTCGCCGTACATGCAGGACGCGATCATCGCGATCGAGGACTCCCGCTTCTACGAGCACGGCGCGGTCGACCTCAAGGGCATCCTCCGCGCGATGAACCGCAACGTGCAGGCGGGCGGGGCCGCGCAGGGCGCCTCGACCCTCACCCAGCAGTACGTGAAGAACGTCTTCGTCGAGGAGGCGGGCGACGACCAGGAGAAGGTCGCCCAGGCCACGCAGCAGACGCTCGGCCGCAAGGTCCGCGAGCTGAAGTACGCGATCCAGGTCGAGGAGGAGCTCGGCAAGAAGAAGATCCTGGAGAACTACCTCAACATCACGTTCTTCGGGCAGCAGGCGTACGGCGTCGAGGCCGCGTCCAAGCGCTACTTCTCCAAGCCGGCCAAGGACCTCAAGCTGGAGGAGGCAGCGCTGCTGGCCGGACTGGTCCAGTCGCCGAGCCGCTACGACCCGGTCAACGACCTCGAGGAAGCGACCAAGCGCCGCAACATCGTGCTGGCGCGAATGGCCGCGGTCAAGGACATCTCGCGGGCCGAGGCCGACAAGGCCATGGAGACGCCCATCAAGCTGAAGGTCTCCCGGCCCAAGAACGGCTGCATCACCGCCGTGAGCGGCTCCGGCTTCTTCTGCGACTACGTCCGCAAGACGATCCTCACCGATCCCGCCTTCGGCAAGACCGACGAGGACCGGGCCAAGCTCTGGAACCTCGGCGGTCTGACCATCCGGACGACGCTGGATCCGCGCGCCCAGAAGGCGGCCAACGAGGCCGCCACGGCGAAGGTCAACAAGGACGACAAGTTCGCGGCGTCCGTGGTGCAGGTCCGGCCGGGCAGCGGCAAGATCCTCTCGATGGGCCAGTCCCGCCCGTACGGCCTGGACCAGAAGCAGAACGAGACCGTGCTGAACCTCGCCGTCAGCAACAAGATGGGCGGCAGCACGTACGGCTTCCAGGTCGGCTCGACGTTCAAGCCGTTCACCGCGGCCGCGGCGCTGGAGAAGGGCATCAGCCCGGCGACGTCGTTCTCGACGGACTGGAAGATGACGCTCAAGGAGCGGGACTTCCGGAACTGCACCGGCTCCCCGGCCGGTTACGCGGACTGGCCCCTGCAGAACGAGCTGGAGTCCGAAAAGGGCACCTGGGACATGACGAGCGCGCTCGGCAAGTCCATCAACACCTACTTCGCGCTGCTGGAGCAGAAGGCCGGCCTCTGCGAGACAGTGGAGATGGCCAAGAAGGTCGGCTACGAGCGCGGCGACGGCAAGAAGATCGTCGAGGCCCCCTCGATCACCCTCGGCAGTGAGGTGAGCACCCCGCTCTCCATGGCCGGCGCCTACGCCGCGTTCGCCAACCGGGGCACCTACTGCACCCCGATCGCCATCGAGTCCATCAAGGACCCGCAGGGCAAGAAGATCCCCGTGCCGAAGACGTCCTGCTCGCGGGCGATGAGCGAGAGGACCGCGGACACGATCAACCAGATGCTCAAGGGCGTCGTGGAGGACGGCACGGGCACCCGGGCCGGGCTCAGCGACCGGGACAACGCGGGCAAGACGGGTACGACCAACGACCGCAAGGACGCCTGGTTCGTCGGGTACACGCCGAACCTCTCCACCGCGGTGTGGGTCGGTGACGACGTCGGCGACAAGAGCTCGATGTTCAACGTCACCATCGGCGGCCAGTATTACGACAAGGTCTGCGGCGGCTGCCTCCCCGGTCCGATCTGGCGCATCGCGATGACCGGAGCGCTGGACGCCTCCGAGACCCCCGGGTTCAACCCGGTCTCCGTCCCTCGGGGCAAGGAGAAGAAGGACAAGGAGAAGGGCGACCGGGACCGCGACCGCGGCGACGAGGACCGCGAGGACGGCAAGCCCGGAGGCGACGACGGCAACCGGTTCCCCGGCGTCGAGCTCCCGGACGGCGCGATCGGCGGACCGGGCGGTGGCGGCGGGCGAGGCCAGGGCGGCGGCCAGAACGGCCCGTGATCCCTACCCGTACTCGTACTCGTACTCGTAACAGATAGCGGAAAAGGGTGGGCGCCCCGGTCATCGACCGGGGCGCCCACCCTTTCCTCTTCTCCCCCGTGCGCCTCAGCCGGCGAGGAGCTTCTTCACCGCGGCGGCGACCCGGCCACCCTCGGCGAGCCCGGCGACCTTCGGGTTGACGATCTTCATGACGGCGCCCATAGCGCGCGGCCCCTCGGCCCCGGCGGCCTTCGCCTCCTCGACGGCGGACGCCACGATCGCGTCCAGCTCGTCGTCGGAGAGCTGCTTGGGCAGGTAGCCGTCGAGCAGTTCGCCCTCCGCCTTCTCCCGCTCGGCCTGCTCGGTCCGGCCGCCCTGGGCGAAGGCCTCGGCCGCCTCACGGCGCTTCTTCGCCTCCTTGGCGATCACCTTCTGCACCTCGTCGTCGGAGAGCTCGCGCGCCGACTTGCCGCTGACCTCTTCCTTGGTGATCGCGGTGAGGGTGAGCCGAAGGGTGGACGAGGTCAGCTCGTCACGCGCCTTCATGGCCGTGTGGAGGTCTTCCTTGAGCTTGGACTTGAGCGTGGTCATGCCGCGATTGTGACAGGTGCGGGGCCCGGGCCGCCCACCGGTTTTCCGCTCACGGTGCCGCTTCTGCGACGATGGGGACATGCGCGCACGCTACGGAGTACCCCTGAAAGTCACGGCGGTCGGCGCGGCGGTCGGCGCCGCCGGCCTCGCCTACGCCGCCGGATTCGAGGCCCGTTCGTTCCGACTGCGACGGGTCACCGTTCCTGTACTCCCCCACGGGGCACGCCCGTTGCGCGTGCTCCAGGTCTCCGACATCCACATGGTGAGCGGTCAGCGCAAGAAGCGCGCCTGGCTCCAGTCGCTCGCCGGACTGCGCCCCGACTTCGTCGTGAACACCGGCGACAACCTCTCGGACCCGGAGGCCGTGCCCGAGGTGCTCGACGCGCTCGGCCCGCTGATGGAGTTCCCGGGGGTGTACGTCTTCGGCTCCAACGACTACTACGGCCCCCAGTTGCGCAACCCGGCCCGCTACCTCCTGGAGAAGGCCCGGGGCAAGCACGGCCTCAACGGCAACGAGCCCGCGGTCGGCGTCGTCCACAACCCGTGGGAACCGATGCGCGACGCCTTCGACGAGGCGGGCTGGCTGGACCTGTCGAACGCCCGGGGCCGCCTCAAGCTCGACGGCCTGGAGCTGGCGTTCACCGGCCTGGACGACCCGCACATCAAGCGGGACCGGTACGCCGAGGTCCAGGGCGGCCCTACGAGCGGCGCCGACCTTTCCATCGGCGTCGTCCACGCCCCGTACCTGCGCTCCCTGGACGCCTTCACGGCCGACGGCTACCCCCTGATCCTGGCCGGCCACACGCACGGCGGTCAGCTGTGCATCCCGTTCTACGGGGCGCTGGTCACCAACTGCGACCTGGACACCGACCGGGTCAAGGGCCTGTCCAGCCACACGGTCGGCGACAGGCGCGCCTACCTCCACGTGTCCGCCGGTTGCGGCACCAACCGCTACACCCCGGTCCGCTTCGCCTGCCCGCCCGAGGTCACCCTGCTGACGCTGACCGCGAAAGCCTGAGCGGAGGCGGGGCCTCTTCACGCGCGGCGGGCGCGGGGCAGGGCGGCTGGCTCGAAGCTCCGGCGGGGGCGGGGCGCCTTCACGCGCGGTGGGCTCGGGGCGGGGCGGCTAGCTCGAAGCTCCGGCGGGGGCGGGGCGCCTTCACGCGCGGCGGGCGACAAATCGCGGAGGTCTTTCCACCCCCTTACGGTACGAATCATGACCGCGCCCCGGGCCGCACTGCTCCCCCACCCCCGGGCGGCAGAGGTGCTCCCGGACCCCGCCGGGCCCCGCCGCCCCTGGGTCGCGGCCCTACGTGTTCTGGTGTGCGGGGCAGCGACCGCCGGCCCGGTCATCGCCCTGGCGACCAGGTACGCACCACCGACGCTGATCCACTTCACGGTCCTGGCGAACCTCCTGGTCGCGGGGGCTTTCGGATGGTCGGCCGTACGTTCCTGGCGGGGCAGTCCGCCACTCTCGCCGCGCCTGTCGGGCGGGGTGCTCCTGCTCGCCGCGATCACCGGCCTGATGTACCACCTGGTGCTGGTGAACTACGGCGGCTTCCCTCTGAGCGCCACCCGGGGCAGCCCGGCCCCGGGGACCGGCTGGTCCACCGCCGCGACTCTCCTGCTCCACACGGTGACCCCACTGGCCGTCGCCACGGACTGGCTCCTGCTCACCGCACCCCGGACCCTGCGCCTGGCCCACATCCCGCTGTGGCTGTCGGCCCCCGCGGCCTACCTGGGCCTCACCCTGGCCCGCGGAGCCCTGCTCTCCCCCGGCGCCCCGGCCCGCTACCCGTACCCGTTCCTCGACGTCGGCACCTACGGCTACGCCGGCGCCCTCACCCAGTCCCTGGCCCTCGGTCTCCTCTTCACCGCCCTGGGCGTCCTGATCACCGCCGTGGACCACCTCCGGCCGAACGTGGCGGGGTGGTCCCGGCACCGGAGAAACCGGATTTCGCCTCCGGCCGCCGGTGGGCTAAAGTAATCGATGTCGCCGGGAGTCCGGTGGACATCGGGGTGTAGCGCAGCTTGGCAGCGCGCTTCGTTCGGGACGAAGAGGTCGTGGGTTCAAATCCCGCCACCCCGACAGTGAAGTACCAGGTCAGGGGCCTGATCCGCAGTGCGGGTCGGGTCCCTGATTGGTTCCTGGAGATCGCTTGGGAGAAATCTGGGAGAAGATCTTGGTCGGCTTCTCCCGGGAGCAGTCTCCGGTGCCGCAGGAACAGCGGCGCTCACGCGCCCGATGACCTGCGCATTCGCGAATCCGGGCTCGTAGCTGATCAGGAACACCTGTGCGGGCCGCCCCAACGGTCGTTAGGAACACCGCATATGGCTGGTCATCTCTCAGCTCCTTCTCACGACCGGGCCCGTGCGCTCGCCCAGCGGGTACGTGCGTTAAGGGAAGACCGTGGGTGGACGCGGGAACGGCTGGCGAAAGAGGCAGGCATCGCCGTCGGAACGCTGGGCCGCCTGGAGAGCGAGGGAGCGATCCAGCCAGGTTTCCTGACCGTTGGCTCGGTGGCTGAGGCTCTTGCGGTCTCTCTCGATGATCTGTTCCGGGCGACCCAGGTCCCGGCCGTCACGCCCGGCCTCTGGTCCGCCGGATACGAAGGGCGGGACATCGACTCGTTCGTCGCCGCGCTCGTCGACAGCCACATCGGTGTCGTGGCGGATGTACGGCTCACGCCGATCAGTCGCAAGAAGGGCTTCAGCAAGACCCGCCTCGGAGATGCCCTGGCAGAGGCCGGTATTGAGTACATGCACCTGCGTGGCCTGGGCAATCCGAAGGACAACCGGGAGCCCTTCTGGGACGGCCGGGTCGAGGTGGGACGCGCGCGCTTCCGTGGCCTGCTGCGGTCCCAGGAGGCACAGGCCGACCTTGACCGCCTCGCGGAGCATGCCCAGCAGTCGCGGGTGGCGGTGTTGTGCTTCGAGAAGGACGAGAGCCGCTGCCACCGGCAGGTCGTCCTGGAGACGGTTCGCAATCGAGCCGCCGTGCCGGTAATTCCCCTGGCCTGACTTCACCCCTCGCTCCTGCACGCGCTCTTGCCCGCATCGCATGCCTCTCCTCCAATCATCAGATCGGGAGATCTATGGAGGGGGCAACCATGGGATCGGGGAGTCGAGAGCGCGCACGGATCATGATCACGGTCAAGACCTATCCGGAACTGTCCGCGAAGTACCACGAGACGAGCTGCGTGGCCGGCATACGGCTCGACCAGGGAACGCCCCAGCATGTGCGGCTCTTTCCGGTTCCGTTCCGGTTGCTGAACGAAGAAAGCCAGTTCGCCAAGTACTCGATCGTCGAGGTCGACGTGCAGCGACACCCTGGGGACCGCCGTCCCGAGAGCTTGCGCCCCAACCTGCAGACCCTCAAGGTCATCGAGCGTTTCGGGACAGCGGACGGCTGGCGCGAACGCTTCTCGCATGTTCAGCCCCTCGTGGCGCCGTCCTTGTGCTCCATAAAGCGGGACCAGGAACGGCGAGGGACGTCGCTTGGTGTCTTCCGCCCAGAAGAGTTCACCGGCTTCCGCTTCGCTCCTGCTGAGCCCTGGCCAGCTTCAAAGGCGACCCTGGCTGATCAGTTGGATCTACTCGCGCAGGACCTTCGCCAACTGGATTGGGTGCCACTTGAGTTCCGGTACAGCTTCCGATGCGCGGATCGGGAGTGCGGTGGTCACGACATGGGGCTGAGGGACTGGGAGGCGGGCGAGTCGTACCGCAAGTTCCTTCGCCAGTATGGGAAGGACGACGTGGAGGAGAAGCTCCGCGAGCGCTGGTTCGACCGGATGATCTCTCCGGAGAAGGCCGTGCACTGCTTCGTCGGAAACGTCGCGGCCCGCCCCAAGACTTTTCTGCTGCTGGGCCTGTTCTACCCGCGACGGGATGTCGTCGAGAACTTCCAGGAGAGTTTGTTCGACCTGTAAGGGTGAGTACGCAGGGCATGGTCCCCGGGGCCAACCGCATCGGGGACCCCAGCCGTCATTCCTACAGCCGCTCCACCTTGATGCTGGTCGTCTCCGGTGGTGAGCATCCGCAGCACCCTGATCGAGATGCTGGAACGGGATCCCTCCAAGGCAGAGATCTCGGCAGCCAACAAGGCAGCCCGAAAAATCGCCGAGGACGGGGACGCGGTCCTCATCTCCCTGCTTCCCGACCAAGCCGGCGCCGACGCGTACGTGCCGGCGGCCCGTGGCGCCAGGGGGCGTGCGTCGAACTACCTGACCCTGGACGAGAAGATCATCAAGGACTTGCCCTGCCGCGTCGAGTTCGCCACGGAGAAGTGGGACGCGCTCATCGACAAAGGCATGCGGTCCACCCAACAGAATTTCGAAAGCGACCCGGGTCTGTCGGCGTTCCTGCCCGACTGGAAAGCCGAACCGCGTGCCGAGAAGCGGTCCCGCCTCACGGCGGAGGCGGCAGGAACCAACTGACCCGCTGTTCGCCTCTGCTGGGGTCCCAGTAGTTCTCGCCGAAGAAACAATGCAAGGGCTGAAGTCGCAGGTCAGGCCGTGGGCTCCAGAGTGGCCGTGGTTGTCCGCTCGTCGTGCTCGCGCAGCATGCGCATGACGGTGGCCGGGGCGGGGTGCCGACCGCGCTTCTTGCCGGTGCGGATGACGAGGCGGGAGGTGATCTCGCGCAGCGAGAGGCGTTCGTCGTCGCGCAGGCGCAGGGCGGTGGCGAGCGTGTCCTCGTCGGAGACCTTGACTCCGCCGATCGCCTTGCCCTTGGTGCGGGCGATCTCCTGGCCTTCGAGGGTCTTGTCGCGGAGTCGCGTTCGGACTCCGCCATGGCGGAGAAGAAAGCGAACAGGGCGGCTCCGTGGCTGGCTGGGTCGTGCTTGCCTGCCAGCGGGCCGGGGAGGAACTCCAGCTCGATCTCCGCGTCCCGCAGTTCCTCGGCGACCTTGAGGAGTTCCAGGGTGCCGCGGCCCAGTCGCTTCATCTCGTGCCACCACGAGGGTGACCTTGGCCCCCAGTGAGCGGTACTCGCGGGCCGCGGCCAGGGCGGCCGTCATCTCTGGGCGTTCCCTGACCCGGGTGCTGATCTGTTCCTGGAACAGCCGGTGCACGCTGGCGGCTTCGAGGGCGTCGATCTGGGACTGGATCTCCTGCGTCCGGTTGGAGACGCGGGCGTACGCGAGGCGGACCTCCATCGGCACGGCCGGCGCCGCGAGCTTCTGTACCGGCAGGGCCGTCCAGGCGGCGCCGGGGTGCCGTACGGCGGCGGGGTGGCGACGTGGAGTTTGGAGCGTAGGGGCACGTAGAGAGCGTTCGAGGCACGTAGTCCGTATCAATCACACGTGATGATTGAGAAACACACGTAGGTTGCGTATGCTCGTCGGCGGGCGTCACCAAGGCGTCCCCACACCGAGGAGACGAACGTGACGGTCGCCGAAGAAACCGAAGGTCTCACCCTTCCGCTGGAGATCCTTAACGTCGCTGAGGTCGATGACGCCGGTGGCGTACACATCGAGTGCCAGATGACCGGGGCTTACCTCGTGGATCTGTACAAGAGCGAGTTGCTTTCCCTTACCGGCAACATCCGCCCTGCGCACATGGAGGGCAAGCGGCTCGTCGGCAAAACGAAGACCAAGGTCAACAAGTGGACGAGCGAACTGCTCGACAACGAAGCAATCATCGGCAACATCTCTGTCAGGCTCGATCCCAGCAAGTCTGACTATGAGATCTGGTTCGATGATGAGACCGGGCAGACCAATCTGACCATCACCTCAGGTGTGCTCGACTGTGCCGTTGATTCTCTCTCACGGATTAAGTCGATCCTGGCTGCTGCGGACAACCCGCTGGGGAGCTTCGACCTCAGCACTCGCTTCCAGGTACGGATCTGGATGCTCGATGACGCGCTCGCGAAGAAGGTCGCGACCATCTACAACACCCGCGGCGACAAGGTAAACGACTCCACCGCGAAGTACGCCTACTCGGAGACCAAGGAGCAGGAGCTCGCCCGTCGGCTCGTCAACGGCAGCGAGCACCTGGGCCAGGACAACATCGAGGTCCTGGCCAACTCCGTATCCGCCAGCTCACATAAACTGACCGCCTACAACACCATCAGCAGGGCGATCGAGACCTCCTGGAAGGGCGGACCTGTCACCACCGCCGACCTCGAAGCGCAGTCCAGCTGGCTGATCAGCGCTTGGGATTCCCTGGTCAAGGTCCGTCCGGAATACGGCAAGCTTTCGACTCCGGCGCGCCAAGCCCAGCGGAAGAACACCATCGCCACCAGCGCCGTGGCGATCTATGGCCTGGTCGGCGCGATGTCCGCGATGTACACCGACCATCTAGAGCCGGATGTTGCGTTCAAGGCCATCGCCGCGAAGGACGACGACGACTTCTTCGCCTGGGACAACCCGGTGTGGGTGGCCGCGGGCATCGTCACACCCAGCGGAACAGGCACGGGCGCACTCGGTACCCGCAACAGCTTCCCCGCTCGTCGCGCGGCAATCCGCGTCCTGTGCGAGGCCATGAATCTGGGCGCCGACGAAGACGAATAGACCAGCCGGTGTGACCGAAGCCGACCGTGGGCACGGTGGTCCTTCGCCGTACAGGCGTACCAATTGCCCGCCAAATATTCTCAGTCCCGGCCTCCGGCGCCGTCCTCCCCGTGGGGCGGCGCCGGAGGCCGATCAGCCCTACAGCCCAGCTCGGGACCGTCCGTGCCTGCGGTCCGCAGCGGCCGGAGGCCCTGGTCGTCGAGTTGGGCGAATTCGTGTTCGTAGTCGACGGTGATGTAGCCGTTGGCGGGCCTCTGCGGCGCCCGCAAGGCGGCGAATCTCTAATCGCGCAGGTTCGCCATGGCCGCGTCGGCTTTGAGCGGCTTCGAGCTGCGCACCGCACCGAGCACCGCAAGGTCCTCCCGATCCGGACACTCCACCAGGTGCGGCAGCCGCTGCTGCTACGGTCCGGCGCCATGAACACTGACGACTGGACGGCGTTCGGTGCCATTGTTGCCGCGGTCGGGGTGGCGGTCTCCGCGGTCATGGCGTACTGGACGACCCGCAAAGCGGCGGCGGCCGCCGCAGACTCGGCTGACACTGCGCGAGAGGTGGCGCAGATCGAACGCGACCGCTGGCACCGCGAGCTGACTCCTGAGCTGACCTTCAGCCTGATCCGCGTGGGATCCAACCGCCTGAGGCTCACCACCACACTCGCCGGCCCCGTCGGCCTGGATCACCTCGACACGATCACCCTCACGGTGCGCGACGAGGCCGGACGGGATCACTCAGCCAGACCGCATTACGACGAAGCTATGCGTACGGAGCTGCCGTCGGTGATCTGGGGGCCCGCCCGATTCAGCCCTGGGGTCGACGGGGTTGCCGCGCCCGGCCGCCAGAGCATTATCCGGAGCCTGGAGCGCGGCAACTTCGTGCACCGGCAGATGGATAACTCCGAGCCGCCGAGCTGGTTCCAAGACCCGGGAGACTGGGTGGACGGGTACTGGGAGGCGAAACTGCGCCTGCACGCGGTCTGCGAAGTGGAGGGGCACAGACCCTGGATCGTCGTTGCCGAGGTCGCGAACCCGGGGGTGGAGTACATCTCCGACGGTTCAGACGAAATGGAAATTCCGGAGCAGTACCGCTGAATCACGGCTGCCCGAGGTCGAGGCTCAAGCGGCCCCGGCGGCGCCGGAGGACCCCGGCGGCAGGTCCTCGCCGAGCGCCGCTGAACGCCACCGCCCCCGGACCAGCACAAGCAGCTCACCCGGAGTCGATACGCCGCCGGAGATCACACACGGTCTCCAGTGGGCTGGGCTCCTCGGGGAACTGGCGACAGTTGAATACGCGAGCTCACCAGTATGGACCCCTGCTGGCACACCGAGCAGGAGGCGCGGCACAGGTCCATCACAGGGGCGGCCTCACGGGACCCCCCTCGACTGTCAGGCGATTACCCGACATTGCCCAATCAAGTTCAGTAGCGCGAAGAAACGGGTCGAGAGAGGTGCGGAGGCACTGGCACTCTGGGGCGATGCTGTTCAAGCTCACCGGGTCCAGTTGCTCGGGCAAGACGACGCTCGCCAACGCCGCGGCCGGCAGGCTCCGGCAGATCGTCGTCCACGACTCCGATGAGCTCGGGGTGCCGGAGGGCGCCGATCTGCACTGGCGTCATCGGATGACCGAGATGTGGGTGCGACGCGCGCTGGAGTACCAGGATCGCGGCATTGACCTTCTGCTCAGCGGGCAGTCGCCCTTGGGTGAAGTCCTCGCTGTGCCCTCCGCGCCACTACTGGATGGCATCGCCGTGTGCCTGGTTGATGTCGCCGACGAGGTCCGGTGCACTCGACTCGCCGAGCGAGACCCCGCCCGGTGGGATGCTCCGGCAGTCGACGCCTTACTCGGCTGGGCCGCATGGCACCGGAAGCATGCCCTCAACCTCCATTACCGGCCCGACGTCATAATCGACAACGGCTGGCCCGAGATGGCCTGGCACCGTTGGACGAGCTGGCGAGCTGATGACCCCCGATGGTGCACTCAACGGATCGACACCACCGACCAACCAGTCACTAAATCCATAGACCAGATCGCGCAGTGGATCACCGAGCAGCGCGACGCGCACCAGGCCGGCCAGCTTCCCCTGAGCCACGGTTGGGCTTCATGATCCGTTCGAGCGGCCCAAGCATGGCACCGATGATCTCGCTCGGGGTCGACGCCGATGAGGGTGCTATCCGTTCTCAGCCGTGTACAGACCCAGCTTTGGGGTTCGCTTCCGAACCGGCGCTGGCAGCGAGGTGAGTCAGAACCCCGGCCCGTGGCCTGATCGCGCGGCTGGCGGGCCGCATGCGAGCGCAAACAGAACGGCGCCGACTCACGAAGATGAGTCGGCGCCGCGCCTGATCTCAGACGTCGATGCGGGCGACCTTACGGCCGACCTTGAGGTACAGCTCGGCACCTTCGAGTGCCCCAACCTCGCTCACGACCTCACCGAGCGTCTGCTGCACGGACGCCTCGGTGAGCGGCGTAGGTGCCTGCTCTCCGTCCGCCTCAAGGATCAGACGGAGGCCCTTCTGCTGAGCCACGCGGCGCACCGCGGAAATGCTGGGAGCGAAGTCCAGCGTGCGGCTGATCAGCGCCCCGAGCGTGTCCTCGGCGTGGTCCTTCAGGGAGATGACGGGGAGGTTCTGGGTGTCCGCGAAAGAGCGCTTGGAGAAGCGCGCCGTGAACTCCGCGCGAGCGGCAGCAGCAGCGTCCAGGCCGTGGAGGGCGGCCACCACCTCGCCGGCGAGGATGCGCTTGATCGCCATCGGGTGGGCGGTCCCCTCCTCCAGGCGCTTGGTGACTACGCGGATCTCGTCGTCCGTCCACTCGGTGAGCAGCTGGAGGTACGGCTCGGTGAGGTGGTCGGGGATGGACATCAGCCGGCCGTAGACGTCATCGGGCGACGCCGTCAGGCCCACGTAGTTGCCCTTGCTCTTGCTCATCTTGGTGCCCGTGCCGTCGGTGCCTTCGATGAGCGGGGTGGTGATGACGACCTCGGGGGCCTGGTCCGAGATCTCCATGACCTTGCGGCACATCTGGAGGTTCAACAGCTGGTCCACACCGCCGAGTTCGACATCGGCGTCGATGGCCACGGAGTCCCAGGCCATGACGACGGAGTAGACGAACTCGGCGACGGACAGCCCATGGCCATCGGCCAGCCGGGTGCGGAAGTCCTCGCGCTGGAGCGACATGGAGACCGGCACCCGGGCGAGGACCCCGACGAGTTCCGGCAGGGTGACCTTGTTCAGCCACTCGCCGTTGAAGCGCAGGTCGGCCCGCTCGAAGTCGATGAACGGTGTGACCTGCTGCTGGTAGCCGCTCAGGTTGCGGGCGATGTCCTCGTCGGTGAGGGGCGGTCGATCCGAGGACCGTCCCGACGGGTCACCGATCTTGGCCGTCACGTCTCCGATGATGAAGACGACGTGGTGGCCCATCCGCTGGAACCGGCTGGCGATGATGATCGGTACCGCGTGGCCCAGGTGGACGTCGGGCGAGGTCGGGTCGATGCCGTACTTGACGACGAACGGGCGTCCGGCGGCCTGTGCGGCTTTGATCTTCTCGGCGAGCACCGCGGCCGAGGGGATCAGGTGGTTCGCACGCCCCTCGACCAGTGCGGCCTGCTCCTCGGGGGAGAGGTCGGAGAGGTCCAGGGAGCGCCGTGCCGTTGTCTCGCTGAGCAGCTGCGCGGCCGTATAGTCCGCGCCCAGGTCCGCCCCATCGAGAATGTGCATGACACGAGTGACAGACTCGCTCAAACGGCTCATGGCGCTTATACGCTCCTGGGTCGGACAACTGGCCTGACCAGTAGGGATTGGAAGCGGCGATTTTATCATCGCCACCCCCGTCGCATCACCGAAATGATCACGGTTCAGCCCGCTCTCCCTGGGTCGTCGAGAGCTGTACCAGCGGCCGGCCCACGATCGCACTGGAGAGGGAGCGGAGCCACGGGGCTATTGGGTCTCGGGCTCGAAGCGTGGCGATGAGCATCCCCGGAAGGAAGATCATGGCGGGCAGGTGCTTCTTTCGTTGCAGGGCGGATTCCACTCTGTGCCCGGAAGCGAGTGCGCGGAAATGCTGGGAGATCCCCCTGAGCTGGCGATTGGTCGCCCAGGTGGGAGGGTTCCCATCCATCATGCGGAGCCGATCCGAGAGTCCCAGACACACCTCGGCCCGATAATCCTGCGACAGGCCGGGCGTACTCCGGTCGGTCATGCTGTGCGCGTGGACCCGATAGAAGGTCAACGGGTCCTGGAGGGCGGCACCGCGGCCGGCCTCGCGCAGCGCGTGGAAGAAGATCTCGTTGCTCACCGGCAGGAGGCTGAGGGCGGCCTCGTTCCGCCCGGGTGCGGGTCTTTCAGCTTGGGGTTTCCGTTGGAGTCGACGACGTTTTCCCAGTGCTCGATGAACAGCGTTTCACCCGTCATCGCCTCGGCGCATGTACGGAGCTTCGATGGGTGGAACCAGTCATCGGCGTCGAGTGGAGCGACCCAGTCGCCTGTGCTGAGGAGAAAAGCGTCGGTCAAGGTTTGGCCGAAACCTTGCTGGCTCCTCCGGATGACCTTGACGTTCTTTTCGTGGCGACGGCATACCTCCTCAGTTTCGTCGTTGGATCCGTCGTCGATGACGATGATTTCGTGAAGGACGAAGTTTCCAGGCTCCTGTTCCAGACAGCTTGTTATGGCCTGGTCGAGATATCGGCCGTAGTTGTGGCACAGGATCACGCACGAAATACGCGGAGGGGCGCTCACCGGTCACCCCCGTACACGTGGGCGTAGGCGTCCAGGATCGTCCTGTGTTCCTGGATCCTGTAGTCGAGGAACTCGCGGTCGAGACGGCGGGGCCCGGAGCCGAGCCGTGCTGCCGCCTTCTCCAGCGCAGTCAGGAACTTCTCTCCGAAGAGGTTGGGATGCCCCTGCGACCAATCGAACCATTCGGGTTCCTCGACGAAACCCTTGTGCCGCTCGTACTGCTCGGGCAAGCGCCCAGTGAGGGAGCAGACCGGAAGCAGGTTCAGGTCGAAGGCCAGTTCCAGCTGCCCGGAGTGACTCCCCCAGAGGTACGGCAGCAGCAGGGAGTCCGAAGCCAGCCCGGCTCTGACCACTTCGTCGTCCGTGGGATACGGGCGCATGGTGAGCCGGATACGGGGATCGTGCCGGGCCGTCTCCAGGAGCAGCGGGGCACGGCCGGCGTCAGCGAAGTCCGCAGGGCTGAACGCGCGCAGGAGGACGCGAAGCGTGCTGTGGGGATCCGTGATCCCCAGGCTCCAGTTGGCCATGGTGGACAACTGGTCCCGGCTGGCCCGGGAGGCACCGAACATGAGGTACCTGGCCCCCGGGCTCCTCGCCTCGCGCTCCAGGTCAGCCAGCGACTCCGGGGCAGCGACGTATCCGTGGGGGATGACCGTCGCTGTGACACGCTCGCCGAGGACCTCCGTCAGCTTCGTGACGGATCCCTCAGTGAGGCAGACCCAGCTGACCTCGGCAGATCGGAGCAGCCGCAGCCGCTCGACGAAGCCTTCGGCGTTGCCGACCATAGGCCGGGTGTCATGGGCGGTGAAGACCACGTTGACCCCGTAGCCCAGGCACGCGTCGAGCAGGCGCTCCAGGGCGGCGATGTCCTCGAAGTCGATGTGGTGCAGGTGCAGGACGTCGAGCCACGTGAGAGGGCCGTGTTCGAGGAGCCACGCGGCGCTGACCGCCTCTGGCACAGTCTCGCCCGTGGGAATCTCTGTCCCGTTCAGGATGTGGAAGTCAGGGCTCTGGAGCTTCCACGCGTACGGGGTACGCGCCGGCAGGTGAACGACACGCAGGCCCCTGGACCGGGGAACCGCCGTCACTGTTCTCCCACCTCCGTCCCTCCCACGCCGACGAGGAGCAGCTGGGTGGACAGACCGTTGGAGGCGTCGTCGCTTCGGGTGAGGCCCGCGTAGTGGATCTCGAACCCGGAGGCCCGCAGCAGCGCCTGGAACTCGTCGCTTGCCCACTCCCGCACATGGCTGGGGTTGCGCGGCGGTCCAGGGGTGTCGTAGCCGCTGCGGCACTCACGGGCCGGTGTGGACAGGACCGCAGCAGCGCTGCCTTCCCGCATCAGGCCCAGGATGAGAGACAGGGCCGGGGCCGGGTCCACCAGGTGCTCGATCACGTCGGAGCAGATCACCACGGACCGGCGGACGAGGTCCGGGGCGAGCGGCAGCCGCTCTGCCGATTCGAGGTCCGCCTCCACCCAGTGTCCGAAGGGGTGGTTGTCGTGGCACCAGCGCAGGTTGTCCCCGAAGTCCACGCCGACGAAGGTCCAGTCGGGGTGCTCGGCGGCGAGCGAGGCCAGCTTGCCCGCCTGACCGCAGCCGATGTCGATCACGACGTCACGGCCGAGCTCCTTGGCCCGTTCGGCAGCGTAGGGGTACACGTCGGGCTGCCAGGTGACGGTGTCGTCCGTCTCGTCAAGGAAGTACTCGACCTCGCTCCGGCTGCGGTAGCCGCGGCGAATGAAGAAGGTCTCGGGGCCGCCTATCGGCTGCGAGGACTCGGAGAGGGCCGGGGGCTGCGGGGCATCGGGGCCGGTCAGGGGCTGTGATGTGGTCGTGGTGTCCGCGTGCACAGTCAGACTCCTTGCTTGCTCGGGTGTGTGGTGCGGCAGAGGGCACACGGCCTGCTACGGCCGCGGGTTCGGCGCTCCCTCGGAGGGGGCCTGCTACTTCGGCCAGCAGGAGAACAGCGTGATCAGCCGCTCGACGAGCTCCTCGCGGATCCCACGCCACTCCCGGTCTCCGGCGCGTCGCGCGGCGGAGGCGCGGTCGTACTCCGCCTGGCCGACCTCGGGCAGACACGCGTACATCTGGAGCAGGGCCGACCCGTCGTCGGAGGGTGCCGAGTCGGTGTCCGCTGCCAGCAGGGCCCTGATGTCCTCGGCAGGCATGGAGCCGTCGATTCCGGAGCCGGGGATGCTCTTACTCATCTTCGGCAGGCCCCCGAGGCCCGGGATCATCTTGGTGTAGATGCCGGCCAGCCGGTCTGCGGGCAGACCCCAGCGTTCCGCCCCGCGCCGGGCGAGGGCGACGTACTTGTGCTCGTCGACGCCCAGGGACACCAGCACGTGCCGTCCTTCGCGCAGCAAGTGCACGAAGTCAGCGGCCATCAGCAACGTGGCCTGCTTCATGCCGTAGCTGAGGTGGTCGAAGACGCCGTGGTTCCGGTAGAGCCCGGCGAGGTCCTCCTCGGCCCACTGGAAGTCGTCGTCGTCCAGGTGGCGCGAGAGCAGGAACGCGGTGGCCATGACATCGGTCTCGCCCTCCTGCCGACGCAGTACACCGCGTCCCGGGTCGAAGCCGAGCCCAAGCGCGAACTCCTCGTACTGGTCGGCCAGGCGGCGTACCGCGTCCAGCGGCGTGCGACGCGCGTTGTAGGAGTCGAGGTCGCCGAGCACGATCTGCACGTCGAGCCCGCACTGCTGGAGCTTGACCGCGCGCAGCAGCTGGAAGAGGGTGCCGGCGTGCGGCGGACCGCCGAGCCCGACGCCAGTGGTGACGATCGCCGGCCGACCCCCAGAGACGGCGTCCGCGAACTCCCGCGCACCGGTGTGGCACACCCACTTCGTGTGCAGGTCGCCAGGGCTCATCCCCGCGAGGGCGAAGTCGATGGCGCCGAGGCCAAGGTGCTCGTACTGGTGCTGGTCGATGACGCTCTCGTAGTACGCGGTGTCGAACTTCATGCGATCCCCTCCAACTGAGGCTGCTCTCGTATGGCGAAGGCCCGGCGGACCAGCGGCTCGAAGCCGTCGGCCAGCAGGTCCCCGATCACGGCGTTGCGAGGTGCGGCCACGCTGCCGAGGTCCGCGGTGACCGTTCCGTCGGCGAGGACCCAGACGCGGAACGGGTACGGGTCCTCGGGCGCCCGTGTGGGCTGGGCGAAGATCTCCACCGGGGCGACGGCACCGCGCACCCCGTCCACGGCCCGGACGAAGTCATCCCGCTCGAAGCCGTAGAGCTCCGCCTTGCCCGCGCTGGCACGGCCGATGGGCCTGTACTGGGAGATCAGCCAGTACTCGACCTCCGTGCGGTCAGCGATGCCGGCGACGAACTCCGCGAGCCGCGGCAGCTCCCGCACGGACGCGGCCGTGGTGAACGTGTTGAAGGCGAGTCGGCGCTGGTCGGCGACGAGGAACTCGACGTTGGACCGGAACCGTTCGAAGTAGCCCTGCCCGCGGAACCAGTCGGCCGAGTCTGCCTCCGGACCGTCGATGGCCAGGGAGTAGAGGGTCACGTGGTCGCGCACCCCCGCGTAACGGTCGCTCAGGAGCAGCCCGTTGGTGTGGAGATTGGTTTCGAAGCCGGCTTCCTGCGCGTGCCGGAGGGCGACCTCCAGGTGGTTGTCGTAGGGCATCACGGGGTCGCCGCCGGTGAACACGACCCGGTGGGCTGCGGACTCGGCGCGGACCTGGTCGATGACCCTCCGGACGGTGTCCGGGTCCGTCTTGACCCGGTTGCGCTCCCGGTAGCAGAACCGGCACACACCCGGTGAGGCGCTGGTCGGTGCCAGGTCCCAGGCGTTGCAGTCGGTGTTGAGGACCAGGTGAACGATCGCGAGTTCGTCGTGCGTCAGCATGGGGCCTTCTCCTTGTTGCCAGGGACGACCAGGAGGGCTGTGGGGGAGACGGGTCGAAGGAGCGAGCGGAGCTTGTCCGGGGCGCCGCCGGTGAGGCGTACGAACTGCTGCAGCGTGTCCAGACCCGCGCCGGCGTCGATGATCGTGAGTGCCGTGTCGATGCCGGATTGGACGGTGGGCACCGCCTCGGACATCACCATGAGCAAAGCCGCGTTGAGGGCGACCGCGTTCCGCGCCTGACTGGTGTCATGGCCTGCCAGTACGCGTATCGCGGCGGCGACGTTCTCCCGAGGGTCCTCGTGCTGGGTGACGGACATCAGGTCCTGTGGCATCGAGGACGCGCCCTTGCGTACCTCGTCATTGAAGGTCAGGTCCTCGTCGCCGGCGTTGATGCGGCAGGCTCGCACGGTGCTTCCGGGGATCAGTTCGTCGACTTGGACCGCCTTGCCGGGGCTGGAGTTGATGACCGCCACGTCGGGCAGGCCGAGTCTGGAGAGCAGCCGGGCGGAAGCGCCGACCGCGGGGTGCGAGAGGCCGTACACGTAGGCGGTGCAGGTGACCGGGCTGAGGAGGGCGGGGAACGCCAGGCTGAGCGCGTGCACGGCCTGGAACCTGCCGCCGTAGCGGCGGTCGAACTCGGGCACGCGGTTCTCGATGGAGAAGAACCCGAAGCCGGTCTCCGCCGTAATGTCGACCATCTCCTGGTGCGGCACCGTGTCGCTCGTCGCGCCCACGAGGTCGATGAAGTCGCGGGACCCGGTCTTCGACGACGCACTGCGCGATCCGAGCTTCGCGACGTGTGCTCCCCCGGTGGCCGCCACCAGCGCGGCGGCGGTACTGAGGTTGATCGTCTTGAAGGTCTTCTTCCCGCTGCCCGTGTAGCCGACGAACCGCATGCCCTCCGGCGGCTGGTGGAAGTCCCAGTTGCTTCGGTCCAGGGATGTCGCGGCCTGGACAGCGGCCTCGACCTCCTCCAACCGTGGCCCCCGCAGGAGCAGTCCCGTCAGGACGCTTCCCAGCATCACGTCGCGCGTGTGGCCCTCTGGTAAGGCGAGGATGCGCGTGATCCCGTCGTGGACGTCCTGGGGTGGAATGTCGGCAGGTGAGTTGATCTTGTGGGCCAGCAATGGCGTTGTGACCGCCATGGCGTGGGCTCCTTCCGTCACGTGTCGGATGTGAGCAGGACCTTGAAGGGGCGATGGCGGGCTTCGTTGTTCAGGGCCGCCAGTCCCTGCGGCAGTTCGCCGAGGGGGAATCGGTCTCGGGTCATGAGGGCGGCCCAGCCGCCGCCCTTGGCGATGACGTCGATGGCGTCTCGGAAGTCGTCATGGCCATCCGCGCGGCAGTACGAGAAGGAGCCGCGCAGGGTGATCGAGCGACGGAAGACATCCCGCAGGGGGACCGAGAGAACGACGCGGGGCGCGTAGGCGTTCTGGACGAGAACCGTTCCCCCGTCACGAACAGCCTTCAGCGCCTGGCGTATGGGGGAGTCGCTGTGACCAGACGCGGCGTCCACGACGGCGTCGCACGCCGGCAGCTCGGCAGAGTGGAGAGCGATGTGCCGGTCGAGGACGTAGCGCAGTTGATGCGATCGCGAGGGTTCCCTGACCAGCATGTGCACGTCCCACCCCGCCTCTGCCGCGCAGATGGCCGTACACACCGCAAGGACGCCGCCCCCGATGATGCCGAGCCGCCCCATGGGCACACGTAGCCCGCAGCGGACTCCGTGCAGGGCCACCGCCATCGGATCGGCGAGGACTCCGTGCGCGGGATCGTGCAGGTGGCCAAGTGGGACGATGCTGCCGCGGGGCGCCCGCACGCAGCCGGCGAGACCTCCGGGAAGATCCCATCCGATGCGCTGGAGCCGTGGGCAGAGGTGGACATGTCCGCGGTCGCAGTAGTGGCACGAGCGGCAGGAGACCAGCGGGTCGATTGCGACCCAGTCACCCGTCTCCGTGTCGACACCGACGATCTCGTGCCCGGGGTACCACGGTTCCGGCAACTGTCCTTGCCAAGGGTGATTGAGCTTCGCGACGTCGCTTCCGCACAATCCCGTGAAGCGTGTCTCGACGAGCGTCGTGTCGCGTGCCGAGGACATGGCGACCGGAGCGGGGAGTCGGCAGAGGACTCCGTCCTCAACTGCCCACGCGTACGGGCCGGTCATCGCTGCCCCCATCTGTCCAGCAAGGTGGGGAGAGCTTCCACATTGGGTATCGCCCTGCCGGACCAAGCGGTCTCGCCGAACGCGAGGCCACTCGGCCCGCCCCGACGCTCCACGCGCACGGCACGCATGCCGGCCCGCTCTGCGCCGGCAAGCTCGTCACCGCCGCCATCGCCGCAGTAGAGGGCCTGCTGCGTGGCAACACCGAGGTCTCGGAGGACCGCGCGGAAGAGCAGACGGTCGGGCTTCACCGCACCCGCCCGGCAGCTGAACACGACAGCGTCGAAGTGTGGCGCGAGGTCGCTCGCGCTCCACGCTTCGGCGATGTCCGGGGACGCGTCGCTGAGGACGGCCAGCCTGGTGCCACCGCGCCGAAGCTGCTCCAGCGCCCGCAAGAGAGAGGCATCGGCCTGGAGACGGACATGGGCGAGCCGGGCCAGGAGCACTTCCAGCTCATTCACACAGGCAGCGGAGGCGTCGCAGCGGGCGACGAGGTGAACCGCCACCTCGGTGGTGGACGCCATCTGCCCGTCGTGCCTCGCCTGCCAACTGTCGGACAGCACCGACTCGGCGACCGCCGGGGACACGCGCAGCATCGCGGCGAACTGGGCAGCGGCAGCCCTCCGCTCGACCACACTCGGGGCTGCGACGAGCGTGCCGAACAGATCGAGTATCACTGCGGTCGGGCGTGGAGCCGGAGCAGCAGAACTCCGCTGCGGTGAAGGGCCAAGCAGTACGTCGCCCACTGGATGCGTGGCGGGCGCGGACAGGATCGTCGACACGGAGGTGCACGTCGGCGGATAGCGCATGGTGAGGCTCCATCGGTAGATCGGTGATCTCGTGCAGAACCGAACTCTCCGGCTGGCCGGACTGCGGCCAGATGACGCCTTCTCGGGCGTCCAACAGCAGAGGAAGGAGGAATCGACTGCCACCAGGTCGAGGCCGCGCTGGGCCGCTAGAGCCCGGTGAAGCCGTCGGCGCGCTCACAGCCGCAGCCCCGACAACAAGCCGGCGACCGACGCCGTGACGTCCTTCACGAACGGGCCGACGCTGTGGGTCCCGGCGAGATACAGACCGAAAACCGCGCACACAACGGCATGCCCCGCCTTGAGCCCACCTCCGCGGCACAAGAAGACGATCACGATGCCGAGGAGCAGCAGGACAGCAACATCGACAGCCACCGAGGAGCCCCCTTCGATCTCGGACGAATAGTGGAGACCGAGGCGGGTACTGGGACGACCGCGTCGGTGTGACCATGACAGCGGCTCGGAGCTGTGCGGAGTATCACAAGCCGTTCCTGAAGCTGCTCATCAGCAGCTCATGGCCGGGCGACCTGACTTTTCAACATCCGCTTACACACGGGTTCATGACAGGCAGACTTAGGCTCCGGATCATGACCAGGGATGGGCAGGCGGTAGGCGCGGTGGGTAAGAGTCGCCCGGGGTGGCGTCCGGACAGGTTGAGACAGCAACGCGAAGCTCACGGCCTGACGCTCGAAGGCGCGGGCGAGCAGGTGCGCGAGGTGGCCCGGGCCGCGGGGCTCACGGTGCCGGCGGCCAACTTTCAGACGCTGTGGCAGCACGAGCAGGGAGAGGTCTATCCCGGACCCCACTACCGTCGCGCTTACTGCCTTCTGTACCGCGCGACCGAGCCCGAGCTCGGCTTCCGTAACGCTCTGCCCGACGAGGCCACGAAGCTCAAGTTCACCGCGTCGAGCGAACCGCAGAACGGCGCCCACGTCCTGGCCGTGGAACGGGCGTTGCACCAGCTGGCGCCGAGCGCGGAGGACGCCGACGGTCTGGGCGTCCAGCAGCGAATCCTCGATGCCTGGAAGCGGCGTCACACCGGCGGTGATCCGAACCGGCCGACGCTGATGATGGTCGGCGGCTACGCGGGCAGCGGGAAGTCGGAATTCGCCCGCTTCGTATCGCAACTCACTGGTTGGCCCGTCCTCGACAAGGACCCGATCACGCGCCCGCTCGTCGAGCGCCTCCTTGTTGAAATGGGCAGCGAGCCCAACGACCGGCACACCGACCTCTACCGGGAGAAGGTCCGCCCGCTGGAGTACCAGTGCCTGCTGGAGACCGCGTACGCGAACGTGGACTGCGCGATCAGCACCGTCCTCTCCGCGCCCTTCATCGCCGAGACCACTGACCCTCGGTGGATGCGGCGCCTGATCAACCGCTGCGAAGCACGTGGCGTCACCGTCGCTGTCGTCTGGATTCAGTGCGACCTCGACACGATGCACGAGTACATCAGCTTCCGGTCCGCCGCCCGGGACAGCTGGAAACTCCAGAACTGGGACACGTACGCCGCCGGGATCGATCTTGAGCTGCGGCCCGTCGTGCCGCACTTGGTTGTCGACAACCGTCTCGGCTCCGCGATATCGCTCACGGACCAGGTGCGCCAGGTCTTCGGGACGGTGTTCCAGTGAGGCAGGGCATCCTGCTGTACGGGCCGCCGGCGGCGGGCAAGGACACGATCACGGCGGCTCTCACCGAACTCGACGCGCGGTACGTGCTGTTCACCCGGCTGAAGATCGGGACCGGGAAGACCAAGGGCTACCGGATGGGTACGCCAGAGCAGCTGACCGCCCTAGAGGCACGCGGCGATGTCATCTACCGCAACGACCGGTACGGCAACATCTACGTCGTCGACCGCCCCGGCCTCGACCAAGCCATGGAGGGCGGCAAGACCCCAGTCGTCCACCTCGGCCAGCTGGCGGGGATGGAGCAGGTAACCGCTCTTTACCCGGCGCGCTGGGTGCGCGTTCTGCTGTGGTGCTCCAAGGAGACCACCGCTCGCCGCTCACCACAGCGTGGTGACACCGACACGGCGGCCCGGCTGGCCGCGTGGGACGCCACTCAGGCCGATCTTGCGGCTCATCCGCGAGCCCAGTGGGAACTGCGCGTGGAGACGGACGCGACGGCACCCCACGAAACCGCACAGAGGATCGACGACATCGTCCGCACCACGCCACCACGCTCCTGACGGCCAGGACGTCAGTGCCCCAGCGGATGCGACCTGCTCAACTCGGGTTGCCCGGGTCCCGCTCAAGACGCAGAGCTTCCAGGGCCTCAGCGATATCCAGCCGCTCGTCTCTGTTCCCGTCCCACCGGGCAAGCGTCGCGGCAGCCGCGTGCATAAGGGAGTCCGGCAGCCCGGCGTCGGCGAGAAGGGCCGCTGCGTCCTCAAGCTCTGGGCCCCAACGCCAGGCGCGGGCGGCGGTCTTGGGGATGTAGTCGGTCTCCATGAGGTAGCTGCGGGTGCGCTTGGCCGCGATCACCAGCAGCTCGTCGGCTACCCCGTACGTGTCCGCCGCCCCGTAGGCCACGGCAGCCAGCACCCGGGAGACCTTCTGGTAGCTGGAGTACGCGAGCTTGAGTGCGGAGGCTTTGCCGATGCTGTCGCCAAGGACGTGGGTCCGCACATCGGTGCCGGCGAAAAGTTCGGCGATCCGGTCGGCCTGCCCGACGGCGCCGGAAAGGTAGAGCGTCGGGGACTTGCCGCTCACCGGAGGCGAACCGACCACTGCGGCGTCGATGACCGGCATCGGGGCCAAGCGGTCGGCGATACTCACCACGCGCGACGGCGAGACGGCGTTCGCGTCGACATAGATCGTGCCCGCTTCGGACATGCCGAGCTCGGCTACCTGGCCGGCGGTCTCCTCCGCTGCGGCGGGAGGGCATAGGGAGAGCAGCACATCAGAGCGGGAGACAAGCTCGGGCAGCGCCGCAGCTTCGAGGCCCGCGCTGTCGGCCCGGCGGCGGGTTGTGTCGCTGCGTCCGTCGGGGCACCACAGCACGATGTGGCCCCTCGCGCGCAGCTGGGCGCCGAAGGCGGATCCCATACTGCCGGGGTGCAACAGCCCAATGGTGCTCGTCATGCCGCGGTCCTTGTGTGGTCGACGGAGTGCAAAAGCAGCAGGTCGATGGCGGCGCGTGCATGCGGCACCACGTGGTCCGGCCTGGAATCGTCCGGCGGCCAGGAACGGCCGTTGCCGATCCAGATGGTGCGCAGCCCTGCGGAGCGTCCGCCGCCGATGTCGTTGACCGGGTTGTCCCCGACCATCCAGCCACCGTCGCCCAGCACGGTGCCGCAGCGGGCTGCCGCCAGGGCGAAGTGCCGGGTCTGCGGCTTGCGCGCGTCAGCCTCCTCGGAGACGAAGACGCCGTCCACGCGCTCGGAGATACCGGTGGCCCACAGCTTGGCGCGCTGGATGTCCGCTGCACCATTGGTGGCCACCCCCACTCGCCAGCTGGCCGCACGCAGCTCGTCCAAGCCGTCGAGGACCGCAGTCGGGCACGACACCATGGCCGCGATGTCGGTGCAGTACGCGCGCCACAACTCGTCAGCCGACATGGGCAGCCGGTACCGGGACCGGATCACATCAAAGGTGGACGGGTAGGCGCGCTCATCCACCATGTCCAGGACGTACGCTCGCTCCTCGTTCTCCAGACCGTGCCGGTCGGTGAACTCGGCGGCCCAGTCAACGAGGGCCCCTCGCCGGTCCACCAGAGTGTTGTCAAGGTCAAAGAGAACCAGAGGGCGCTGCACATCCCGCACCCTAATGCCTGAGGGTCAGCGCAGGACGCTCGACCACCCGCAGCTCTCGGGGCCAGGCCCAGGACTGTCCGGCTACCATGCGCCAATGGGCTCCAGTAGGCGGTGGAGGTCGTGGGGTAGCGCGCAAACTTGCTCAAGCAACGGAGCCGGAAGGGGCCGACGCGCACCACGAGCGACCACCCTTGGGAGAAAACTGGGAGATGATCTTCCCTCAGAGCCCTTGCGACACCCCGCCACGCCAATCGAGACCAACAGCCTGACCTGCACAGACATCAATCTCAGCCGGTAGTGATCTTGTCCGATCCTCATTCGGGACGAAGAGGTCGTGGGTTCAAATCCCGCCACCCCGACAGCTAAATAGCAGTTCAGAGGGCCCAGTGTGTAAGTTGCACTGGGCCCTCTGGTTTTGTGTTTCTACCGACGTGACTGTCGATTCCTGAGTGCCTACGGCTTCCGTGGGCCCGCCCCGAAGATGCCGTCCGTCACGACGGCGCCTGTCTGGATCACCGGCCTGATCTGCTTCCGGTAGACCTCCTCGGTCACGGCCACCCCAGCAGCTTCGACCTCATCGAAGCCACCCTGATGAGCACCACGGCTCCGGCACGCTGAACCACGTCGATATCCCGGCACGGCCGGGGCTGTCGTGAGCGGGGCCAAGGCCTATGGTGCGTTCACCGCCGCCGCGGCGTTCGGCACCGCCTCCACCGGTGCAGCCATCTCGACGCTGTCCGGGAGAAGCCGCTGGCGGGCCTCCCTGGCGGCGGGCATAGGGGTCGGCGCCGCGACACAAGCACGCGGGCCCGGCGAGCGCGGGTGCAGATGTCGACGCACGCCGAGCCCCACCTCCGCCGAGATAGCGAAGGACGTCCGCTCAGGATGTTCCACCACTCCGCCAAGGCAGTATCAGGAAAATCATCACGCTCCTCGTTGACGTTGCCAACACACACGGCATCTTCCTTATCAGACGCTCGCGTGTACGGTGGAGCCATGAAGGAATCAACTCCACCAGCCGCCGAATCGCTGATCACCGGAGCAGAGATCGCCAGGCTGGCGGGGGTGACACGTGCCGCCGTCTCCAACTGGCGACGGCGGTACGGCGACTTTCCCGCCCCTGCCGATGCCGGAGCGAGCACGCCGCTCTTCTCTCTCGCCGAAGTCCGGTCCTGGCTAGCCGAACAGCAGAAGGGCACGGATGTCTCGGACGACGTCCGCCTGTGGCAAGCGCTACGAGGACGCTTCGGCGACGACATCATCACGGGCGTCACCGGCGTCGCCCGCCTCCTGGCCCGTGGCGACGCCGACGGACTGGACGAGGACCTGGCCGACCTGGCCACGGGTCTGGCCGCGAAGGAAACGCCGGGCCAGGTCGTCGAGCAGCTGGTGGAGCGTTTCCGCGACTCCTCGCGACGGGTCGGCTCCGACCAGGTCACTTCGCTGCGCCTGGTCAAGGCAGTGAGCCAGGTCGCGGGGACGGTGCCCGACGACTCCGTCATCCTCGATCCTGCCTGCGGCATCGGGACCCTGCTCCTGTCCGTCGGCCCCGCGGCGGGCCCTGTGCGGCGCGGTCAGGAGATCGATCCGGCCGTGGCGGAGCTGGCGCAGGCGCGAGCCGACCTCGCCGGGCACCGGAACACGGTGGTCGAGACCGGGGACTCCCTACGCCAGGACCACTGGCCCGATCTCCGTGCCGACCTCGTCCTGTGCGACCCGCCGACCGCCGGTCCCGACTGGGGCCGCGAGGAGCTGCTTCTCGACTCCCGCTGGGAGCTGGGCACGCCCTCGAAGGCGGAAGGGGATCTGGCCTGGCTCCAGCACTGCTACGCCCACACCGCGCCCGGCGGCAGAGTGGTCGCCGTCATGCCCGCGTCCGTGGCCTACCGGAAGGCCGGCAGACGCATCCGGGCGGAGATCGTCCGCCGGGGCATCCTCACGGATGTCGTGGCCCTGCCGCCCGGGATGGTGGCCTCACACGCGCAGCCTGTTCATCTGTGGGTCCTGCGCCGCCCGGCCGACGCGTCCGGCGGCTCCGGGTCGGTGCACATGGTGGACCTCACCTCCAACTCGCCTGACGGCCCGATGGAACCCGCGGCCGGGCAAGCCGTCGACGTGCCGCTCATCGACCTGCTCAACGACTCCGTCGACCTCACCCCGAGTGCCCATGTGGACGCCGCACGCGAGGATCTGCCTGCCGAATACCGTGCCCTCCGGCAGCGCATCGAGGAGAGGCTGGGGCAGCTGAACGCCCTGCTGCCCGCTCTCTCGGCGGGCGAGGGGCCCGGGACGCTGGACGGCGCGACGATCAGCTTGGCCGATCTGTCCCGCGCCGGACTTGTCGAGTTCACCGATGCCGAACCACATTCGAAGAGCGACCAGTTGGACACCGACTACCTGCGGGGCTTTCTGCGCAGTGCGTCCAACAACCGCCGCTCGACCAGCAGCAGCGGCTCCTACCGCCTCGACGTGAAAGGCGCGCGCGTCCCGCAGATGGCCGTGGAGGAGCAACAGCGATACGGTGCCGCCTTCCGCGCCCTGCGGGAGTTCGAGGCGTACGTCGGCGAAGTCGCCCGGCTGGCGGAGCAGGCGAGCGCTCTCGCTCGCGACGGTCTCACCAACGGGGCTCTCGTGCCGCCTGAGGACCCCGCCTGACGGGCGCGTCACCAGTCCCGCCCGCCATCGACCGGGCGATGACGGCGATCTCGGCCAGCAGCTCTCCTGGCGGGCAGTCCAGAGCCAGAGCGTGCTGGTGGATGCGGATTCCGGCGTGGCGCACCCGGTGCGTCACGCTCGGCTCGTATCCCCTCGCGTAGACGAGGTGGCCGTCCGGAAGGCCGAGCGCCGTGCAGTAGGCGAGCATCTGGTAGAGGTCGGCGTCCGGGGACCCCGGCCTGGACGAGCTACGGGAGCTGACCAGCAGGCCCGACGTGGTGCTGGACACGGCCTTCGTCCTCGCGGACCCCGTCCACGTCGACCTCGACGATCCGCAGGACACCGTCGCCGTCCAGCACGCGCTCTTCTTCCCCGAGGAGGACGAACGGACGCCCGTCGTCTTCTTCCTGCTCACCCGGGTCGCGCCGACCCTGCGGCACATCGGATGGCTGCCGAAGCCGGTCCGGCGGAAGCCCGCGCGGTCGTGAGGATGAGCGTCGCCGTCCGCCGTCGGCCGTGAGGCGTGCGCACGGCTCTCCTTTACGCTCACGGGCCGCCGACGACCGGAGGTGCGGCCCGCCGTCCCGGTGGCGGGCCGGGCTTCGGAACGGTCCTGCTCGGCTGCCGTCCCGGCGCCGGGGGCGGGGCGGGGGTGGCTGCGGCCGACCGGCCCGCTTCCTGCGGTCGCGAGGGCGGGAGCGTCGCGGCGGACGGGACCGTGGGCCCCCTTTCGAGCGCCTCCAGAAGGACTTCGACCGCCGGCAGGCGGCTCTGGATCTCCGAGGGCGCGGGGGGCATGTCGTGCGCCCGGTAGTGGCAGGCGGTGCTGAGCGCGGACCAGGTGAGGTAGCAACGCCTGGCGGTCTCCCGGTCGGTGTAGGCCCCCAGGCACAGGATGCGGTGCTTCCCGACGCGCGTCATGCCGGGGGCCACGCCCTGCCAGAAGTCGTCCAGGCCGCGTTCGAGGGCCCGGCGCAGCAGCAGCGCCGCCGCACGGGCCCGCACACCGGGGCCGAGCGAGGTCATCGTGCCGGCCGAGGGGCGCAGGAGGGACTGGGCGGCGGAGACGTCCGCGCGCGCGGTGTCGTCCGTCATCGGGAACCGCCCTGCGTGCCGACGGTGCCCCGGCCACCGCGCCGGATGGCCTCGGCCAGCCGTTCCGTACGCGCCACCAGCCTCTTGCGGTCCGTGACGGTGGCCAGCCCTCCGTGGGCTCCCCTGTTCAGCTCACCGACCAACGCGCCGCCTCCAGGATGAAGGCGTTCGACCGCCGCACAGGCATCGCCGGAGGAGTCCCCCAGCAGCGCGAAGGCCACGTACTCCTTGGTCCGCGCCTGGACAGGCACCCGCTTCTCGAACTCCGCGAGGCTCAGGCGGCGGCCCTGCCCGTCCCGCAGGGTGCGACGGGCGGTCTCCACGCAGGCGACCTCCAGGGCGGCACGGCACATCGCCGGGACGACCCGGTCGGCCACGGCCTGGGGCAGGGAGGGGTCGAGGGAGACCTCCCGGGCCTCGCCGAGCGCCTGCTGGAGGGGGTCCCTCATCCGCTCGACGGTCACGTGCGACTTCTCCTCGCGGGAGATGCGGTGGACCGTCGCCTCGATCCCGAGGTGGGTGATGGCCTGTTCCAGTCGGCTGTCATGGGTGAAGACGACGACCTGGCGGTGCCGGGCGCACTCGCTGAGGACGGTGGCCAGCCCCTCCACCTTCTGGGTGTCCATCGACTGCACCGGGTCGTCGATGACGAGGAAGCCGAACGGGCTGGCCTCGTGCGTGGCCCGGGGGATGAACAACGAAAGGGCGAGCGAGTGCAGTTCGCCCTGGCTCATCACGCTGTACGCGGCCGCCGCGTGGTCGTCCACCGAGACGTCGAGCTCCACTCCGCCCTGCTTGGCCGTTCCCTTGAGCTTGACGCGGCCGAGGGAGACGCTGCTGCTCTCGCAGAGCTTCGTCCACACCTCCTGGGCGTGCTTGTCGAAGCGCTCCATACGGTCGTCCCTCAGCTCGTCCGTCAGCTTCCTGAACCACTCACGGGCTGCCTTGGCCGTTCTGCGCCGACCGGTCGCGTCCTCCGCCTTCTCCGTCGCCTCGACCCACTCCGTAAGCCGCACGGCCACGGGCCGCCAGGCGGTGTCGCGGTCGGTCAGCCGACGCGCGGCCTCCTCCCCGGACTGTCGGCAGGCAGCCGCCAGCCTCGGCGCGAGGCGTCCGACGCACTCGGCCAGTTCGGCGGGGTCGGTGAGACTCCGGCAGAGCGACCACTCGCGCCACAGTCCCGCCAGATCGGATTCCTCCTCCCTCAGCGGGTCGGGAACGGGCTGCACCAGGTCGTGCACGGCACGCTTGGCACCGCTGAGCGTGCGGCGTACGGCATCGGCCTCGGCCGCCTCCGCCTGGAGCCGCTCGATCTCGGCCCGTGTCGCCTCGGCCCATGCCTGGTCGAGACGGTTCTCGGTGCCGCAGACCGGACAATGGGGGCTTCCCGACCGGCGGCGCTGTTCGAACGCGGCCTCCAGCAGCGCGGCCAGGCGGCGCGCGTCCTCCGCGTTGGAGTGCCGTACGTCCTCGAAGGCCGCGATGGCCTCCCTCAGCCGGTCCAGCGCCCCGGCCACCTCCGCCTCGTCGGGGCCGGTCAGGGAGGCGCGCGCCCGAAGGCGGGCCGCGTCGCCCTGGTCGGCGACCGCGTCCTGGTCGAGCAGGGCCCGTACGGCGTCGACATCGGGGACCCGCCCGCCGAGAGCCCGCATCGCGTCGACGGCACGCCGGTCGTCCAGACCGTTCAGCGCCTCGACGGCCGCGGTCCGCAGCGGGCGGGGCCTGGCCTCGATGTCCTCGTACTCCTTGACCCGGGCCGCAAGCCGGATGTCCATCTCGCCGAGCCGGCCGAGCCCGATGAACGTGGAGATCTTCCGGTACAGATCGCTCATCGTGCCGTCCACCATCGAGCCCAGCTCGCTGTAGGGCAGGAACGGCCGGTAGACGTCGAGCATCGCGGCGTTCACGCACTCCTCCAGCTTCAGCTCGGTGCCGTCCTCCCGGACCACCGTCGTACGCGCGTCCTCCACCTTCTCCCCGTGCCAGGTGCGGCGCACCGTGACCGGCTCGGCGGCGTCGTCGAGGGTGAGGCTTACGGCGACCTGGGGAACCGCGGTCTCGTGCAGGTTGCGCCACCCCTTCCGCCAAGGCGCCGCGCGGGGCTTACCGCCGTTGCTGCCGTCCCAGCGGGCGTTGAACCCGGTGAGCGCGATCTCGGCGGCCTCCGCGAAGCTCGACTTCCCGGTGCCGTTGCTGCCCGCGATCACGGTGAGACCGGGGCCGTACGGGAGGTCGAGCGTCGCCTCGGGGCCCACGCCCCGCCAGCCGGCCGCCGTGATGGACCGCAGGTACACGGGGCCGGCCCGCCCCTCCTCCTCCGGAGCGGGCTCCGGGAGCGTGTCGCGGAGCAGGGCGGCGGCCTCGGGGGACAGAGCGGACGGCTCGGCGGCGTCGATGCGCTCGGCGATCAGCTGGCGCAGGGGGGTCTCGTCGCGCATGGCGTGCTCCTCACGGGAGTGGGCGGCGGTCACGACGGGAAAGCCGAACCGTTCACTCCAGAATCATCACGTACACGCGTTGGCAATGTCAACAGACAATATTGGCGTCACGTTCGCTCACACTCGCGCCCGCGGGACGTGCGTTCGAGTCTTCCGTCCCCGCCCCTCGCGCCCACGGCGTGAGCCCCAGGCATCGCCGGGCGTCCGCGCGCCGTCAGACGGCATCCCCCTGGACCGCACCCGGGCCCGTCGCCCCCGCCAGGTCGTGCCCGTGGCGGACACCGAGTGGGAGGCCCCCTTCCGCGGAGAGGGCGACAACTGCTTTCGCATCGGGACCGACGCGGAAGGCGACGCGTACATAGCCGTAGCCGGCCGCAGGCGCTCGCCGGGCTGCCGGCGCAGAGCGAGAGCCGTACGGAGACCCGCGTACAGCGCCCCGCGTACCGCCGGTCGTCCGCCCGACTTCCGCCGAGCCGGGCGACCGTACCGTTGACCACCCTGCGAGGGTGGCCGACGCCGGTGAGCAGCGAGGCCAGAGCGGTGCGTACGCGGTCCAGTGCGACGGCGTCGGTGGGCAGGTCGTGGCGTCCACCCCGACCCGGGCGACCTGTCGCCGCTCGCCGGGCGGCCGCAGGCGCACCGTCTTGTCCGCCGCGGCCGGGACCAGGCGATCCGACCGCTTCGCGGACGCCACCGTGAAGCCGCTCCAGGACCGTACGTACGACATCGCCGTCGGGGCTGCCGAGTTCGGCACGACCGGGCCACGATCGTCCACCGCAGGCTACCGCCGGGCATGTCCACGGCGGTGGACCGTGCGGGGCCGCCCGCCGCGTCAGCTCCGTCACCCGCGACTGGGTACGAGCCGCCCATCTCCCCTCGTGCGTCAGGGATCAGGGCACCGGAGGACCAGAGGACGACGGCACGGCCGGAATACTCCCGGGGGTGAGCCGACCGGATGAACTCTCCGGTGCGCCGGGCGCCGGGCAGGGGCCCTCAGGGCCGCGTGCCACCGTCCGGTCCGGCCTGGTCGGGACGCACAGAATTTCCTTGTACTTGCCTGTAACGACACGAAGTTGAGGGTTTATCTACGCGCGGAGCATGGGCCACCGAACGATCATTCGGGCATATCAGACGACTTCCCGTACGGGCATTACCGGTGGGTACCGCGAGCTGCTAGAAACTGCATCGCTCCTTCAACTCCCCATCCCCCACGCGCCGAAGGGCTGGCAGCCGTGTCAGTACGAAGAATTTGGGCATCCGTATCCACTCTCGCCCTCGCCGCAGTGGCCGTTCTCGGCGTCGCCGGACCGGCTTCCGCGGCCGACTCCGCCGCCGCGGGCGGCTATGTCGCGCTCGGCGATTCCTACTCCTCGGGTGTCGGCGCCGGAAGCTACCTCTCCGACAGCGGCGACTGCCGGCGCAGCACCAAGGCCTACCCGTATCTGTGGCAGGCCGCGAACTCCCCCGCCTCGTTCGACTTCGTCGCCTGCTCGGGGGCGACCACCTCGTCCGTGGCGAGCCGCCAGCTCGGGGTGCTCAGCGCGTCCACCTCGCTGGTCAGCGTCACCGCCGGAGGCAATGACGTCGGGTTCGCCGACGTCATGCAGGACTGCGTGCTGGGAAGCGAGGCCACCTGCATCAGCAGCGTGAACGCCGCCGTTCGGCAGATGAACAGCTCCCTGCCCGGCAGCCTCGATTCGCTCTACGACAACATCCGGGCCCGCGCGCCGCAGGCCCAGGTCGTGGTCCTCGGCTACCCCCGCTTCTACAAGCTGTCCGGCAGCTGCATCGCCGGGCTCACCGAGGCCGAACGGTCCGCGATCAACAACGCGTCGGACGTCCTGAACGGGGTCCTGGCCAAGCGGTCCGCCGACGCCGGGTTCACCTTCTCCAGCGTGGTCGACGAATTCACCGGACACGAGCTGTGCTCGGGCGCTGCCTGGATCCACAGCGTCACGGTCCCGATCCAGAACTCGTACCACCCCAAGGCCGCTGGGCAGTCGGGCGGCTATCTGCCCGCCTTCCGCTCGGTGGTGTAGGACCGAGCGGCGACACAGGGCGGCGGTTCACCGGTCGACCGGTGGGCCGCCGCCTTCAGTAGCGCTCGACCAGGTGCTCACGGCCGGCCGGAGGCTCGTACGACTCGGGCCAGAAGTCCGTCACCCCGGTGATCAGCCCCTGGTCGTCGAACGTGAAGAAGTGGATCGCATCCAACTCCTGCGGCGGCTCGCCCTCCTGCTCCCCCGTCACCGTGAATCCGGTCCGGGCCGCGGCCTGCCGCCCCTCCGCGTCGGCGACGATCCGCTCGACCCGGACGTGCCAGTCGCCCGGATACTCCTGGTTGAACCGGAGATACCGCTCCTTGCCGCGGATCCGCTCGCGCGTCTGCGGCAGGTCGTACACCACGTCCTCGGCGAGGGTCGCCCCGAACGCGGTCCAGTCGCGCGCCTCGGCCGCCGTCCAGTACGTCTCCACCGTCCCGCGCAGCGCGGCCGTCGTCGTCCGTGGAGCGCTTCCTGTCATGTCAGTCATGGAAAAGAGTGTGGCCCCCACCACTGACAATCGGCCGGAGAAGCCCCACAGGGCGACTTCGACCTGCGGTCATCCCTGGCGCTCGACCGGGCGCGACGCCTTGATCGAGTACATCAGCGGGATCCTCGGCCGGCCCGCCGGGAAGCGGTAGTGGCCGTCCGCATGGCGCTCCAGGGTTTCGAACCGCTGGACGAGCGAGGAGTCGTGCTCGTGGAGGAACTCGATCCGCAGGCCCACCGAGGCGAGCGCCGTCACCACCCGGCCCACCGGGTGCTGCCACTCGACGCTGCGGTTGTGCACGGTCGGCGCGTCGAGGTCGGTGTACGTGCCCGGCGTCTCGTCCACCCAGGCGTCGCGGCTGAAGTAGTCGTCGGTGACCACCGAACCGGTCTCGTCCATCGAGTCGGTCAGCGGATGGAACTCCGCCAGGTAGAGGAAACCGCCGGGCGCGACCAGCGACGCGGCGGTCTCGGCCCAGCGATCGATGTCGGGCAGCCAGCCCAGCGCACCGATGCCCGTGTAGACGATGTCGTACGCGGAATCGGGGACGACGGCCGGTGCGTCGTACACGTCGGCCACGACGAACGCCGCCCGTTCCGGGCCCAGTTCCAGCGACCTGGCCAGGCCCCGGGCGGTCTCGACCGCGGGCTCGGAGAAGTCGAGGCCCACGACCTGTGCGGCGCCGTGCCGCGCCCAGGACAGGGTGTCCAGGCCGAAGTGGCACTGGAGGTGCAGCAGGGTCTTCCCGGTGACGTCGCCGACCTCGGCCAGCTCGAAGGCGCGCAGCGCGTCCTTGCCCGCCCGGAACGCGTCCAGCTCGTAGTAGTCGCTCGCCACGTGGATCGGCACGCGTTCGTCCCACCGCGCGCGGTTGGTCTCGTGCCAGTCGTCCGGAGTCGGGGAGTACATGTCCGGGAAGCTACCCACGGGCCGGGCGGGGCGCGAGTGGTTATCCGGTGCCCTCAAGACCCATGAGGACGGAGTACGCGGACTCGGCCTGCCGGCCGGCGGCGGCGTCGGGCCGTGCGTGCTCCAGGAAGCTCCCGGTCGCCCCGTGGTGGAGTATGCGGCCGCGGTCCATGAGGGAGACGGTGTTCGCCTCGTCGGCCAGGTCGGCGATGTCGTGGGTGGACATCAGCACCGGGATCCGCTCGGTGACCTTCCGCAGCACGTCGCGGAACACGGTCCGCTGGTGCGGGTCGAGGCCGGCGGTGGGCTCGTCGAGGAGGATCACCCGCGCGTCGTGGGCGAGGGCGCACGCGATGCCGACCCGGCGGAGCTGGCCGCCGGAGAGCTTGGCCGTCCTCCGGCCGCTCTGTTCGGCGAGGCCCACCTGTTCCAGGACCGTACCCGCGCGTTCCCACGCGGCGGAACGGTCCTCGCCCTTCAGCCAGGCCACGTACGCCACGTACTCACGGGCGGTCAGCTGCCGTGACGTCGGCACCTTCTGCGGCAGCCACGCCACATGGCGGCGGTACTCAACGGTGGCGGAGGTGACGTCGGAGCCCTTGAGGCGGACCTTGCCTCCCCCGGGCGCCACCGTGCCGGCCAGGAGGGACATCGTGGTCGACTTGCCCGCCCCGTTGGGGCCGAGCAGGATCGTCAGGCCCTCGTCGGGGACTTCGTAGCTGAAGCCGGAGAGCACCGGGCGTTCCCAGCGGCGGTAGCGGAAGGTGACGCGGTCCAGTTGCAGGCTCATCGGTCGGTCCTTGGTACGAGGCAGATGAAGGCGAGAATCCCGGCCAGGAAGACGGCGAAGGCCCCCACGGCGGCGTGGGTGACGTCAGCCGCCTCGGTGACAATCACCCAGGGGTAGGGGTCGTCACGGCTCCGACTGCCGAGGAACATGGACTGGATCATCCAGAAGACGGGGACCAGCGTCGCGCGGTGCCCGAGCAGGGGCCAGGCGCCCAGGGCGAGTCCGCAGAAGAGGAGGTTGTTGCGCGCGGCCACCAGGAGGGCGTCCGCCCCCGCGAGAGACATCCCCGCGGCCACCAAGGACACCAGGAGCGCGAAGCCGGACACCAGAACGATGTCCCGTGCGTCGACGCGCCGGACGGCGGAGCGTTCCACCGGGGACATCCGCCGCTCCAGGCAGGCGATCAGCGAGATGCCGGGGATGACGGCGACGAAGGTGCTGAGCTCCGTCATCATCGCGTAGTTCCCCAGGAACGAGGGGAAGACGACGGACACCCCGCTCGTCAGACCGATGCCCACTGCGAAGGCGAGCAGCGCACCGGGCAGCAGTCCGAGAGCGCCCCGTTGGCGCAGCCACCAGATCATGGCCGGCTGCCGGCCGGGCAGGCGGACGTGAGCTTCTGGGCGTACCACTTCTTCTGTTCCGGCAGGGGCAGCTCGGCCACCGATCCCGTCTCGGACAGGAGCTGTTCCCTGGTCTGGCCCTGGCTGAACTTCTGGGTCTCCCGTGAGAGCCACGTCATGTAGTGGTTCTCGACGCCTATCGTCCGGGCCGCCCAGAGGGTGTTGACGTGCAGCACGTTCCAGTCCGGTTCCTCGCAGGGCGCGCCGACCACGGAGATGGCGATGTTCTCCCGGAGCACCTGATCCGCGGCACCCGGTGCGAGGGCGAGGGTCCAGCCCGCTCCGTCGGTGTCGATCCGCCGGACGTCCGCCACGGAGATGTCGGTGACACGCTCGGGCTTTCGCTCGATGAGGCCCTTGGCCTCCAACCGGTCGGTCATCCGCCGGAGTTCGACTTGGACCTCACCGATGTGATCGGCCCCCGCCTCCGGCAGGCAGACCTCGGGCGCGGTCCCCTCGCAGACGACCGGAGCCAGTCCCTTGGCGGTCGGAGGCATCGAACGCCAGTCCGCGGTGATGCCGTAGGCGCCGAGCAGACCACCGACGGCCAGGACGAGGGACAGGGCGACGTAGCGGACCGGGTCGCGGCGGAAGGCCGCCAGCGCGACACAGGCCAGTGCCAGACCGACCGTGGGCAGGACCGCCGCCACGGTCATGGCGGGCGAATACGCCTCACCGAATCCCACCCAGTCGATCGCCCCGGTGACATGGTGCGCCCAGTAGCTGTCCGTGCCCAGCGGAGAACTGATGCCCACGAAGACCGCCACCGCCACCAGCGGCGCGGAGTACAGCGCATGGAGGTGTCGGCCGACGACGAAGCCGATGACCGCGTGGGCGGCGATCAGCACCATCACGATGGCCAGGAGCTGGAGTGCGTACAGGTCGGGAAGGACACCGACCACCCACAGGCCGCCCGCCATGACTCCGGCGGTCAGCGTCGAGAGGCACGCCACGGTGACGAGGACGGGTTGCAGCGCGATGCGCCACGTGGGCTGGACGGCGCCCAGCTGCCAGGCGCCCAGCGCCTTGAGCCGGGTGGCCTCAACAGCGGTGAGCCCCGCCGCGGCGGCCGCGGCCATCGGGACGGGGGCGTGCGCGGCGTAGGAGGCGGCCTGTGCGGCCCAGGGCAGGTCGATGAGCTGCTCGATACGCCGGGTGCTGGTCAGGAAGACGTAGCAGAAGAAGGCCCCGATGAAGGGCGTGGCCAGCACGGCCGGGTGCGTGCGGAGAGAGGTGGAGAGTCGCATGGGGCCTCGTCGTGGAGCGCAGAGCCGGGCCTCCGCGCAGGGCGCGCGGAGGCCCGGCAGGGATCAGTCGGCCTTGGTGGTGTCCACGTTGACCTTGTTGACGGCGACGGCGCAGGAAATGCAACCGGAACCGATGTTTCCGATCTCGAAGTAGTAGCTGTCCCTGGGCAGCCCTTCCTCCGTGGCCGTGCTCTTGGAGCCGGAGCCGTTGAAGCAGGCCGTGAACTTGGAGGAGTCGTGCATCTTGTCGCTCCCCCAGTCGATCTGCTGCCAGAGCTCCACGTTGACGCTCGTCCGGCCGTACACCTCTTTGCAACCGGTGAAGTTGATTTCGTTGTACGACTCGTCGACCCACTGCTGGGACATCTTGCCCTGGTCGCCCACCCAGTTATAGGCGGTCCAGTTCGCCCAGGCACCCGTGTTCGTCGCGAACACGAGCGCCGCGGCGGCTCCGGCGACAAAAACAGCCTTGCGCATACGACTTCCTACCATGGGAATCCCCTCCCTGGACTTTCCGGTCGCCGAGACCCCCTCGAACGGAAAACCGAAAAGTCGCCGAACATTAGCACTGGTCAGCGGGTTTCGAAGCCCATTAGAAGCAGCACATGTCCGGTTCATCCGATCTTGATCCGATCCATTACACCCTCATCGAAATCAGAAGAACCGGACTCCTGCATTCCGCCGACTTCCCGTGCGACTTCTGTCACGCCGCCGAAGGTTGACAATCGCCCGGCCCCCATGGATGAGGCATCTTCGAACTCCGCAATTCGACCCCGAATTCAGCCCCGGGAATTCCGTCCCGACCCGCACGCGCCCCCCGGCGAGAGGCATTCCGCATCCCGCTACGGGCAGGCCGGGCGATCGGGTTGGATAGGGGGATGACGACTGATGCAACAGCAGTACCCGACTGGGAGAAGCGGTTCCGCGCGCCCCGGGTGTCCCTTCCCGACTGGGCCGAGGACGCGCCCGACCGCTCGCTGTTCGTCTCCAACGCCACGGGGACCTACGAGCTGTACGCGTGGGACCGGGCGAGCGGGCGGCAGCGGCAGGTCACCGACCGGCCGAACGGCACGACGGACGGGGTGCTGACGCCGGACGGGGAAGCCGTCTGGTGGTTCAGCGACACCGACGGCGACGAGTTCGGGGTGTGGATGCGCCAGCCGTTCGGCGGCGGGGAGGACGAGCCGGCCGCCCCCGGCCTCGCACCCTCCTACCCGGCGGGCCTGGCCATCGGGCGGGACGGTTCGGCGGTGATCGGCCGCTCGACCGACGAGGACGGCACGACGGTCCACGTGGTGCGGACGCCGGGCGCCGAGCCCGTCGAGATCTACCGGCACCGGGAGTCCGCCGGGGTCGGGGACCTCTCCCACGACGGGACCCTGATCGCGCTGGAGCACACCGAGCACGGCGACGCGATGCACTCCGCGCTGCGCGTGGTGCGCCCCGACGGCTCCACGGTGGCCGAGCTGGACGACACCGAGGGCGGCACCGAGGAGCTGGGGCTCGCCGTGCTGGGCTTCGCCCCGGTGGCCGGCGACACCCGGCTGCTCGTCGGGCATCAGCGCCGGGGCCGCTGGGAGCCGATGATCTGGGACCCGGTCGCGGGCACGGAGACCGCGCTGCCGGTCGACCTGCCGGGCGATGTGGGCGCCGAGTGGTATCCGGACGGCTCCGCGCTGCTCATCGAGCACAGCTTCGAGGCCCGCAGCGAACTGTGGCGGTACGAGCCGGGAGCCCCGGAGCCCGTGCGCGTGGAGACCCCCGCCGGCACGGTGTCGGGCGCCACGGCCCGCCCGGACGGCACGGTGGAGTACCTGTGGTCCTCGGCCGCGCAGCCGCCCGTGGTGCGGTCGACGAGCGGCGCGGTGGTCCTGGACCCGCCGGGTGCGAAGGCCCCGCCGTCGGTGCCCGTCGAGGACGCGTGGGTGGAGGGGCCGGGAGGCAGGATCCACGCCCTCGTGCAGAAGCCCGCCACCGGCGAAGGGCCCTTCCCCACGATCTTCGAGATCCACGGCGGCCCGACCTGGCACGACAGCGACGCCTTCGCCTCCGGTCCCGCCGCCTGGGTGGACCACGGCTTCGCGGTCGTCCGGGTCAACTACCGGGGCTCCACCGGTTACGGCCGCGCCTGGACGGACGCGCTGAAGCACCGGGTCGGCCTGATCGAGCTGGAGGACATCGCGGCCGTGCGGGACTGGTCGGTGGCGTCCGGGCTCGCGGACCCGGAGCGGCTGGTCCTGGCCGGAGGTTCGTGGGGCGGCTACCTGACCCTGCTCGGCCTCGGCACCCAGCCCGGCTCCTGGGCGCTGGGCCTGGCGGCCGTACCCGTCGCGGACTACGTCACGGCCTACCACGACGAGATGGAGGCCCTGAAGGCGATGGACCGCACGCTGCTGGGCGGCACGCCGGAGGAGGTTCCCGAGCGCTTCGAGGCCTCGTCCCCGCTGACGTACGTCGACGCGGTGAGCGCCCCCCTCTACATCTCGGCGGGCGTCAACGATCCGCGCTGCCCCATCCGTCAGGTGGAGAACTACGTGGACCGGCTCGCGGCGCGCGGCGCGGTCCACGAGGTGTACCGGTACGACGCCGGGCACGGCTCGCTCGTGGTGGAGGAGCGGATCAAGCAGGTGCGGCTGGAGTTGGAGTTCGCCCTCAAGCACCTGGGAGGAGGCGTGGCCGCCTCCACGGGCCCCGGGGCGGGCGTGAGCGCCGGATGAATCACGGACCCCGCTCCGGGCGCCCGGGGCGGGGAACCGTACCTTTGAGGGGTGTACCGGTTCCTGCTGACCCCGCGATGGTGGGGGATCAACCTCTTCGTCGTGCTGGCCATCCCGTTCTGCGTGTTCATGGGCACCTGGCAGCTCGGCCGCTTCGAGGACCGTGTGCAGTCGCACGAACAGGCGGAGAAGCGGCCCGATCCCAGCACGCGGGCCGCGAAACCCCTGGACGAGCTGCTGCCCGTCGACAAGGTGACGTCCGGCCGCCCGGCCGTCGCCACCGGCACGTACGCCGACCAGTTCCTGGTGCCCGGCCGTGAACTGGACGACCGGCAGGGCTTCTACGTCCTGAGTCTGCTGCGTACGGACAGCGGCAAGGCCCTGCCGGTGGTACGGGGCTGGCTGCCCGGTTCCGCGAGCGACGCCCCGGTGCCCGCCGCGCCGGAGGGCGAGGTCACGGTGACCGGCGACCTCCAGGCCTCCGAGAACACCAACAGCGACGGCGTCGACGTCCGGGGCGGGCTCCCCGCGGGCCAGGTCGGCATGATCAGCGCCGCGACCCTGGTGAACCTCGTCCCGTACGACGTGTACGACGCCTGGGTGACGCTTCCCGAGGCCGGGGCGGGCGCTACGGGCGGTGCGTTGAAGCCCGTGCCCGCCGCGGCCCCGCAGGGCAGCGGCCTCGATCTGAAGGCCTTCCAGAACCTGGGGTACACGGGCGAGTGGTTCGTCTTCGCCGGCTTCGTGCTCTTCATGTGGTTCCGGCTGGTGCGCCGCGAGGCCGAGGCCGAGCGCGACATCGCGCTGGGCCTCGTACCGGAAGACGCGCAGGACCCGCCCTCGCCGGACTACGACGTGGCGAGCACGCCCGTGCGGTAGATCGTGCCCGCGCAGGCGTTGGGGATCTTCGTCTCCGCGGTGGGCGCTCCCGTCTCCGGGGTGTGCGTCACGGCGACGCTGCCCTCCGCCGTGCCCCCGTCCTCGTACAGCGACTGCGCCTCGACGCCGGACTGGTCGGTGCCCTCGCCGACCGATCCGCCCGCGCCGTCCGCCGACGGGGTCGGGCTCGGTGAGGGCCCCACGGCGGGACAGGTGTCGGTCGGCACCCAGGCGAACTTGACCTCGTACGCCATGGCCGGCTTCAGCAGCACCGTTCCCGGCTCCTGCGAGGGGTCCGGCAGCCCGGGGGCCGCGTCGCCCGCCGCGTGCTGGACGACGCCGATCCTGAGCGGGTCGGCCGCGCCGGTGGCGGTGAAGCCCACCGTGCCGTTGCTGCTGACCGTGCAGTCCTTGCCGGACACGTTGGCGATCTTGAAGCTGCCGTAGACCGTGCCGTCGGCCCCCGGTGCGTCGGTGCTCGCGGAGGCGACGCCGAGCTGACTCGGGTCGCAGACCGGCAGGGACGCGAAATCGGCGCTCGGGGAGTCGGTCTCCTCGCCCGCCACGGCCCCGTCGGGGTCGCTGCCACCGCGTTCGGTGGGGCTGGGGTCCGGGTCGGCCTCGCCGATGCCGCCCTCGCTCTCGCGCTCGGTGGGCTCCACGGTCCGCCGGCCGGGCTCCTCGGGGCCGGTGTCGTCCCCGTTGCCGCCCTGGGCCTGCTCGCCGTGTCCGGCGATGGCGGGGCGGGCAGTGGACGGGCCGTCCGAGGCCGCGACGTGGACGAAGGCGGGGACGGCGGTGCCGATCAGCAGGGCCGCGGCGGCCGCCCCGACGACGGCCTGCCGTCGCCTGGCCCGGCGGGCGGGGACGGCGCGGTGGAGATGGTCGAGGGTCCCCTCGGAGGGGGCGAGCTCGCGCACCGCGCCCTGCAGCATGCGGCGCAGGGCCACCTCGTCCAGCTCGTCCGGGTCCTCGCCGGTCTCGTCGTCCACCCGCGCGGGCGGCGCGGGTTCCGGGGTCCGGCCCGGCTCGGGTCCGGCGCTCCCGTCGTGCGGGCGGTCCGGATCGGTGTGCGGAGTCTTCTCCGGCCCGTGGTTCACCATTCCGCTTCCCGTCGGGTCATTCTCGTTCCTGTGCTCGGGGCCCTGTCCGGGGCGCTGCTCGGGCCCGCTCACGCCTGGGCCTCCATCACGACGCGCAGCGCCGCGATACCCCGGGAACCGTACGCCTTGACCGACCCCAGGGAGATACCCAGCGTCTCGGCGACCTGGGCCTCCGTCATGTCCGCGAAGTAGCGCAGCACCAGCACCTCGCGCTGGCGTCGCTGCAGCCCCTTCATCGCCTTGATCAGCGCGTCCCGCTCCAGCTGGTCGTAGGCGCCCTCCTCCGCGCTCGCCATGTCCGGCATCGGCTTGGAGAGCAGCTTCAGCCCGAGGATGCGGCGGCGCAGTGCGGAGCGCGAGAGGTTCACCACGGTCTGGCGGAGGTACGCGAGGGTCTTCTCCCGTTCGCGGACCCGGTTGCGCGCGGAGTGCACGCGGATGAACGCCTCCTGCACCACGTCCTCGCAGGACGCGGTGTCGTCCAGCAGCAGGGCCGCGAGGCCGAGCAGGGAGCGGTAGTGGGCGCGGTAGGTCTCGGTGAGATGGTCGACCGTGGTTCCGGCTGCCACGCTCTCGTCAGCACCTCCGCGCTGCGAGGGCAGCTGGGCCGGGCGCGCAGCGGGCATGGGCGCGATCACCGGCATGCCGCCGGGCGCGCGGGGCCGCCGGAGCGGACGCGTCGACGCGCCTCGCAACGGGCCCACCACTGTGATGTCGAGAACCTCTGCCACGCCTGTTGGACACGCTGCCCCCCGTCAGGGTTGTACGCGGACGGTGCCACGTTCAGCACTGTGCGACATGCCCTCATACGTACCTGCTCTTCCCCAAATGCCCCGTCATAGCGTCTGGCCACGCAAGAGTGACCGCATAGACGCCGCCCGGCCGAGGTGCGGTTGCAGATGGCCGGGAGATCATCGTCGGATAAGACAACGTCCCAGCTCAAGAGGTTCAGACCAGCAAATCACTCATAGGGCGTTCACAGATCCTACAAAATAGGTTCGATCATGCCCGGGGGAATTCGGCGGCAACCGATTCGGCGATCTGCGCCACGTTCAAAGCCGCACCTTTTCGGAGATTGTCACCGCAAAGGAACATTTCCAGGGCGTGCGGGTCGTCCATCGACCGCCGGACGCGGCCCACCCAGGTGGGATCGGTGCCGACCACATCGGACGGAGTGGGGAAATCTCCGGACTCCGGACTGTCGAACAGCACCACGCCGGGGGCGGTCGCCAGGATCTCGTGCGCCTTGCCTACGGCGACCTCGTTCTCGAAGCGGGCGTGGACGGACATCGAGTGCGTCGCGACGACGGGGACGTACACACAGGTCGCGGTGGCCTTGAGAGCCGGCAGAGCCAGCACCTTGCGGCACTCCTCGCGGATGGCCATCTCCTCGGAGGACCAGCCGTCGCCGGCGTGGGTTCCGGCCCAGGGCACGACGTTCAGGGCGACGGGCGCGGCGAACGGGCTGTCCGCCGTGGCGGCCTCGTCACCGAGGGCCCGGCGTACGTCCCCGGGCCGGGTGCCGAGATCCGTGCCGGCCACCAGCGCCAGCTGCTCGCGCAGGGCCGCGACGCCGTCCCGGCCCGCACCGCTGACCGCCTGGTAGGAGGAGACGATCAGCTCGCGCAGCCCGAACTCGGCGTGCAGCGCGCCGACCGCGACGATCAGCGACAGCGTGGTGCAGCTCGGGGACGCGACGATGCCGCGCGGCCGGAGCCGGGCGGCGTGGGGGTTGATCTCCGGGACGACCAGCGGTACGTCGTCGTCGAGCCGGAAGGCCGCCGAGTCGTCGACGACGACGGCGCCCTTGGACGCGGCGATCGGGGCCCAGTGGGCGGACACGTCGTCCGGCACCAGGAAGAGGGCCACGTCGATGCCGTCGAACACGTCCTCGGCGAGCGCGAGCACCTCGGTCTCCTCGCCGCGCACGACCAGCTTGCGGCCGGCCGAGCGCGGTGAGGCGACGAGTCTGACCTCGCCCCAGACGTCCGCGTGCTGCGAGAGGATCCGGAGCATGACGCCGCCGATCGCCCCGGTCGCACCGACGACCGCGAGCGAAGGGCGGCGTGCGGTCATCGGCCGGTGCCTCCGTAGACGACTGCCTCGTCGGAGTCGCTGTCGAGACCGAAGGCGGTGTGCACGGCGCGCACGGCCTCGTTGACGTCGTCGGCACGGGTGACCACCGAGATGCGGATCTCGGACGTCGAGATGAGCTCGATGTTGACGCCCGCGTCGGACAGCGCCTCGAAGAAGCCGGCGGTGACGCCCGGGTTCGTCTTCATACCGGCGCCGACCAGGGAGATCTTCGCGATCTGGTCGTCGTAACGGAGCGAGTCGAAGCCGATGGAGCTCCTCGTCCGCTCCAGGGCGTCGATGGCCTTGCGGCCCTCGGCCTTGGGCAGGGTGAAGGAGATGTCCGTCAGCCCGGTCGTCGCGGCGGAGACGTTCTGCACCACCATGTCGATGTTGATCTCGGCGTTCGCGATGGCGCGGAAGATCGCGGCCGCCTCGCCCGGCTTGTCCGGGACGCCGACGACGGTGACCTTGGCCTCCGAGACGTCGTGGGCGACTCCGGAGATGATCGCGTGCTCCACCTTCTGGTCCCCTTGCGGCTCGTTGCTGACCCAGGTGCCGCGCAGTCCGGAGAAGGACGAGCGGACGTGGATCGGGATGTTGTAACGGCGTGCGTACTCGACGCAGCGGTGCAGCAGCACCTTGGAACCGGACGCGGCCAGCTCCAGCATGTCCTCGAAGGAGATCCAGTCGATCTTCTTCGCCTTCTTCACGACCCGGGGGTCCGCGGTGAAGACGCCGTCGACGTCGGTGTAGATCTCACAGACCTCGGCGTCCAGCGCGGCGGCCAGCGCGACGGCGGTCGTGTCCGACCCGCCGCGGCCGAGCGTGGTGATGTTCTTGCCCTCCTGGCTCACGCCCTGGAACCCGGCGACGATGGCGATGTTGCCCTCGTCGATCGAGGTCCGGATGCGGCCGGGCGTGACGTCGATGATGCGCGCTTTGTTGTGGACCGAGTCGGTGATGACACCGGCCTGGCTGCCCGTGAACGACTGGGCCTCGTGGCCCAGGTTCTTGATCGCCATCGCCAGCAGGGCCATGGAGATCCGCTCGCCGGCGGTCAGCAGCATGTCGAATTCACGGCCGGTAGGCATCGGAGACACCTGCTCGGCGAGGTCTATCAACTCGTCCGTCGTGTCACCCATCGCGGACACCACGACAACCACCTGGTTGCCGTTCCTCTTGGCGTCGACGACTCGCTTGGCGACCCGCTTGATGCCCTCGGCATCGGCTACGGAGGAGCCTCCGTACTTCTGCACGACAAGGCCCACGTGCGCTCCTCGCTCAGTCATTACTGCGGTCGGCTCAGTCTAACGAGCAGTCCGGAATCGACCCGTCCATACCAGATGGTGAGATGTCCCGCTCATCACCCGGTACGGCGTGTCGCCCCGAACCGCTCGTACGGGGCTGTTGCCCACCCAGCCCGGGAGCACTCCCGTTTGTGTCCCAGCCCACACGATCGGGCACGGACCGGCGAGCCGGGAGGGTCAGTCGGCGTACTCCTTGAGCTTCTCGGTGTCGAGCGTGAAGCCGACGGGCTCGGGCAGCTCGACGACCGCGCCGAAGGGCCGGGTGGTGGCGGAGCGGTACGCGCCCTTCTCCGGCTCGGTGAAGACGGTGACCGAGCACGCCTCACGGTCGACGAGCAGGTAGACCGGAATGCTGGCCGCCGCGTAGCCGTCAGGCTTCTCGACCCGGTCGCGCCGGTTGGTGTCGGCGTCGCGGGAGGTGACTTCCACGGTCATCAGTACGCCGGTGGGGGCCGCCCACTCCCCCGTCCCGGCGAAGTGCTCGTCGGGCGCGAGAACGCCGTCGGGCCGGGCCCGGCCCTTGCGGTACGTCTCGACGGCGAGGCCCTGCTCGGGATAGAGCCACAGGTCCGGCCGATGCTGCATGCAGAGCTTCTGCAGCCACTTGACGATCTCCGCGTGATTCCCGTTCGGCACGGGCTTTACCTGGACCTTTCCATGGATGAACTCCAGCCGCACCAGTTCGGGGGCTCGGCGGGCGAGTTCCTCGAACTCCTCGACACTCATCTGGGGCTGGGCGGTGGTCCTGGGGGTCATGGCGTCGCCTCCTTGCCTCCATGGTGCCCCGACCGGGATCTCCTGCACGCTCATCGGCGCGACCTGGGGGCCGGGAGGACCGGGCGGACGGTGGCCGAGCGGAGTTCGGCCATGCGGGCGGCGACGTCGACCTCGGCGCGCGGGCGGGCCAGGAATGTGTCGGGTACATCGCCGCTCAGACCGGCCGCCTCGTCGCGGGCGATCTCGGCGCGGCAGTCGCGGCAGACGCCGTGGTCCAGCGTGGTCGTCGTCTCGTCCTCGTCGCAGAAGAGGCACATCATCACGGCGCCCACGATCTGCTCGCTCGGGTGGTCCTTCTCCTGCCGGGGGGCGGGGCTCGGCGGCATCTTGGTCTCCAGTCGTTTACGGAGGAGGGGTCCGGCGGAGTGCACGGACGCCGGCAGGCCCGAGGTCAGGGCCTGGGTGATCTGTTCGCGGCCGACGCCGCGCGCCAGCCACTCCCCGACCAGGTGTTCCAGCTCCACGCAGTCGCCCTCGGAGAGCTGGAGCCGGGGCTCGCGGCGGCCGAGCCCGGCGAGGAGGCCGTACGCCTCCGAGCGCGGGGCCCGGACGCCGGGCTCCGGCTCCTCGACCGTTTCCACGGCGGCAGGTGCCGGGGGCTGCCCCGGCGCGTCCATGCCCCGGACGAACCGCACATGGGCGGCCCACCAGTCGGCGTCGCGGGCGGTCCGGGAGAAGTACGTACGCGTCACCCAGCGCATCTGGCCGTCGGCCACGGCGACGTGGACCTTGATGCGGCGGAGGTGTCCGGCCCGGGTCAGCCGGTCGAGCGCGCTGCGGCACGCCTGTTGCCCGTAGTCCGGCAGCTCCTCGGCGAGCACCTTGTAGCCGATCGCCGCACCCTCGGGGAGCCGGTCGATGTACGCGGCGATGGCCGCCTCACGCGGCTCCAGGCCGGCGAAGTCGTCGGCGCGGGGCGGGGCCTGGTCGGGGGCGTGACGCTTTCCGAACCCGACTTTCGCCATGGGGTGGGCGGGAGCGCGCAGGGCGGCACTAAGGTTGGCAGCAGCCATGGGGATCGTTCTTTCTAAGGTGGGCGATCTCTGACGGTCAGACCCCGGTCGGTGTTCTGAGCACCACCGGGGTTGTCCGTTTTACGGATAGTGGGTTGCTGATCGTGAACCTAGAGCGTGCATACGCTCCGGCGCAACCCGATCACCAACCGTCACTTTTGGTCGAACTCGCGCAGTCCGCAGCGCAGTTCGGAACCTGGTCGGGGAGGGTGGGTGGGTGGGTTCAACCCGACCACCCATTCCTACAGAAAGGGCTCGGAGCCCGGCGCTCGCGACTCGGGGCTTGAGCCTCGGGCGGACCTGCGGGATTGCGGGATCGGACCCTGACCGGTTCAGCTCGCGGTCAGCGTCTCCACGTCGAAGACCTGGGTGTTCTGCGCGGCCGCGATACGCCAGACCCCGTCGTCCTTCGCCAGGAAGTAGGTCGGGGTGCCGGGGACCGCCTCCGGATGGGCGGCCACGAGCGCGGAGGGGTCCTCCTGGCCGTGGAACATCTCGTCCAGGAACGCACCGTCCCTGGTGGCCGGGCGCTGGCGGATCTTGACCGCGGCCACGTCGGGGCGGATGAAGAGGATCAGGTCGACCGTGTACGTGGCGGTCACCGGGGAGTCCGCCTGCGGGGGCAGCACCTTGCGGGTGAAGGCGCTGATCTCCGGCAGGCCCGTCAGCCGCTTGCCGTGGGCCGTGGTCCAGATGGCGTCCTCGCGAAAGCCGTCGAGGAAGTCGTCGGCCAGCGCGTTCTGCTGGGCGTGCTGCACACCGGCGACGAACGCGACGATGGCGTCCACGTCCTCCTGCGGGGCCAGTACGCTGATGACAGTGGGCGCGGTGGCGGGAGTCGTTGCGCTCATGCGGAATCTCCTTGTGGGATGCGGCCGTTGCGTCGGCCGGTCCCCAGGAGCCTCTTCCCTCAAGCTCGGTTGAGGTCAAGGGCCGACGCGGCCCACCCGACCAGTCTGACCCTCAAGGCTGATCGGGCATTCCGCGAAGACCGCCCCTCATGCCGCCCCGACCGTTCGATCCCCGTACTCGATGGACACCTTGATCCTGGCACCGAGCGCGGCCGCGTAGGTACGCATGCTCTCCAGGTTGTGGATCTCGCCCCGCTCGATCTGGGAAACCCGCGCCTGCGAAATGCCGACGGACTTGGCCACCTGCGCCTGGGTCAGACCCTGCTCCTCGCGGATCACCCGCAGATGGTGTCCCAGCACGTACGCCTCGGTAGCGGTACGCGCCGCCTGCCTGCGCCCTTCCCGCTCGGCGTCGGTCGCCTCCGGGGCGGCCGCACGCATCCGCTGCTTCACCTCGGCCCAGCTGCTGTGCTCGCTCATCGGACACCTCCAGGGTCTGAGGTTATGGATGCGGCACCCCTGGAGCCGGTCCACAAGCGGACGGCCCAACTAGGCCCGCTGTCAGCCAGCATGTCGACCGCCGCTTCGACAAGATCAGCCGTCACGGGATCCTCCTCCGCCAGCCTGAGCAGCCACAGCTCCACCTATGAGTGAAGGTTGATCTCCCAGTTCATGCTTCGCATCTCAGCGTACGCCGCACCGAATAAAAGCGTTTCCTTATATCCTCTGCTCAAACGAGTGAACGGGAATCGGTGGCCCGGCTGCTCCGGCTACTTCACCGGGCGCAGGCCCAGCGGGGCCGCGATCTCCTGGAGCATCACGCGGCCCGCCTCCTCGGCGAGGTCCTCCTCGCCCGGGTCCTGGTCGGTGTCCAGGCCGTCCAGCTCCTCCAGGGGCTGGCCGAGGCGGATGTGGGCGACCAGGGACTGGAGGGCGCGGAGGGTGGCGGAGGCGGTGGAGCCCCAGTTGGAGAAGTACGAGAACTGCCACCACCACAGCGCCTCGGCGGTGCGCTCGGCGTCGTAGTGCGCGAGCCCGTGACCGAGGTCGGTGACCAGGTCGGCCAGGTCGTCGGAGATCCGGTGCGGGACCGGGGCCTTGCGGGGCTCGTACGGGTCGAAGACCTCGGAGTAGACGTCGATCGGCTCCAGGAGCACCGCGAACCGCTCGCGCAGGCCGTCCGCGTCCGGCTCGGGGCCGAGGTCCGGTTCGTACCGCTCGTCGGGCAGGACGTCCTCGTACGCGCCGAGGCGGCCGCCCGCGAGCAGGAGCTGTGAGACCTGGAGGAGCAGGACCGGGACGGCCTCTTCCGGCTCGTCGACCTTGGACACCTCGGTGACCGCGACGATGAACGTCTTGATCTGGTCCGCGATCTGGACGGCGAAGTCGCCCGGGTCCTGCGTGACGGAGTTCAGCGTGGCGTCAGACATCGAGGGGACCTCCCGTGGGCGCGGTCACAGACGGTGAAGCGGACGGCTGTACGTGAGAGGGCCGAGGGGGTACGGCGGTGGGGTCAGACATCCAGCAGCCGCCTCCCCTCGAAGGCGCGGCCCAGGGTGACCTCGTCGGCGTACTCCAGGTCGCCGCCGACCGGCAGACCGCTGGCCAGCCGGGTCACCCTGAGACCCATCGGCTTGACCATCCGCGCCAGGTACGTCGCGGTGGCCTCGCCCTCCAGATTGGGGTCGGTCGCGAGGATCAGCTCCGTGATGGAGCCGTCCGCGAGCCGCGCCAGCAGCTCACGGATGCGCAGGTCGTCCGGGCCGACGCCCTCGATGGGGCTGATCGCCCCGCCCAGGACGTGGTAGCGACCCCGGAACTCACGCGTCCGCTCGATCGCGACGACGTCCTTGGGCTCCTCGACCACACAGATGACGCTCCGGTCGCGGCGCGCGTCCCGGCAGATCCCGCACTGCTCCTGCTGCGCGACGTTGCCGCACACCTCGCAGAAGCGGACCTTGTCCTTGACCTCCAGGAGGGAGTGCGCGAGCCGGCGTACGTCCGTGGGCTCGGCCTGCAGGATGTGGAAGGCGATCCGCTGCGCGCTCTTGGGACCGACGCCGGGCAGCCTGCCCAGTTCGTCGATGAGGTCCTGAACAACGCCTTCGTACAACGGAACGCCTTTCTTTGCTTCCTGCTCCGTACCGTAGTGGGTACGGGTCGGTACCAGTAGGCCCCGCGGGCCTGCCTGTGGCCGGTCCGGTCAGTCCGGTCCGGTCCGGTCAGAACGGCAGGCCGGGGATGCCGCCCCCGCCGCCCAGGCCCTGCGCCAGCGGGCCGAGCTTCTCCTGCTGGAGCGCCTGCGCGTTCTCGTTGGCCGCCTGGACGGCCGCGACGACGAGGTCGGCGAGCGTCTCGGTGTCCTCCGGGTCCACCGCCTTCGGGTCGATCACCAGGGCGCGGAGCTCGCCGGAACCGGTCACGGTGGCCTTCACGAGACCGCCGCCCGCCTGTCCCTCGACCTCGGTCCTGGCCAGTTCCTCCTGGGCCGCGGCGAGATCCTGCTGCATCTTCTGGGCCTGCTGGAGCAACTGCTGCATATTGGGCTGACCACCACCGGGAATCACGGTCACTCCTGGCATTTCGACGACGAATGTTTCGGTAAGCCGAGCCTACGTGCTCCCCGGTCACCGCGCTCCACCCGCCGGGGACCAACTCTTTCGGGTGAGATCTGGGACCCGGCGTGATTGCTCCTATACCTGACCAGCGGCCGTGCACAGACGGGAATCCCGCGATTTCGACCCCACGGCCCACCATTCGGCGGTAGGAAGGGCATGCACATCGGCACACGAGCGCGCATGTGCGGTGACGCAGAGTTACCCAGCGGGGGCCGTCGGTCGTGCGGGCCGGCCCGGTCCCGGGAAAAGCCCTACGCGTCCGTCCCGTCCGTCAGAGTGCAGAGGAGTGCCCCGGTGAGTCAGCCGGAGATGCAGCCCGAGGGGCCGCCCCGCAAGGAGTCCGATGCGGGATCCGGTGAGAACGGAGCCGAGCATTCCGCATCTGCCCCGGGCAGGGTCCGCCCCGCCGGGCGCGATCTGACCGGGCGCCCGTTCCCGCTCGGCGACTGGGGCGAACCGGCCGAGCGGCTCGACGAGCTCTACCGCTGGGTCGAGACCGGCGCCCTGGACACCGCCGACTGGTATCTGAACGACCGGGTCTGGAAGCGCCGGGCCGCCAGGGCCCTGCGGATGGGCACCGCCGCCGGGGTGGTCGCCGGGGCCGCCCTGCCGCTGCTCGATCTGACGGGAACGCTGAGCGGGTCGGCGGGCTGGGGCTATCTGTCGCTGCTGCTGGGGGCCGCCTGCATGGCCGGCGACCGGTATTTCGGCCTCACCTCCGGGTGGATAAGGAACCTCGCCACGGCGCAGGCCGTGCAGCGGCGGCTCCAGGTGCTCCAGTTCGACTGGGCCTCGGAGTGCGTACGGGAGATGCTCGGGCCGACCGAGGGCACGGCCAGCGAGGCGGCCGAGCGGTGCCTGGGGGTGCTGCGGAGGTTCTCCGAGGACGTCACGGAGCTGGTGCGGTCGGAGACGGCGGACTGGATGGTGGAGTTCCGGGCGGGGCCCGCGCCGATGGGCATGCAGGCCCTGGCTTCGGGGAGCGCCGGGGGGCGGGGTGAGGCGGGGGTGCCGGGGCGGTTCTCGATGCCGTCGGTGGCGGCCCGGCCGAACATGCCGCGGCAGCGGCCGCCGGAGTCGCCGCCGCGGTGAGGACGCCGGTGCGGTGGGGTGCCGGGGGTACGGGGTGACCCTCCGGGGGCGCTGCCCCCGGACCCCCGGTCCTCAATCGCCGGACGGGCTGGATATTGGCATCCCGGTCCGCAAGGGGCAGCGGGCGGGCTGGATGGTGGCGTCCCGGCCCGCGGACGAAGCAGGCGGGGTGGTCAGCTGAAGATGATCATTGAGCCTTGTGCCAGGCTGCGGGTCGCTGCCGCGTGGAGGCCCAGCCAGACGTGGCGCTCGCGGGCGAACGGGCTGTCGTCGTAGGGGATCGGGGCCGCCGGTTCCTCCAGGGCGGTGGGGCGGGAGGGGGGCTGCGGGGCGGCCGGCGGGTTGGCCGCGTCGATGCCGATGGACGGGGCCACGAACTCCAGCTCCCGCAGCAGTCCGTGCGCGGAGCCCAGCGGTCCGCCGCCCGCCAGGAGCGCGTCGTCGGAGAGCGGGGCCGGGAAGTCCACCGGGACGTACGCCCCGGCGTGGTCGTAGTGCCAGACCAGGTGCGACTGCCGCGCGCCCTGCTCGAACATCTCCAGGAGCTGCTCGTAGTCGCCGTCGAGACCGGCGACGGGGGTGACCGCGAGGCCGCTCAGCTGGAGCAGGTAGGCGCGGCGCAGGAAGTGCAGGGCGTCGTAGTCGAAACCGGCCACGGGGGCGACGTCCCCGGTGAGGCCCGGCATGTAGGCGTAGACGGGGACGGCCGGCAGACCGGCGTCGTTCAGCGCCTTGTCGTAGACGGCGATCTCTTCGGCGAAAGGATTGTCGGCGCTGTGGCACAGCACATCGACGAGGGGGACCAGCCACAGGTCACAGGCCACGAAGTCTCGCTCTCCAACGGGTTCGGGCGATCGTCGGGACAGCGTAATGCGGGGCGAACCTCACGCACAGTGCCCCGGGGCCTCCGGGGGTCCGGAGGGCGTGGGGGGCGCCGACGGCTCCGGGGTGTCTCTCGTGGGCTCCCGCCCCTCCAGGCGGTCCGCCCAGGCGAGCGCGTGCGCGTAGTAGGAGCGCATGGCGGTGTGGACCTGCTCGTGGTCGCCCCGGGCGATGGCCTCGACCAGTTCCTCGTGGCCGAACCACAGCACGTTCTCGTCCATGCCGTCGCGGCGCAGCCGGTGCACGGCGAACACCCAGGCCTGGACCCGGAGCTTGGTGAGGAAGTCGGCGATGTAGGCGTTGGGCACGAACTGCCCGAGCTCCCGCCAGAACCTCAGGTCGTACCCGATCAGTACGTCGAGGTCGCCGCCCTTCGCGGCGCGGACCGCCTCCGCGGCCCGCCGCCGGATCGGGGCGAGGGCCTCGGGCCGGACGGCGACCCGGTCGGCGGGGTTACGGAAGAGGCCCTCGACGACGAGGGCGCGGGCCTCGGCCATCGCGCGGTAGTCGGCGACGGTGAACTCGCGTACCTGGAAGCCGCGGTGCTGGTCGGAGGCGAGGAGCCCCTGTGCGGAGAGGTCGAAGAGCGCCTCGCGGACGGGCGTCGCGGAGACCCCGTACTGCTCGGCGATCTGCTTGACGGTGAACTCCCGGCCCGGCGGAAGACGCCCGGCGAGCACCTCGTCACGCAGCGCGTCGGCGATCTGCTTGCGCAGGGTGTTGCGCGTCACACCTCCGCTCGGACTCATACCGGCCCCCATCCGTCCGTCCCGTCCGCCCCGTTCGCCGGCCGTTCCCGGCGGGGGTCACTCTGGCTCGGGTCACCATAAGCCAGGGCCGCCGCCGTGCCCGATTCCGGGCACGGCGGCAGGACGTGCGGGGGCGGTCGCGTACGGAACCGGGTCATCCGGTCACCCGGCCTGCGGGCCGGGAGGGCCGTTACGCACCCTGCGGTGCCGTCACGCGCCCTGAACCGTGTACGTGTCGGCGACGGAGAGCGCGATGTCCAGGGCGGCGAGCCCTTCCTTGGCCTCGGCCTCGGAGACGTTGCAGGCGGGGACGGCATGGGTCCGGTTCATGTTGATGAACGGCCACAGCCCCTGCTTCTTCGCCGCCGCGCCCAACGCCGCCATCGGGGCGTTGGCCTCGCCCGAGGCGTTGTACGGGACGAGCGGCTCGCGGGTCTCCCGGTCGCGGACCAGGTCCAGCGCCCAGAACGCGCCGAGGCCGCGGACCTCGCCGACCGAGGGGTGGCGTTCGGCCAGTTCGCGCAGACCCGGGCCGAGGACGGTCTCGCCGATGCGGGCCGCGTGCTCGACGACCTTCTCGTCCTCCATCACGCCGATGGTGGCGACGGCGGCGGCGCAGGCCAGCGGGTGCCCGGAGTAGGTGAGGCCGCCGGGGTAGGGGCGGGTCTCGAAGGTGGCGGCGATCTCGGCGCTGATGGCGACTCCGCCGAGCGGTACGTAACCGGAGTTGACGCCCTTGGCGAAGGTCAGCAGGTCCGGCACGACGTCGAAGTGGTCGGCGGCGAACCAGGCGCCGGTGCGGCCGAATCCGGCCATCACCTCGTCGAGCACGAAGACGATCCCGTACCGGTCGCAGATCTCACGGACGCCCGCGAGGTAGCCCGGCGGCGGGGTCATGATGCCCGCCGTGCCCGGGATGGTCTCCAGGATGATCGCGGCGATGGTGGCCGGGCCCTCGAAGGCGAGGGTGTCCTCCAGGTGCTGGAGCGCGCGGGCGCACTCCTCGGCCTCGTTCGCCGCGTGGAACGGGGAGCGGTAGAGGAAGGGGGCCCAGAAGCGGACGACGCCCGCCGAGCCGTTGTCGGAGGGCCAGCGGCGCGGGTCGCCGGTGAGGTTGATCGCGGTGGAGGTGGCGCCGTGGTACGAGCGGTAGGCGGAGAGCACCTTCGTACGGCCGGTGTGCAGCCGGGCCATGCGGACGGCGTTCTCGACGGCCTCGGCCCCGCCGTTGGTGAAGAAGATCTTGTCCAGGTCACCGGGGGTGCGCTCGGCGATGAGGCGTGCGGCCTCGGAGCGCGCCTCGATCGCGAACGCGGGAGCGAAGGTGGCGAGTCTGCCCGCCTGCTCCTGGATCGCGGCGATCACGGTGGGGTGCTGGTAGCCGATGTTGGTGTAGACGAGCCCGCTGGTGAAGTCGAGGTAGCGGTTGCCGTCGTAGTCCCAGAAGTAGGACCCCTCGGCGCCGGCGACGGCGAGCGGGTCGATGAGGCCCTGGGCGGACCAGGAGTGGAACACGTGCGCGCGGTCCGCGGCCTTCACGGCCGCACCGGCCGCGGGGTCGGCGTACGGGGCATGAGGGGCATGAGGGGTCATGCGGCGAGCGTAGGCGCTGGTGGAGGCCGTCTCCATGGCCACTTTGTACGGCCTGGGGCGGATGGATCGGCAGGGTGTCGGGTCCGGGGCCGGCCCCCAGCCCGCCCCACGCGGAGTTCGCCGCGGCTGGCGGGGGAGCTGGGGGAGGAGGGGCTGGCGGAGACGGTGCGGGTGCTGGAGCGGTTGTCGGGTGCGGTGGAGAACCTCACCACTGCGGGGCCGGCCACCCCGGACCCGGCCGATTCCAGCCCGTCCGGCGCTTGAGGACGGGAACCGGGCGGTGTCGGCCTCGGTCTGAGCGAGTTGGCCCCTCCGGGGTACCGCGGACGGGCTGAGGGTGCCCGGCGTCCGAAGGGTGCGCGGCGGACGGGGCTGGGCGTGTACGTGGAACCGCCGGGCGGGCGCGTCGTGTCATAGGCGGGGAGCCCGGAGCGGGGCCGGCGTCGGATCGCGGCGCTATCCTCGTGCGGGCAGCACGGGGGAGGAAGCGCACCATGGACAAGCTCGGGTCCGACGACCCGCACCGCATCGGTGCGTACCGTCTCCTCGGCCGCCTCGGCGAGGGCGGCATGGGCCAGGTCTTCCTCGCCCGCTCCGACCGCGGCCGCACCGTCGCCCTCAAGCTCGTCCGCCGCGAACTCGCCGAGCAGCCCGAGTTCCGCGCCCGCTTCCGCCAGGAGGTCCGCGCCGCGCACCGGGTCGGCGGCGCGTGGACCGCACCGGTGCTGGACTCCGACACCGAGGCCCCCGTCCCCTGGGTCGCCACCGGTTACGTCGCCGGGCCCTCCCTCCAGCGCATCGTCTCGGGCCACCCCGGCGCCCCGGTCACGGCCTCGGGGGCGTACGGGCCGCTGCCGCCCCGTTCCGTACGGTTCCTGGGGTCCGGCCTGGCCCACGCGCTCCAGCACATCCACGGGGCCGGGCTCATCCACCGGGACCTGAAGCCCTCCAACGTCCTGATGACCATCGACGGCCCCCGGGTCATCGACTTCGGTATCGCCCGCGCCCTGGAGTCCGTGCCCGACGGCGATCTGACCCGTACCGGCGCCCTGGTCGGCTCGCCCGGCTTCATGGCACCGGAGCAGGTGCGCGGCGAGCGCGTGACCACCGCGTGCGACGTGTTCTGCCTCGGGGCCGTCCTCGCGTACGCCGCGTCGGGCCGGCTGCCGTTCGGTACGGCTCAGAGCGGCGGGGTCCATGCCCTGATGTTCCGGATCGCCCAGGAGGTCCCGGACCTGACCGGTGTTCCGGAGGAGCTGGCCGACGTCGTCGGGGACTGCCTGGCGAAGGACCCGGCGGCCCGCCCCGGCACCGGCGAGATCCTGGCCCGCCTGGGCGAGGCGGAGGCGGACGAACCCTGGCTGCCCGGCACCCTCATCGCCCAACTCGGCCGTCATGCGGTGGAGTTGCTCGACGCTGAGGACCCGGAGGACCCGCGCGACCCGCAGGCCCCCCATCACCCGCAGGCCCCCCGCAGCGCGCCCGCCGCCCAGAGCAGCCCGATACCGCCGGCCCCCGCCCCGATACCGCCGGCCGCCCCGGCCGCCCCGACGCAGACCGCCCCGTCGCCCCACCCGTACGCGCGGCCCCACCCGTACGCCCAGCACCGCCCGCCCTACGGCCCCACCGCCGAGCAGCCGCTCCCCCCGGCCTACTTCGCGCCCACGCCGCCCCCGCCCGCCCGGGAGCGCCGCTCCGCCGGGGCCACCGCCGCGCTCATCGCCGTCGCCGTGGTGGTGGCTACAGGGGCGGGCGGATCGGTGTACGCGTTCATGAACGGCGACGGCACGGGGAAGACCGCATCCCCCGGCCCGTCGAGCTCCGCCGGGGCCGGCGGCGGGCAGCAGGGCGGAACGGGAGCCGTCCCCGAGGACTTCCTGGGGACCTGGTCCGGCTCCATACCCGGCGCGCAGGGCCCGTCCTCCCGGACCTTGACGATCCGGCAGGGCGACGTGGGCGACCAGGTCCTCGCCCTCACCGCCGAGGGGCCCCTCGCCTCCGGATCCACGTACCACTGCGAGTTCACCGCCCCCCTCTCCGACCGCCCGGCCGGGGACGGCCCGGTCCGCATCGGACCCTCGACGGTGTCCTCCGGCCGCCCGCTCTCCTCCTGCACGCCCGGGAAACCCACCGAGCTGACCCTGCTCCCGGACGGCAGCCTGCGCCGGTCCACGGCCGGGACGGGCGAGAGCCTGATCTACACCAAGTCCGACTGATCCGACCGATTCGCCTGGTCCGACCGAGCGGACGGGTGGGCGTCGCGGGCATCTCGCCCCGCGAGGTCGCGCCCCGCGAGGTCGCGCCCGCGCGGGCGTGCCGCCCGGCTCGATGACGTACCGCTTCTCCGGCATGGACTTCGACCCGGCCACCGCCCGCCGGCCCGACGCGCTCATCGAGGGCCTGTCCATCCATCGCGCCCTGGAGACCGAGCCCCACGAGCGCGCCCCGACGGTCGAGGCGAGAGCCCGGATCACCGCATCGCACCGCACCTGGACTTCCCGAAGTCGTCGAAGGTCGGCAAGTAGCGACGGGTTGCTGGGCTTCGAGCTCTCCGGCTGTTGCTATGAAGTGGTCGCTTTCCTCTGTGGAGAAGGGAGTTCTCGCAGGATGCGAACCACAACACTGGGCAGGGACGGGCCGGTCGTCGGCCGGCTGGGACTGGGGGCCATGGGCCTCTCCTACCGTTACGCCCCGGGCCTGAGAGACAGGACCAAGGCCGTGTCGCTGGTCCAGGAGGCGGTGGACCTCGGGGCCAATCTCGTCGAGACGGCCGGTGCCTACGCGGCCGGGGACAACGAGCGGCTGATCGGTGAGGCCATCCGCGGGCGCCGGGACGAGGTCGTGCTGTGTACCGGCGGCGGGCTGCTCGGTGACGCGGACGGTGGCCTGCGGCCCGCGGGCGGTCCGCAGGCACTGCGGGACGCGGTCGACGAGAGCCTGCGCCGGCTGCACGTGGACCACATCGACCTCTATCTGCTGCGCCGCGTCGATCCCGGCGTGCCGCTGGAGGAGAGCTGGGGCGCGCTGGCCGAGCAGGTCTGGGCGGGAAAGATCCGCATGCTGGGGCTGCCCGTCGTCACCGCGCAGGAGGCCCGCGACGCCGAAGCCGTGCACGAGGCGGCGGCGATGGCCGCCGAGGTGTCGCTGTTCACGCGCTGCGGCCTCGACGACGTCGTGCCGTACGCGGTGGAGCGCCGGATCGCGCTGCTCGCGGGCGCCCCGCTCGGCCGCGGCCTGCTGACCGGTGCGCTGTCCGGCTCCGACGACCTGGCCCCGGACGACTGGCGGCGCACCCAGCCCCGCTTCGCCCCGCGCGCCATCCGCCACAACTTCGCCCTTACGCAGGCCGTCGCCCATGTGGCCGCCCGGCACGAGGCCACACCCGCGCAGGTCGCCCTGGCGTGGCTGCTCCGGCTCGGCGACCACGTGGTGCCGCTGCCCGGCACGAGGGCGTCGTACCACCTCGCGGAGAACCTCGGCGGCGACCGGATCCGGCTGACCGAACAGGACCTGACCGACCTGGAGTTCCTTCCCTACCCGGCGGGCGCACCCGAGGTGTGAGCCGGGCCCCCGGCACCCACCGCGCACCGCACAGCGCTGTCCCTGACTCTCCACCTCTTCTGGAGTTCTGACATGACGACCTCTCTGGTACGGCAGGTCCTCCCCCGGCCGCGGCCGCGGGCGGCGACGGCCGACGTGCACGGAACCACCGCGCCCGGGTTCGCCTCCGTGGGCCGCTTCTTCGAACGAGCCTGCAGAGAAGCGGGGCCGCCCGGATCGCAGGGAGCCGCGCTGGCGGTCGTACGGGACGGCGAACTGGTCGTCGACCTGTGGCAGGGCACCGCCGATCCGGTCACCGGGGCGCAGTGGACCGGCGACACCCTGGAGCCGCTGCTGACGGGCTCCCACGGAATCCTGGCCACGGCGGTCCTGCTGCTCGCCGACATGGGCGCGCTCGAACTGGACCGGCCGGTCGCCGACTACTGGCCGGAGTTCGCGGTGCGCGGCAAGGGCGCGGTGACCCTGCGGGACGTGCTGACGTTCACCGCCCGCCTCCCGGGCATGGAGGCCGGCCTCGACCAGCGGGACGTCGAGAACCCGCGCGTGATGGCGGCGCTGCTCGAACTGCACGGCCCGGAGGAGGACCCCCGCGCCGGTGGCGTGCTGCACGGGCCGTGGACCGCCGGGTGGATCGCCGCCGAGGTGATCCGCCGGGTCGACGGCCGCGATCTCGATCTGTTCTTCCTGGAGGAGATCGCGGGCCCGCTGGGTCTCGACGTCCACTTCGGCCTCGTACCCGACCAGCTGCCGCAGGCCGCCCGTATCTCGTACGACGCGGACTTCCGCGCCCGTTTCGCGGCGCTGGACGGCGGGGCGCGGGACGGCGGGGCGGACCAGGCGCGCGAGGCGGATCTCTTCGGGCGGGTGTGGAACAACCCGTCACCGTTCCCCGCGGACGCCGGGGTGTGGAGCGAGAGCCGGCGGCGTTACGCGGTCATCCCCTCGCTGGGGGCGTACGCGTCGGCCCGTGGTCTCGCCCGGCTCCAGGGCGTCCTGGCCGCGGATGCCGTACGGGCCCCGGGCGAGGAGCCGCTGCTGTTGTCGCGCCGCACGCTCGACCAGGCGCGGAGCTTCTGGGTCGAGGGCCTGGACCCGCTGCTCGGCGGGATCAGCGCGTACGGCGAGGGCGGCCTCCAGCTCCTCGACGAGGGCCTCCACCCGGCCGTCCGCTCCGGCGCCTTCGGCCACCAGGGCCCCGGCGGAATCGCCTACCAGGCCTGGCCGCAGGCCCGGGCCGGGGCCGCGTGGGTCCGCAACCGGCTGACGGCGGGCCCGGACACGCAGGTCCTGGACGAGGTGGCGGGCGCGGTGGCACAGGCACTGCGGACCGCCTGACCTCAGGCACCGCGGGACCGCCTGAGCCAGGCAACGCGGACCGCCTGACACAGGCACCACGGACCGCCCGGGCCACCGCGGGACGAGGGGCCGGGACCCGGCTTCAGGCGGGTTCCGCCCCGTCCTCCGTCAAGCCCGCCCGGTCCGCCCGGTCCGCCCCGCCTTCCCGGCCCGCCGGGTCGACCGCGAGACCGTGGAGGACGACGTCCCAGACCGAGTCCCACACCGAGTCCCAGGCCGGGTCCCGGGTTTCGTGGTGAGCGGCCATGGCGCCCTCCGCGAGATGCGCCAGCAGGGCCACCGCGTCCTCGGGAGACACTCCGGGGCGGAGCCGCTGCGCACGGTGGGCCCGGGCGAGCAGACCACGGAGCGCCGGCAGCCAGACCTCGGCCAACGGCGCTACGCCCTCGGGCCGGTCGGCTTCCAGGCGGCGCACCGCGCGTACGAAGGGGTCCTCGTGCGCCAGCCGGGCCAGAGCGCCGATCAGGGTACGCAGTTCCCGCAACGGGTCGGCGGCCGCGATGTCCTCCACGCAGCGCCCGAAGCGGGCCCGCCCGACCCTGCGCACCTCATCGGCCAGGACGGTCTTGGTCCGGAAGTGGAAGGTCAGGGCGCCGATCGAGGTCGCCGCCCGCCAGACCACCCGCTGGAGGGAAGCACCGTCGTAGCCTCTCTCCGCGAACTCGTCGGCGGCTGCTTCCAACACGGCCTGGCGCGTTCTGGCCGCCCGTTCCTGCATGCGCCTTCTCCTTGGACCTCGGCAAGTAGTCGTGCTCCCCGAAAGAAATATAACGAACATTCTCTATGTTTGTTAGTCTGCTCAGCGACGCTCACCTGGGAGGGACCTGCAGTGACGACGACGTACGAGACGCCCGACACGGCGACGGAAAGACCGCCGGGCGATCTGTCCCGGCTCCTGTTCGGCCACTTACACCGCTCCGACCAGCAGCGTTGGGGGCATGTGTATCTGCAGGGACTGCTGCGGACACACGGGAAGAAGACCGTGCGCCGGATGGCGGCCGTGGTGACCGGCTCGGAGGCGGCGTCGGCGTCGCTGCACCAGTTCGTCAACGCCAGCCCCTGGCAGTGGGCCCCGGTCCGCGGCGAGCTGGCCCGCTGGGCCGCCCGGTCGCTGCCGGTACGGGCCTGGACCCTGGCGCCGGCGGTGCTGCCCAAGCGCGGCGACCGCTCGGCCGGGGTGCACCGGCGCTTCCTGCCGGATGTCGGGCGCACCGTCAACTGCCAGCTGGGCCTCGGCCTGTTCCTCGACGCCGGGCGGACACACGTGCCCGTCGACTGGCGGCTCTTCCTGCCTCCCCGGTTCACCCGTGACGAGGCGGTGCGCGCCCGGGCGAAGATCCCCGCGACGGCCACGGCCCAGATGCTGTGGGAGCACGCCCTGTGCCTGGTCCAGGAGATGACGTCCTGGTCGAACGGGCGGACGGCGCCGGTCGTGGCCGATCTGACGGCCCTGTGCGACATCGCACCGCTGGCGCGGCGGCTGCACGACGGCGGGCACGCCTTCGTCCTCGCCATCCCGGGCCAGACCGCCCTCGCCGGTCCTGAACTTCCGCCCGGCGAGAGGGAGTCGGCGCGCGGCCTGCTGCTGCGCCGGGGCGTACGGCACCCGGCGGGGCCGGGGCGGCAGGTCGTCTCGTGCGACGCCCCGGCACACGGGCTGCGCCCGGACGGCGAGCGCGGCCACGGGGCGGGCCGGCTGCTGGCCGAGTGGGACACGGCCGGCGGGCGCCCGGGGCGGATCTGGCTGACGAACATCACCGACCGCCATCCGGCCGAACTGCTGGAGCTGGCCCGGTCACCCAGGGGTGCGCAGGACGCGACCCGTCGCATGGGCGAGGACTTCGGCCTCCTCGACTTCGAGGGCCGCTCCTTCCCCGGCTGGCACCGGCACATGACGCTGGTCTCGGCCGCCTACGCCAGCAGCACCCTGGAGGGCATGACCACACACTGACCCATTGCTTGCTTATACAAGTATATCGCGGCTGGGGCCCTCTTTACGGGCACCGAACTCCCCAGATGATTGCATGGGCATGTATCTTGTTGTTCATCGCAGTCGAGAAGGGGAGCCGTTCCATGACGATCCAGCAGCAGCCACGCGCCGCCTCCGATCAGACCATGTGGGAGGCCGTCCTCGGCCTGCACGCCTTCGTGGAGCGCCAGCTCGCGCACGCCCTGCAGCGCCGCTACGGCGTCGGCCTGTCCGAGTACCGGGCCCTGGAGGCCCTCACCCAGGCGGAGAAGGGTGAATGCCGCATGCAGGAGCTCGCGGACCACATCGGTCTGGGCCAGAGCTCCGTAACCCGCCTGGTGGGACGCCTGGACAGCGCCGGCTACGCCTACAAGGACAACTGCGCCGACGACAAGCGCGGTGTCTTCGCCGTGATCACCGACGAAGGCCGCAAGCACTACCAGGATGCCCGCGCCACGTACGCCGACGTGCTCAGCTCGGCCCTCAACACCGCGAGCGCCGACGACCAGCTCGCCCGGGCGGTGCAAGCGCTGCGCAGCGCTGCCTGACGCGACCACGACAGACGGCGGGAGGCGTCCGGGGTAACCCGGCCCCCGCCGTCTTTTGCATGTTCGGGCTTGTTCACCGGCGGATACGGCAGGGTGCGTGACCTGTGACCTGGATCACTCCCGCGCCATATTTATATGCTTGACCATGCAAACACAATCCCGTAGGTTCTCTCTCGTAGCCAGGACAGCCCATCCACCTGAGGGGGGACCGTTGCCTTCGCCTCGCCTGTTGCAGGCATTCAGCAGACACGTGCAGGAACAGCCCGACAGCACCGCGCTCGTCTTCGCCGGACAACAGGTCACCTACGCGGACCTGGAGCGGCTGACCCGCCGCACCGCCGCGGACCTCGACGGCGCCGGCTTCGGATCCGTACGCGCCCTGTGCGTCCCGGCCCACAAGTCGCCGGAGACCGTCGCGCTGCTGCTGGCGGCCTGGCGTCAGGGGATCAACACCCTGGTCCCGTCGCCCGGTCTGGGCGCCGCCGCCCTGTCCACGCTCATCGCCCAGGCCCACGGGCCGCTGCTGGCCACCGTGGTCACCGGCGGCGGCGTGACCCTGTCGCGGGAGGAGACCGACCCCGCGCAGGCGGACGGCTTCAGCATCCCCGACCCCGAGGAGACGCTGCTGACCCTCACCACCTCAGGGTCCACCGGCGTACCCAAACTCGTCCCGATCCGCAGCGAGGCCTTCGACCGCTTCGGGGACTGGGCGACGGACGCGTTCGGGATCGACGAAGGCACCAGTTCGCTGAGCTTCTCGCCGCTCAACTTCGACCTGGCGCTCCTCGACGTCTGGACCGTGCTGGAGGCCGGCGGCACCGTCGTACTCGCCGACGCCGGGGCCAGCGGGGACGCCGGCTATCTGCGTGACCTCGCGCAGCGCAACGACGTCACCCTGGTCCAGGGGGTGCCGCTGCTGCACCGGCTCCTGGCCGCGGACGGCGCCCGCTATCCGGCGGTCCGCACGGTCGTGTTCACCGGGGAGGCCGTCTCCGAACAGGGGTTGCGGGACACCTTCGCCGCCTGCCCGGACGCCCGCTTCCACAACGTCTTCGGCTGCACGGAGACCAACGACAGTTTCATCCACGACATCGATCCGGGCACGTACGTGCACCCGCTGCCCATCGGCGTACCGATCGACGGCACCGACGCCGTGCTGCTGATCGAAGGGGCCGACGGCACCGAGGTCCTACGCGGCCCCGGCACCGGCGAACTCCTGGTCCACACGCCCTTCCAGACCTGCGGCTACCTGGAACAGGCCCGCAACGCGCACGCCTTCATGCCGGACCCGCGCGGCGGCGGCGCCATGTTCTACCGCACCGGCGACCTCGTCCACCGCGACGCCGACGGCCGCCACTTCCTCCAGGGACGTACCGACTTCCAGGTCAAGGTGCGCGGCGTGCGCACCAACACGCTGGAGGTCGAGACCGTCCTCGGGGCGCACCCGGACGTCATCGAGGCCGCCGTCGTCGCACTGCCCTGCCCCGAGGCCGGCACCCGGCTGCACGCCGAAGTGGTGCGCCGGGACGGCACCTCCCTGAGCACGCTGGGCCTGCGGGCGTACGCGGCGAAGCACCTGCCGCGCCACGCCGTGCCCAGCTCGGTCGGGCTCGCCTGCACTCCGCTGCCGAAGACCCCGACCGGCAAGCCCGACCGTAATTCGATCAAGAACACCCAACTGAATGGAGCCTCTTGATGAGCACCCTGAGCAACGCTGCCAACGACCCGATCCGCGACTACATCGTCCAGGAGTTCCTGGCCGGAGAGGACGCCGAGGACCTGACCGACGACTTCGACCTCATCGAGAGCACCGTCGTCAACAGCCTCGGCCTGGTCCGCCTCATCTCCTGGATATCCGACACGTACGGCATCCCCGTCGACGACATCCCGCTGGAGCCGGCCGCCTACCGCACGCTCGCGGACATCCGCGACTTCGTCGGCCGGGCCGCTCCCGCCGTGGCCTGACGGACCGGCCCCTCCAAGCGCACGACCCGCCCAGCCCGCACGGCCCGCCCACGCGGTGCACCACCAGCACACGTCCAGAACTCAGCGATGACAGGAGTACTCCCATGATCGTTCGTTCTCTTTCCGACGTCCCCGCAGTCGAGTGGGGCAGCGGCACCAGCCACCGCCTGCTCACCGAGGCCGACGGTATGGGCTTCACCGTCTGCGAGACGCTGGTCCGCCAGGGCACCTCCAGCGCGCTGCAGTACCTCGGCCACCTGGAGGCCTGCTACTGCATAGGCGGATCGGGTGAGGTCGTCACCACCGATGGCGTCCACCACAAGATCGCGACCGGGACCATCTACGCCCTGGACAAGAACGACGCCCACCACCTGATCGCCTCCGACGACGAGGACCTCCTCCTCGTCTCCGTGTTCAGCCCGGCGCTGCGTGGCGACGAGAAGCACTCGCTCTCCGAGGACGGCTTCTCCCGCTACTGATCCGCACAGCCGGGTGCGGGGCCGCGACGGCGCGGCCCCGCACCCGGCACCCAGCGCCCAGCGAAAGGCAGGCAGAACACCCATGGCAGCAGAGAAGCCCGCAGACACCTACGGCATCACAGCGCCCTACGGCGACGAGCTGAGCGACGACGTCACCCGCTGGGACCGCGCCGGCGAGTTCCCGCACGAGAAGTGGAAGCCGCTGCAACGGTCCGGGCTCTTCACCCTCCCCTTCGCTCCGGAGTACGGCGGCGCCGGCCGGACGCTCACCGAGACCATGGCCGCGCTGGAGGGCCTCGGACACACCAGCCGGGACGCCGGACTGAACTTCTCGGCGTCCACGCAGATCGTCAGCGTCGGCATCCCGCTGCAGGCGTTCGGCTCGGAGGACCTGCGCGGCCGCTACCTGCCGCGGGTCACCTCCGGCGAGGCCATCACCGCGCACGCGATCACCGAGCCGAGCCACGGCTCGGACGTGATGAACATCCGGACGACGGCCGTCCGGGAGGACGACGCGTACGTCCTCAACGGCAGCAAGATGTTCATCACCAACGCCCCGGTCGCCGACCTCTTCCTGCTCTACGTCCGTACCGGCAAGCCGGGCGCCTTCGGACTCAGCACCTTCCTCGCCGAGCGCGACACACCGGGCCTCACCATCGGCGAGCCGCTGGAGACGATGGGCCTGCGCACCTCCCCGATCAGCGAGGTCACGCTGGAGGACGTACGGCTGCCCGTCGGCAACCGGCTGGGCAGCGAGGGCGCCGGCTTCCTGATCATGGATCACGTGATGAAGCGGGAGATCCTCTTCTCCTTCGCCGTCAACCTCGGCGAGATGACCCACCGTCTGAAGCGGGTGGTCGAACACGCCACCACCCGCCAGCAGTTCGGCAGCGCCATCGGCAAGAACCAGGCGGTCGCCCACAAGATCGCGGACATGAAGATCGCCGTGGAGACCGCCCGCAAGTGGCTGTACGACACCGGCCGCAAGGTCGAGCAGGGCAAGGACGCCTCGACGGACGTGGCCGCCACCAAGATCGTCGTCAGCGAGGCCAACCAGCTCACCGCCCGGCACGCGATCCAGATCTTCGGCGCCCGCGGCTACCTGACCGACACGGGCATCGAACGCGAGCTGCGCAACGCCACCGCCGGCTCCATCTACTCCGGCACCAACGAGATCCAGCGCAACTGCATCGCCGCCCTCATGGGCCTGTGACGAGAGGCACCCGCATGACCGACACCCTGGCCCACGCCACGTCCCACCGGCCGGCCGCCGACGCCACGGCAGAGCAGCCGACCGCCGGGGAAAGCGCCCGCCTCACGGCGGCCACCGACTTCCTCGACCACGAGCACGAGCGCGTCAAGGCCTTCGTCGACAAGGCCCTGGACGGGATCGACCGCGAAGCCGCCACCCAGGTCGAGCTCGCCGTCACCCTCTACTACGCGGTGCGCGACGGCATCCACTACGAGGTCTACGGCGCCGACCTGTCGCCGGAGGGCCTGAAGGCGTCCAGCATCATCGCCGGCGGCAAGGGCTTCTGCCTGCACAAGTCCGTGCTCTACGCCGCCTGCTGCCGTTCCGTCGGCATCCCCGCCCGGCTGCACTACAGCGACGTCCGCAACCACCTCGCCTCCGACCGGCTGCGCTCCTACATAGGCGGCGACGTCTTCTTCCACGGCCTGGCCACCGTGTATCTCGAAGGCCGCTGGCTGCAGGTGACCCCGGTCTTCAACAAGCTCCTGTGCCGGCTGTACGGCATGACCCCGCTGGAGTTCGACGGCCGCTCCGACAGCCTCTACCACCCCTTCGACGCACAGGGCCGGCAGAGCATGGAGTTCCTCACCGACCACGGCGACTTCGACGACGTCCCGTACGCGTTCGTGATGGACACCATGCGCCGCAAGCACCCGAAGTTCCTGGACGAGGGCGGCACCGGCACCGTCAGCGGCGGCTCGCTCGCCGACGAAGCCGACGCGGCGGTCTGAGCCGCGGCGGCGTACCCGTGACCACACAGCCGTGCACAGCCACACCCGTGACGCCACAGCAGACGAGGAGAAGCACCCCATGACGCAGTTCCAGGCCCGTGAGGACGGCTGGGCCGTGACCGCCCGCGTCGGAGTCGTCGTTCCGCACGCGGACGTCGGGCCCGAGTCCGAGCTCCAGGCGATGGCACCGCGCGACGTCTCCATCCACGGTTCACGCGTCCACTTCGGGGCGATGCGCCCTGGCGGCGAGATGGACCCCAAAATCCCGCACGACCCGGTGCGCGCCTTCATCGACCCGCCGTTCATCGACGACGCCGTCGAGCTGCTCGCCGCCGCCCCGCTGGACTCCATCGCCCTGGGGTTCACCAGCTCCGCCTACGTCCTGGGCGCCGACGGCGAGCAGAAGCTGTTCGAGCGGCTCGCGGAGCGCACCCGCGGCATCCCGCTCACCGGCACGACCCACGCGGCCGCGGCCGGCTTCCACGCCCTGGGCGCCGAGCAGGTCGCGCTCGTCAACCCGCCTTGGTTCGACGACGAGTTGTCGGCGCTGGGCGCCTCGTACTTCGGCGAGCGGGGCTTCGACGTCGTCCACCACGCCCCCTGCGGTCTCCCCAGCAACCAGAAACTGATCACCCCGGAGGCGCTGGTGCGGTGGATCGAGACCACCGTCGCCCCGCAGCGGCCGCAGGCGGTGCTGGTCGCCGGCAACGGCATCCGCGCCGTGGGCACCATCGCCGGCCTGGAGGAGCGGCTCGGGTTTCCCGTGCTCACCGCGAACCAGGTCCTCTTCTGGCACGCGCTGCACGCCGCCGGCGGGAGTGAGGCGGCCGCGCGGATCACCGATTACGGAGCCCTGTTCGGCGTCCGGCCCGACGGCGCGGGCGCGGCCCGATGAGCATGCTGCCCGCATACGGCTACCAAGCCGCCGTGCAGGAGACCTGCGATACGCCGGAGTACCACATCCCGCTCGTGTGCTGGCACGACGACGGGACCGGTGTGCGCGGCCTGGTGCTGTACCGGGGGGCGCTGCGCCCCGCGGAGCAGGTGCCGGGGTTCCGGCGCTATCTCACCTCCGAGGACCTGGAGCAGCACGCCATGACCGGCCCGTGGCCGCTGCTCACAGCAACCGCCTGATCCGACCCGTGGCGGGGACCGGCCGGGTCCCCGCCACATCAGGAGCCGTATCGACATGGCACACGACCTCAAATGGTCCGACGCTCCTCCGGGAGAGGTCCTCGATCCGGTCGGCATCTGGATCGTCCGGGCCCCGGCCGGGCAGCGCCTCACGCCCGGCGGGGACCCGCCCGACTGGCTCGACGAGAAGGAACGGCGCCGGCTGGCCGGGATACCGCAGCAGGCCGGCCGGGAGGCCTACGCCTTCGCACACTGGGCGCTGCGGAGCATCCTCGGGTCCTCGCTCGGCTGCTCACCCAGGAGCGTCGGTTTCCTGCGGCAGCCGTGTCCCGGCTGCGGCGGGGCGCACGGACGGCCGGCCATCCGCGATCCGGGCCCGGGCGGCGAACCGCCGGAGTTCTCGATGTCGCACAGCGGGGACCACGTCGCCATCGCGGTCGCCGAGGCCACCATCGGCATCGACATCGAGTCCTGGCCGACCCCGGAATCCGTCGCCGGCTACCTGCCGTTCCTCCACCCGAAGGAGCAGGAGTGGCTGGGCGGCCGTCCCGAGGACGAGCTCGTCCGGGACTTCGCCCGCCTGTGGACCCGCAAGGAGGCCATGGCCAAGGCGACGGGTCAGGGTATGGCCGCCGTCATGAACCGGCTGGATCTCACCGGCCAGCCGCTCGGCTGGCGGGTACGGCAGCTGCTCGCACCACACGGGTACGAGGCCAGCTTCGCGGTCCCGGCCTCGGTGCACGTAGCGGTCACGGTGCACGAGGAGCTTCCGGAGCCGATGCCGGAGCCGGTACGGGCGGCCCGACCTGGCGGACGGGCCTGACCCGGTGCGGACCCGGCCCGGTCGGGCGGCGGGCGGTCCGTGTCCCCGACAGGGATACGGACCGCCCGCCGCTCCGCGTGGGGCACCGGGCTAGATCGTCACCTCGGAGGTGAAGACCCGGACGCCGTGCTGCTCCACCGACACACCCACCCGGCGCCGGCCCGTGCCGTCGGGGACCGGCTCGCCGGCCACGACGACGGCGGGGGCGTCGAGCTCGACGTACCGCGCGAAGTGCGTCTTCATCCCGTGGACGGCCGAGGAGCCGCCGCCGACGGCGTGCGCCGCCTGCCGGGCGGCTTCGAGCAGAAGCATGCCGGGCGCGTGATCGACGGCGTGGTCGAACAGCACCGGGTGTGCGGGGTCCACCCGCAGCATCCACCGCCCGGGCGCGCCGCCCGGAACGGGAGAGAGCACCACATCGTCCGGGGAGAGCCGGTCCACCCGGTTCGGATCAACGGGCGGGCCCGCCGGGAGGCAGTTGGCGAGCGCGGTGTCGACGTCCGCGTAGCTCCCGCGCAGCCGCCGGTACACGGCCGCGGGCTGGTTGTTGAAGCGGGTGTGCGCGGTGCCCATCCGCCGCTCCCCCAGGTGGACTTCGATGTCCATCGTCATGCCGGCGAACCTGCTGCCGCGGCGGAGCACGTCCGAGCAGGTCACCACCAGGCGCACCTCCTCGTCGACGGTGGTCACCAGCGACGCCAGCGGGTCGACCGAGAAGCTGAAGTGCTCCCACGCCTGTCTGTACTCCCGCGGTACGTCGTGCACGGCGTGGGACAGCAGCGGCACCGTCTGGCGCACGCTCTCGGCGAGCAGCATCGGGTCGTACGCACCCCGCGACGGCCGGTAGAAGGCGTGCCCCCGCGGCCAGCGCCCCGTGAGCACGTAGCGCCCCGGGGACTGCTCGGCCCACGCCGTGAGCAGGACTTCCTCGCTCCGGAGCTTGTGCACCTGCCACTGGTGCACCTGCGACTGCTGGACCGGCTGGACTTCACGGTTCAGGACAGAAACAGACAACTTGGCCCCCCAAGGTCGGTAGTTGTTTCGGGTGATTACACAGCGATGCTCACTGGCGACTCCGTGTACCCGACTCAAAAATAATGATCCTTCTGTTTTCCCGAGTCAAGAGGGCGCGGCATTCTGATTTTTCCGGAGGCTGAATTGGCTCCATAGCCAACTCAACCTCCCCATAACGGACTTGCCTGTTACGTGGTTGACTCAGGTAACGTAAGGATCATTCTTTTTGGGAAGGTGAGAGATATGGCGCAACCGAAGCAAGAACGGGCGGAACAGACCCGCCGCGTTCTCCTGCACGCAGCCGCAGAGGTGTTCGACGAGTTCGGTTACGCGGGGGCCAGCATCACCCGCATCCTCAAGCGCGCCGGCGTGACGGCGGGGGCGCTGTACTTCCACTTCGGCTCGAAGGAGGAACTGGCCAAGACGGTGATGAACAGTCAGCCGGAGACCCTCGTCCCGCTGCTCGCCGCCGGCGGTCTGCAGCGGCTCATCGACCTCACGCTCGTGTGGTCGTGGCAGCTCCAGCGCGACCCGCTGCTCCGGGCCGGCGTACGGCTGACGAACGAACAGGCTGCCATGGGGGGCTCGTTGAACGCCGACCCGTACGAGAACTTCCGCGGGATCATGACCGGCTGTCTGCACGAGGCGCGGGACGAGGGGGAACTGCAGCCGGGCATCGATCCGGTCGTGGTCGCGGAGTTCGTGGTCGCCGCCTGTACGGGGATGCAGATGTACTCCAACGTCGTCAGCGGGCGCAAGGACCTTCCCGAGCGCACCCAGCAGATGTGGAACCTGCTCCTCCCGGGCCTCGCGGTCCCGTCGGTGATCATCCGCGCCGACGCGACCCCCGCCCGCGGCATCGAGCTGATGCCCGGACAGCCCGAACCGTCCGGACAGCCCGAACCGTCCGGGCCGCCCACCTCGTCCGAGCCGCCCGGCTCACCCTGACCGCACAGTCCGCCCAGCCCGCCCGACTGCCCTGCCCGCCCCGTCCGTTTCGACGATCACTACGGAGCCGCATGCTTTCCCTGCGCCTGGCCGCCCTGAACATCGATGGTGTCCTGCTCAACGACACCTTCAGCCCGGTCATCCATCACTTCATCGTCAGCAGAGGCGGTACGTACTCCGCCGAGCTGGAACGCTCCATATTCTCCCAGCCGCAGCACATCGCTGGCCGGCTGCTCTCGGCCGCCGTGGGCGGCGGCATGACGGGCGAGGAGGCGCTCGCCGCCTACTTCGAGGACCGCGCCGCCCACCTCGACCGCCACCCGGTCACGATCACGCCGGGCACCCGCGACCTGCTCCTCCGGCTGCGGGCCGCCGGCCTGCTCACGGTCTGCTACGGCGGCCTGGGCAAGGACCACTTCGACCACCATCTGGGCCGCTACGCCGAGCTGTTCGACGGGCCGGGCTACGTCTGCACCAACGACTTCCGCCCCGGCCTCCGGGAGATCACCGAGGACGTGTTCGGGCTCCGCCCCGCCCAGGCCCTCTTCGTCGACGACGTCGCCCGGGTCGCCGACGTGGCCCGCGACCTCGGCGCCGCGTTCGTCGGCCGCCCCTCCGACTTCGTCCACAGCCACCAGCGCGCACTCATGCGGGAGGCGGGCGTACGCCACCTCATCAGCTCTCTCGACGAGCTCGACGACGGTCTGCTGCACCGGATCGACCGGGAGATGAGCGCGGACGCGGCGCGCGGCGACTCCCTCTCCGCGGCCGGCCGGGGGACGTACGCGTGACGACGACCGGATCGCTCCTGTCAGGCAAGGTGGCGCTGATCACCGGTGCCTCCAGCGGAATCGGCGCCGCGGCTGCCCGGCACTTCGCCGACGAGGGGGCCGCAGTCGTGCTCGTGGCCCGCAGGGCGGGCCTGGTCGAAGAGGTCGCCGAGCGCATCAGGAAGGACGGCGGCCGGGCCGTGGCCGTACCGGGCGACGTCACCGTCCGGGCGGACATGGACCGTGCGGTCGCCACGGCGGTCGACCGGTTCGGCAGGCTCGACTGCTCCTTCAACAACGCCGGTTACGCCAGCGCCGGAACGGTCCTGCACGAACTCCCCGACGACGTCTTCGACCGCACCATGGACGTCAATCTGCGCGGCGTGTGGAACTGTCTGCGCGCCCAGATCCCCGCCATGCTGCCGGCGGGCTCCGGTTCGGTCGTCAACACCTCCAGCGTCGCGGGCGTACGCGCCACCTCAGCCTCGGCGCCCTATGTGGCCGCGAAGCACGCGGTCCTCGGCCTGACCAGGGCGGCGGCGGCCGAGTACGGCGAGTTCGGCATCCGCGTCAACGCCCTCGTGGTGGGCAGCACCGATACGGAGATGATGGACGGCGTCCTCACGGGCGGGCCCGCCGTGCGCACCGGCTTCGGCGGCAAGGCGATCCAGCAGCGCCTCGCCGATCCGGCCGAGATCGCCCGCGCCGCCGCCTGGCTCTGCTCGGACGCCTCGTCCTTCACCACCGGATCCGCCCTCGCGGTGGACGGCGGCAGAACCGCGAAGTGACGGACGTACGACTCCGCCGGACACGCCTACGCCCCAGGCGCCTGCTGCCCTGATCGGGAAGGGGCAGCAGGCGCCTGGGGCGTACTGTCGGATACAGCGTCCGACGTCTGGAGAAGGTCAGACCTGAGCCGGGCTGGGCCGGTCCGCGAGCTGCCCGGACTCCTGGGTCCCGGCGACCGCCTCGGGCTTCGTACGGTCGGCGAGCTTGAGCCAGACGACGCCGACGATGATGACGGTCAGCCAGATGCCCTTGGCCGGGGTGAGGGTCTCGTCGAAGAAGAGCGGGCCGAGAACCGCGGCGCCGACCGCGCCGATACCCGCCCAGACGGCATAGCCGATGCTCACGTCGATCGTGCGGAGGGCGAGGCTCAGTGCGTAGAGCGTCAGCAGGAAGAACACCACCGCGACCAGGGACCAGGTCAGGACGGTGAAGCCCTCGCTGCCGCCGACGGCGAGCGCGTACCCGATCTCGAAGCCTCCGGCGAGAAGGAGCGAGAGCCAGGCGTTGGTGGAGCTCTTGGCTGCGTTGGACATGGGAGGTGAGTCCTCTCTCAGGGAAGTCGTCAGGTCGTTGCGTGGGGGTGCGAGGCCGGGAGTGGGGCTCCGGGCTCAGGCGGAACCGCTCAGCTGCAGGCCGACGACGCCACCGATGACGAGGAGGATGCCGATCGCCTTGTTCACGTTCAGACGCTGGCCGAAGAACAGCGCTCCGAGGACGGTGATACCGACGCCCGCGACGGAGGTCCACAGGGCGTAGCCGACGCCGACGTCGAAGGTCAGCAGCGCCTTGCTGAGGAAGAAGGTCGCGGCAGCACCGCTGGCCAGGGTGATGCCGGTCCACTTGCGGTTCTTGAAGCCCTCGGCCTTTCCGGCGGCGATGGCGACCAGGATCTCGAAGGCGACGGCGATGGCGAGGTAGAGCCAGTGCATGGGAAGTCCTTCCGTGCGGTGGGGTGAGAGGGGGTGAGGAGGTGTCAGAGCGTTATCGCGCGGCCCGGCTCAGGGTGAGGAAGTCCTGGAACGGCTGCTCCGCCTCGGGGAGCTGGAGCGCCGTGACCTTGATGGGCCAGTCCGCCGGGTCCTCGGCGAAGAGGGTGTACGTGCTCGTGTAGTCGAAGCCGTACCGGGCGGCGGTCCTGCGGTCGGCGGCATGTGCGATGTGGCCGATGCCGGCGTACCGCGCCGCCAGGTAGCACAGGGCACAGGGTTCACCGGAGGCGATCAGGGTGGCGCCCGCCACGGAGCGGATCCCGTGCTTGGCGGTGGCCTCCCGGAGGGCCACGACCTCGGCGTGGGCGGTCGGGTCGTTGTCCTCGCGGACCCGGTTGAAGCCGGTCCCCAGGATCCGTCCGCCGGCCACGACCACGCCGGAGAAGGGGATGCCGCCCTGCGCGACGTGCTCACGGCTGAGCCGGATCGCTTCGTGGGCGTAGCCCATCAGTTCGCTTTCGTGTGTACCCATGAGCGGTTCGTCTCCCGAGTTGCCCTGTATCGTTCATTTGCCTGCACATGCAAAAGAATGGTTCCCATGAGGCGCCACCGAAAGCTTGGGCCGCTGGGTTAATCTTGCATGTGCATCTAAAAACTGTCAAGCGTGTGCGTGCGCCCGAGCGTTGTCCAAGGTCGCCAGCGGCTCCAGCAGCCGGGGGTCGAACTCCGCCCGGACCATGCCCGCGGCCACGCGGCGCGGCAGGTCGGGGTTGGCCAGCGCGGCCGTCCCGATCGCCAGGAGGTCGGCGTGCCCCTCGTCCAGGACGCGCCGCGCCACCGCGTCCCTGTGCAGCCCGCCATTGGCGATGACGGGGAGTCCGGTGACCGTACGGGCGAGCGCGGGAAGCGTCCGCCCCTCCGGGAACCAGTCCCGTCCGCTGCCCGCGAGATGCAGATAGTCGGCGCCGGCCGTGGCGGCCGCCGTGAAGATGGTGCGCGCCTCGGCGTCACCTCCCGGCCACCGCCAGGCGGGGTCGTTGACCTTCCCCTGGGAGAGGCGGACACCGACCGTGAAGCCGGTCCCGGTCGCGCCTCTGACCTGGGCCGTCACGTCCCGTACGAGCCGCAGGCGCGCCTCGACGTCACCGCCGTGCTCATCGGTGCGCAGGTTGGTGTACGGGGTGAGGAACTGGTCGAGCAGATAGCCGTTGGCCGCATGGATCTCCACGCCGTCGAAGCCGGCGTCGCGGGCGCGGACCGCGGCGGCGGCGAAGCCGTCGACGGCCTCGGCGATCTGGCGGCGGGTCATCTCCATCGGCACCGGCCAGCGGCCACTGCCCCGGTACTTGTCCAGTTGCTCACCCAACGGCCGTACGGCCGAGGGGCCGGCCGCCCGGTCACGGAACCGGTTGCCCTGCGAGACGGCCCCGGCGTGCATCAGCTGCAGGACGACGCGCGCCCCGGCGGCACGCGCCCGCTCGACCACGGGCCGCCAGGCGGCGGCCTGGGCCTCGTCCGTGATGCCGGGCTGGTGCAGGTACCCCTGGCTGAAGGCCCGGTCGGTGTAGGTCCCTTCGGTGATCAGGAGTCCGAAGCCGCCCTCGGCGAAGGCCGCGTAGTAGTCGGCCATCTCCGGCGTGGCCAGGCCGTCCTCGGTCGCGGAGACCCGGGTCATGGGGGCGACTGCGAATCTGTTGCACAGCTCGAGCCCCGCGAACCGGCAGGCGGAGAGGGCGGGATGGGTACCGGGCTGCTCGGCGGCGATGCCGGGCAGGTCAGCAGCGGTGCCGGGCAACTCAGCAGCTCCCGTCGATACCGCAGGCGGCTCCGTAGACGGCGGCGTCCTCCGCCTGCCGCGCCTGGGCGTCCAGGATGGCCTTGCGCAACTGGGCGGGACGCGGAACGCCTTCGATCCGGGTGTCACCGATGAGCATGGTGGGAACGGCCTGCACCCGGTGGGCCGCCGCTTCCCGCAGCGCCTCCTGGTGCCGGGCGCGATAGGTGCCGTCCGCCAGCGCGGCCCGGAACCCGTCCTCGTCCAGGCCGACCTCGCCGGCCAGGGCGACAAGGACGTCGACCTGCCCCAGGTCACGGCTCTCCTGGAAGAAGGCGCGGAACATCCGCCGGGTGTACGCGGTCCCCTGGCCGTGCTCGGCCGCGTACTGGTAGCCCTCGAACGCGAGGGCGGTGTACGGCTGGGGGGACACGTCGGGGAGCGTGATGTCGACCCCCAGGCGGCGGGCCATGGGGTAGACGGCGCGCTTCCAGATGTCGGGCAGGTAGTCGTCCTCCGGCCGCAGGGTGGGCTGGGGGTGCGGACGCAGCTCGAAGGGCATCCACTCGACCTCCACCTCGACGCCGACGTCGTCGATCGCCTCTTCGAGGGGGCCTTCGGCCAGCATGCAGAAGGGGCAGACGTAGTCGGACCAGATCTTGATCTTCACGGGATCAGCCATGCGCAGACCTCCAGGTCATTGATCGCGCAAGCAACAACTTCCCCCGGCAGAGCGGCAGGAGTTGACGGACGACCAGAAGGTTGCACGATCATGCACTTTAGTGTCAAGCCCGCCCGCACCCCGCGGAGGCGGCGGGCCGAGAACCGGCCAGGACTGGCGGGAAATCCCTTGCGGGAGCGCTCCCGCACCTGAAGGATCCCGCGCATGACTCCTCCGCCGCCGCCCGTGCTGCGCCCGTACCGCCCCGGGGACCGCGAGGCCCTCTTCGACATCTGCGTACGCACCGGACACGTGGGCGAGGACGCCCGCCACCTCTACCCGGACCCCGGCCTGCTGCCGGACATCTTCGCCGCGCCCTACGCCGTCCTGGAACCGGGCCTGGCCTTCGTGGTCGAGGACGGCGGGCGCGCGGTCGGCTACATCCTCGGTACGGCGGACACCGCATCCTTCGTCGACCGCTACCGCGCCGAATGGCTCCCCGGCCTCACCGGCCGCTACCCGGCCCCGGTACCCGAACCGGCCACCCTCGCCGAGGCGATGACCGCCCTGATGCACGACCCCGAGCGGATGATCCTGCCGGAGCTGGCCGACTATCCGGCCCACCTGCACATCGACCTGCTGCCGAGCCACCAGGGGGCGGGGTACGGGCGGCGGCTCATGGAGACCTTCCTCGCCGCCCTCGCCGAACAGGGCGTCGAAGCCGTCCACTTGAGCATGCTCACCGCCAACACCAAGGCCCGCGCCTTCTACGACCGCGTCGGCTTCCACGAGATCCCGGTTCCGGACCCGGGGGCCGTGACGTATCTGGGCCGCTCGACCCGGTGACGCGGCCCGCTCGGGCGCGAGGCGGCGCAGGGGCGGAGGCGCGGGGCGTGGTGCCGCGGTGAGTGACGGCCCCCGCGACCACTTGGGACGTGTTTCGAAAGTCCCGCCTGCTCGGCCTCCGGGCGGACGGCGCTACTTTCGAAACACGCCCTAGGCGACGCCTCCTACGCCGCCGCCAGGTCCCGGGACCGCAGCGCGAGCCACAGGTCGTAGCGGGCGCTCGGGGGCCGGAGCAGCGAGCGCCGGAGGACCGTTTCGAGCCGGGTGAGGCGCTTGCGGGCGCCGGGCACGCTGATGCCCAGCTCGGCGGCCGCCGGCCCTAGGCGGCCCTCGCAGCGCAGCCAGGTGCGCAGGGTCTCCTCGGAGCCGAGGACGGGGGCCAGTTGCTGGTCGGCCCAGTCCCGTACGGCAGGGCGGCGCAGGATGGCGTCGAGGTCCCGCACCGCCCCTCGCGTGCCGGATCCGGTGGTGGCGTACGGGGCGGGCTCGGGGGTGCACACCGGGGCGGGGGTGGCGCGGACGCGCAGCGCCAGGTCCAGCGCGGCCTGGTCGGCCAGCCGGTGCAGGTCGAGGCCGAGCAGATCGCCGATGAGTCTCAGCCGGGCGGCGAGGGTGTTGCGGTGGACCTTGAGGTGGTCGGTCGCGTGCGACGAGAACGCCAGCCAGGAGGCGGCCGTGGCCGCGAGCTCCTGGCTCCCGGGGTCCTGCGCGCGGCGCGGCACATGGGTCAGGAGCGGCGTCAGCAGCTCGTTCGCCCACTGCCGGCCGGCCGGTCCGACGACGAGCGCGGGATCCGGCGAGACCCCGAACCGGGCGTGACGGGTCGGCAGTTCGCGGGCGGCGGCCAGGGCGTGGAAGGCCTGACGGTAGCCGGTCCCGGTGTCGGCCAGCGGCACGGGCTCGCTGACGCCCACCACGCAGTCGCCCACCCTGGCGGCGACGGCCTCGTCGACCGGGACTGCCTCCCGGCCCTGCTCCTGTGCGGGCATCACGAGGATGAGGTGGCGGGCGTGGACGGGGCACCGCACGATCCAGGACCGGCCGCCGTCCGCGTCCACGCAGACCTGGACCACCTCGTCGCGCCCGTCGCCGGAGCACTCCACGACACATACCCGTACCGGATCGGGAAGCCGGGGGCGCAGCGCACCCGCGACCTGCTGGGCGATGGAGAGCTGGCCCGTCATCAGCAGGTGCAGCACCGCCTCGCGCCCCCGGGACTCGGCGAGTTCCACCCGGCGGCGTCTGCGCTCCAGCGTCTCGGCCTGCCGGCACAGGGCCAGCGGCAGGACCACGTCGGCCAGGAGCGTGGCGAGCCCGGCGGCCACGGGCCGGGGCGTGACGACGACGAGCATCGGGGCGGCGTGGTCGTCGGCGCTCAGGGGGAACAACAGGGCGGTGTGCGCGCCGGTGTCGAGGGAGTACGCCCGCGCCCCGCGCTCCGTCAGGGCGTTCGCGCTCTCGGCGACCAGCCCCGCGACATCGGGGACCACCGCCCTCGCCGTGCGGGCCGCCGCGTGCAGCACCGTCCCGTCCGGCCCGACGAGCCCGGCCCAGCCCTCGGCCCGCCCGGCCAGCCAGCGCAGCAGCGCGGCCGTTCCGCCGGAGCGGGCCAGCCGGTGCATGCGCAGAAGATCGTCCGCGCGCTCCCGTGCTCGCACCCCTCCCCCGTTCCCGCCCAGGACGCGGCGGCGGTGCGGGTGGACCGATCCGCCCGACTGTGCGGACTGATACCCCCGCGGCCGCCCCACTGGGCGTATTGAATCTCCCGGTCTCCCTGCCCCCCGTTCTATCGTCCGAACGTGTTCCGGCACGTCGGGGGAGACGGGGGAGGCCGGAACACGGTAACGCGGGAACGCGGCGGCAGCGGCTCACGGGGGTGGTCGCTGTCGCCGGTTCCCGCGCCCCCCGGATTGTCAGTGGTGCCTCTTACCGTCGTACGGAGAAGTCGGCTTCCGGCTTTCGACGTCCGAGGAAGGCACCCCCATGGAGTTCCGCATCGAACGCAGTGCCCTGACCGAGGCCGTGGCCTGGGCGGCCCGCGTCCTGCCCGTGCGGTCGCCCGTCCCGGTGCTGGGCGGGCTGCTGCTGGACACGGAGGGCGGGAGCGGGGGCGAAGGCGGGCGGCTGCGGATCTCCGGGCTCGACTACGAGGCGTCCGCGCGCATCGACGTGGACGCCGAGGTCCTGCGGCCCGGCAAGGTGCTCGTCATGGGGCGGCGGCTGCTGGACATCTGCAAGGTGCTGCCCGAGGGGCCCGTGGAGTGCGCGGTGGAGGGCTCGCGGTTCACGGTGTCCGGCGACGGCGCCCGGTTCGGCCTCTCCGTGCTGCCGCTGGACGACTACCCCGCGCTGCCCGCGCTCCCGCGGGTCCGGGGCGCGGTGGACGCGGAGCTGTTCGCGGCGGCCGTGGCCGATGTGGCGGTGGCCGCCGGGCGCGACGACACGCTGCCCGCGCTCACCGGGATCCGGCTGGGACTCGACGGCGACACGATGACGCTCGCCGCGACCGACCGGTACCGCTTCGCCGTACGGACCGTCCCGTGGAAGGCGACCGCCCCCGGCGAGAGCGCCGACGTCATCGTCTCCGCCCGCCGCCTCACCGAGATCGCCCGCTCACTGGGCCGGTCCGGGCTGGTGAGCGTCGCCCTGGACACCGGTTCGGCGGGCTTCGAGCACACCGGGATGCGGACCACCGTACGGCTGCTGGAGGGCCGGCTGCCGCGCCACGAGAAGCTGTTCGCGATGGAGGCCCCGGCCGTCGCCGTGGTGGACCGGGCCCGGCTGACGGAGGCGGTCAAGCGGGTCTCCGTCGTCGCCGACGGGGACAGCCCGGTGCAGATGACCTTCTCCCGCGCCGACTCCTCCGTGACTCTCCGGGCGGGTTACGAGGACGACGTGGCGTCCCAGCGGCTGCCGGCCGCCCTGGAGGGCGCCGAGGAGCTGACCGTGGCCTTCAACCCCGGGTATCTGGCGGACGCCCTGGCCTCGTTCACGGATCCGTCGCTGCGGCTCCTGCTGCTGGGGGCCGGACAGCGCGCGATGATCACGGACGGGGCGGGCACGGACACCCACCGGCACCTGCTGATGTCGGTGAAGCCGCAGTTGGGGTGATGCGGTTGGCGTGAGCGCCGAAACGGGGGGTGGGCCCGGCGGCGAGCCGGACGCACCCCCCCGTTCGGGTGGGGGTCACAGGTCCTCGTGAGGACCGGGGGTCAACAGCTCAGGTTCGAGCCGGTGGTGGTGCCGAGGATCTGGGTGAACTGCGTGAACTTGTTGACGCGGCTCTGGACCTGCGCCGGGTTGCCGCCGTTGCACTCCAGGGCCCCGTTGATCGAGCGGATCGTCTCGCCGAAGCCGGCGTTGTTGACGATGGCGTTGTGCGGCGTCATGGTGCCGGGGCCGTTCTGGGTGTTCCAGTACCAGAGGCCGGTCTTCCACGCCACGGCGGCGTCCTGCTCCACCAGGTACGGGTTGGCCAGCAGGTTGATGCCCAGGGCGTCACCGGCCGCCTTGTAGTTGAAGTTCCAGCTCAGCTGGATCGGGCCGCGACCGTAGTAGGCGGCCTGGCCGGCCGGGCAGCCGTAGGACTGCGTGGTGTCGCAGTAGTGCGGGTAGTTCGCCTCGTTGACTTCCTTGATGTAGAACAGCCCGCCGGTCTCGTGGCTGACGTTGGCGAGGAAGGCTGCGGCCTCGCGCTTCTTCACCTCGTCGCTGCCGGTGTTGGCGAAGGCCGGGTAGGCGCTCAGGGCGTCGGTCAGGCCCTTGTACGTGTAGAAGGCGTTCCGGTTCGGGAACATCTGGTTGAACTGCGCCTCGCTGACGACGAAGCCGTTGTTCTCGCCCGGGTCCTCGCCCCCGCTGCCGCAGGCCCCCTTGTCGGCCCACACGTCCGACGTGCCCGGACGCTCGTTCTGGGTCCACCACTTGGCGGTGTAGTTGCGGCCGTTGTACGAGACCGCGCCGCCGTTCGTGTAGACCGAGGACGAGTTCCAGGCCGTGGCGCAGGTGGCTGCCTGGGCGGTGGCGGCGGGAAGGACGACGAGCGCCGCGACGATCGCGCCGAGCGCGACCAGCAGACTCATGACACGTCGGATCACGTGATCACACTCCTTGGACGCGGCGCGACGTCCGGCCGTGCGCCGCCGTGGGGGTGCCGACACTCAAGCGAGGATGGTCTGGACCTGTCAAGGTCTAGACCATCCTCGTCAAGGATGCGGGTCCACCCGCCTCGGCCCGGACCGGCCGGCGCGATCGCGTCAAGAGGGCCCTCAACAGCCGCTATTCCGCAGGGAGTCCATCCGGGTCCCCCTCGGACCGGGGTGGGACCGAAGGTAAAATCTTCCGGGCCGCCCAGCATGCGGACGGTTCCATCCACCCGGCGGACCGGCTCCCGGGACCCGCGCGCGCTCCCGGCAGATTCAGCGGGTCAAATCCCGAGGGCGTCCCCGGCGGCGTTGCAGTCGGAGAGCGCCACGTCCGGCAAGCGACCTGTTTCCACTTCGAGGCGGACGCGGAGTGGTTCCACGACGACGCCTGCGTCGGCCACGGCGTCGCCGCCCTCTCCCCGGCCGCCGCCGGATCGCCGTGCGCGCCGCGACGGACACCGGCCAGCCCACCGGGGGGTCCCGGCCTTGGGCCGGAAACGCCGCAGGGCCCCGGATCACAACGGATCCGGGGCCCACGGGCACCGCACAGGCACTACAGCCCCACGGGCAGGGTGCCGCCCCCTAGAGGAACGAGTTGATCTGGATCGTCTCGGTCCGGCCGGGGCCGACTCCGATAGCGGAGATCGGGGCGCCCGACATCTCCTCCAGGGCCTTCACGTACGCCTTGGCGTTCTTCGGCAGGTCGTCGAAGGTCTGGGCCTTGGTGATGTCCTCGGACCAGCCAGGAAGGTTCTCGTAGATCGGCTTCGCGTGGTGGAAGTCGGTCTGGTTGTACGGGAGCTCCTCGACGCGCTTGCCGTCGATCTCGTACGCCACGCAGACCGGGATCTGCTCCCAGCCGGTGAGGACGTCGAGCTTGGTGAGGAAGAAGTCGGTCAGGCCGTTGACCCGGGTCGCGTACCGCGCGATCGGGGCGTCGAACCAGCCGCAGCGGCGGTCACGGCCGGTGGTGACACCGCGCTCGCCGCCGATGCGCCGCAGCGCCTCGCCGTCCTCGTCGTGCAGCTCCGTCGGGAACGGGCCGGCCCCGACCCGCGTCGTGTAGGCCTTGAGGATGCCGATGACCCGGCTGATCTTCGTCGGTCCGACACCGGCGCCGGTGCAGGCGCCGCCCGCCGTCGGGTTCGACGAGGTGACGAAGGGGTACGTGCCGTGGTCGACGTCGAGCAGCGTGCCCTGGCCGCCCTCGAAGAGGACGACCTTGCCCTCGTCGATGGCATCGTTCAGGATCAGGGTCGTGTCGGCGACGAACGGCTTGATCTGCTCCGCGTACTGGAGCATGTCCTCGACGACCTTACCGGCCTCGATGGCCCGGCGGTTGAAGACCTTGGCCAGGAGCTGGTTCTTCTGCTCCAGGGCGGCCTCCACCTTCTGCACCAGGATCGACTCGTCGTAGAGGTCCTGGACACGGATCCCCACCCGGTTGATCTTGTCGGCGTACGTCGGACCGATACCCCGGCCCGTCGTGCCGATCTTGCGCTTCCCGAGGAAGCGCTCGGTCACCTTGTCGAGCGTGACGTTGTACGGAGTGATCAAATGAGCGTTGCCGCTGATCAGAAGCTTGGACGTGTCGACGCCTCGCTCGTTCAGACCGCTCAGCTCGGAGAGCAGGACCGCCGGGTCGACCACGACACCGTTCCCGATGACCGGGGTACAGCCCGGCGACAGGATTCCGGAGGGGAGGAGATGCAGTGCGTACTTCTGGTCGCCTACGACGACCGTGTGACCGGCGTTGTTCCCGCCTTGGTATCGCACGACATAGTCCACGGATCCACCGAGGAGATCGGTGGCCTTCCCCTTGCCCTCGTCACCCCACTGAGCACCGAGCAGCACAAGTGCGGGCACAGGCGTACACCCCTTCCGGGCGGGGCATGTCCAAGGTCAGGGGGCGTACGTAAAGGTCGTACCTGCCGCACGACGATGTACGGCAAAGCCTGAGCCGTCGAACCGGGTGCCCCGGAATAGACGAAGCCCCTGGCGCAATAGCGCAAGGGGCTCTTGCACCAAGATGCTACCCGAGGAAGGACCGAGGTGTCGGCTGCAGAGCCCCCCGGCGACGGCGACGACCAGCTCCTGGTGGTCATCGACCCGGTCGCCCGCCGGACCGACGGCGAGTCCGTGCGTATCGCGAAGGACGTGCTGAGCGCCGGCTCGCACGCCAAGATCTGCCTTCCGGACACCCCCGAGGAGTTCGCGCGGGCCCTGTCCCGGCGGGGTTCGCGCAGGCCCGTGGTGGTCGGCGACGATCGCGCGCTGCTGCGCGCGGTGGCCCAGCTGCACCGCGAACGGGAGCTGGCCGACGGCGTCCTCTCCCTGATCCCCGTCGGCGCCGCGCACGCCCTGGAGGTGGCGCACGCCCTCGGCGTCCCCCGGGGCGCGGTGGCGGCCGCGCGGACCGCGCTGGACGGTGCGGTGCGGCGCCTGGACCTCCTGGTCGACGACAGCGACGGCGTGGTCCTCGGCCGGCTGCGCATACCCGCCCCGGCGCCGCTGCCCGGTCAGGGGGGCCCGCCGACGGGCGTCACGGCCGTCTGGGACACCTGCCGCTCGCTGATGACGTCCCTGGTCCGCCCGGCCCCGGTCGCCGCCGCCACGGTCCCGGGCACGCACCGCCTGCGCATCGAGGCGGACGGGGTGCTGCTGAGCGACCTGGACACGCCGGTGCGGGGCATCTCGGTGACCTCACAGGGCGGCGGGGGCCTGGCCGACGTCGTCGTCCGCACCGCATCGGGCGAGGACCTGACGGCGGAGGCCAAGGCCGTCACCGTCTCCGGCGCGGACTTCCGCTACCGGGCGGACATACGGACCGGGGGGCCGGTGCGCACCCGGACCTGGACGGTCCGGGCGGGCGCCTGGGGGCTGATGCTGCCGGGCCCGGCGAGCGCGGACGGGACAGCGGGCGCACCCTGGTAGGAGACGCCCGGAACGTCCCGGAGGTGTTGGTCATGACCAGGATCGCTGTCGGATGGCACATCGACCTCGAATTCGAGGAGGACACCCACCGCACCCGCGCGGCGGCGCTCGTCCGCCTCTCCGACGGAACAGAGGTACGCGCCCACGGCTACGCCAGCCGCCACCCCTCGGACGCCGACCAGCAGCGGGTCGGCGAGGAGATCGCGGGGGCCAGGGCGCTGAACGAACTGGCGATGAAACTGCTGACAAAGGCGCACGACGAGATCGACGAGGCGTCGGGCAGGTCCTCGTTCCCGCTGACGTAGTGCGAGGGGCTCCGCCCCGGACCCCGCTCCTCGCCGCCATCGGCGGGCTCGGCATCGGCGGGCTCGGCATCGACGGGCTCGGCATCGACGCGCCGGCCGGAGCGCCCGGGCCGGAGCGCCGGGCGCGGCTTGTACGCCCCCTGCTGAGGCACCGGGCCGTGGAAGCCGCGCCCTACACTTCCGCCCGCAGTTCCTTCAGCCCCCGGATCACATACCCCGGCTGCCACTGCGGCTCGGCCGTCATCCGCAGCCCGGGCGCCTTGCGGAGCAGCTCCCCGAAGGAGGCGGCCAGCTCCAGCCGGGCCAGCGGGGCGCCCAGGCAGAAGTGGATGCCCGCGCCGAAGGTGATGTGCGGGTTGTCCTCGCGCGACAGGTCCAGCGCGTCCGGCCGGGCGAACCGCTCGGGGTCCCGGTTGGCCGAGCCGAACAGCAGCGCCACCTCCGCCCCCCGCCCGATCACCTGGCCGTCGATCTCGATGTCGTCCAGCACCCAGCGCTCGAACATCTGCAACGGGGTGTCGTAGCGCAGGAGTTCCTCGATCGCGGTGGGCAGCAGCGCGGGGTCGGCGCGCAGGGCGGCCAGCTGTTCCGGGTGGTGGAAGAGCGTGCGCCAGCCGTTGACGGTGGTGTTCACCGTCGCCTCGTGGCCGGCGTTCAGCAGGAGCACACAGGTCGAGATCATCTCCTGCTCGGTCAGCCGCTCGCCCTCGTCGTGGGCGGCGATGAGCGCCGAGATCAGGTCCTCGCCCGGGTTCGCGCGCCGCTCGGCGATCAGTCCGCGCAGATACGCGGAGAAGTCGACGGAGGCGCGGACGGCGGCCTCGGCCGTCTCCTGGGAGGGGTTCAGCTCGAACATCCCGCAGATCGCCGCCGACCAGGGCCGCAGCAGGGCCCGGTCCGTCTCCGGGACGCCCAGCATCTCGGCGATCACCGCGACCGGCAGCGGCTCCGCGACGTCGGCCAGCAGGTCCCCGCCGCCCTTCGCCACGAACGCGTCGACCAGCCCGGCCGCCAGCCGCCGCACGGTCGGGGCCAGGTTCTCGACCGTACGCGGGGTGAACGCCTTGGAGATCAGCCGCCGGATCCGGGGGTGGTCGGGGGCCTCCAGGTCGAGGATGCCCTGCCCGTTGAGCGTGGTGAACGGCTCGTGTGCGGCGGGCGGCGGGGTGCGGCCGAACTCCTCGTGGCTGAAGCGGTGCAGATACGTCCGGCCGAGCCGCCGGTCGCGCAGCAGGGCCGACACGTCGGAGTGGTGCGGGATCAGCCACTGTCCCGTCGGCTCGAACCAGTGCGCCCGGCCGGCGGCGCGCAGCGCGGTGTAGGCGGGGTAGGGATCGGCGACGAACGCGGGCGACCAGGGATCGAAGGACACGTGCATGCCCCGACGCTACCCGCGCCCGCGCCCGCCGCAAGGGGGGCCGGGGTGCTATCCCGGAGTCACCAGCCGCGCCTCGTACGCGAAGACCGCCGCCTGGGTCCGGTCGCGCAGCCCCAGCTTCACCAGGATGCGGCTGACGTGCGTCTTGATCGTGGACTCGGCGACGATCAGGTGCGCGGCGATCTCCGCGTTGGAGAGCCCCTGCGCGATCAGGACGAGCACCTCCGTCTCGCGCTCGGTGAGATCGCCGATCCGGGCCAGCGCGGGCGGCCGCGGGGTCTCCGCGAGCTTGGAGAACTCGGTGATCAGCCGCCGGGTCACCGTCGGGGCGAGCAGCGCCTCGCCCGAGGCCACCACCCGTACCCCGTCGGCGAGCTGCCGGGCGGAGGCGTCCTTGAGGAGGAAGCCCGAGGCCCCGGCCCGCAGCGCCTGGTAGACGTACTCGTCGAGGTCGAAGGTCGTCAGCACCAGGACCTTCGCGTCGGCGTCCCGCGCGACGATCTCGCGGGTCGCCTCGATGCCGTTCATCTCCGGCATACGGATGTCCATCAGGACGACGTCCGGGCGCAGGGCGGCGACCTGGGCCAGGGCCTGGCTCCCGTCCACCGCCTCGCCCACGACGGTGATCCCCGGCATCGCGTTGAGCAGGACCGAGAAGCCCTCGCGGACCATCATCTGGTCGTCGACGATCAGGACCCGGATGTCGGTGTCGCTCATGCGCGGCCGTCCCGCTCGACGAGAACGGTGTCGGCGTTGCCGGTCGCGTCCGTGACCGGGTCCGTCCTGCCGCCGGCCGCGTCCCGCGCCTCCGGTTCCTGGGACAGCGGTACGGGGAGGAAGACGGCGATCTCGTAGCCGCCGTCCGCGGTCGTCCCGGCCGTCATCTCGCCGTTCAGCATCGCGACCCGCTCCCGCATCCCGGTGATCCCGTGCCCGGCCCCCGGCGAGGGCTTGACCAGGCCGCGCGGGGGCCCGTTGACCACGCGCAGCCCGAGCCCGCCGAGGACATAGCCGAGCTCGACCCTGGCGGCGGCGCCCGGCGCGTGCCGCAGGCTGTTGCTCAGGGCCTCCTGGACGATCCGGTACGCCGACAGCTCGACGCCCTGCGGCAGCTCGCGGACGGCCCCGGTGATCACCTTCTCGGTCTCCAGGCCCGTCTCGCGGACGTTGTCCAGGAGCCCGTCGAGCGCGGCGAGGGTGGGCTGCGGGGCGTCCGGGGCCTCGTAGTCCTCCGCCCTTACGACCCCGAGGACGCGGCGCAGCTCGGTGAGGGCGGCGACGGCGTTCTCCCGGATGGTGACGAAGGCCTGCTCCAGCTCGGGCGGCGGGTTCTCGACCCGGTAGGGGGCGGCCTCGGCCTGGATCGCGACGACCGACATGTGGTGGGCCACCACGTCGTGCAGCTCCCGGGCGATGGTGGTGCGCTCCTCCAGCAGGGTGCGCCGGTCGCGCTCGACGGCGGTGACGGTGCGCTGCACGGTGACCTCGCGCTCGGCGTCGCGCCGGATCTGGATCACGGCGACGACGAGCAGCGCGAAGGCGGAGAGCGTGGCCAGGGGCGCAATGCTCGACGGTTCGCCGCCTTCCAGCAGCATGCCGAACAGAAGGGTCAGCAACCACATCCAGGCGGCCGTACGGGGCCGGGTCCGGGCGGCCACGACCACCATGACCACCATCTGGGCGACGAAGACGCCGGGGCCCAGGAGCCCGTCGCTGCCCAGGATCGCGCAGAAGACGATCGCCAGCATCGAGCCCCAGTACGCGGCGACCGGCCTGATGAGGGTCATCACGACCGGAATCGCGGGCACCACACCCATCAGGAAGCGGTAGTGCCAGTTCGCGAATCCGGCCATCATCACGACGAAGGCGGCGAACAGCACCAGAGCGTGCGGGGTCCAGACGACGACCCTGCGCATCCCCTCGGGCAGCCGCCGGATCAGCCGTCCGTCGGGGTTCAGAGGCGGCAGGGGACGGTAGTCGAACACTCGGCGCAGGAGGTCCTCCCGCAGGCCGTCTATCGCCCCTGCGGCCGCCCGGAACTCCGGGCTGCTGGTCTTTGTCTGGGTCTCGGTCACGCTCTCACGGTAGGCGGCCGCGGACGGGAGGTCGTCAGCATCGCTACGGATTCGGGGGCGTCCCCCTCAAGGACTACCTGCCTCCCCCGTATCGCGTCAGGGACCGGAAAGCGCCTGGTCGGACCCCCGGTCGGCCCCCGGCCGGACCCCCGGTCAGGCTCCCGCGCGGAAGTGGTCCGCATGCTCCTCGGCCCACTGCGCGAAGGTCCGCGCCGGCCGCCCGGTGACCTTCTCCACCGTGTCGAGCACGGTCCGGCCCTCCGGCGGGGTGTCCCGGTAGACGTCGATCAGGAACGCGATCACGTCCTCCGGCATGCCCTGGCCCCGCCAGGTCTCCAGCGCCTGTTCCTCGGTGAGCTCGACCAGCTCGACGTCCGCGCCGCGCGCCGCGGCGACGGCCGCCACCTTGTCGCGGACGGTCAGCACCTGCGGGCCGGTGACCAGGTACTCCTGGCCGCCGTGACCGTCCTCGGTGAGGGCGGCGGCCGCCACCGCACCGATGTCCGCCTCGTGGACCATCGCACTCAGCCGGCCGGTGAAGGGCTCGCGCACCACGCCGTCGCTCCTGATGCCGGGCGCCCACTCCAGGGCGTTCGCCATGAACTCCACCGGCATCACGACGGACCAGGCGAAGTCGCTCGCGCGCACCGCCGCCTCCATCGGGGTGGCCCCGCCGCCGTGCAGCACGGTCACCCGGCGCACGCCCGCCTTCCCGGCCAGACCGAGGATCTCCGCACCGGTCTCCAGCGGGGCGAAGAACTCTCCGCCGAAGGTGATGAGGTGCAGTCCGGTCACCCCGTCCAGCGCGGGGACCAGCGACGCCGGGTCCGTGAGGTCGCCGCGGACGACGTCGACGCCGGCCGGGAGCTCCGCCCGCGCCGGGTCGCGGGTCAGGGCCCGGACGTGCTCGCCGCGCTCCAGCAGCTGCTCGACCACACGGCGGCCGACCGTTCCCGTGGCCCCGGTCACCAGGATCGTCATGAGGTTCTCCTTCGTCGGTTCCCACTCCGTCCGAGCGGCAACAGAACCAACGTAGAGACCCTTGCGGACACCTTTGGTCCGCAATCAGGCGGGCCTCAGGAACTCACCAGGCGAGCTGAGTGATCTCCTCGGCCACGACGGCGCAGGCGTCGGCGGCCGGATCGATCAGCGGGAAGTGCCCGACGCCGCCGAGCAGCGTCAGTCCGACCATCTCGCCGGACCTGGCCGCCGCGTCGACGTACGCCTCGGACACGGCCTGCGGGACGACGATGTCGTCGACGCCCTGCACGATCGCGGTGGCGATCCCGGTCGGCAGCAGCACCCCGGGGTCGGCGTGCGCCGCGCGCTCCTCGAAGTCCGCTTCCCCGCCCAGGAGTTGGGTGACCGCACCGCCGCACACCCCCAGCTCGACCGCCGTCGTGAAGTCCGCGATCGGGGCCAGGGCGACGACCCCGCGCAGCGGCGGCGGGGCGGGCAGCCGCCACGGCGACCCCTCGGGCAGGACGTGCCGCGCCGCCGCCCACAGGGCGAGGTGCCCGCCCGCCGAGTGCCCGGTGACCACGATCCGCCGCACATCGGCGCCCGGCAGCTCGCGGGCGGCCAGCACGGGCATCGCGTCCAGGGCCGCGGCCACGTCGTCGAAGGTCTCCGGCCAGCGCCCCGCGACGGGATCGGCACCGCCCGGCCGGGTGCTCTCCTCGCCGCCGCGCTGCTGCGGGATGCCGTCGCCGCCGCGCCGGTACTCCACGCTCGCCACGGCGAAGCCCCGGCGGGCCAGGAAGTCCGCGAGCGGGGAGGCATGGGCCCGGTCGTACGGGGCCCGCCAGGCACCGCCGTGCAGGAGGACGACGAGCGGGGCGCCGGTGCGGCCGTCGCGCGGGGCGTAGAAGTCGATGACCTGGTCGGGGTGGTCACCGTAGGCGGCGGACCGGTCGGGGGCGACCTCCGGATGCGCGAACGCCGACTCCATCTCGGCGACGTCCCGATCACGCGCGGCAGAATCCGACATGCTGCTCAACCGTCCTATGCCTGTGCCTGTGTCCCGTGCCCAACTGGGCTGACCTGCGGGGACGGTACCAGCCCTCGGCACCGCCCCCGCCCGGCCGAACAGACCGTGACGAACCGTCAGCCGACAGTGTCCCCGGCCGTGCCCCCGGCGGGCACATCGGCCAGCACCTCGGCCAGAATCCGCGCCGCCCGTTCCGCGTCGGCGAATCCCACGTACAGCGGGGTGAAGCCGAACCGCAGCACGTCCGGCCGCCGCAGATCACCGACGACGCCCCGCTCGATCAGCCGGCGCATCACGGGCTCCGCCTCGTCGCAGCGCAGGGCGACCTGGCTGCCGCGTTCGGCGTGCGCGGCCGGGGTGACGGAGGTGACCCGGCCCGCCGGTGCGTACGCGTCGACGCACTCCAGGAAGAAGTCCGTCAACGCCAGCGACTTGGCTCGCACGGCGTCCACACGGACCCCGTCCCACACGTCCAGCGCCGCTTCCAGCGTCAGCATGGAGACGATGTCGGGCGTGCCGACCCGGCCCCGCACGGAACCGTCCGCCGGGGCGTAGTCGGGGGTCATGCCGAACGGGTCGGCGTGCGAGTTCCAGCCCGGCAGCGGCGAGTCGAAGGCGGCCTGGTGGCGTTCGGCGACGTACAGGTACGCGGGCGAACCGGGGCCGCCGTTCAGGTACTTGTAGGTGCAGCCGACGGCCAGGTCCACCCCGTGCTCGTCGAGCCCGACGGGCAGCGCACCGGCGCTGTGGCAGAGGTCCCACACCGCGATCGCCCCCGCCGCGTGGACGGCGGCGGTCAGCCCGGGCAGGTCGTGCAGCCGGCCGGAGCGGAAGTCGACGTGGTTGAGCAGCACGGCGGCGGTACGCGGACCGAGCACGTCCGGTACGCCGGTGGGCGCGACGGGCACGATCCGGTGACCGGTGAGCCGGGCGGCGGCGGACGCGATGTACCCGTCCGTGGGAAAGGTGGTCGCGTCAACCAGGATCTCGTCGCGTCCCTCCCCGGCGAGCCGGCTCGCGGCGACGACCGCCTTGAAGACGTTCACGCTGGTCGAGTCGGAGACGACGACCTGTCCTGCGGCGGCCCCGACGAGCGGGGCGATCCGGTCGCCGATCCGCTCGGGCGCGGTCCACCAGCCGCTCTCGTCCCAGGACCTGATGCGCAGCTCGCCCCACTGACGGGTGAGGACGTCCTGCACCCGGGCGGGGACGTGGACGGGGAGCGCGCCGAGGGAGTTGCCGTCGAGGTACACGCCGTCGTCGAGCGCGAAGAGCCCCCGCTGAGGGGCGAGCGGATCGGCGGCGTCGAGGACGGCGGCGCGCTCGCGAAGGCCTGTCTCCGTGGCGCGTGGGGTCTCAGACATGACTGCGCGCCGTCCACAGCTCGGGGAACACGTTCTTCGTGGCGCGCTTCTCCAGCCAGGCCACCCCGGCGGAGCCGCCGGTGCCGGTCTTGGAGCCCATCGCGCGCCGGGTGGCGACGAGGTGGTCGTTGCGCCACCGCCAGACGAGCTCGCCGACATCGGTGAGCAGCTCGCCGAGGCGCACCAGCTCGTCGTTCTGGTCGTCGGAGGCGTAGATCTCCGCCCACACGGCCTCGACCTCGGGCGACGGCTCGTACCGCTTGGTCAGGTCCCGGCCGATGACCGACTCGGGAACGGCATATCCGCGCCGGGCCAGCAGGGCGAGCGTCTCGTCGTACAGGCTGGGCTCCCCGAGCGCCTTCTCCAGCTCGGCGTACACCCGGGGCGCGCCCCGGTGCGGCACCAGCATGGAGGCGGACTTGTCGCCGAGCAGGAACTCCATCCGCCGGTACATCGCGGACTGGAACCCGGAGCCCTCGCCGAGGGATCCCCGGTAGGAGTTGAACTGGGCGGGGGTGAGTCCGGCCAGCGGCCGCCAGGACTCGTTGAGCGCCTCCAGCTCGCGCAGCGAACGCTTCAGGGCGTCGCGCGCGACGGGTATGCGGTCCTCGCGCAGGGCGCGGGTCGCGGTCTCCCACTCATGGACGATGACCGTGAACCACAGCTCCATGACCTGGGTGGTGACCAGGAAGACCATCTCGCCGGGATCGTCCGAGCGCAGGTGCTGGAGGTGGGTCAGGACATCCGCCTGGACATAGTCCTCGTACGGAGTCGTTCCCGCGAAGTCCAGGTGCGGGGTGTCCGCACCGGTGGCTTCGGGGTCGGGGTGATTCGTCGACATCGCTGTCTCCTCGACACGAGCTTCCGGGTAGCGGTCCGCCCCTTCCGTGAGGTGATGGAGCTCCGGTCCCCTGCTCGCATACTAGTGCCGCGTCAGCCAAGGTTCGCCCCGTCGCGACGCCCGGCACGCACTCTCGCCGCACCGGCCGAAAGCCCGAGTACGTCCAGTACGAGGGCTTCCCCCTGGGCGCCTCCCCGCCCGGTGTGCGTGGGCGGGGAGCGCCGAGAGGGTCAGCTGAGGATGTCGGCGGCGGTCGGCGAGGAGTCCCGCAGGAACGTCGAGCAGCGCTCGTGCTCCTCGGTCTCCCCGATCGACCCGGCGGCCCGCGCCAGGGCGTGCAGGGCGCGCAGGAAGCCACGGTTCGGCTCGTGCTCGAACGGGACGGGGCCGTGGCCCTTCCAGCCGGCCCGGCGCAGGGAGTCGAGGCCGCGGTGGTAGCCGGTACGGGCGTACGCGTACGACTCGATGACCCGGCCGCCCTCGTACGCCTCGTCGGCGAGCTGCGCCCAGGCGAGCGAGGAGGTGGGGTACTTCGCGGCGACCTCGGCGGGCGGGGTGCCGGCGGCGAGCAGCTCGCGCGGCTCGGGGTCGTCGGGGAGATGGGTCGGGGCGGGGCCGCCGAGCAGGTTCTCGTGGATGGACATGGGTCAAGTGTGCCTGCCGCGACGGCCCGGCGGCACCACGCCCCGGCTCCGCGGCACAGCGCGTTCACACGGGCTCCGGGGCCCGCCCTCCCGTCGGTGCTCCGGCTCCAGCGGTGGGGCGACGACCCCGCAGTGCACCGCGCACTCGGCCCGCTCGCCGCGGACGGTGCGGCGGCCGGGGTACGCACCGTCCACCAGGCGATGACCGCGCCCGCCGCAGGAACACCCACCGCCCCCCGGGCCCGTCGACGAGCCACCCGCCCACGAAGGGCCCCACGGCCGCCCCGACCCCGCCGAACCCGGACCAGAGCCCCACGGCCCGCGCCCGACGGACGAGGCGACCCGAATCTCACCGGGCGCGGAGGCAGCGGCCGTGGAAGCAGCTCCCCCCGCCCCCCCTCCCCGCACACGACGGCCCGGGGCGGCCGATTCAAGCCCCTCCGGCGATTGAGCAGCGGGGGTCCGGGGGCGGAGCCCCGAATCCACCGGCTACCGCACGGCCTCCACCGCCCGCACCAGCGCCCCCACGCCCACCTCGGCCTTCCCCCGAGGACACCCCACGTTCAGCCGGACGCACCCGGGCGCCCCGTAGACGGAGCCCCCCATGATCGCCACCTTCTCCCTCTCCACCAGCACCCGCTGCAACTCCGACTCGTCCACCCCGAGAGGCCGCAGATCGATCCACGCCAGGTACCCGGCCTGCGGCGGCACCCACCCCAGCTCAGGAAGGTCGGCCCCCAGCCGCTCCGCGACGTGACCCAGGTTCCCCGCCACATACGCCCGTACCGCGTCCAGCCACGCCGCCCCCTCCCGGTACGCCGCGATGTGCGCGGTCAACGACAGAACGGCGGGCGACGCCAGCCCCTCCGCCGTCTCCATCCGGCGCAGGAACTCCGCCCGGTCGGCCGGATCGCCGATCAGCCCGTACGAACCGGTCAGCGCCGGGAAGTTGAACGCCTTCGACCCGGAGGAGACGAGTGCCCAGCGCCCGGCCCCCGCCACCCGCGTCCACGGCACATGGACGCGCCCCGCAGGCCCCTCGTGCACGAAGTCCGCGTGGATCTCGTCGCTGATCACCGCGACCCCGTACCGCTCGGCCAGCGCGGCGGTCCGGGCCAGCTCCCCGGCCGTCCACACGTACCCCGTCGGGTTGTGGGGCGAGCACAGCACCAGCACCTTCGCGTCGGGCCGGGCCAGCTCGCGCTCCAGCGCCTCCTCGTCCCCCACCGGCACCCCCCGCAGCTCACGCCCGAGCCCGGTGATCGCCTTGCGGAAGCCGTCGTACGTGGGGGTGTGGACGACGACACCGTCCCCCTCCCCCGTCCACATCTGGAGGAGCTGGGAGAGCTGGGAGAGCACGGACGGGCCGTAGACCAGCTGCCCGGTGTCGATCGTGGTGCCGTACCGGGTGGCGTACCAGTGCGCTATCGCCGAGCGGAAGTCGTCCTGCTGCCAGGTGGTGTAGCCGAACACCCCGTGCTCCAGGCGGGCCCGCAGCGCGGCCAGGACCTCGGGCGCCGTGGCGAAGTCCATGTCGGAGATGGTGAACGGCAGCAGCCCGTCCGCCCCGAACCGGTCCGCGACCCCGTCCCACTGGACGCACCAGGTGCCCCGGCGGTCGACTACGGTGTCGAAATCGTAGGGCGCGCCCACGACAGGTCCTCTTCTTTCTCCCGGCACGGCAGCGGGCCCGGCCTCCTGAAGGAGGACCGGGCCCGACACCGTACGTCCGTGCGAACGGGTGGTTACTTCAGCTTCGTGCCCGTGGAGCGCAGGTGCCCGCACGCCTCGGTGACGCGCTTGGCCATGCCGGCCTCGGCGGCCTTGCCCCAGGTGCGGGGGTCGTAGGTCTTCTTGTTGCCGACCTCGCCGTCGACCTTCAGCACGCCGTCGTAGTTGCGGAACACGTGGTCCACGACCGGGCGGGTGAAGGCGTACTGCGTGTCGGTGTCGAGGTTCATCTTCACGACGCCGTTCTCCAGCGCGGTGGCGATCTCCTCGGCGGTGGAGCCCGAACCGCCGTGGAAGACGAAGTCGAACGGCTGGCTGCCGGCCGGCTTGCCGTACTTCTCGGAGACGCCAGCCTGAAGGTCCTTCAGCAGCTCGGGACGGAGCACGACGTTGCCCGGCTTGTAGACGCCGTGGACGTTGCCGAAGGAGGCGGCCAGCAGGTAGCGGCCCTTCTCGCCCAGGCCGAGCGCCTCGGCGGTGCGCAGCGCGTCGTCGACGGTCGTGTACAGCTCGTCGTTGATCTCGTGCGTGACGCCGTCCTCCTCACCGCCGGTCGGGGTGATCTCGACCTCAAGGATGATCTTGGCGGCGGCGGCCTTGGCCAGCAGCTCCTGGCCGATGGCCAGGTTGTCGGCGAGGGTCTCGGCGGAGCCGTCCCACATGTGGGACTGGAACAGCGGGTTGAGACCCTTGGCGACGCGCTCGGCGGAGACGTCGAGCAGCGGACGTACGTACCCGTCCAGCTTGTCCTTGGGGCAGTGGTCGGTGTGCAGCGCGATGGTGACGTCGTACTTCGCGGCGACGATGTGCGCGAACTCGGCCAGGGCGACCGCACCCGTGACCATGTCCTTGTTGTGCTGGCCGCCCAGGAACTCCGCACCACCGGTGGAGATCTGGACGATGCCGTCGCTCTCGGCCTCCGCGAAGCCACGCAGGGCGGCGTGCAGAGTCTGGGACGAGGTCACGTTGATGGCCGGGTAGGCGAACTTGCCCGCCTTTGCCCGGTCGAGCATCTCGGCGTACGCCTCGGGGGTTGCGATGGGCATCTGACCGCTCCTTGGGATGTGCGGGTGTGCAGGCTTGAGTCCCTGACCTGGGGGCGACGTCATCGTCGCCCCCATCTTCCCAGACTCCTCATCGGGCTCCACTCGGCGGACCCTGTTTCACGTGAAACCGTCCGCCCGGGCTCAGCCCAGGTCGAGATCGGCCACCGAGTAGACGTGGACGTACGGCAGACCGGCCTCGGCGATCGCCGGGGCGGCCCCGCGCTCGACGATCACGGCGACGGCGACGACCTCCCCACCCGCCTCGCGCACCGCCTCGACGGCGGTCAGCGGCGAACCGCCCGTCGTCGAGGTGTCCTCGACGACCAGGCAGCGGCGGCCCTTCACATCGGTGCCCTCGATCCGGCGCTGCATCCCGTGCGCCTTCTGCGCCTTGCGGACGACGAACGCGTCCAGGGTCGTTCCGCGGGCGGCGGAGGCGTGCAGCATCGAGGTGGCGACCGGGTCGGCGCCCAGGGTCAGCCCGCCGACGCAGTCGTAGTCCAGCTCGGCGGTGGCGTCGAGCATGACCTGGCCGACCAGCGGCGCGGCCTTGCCGTCCAGCGTGATGCGGCGCAGGTCGATGTACCAGTCGGCTTCCAGACCCGAGGAGAGGGTCACCTTGCCGTGCACCACGGCCTTGTCCTTGATCTGCTGGAGCAGGTCAGCGCGTACGTCAGTCATGTCCACGAGGGTAAGCGGTACGGGCCGGGCCCACGGCCGGGCACCGTTTCAGAGCCGCGTCCAGCTCCAGGTCGTCGTGATCTCCAGCGGGTCGATCGGGGTCACCAGCCGGGGCGTGGTGTTCAGTCCGTTCGGTGGCCCGGACTGCGGCTCCACGCAGACGGCCTCGTCCTGCTCGTCGTAGATCACCACCCACTCGCTCCGGCTCTTCACCGTCAGCTCCAGCCGCTCCGGCCAGGTGAGCTTCACGTCCACGCCGTCGGGCATGCCGAAGCAGTCGTCCCACGGGCCGGGCAGGGGGTCGATGCGGCGGCCGGTGGGCAGATGGTCCGCGCCGCGCTCCTCCTGCCAGGCGGCGTCGAAGGACAGCTCGGCGTCCCGGCCGTCGAGGGTGCGGTGGAACCAGGGGTGCCAGCCGGCCTGGGCCGGGAAGGAGTTGCCGTACGTCTCGACGGCGAGGCCGAGGAGCAGCGTGTCCTCGGTCAGCTCGAAGGTCTGCGTCACCCGGCCCGGGTAGGGCCAGGGCTCGGCGAGGTCGTAGTAGAAGGCCGCCCGGCCCTCGTCCGCATCGGCGGCCGTGTGGACGGTGTGCCAGGAGGTGTCCCGGCCGGTGCCGTGGATGGCGTGCGGCGGGGAGTTCAGCGGCAGCTCGTGGAGCGCGTCACCGTTGCGGAACTGCCCGTACCCGGTACGTCCGCACCAGGGCACCATCGGGAAGCAGCCGTACCGCTCGCCCTGGCGGAGCAGTTCGGCGCCCCCGATCCGCAGGCTGCTGATCCGGCAGCCGTGCAGGGGGTCGACGGTCAACTCGGCTTCGCCGACGGTCAGCCTGACGTTCTCTTCGCTCCTGCTCACCCGACGACCCTACTGGCCGCCGCTGCCTCCGAAGCCCACTACCTCCGGCGCCGCAGTGCCCGGCCCAGCACCACGGCGGAGGCCAGCGCGAGGGCGGCGGCCGGGGCGACCCACCGCAGGGTGGTGCCGGCGCCGCCCGCCTCCGGGGAGGGCACGGGGGCGTAGCGTCCCCGCGGGGGCGCGTGGTCGACCTCCTCGGCGCTACGCCCGATCATGGTGCGGCGGGCGTGCGCGGCCTCGGCGGGCGGTTCGTCCGGAACGGTGAACTCCACCCCGGCGACAGGGTCGAGCGAGGGAGGCGGCACGGGCGAGTCGAACACGGACCCGGAGTCGTCGTCGCCCGCGTCTGCACCCGCATCGGCACCGGCACCGGCACCGGGAGAAAGCGCTTCGTCGGCCTCCGGAGAAGGGGCGCCGTCCTCGTCGCCCTCAAGCCCCTCGGCGGCCACCGCACCGTAATCGTCGCCACTCTCCTCGCCCTCGCCCTCGCCCTCCCCCGCGTCCTCGTCCCGCGCCGCCAGGGACTCCGTCACCAGCTGCTGGGTGAAGCGGTCCAGGAGCCGGTGGGCGGCCGCGAGTGCCGCGCCCTCCTCCAGCTCGACCAGCCGCCCGTCCCCGCCCGCCGTACCGCTGTACGCGAGGGTCGTCCCGCCGTCCGCCTCCGTGAGGCCGATGGTCAGGGCCAGCTCGACCGCACCGGTGCCCCGGGCCTCCACGCCCTTCCCGGTCACCGAGAAACGCTGCCCGTCGGAGCCTCCGCCGCCCTCCGGGCCGGTGAGCAGCAGCTCGCCCCGGTAGGTGATGGTGTGGCCGCCGGCCCGGAGCTTCAGCCGGCCCGCCAGGGGCGGCGCCGACGCGTCGGCGTCCTGCTGGAGGCCGGGAACGCAGCGGGCGACCCGGGCGGGGTCTTCGAGCGTGCGCAACAGGGTCGGGACGGGAACCGGAACGAACACCTCATGCTCCATGGCAACCGAGCCTAATCGGCCCCGGCCCGGACGTCAGCGCGTCCGCCCGCGGAAAGCCGGACCCGCATGCCGGGAAGGCGTCCGACCGCTTGGCGCGAGGCCGTCCGACCGGGTCCCCGGGGCGGGCTCACGCGTCCTCCCAGTAGCGCGGGTGGATCAGCGTCGACGGGATCAGCCCCGGCAGCCGGGCGTCGGCAGCGGCCCGCGCCCCCTCGCGCAGCTCCCGACCCCCCAGCGACCGCGGTACGGGCCCTCCGGCGGCCAGCGCGGGCCGCGGCGCCCGGCCTGGTCCGGCGAGGAGGAAGCCCCAGCCCTCCCCCTCCCGCTCGTCGCCGCGGCCCCGGTCCGGGCTCGCGGCGAAGCCCGCGTACCGGCCGGCGACGTGGTACGGGCGGGTCGCGAGGCCGCCCGCGCGCATTGAGGCCTCCACCGTCCAGAAGGTCCGCGGCCGGGCCCCCAGCGGCCCCGCGTGCACCACGAGCCGCCCGTCCGGGGCCAGGGCCTCCGCGACCAGCCCGTAGAACTCGGCGGAGTACAGCTTCGTACTGGCGGTGATGCCCGGGTCCGGGAGGTCGGAGATCACCACGTCGTAGCGTCCCCGGTCGGACCGGAGCCAGGGGAACGCGTCGGCCCCGACCACCGTGACACGGGGGTCGCGGAAGGCGTGGCCGTTCAGCTCCGAGAGGGCGGGGTCCGTACGGGCCAGTCGGGTGACGGCCGGGTCCAGCTCGACGACGGTGACCGAGCGGACGTCCCGGTAGCGCAGCACCTCACGGGCGGCGAGGCCGTCGCCGCCGCCCAAAATGAGCACGCGGGCGCGGGGCCCGTTCATCGCGGGGTGCACCAGCGCCTCGTGGTAGCGGTACTCGTCGCGGGCGCTGACCCGCAGCCGGCCGTCCAGATAGAGGTCGAGGGAATCGCGGTCGGCCCCGGTCAGGACGACCTCCTGCACCCCCGTCCGCACGGCGACCCGCACCTGGTCCCCGTACACCGCCCGGCGCGCCGCCCGCTCGAAGTCGTCGACCAGCACCGTGGCGGTGCCCAGGAGCGCGATCACCGAGACGTTGACCAGGACGAGGAGCCACCGGGAACGGGAACTGAGGTCGCGCCGGAACACCCACAGGACCAGCGCGCCGCCCGCCGCCGCGTTGACCGCGCCGGTGAACAGCGCACCGGTCAACTGCCCCAGCATCGGCAGCAGCAGAAAGGGGAACGCGAGACCGCCGACCAGCGCGCCCACGTAGTCGGCGGCGAACAGGTCGGCGACGGCCCCGCCCGCGTCCTGCCGGTCGACGCGCTGGATCAGCGTCATCAGCAGCGGGATCTCCGCGCCGATCAGCACCCCGATCGCCAGCGAGAACCCGACCAGCGCGTACTGCGACTCGCCGAGCCAGGCGAACGAGGCGTAGAGCACCAGCGCCGAGGAGCCGCCGATCAGCGCGAGGGCCGCCTCGACCATCCCGAAACCGACGGCGGCATGGCAGCGCAAACGTTTCGCGAGAAGGGAGCCGATGCCCATCGCGAACACCATCACGGACAGCACGACGGAGGCCTGGGTGACCGAATCACCGATCAGGTAGGAGGCGAGTGCGACCAGTTCGAGCTCGTAGACGAGACCGCAGGCGGCGCAGATGAAGACCGCGGCCAGCACGAGGACCCGGCCGGTCCTCGGCCGTACGGGAAGCCGAGCCGCGCCCCCTCGCAGCGGCACCTGCTGATCGATCATGCGGCGAACGCTACGTGACCGCGACGTCGCGGTTTGTCACCCACACGGGTGCGAGTCCCCTGGCCGCTCAGGCCGCGGGCGCGGGAGTCCGCACCCCCACCCGGGTCCGGGTCACCACCAACTGCCCTTCCTGCGGATACGCGTGCCAGGTGCGCCACCGCACCTGGCCCTCGGTGCGCTGGGCGAGCATCGCGGTGAAGGCGTGCGGGCTGCCGGGGAAGGTGCCCGCCAGTCCGTGCGGGTGGTCGCTCACCAGGGCGAGCAGTTCCTGGGCCCGCCCGGCGAACTGCCCCTGGGTCAGGGTCTCGACGCGCGCGGCGAATTCGTACTCCCAGCCCCCGAGCCGCTTCGCGACGCCGAGGGGCAGGGGGGTGGTGCTGCCGGGCATACAGGCCACGGTCTCGGAGCAGACGTCGCGGTCCTCCTGGAGGAGTACCTGGTGGGAGGCGCCGAGCAGCCTCAACTGGAGTTCGGCGCCGTCGAGCCGGAGGTCGAGGACCGCCAGGGCGGGCAGCGGCTCCCGTCCCAGCATCCAGGCCAGGTCGGCGGCGCGGGTATCGGAGTAGGCCGTCTGGAGGGTGGTGAGCATGGGTGGGCTCCGCAAACACACATGGACACATGGACAGCAGGACGCCCCGGGATGACTGCGCGTGGGAGGTGGGGAGCGCCCGATCTGGTCCAACTGGGGTCCGAGGGCTGAATGTTCTCTTCGTTGAGGGAATCACGAAGTACGCCGCGCTCACAGCGCTTTCGCCCAACTTGCCGTGGTTTCCATCCCCTCGGGGGCTCACGGGTTCAACTGTTCAACCGAAAACGTCCGCGTCGCTCAACAAAAAGGCGTCCGAAGGGAGTTCACCCTCCGGACGCCCGGTGCCGGGTCACTGTGGGTGACCGTGCGGCGGTGGCCCGGTCAGCTGCCACCCCCGCCGCAGCCGCCCCCGCCCCCGCCGCACGACGAGCCGCCGCCGCAGGAGTGGCCGCCGGAGCCACCGCTGCCGGAGTCGGTGCCGCCCGCCCACCAGGCGCCACCGGCGCCACCGCCGAGACTCTCGCCGCCGGCCGACGCCCTGCTCGTGGAGCGGCGGCGCCAGTTGCGCGAATTCGACGACCTGCTCCCACCGGTGGCCCGCAGCACGATCAGCAGCCCTCCGACGACAGCCGCGGCGATCAGCACCGCGATGAAGACGCCCATGCTCCCCACCCGCCCTTCTTTCCCCCGAAGCGAGGTCCCCCGTCGCTTCCCCGTTGCTGTGTGACAACGGGATGCCCACCGCCGCCGCGCGCCAAAGCGGACTTGAGCAACTCCAGAGCTTCGGCACAGGATGGCGCCCATGACACAGGGACGAGCGCCCCAGGGAAACCCGGCGCAGGGACGACCGCTGCTCAACCGCCGCCTCGCCGCGTTCGGCACGACGATCTTCGCGGAGATGTCCGCGCTGGCCGTACGGACCGACTCCATCAACCTCGGCCAGGGCTTCCCCGACACCGACGGCCCCGAGGAGATCCGGGAGGCGGCGGTCCGGGCGCTGCGCGCCGGCCACGGCAACCAGTACCCACCGGGCCCCGGCGTCCCGGAACTCCGTAACGCCGTCGCCACCCACCAGGAGCGCTTCTACGGCCTGACCTGGTCCCCGGAAACGGAGGTCCTGGTGACGACCGGGGCCACCGAGGCGATCGCCGCCTCCCTGCTCGCCCTCCTCGAACCGGGCGACGAGGTCATCGCGTTCGAGCCGTACTACGACTCGTACGCCGCCTGCATCGCGATGGCGGGCGCGAAGCGCGTACCGCTCACCCTGCGCGCCCCGGACTTCCGTCCGGACCTCGACGAGCTGCGCACCCTGATCACCCCGCGCACCCGTCTCCTGCTCCTGAACACCCCGCACAACCCGACCGGCGCGGTGCTCACCCCCGACGAACTGGCCGGGATCGCGGCCCTCGCGGTGGAGCACGATCTGCTGGTCGTCACCGACGAGGTGTACGAACACCTGGTCTTCACGGGGGCGCACCACCCGATCGCCGCGCTCCCCGGAATGCGCGAACGCACGGTGTCGGTCTCCTCGTCGGGCAAGACCTTCTCGTACACCGGCTGGAAGATCGGCTGGGTCACCGGGGACGCGCCCCTGGTGGCGGCCGTGCGCACGGCGAAGCAGTATCTGACCTTCGTGAGCGGGGGCCCGTTCCAGTACGCCATCGCCGAGGCGCTGGCCCTGCCCGACGCCTTCTTCACCGACTTCCGCGAGGGCATGCGCCGCAAGCGGGACCTGCTGGCGAAGGGCCTGCGCGCCGCGGGCTTCCGGGTGTACGAGCCGGCGGGGACGTACTTCATCACCACCGACATCGCCCCGCTCGGCGACGAGGACGCGTACGCCTTCTGCCGCGCCCTGCCGGAACGCTGCGGGGTGGCGGCGGTGCCGAACTCGGTCTTCTACGACGATCCGGAGGCGGGCCGCAGCCAGGTCCGCTTCACCTTCTGCAAGAAGGACGATGTGCTGGAGGAGGCGGTGGAGCGGCTGGGGCGGCTCGGCTGAGCACGCGGACGGCCCGGCAGACGGTCGTGATGGCCGCCTCCCGGGCCGTTCGGCACAGCTGTGGGACACGCCAGGGCGTGTCCTAGGGCACGCCCTAGGCGCCCGCGGGCTCCTCGCCGTCCTTCTCGCCCTCGGCGGGCTGGATGCCGAGGCGCTCGACGAGCCACTTGTCGAACTCGATCGAGGCGCGCACCCAGCTCACCGTCGAGGAGACGAAGTGCTCCAGGCTGACGCCGGTGCCGATGAGCATCTGCGCCTCACCGATCAGCCGGACGGAACCCGCCTCGCCCTCCTCGCCCTCGTGGGCGTGGGTGTAGACCTTGGGCCACAGGGTGCGGCGGTTCCAGTCGTCGATGGCGTCCAGCAGGACGGGACGCTGGTCGAGCGCGTGGGGGCGGTCGTAGAACGTACGGACCGAGAAGACCTGCTGCTCGTCCTCGCCCCGGAACATGAAGTACGTCCGGAACTCTTCCCACGGCGCCGCGAGGTCGCCCTCGTCGTCGACGACGTACTTCAGCTCCATCTGGTCGAGGAGCTGCTTGACGAGGTCCTGGTCAGGGACGACGGGGCCCTCCGGTCCTGCCGCCTGCGGTTCGGGCTGGCCCCCGAAATTAGGAATCGAGGACGGATCGATGCTCACCGTTATTTCCCTTCGTGCGGTTGCGGCCATCCTCTCCCATGGCGGGCGGGGCATGGCAAGCCCGCACGGCCCCTATCCGCCACAAGCTGACAGGGAGCCGGTGGGGGAGGGGGCCGTACGGGCTGTCCCTGACAGCGCGTGGCGGGCCGCGTGCCCGGGTGTTACGAGGCTGGGCCGGCGACCGGGCCGACGGTCAGTCCGTCCTCGGCCCGGTCCACCCGGACGGTGTCGCCGTCCGTGATCTCGCCGGAGAGGATCTCCCTGGCGAGCCGGTCGCCGATCGCCGTCTGGATGAGGCGGCGCAGCGGGCGCGCCCCGTACGCCGGGTCGTTGCCCTCCACGGCGAGCCAGGCCAGCGCCTCGGGGGTGACGTCGAGGGTGAGCCGCCGGTCGGCGAGGCGGCCCGCGAGGCGGTCCACCTGGAGCTTCGCGATGTGCGCGAGCTCGTCGCCGGAGAGCGCCGAGAAGACCACCAGGTCGTCCAGCCGGTTGATGAACTCCGGCTTGAAGGAGGCCCGCACCACTTCCAGCACCTGCTCCTTCTTGACCTCGGGCTTGACCAGGGGGTCCATCAGGAACTGGCTGCCGAGGTTGGAGGTGAGGACGAGGATGGTGTTGCGGAAGTCGACCGTGCGGCCCTGGCCGTCGGTGAGCCTGCCGTCGTCGAGGACCTGGAGCAGGATGTCGAAGACCTCGGGGTGGGCCTTCTCGACCTCGTCCAGGAGCACGACGCTGTACGGGCGGCGGCGGACGGCCTCGGTGAGCTGGCCGCCCTCCTCGTAGCCCACGTAGCCGGGCGGGGCACCGACGAGGCGGGCGACGCTGTGCTTCTCGCCGTACTCGCTCATGTCGATGCGGATCATGGCCCGCTCGTCGTCGAAGAGGAAGTCCGCCAGGGCCTTGGCCAGCTCGGTCTTGCCGACGCCGGTGGGGCCGAGGAAGAGGAACGAACCGGTGGGCCGGTCGGGGTCCGCGATCCCGGCGCGCGTGCGGCGTACGGCGTCGGAGACGGCCTGCACCGCCTCGGACTGGCCGATCAGCCGCTTGCCGAGCTCGGACTCCATCCGCAGCAGCTTCTGGGTCTCGCCCTCCAGCAGCCGCCCGGCCGGGATACCGGTCCAGGCACCGACGACGTCGGCGATGTCGTCCGGGCCGACCTCCTCCTTGACCATGGTGTCCTTGGAGGCTTCCTGCTCCGCCTCGGCGGCCACCTCCAGTTCCCGCTCCAGGCCCGGGATCTCCCCGTACAGCAGCTTGGACGCGGCGTCGAAGTCGCCGTCACGCTGGGCGCGTTCGGCCTGTCCGCGCAGTTCGTCGAGGCGCTCCTTGAGCTCACCGACCCGGTTGAGGCCCTGCTTCTCCTTCTCCCAGCGGGCGTTGAGGCCGCGCAGCTCCTCCTCCTTGTCGGCGAGGTCGCGGCGCAGCTTCTCCAGGCGCTGCTTGGAGGCGGCGTCGGACTCGTTCTTCAGCGCCAGTTCCTCCATGCGCAACCGGTCGACGGAACGCTGGAGTTCGTCGATCTCCAGCGGGGAGGAGTCGATCTCCATGCGGAGCCGGGAGGCGGCCTCGTCGACCAGGTCGATGGCCTTGTCGGGGAGGAACCGGGAGGTGATGTAGCGGTCGGAGAGGGTGGCGGCGGCGACCAGCGCCGAGTCCGCGATCTGCACCTTGTGGTGGGCCTCGTAACGGCCCTTGAGACCGCGCAGGATCGCGATGGTGTCCTCGACCGACGGCTCGGCGACCAGCACCTGCTGGAAGCGGCGCTCCAGGGCCGGGTCCTTCTCGATGCGCTCGCGGTACTCGTCGAGCGTGGTCGCGCCCACCATGCGCAGCTCACCGCGGGCGAGCATCGGCTTGAGCATGTTGCCCGCGTCCATGGCGGAGTCGCCGCCCGCGCCTGCGCCCACGACGGTGTGCAGCTCGTCGATGAAGGTGATGATCTGGCCGTCGCTCTCCTTGATCTCGGAGAGGACGGTCTTCAGGCGCTCCTCGAACTCGCCGCGGTACTTCGCGCCCGCGACCATCGCGCCGAGGTCGAGGGAGACCAGCCGCTTGTTCTTCAGGCTCTCGGGGACGTCACCCTTGACGATGCGCTGGGCGAGCCCCTCGACGACGGCGGTCTTGCCGACGCCGGGCTCACCGATGAGCACGGGGTTGTTCTTCGTCCGGCGCGACAGCACCTGCACGACGCGGCGGATCTCCTGGTCGCGGCCGATGACCGGGTCCAGCTTGCCCTCGCGCGCGGCGGCCGTGAAGTCGGTGCCGAACTTCTCCAGGGCCTTGTACTGGCCCTCCGGGTCGGGTGTGGTCACGCGACGCCCTCCCCTGCTCGTCTCGAATGCGGCCAGCAACTTCTTCGCACCGGCGCCCTGCCCGTCGAGGATCTCACCCGCACGGCCGCCCTTGGCGGCGATGCCGATCAGCAGGTGCTCGGTGGAGATGTAGTCGTCGCCCAGCTCCTTCGCCCGCTGGGCGGCGTCCTGGATGACGGCGAGCAGCTCACGGTTGGGCTGCGGCGGGGCCACGGTGGAACCGGTGACGCTGGGCAGCGCCCCGAGCAGCCGCTCGGTCTCGCCGCGCACCAGCGCCTGGTCGGCCTCGGCGGCGGCGAGCAGGTCGACGATGTTCTCGTTGTCCTCACCCTCCAGCAGAGCAAGAAGCAGATGCCCCGGGGTGAGGTCGGGGTGCCCGTCCTTCACGGCCCTTCCGGTGGCCGCGTTGATGGCATCCCGGCTCTTGTTGGTCAGCTCGGCGTCCACGTGTGGTTACTCCTCCTCGCAGCTGGCGGGTCCTGCATTGACCTGAACAACGTGCACAAAGTTGAGTCTATTCCACTCAAGGCCCTGAGTGCACGCGCTGCGGCGCCGGGCGGGCGGGCGATGCCTGTACGCACACGCGCCGCGCGCCCGCTCGGAGGGTGCTCGTACGCTGCCCCCATGGCAGACGTACACGATCCCGCTCCCGCATACGTCGCGTTCTGGCGCGAGAGCCACCTGTCCACCTTGACGACTCCCCGCCCGGACGGCACGCCGCACGTGGTGCCGGTGTGCGTGACGTACGACCCGGAGGCCGGGGTGGCACGCGTGATCACCGACGGCGGCAGCCGCAAGGTCGCCAACATCCGCGCCGCCGGCCCCGACGGGGCACGCGTGGCCGTCTGCCAGATCGACCGGGCCCGCTGGGCGACCCTGGAGGGCCGCGCGGTCATCCGCACCGAGCCGGAGGCCGTCGCGGACGCGGAGGCCCGCCACGAGGAGCGCTACGGCCGCGCCCCGCGGATCAACCCGACCCGGGTCGTCATCGAGATCACCCTCGACCGGGCGCTCGGCAAGGCCTGACCACCACCCCTGGGCACCTGCCCCCCGGACGGGAACAGCACAACGGCGCCACCGTGTTCAGGTCACGGTGGCGCCGCTGTGTGGGGGAAGCGCCTGGAGCGACAGGTGACGACGGGGGAATCGCTCAGGCACTGCGGGGGGTGGCGGAAAGGGGTTCTGCGTCGAACAGCTCGTGGTCCCGCTGATCGAGATTGACGAAGATCATGCCGTACCTGACGGCGCAGCGGACCGGCTGCGGCGCCCCACGGGGCCGGCGGAGACAGCGATAGGCGCGGACGTCCTCGTCCTCTTCCATCACCACGACGATCGGCTCTCCGAACAGGGTGACCATCAACGAGTCGCCACGGCGGGGGAGGGCCGTGAGCAGATCGATGAAATGCCACCCTGAGCGATAGGCGGTTGCCATCTCGCGCCGGAAGGTGCGGTCGTCCGGCGGGGTGGTCATGCGACCGTGCGGGCCGGAGCGACCCAACCGATGTCGCCTGGGACCGCGGCGGGCGCGATCCAACCGATGTCACCGGGGGCCGCGGCGGGCGCGACCCAGCCGATGTCGCCGGGTGCTGCAGCCTGAACAGCCTTCTGCTCGCCGCTGCCGCCCGTGACGCCGACGCCCGTCAGCCCGAGTCCAAGGGCCGCGACGAACGAGGCGGCAAGCGCCGAGCGAAGCATTCGCTTGTACATAGTCGGCTTCGTCCTCACTTGTGGATTCTTCTCCCCCGCACCTAAGACGATGTCCCACCTGGGCACGCGAACACCACTGGGTCGATGCATCATGTTCCTGAATGTTCAGGAACCTGGGGGGTGGAGAAATGACCACAAGCAGCATAAAGACGACACATCCTCACGGGATCACCGAACTATGCGAAGCAGGGGGGCGTCTTTACGCCACCGCGCTCCGGTCCGGCCGTATCGCCCGATCCGAGCTGGAACCCGCTCCGTGCCTGATGGAATTCGCCCTGCTCCATCCCGACCCGGACGACCCGGGCTGGCTCCGGCCGGTGCCGCCGTCAGCGGCGTTGGCCCAGCACCTGCATCCCATAGAACGCGAGATCCAGGAACGCCGACGGCATTCGGTGGAACTGACCGAGTCCTTCGAGCCTTTCATGGACATCAGCGCCCAGGGCCCGCCCATGACCCATGCCATCACCGTGCTGGAGGGCGTCAACCGGATCAACGCCGCGCTCGACCTCGCGACCACGGAATGCCGGGCCGAGGTGCTCACCGTCCAGCCGGGCGGCGGACGGAACGAGGACCAGCTCAGCAAGTCGCTGGAGCGCGGGCTGTCCGTCGTCCACCGCGGGGTGCGCATCCGCACCCTCTATCAGCACACGGTGCGCCACAGCCCCAGCACCCTGGCCTACGCCGAGCGCATCGCCAACGACAACGTGGAGATCCGGACACTCGAGGAACTCATAGAGCGCCTGATCGTCTTCGACCGCACGGTCGCCTTCATCCCCGCCCAGGACGACCGCCAGGTCGCCCTCGAACTACGCCACCCCGGCCTCGTCGAATACCTCGTCAAGGTCTTCGAACAACTCTGGACCCGTGCCGCGCCTCTCCTCGAAGAGGTCAAGTACGACCCGATGCCCCAGGGAATCAGCGGCGTGCAGCGTTCCATCGCCCAACTTCTCGTCGAGGGGCATGTCGACGATTCCATCGCCCGCCGACTCGGCATGAACGTCCGGACCTGCCGCGCCCACGTGGCCAAACTCTCCGCCGCCCTGGGCAGCAGCAGTCGCGCCCAACTCGGCTATCTGATCGCGCGTTCAGGAATCCTGGACCAGAGCTCCTGAGCCTCTCCCGGCCACCGCTCTCCCCCTCCTCGCCCATCCCCTGGCAGGGACACGGCCGCACAAGGGGGAGAGCGCGGCCGCGCGGGCACATCGAGACGGACCGCAGCGGCGCATGACCGGGTGAGCGGTGAACTCCTGACCGCCCCCGCCCCCTGAGAGGATCTGGTACGTCAGTCCTGACCGACCTGACGGCGAACTCCCTCCGCGCGACCGAAGGACCACGAAGCCCCGATGACCGACACCACCCCCATACCCGCCGCCGTCGAGGACGACCACCACGGGGACATCCTGGTCGAACTCACCGGTGAGCACGGCGAGATGCTCGTCGTGAGCGGCGAGGGCATCCCCCGCGTCGTCCTCACCCGCGCCCCCGGCGCGGAGGTGGACGACCACATCGTCATCGGCACCCGCGACCCCCGCCGGCTCACGCTCACCGTGGACGGCCGGGAGGCGACGATCGTGCCCGGGAAGGGGAAGCTCCGCCGCCGCTCCTACCGGGTCGACGTCCGCTGCGCGGGTGCGTCCTACCGGCTCGTGCCCGACTCGGTCCCGAGCAGCCGGCTGACCCGCGACGGCAGGCACATCGGGGACTTCTCCTCGGACGGCGACCGGCGGGTGCTCGCCGAATGGCGGGACGGGGCCACGGTCGAGCCGGCCGACGCGGCGATCGGCTACGCCCTGGCCGCCGCGTTCGGCACCGGCGGCCAGCCGATGTGGATGATGGCGGTCGACGCGATCAGCGCCGCCCTGCCGTAGGCCGGAGCGATACGCCGACGGGGCCGGGAGAGCGAGTGAACGCTCTCCCGGCCCCGTCGGCGTACAAAGGGCCCTAAGGCCGCTTCGGCTTCGGCCGCCAGACCACCAGCGCGCCGGTCTGCTGCACGTCCTGGTACGGCACCAGGTCCCGGCGGTACGAGGCGTGCACCTGGGCCTCCCGCTGCTGCATGGCGACCGCCGCGCCGTCCACCGCCGCCGAGAGCTCGGCGACGCGCTGCTGGAGCGCGGCCACCTGGTTCTCCAGCTCGATGATCCGCTTGATGCCCGCGAGGTTGATGCCCTCGTCCTGCGACAGCTGCTGCACGGTGCGCAGCAGCTCGATGTCGCGGGCCGAGTAGCGCCGGCCGCGCCCGGCCGTACGGTCCGGGGAGACCAGGCCGAGACGGTCGTACTGGCGCAGTGTCTGCGGATGGAGGCCCGAGAGCTGGGCCGCGATCGAGATCACGTACACGGGTGTCTCATCGGTCAGCTGGTACGGATTGCGTCGACGGCCGTCCATCTCAAGCTCCCTTCGCGGCCTGGAACAGTTCCGCCCGCGGGTCCTCGTCCGCGGTCGCCTTCCGGTAGGCCTCCAGGGCGTCCCTGGCCTCCTGGCCCAGGTCCCTGGGGACCGCGACCTCCACGGTGACCAACAGGTCGCCGCGGGTGCCGTCCTTGCGCACCGCGCCCTTGCCCCGGGCGCGCATCGTACGCCCGTTGGGGGTGCCGGCGGGAAGCTTCAGGGTGACAGGGGGTCCCCCGAGGGTGGGTACCTTCACCTCGCCGCCGAGCGTCGCCTCCGGGTAGGTGACGGGCACGGTGACGGTGAGGTTGTCGCCCTTGCGGCCGAAGACCGGGTGGGCGCCGACGTGGACGACGACGTACAGGTCGCCGGCCGGACCGCCGCGTTCGCCCGCGCCGCCCTTGCCGCGCAGCCGGATCCGCTGGCCGTCGGAGACGCCCGCCGGGATCCTCACCTGCATGGTGCGCGCCGACTTCGCCCGGCCGCTGCCCTTGCAGACGTCGCAGGGGTCCTGAGCGATGAGGCCCCGGCCCTTGCAGTCCACACAGGGGTCGGTGAGCGAGAAGCCGCCGCCGCTGCCGCGCGAGACCTGGCCGGTGCCGACACAGGTCGGGCAGACCCTGGGGGTGCCGTTCTTGTCGCCGGTGCCGGAACACGCCTTGCAGGGCGCCTGGCTGGACATCCGCAGCGGGACCGTGGCCCCGTCGACCGCCTCGGTGAAGCTGAGCGTCACCTCGGACTCGATGTCCTGGCCGCGCTTCGGCTGGACGCGGGTGCCCGCGCCGCCGCGGTTGAACAGCCCGCCGAAGACGTCGCCGAGACCGCCCCCGCCGCCGAAGCCGCCGCCCGCACCGCCCTGTCCGCCGCCCGGGGCTCCCCCGCCGAAGAGGTCGCCCAGGTCGAAGTTGAAGTTGCCGCCCGCACCACCGGGGCCGGGCCGGAAGCCGCCGTTGCCGAATAGGGCGCGCGCCTCGTCGTACTCCTTGCGCTTCTTGGGGTCACCGAGGACGTCGTTCGCCTCGGAGATCTCCTTGAAGCGCTCCTCCGCCTTGACGTCACCCTTGTTGGCGTCCGGGTGGAACTCTCGGGCGAGCTTCCGGTACGCCTTCTTGACCTCGGCGTCGGTGGCGTCCTTGGGGACGCCGAGGACCTTGTAGTAGTCCTTCTCGACGAAGTCCTTCGTGCTCATCGACGTCCCTCCTTCCGGACGATCGGCCGAGCGGCCGGCCCGTGGGCCGGCCGCCGGGCCGGTCGGTGTGCACCGTGGTGATCAGACGCGTTGCCGTCAGACCTCCTCGGTGCCACCGCTCTCCTCGTCGTCGGTCTTCTCTTCCTTGGCCGCGGTGGGCGTGGCGCCCGGCTGCGGCTCGGCGACGGCCACCCGCGCGGGGCGGATGGTGCGCTCGCCGATGCGATACCCCGGCTGCAGGATCGCCACGCAGGTCGTCTCGGTGACGTCCGGCGCGTAGCTGTGCATCAGGGCCTCGTGGATCGTCGGGTCGAAGGGCTCGCCCTCCTTGCCGAACTGCTGGAGGCCCAGCTTCGCGACGGTGGTCTCCAGCGATTCCGCGACCGACTTGAAGCCGCCGACCAGCTCGCCGTGTTCCCGCGCGCGGCCGACGTCGTCGAGCACGGGCAGGAGCTCGGACAGGAGGTTCGCGACGGCGATCTCCTTCACCGTGACCCGGTCCCGCTCGACGCGGCGACGGTAGTTCTGGTACTCGGCCTGGAGCCGCTGGAGGTCCGCGGTGCGCTCACCGAGCGCGGTGCGTACCTGGTCCAGCTGTGCGGTCAGACCGACGGTCGGGTCGGTGTCCCCGGCCGGGGCCGCCGCCTCCTCCTCGGAGGGTTCGGCAGCCTTCGGCTCGGCGTCATCAGGGGTGGCGCCGGAGGGGACGTCGGGCTTCTCCTCGAAGCCCGGAGTCTCCTCGGTCACGCCGCACCGCCCTTGGTGTCCTTCTCGTCGTCCACGATCTCGGCGTCGACGACGTCGTCGTCGGCCTTGTTCTGGGCGCCGCCCGGGGCCTCGGCGCCGGGGGTCGCACCCTCGGCCTGGGCGTTGGCGTACATCGCCTGGCCCAGCTTCTGGGAGACGGCCGCGACCTTCTCGGTGGCCGTACGGATCTCGGCGGAGTCCTCGCCCTTGAGCTTCTCCTTCAGCTCGCCGACAGCGGTCTCCACCTCCGTCTTCACGTCCGCGGGGACCTTGTCCTCGTTGTCCTTGAGGAACTTCTCCGTCTGGTAGACGAGCTGCTCGCCCTGGTTGCGCGACTCGGCGGCCTCGCGGCGGGCGTGGTCCTCCTCCGCGTACTTCTCGGCCTCTTCGCGCATCCGGTTGACCTCGTCCTTCGGCAGCGAGGAGCCGCCGGTGACGGTCATCTTCTGCTCCTTGCCGGTGCCGAGGTCCTTGGCGGCGACGTGCATGATGCCGTTGGCGTCGATGTCGAAGGCGACCTCGATCTGCGGCACACCGCGCGGGGCCGGCGGCAGACCGGTCAGCTCGAACATCCCGAGCTTCTTGTTGTACGCCGCGATCTCGCGCTCGCCCTGGTAGACCTGGATCTGCACGGACGGCTGGTTGTCCTCGGCCGTCGTGAAGATCTCGGAGCGCTTGGTCGGGATCGTGGTGTTGCGCTCGATGAGCTTGGTCATGATCCCTCCCTTGGTCTCGATGCCGAGGGACAGCGGAGTGACGTCGAGGAGCAGGACGTCCTTGACCTCGCCCTTGAGGACACCGGCCTGGAGCGAGGCGCCGATGGCGACGACCTCGTCCGGGTTCACACCCTTGTTGGCCTCCTGGCCGCCGGTCAGCTCCTTGACGAGCTCGGCGACAGCGGGCATACGGGTGGAGCCACCGACGAGAACGACGTGGTCGATCTCGGAGAGCTGGATGCCCGCGTCCTTGATGACGTTGTGGAACGGGGTCTTGCAGCGGTCCAGGAGGTCCGAGGTCAGCTGCTGGAACTGCGAGCGCGTGAGCTTCTCGTCCAGGTGCAGCGGGCCCTCGGCGGACGCCGTGATGTAGGGCAGGTTGATCGTGGTCTCGGTCGAGGACGAGAGCTCGATCTTCGCCTTCTCCGCGGCCTCGCGGAGACGCTGGAGAGCCATCTTGTCCTTGGACAGGTCCACGCCGTGCCCGTTGGCGAACTGCTTCACCAGGTAGTCGACGACGCGCTGGTCCCAGTCGTCACCACCGAGGTGGTTGTCACCGTTGGTGGCCTTCACCTCGACGACACCGTCGCCGATCTCCAGGAGGGACACGTCGAAGGTGCCGCCACCGAGGTCGAAGACGAGGATCGTCTGGTCGTCCTTGTCGAGGCCGTACGCCAGTGCGGCGGCGGTCGGCTCGTTGACGATGCGCAGGACGTTGAGGCCCGCGATCTCACCGGCCTCCTTCGTCGCCTGACGCTCGGAGTCGTTGAAGTACGCCGGGACGGTGATGACCGCGTCGGTCACCTTCTCGCCCAGGTAGGACTCGGCGTCACGCTTCAGCTTCTGCAGGATGAAGGCGCTCATCTGCTGCGGGTTGAAGCTCTTGCCGTCCAGGTCGATCTTCCAGTCAGTGCCCATGTGGCGCTTGACGGAGCGGATGGTCCTGTCGACGTTGGTGACCGCCTGGCGCTTCGCGACCTCGCCGACGAGCACCTCGCCGTTCTTGGCGAAGGCGACGACGGACGGCGTGGTCCTGGCGCCTTCGGCGTTGGTGATGACGGTGGGCTCGCCGCCTTCGAGAACGCTGACGACGGAGTTAGTCGTGCCCAGGTCGATGCCGACCGCACGTGCCATTTCAATTCCTCCAACTGACTACTTGAGTGGATCTGACTCAAGAATGCACGACGCCCGTCCAGGAGTCAACAGACCTGAGTCTCTTACGCTCAACTTAAGTGCTCACATAGCGCACACCCGACCCTCGCCGGGCCGCCCTCGTCACCCCACCACCACACCCGCGCACGCCACACCCCTCGCGCACCGCCCACCCCACCGTCTCACCGTGGGATCGTTCTGTCACAAAATGCCGTGAGACAGTCACAATCGTCATCGACCGGCAGGTTTCACCGTGGATCGTCACACCACCGAACCTCGAACCCCGGGCGGGCGCGATGCAGAACGCGAGGAAGCCGCGCGTACGGCGGAAGAACCGGAAGAGCTCGAAGCACTCGAAGAGCCAGAAGGGCCGGAAGAGCCTCAAGAACCAGCAGAAGAACCACGAGAACCGGCAAGCCCAGCAGCCTCGACCGACCCCGCCGCCCCAGCGACGCCTGGAGCCGTACGAGGCGAAGCCGCCCGTGCCGGAACCGGGCAGCCCGAAGCCGTACGCGCCGAAGCCCTACGCGCCGGAACCGAGCAGCCCGCCCCCGTACCCGTACAGAACGGTGACCGGAACGGCCAGGAGTCACTTCCCCTCGCGCCCCGCGGCGCGTCTGGCCGGCCTCACCGACCGGGCCGGGTGGCTGGCGGACCGCTTCACCCCGCGCACGACGGCCGAACGGGCCCTGGACCTGATCCTCGGCCTCGCCCTGCTGATCCTGACCGCGCCCGCCGTCGCCGTGGCGGCCCTCGCCCTGGCCGCGCGGCGCACCCCGGGCGGCGCCTGGGACCGCCGGCCCAGGACCGGCCTGGGCGGCCGGGTCTTCGAACTGCGGACCCTGCGCACCCGGAGCTTCCGCCTGGACGTACTCTCCCGGCTCCCCCATGTCGTACGGGGCGAACTCGCGCTCGTCGGCCCCGCCCCCCTGCCCCCGGGCGACCCGCGCGCCGCGGGGCCGGGGGCCCGGAAGTGGCGGCAGGAGATGCGGCCGGGCCTGACCGGGCTGGCGCAGGTGCGCGCCCGCTCCGGCATGCCGTGGGACGACCCCGCCCTGCTGGACCAGCACTACGCAGAGCACCATGGAGTGGTGCTCAACCTGGCGATCCTCGCCGAAGCCGCACGCGATCCTCTGCGGACGCGGCTCCGGAAGGCCCGTCGCACGAAGGCACGCCTGAGCGACGCAGATCACCGACGACCCGGCTACAGCGCGGTGGAATAAGTGGATAGTGTCAGCACAGACTAATTAAGTTACTGCTTAGTAGTGGTGGGCAGTAACAACTGGATCCCGCTCTCGCAGGCCCGAGGAGCCCCGAAATGCAACTCGCCGCGATCATTGTGTCGCTGGTGCTGACGGTCGTCGGCGTTGCGCTCATCACCCGAGCCGTCGCGCAGATCTACCGCTTCGTCCGTCTGGGACAGCCGGTACCAGCAGGCAGCCGCACCAACGACCCCAAGCAGCGGACGATCACCCTGGTCAAGGAGTTCCTCGGCCACACCCGGATGAACCGGTGGAAGATCGTCGGCTTCGCCCACTGGTTCGTCGCCATCGGCTTCCTGACGCTGCCGCCGACACTGCTCCAGGCGTACGGACAGCTCTTCCAGGCGGACTGGGTGCTGCCGATCATCGGCGGCTTCCTGCCGTTCGAGATGTACATCGAGTTCATCGGCCTGATGACGGTCGTCGGTATCGTGGCCCTGATGGTGATCCGGCTGCTGAACCTGCCCTCCCGGGCCGGTCGCAAGTCGCGCTTCGCGGGCTCGAAGGCCTGGCAGGCGTACTTCGTCGAGTACATCATCCTGACCATCGGCCTCGCGATCCTGGTGCTGCGCGGGCTTGAAGGCGCGATCCACCACGTCGAAAGCTACGACGCCGCCTACTTCGTGTCCTACCCGCTGGTCCTCGCCTTCAAGGGGCTGAGCGTCGGCACCCTCCAGACGCTCATCTACTTCACCGCGATGATCAAGATCGGCACCTCGCTGATCTGGATGATCACGGTCTCGCTCAACACCAACATGGGTGTCGCCTGGCACCGCTTCCTCGGCTTCCCGAACATCTGGTTCAAGCGGAACGCCGACGGCGACGTCGCGCTCGGCGCGCTGCTGCCGATGACGTCGGGCGGCAAGGAGATCGACTTCGAGGACCCGGGCGAGGACGACACCTTCGGTGTCTCCCAGGTCGAGCAGTTCTCCTGGAAGGGCATCCTCGACTTCTCCACCTGCACCGAGTGCGGCCGCTGCCAGTCGCAGTGCCCCGCCTGGAACACCGGCAAGCCGCTCTCGCCGAAGCTCCTGATCATGTCCCTGCGCGACCACGCGCACGCCAAGGCCCCCTACCTCCTGGCCGGCGGCGGCAAGGACATGGAGGGCAACGAGAAGGCCACCGAGGAGCAGCTCAAGGACGTTCCCGCGGCCGCCCTCGCCGAGGCCGAGCGCCCGCTGATCGGGACCGCCGAGGAGAACGGCGTCATCGACCCGGACGTGCTCTGGTCCTGCACCACCTGTGGTGCGTGCGTCGAGCAGTGCCCGGTCGACATCGAGCACATCGACCACATCGTCGACATGCGCCGCTACCAGGTGATGATCGAGTCCGCGTTCCCGTCCGAGGCGGGCACGATGCTCAAGAACCTGGAGAAGAAGGGCAACCCCTGGGGGCTGGCCAAGAAGGCCCGCGTCGAGTGGACCAAGGAGGTCGACTTCGAGGTCCCGATCGTCGGGAAGGACGTCGAGGACCTCACCGAGGTCGACTACCTGTACTGGGTCGGCTGCGCGGGCGCCCTGGAGGACCGGGCCAAGAAGACCACCAAGGCCTTCGCGGAGCTGCTGCACATCGCGGGCGTCAAGTTCGCGATCATGGGCGGCGACGAGAAGTGCACCGGTGACTCCGCCCGCCGCCTGGGCAACGAGCCGCTGTTCCAGCAGCTCGGCCAGGAGAACGTGGCCATGCTGAACATGGCGTACGGCGAGGACGACGAGGACACGGCGACGAAGAAGCCCAAGTCGTCGAAGAAGATCGTCGCGACCTGCCCGCACTGCTTCAACACGATCGCGAACGAGTACCCGCAGCTCGGCGGCGAGTACGAGGTCATCCACCACACGCAGCTGCTCCAGCACCTCATCGACGAGGGCAAGCTGATCCCGGTGACCCCGGTCGAGGGCCTGATCACGTACCACGACCCCTGCTACCTGGGCCGTCACAACAAGATCTACACCCCGCCGCGCGAGATCATCGCGAAGGTCCCGGGCCTGCGGAACGAGGAGATGCACCGCCACAAGGAGCGCGGCTTCTGCTGCGGCGCCGGTGGTGCCAGGATGTGGATGGAGGAGCGGATCGGCAAGCGCGTCAACAACGAGCGCGTCGACGAAGCCCTCGCCCTCAACCCGGACATCGTCTCCACCGCCTGCCCGTTCTGCCTCGTCATGCTGACCGACTCGGTCAACGGCAAGAAGAACGACGGCCAGGCCAAGGAGTCCATCCAGGTCGTGGACGTCTCGCAGCTCCTCCTGGAGTCGGTGAAGACCCCGGCGGACCCGGCGGGCGAGTCGGAGCAGGTGGACGCACCGGAGCCCGAACCGGCAAAGTGACGTAACGCGTCAACACGACGAGCGGCCGGACCTGCCTCGAGGGCGGGACCGGCCGCTTTTCCGTGCCCGGGCCGCCGCGTCGCGTGCCGTACGGAAAGTGACGACCGCCGCATGTGAACTCGGGCATGTACGCGACGACGTATCTGGAGCATCATGTGCCCCGGAGAAACCCGATACGGGTCAGGAACCACGCACCGGCGGACGACGACGGACACCGGCAGACCCCTGCAGAACCCGACAGACCTGACAGACCCGAACGAGCGACGAACGAGGCCCCGTGCGCCCACGCATCACGCACCCGAAGACGGCGGTCACCACCAGGGCGACGGCCGCCCTCGCCGTGGGCTGCGCGGGCCTGCTGCTCGCACTCGCGGGCTGCGGCAGCCCCTCGGCCGCCGACGGGCTCTCGTCCTCCTCCTCGTCCGACGGCAAGAACGGCGACACCCCGCCCAAGGCGCAGGCCCAGTCCCGGGCGGAGACGGCGCGCGTCCCCGTCCCGCGCGGCGCCGGCAGCCGTGTCCCGTACGACTTCAACGGCGACGGCCACCGCGACCTGGTCATCGACGACCTGGTGAAGGCCCCCGAGGACAGCCACGGCGACGACGCGGGCATCGGCATCGTGTACGGCTCCGACGACCGCCCCCTGGACCCGGCCGCGCGGCAACTGCTGAGCGCCCGGGCGAACGCGGCGAAGTCCGGCGACACCCTGCCCGCCGCGTTCGACGCCGAGACGGCCTGCGACCTGGACCGCGACGGCTTCACCGACCTGATCGTCTCCACCGACCCCCCGTACAACGGCATCGGCGCCCCGCCCGTACCCCTCCAGGTCCTCTTCGGCTCCCCGGCCGGCCTCACCGGCAAGGCGGTCACCGTACGCATCCCGGCGAAGGCCCGGTTCGGCAACGAGTGGCCCGAGCAGCCGGTCTGCGGCGACTTCGACGGCGACGGCAAGGCCGACCTCGCGGTCACCGCCAGCGCCGGCCAGGTCACCTTCCTGCACGGCCCCTTCACCCGCACCGGGGCCCCGCGCAGCGCGGAACTGCTGCCCGACGGCGGCCCGTACCTCTACGCCCCCGAGCCCCAGGCCGACACCAACAGGGACGGTTACGACGACCTCGTCGCCGCCACCCGCCCGCACGCCCCCGGGCAGGCGGCCAAGGGGACCCTGCTGCTCGGCTCCGCGAAGGGCCCGGCACGGCCGGGCGGCGCCTACGCGTTCAGGGCGGAGGAGCTCCCCGAGGCCCCGCTCACCACCACCGCCCGCACCCGGACCGCCCTCCTGGACCACGGCGACTACGACGGCGACAAGAAGCCGGACACGGTGGTGCGGACGTACCGGGGCGAGCGGCAGGACCTGATCGCCCTGTACGCGGCGGGTAACACGGACGAGCCGGTTGTCACCTTCTCCACGGCCCTGTTCCTCCCCTGAACTCCCCCTCCCGGGGACCGGGGTGCGGCCCTTAGGGGATGTCACAGCTCGGCCGCAATGGCGGACGGGTTCCCCGGGGCCCCACTCCCCGCCCCCGGGGACCAGGTACGTTCGACGGGTGGCTGGATTCAGGATCGGACGCGGCCGGGACAACCGCACCCCGCAACAACCGCAAGCGCGGCAGCAGCCGTACGGAGGGCAGGCACCACAGCCGCCGTACGGTGCTCAGCCGTGGCCGACGACAGGAGGCCCCGGCAACGGCGCGGCGCCACCGCCGTACGGAGCCCCGCAGGGCCCGTACAACACCGGCGGCTACGCGGGACACGGCGGGCAGGGCGGACACCGCGGACATAACGGCCAAGGCCACGGCGGCCACGGCGAACCGGAGTACTTCGGCGACCCGTACGCGGACCCCGCACCCCACGACCCGTACGCCAACAACCCGGGTCACACGCAGGTGTTCCGCGTCGACGAGGACCCCTACGGCGACGGCGACGCCTACCGCGCCGGTTCCGCCCCCGCCCAGCCGGCGGGCCCGCGGCTGCGCTGGAAGGAACTGCTGACCGGCATCGTGACCCGCCCGGGTCCGACGTTCTGGCAGATGCGGGACTACCCGGTCTGGGGCCCGGCGCTGGTCGTCACCTTCATCTACGGCCTGCTCGCGTTGTTCGGCTTCGACCAGGCGCGCGAAGAAGCGATCAACGCGACGATCTCGACGGCCATCCCGTACGTCCTGTTCACCGGCGTCGGCTTCGTCATCGGCGGCCTGGTCCTCGGCGCGGTGACCCACACCCTGGCCCGCCAGCTCGGCGGCACGGGCTCGTGGCAGCCGACGGTGGGCCTGTCGATGCTGATCATGTCGATGACCGATGCCCCGCGGCTGCTCTTCGCCCTCTTCCTGGGCGGCGAGAACTCCCTGGTCCAGATCGTGGGCTGGCTGACCTGGCTGGCGGCCGGGGCGCTGTTCTCGTCGATGGTCGGCAAGTCGCACGACCTGCCGTGGCCGAAGGCGCTGGGAGCGTCGGCGATCCAGCTGATCGCACTGCTGTCGATCATCAAGCTGGGCACGATCTGAGGAACGTACGACGAAGGCCCCCGGGCGCGCGGAACGCGCTCCCGGGGGCCTTCTCACGCAACCCGCACGACTCGGCGGGGGGTCAGGCGTCGAGAACCTGCCCGCCCCGCCGTACGACGGGCTTCTCCACGCTCCACGGGAAGTTGATCCACTGATCGGTCTTCTTCCACACGTACTCGCACTTCACGAGGGAGTGGGACTTCTCGTAGACGACGGCGCTGCGCACTTCGGCGACATGGTCGACGCAGAAGTCGTGGACGAGCTTGAGCGTCTTGCCGGTGTCGGCGACGTCGTCGGCGATCAGGACCTTCTTGTCGGAGAAGTCGATCGCGTTGGGCACGGGCGCCAACATGACGGGCATCTCCAGGGTGGTCCCCACCCCGGTGTAGAACTCCACATTGACCAGGTGGATGTTCTTGCAGTCCAGCGCGTAGGCGAGCCCGCCCGCGACGAACACGCCGCCGCGCGCGATGCTCAGCACGACATCGGGCTCGTACCCGTCGTCGGCGACGGCCTGCGCCAGCTCGCGCACGGCCCGCCCGAAGCTCTCGTAGTCAAGGTTCTCCCGCACGTCACCAGCCATGGTTGATCACACCTGGGTCCGATGGAAGTTCTGGAACGACCGCGAGGCCGTCGGCCCCCGCTGCCCCTGGTACCGCGACTCGTAACGCTCGGAGCCGTACGGGAACTCGGAGGACGAGGTCAGCTTGAACAGACACAGCTGCCCGATCTTCATGCCCGGCCACAGCTTTATCGGCAGCGTGGCGAGGTTCGACAGCTCCAGGGTCACGTGCCCGGAGAACCCGGGGTCGATGAACCCGGCCGTCGAGTGCGTCACCAGACCGAGCCGCCCGAGCGAGCTCTTGCCCTCCAGCCGCGAGGCCAGATCGTCGGGGAGCGAGATCACCTCGTACGTGGACGCCAGCACGAACTCGCCGGGGTGCAGGATGAACGCCTCGTCACCCTCCGGCTCGACGGTGCGCGTCAGGTCGGGCTGCTCGACGGCCGGATCGATGTGCGGGTACCGGTGGTTCTCGAACACCCGGAAGTAGCGGTCCAGCCGCACGTCGATGCTCGACGGCTGCACCATCGAAGGGTCGTACGGATCGATACGGACTCGGCCGGAGTCGATCTCGGCCCGGATGTCCTTGTCTGAGAGAAGCACGTCCCGAGGATACGCAGAACGCGCGAGCCCGCCCCAACCGGACCACCCGCGCGCCTGCCGGACATCCTCCGCCCCGACTGCCTACGGCCTCTCCCTACCGCCTGCCGCTGCTTCCTACCGCTTCTCGAACGCCACCGGCACGGCATGCCGCAACCGGGCACACCGAGGACACCGGATCAACCGCCCGGGCCCGATCCGGCCGGCCCCGAGCTGCTGCATCGGGAACGACGAGGTAGCGAAAACGTGCCCTTCGGCACAGCGGACGACGGTGCGCTCCATCGACTCCATCAAGTCCCTTCCCCAACCACATATGGACGAGAAAGCCACATTAGGGGATGAACGGGACGCCACTCCACGCGGCACTCCGACCACCCACGCTACGCCCCCAACTCCCGCCCATCACAACCCTGTCCACCCTCCCCCTCCCACCGACCACACGACACGGAGGCCCCACGGCTCATCCGCCGGGGGCCTGACATGGGGTAGAGTGTGCGACGATGCAGCGCCGGTGATCGGCATGCTTCGCGGGTGTAGTTTAATGGTAGAACATGAGCTTCCCAAGCTCAGAGCGCGAGTTCGATTCTCGTCACCCGCTCCACATGAAAGCCCCAGGCCAGCGACCCGGGGCTTCTTTGCTGTCTAGACCTCTTGCGGTGCGGCGTGCCCTCCGCGTGCCCCAAGTGGCCCTTAATCGCCCCCTAGCCGAGGTGGCACTCATCTATCTCGGCACCACCAGCCCGGCGGCGACTCGCTCTTCGTCGGCGAACACAAGTGATCTGCGCCACCTTCGGCGGGGACGTGCAGGCTATTCTCCAGGGCAGGATGCGCACCCTTGGAGTGACGCCGCCCCCGCGTCCTCAGCTGACCAATCCCGAGTTGATCAAACGAAAGCCCATCGCCGACGCACTGACCTCGAAGCGCTCGGCAAGCGCAGTCGTGCATCGGTCAGGATCCTGCCTGATCGCCACCGGCAGCAGCATGAGTTGTTCGCGCACCATATCGGCCGGCATCAGCAGGCTCGCAGCGAAGGCATTCGCCTCAATCTCTTCGCGATCCGTAGCGGTGCTGGACAGCCCATCACGCAGGTTGATGCGAACAGGGCGGTCTAGGACGACCTCGCGCCCCGGGTGCAGCAGGAGGTGTCCGAGCTCATGGGCGATAGTGAAGCGCTGACGCAAGGGGGGTTGGGAGTCGTTGACCCCGATCACCGGCGACTGCCCGTCCCGCCGGAGCAACATCCCTGACACGTCACCATCTTTGAAAGAGCTCCTAGAGACCATCGCTCCCTGATGCCTGACGAGCCGCTCGACGTTGACGGGCGGTGAAAACACTCCGCAGTCACCAAGCAATTGAGCTGCGCGAGCCTCGGCCCGTCTAGCCACGATCTTCCTCCTCAGCATTCGCGAGCACATCCTGCGCCCACGAGCGTGCATCCTCCGGCACTGCATCCAGGATGTCTGGCTGATCGCCGGGAGTCGGCAGAAGCGCTTCCGGCTCCACCCGCAAGGCTGCGGCGAACTCGTAGAGCATGTGCAGCGCGACTCGCTGACGACCCTTCTCAATGTTGCTGATCGACGTCCGATTGAGTCCCACGGCCTCACCTAGGGCCTGTTGGTTCATCCCGCAGGCGATGCGGGCCCGTCGAACACGTTCCCCAAAGCGCTCATAGAAATAGTCCATCAGTTCCCATCCTGGAGCACCATCACTGCCGGCTCCAGTCTCCCAAACCATGTTTGTGAGACTGGAATAACACAGTGGTTTGGCAAACTGGAACATAGGGCATCCCTTGGGGCAGGAAGCACAAGGAAGGAAGTTCTGATGCAGAAGAAGCCTCTAGCAACCCTGCTCAATGAGGGCCGCCGCAAGATCCAGGTGACAGACGATGAGCTCGCGGAGGCAAAGCGCCGCCGCAGCTTGCTGACCGCATGTATGAGGCGAGCGTTTCCTGGGTCGACCTGCTACTTCAACGGCAGCGTGGCGCACGGCGACGCGAACACCCCCCTGACCGATGTCGACCTCGGGGTCATCCTGTCTCCCACCGACGCGGAAGGCTACGGACCTGAGGGTAAGGATGCTCTGTCGCTGATGGAGCGAGCGCGCGCCGCGATCCGGGCTGGCTTGGAAGACGAGTTTCCCAACCTCACGATTGAGGTCGTCGGCCGGAGACGTGCGGTGCTCGTACGCTTCGGCGCCCCGGTGACCAAGGGGCAGCAGGACTTCACGGCCGACGTCATGACGGCCATCCCCCACCCCACCGGTGTGGGTCTGTTCATCCCCAACAACAAGATCGCAGCGAGATGGGACAGGGCCGATCCGGTCAGGCATACGCTGATGGTGCACAAAGCCATCGAGGACACGAACATGGTCTTCGCCCGGGTCGTGAGGCTGCTCAAGCACTGGAACTCGACCCACAGCAAGCCTCTCTGCTCCTGGAACATCAAGGCGCTGGCTTTGGGATGCATCAACACGCCCATGCCTCTGATCGAAGCCCTGCAGCTCTTCTTCACCTATGCGGCAGAGCAGCTCGAAGACGGAGCCACCCCTGACCCCGCGGGCGTAGCAGGAGACATCCCTCTCGGCCTGCCGATCACGGACGTGCGCAAGCGCCTACGAACCGCCAGGGACTACATCGACCTCGCTGTCGACCACGAGGCAGCAGGACGTCCACTCAGCGCCCAGCACGCACTCCACCAGGTACTGCCAGAGATCATCCCCGACATCGACCCCGCTGACGCAGAAGCTGCCGCCGAGGAAGAGGCAGCGCGTCTGGTTCAAAGCGTGGCAACGACCGGAAGCGCCGCCTCCGGCCTTGGCCTCCTGACCCCCCGGGTTACCCCGACTCGCGCTTGGGCCCCGTAGGCATGGCCCTCTGGTACGGGGTGCAGCCGGCGTGGTGGGCACCTCTGGAGCGAGAGGCGCGCCACCGCTTCGGCGGCGCACTCCAACATTCCTACAAAGCAGAGACGTTGACCTACAGGGTCAGAGGGTTGGACGTTGCGGGAGCCCAGCCGCTCGATGTGGAGATCCGCTTCTTCAAGCACCCGCCGTACGAAACCTACGGGCTTCAGCCAAGCGAATTCCCCCGCGTGCACGCAAACCCAGGTGCGGCGTCAAAGCATCGGTACCCGGTAGACGATGCCCTTTGCCTCTGGCACCCGTACGATCCTGAGGAGCACCGGTGGACAAGCAAGAGCGGGCTTCTCGACCTCATCGAGGTCGCTCGTACGCACCTGTTCCTTGAGCACTACTGGCGCCTGACCGGAGGCGACCAGGGTGGCCGGTGGCTCGTGAGGGATGCGCCGCACGGCATGCCTGGGAGTAGTGCGTGGAGATCGTCTCAGCCGCAGAGGCGGCGAGCGGCTGGTCATGGGCACAGACCACCGCCCTGACTGTCCCCGTAATCGCGCTACTCGGCGTCTACATCACCTACACGCTGAACCAGCGTGCGGTGAGGAGAGAGCGACGGTCCAAGACCTTCGCAGAGGCTCTGACAGCAGTCGAGGAATACCTGGAGATGCCGTACCGAATCCGTCGGCGGCCTGACCTTCCAGAAGCGCGTCGGGAGTTGACCGACGAGGTCAGCTCCATCCTGGCACGCATGGCCTTCCACCAAGCGTGGTTGCAGATCGAAGCGTCGTCGGTGGCCGGACCGTACGCCACTCTCGTTGCCACCGCTCGGGCTGAAGCGGGTGTTCAGATGAGCGTGGCTTGGCTCCACGCCCCCATCACATCCGACAGCGGCATGAACTTGGGTACCGCGTACTCCCGGGAGAGATCCAACGCCGCCAAGACCGCTTGCATCAACGCGATGCGTCGGCACCTCTGATGGCGATGAGTGGGACGCGGCGCCGGGGCGAGCGGTAGCCCGCCCGCCCCCCATCCTCACGCCTTGGAACTGATTGGCCTCCGACCGGCCTGAGCACGCTGCTGACGCACCCGTACGTCGATGCCCTCCGCCACCTCCTGCTGCCGCTCCCCGTCGGAGTGCTGGTAGATCAGCGCCGCCTTCTCCGAGGACTGGCCGGCGCGGACCATCGTGTCCTTGAGCGTGGCGCCCGACTGGGTGGACAAGGTGTGGCCGGTGTGGCGGAGGTCGTAGAAGCGGAAGTCCTCCGGCAGGCCCACCTTGGCGCGCGCCCTGCGCCACTTGCGGCCGAAGGTGGACCGCCGGAACGGCGCGCCCCGCTCACCGACGAACAGGAGGCCGTTGGGCTCCTTCTCCGCGTACCAGTCCAGGTGGCGTTTCACCTCGATGTGCAAGAAGGCCGGGAGGAAGACGGTTCGGCGTCCGGCGGTCGACTTCGTGTCGCCCTCGACCCGACGGCCCGTGGTCAGCTCCGGCGCGGCGTCGCTGATCCTGGCCGCGAGCGGTTCGAGCGTGACGTCGGGCCGCCGCAGCGCCGCCTGCTCCTCCGGACGCATCGGCCCGTAGGCGCCGAAGTAGACCATCAGCCGCCACCTGGGGCCCATGACGTCCGCTAGCTGTATTGCCCCGGGAGGTTGTGGACGGGTGATGCAGCTCTCGGCTGAGGGATCTTGAACGGGTGAGGGCCTTCCGGGTTCGGTGTGGATTGCGACGTCT
>NZ_JOEZ01000022.1 GCF_000721175.1 Streptomyces anulatus
CGAGTGGGCCTACGCCCGCCCCTACCAATCAGAGCAGGAACGACGCGACGCCTTCCCCGGCTGGCTCCACACCTACAATCACCACCGCGGACACACCGCCCTCGCAGGCAAACCACCCGCCAGCCGCGTCCCCAACCTCACAGGGCAATACACCTAGACACCACCGAAGTCATCCCTTTGCGCGGCCCCGACGTACGCGTCCTTCAAGACGGCTCCTGCGTCCTCGCAGTCCGGGGAAACCGCACCCGCCTGATCATCTGCTCACGCCCCTACGAGCGCACCCTGGCCCAGGCCGCCGGGCACGCAGGCACCGGCTACCTCTTCCGGCCTGCCTGCTTCGCCCGGTCCAGCAACACCGTCACCGACCTCATCTACCGCGCCGCCCGCGACCCGCGCGTACCGCACCTGGTCCTGGGCCGCTGCCGCGCCACCTGGCTGGTCGAGCGCATGAACATCCCCATCCCGCTGCCCGTCCTGCTCGCCGCGGCCGGCCTCGACTCGCTCCACGCCCTCTCCCGCCTCCTGCCCTACCTCAAAGGCACCGGCGCCGAGCAGGCCCACACCGTCCTCAGGGAGATGCCGTGACCCCCACCCACAACCCCCGCCCACTCCCGCACGACCACACCGGCACACCCCCATGGCTGTACCAGCTGCGAGAACGCCGCCAGAACGTCAAAGCCACCGACTTCACCCGCGCCCGCCAGCTCGTCGAACGCTCCGGCATCATCCCCCTGCTCCACCAAGCACAGCAGCGCGCCCGCAAATCCAACGCCGGACGCACCCGCACCGTCAGCCTGAAGGCCCTGTTCATCGCCATGACCCTGGACTCCTGGCGCAACCACGGACGCGTCGTCCTGGCCGAGGTCGCCGACATCCTCGCCCAGCAGCTCACCCCTGCCGCACGCGCCCAACTCGCCCTGCCCGCATGGCCCGACAACGCCGACGGCTTCGAGTCCGCCTACCTGGCTGTGCGGCGCGCCTTCCACGCCGCCGAGGCGGTCATGGACCCCTCCCCACTCCCCAAGCGCCGCCTCCCGCGCGCAGACGCCCTGCGTCTGGAGCAGCAGGCCGACCAAGAGCAGCTCGCCGCACGCCGCCAACTGCTCGTCGAGGTCACCAACCGCATCGCCGAAGCCTCCCTCGCCCCGGCCAGAGCCGTCATCGAAGAATTCTGGGACGGCTCGGCCGCCGTTGACGCCACTCCGATCCGGACCTTCTCACGCGGCGTCAGCGCTACCGGCCCGGACACCGCCACCGACCCCGACGCCGCCTGGTACGTCCGCGAGGGCAACCACCGCGACCCTGCAACCGCCCCGCAGGCATGCAACACCCGCAGCGGCGGGAAGACCCGCAAGGCCAAGCGCTACCTCTTCGGCTTCGAAGCCACCCTCGTCGTCACCGGCGACACATCCGCCGCCCCGCCCGGCAGCCCCTCGGCAGCCGCCCGCGACCACAGCCAGCACCTGCCCGCCCTCGTGCTCGCCTTCACCGTCCACAAACCCGGACACGACCCCGCCGGCAACGCCATCACCGCACTCCGGGACATGCGGCGCCGCAACTACCCCACCGGCTGGCTCGCCGCCGACCGCGCCTACAACGCCGCCCTGCCCGAGAATTTCCACATCCCCGTCCGCGACCTCGGCTACCGCCCCATCTGGGACTACCGCATCGACCAGCTCGGCATCCAGGGCACCCACGCCGGCGCCCTCCTCATCGACGGCACCTGGTACTGCCCCCACCTCCCCGAAGCCCTCACCACCACCACCGCCGACCTCCTCAACAAAAGGATCGACAAGAACACCTGGCGCGCCCGCATCGACGCCCGCGCCTCCTACCGCCTGCGCCCCAAAGCCGCCCCCGACCACCGCGGCGCGCGAAGGATGCTCTGCCCCGCAGCAGGCACCCACCCCACCGTCGCTTGCCCGGTCAAACGCCGAAGCCTCGGCCGCGACCCGCGCCTGCCCCTCATCGACATCACCCCCACCCCGACAGGACACCCCGAAATCTGCCGCCGCGAGTCACTCACCTTCACCCGCGACATCGGCATCCGCCACTGGCAGGAACTCGACCATGGCCGCGCTCCCTGGGTCCACCACTACTTCCGCCTGCGCAACCGCGTCGAGCACTTCAACGGCTACGCCAAGGACCAAGAAGCCATCGAACGCTCCCGCACTCGCCGCATCCGCGGGATCGCAGCCCAGTCCCTCCTCCTCGCCTTCCAGATCGCCCATGCCAACCACCGCAAACTCGCCGGCTGGCTCGACACCCTCCAGACCAACAACCAACCCGCCCGCCGCCGCCCCTCCAACCGCCACAAACTCAAGAACCCCCACCGCTGGACCCCCAACGGATACCTCCCCGACACCACCCCGGAAACCTGACCCACCCCACCCCCCACACCCCACCTGAACAGCACAAACACATCTGGCCCTCTGCGAACCCGCAGAGGGCCAGATCACGTCCACCACAACAACAAAGCCGGTCAAAGCGACAAAGTGTCGCTTTGACCGGCTTCATTTGGTCGGTTGACCCGTGTGTCCGAGGGGGGACTTGAACCCCCACGCCCGATAAAGGGCACTAGCACCTCAAGCTAGCGCGTCTGCCATTCCGCCACCCGGACAAGGTGTCTGCCGTTCGCGGTGTGTTCCCCGCGGCGACATGGAAAACAATACCAGGGGTTCGCCGCGCCCTTCACCCGCATATCCGGTGGTCAGTGCGGTGCGGCGGGCCGGTGCGGCCTCGGCGTCCCCGGTCCGCGGAGGTCCCGGGGCTACCTTCGCGTCCATGAGTGATCGCGGCTACCGCCGGCCCCGCCCGCTGTCCCCTCTGCGTGAGCATCTGCGTGACACGTTCTGGTTCGCCCCGACCACGGGGTTCGTCTGCGTGTTCGTGCTGTGGTTGATCGCCATCGAACTGGACGAGGCGATCGTCACGCTGCTCCGGCGGGAGGAGGCGTACGACGAGCTCAGCCGGCTCATCGCGTTCTCCCAGGACACGAAGACGATCGTCACCACGATCAGCTCGGCGATGATGACCTTCATCGGGGTCGTGTTCAGCATCTCGCTGGTCGCGGTGCAGATGGCCGCCGGCCAGCTGACGCCCCGGGTGGTGCGGATCTTCGTCAGGAGCCGGATCAGCAAGCTCACGCTGACGGTGTTCCTGGCGACGTTCCTCTGCTCGCTGCTGGTGCTCTCCTCGTACGAGAGCGAGACGGACCCGCGCCGGGTGGTCTCGGTCCCGCTGGTGCAGAGCCTGCTCATCCTGGCGCTGCTCGGGCTGAGCCTGCTGCTCTTCGTCGTCTACGTGAGCGCGACGCTGCGGCTGATGCAGGTGGGGCCGGTCGTCGACAAGATCGCTCGCGACTCGTTCCGGGTGCTGGGCAGGATGCCGAGGGGGCCGCGAGGAGAGGACGAGCCGGGGCCCGAGACCGCGCGGGTGATGCACGAGGGGCGGGCCGGGGTGCTGCGCGACGTGAACACGGCGCGGCTGGTCCGGGCCGCGCGGCGGCAGGACGTCGTGCTGCGGCTCATCCCGCGGATCGGCGACTTCGTGGTGCCGGGGACTCCGGTCATCGCCGTCCACGGCGGGGCCGTGCCGCCTCGGCGACGGCTCCGGTACACGGTGTCCGTCTCGGTGGAGCGCACCCTGCACCAGGACCTGTCGTTCGGGCTGCGCCAGCTCACGGACATCGCGTTGCGGGCCCTGTCGACGTCCGTGAACGATCCGACCACCGCCGTGCAGTGCCTGGACCGGATCGTGCAGTTCCTGGCGGCCGTGGCGCACCTGCCGCTCGGCACGGTCCACCACCGTGACCGGGCCGGGCGGGTGCGCCTCGTGCAGGACGGGCCGGGGTGGGACGACCTGGTCGACCTCGCCTTCGAGGAGATCCGCTGGTGTGTCGCCGGGAGTCCCCAGGTGACGCGCCGGCTCATGGCGGGCCTCGACGACCTGCTGCTGTTCGCCCCCGAGGAGCGGAAGAAGGCGCTGGCCAGGCATCGTGCGCTGCTCGTCCAGACCGTGGAGCGCGCGGTGCCGGTGGCCGCCGACCGCGCGTTCGCCCTGCTTCCGGACCGCCAGGGCATCGGGTAGCCCGGCCCGCCGGAGGGACTCCGGCGGGCCGGGGTGCGCTCGTCAGTCGCCGCAGCGGCCCTCGCGCAGGGAGTGCAGGTGCTCGCTCGACTTACGGGCGAAGGCGAGCGACTCGACCGGGTTGTCGTGCTCGGTCTGCCAGTGGTGGTACGTCCGGCCGCGATGGGTCCGGTGCGTGACCTCGGACAGGAACGTCCTGTAGTCGATGTCCCCGTCGCCGACGTCCGACATGCGGTAGCCGTCGCGCGTCGTGTCGTCGCGGACGCCGTCCTTGACGTGGAACAGCGGGTAGCGGTCCGGGTGCTTCAGGACGTAGTTCAGCGGGTCGAGCGGCGCCGGGCTGCCGTCCACGCGCTTGCTGAAGCGGAACTGGGCGCAGAACGCCCAGTAGATGTCCATCTCCAGGTAGACGAGGTCCGGGTCGGTCTCTTCGAGCAGCACGTCGTAGAGGCGTACGCGCGGCTTGTCGGTGGCGAAGGAGAACTCCTCGGCGTGGTTGTGCTGGTAGAACTTCATGCCGCGCTTGCGGGCGGCCGCCCCGTACGTGTTGAAGTCCTCGGCCGCCCGCTTCCAGCCGTCCACCGTGTCGCCGTAGCGGAAGGGGCCGGAGGCCGTGCCGATGTGCTTGAGGCCGAGGGCCTGGGCGTCGTCCAGGACCTTCTCCAGGTTCTGGGCGAAGGTGTAGGCGCCGGGGTTGCTGTCGTCGTAGTAGCCGACGTGGCTGCCGATCGGGTTGAGGCCGTGGTCGCGCGCCAGCCGCTTGAGCCGGGCCAGGGTGATGGCGCCGGCCGAGCCCTGGGTGTAGCCCGCGAACTCGATCTCGTCGTAGCCGTACCTCTCCAGTTCGGCGAAGACGGGGGCGAAGCCGAGGGTGGAGACCTGGTCGCGGAGGCTGTAGAGCTGGATGCCGAGGCGGCCGGGGGGCAGCACGGGCCTGCCCTTGCCATGCCCGTGACCGTGGCCGTGGTCATGCCCGTGGCCCTCGCCGGGTACCTGGCCGCGGTCGCGGCTGTCGGCCTGGGCGCTCGCCGTGCCGATGATCGTGGCGGCGGTGGCTCCGGCGGCGACACCGAGGATGTTGCGGCGGCTCAGTCTGCGGGCGAGTCCGGTGTCCTTGGAGGTGCGGCTCATGTTCGCGTGACTCCCTTGGTGACCTGACGGGGTGAGTGGTGCGGTGCCGGGTGCGTGACGGGGATGTCAGTGCAGTCCGGCAAGCTGGAGGAGCAGGGACTTCACTTCGGTGGCCCTGACCCGGTCGGTGAACGCGTGGGGGGTGGAGCAGAGGATGAGCGGACCTTCGTCGTCGCTCTCGGGGAGGCGGCCGTGGCTGCCGCGAACAGGTGAGGGGTCCAGGGGGACGACCGCCATGCGGTAGCGCAGGCCGAGCTTCTTGCGGGCGACCGCCGAGACGGCCTTGACCCGGACGTAGGGGTCCTGGGGGTCCATGAAGAGCTCGACGGGGTCGTAGCCGGGCTTGCGGTGGATCTCGACGAGCTGCGCGAAGTCGGGGGCGCGTGCGTCGTCGAGCCAGTAGTAGTACGTGAACCAGGCGTCCTTCTCCGCGACGGCGACCAGTTCGCCGGAGCGGGGGTGGTCCAGGTGGTGCGCCTTCTTGCCCTCGTCGTCGAGGAGCTGCTCGATGCCGGGCAGGTCCGCGAGGGCCGCCCGGGTCGCCTCCAGGTCCTCGGGGCGGCGTACGTAGACGTGGGCGAGCTGGTGGTCGGCGACGGCGAAGGCCCGGGAGGTCATCGGGTCCAGGTATTCCATGCCGTCCTGGGTGTGGACCTCCAGCAGGCCCGCCCTGCGCAGGGCGCGGTTGATGTCGACCGGCCGGTCGACGCGGGTGATGCCGTACTCGGAGAGCGCGACGACGGTACGTCCCTCGGCGCGGGCGTCGGCCAGCAGCGGGGCCATGGCCCGGTCGAGGTCGGTGGCGGCCCGGTGGGAGCGGGGGTCGTCGGGGCCGTAGCGCTGGAGGTCGTAGTCCAGGTGGGGCAGGTAGCAGAGGGCGAGGTCGGGGGTGCGGGTGGCGATGATGTGCCGGGTGGCGTCGATGATCCACTGGGAGGAGACCAGGTCGGCGCCGGGCCCCCAGAAGTGGAAGAGGGGGAACGTGCCGAGTTTGTCGGTCAGTTCGTCGTGCAGGGCGGGGGGCCTGGTGTAGCAGTCGGGTTCCTTGCGGCCGTCGGCGTAGTAGACGGGGCGCGGGGTGACCGTCCAGTCGGTGTCGGCTCCCATCGCGTACCACCAGCAGATGTTGGCGACGGTGTAGCCGGGGTGGGCGCGGCGGGCCGCGTCCCACAGCTTGTCGCCCTCGACGAGCCCGTTGTGCTGGCGCCACAGCAGGACGTCGCCGAGTTCGCGGAAGTACCAGCCGTTGGCGACGATGCCGTGTTCGGCGGGCATCGTGCCGGTGAGGAAGGTCGACTGGGCGGCGCAGGTGACGGCGGGCAGGACGGTGGAGAGCGGTGCCTGTGCGCCCTGCTCCCCCAGGGCCCGGAGGTTCGGCATATGGGCCAGGAGCTGGGGGGTGAGGCCGACGACGTCGAGGACGAGGAGGGGGGTGGGGGCGGTGGCGGCGTCTTCGCTCATGGCAGCTCCTTGAGGCCGAGGTCGACCAGGAGGTCGCGGGCGAGGGTGAGTTCGGCGGCGATGCCGTCGGCGAGCTGGGTGCGGGTGCGGGGACGCAGTTCGGCGGGCAGCGCCTGCCAGGTGTACGTCTCCACCTCCAGGTGGCGGGTCAGGGGCACGGGTCCGCCGACGAGCCGGGTGAGCGTGTCGCGGAGCACGGGCAGGGTCGAGGTCAGCGGGGGCGCCGGGGGTGCGTGCAGCGGTACGTGGAAGTGGGCGCGCCAGGGCGTGCTGTCCGGGAGCGCCCGGCCGGCGACGGCCTCGTCGAGGTCATCGGTGCCGCGCAGCCCGGCGGCCGTGCGGGTGCGCGTCTGGTGCAGGAAGCGCGGTTCGGCGAACGCGGCGAGTGCGGTGCGGACCTCGGGCAGGTGGGGGTGTTCGGCGTGCAGGGCGGCGGAGAGCTGGGACTTGACGACGCGGACGCCTGCGGCGGCCAGTGCGTCGAGTGCGGTGCCGGCGTCCTCGAAGGAGGTGGCGAGGTGGCAGGTGTCGACGCAGATGCCGATGCGGTCGTGGCCGACGTCGGTGAGCGGCGCGATGGCGTCGGCGGTGGTCTCCACCGTGCAGCCCGGTTCCGGTTCGAGGCCGATGCGGATGGACCTGCCGGTCAGTTCGGCCAGGACGTCGAGGCGCTGGGCGAGCGTGGCGAGGGCGGCGAGGGCGGTGCGGGCCGCCTCGGGGTCGCCGTCGTAGGGGGTGCGCCAGGCGAGCGGCAGGGTGGAGATGGTGCCCTCGGTGGCGTCGTCCGGGAGCAGGGCGGCCAGGAGGCGGGCGAGGTCGGTGGTGTGGGCGAGCCGGTCGGGTTCGGTCCAGTCCGGCCGGTAGACCCGGTATTTGACCTCGTCGGCGCCGAACCCTTCGTACGGGAAGCCGTTGAGGGTGACCACTTCCAGGCCGCGGCCGTCGAGGTCGGCGCGCAGTGCGCGGAGTTCGACGGGGTCGTTGATCAGGGCGCGGGCGGCGTCCCGGGCGAGCCAGAGGCCTATGCCGAGCCGGTCCCGGCCGAGTCTGCGGCGGACGGGTTCGCAGTGGTCGCGGAGCTGGGCGCGGACGCCGTCCAGGGTTTCGGCGGGATGGACGTTGGTGCAGTAGGCGAGGTGGACGGTCGAGCCGTCCGGGTGGCGGAAGCGCATGGCCTCACTCCCCGCCGCGCAGGATGGAGTTGCCCTCGTGGAGCGGATCGGGGGCCAGGACGTCCAGCTGGAGGCGGCCGCTCCGGCCGTAGAAGGCGACGGGGTTGCGCCACAGGACCTGGTCGACGTCGTCCTCGGTGAACCCGGCCTTCAGCATGGCGTCGGCGACCTTACGGGTCTTGAGGGGGTCGCTCTTTCCCCAGTCGGCGGCCGAGTTGACGAGGATCTTCTCGGTGCCGTGGTTCTGGAGGATGGTGACCATCCGGTCCTCGTCCATCTTGGTGTCCGGGTAGATGGAGAATCCGGCCCAGCAGCCGCTGTCGGTGGCCGCCTTCACGGTTGTCTCGTTGAGGTGATCGAGGAGGACGTCCTCCGGGGGGAGGTTCGATTCGCGGATGACGTCGATCGTGCGGTGCAGACCGGCGAGCTTGTCGCGGTGCGGGGTGTGGACGAGGGCGGGCAGCCCGTGGTCGGCGGCGAGCTGGAGCTGGGCGGCCAGCGCGTGGTCCTCGGCCGGGGTCATGGAGTCGTAGCCGATCTCGCCGACGGCGACGACGGAGTCCTTCACGAGGTAGCGGGGCAGCGCGTCCAGGACGGGGGTGCAGCGGGGGTCGTTCGCCTCCTTCGGGTTGAGGGCGAGCGTGCAGTGGTGGGCGATGCCGTACTGCGAGGCGCGGAAGGGCTCCCAGCCGAGGAGCGCGTCGAAGTAGTCGAAGAAGCTGGCGGGCGAGGTGCGGGGCTGGCCGAGCCAGAAGGAGGGCTCGACGAGCGCGCGGACCCCCGCGTCGTACATCGCCCGGTAGTCGTCGGTGGTGCGGGAGGTCATGTGGATGTGGGGGTCGAAGATGCGCATCAGGACTCCTCCGTGGGGGCGGGGGCTGCGGGAGCCGCGGTCGGCGGGGCTTGCTGGGCGCCCTCGGCCGGGGCGGTGAGGGCGAGGACCGTGCGCAGGTCTTCGGGGACGGTGCGGCCGGCCGCGGTGCGTTCGGCGGCGAGGTCGCCGAGCATGCGGGCGAGTTCGGCGTCGCCCCGGGCCCGGTGGGAGAGCCGGGCGACGGCCGCCACCGGCACCTCGGTGAACAGGCACTTCAGTACGGCGTGCCGCCAGGCGTGCGGGTCCAGGTGGTCGGCGGCGTAGGGGCCGACGGCCGCGGACACCAGCCGGGTGTCGTTGGCGCGCAGGGCGTCCTCGACGAGCGGGACGGCGGTGTCGCCCAGGTCGAGGCGGTGCAGGGTGAGCAGGACGGCGCGGCGTTCGGCGGCGGTGCCCTGTTCGTAGAGCCGGGTGACGGAGGGCAGTGAGGCGCGGGCCTCGACGAGCAGGAGGGAGCGTACGGAGTCGGCGTGCTCCAGTCCGCAGTGCCGCCCGGCGGCCGCGTAGCGCAGCTCCCACGGCGGGGAGGTGCAGGGGCCGGTGGCCTCCGGCCCGGGAGCGTCGTGGGTGGCTTCTGTGCGGGCGGCGTCGTGGGCGGCTTCGGCGAGGGCCTCGTCGAGCCAGGCGCGGGCGGCCCCGCCGAGTTCGGCGTCGAGTTCCTTGCGGGACTTCAGCACGGGGCGGCTCCCTTGGTCGCGGCGTCGCCTCTCGATGTGGCGTCGCGTGTCATGGCCTCGCGCAGGAAGTCGAGCGACGTGCGGGCCAGTTCGGGGCCTGCGTGGGAGTGGCGGGGCAGTTCGACGACGGTGAGGCCCCGGTAGTCCGAGGCGGCCAGGGCGGCGAGCACGGGCGGGAAGTCGATCTCCCCGTCGCCGAACGGGAGGTGCTCGTGGACGCCGCGCCGCATGTCCTCGATCTGGACGTGCCGGAGCCAGGGGGCGGACTCCTTGATGCACTCCACGGGCGAGGCCTCCTCCAGGCACTGGCAGTGGCCGATGTCGAGGGTGAGGCCGAGCGGTCCCGGGTCGCCGAGGAGTACGCGCAGGTGGTGGAAGTCGGCGAGGGTGGCGAGGAGGTGACCGGGTTCGGGCTCGATGGCGAGGGGGATGCCGGACCGGTCGGCGGCTTCGAGGACGGGGGCGATCGCTTCGGTGAGCCGTTTCCACGCGGTGTCCACCGGGGTGCCGGGCGGGGTGATGCCGCTGAAGCAGTGGACGGCGTGCGCGCCGAGTTCGGCGGCCACGTCGACGGCGCGGACGAGCAGCGCGGTGCGGGCGGCACGGGCGTCGGGGTCCGGGTCGAGGAGGGAGGGGCCGTGCTTGCGTCGCGGGTCGAGGACATAGCGGGCGCCGGTCTCCACGGTGACCCGGAGCCCGAGGGCGGTGAGCCTGCGCCGGACCTGGCGGGTGCGTTCGGTGAGGTCCGGGGCCATGGGGTCCAGGTGCATGTGGTCGAGGGTCAGGCCGACGCCCTCGTAGCCGAGGTCGGCGAGCAAGCCGAGGGCGTCGTCGAGGCGGAGGTCGGTGAGCCCGTTGGTGCCGTATCCGAGGTGGAGGGTCATGTGAGGCTCACCTTCCGGGCGAGGCTGCGGGCGAGGGGGACGAGCCCCATGACGGCGAGACCGGTGACGGGCGCCCCGGCGCGGGCGGCGAGCGCGGCCTGGAGCGGGATCATGGCCCGGATGCCCCCGCCGACCGCCCGCTGGGTCAGCTGCGGGGACGGGTTCAGTGCGGCGTGCAGGAGGGGAGGCCCTGCGGTACGGAGACAGGCGCCGGTGAGCGTGATCAGCAGGAGGCGGGTGGGGTCGGTGGCCCACCCCGGGAGCCCTCTCCCGAGAAGGGCCCCGGGCCGCGGGGTCGCTCCGGTGCCTGCGTCGGCCCACCCGGTACGGTTCGCGTCCCGCGGCCCTGCCCCGCCCTGGGCCGTGGTCGCACCGGAGCGGTCCGGGGCCTGTCCCGGGGGCACCCCGAGCACCGCTGCCGCGAGTGCCGTCGTCGTGGCCAGCACCGCGAGTGGGGTGCCGGTGGAGCCGCCCTGCGCCTCGTGGCGCGATACGGCGGTGACGCCGTAGGTGTGCGCCCCGAGCACCAGGGCGGCGGGCAGCGCGGGCAGGGATGCCGTCAGCGCGCCCGGCGTCGGCACCGCTGTCGCCGTCGCGGCCGCCGACGCCCCGGCGACATGGTCGTGCGAGCGGCTCCGGCCCGCTGCGCGCACGCCCGTCGCTGCCGCCGTCGCCGTCGCGCCCAGAAGCAGGTCCAGGGAGCGGGCCGCCGCCATGGCCGCCGGGCCCGCCTTCGTGTGCTTCAGGTGGAGGTCGTAGGCCCAGACCGTGGCGGCGAGGCCCGTCGCGACGGTCAGCGCGGGGCGGCCGGCCCGGGCCGCCAGGGCGAGGCCTGCCGCGGTCAGTACCCCGGCCGCTCCCAGGGCCGCCGCCGGGCTGACGCGGCCCGAGGGGATCGGGCGGTGCGGGCGGTCGACGGCGTCCTCGTCGCGGTCGGCCCAGTCGTTGAGGGCCATCCCGGCCTCGTACAGGCACAGCGACGCACCCATCGCCAGTGCGGTGCCCCGGCCGGGCCGGCGGCCCACCGCCGCCGCGCCCGCCAGGGCGTCCCCGGGCACGGAGAACAGGGCGGAGACGCGTAGCAGTTCCGCCCAGGCCCGCAGACGCTCCCGGGGCGCAGCCCGGTCGGAGTCCCGTTCGGAGCCCGCGGCCGGCCGGCCCGGGCCGGCGTCGTCCGCACCCCGTTCGCCGTTCCGGCCCGCGGGAGGCGGTCCAGGCCTGTCCGGTGCGGGCGCAGTCCCACCCGCACCGGACAGGCTGTCCTGGGTCACGGCGGTCGGCCCGCCGAGCGCGAAACCGTCCCCCCGCCCGGCCGGGAGCAGCGGCAGGGCCGCCACCAGCGCGGCCGGAAGGGCTGGCCGCCGCCTCACGCCTGGGCCCGCAGCCGCTCGGCGAAGGAGAGCAACGTGGCGTACTGCTCGGCGAGTGCCGCCGAGGTGCCGCCGTCCGGGTCCTTGAAGTAGAAGCCGAGCTCCGGCAGGGGGCCGCTGATCCCGGCCTCGTGGGCGCGGGCGAGCAGCCGTGCCAGGTCCAGGACCAGCGGGGCCGCGAGGGCCGAGTCGCAGCCCTGCCAGATGGTCTGGAGGATCATGCGGGAGCCGAGGAAGCCGTCGAAGGCGATGTGGTCCCAGGCGGTCTTCCACTCCCCCATCGCGGGCACGTCGTCGATGTGCACGTCGCCCTCGGGGGCGGTGCCGAAGGTGTCGGCCAGGACGCGTTCCTTGCCGGCGTTCTTGGCTGCGGCGGCCGCCGGATCGGCCAGCGCCGCCCCGTCCCCGCCGCCCAGCAGGTTCGACCCGGACCACGCCCGTACGGCGAGGGCGCGCTGGAGGAACATCGGGGCGAGCACGGAACGGAGCAGCGTCTGGCCGGTCTTGCCGTCGCGTCCGGCGTGGGGAAGTCCGCTGAGGGCGACGATGTCGGTGAGCGCGGGGGTGCGCAGGCCGGTGGACGGGGTGAAGTTGGCGTAGGCGCAGCCGGCCCTGAGGGCGGCGGCCGCGTAGAGCGAGCTGGCGGGCAGCCGGGGGTCGTCGGGCGCGGGCGCGGGTTCGGTGGAGGCGACGTTGACGACGACGGTGCGGGCCAGGTCGTGGCGGTGGGCGAAGTCGGTGAGGTCGGCGGCGAACGCGGCGATGAGTTCCTGGTCGCTGCGGGTGTCGCCGGGGAGCGGTCCGCCGGGGCGGATCTCGGCGTCGGCGGTGTCGAGTTCGGCGCGTACGGCGGAGGGCAGTCCGTGCGGCAGCACGCCGCCGTCGGCCAGCACCTCGGCCCGCTTGGACAGCGGGCAGTCGAGGGTGTCGTGGCCGCCGAAGACCAGGCTGGTCAGGGCGGGCAGACCGCTGTCGGCGAAGGGGGGCGTCTCGGTGACCATGCCGGTCGGCGGGTGCAGGCCCGCGGCGATGGCGGCGCAGCCCGCGGTGGCGGTGGTCGCCACGGAGCCGCGTGCTCCGATGAACCAGACACCGGTACGGCTCGCGGTGCCCGCGGGGCCGGGAGCCTCCGACGGGCGCGGGGCGTCGATGCGGCCTGGGGCGTCGATGCGGCCTTCACGATCGGCGTGTGCGGTCACGGGCTGCCTCCCTGGAGGGATGTCGGGGGTGGAGGACGACGGGCGGGGGAAGGTGTGTGCTTCCCCCACCCGTCGTCGGCAGAGCCGGCCGCCCTACTTCGAGGGCAGCTCCTTCAGTTGGATGTCGCGGAAGGACACCTGGTCGTCGGCTCCGTGGTTCTGGAGGCCGATGTAGCCGTCCTTCAGACTGCGGGCCGGGTCGGTGTTGGTGAAGTCGTTGATCTTCGCTCCGTTGAGGAAGATCTGCAGACGTTCGCCCTGGACCTTGATCTCGTAGCTGTTCCACTGGCCCGGCGGCCGCAGGACGCGGTCACGGGCCTTGATGTCGGCGGACTTGAAGGTGTAGACGGCGCCGGTGGTGCGGTCGGCGGCGTCGGTGGCGTCGATCTGGATCTCGTACCCGTTGTTGACCGCCGACCAGGGGTCGTCGGACTCCGGGAAGCCCACGAAGATGCCGGAGTTGTCGTCGCCGGACATCTTCCAGTCGAGCTTCAGCGAGTACGACTTCAGCTCCTTGGCCTGGTAGGTGAGCAGGCCCATGCCGCCCTCGGAGTGCAGGGCGCCGTCACTGATGGAGAACTTCCCCGGGCCCGCCTGCTTCCACCCCTCCAGCGTCTCGCCGTTGAAGATCGGCCGGTAGTCCTTGTCCGGCTTGCAGTCGGCCTTGACCTGACCGGTGGCGTAGCGCAGGCCGCCCAGCAGGTGGCCGCGGAACTCCGGCTCGGCGTAGGACTCCTTGGTGTGGCCGAGACCGGTGTAGAAGGAGCGGCCGCCCTCGTAGGTCTGGCACCAGGAGATCGGGTGATCGCCCTTCATGTTCCCGCCGGTGTAGGTGGTCTCGTCGAGTGTGGCGAGGACCTTGGCCTTGTCCCGGGGGTTGGTGCCGTAGTTGTACCACTCGTCGGTGCGCTGCCACTCGTCCTCGAGATGGGCGGTCGCGGGGTGGTCGTGGTCCTCGACGCGGATGGTGGCGGGCTGGATCTGCGGGTGGGAGTCGAAGTAGGCGCCGACGAGGCCGCCGTAGAACTCCCAGTCGTACTCGGTGTCGGCGGCGGCGTGGATGCCGACGTAACCGCCGCCGGTGGCGACGTAGTTCTCGAACGCCTTCTGCTGCTCGGCGTCGAGGACGTCACCGGTGGTGGAGAGGAACGCGACGGCGTCGTAGCGGGCCAGGTTGCTGGTGGTGAACTGGGCTGCGGACTCGGTGGAGTCGACGGTGATGTTGGTGTCCTTGCCGATCTGCTTCAGGGCCTCGACACCCGCGGGGATCGAGTCGTGGCGGAAGCCGGCGGTCTTGGAGAAGACCAGGACGCGCTTGGCGGTCTTGTCGACCGGGGTGTTGGACAGTTCGAAGTCGTCGACGTCGTAGAGCGCTCCGTCGCCGCCCTTGAAGACGAGGAAGAGTTCCGTCTGCTTCCTGGGTGCTCCGCGCAGCGGGATGTCGATGTCCTGGAAGGTGTCCCAGCTTCCGGTCACCGGGACGGGACCCGAGCCGAGGATCTTGCCGGTGGGCGATCCGGTTCGCACTTCGAGGAAGCCGCCGGAGCCGGCCGACGAGACGCGGGCGGTGAGTTTGGTGGTGCCGCCCAGGACGTACGTCTTGAAGGAGATCCAGTCGTCGTTGTGGATGTCGCCGACGGTCTTCCCGCCGTGCGCGCTGGACTTGCTCGGGGTGGTGACGCCGGAGGAGTCGTCGAAGTGCTCGGCCTGCCGGTGCTTGGGCTGGAGCCGGGAGGCGTCCTTGCCGGTCAGCTCGGCCTGGCCGCCACCGCCGTTGTCGGTGTACGAAGCCGAAATGCCTCCGTAGATGTTGGCGTTGGGGTCGTGGCCGCCTTCCATGGCGGTCTTGATGGTGCCCTCGCAGCCGTGCTCGGTGGTGATGTCGTGGCCGTGGCTGTCGTGGCCCAGGGTGAACTTGACCTCGACCTCGGTGCAGTCGATGGTCCCGTCCTCCGGGTCGCTGACGTTCACCTTGAACGGCACGGCGTCACCGAACGCGAAGAGCTGCCCGTCCTCGGGGAGCACCAGCTCCACGGTCGGGGCGGTGTTGCCGACGGTCACGTGGACGCTGGCCGCACCGGTGCGGCCGGTCGGGTCCTCGGCGGTGAGGGTGGCGGTGTAGGTTCCGTTCTTCTTGTACGTGTACGTCGGGTCGGCGGCGGTGGAGGTGCCGCCGTCACCGAAGTCCCAGGAGTAGGTGAGCGGGTCGCCGTCGCCGTCCGCCGTGCCGGCGGAGGAGAACCTCACCTTCAGGGGTGCGGTGCCGGAGGTCTTGTTCGCCGAGGCCTCGGCGATGGGCGAGCGGCCTCCGGTGGCGTTCTCGATGCGGTAGAGCGCGGAGTTCTCGTCGCCGCCGAACCAGGCGAGGCCGTAGTCGAGGACGTACAGCGCCCCGTCCGGGCCGAAGGCCATGTCCATGATCTGGGTACCGGACCACGGCACGTCGTTGATGGACTGGACGCCGCCGTCGGCGTCCTGCTCGATGCGCTTGATCCACTGACGTCCGAACTCACCGGCGAAGAAGTCGCCGTCGTAGGCCTCGGGGAACTTCACCGGGGAGTCGAGGTCCGCGTCGTAGCGGTAGACGGGTCCGCCCATCGGGGACTCGGAGCCGGTGCCGAAATCGGGCACCGAGCCGCCGTCGTACGGAATCCACGCGGCCTCGGCCGGCGGCAGGTCGACGAGTCCGGTGTTGTGCGGGGACTCGTTCTTCGGGGCGGCGCAGTCGAAGGCGGCGCCCGAGGCCTTGGTGGCGAAGTCGTAGTCGATGTACGGCTCGTTGTCGCCGACGCAGAAGGGCCAGCCGAAGTTGGCGGCCTTCGTCACCCGGGCGAACTCGACCTTGCCGGCGGGTCCGCGCTCGGGGTCGGCCGCGCCCGCGTCGGGGCCGTAGTCGCCGACGTACACGGTGCCGGTGGCCTGGTCGACGGAGAAGCGGAACGGGTTGCGGAAGCCCATCGCGTAGATCTCGGGGCGTGTCCTGTCCGTCCCGGGCGCGAAGAGGTTCCCCTCCGGGATGGTGTACGAGCCGTCCTCGGCGACCTTGATGCGCAGGATCTTCCCGCGCAGGTCGTTGGTGTTGCCCGAGGTACGGCGGGCGTCGAACGCCGGGTTGCGGTCGGGGCGTTCGTCGATCGGGGTGAAACCGTCGGAGGCGAAGGGGTTGGTGTCGTCGCCGGTGGAGAGGTAGAGGTTGCCCTCGGCGTCGAAGTCGATGTCACCGCCGACGTGGCAGCACGTGCCGCGCGAGGTGGCGACGTCAAGTACCTTCTTCTCACTGGCGGTGTCGAGGGTGCCGTCCTCGTCGAGGACGAAGCGGGAGAGCCGGTTGACGCCCTCGAACTTCGCGAAGTCGGCGGCCGTTCCGGTCTCGGGGGCGTCGCCGGCAGGGGTGTCCATCGGGGGCGCGTAGAAGAGGTAGATCGCCCGGTTCTCGGCGAAGTCGGGGTCGACGCCGACGCCTTGGAGGCCTTCCTCGTCGTGCGTGTACACGGGGAGGGTGCCGGAGATCCGGGTGTTGCCTGCGCTGTCGGTGATCCGCAGCTCGCCGCTGCGCGAGGTGTGCAGCACGCTGCGGTCCGGGAGGACGGCGAGCGACATGGGCTCGCCGGTCTCCTCGGCGCCCTTGGCGAGGGTGACTTGCTGGAAGTCCTCCGCCACGGGCTCCTCGTGCCCGGGATGGCCCGGGTGGGCGGCGGCTCCGGGTGCGGAGCCGAGTGTCAGGGTCGCGGCGGCGAGCAGGCCGCCGGTGAACAGCGCGAGTGTTTTGGCGACGCGGGTCCGGGCCAGGAGCCGCTTTCTGGTTCTGTGCACGTAGGTCCTCCGGAAAGTGCCGGTTGTACGGGCGGGTGTAGCCGTGCCGTGCCGCGCGGGGACTGCCGCGCGTGCGCCACCGGAGCCGGGAGCGACCCCGGTGACGCGAGTCATGTCGTGTACACGAAATGGACGGTAGACCTGTTCGTCCTCGACGGAAAGCCCTCGTGCGACAGCCAGGTCGAACTTCTGCTTCCGCCAGGACAAAGAGGATTCCGGGCAGGGCGAAGCAGCCCCCGGGGGTGGGCCCGTCGTTCGGCCGACGCCCCCGGGGCTTGATCGTCCGTGCTACTCGCCGCCGCCGAAGGCCGCGTCGAAGGAGGCCGACGGCGGGTCGAAGTCGAACCGCCTGAGGCTGGCAAGCGCTTCCGGCGCGCCGGTCAGCCGGTCCATTCCGGCGTCCTCCCACTCCACGGAGATGGGACCCTCGTAGCCGATGGACCGGAGCATCCGGAAGACGTCCTCCCAGGGCACGTCACCGTGGCCCGCGGAGACGAAGTCCCAGCCGCGCCGGGGGTCGCCCCAGGGCAGGTGCGAGCCGAGCCGGCCGTTGCGGCCGTCGAGGCGCTTGCGGGCCTCCTTGCAGTCCACGTGGTAGATCCGGTCACGGAAGTCGTAGAGGAAGCCGACCGGGTCGAGGTCCTGCCAGACGAAGTGGCTCGGGTCGAAGTTCAGCCCGAACGCGGGCCGGTGGTCCACCGCTTCGAGGGCGCGCCCGGTGGTCCAGTAGTCGTACGCGATCTCGCTCGGGTGCACCTCGTGGGCGAAGCGCACCCCCTCGGCGTCGAAGACGTCCAGGACCGGGTTCCAGCGCTCGGCGAAGTCCTCGTAGCCCCGCTCGATCATGTGCGGCGGGACGGGCGGGAACATCGCGACGAGGTGCCAGATCGAGGAGCCGGTGAACCCGATGACGGTGTCCACCCCGAAGGCGGCGGCGGCCCTGGCGGTGTCCGCGACCTCGGCGGCGGCGCGCTGCCGTACGCCCTCGGGCTCGCCGTCGCCCCAGATGCGGGCGGGCAGGATGCCCTGGTGGCGTTCGTCGATCGGGTTGTCGCAGACGGCCTGGCCGACCAGGTGGTTGGAGATCGCGAAGCACTTCAGCCCGTACCTGTCGAGCAGTTGGTGCCTGGTGTCCAGGTACCCGGGGTCGGCCAGCGCCTTGTCGACCTCGAAGTGGTCTCCCCAGCAGGCGAGTTCGAGTCCGTCGTAGCCGAAGTCCCGGGCGTGCCGGCAGACCTCCTCCAGCGGAAGGTCGGCCCACTGGCCGGTGAAGAGGGTGAAGGGTCGGGGCATGGGCGACTGCCTCCTAGGGCGTGTTTCGTAAGTAGCGCCGTCCGCCCGGAGGGCGGGCTCGGCGGCGTCTGGTGCGTGCGATCGCAAGGCGGAGGGTCGCCCCGATACCGGATGTACCGGGGTGATCCACCACGTCGCGGGCCTGGTGGACGAAGGTGTGCTCGTAGCCGAGGGCGTGGCCCGGCGGCCACCAGGCCTCCAGGTAGGGGTGGTCCGGCTCGGTGACGAGGATGCGGCGGAAGCCGGCCGTGGCGGCCGGTTCGGTGTGGTCGTGGAAGGACAGTTCGTTGAGCCGCTCCAGGTCGAAGGCGAGCGAGCCCAGCTCCCCGTTGATCTCCAGCCGCAGGGCGTTCTTGCGTCCCGCCGCCATCCGGGTCGCCTCGAAGGAGGCCAGTGCGCCGGAGGCGAGGCGGCCGGTGAAGACCGCCGCGTCGTCGACGGTCACCTCGCCCCGCTCCACCGTGTCGGCGCTGCCGGAGAGCCCCGCCGACGCCCCGGCGAGCAGGGGCCTCTCGCGTACGAAGGTCTCGGACACGGCCGACACGCCGGTGAGCAACTCGCCAGACAGGTACTGGGCGAGGTCGACGATGTGCGCGCCGAGGTCCCCGAGCGCGCCGGATCCGGCGCGCTCGCGCCTGAGCCGCCAGGTGAGCGGGGACGCCGGGTCCACCAGCCAGTCCTGGAGGTAGGTGGCCCGCACATGGCGCAGGGGGCCGAGCCGGCCCTCGGCGATGAGCTGCCGGGCGAAGGAGATCGCGGGCACCTTGCGGTAGTTGAAGCCCACGATCGCCACCTGCCCGCGGGCGGCGGCCGCTTCGGCGGCGCGGACCATCGCCTCCGCCTCGGCGACGGAGTTGGCGAGCGGCTTCTCGCACAGCACGTGCTTGCCCGCCTCCAGGGCGGCGATGGCGATCTCCGCATGACTGTCGCCCGGGGTGCAGATGTCGATCAGCTGGACGTCGTCCCGGGCGATCAGGGCCCGCCAGTCGGTCTCCGCCGCGGCCCAGCCGTGCCGGGCGGCGGCGGCGTCGACCGCCGCCCGGTCGCGTCCGCAGATCGCGGCGAGAGCGGGCCGCAGGGGCAGGTCGAAGACGTGTCCCGCGGTGCGCCACCCCTGGGAGTGGGCGGCGCCCATGAACGCGTATCCGACCATGCCGACCCCGAGCGTTCCCGGCGCCTGCCGCGGCGAGGGTGCTGGGGCTTGCGTTTCCGTCTCTTGACTACGGGCCATGCGGACTTCCTCCTCATCGGTGTGCGGTAACGGGCCGGGGGATGCGCTCGCCGCACCCCCCGGAGTCCCGGTCAGTTGAAGCCCGTCGGCAGGTACTGGTCGATGTTGTCCTTCGTCACGACCGCGGAGTACAGGGTCAGGGAGGTCGGGATCTCCATCTCGGAGAGGCCGCTGACGCCCTTGCTCTGGCCCAGGGCCCGCGCCAGGTCGATCGCGGAGGCGGCCATCGTCGGCGGGTAGAGGACGGTCGCCTTGATGACCGAGTCGTCGGCCTTGATGGCGTCCATCGCGGACTTGGCGCCGGCGCCGCCGACCATGATGAACTCGTCGCGGCCCGCCTGCTCGATGGCACGGAGCGCGCCGACGCCCTGGTCGTCGTCGTGGTTCCACAGGGCGTCGAACTGCTTCTGCGCCTGCAGGAGTTGAGCCATCTTGGCCTGGCCCGACTCGACGGTGAACTCGGCGGCCTGGCGGGCCACCAGCTTGATGTTGGAGTAGTTCTCGAGGGCGTCGGCGAAGCCCTGGCTGCGCTGCTTGGTCAGCTCCAGGTTGTCGATCCCGGCGAGTTCGACGACCTTGGCGTTCGGCTTGTCCTTGAGCTGCTCGCCGATGTAGTGCCCGGCGTTGAGGCCCATACCGTAGTTGTCGCCGCCGACCCAGCAGCGGTACGCCTGCGGTGAGGCGAAGATGCGGTCCAGGTTGACGACGGGGATGCCCGCCCTCATCGCTTCCAGGCCGACCTGGGTGAGCGCCTTGCCGTCGGCGGGAAGGACGACGAGGACGTTGACCTTCTTGTTGATGAGGGTCTTGACCTGGCCGATCTGGGCGGCGGTGTCGTTGGAGCCCTCGGTGATCTCCAGGGTGACGTCGGAGTACGTCTCCGCCCGGGACTTGGCGTTCACGTTGATCGCGTTGAGCCAGCCGTGGTCGGCCTGCGGCCCCGCGAAGCCGATGGTGACGGCCTTGCCCGGCTTGTCGTCGGCGGGGGCGCTGTTGCCGGCGGGCTCGGTCTTCTTGGGCTCGTTGCTGGTACAGGCGGTGAGGAGCGCGCCCGCGGAGACGGCGGCGGTTCCGAACAGCAGCCCTCTGCGGCTGGTTTCTGGCATGACGGTCTGACCCTTCATCCGATGGGTGCTACGAGGTGCGGGTGCGGGGGGTCGTTCAGGTGCCGATGGTGCTCGGGGCGCTCGGGGCGCTCGGACTGTTCAGGTCTCCCGGCCGCGCATGGTCCGGCGCTGGACGAGGACGGCGGCGACGATGATGGCGCCCTTGGCGATCTGCTGGACGTCGCTCTGGAGGTTGTTGAGCGCGAAGAGGTTGGTGATCGTGGTGAAGATCAGGACGCCGAGCACGGAGCCGACGATGGTGCCCCGGCCGCCGCTGAGCAGGGTCCCGCCGATGATCGCGGCGGCGATGGCGTCGAGCTCGTACAGGTTGCCGTTGGTGTTCTGGCCGGAGCCGGCGAGCACGATCAGCATGAAGGCGGCGATGCCGCAGCACAGCCCGGACAGCAGGTAGAGGTACAGACGCTGGCGACGGACGTCGATCCCGGCGAGCCGGGCGGCCTCCGCGTTGCCGCCGACGGCGACGGTGCGGCGGCCGAAGGTGGTCCGGTTGAGGATCAGCCATCCGACGACGGTGACCACCGCGAACATGATGACCAGCGGCGGGATCCCGAGGATGTAGGAATCCGGCAGGCCGAGGTCCAGGACCGAATCGACGGTGACGATCTGGGTCTTGCCGTCGGTGATCTGGAGGGCGAGTCCGCGGGCCGAGGCGAGCATGGCCAGCGTCGCGATGAACGGGACCATCCCCCCGTACGCGATGAGGACGCCGTTCACGAGTCCGGCGGCGAGGCCGACGATCACCGCGGTGAACGCGATGCCCGCGAAGCCGTACTCCTGGGTGGCCAGGGTCGTCGCCCACACCGAGGCGAGGGCGACCATCGCGCCGACGGAGAGGTCGATTCCGCCGCTGATGATGACGAAGGTCATGCCGACGGTGACGACACCGATGACGGAGGCCTGAGTCAGGATCAGCTGGAGGTTCCCGGTGTCCAGGAAGGCGTCCGGTTCGGTGATGCCTCCGACCAGGATCAGGGCCGCGAGAACGCCGAGCAGGGACAGGATCCGGACGTCCGGCCGCAGACCGAGGGCCGGCCTGCCGCCGCCCGACTTCGAGGGCGGCGCGCCGGAGGGGCCCGTGAGGGCTCCCTTGTCCGGCCCGTTGTGCTGCGCCGACGGGGCGGGCTGTGTCATGGCGTCGGGCTCCCTTCCATCACGAGGTCGAGTACGCGGTGCTCGTCGAGCTCCTGGGCGGGGGCCGTGTGGACCACTTCGCCCTCGCGGAGGACCAGCACCCGGTCGGCGAGGCCCAGGACTTCGGGCACTTCGCTGGAGACGAGCAGAACGGCGAGGCCTTCGTCGGCCAGCCGGCGGATCACGGCGTAGAGCTCGGCGCGCGCGCCGACGTCGACGCCACGGGTGGGTTCGTCCAGCAGCAGGACCCGGCAGCCGCGCAGCAGCCAGCGGGCGAGGACGGCTTTCTGCTGGTTTCCGCCGGAGAGGGTGCGGACGGCGGCGTCGGGGTTGTCGGGGCGCATCTGCAGCTCGCGGGTGGCGTCCTGCGCCGCCTTCCGTTCGCCGCCCCGGTCGATCCAGCCGATCCGGGCGAAGCGGGAGAGGGAGGAGACGGAGACGTTGCGGGTCACCGACTCGGTCATCAGCAGGGCCTGCGCCTTGCGTTCCTCGGGGGCGAGGCCGATACCGGCGGCGACGGCGGCGCGCACGCTGCCGGGGCGGAGCTGCTTGCCGGCGACGGTGACGGTCCCGGTGCTCGCCTTGCGGGCTCCGTAGATCGTCTCCAGGATCTCCGAGCGGCCCGAGCCGACGAGTCCGGCCAGGCCGACGATCTCGCCGGGCCGCAGTTCGAGGTCGACGGGGGCGAACTCGCCCTTGCGAGAGAGGCCTTGGACCCGGAGCACAGGTTCCGCGGTGGCGGCGGCCGGCTGCTGCGGGCGCGGCGGGAAGACATAGGCGACGTCCCGGCCGGTCATCATGGCAACGATGTCGCGGGTGGGGGTGTCGGCGGCGGGAAGCCCGACGGCGACGGTCCGGCCGTCCTTGACGACGGTGACCCGGTCGCCGACGCGGCGGATCTCCTCGAGGCGGTGCGAGATGTAGACGACGGCCACCCCGTCGGCGGTGAGGCTGTCGACGATCCGGAAGAGGTTGTCGACCTCGTCCGGGTCGAGGGCGGCGGAGGGCTCGTCCATCACGATGAGCCGGACGTCGTGGGAGAGCGCCCGCGCCATGGAGACGATCTGCTGCTGGGCGGCGGAGAGGTCTCCGACGTGCCGGGCGGGGTCGATCTCCGGATGACCGAGGCGGGCCAGCAGCGCTTTCGCGGCCGCACGCCCCTCCCCCGTACGGACGATGAAGCCCGCACTGGTCGGCTCGTGGCCGAGGAAGACGTTCTCGGCGACCGAAAGACCCTCGACCAGGTCGAGTTCCTGGTAGATGGTGGCGATGCCCAGGCGCATGGCCGCGATCGGCGACTTGAGCTGGACGGTTTCGCCGCGCCAGGTGATCTCGCCGTCGTCGGGCTGGTGGGCTCCGGCGAGCACCTTGATCAGGGTGGACTTGCCCGCACCGTTCTGGCCGAGGAGGCAGTGGACCTCGCCGGCCTGGACTTCCAGGTCGACGCCGTCCAGGGCGCGGACGCCCGGGAAGAGCTTGGTGATGCCGGACATGGTGAGCAGGGGTGGTTCTGGTGCCATGACGAATCCCCTCGGCGAATGGGGTCTCCCCTGCTCGGGCGGTGCCGAGGGGCCGGGGAGGGCCGGTGAGCGGACAGGGCGCAGGGCTGGAGGTGCCGTGGAGCCGGCGGCACCGCGGACGGCTGCTGACTAGTACCTGAGGAGCTGATACCTGACGAGTACCTGACGAATAGCGAGTCGCGCTGACTGCATGCTGACTACATACGGTGGTGCGTACGGCCCGGGGTCAGGCCGGCGAGAAGAGGTGGTCGCTGATGAGCCGGGCCGCGCCGATCACTCCGGCGACGGGCCCCAACTCGCCCAGCACGATGGGGAGATTGCCGGTGGCCAGGGGAAGGGACTGCTTGTAGACCTGGGTGCGGACACTGGCGAGGAGGTTGTGACCGAGACCGGTGACCCCGCCGCCGATCACCACCAGACCGGGATTGAAGAAGCTGACGAGGCCGGCGATGACCTGCCCGGCCCGGTTGCCTCCTTCGCGGATCAGGTCGAGCGCGGCGGCGTCCCCGGCAGCGGCGGCGGCCGCCACATCGACGGCGGTGAGGCGTCCCACCGCCTCCAGCCGGGCGGCGAGCTCGGGCGAGCGGCCCTCCCGGGCCGCGTCCTCCGCGTCCCGGGCGAGGGCGGCGCCGCTGAAGTGGGCTTCCAGGCAGCCCCGGTTGCCGCAGGCGCAGGCCCGGCCGTCCGGTTCCACCTGGATGTGGCCGATGTCCCCGGCACTGCCGGTCGTGCCGCGGTAGACCTCACCGCCGACGACGATGCCGCAGCCGATGCCCGTTCCGATCTTGACGCAGAGGAAGTCGCCCACGGATCGGGCGACGCCCGCGTGCTGCTCCCCCATCGCCATGAGGTTCACGTCGTTGTCGACCATGACGGGGCAGCCCAGCTCCTGGCTGAGCGCCTCGCGGACCGGGAACCCGTCCCAGCCGGGCATGATCGGCGGCGCGACCGGCACGCCCTCGGGGAAGCGGACGGGGCCGGGGACCCCGATGCCCGCGCCGTCGAAGGCCTCGGCGAGCCCGGAGGCCCGCAGTTTGGCGGCCATCGACAGGACCTGCTCGAAGACGGCGACGGGGCCCTCACGCACGTCCATCGGGTGGTTGAGGTGTCCCAGTACCTCCAGCTCCGCGTTGGTGACGGCCACGTCGATCGAGGTGGCACCGATGTCGACCCCGAGGAAACGCAGTTCGGGAGCGAGCCGGATGTTGTGCGAGCGGCGCCCGCCGCGCGATGCGGCGAGTCCGTCGGCCACCACCAGGCCGGTCTCCAGCAGCCGGTCCACCTCGACGGCGAGCTTCGAGCGCGAGAGCTCGACCTGATCACCCAGTTGCGCACGGGAGTTGGGGCCCCCGTCGCGCAGCAGTCGGAGCAGCCGCGCCTGATGCGCGTTCGCGGGCCGTGCCGTCATACGTCTCACGCGTCCCTCCCCGCCACATCGGCCAGTCCGTCGGGCTTTCGAGGGAACGTAGCAGCGCTTTCACGGAGTGGGAAGAAGTTGCGCAGGAATCGGCCCCAACTTTCTCCACACCCAGGACAAAGATGCGGGGAAGGCCCGGGGAAGCGGTCAGGGGCCGCGGTGGGGAGCCGCGGTCAGGGGCAGCGGATGACCTGGCCCGCGTAGGAGAGGTTCCCGCCGAACCCGAAGAGCAGGACGGGCGCGCCGGAGGCGACCTCCCCGCGTTCGACCAGCTTGGAGAGGGCCATCGGGATGGAGGCGGCCGAGGTGTTGCCGGAGTCCACGACGTCCCGCGCGATGACGGCGTTGACCGCGCCGATCTTGCGGGCGACCGGCTCGATGATCCGCAGATTGGCCTGGTGCAGGACGACGGCGGCCAGGTCCTCCGGGGCGATGCCGGCCTTCTCGCAGACCTGGCGGGCGATCGGGGGGAGCTGGGTGGTGGCCCAACGGTAGACGGACTGCCCCTCCTGCGCGAACCGCGGCGGCGTGCCCTCGATGCGGACCGCGTTGCCCATCTCCGGCACGGAACCCCACAGCACCGGTCCGATGCCGGGACCGTCCGGGGTGTCGGGGGCGGCCGGGTCGGCGGTGACGACCGCGGCGCCCGCGCCGTCGCCGAGCAGGACGCAGGTGCTGCGGTCGGTCCAGTCCGCGATGTCGGCCATCTTGTCGGCGCCGATGACCAGCGCCCGGGTGGCCGCACCGGCCCGGATCGCGTGGTCGGCGGTGGCCAGCGCGTGCGTGAAGCCGGAGCACACCACGTTGATGTCCATCACGGCGGGCGAACCCATGCCGAGCCGCGCCGCGACCCGTGCCGCCATGCTCGGGGACCGGTCGATCGCGGTGGAGGTGGCCACGAGGACCAGATCGATGTCCGCGGGCACCAGCCCCGCCGTGGCCAGCGCCTTGGCTGCCGCGTGCGCGGCCATCTCGTCCACCGGCTCGTCGGGGCCACCCACATGGCGGGTCTTGATACCGACCCGGCTGGTGATCCACTCGTCGCTCGTGTCGACCATGGCCGCCAGGTCGTCGTTGGTGAGCACCTTGGCGGGCTGGTAGTGGCCGAGCGCCACGACACGCGAGCCGGTCATACGGGTTCCCATCGTCGGGTAGGGCAGGAAACATCCAGTCTTGGTCGCTACCGCCGGGTACGGGGGCACGTGATCCCACAGGAATCCGGCCCACACGTTGGAGCCTTGACAACTGCCTGGTCAGCGTGCTGAGCCGGCAGCTGCGACACGTCGGTGCGGTGCCGGACAATGACGGGGTCAGGTTCCGGCTTCCGCATCCGGACGGAAGCCGCCGCACACGGACAGAATCGGGTTCACCATCATGGGACGGGTCACCGAACGCCGCCGCACCCTCCGCATCCGGGACGGTGCCGTCTCCTCCCGCGCGGACACCCTGGTGGCGGAGGAACCGCTGGAGATCCGTCTGAACGGCCGGCCGCTGGCCATCACCATGCGCACGCCGGGCGACGACTTCGCGCTGGCCGCGGGCTTCCTGGTCAGCGAGGGGGTGATCGCCGAAGGGGACGAGGTGCAGTCGATCGTCTACTGCGCCGGGGCGACGGCGGACGGCGCGAACAGCTACAACGTGGTGGACGTGAGGCTCGCGCCCGGGGTCGAGGTCCCCGACATCACACTGGAGCGGAACGTCTACACCACCTCCTCGTGCGGCCTGTGCGGCAAGGCCAGCCTGGACGCGGTGCGCACCACGACCCGGCACCCCGTGGCCGACACTCCCCCGGTGCGGGTCACCCCGGAGCTGCTGTCGGCCCTCCCGGACCGGTTGCGCGCCGCGCAGCGGGTGTTCGACCGGACGGGCGGCCTGCACGCCGCCGCGCTGTTCTCCGAGGAGGGCGAGCTGCTGGACATCCGCGAGGACGTCGGCCGGCACAACGCGATCGACAAACTGGTGGGCCGGGCGCTCACCGACCACCGGCTGCCCCTGTCGCGGGCCGTTCTGCTGGTGTCGGGCCGGGCCTCGTTCGAGCTGGCGCAGAAGGCCGTGATGGCGGGGATCCCGGTACTCGCGGCGGTCTCGGCGCCGTCCTCGCTGGCGGTGGACCTGGCGGCGGAGAGCGGACTGACGCTGGTCGGCTTCCTGCGCGGCCCGTCGATGAACGTGTACGCCGGTGAGCACCGGATCGCGCTGGAGCCGGCGGACCCGCGACCCTGAGGTCCGGGGCGGTCCCCTCTCCGGTCACCGCCCCGGGTATCCGCCGGGCACCAGGCCGTCGCTCACTCTCCCGCCGGGTCTGGTGCCGGTTCCGGCCAGGACGGGGCTGCCGGAGCTCGGCGGCGTCGACTTCGTCCTGCTGCACGGGAACCGCCGGGGCGCGGCCCAGGAGGCGGCCGACGCGCTGGCCTCCGCGATCCTGGCGGGCGGCGACCGGCTGCACCGCGGGACCGGCCGCGGGGCGGGTTCGTAGGCAGTGGTCGCAGCGGGCGGATTCGGTGGAGATTCCGGCGCGAGCCGCTTACCCCTCCGTCAGAACTGGACCGGCCGGACGCCCGAGCCTTGCCCATCTGGCCGGATTTCAACGCTTGACCTGTGCGGACGGCATGGTGTGCGGAGGCCCGGGGCCCTCCCGCCGGGTCCCCGGTTGGGGTAGCGTCGCGGCGCTGTGCGGAGCGCCGTTAGGAGCATGTCATTGCGCGATTTCACTGTCCCACCCATGGCGGCGGCGCCTCAGGTCGGCGGTCTGGCCGATGTGGTCTTCGACTACGCGGAGGCCGATCCGCACCGCGTCGCGCTCGGCCGCAAGGACACCGGGGGCCAGTGGCGTGATGTGACCTCTGCGGACTTCCGCGATGCCGTGCTGGCCCTGGCCAGGGGACTGATCGCGCACGGGGTGCGGTTCGGCGACCGGGTCGCGCTGATGTCCCGTACGCGCTACGAGTGGACGCTCTTCGACTTCGCGCTCTGGACCGTCGGGGCCCAGTCGGTGCCGATCTACCCGACCTCCTCCGCCGAGCAGGTCCTGTGGATGCTGCACGACGCCGAGGTCGTGGCGGTGATGGTCGAGCACGAGGACCACGCGATGACCGTCGGATCGGTGATCGACCGGCTGCCGCGTCTGAAGCGGCTGTGGCAGCTGGACGCCGGAGCGGTGGACGAGCTGGTCGGGGCGGGCGCGAACATCGACGACGAGGTGGTGCACCGGCACCGGCGCGCGGTGACGCCCGATTCCGTGGCGACCGTCATCTACACCTCGGGGACGACGGGCCGCCCCAAGGGGTGTGTGATCACCCATGCGAGCTTCATGTTCGAGAGCGACACGATGGTCACGCGCTGGGAGCCGGTGTTCCATTCCAAGCCCGGCGACGAGGCGGCCACGCTCCTCTTCCTGCCGCTTGCCCATGTCTTCGGGCGGATGGTCGAGATCGCCGCGGTCCGTGGCCGGGTCAAGCTCGGCCATCAGCCGGAGCTGTCCGCGAACGCGCTGATGCCGGACCTGATGACGTTCCGGCCGACGTTCATCCTGGCGGTGCCGTACATCTTCGAGAAGGTGTTCAACGGGGCCCGGCGCAAGGCCGAGGCGGAGGGCAGGGCCGGTCCGTTCGACAAGGCCGTCGACATCGCGGTGAAGTACGCCGAAGCCATGGAGCAGAAGGCGTTCGGGGACGGGCCGGGCCCTTCGGCCGGGCTGCGGATGCAGCATCAGTTCTTCGACAAGGTCGTCTACAAGAAGGTCCGCGACGCGATGGGCGGCCGGGTGCGGCACGCGATGTCGGGCGGCTCGGGCATGGACCGCCGGCTCGGGCTGTTCTTCGCGGGCGCCGGGGTGAGCGTCTTCGAGGGGTACGGGCTGACCGAGTCGACCGCGGCGGCGACGGCGAACCCTCCCGAGCGCACCCGGTACGGGACGGTCGGGCAGCCCATTCCGGGGACGTCGGTGCACATCGCGGACGACGGCGAGGTGTGGGTGCACGGGCCGAACGTGTTCTCCGGCTATCTGGGCAATCCCGCGGCCACCCGGGCGGTGCTGCAGGACGGCTGGCTGGCGACCGGGGACCTCGGTGCGCTGGACGAGGACGGCTATCTGACGATCACCGGGCGGAAGAAGGAGATCCTGGTGACGTCCGGCGGCAAGAGCGTCTCCCCGGCCGGCCTGGAGGAACGCGTACGGGCGCATCCGCTGGTGGCGCAGTGCATCGTCGTCGGCAACGACCGCCCGTACATCGCGGCGCTGGTCACCGTCGACCAGGAGTCCGTGGACCACTGGCTGTCGATGCAGGGCCGCACCCCGCTCGGCCCGGCCGACCTGGTGCGGGACCCGGACCTGGAGATGGAGGTCCGCCGGGCGGTGGTGGCCGCCAACACGGCGGTGTCCCAGGCCGAGTCGATCCGCACGTTCCGGATCCTGGCCCATCCGTTCACCGAGGAACTGGGGCTGCTGACGCCCTCGCTGAAGCTGAAGCGCAAGGCGATCGAGACGGCGTACGCGGTCGAGGTCGACGCGCTGTACCACTGACCCGGCGGCGGGGCGGGCGGCCGGTCCGGCGGGGCGCCCGGGGCGGGAATGCCTGGGCCCGTCCGGTCGTTGTCGTGGGGAGTCACCAACCGACGACGTTAGGATCGACCGCTTGTGAGCCAGGTCCCCTCCATCCCCCTCAACAACGGCCTCGACATGCCGCAGCTCGGTTTCGGTGTCTGGCAGGTGCCGGACGACGAGGCGGAGAAGGCGGTCGCCACGGCCATCGAGACCGGGTACCGGAGCATCGACACCGCCGCGATCTACGAGAACGAGACCGGCACCGGCAAGGCCATCGCCGCCTCCGGCGTCGCCCGCGACGAGCTCTTCGTCACCACGAAGCTGTGGAACAGCGAGCAGGGCCACGACCGCGCCCTGCGCGCCTTCGACGCCTCGCTGGACAAGCTCGGCCTGGACTACGTCGACCTGTACCTGATCCACTGGCCGGTCCCGGCGAAGGACGCGTACACCGACACGTACAGGGCGTTCGAGAAGATCCTCGCCGACGGCCGCGCGAAGGCCATCGGCGTGTCGAACTTCCACCCCGAGCACCTGAAGCGGCTGCTCGCCGAGACCTCCGTGGTCCCGGCCGTCAACCAGATCGAGCTGCATCCGCAGCTCCAGCAGGCCGAGGCCCGCGCCTTCCACGCCGATCACGGCATCGCCACCGAGGCGTGGTCGCCGCTGGGCCAGGGCAAGGGCCTGCTGAAGGTGCCGACGGTTGTCGCCATCGCCCAGAAGCACGGCCGTACGCCCGCCCAGGCGGTGCTGCGCTGGCATCTGCAGACCGGCAACATCGTGATCCCGAAGTCCGTGACCCCGTCGCGGATCAAGGAGAACCTCGACGTGTTCGGCTTCGAGCTGGACGCCGACGACCTCGCCGCGTTCGCGGCCCTGGAGGAGGGCAAGCGGCTCGGCCCCGACCCGGCGGAGTTCAACGTCGGCGCCTGAGAGCCTGCCGGGTGGCCTTCGACCGGAAAGACGACGCGGTCCGGTGCGTGCGGTTCCCAGGCTCCGAGAGGTCCTCGTAGCGGAGCCACCAGGGCCTTTCGGCGACGCCGGAAGCGTGCGTGCCAGGGCGTGGCCGCCCGACAGGCTCTCAGCCCTCGGCCGACGACGGCGCCCCCACCGGGTTCCTGAGTTCCGGTGGGGGCGCCGTCGTCGGCCGGTGTCCAGCGGCATTGCACACGTCAACCGGGGAGACAAGGAACATGAGCGGCGAACTCGCGCCCGTCGTCGAGGCGGGCCCGTACCGTCTGCGCAACGTCGGCAGCCGGCTGTTGCTGGAGGTGTACGCCGCGGCCAAGGGCAGCGGGGCCCGGGTCCAGCAGGGCGAGGACGACGGGACGGCCGCGCAGGTGTGGCGGCTGTCCCCGGTGCACGAGGGCGCGGCCCTCTTCCACCTGGTCAACGGGCACAGCGGAAAGCGGCTGGACGTGGCGGACGCCGGCACGGAGAACGGCACCCGGATCCAGCAGTGGAAGGCCAACAACTTCGGCGCCCAGGAGTGGCTGATCGAGCAGCACGCGGAGGCGCCCGGGACGGTGAGGCTGGTGAGTTTCGTCAGCGGGCTCGTCATGGAGGTCGCGGACCGTTCCACCGAGGACGGGGGCACGATTCAGCAGTGGGAGGACACCGACTCTCCCTTCCAGTGGTGGCAGTTGGAGCCGACGGAGTAGGTGGCGCCTGGGCCACCCGCTCTCCGGACGCCCGCCGCCCCTACGGCAGGTTCAGTCGTGCTTGCCGGCGTGATGGTCGACGACGCGGGTGAGCAGGTCGATCAGGTTCCGCCGGTCGGCTGCGGGCAGCGGGGCGAGGAACTCGTCCTGGGCGGCGGCGAGCAGCCGGTCGAGGTGGGTGAGTTCCCCGCGGCCCGCCGGGGTGATGCTGATGATGTTGCGTCGGCGGTCCGCCGGGTCGGGGGCGCGCTCGATGAGTTCCCTTTCGGCGAGGTCGTTGACGGTCGCCACCATGTCGCTGCGGTCGATGCCGGTGCGGCGGCCGAGGGCGGCCTGGCTGGACGGGCCGTACTCCTCCGACGCGGCGAGCAGGGAGTAGTGGTAGCGCCGGACGCCGGCCTGGCCGAGCGCTTGGTCCACGATCCGGTTGGCGGCCAGCGCCGCCTGGTTGGCCAGCCTGCTCGGCAGTGCGCGCAGCCGCTGCGGCGGCGTTCCCTCTGCGATCTCCACGGAGGCAACCTAGCAAATTTGTTGGCCACACCCACGATCAGGCATATGGTGGGCCCTCCCAATGTTGGCGTGACCAACGATATGGTGAGGGCCATGGACCACGTCGACCGTCATGGGATCACCGACCTCGTAGCCCTGGAGTCACGACCATGATCAGACCGTTCCGCATCGACATCCCTCAGGCCGACCTCGACGACCTCAACGACCGGCTCTCCCGCACCCGCTGGCCCAACGAGCTCGCCGACGCCGGGTGGGACTACGGCTTCCCGCTGGCGCGGCTCAAGGAACTGGCCGACCACTGGCGTACCGGATACGACTGGCGCGCACACGAGGCCGAGCTCAACGAGCTTCCGCACTTCACCACCGAGATCGACGGCCAGAACATCCATTTCGTCCACGTCCGGTCCCCGGAACCGGACGCGCTCGCGCTGGTACTCACCCACGGCTGGCCCGGTTCGTTCCTGGAGTTCCTCGACGTGATCGGGCCGCTGGCGCGCGACTTCCACCTGGTGATCCCGTCCATCCCGGGCTACGGCTTCTCCGGGCCGACCCACGAGCGCGGCTGGGACACGGTCCGGATCGCACGGGCCTGGGCCGAGCTCATGCGCCGCCTCGGGTACGAGCGTTACGGCGCGCAGGGCGGCGACTTCGGCTCGGGCATCTCGACGGCGCTCGGCGCGGTGGCCCCCGAGCAGGTGGTCGGAGTGCACGTCAACTACCTGCCGACCAGGCCGGACCCGGACGCCGGCGTCGAACTGTCCGCGGTGGAGGAGGCCCGGCTGGACAAGATCAAGCGGCTGATGGCGAGTCGCCCGCCGTACCAGGCCCTGCAGGCCACCACCCCGCAGACCATCGGCTACGCGCTGACCGACTCGCCGGTCGGCCAGCTGGCCTGGATCGCCGAGCGCTTCGCCCAGTGGACGGACCCCCGCTCGCAGATCGGTGACGAGCGGATGCTCACCGACGTCTCGCTGTACTGGCTGACCGCCACCGCGGCCTCCTCGGCGCGGCTGCACCGCGAGGCACCGCGGCGGACCGAGCCGTGCACGGTACCGCTCGGCGTGGCGGTGTTCGCGCACGACATCACCCAGTCGGTGCGACCGCTGGCCGAGCGGCTGTACGACATCAGGCACTGGTCGGAGTTCGACCGGGGCGGTCACTTCGCGGCGATGGAGGTGCCGGAGCTGTTCGCCGAGGACGTCCGGGACTTCTTCCTCACCCGCGTCGCGTAGCGACAGAACCGCCGGACGTCCCCTGGTCGCGCCGGCCCAGGTGCACCGTGCGGGCGGTGAGCAGGTGGACGTCGGGGCGGTGGTGAAGGCCCTCGGGGTCCTCGGGGTCCAGCAGGCGGTCCAGTACGGCACCGTCCTCGGCCGTCAGCAGGTCGCCGAGCACCTCCCGCTCGCGGGTGATGCTCGCGACGACATGGTCGCGGGCGGTTGGGCCGAGCGGGGCGGGCAGGTCGAGGAGGAAACTGCGGGTGCCCTGCGGGATGAGGCCGACCGCGGTGAAGAGCGCGCTCCAGTCCTCGGTCTCCCGCTTCGCGCCCGGGAGCTCGGACCGCATGTGCTCGAAGCGTGTGGCGGCGGCCGCGCCCATCCGGGCCTCCAGTCCGGGCTGTCCGATGCCGATGTCCCGGGGCAGCCGCCGGGTGGGCAGTCCGCCCTCGACGAGCGCGACCGTGCCGCCGGGCCGCAGGAGCTCGGCGAAACCGGCCAGCGCGGCGCGCTGGTCGCCCAGGTGATGCAGGGAGTTGCCTGCCCAGATCAGGTCGGCCTCGCCCAACCGGTCGAGGTCTTCGGGGAGTTCGGCCTCCAGGGTCTGGAAGCGGTCGATCACGCCGAGGCGTCGCGCGCGGTTCTCGGCGCGTTCCAGGAGAGCGGGCGTGGCGTCCACGGCCACCACCTCGGCCTCCGGGAAGACCTCGGCCAGCAGGCAGGAGACGACGCCGGGACCGCTGCCGATGTCCAGGACCCGGCGGACCTTCGGCGCGGTGGGCAGGGCGGCGATCCAGCGGGCCGCCTCCTCGTACTGCGCGCCGTTGAGTTCGGCCTCCTGCTCCAGCAGGGGGCCCAGGACGTCCCAGTCGATGTCCGTCGCCGGGTCGCCCCCTGCTCCGTGCGCATGGGCATGGGCATGGGCGTGAACACGGGCCTGTACGGGGGTGGCGGATGCGTGTGCGTCGTGGGGGCCGTGACCGGCGTGGCTGCTCATGGGGGCAGCCTCCCCTGAGCGCCGCCGCTCGGCAAGCTTCGTTGCCGGTCCGGCAAATCGAGGTGGTCTCCCGGCGGGTCGGCGCGGTACTCCTGCGGGCTGACTCCCCTGACCCGCTTGAACGCGCTGCTGAACGCGAAAGGGGTGCTGTAGCCGACCTTCCGGGCCACGGCCTCCACCGTGGCGTCGCTCTCGCGCAGCAGGTCGGCCGCGACGGCGAGCCGCCGGCCGGTGAGGTACGCCATCGGCGGCTCCCCGACCAGTTCGGTGAACCGCCGGGCGAGACCGGCCCGGGACACCCCGGCGCGGGCGGCGAGCGAGGCGACGGTCCAGGGGTGTGCCGGGTCGTGCCGGAGCAGCCGCAGCGCCGTGCCCACGACCGGGTCGCCCATCGCGCGGTACCAGGCGGGGGCGTCGGCCCCGGGCCGGGCGAACCAGGCGCGGAGCACGGCGATCAGCAGCAGGTCCAGCAGCCGGTCCAGAACGACGCTCTGGCCCGGCTCGTCCTGGGCGATCTCCGCGTCGAGCAGGTCCAGCAGCGGCCGGGTCCGCGCGTCGGCGGGGACCGTGAGCAGCGGGGGCACGGCGTCCAGCAGACGGCGGTTGATCTCGCCGTCCAGCAGGTAGGTGCCGACGAGGACCGCCGTAGCTCCCTCGGCCGCGTTTCCCCAGGTCCGTACGTTCAGCACCATGTCCTGGGAGAGCGGCCGGCCGTGCAGCGTGGTGCAGACGCCGCCGGGTCCGACGAGCGCGTGGGGCGTCGTACCGGGTGCGTCGGCGACGGTGTACGGATCGGGGCCGCGGACCACCGCGATGTCCCCGGGGCCGAGCCGGACCGGTTCGCCTCCGCCGGGCGGGACGACGCAGGCCGTGCCGCGCCGGACCGACATGAGGCAGATCGGCGCCCGGTCCTCGACCCGTATCGCCCAGGGCGGCTCCATCACCATGCGGAGCAGAAAGGCGCCCCTGGCCCGAGGTCCGTCCAGGAGTCCGGCGAGAGCGTCCATGGCCGCCAGCGTAGACGCGTGGACGGTGGAGTAGGTGCCTGAGTCTTTGAAGCATGTCCGGGTGGTCGCGGGCCCGGGAGTCTGGAGCCATGACGGAGAACGCGTACACGCGACGGAACGACCGCAACAGCAACAGCAACAGCAACAGCAACAGCCAAGGATACGGGCGAAACGGGGGGCAGGCCGTGGGAACGGTTCTGGTGACGAGTGGCACGGGCAAGACCGGCCGTCGGGTGGCGGAGCGGCTGACGGCCCTCGGAGTGCCGGTCCGCTCGGGTTCCCGCACGGGCAAGGTGCCGTTCGACTGGCAGGACGACTCGGGTTGGGCGGCCGCGTTGCACGGCGTACAGGCCGCGTACGTGGCGTACTACCCGGATCTGGCGGTGCCCGGGGCGGCGGAGGCGATGGCCGCCTTCGGGCGGACCGCGGCGGAGTGCGGGGTGCGCCGGGTGGTGCTGCTGTCGGGGCGCGGCGAACCGCAGGCGGCCGTCGCCGAGGAAGCCTTGCGCGAGGCTGCCGGAGCAGGCGGGGCGGAAGGAGTGGCCGGGGCGGTGGAGCTCACGGTCGTCCGGTCGGCGTTCTTCGCGCAGAACTTCAGCGAGGGCGCGCTGCTGGACGGTGTGCTCGGCGGCGAGCTGCTGTTCCCCGGGGGCACCACGGCGGAACCGTTCCTCGACCTCGACGACCTGGCCGACGTGGTGGTGGCCGCGCTGACCGGGGACGGGCACGCGGGGGCGGTGTACGAGCTGACGGGCCCCCGGAGCCTGACGTTCGCACAGGCGGCCGAGGAGCTGGGCCGGGCCGCGGGCCGGCCGGTGCGGTACGTGCCGGTGACGGGACCCGCGTACGCGTCGCTGCTGGAGGACTTCGGGGTGCCGGGTCCGGAGGCGGGTTTCCTGGCCGAGCTGTTCGCGACGCTGCTGGACGGCCACAACACGGGGACGACGGACGAGGTGAAGCGGGTCCTGGGACGGGAGCCGAAGGACTTCGGCGCGTTCGCCCGTGAGGCCGCCGGGGACGGCGCCTGGCAGGGCTGAACCGGGATGCCGTTCCCCGCCGCCGGGCACGACGGAATACGCCTCGTGTACACCGACCGAACGGTAGGCGGAGCACACATATTGCCGGGGTGCTCCCGGGGCCATAACTTGCCCTTATGGAGCTGGAGTTGCGCCATCTGCGAACGGTCCGTGCCATAGCCGACACGGGCAGCCTCACCAAGGCCGCCGCCACGCTGGGGCTTGCCCAGCCCGCTCTCAGCGCTCAGCTGCGGCGGATCGAGAAGGCCTTGGGCGGCACGCTCTTCGACCGCGACCACACCGGAGCGCGTGCCACCCCGCTCGGCGAGCTGGTGCTGGAGCGGGCCCGGGTGGTGCTGCCCGCGGTCAGTGAACTCCAGGCGGAGGCCGTGCGGTTCGCCAATGCCACGGGGTCGCTGGACCGGTTCCGGCTGGGCGGCACGCACGGTCCGCTGCTCGGCGGTCTGGTGGACCGGATGGCCGCCGCGCACCCGTCGGTGCCGGTGTCGACGTACACCTCGTGGTCGGTGTCCGAGATCGCCTCGCTGGTGATCGACGGACGGCTGGACTTCGCGCTGATCGGTACGTGCGGCGAGAGCCCGCCGCCGCTGGCGGACCGGCTGGTCTGGGAGGTCGTCGGGGTGGACCCGGTCTTCGTGATGCTGCCGGAGGGCCACGCCCTGGCCGGCGAAGCGGAACTGGACCTGGCCGCGCTCGCGGACGAGTGCTGGGCGGACGTGCCGGGTGACGGCTGCTTCGCCGACTGCTTCACCGCGGCCTGCGCACGGTCGGGCTTCGCCCCGGTGTCGGTGTACGAGACGGACACCTCATCCGTCGTCCATCTGGTGCAGGTGGGGCGGGCGATAGGCCTGTGCCGGGCGACGTTCCCGCCGACGCCCGGCGTGGTGACCAGGCCGCTGGCCGGCGCGCCGCTCAGCTGGCGTCATCTGGTGGGCTGGCACCCGCACTCCCCCGCCGCGGACGCCGCGGCGGGGACGGTGGCCGGGGCGACCCGCGCGGCGTACGCGGAAGCGGTCTCGCGCAGCCCGGGCTACGCGCGGTGGCTCGGCGCGCACCCGAGGTTCGGCACGGTGTCCTGAGCGGACTACGCGGCTCCGTGGGCCGGGGCGGCGGCCGTCACCCGGGCGGCGAGCGCGAGGTCCTTCTCGGTGACCGCGCCTCCCGCGTCGTGCGTGTGGACGGAGAGGGACACCGTGTCGTACCCGAGCGTCAGGTCGGAGTGGTGGTTCAGCTCGTCCTGGATCCGCGCGATGTGGACCGTCAGCGCGGCGGCGGCGAAGTGGGAGGGGAGGCGGAAGGTCCGGGTGATCCGGTCCCCCTCCAGCGCCCAGCCGGGCAGGCTCTCCAGCCGGCGGTCGATCTCGGTCGGCGACAGCGGCTCAGCGCTCATGGAACGGCTCCCGTGGGTCTCGGTGGCGTGGGTCTCGGTGGCGTGGGTGCGCGTGGCGCACGTCTCGGTGGATCGGCGCGTGCGTCACCGGTACGGGCCGGGGCGGCCCCGGCCCGCCGGTGACGTTACGGTCTTGGCATGACGACTGTCCTGCCCGACACGGGAGTAGGGCCACTGCTGCGCGACTGGCGGGAGCAGCGGCGTATCAGCCAGCTGGAACTGGCCCTGCGCGCGGACTCCTCCGCCCGCCACATCTCGTTCATCGAGACGGGCCGCTCCCGGCCCAGCGAGGACATGGTCCTGCGGCTGGCCGAGCAGCTGGACGTCCCGGTCCGGGAGCGCAACGCGCTGCTCGTGGTCGCGGGTTACGCGCCCCGCTACGCGCAGACGCCCCTCGACGACCCTGCGATGGCCTCCCTGCGCGAGGGTCTCGACCGGCTGCTCACGGCGTACGAACCGTATCCGGCGCTCGTGGTGGACGGCACCTACGGGGTGGTGGCCGCCAACCGGGGCATCGCGCTGCTGCTGGAAGGGGTGCCGGAGAAGCTGCTGACCCCGCCGGTGAACGCCATGCGGCTCACCCTCCACCCGGAGGGGCTCGCCCCGCGGATCGTGAACCTCCCGGAGTGGCGGGCGGACCTGCTGGCGCAGATGGACCGTCAGATCGCCCTCGTACGCTCGCCCGAGCTGCGTGAGCTGTACGACGAGGTGGCCGCCTATCCGGTCCCCGCGCGGGCGGACGGCACGGATCGCACCGACCCGGAGGGCGGCGTGGGCCGCTCCCACCGGACGGGCGGCATGGACCACGCCCACCGGACGGGCGGCATGGACCACGCCCACCGGACGGGCGGTACGGAGCGGGAGCGGCCCTCCGCGTTCGCGCTGCCGATGCTGCTCGAACACGGGGGCCGGATCCTGTCGTTCGTGTCGTCGATCGCGACGTTCAACACGCCGATGGACGTGACGGTGGCCGAGCTGGCCATCGAGACGTTCCTCCCCGCCGACCGGGAGACGGCCGCCTATCTGCACGCCCACGTCCCGTCCTGATCACCTCGGAACCACCTCAGACGCGGGCTCCGTTGTCGAGCGGGTCGCGCCGGGACGCACCGGGACGCCCGCGCGCCGTGCCCTTCCCCTTCCCCGGTGCGGGCGGCGGCACCTTGGCGGTCCGCTCCAGGGCGAGCGCCCCGGGTACGGCGGTGAACACCGAGGACCAGGTGCCGACGCAGACGCCGATGAGCAGCGCGAGCGCGAAGTCGGCGAGCGAATCGCCGCCCAGCACCGCGAGGGCGGCCAGGATGAACAGGGCGCCCATCCCGGTGTTCACCGTGCGCGGAACGGTCTGGGGGACGGCCCGGCGGGCGATCGTGTCCAGCGGAGTCCGCCGGTTCGCCCCCCACAGCTCCCGTACCCGGTCGAAGACCACCACCGAGTCGTTGACCGAGTAGCCGATGACGGTGAGCAGGGCGGCCAGGAAGATGCCGTCCACCGGCCGCCCCAGCCAGGCGAAGGCCCCCACCACGAGGATCACGTCGTGCACCATGGCGCCGACGGAGGCCACGGCGAACGTCCAGCGGAACCGGACCGCCAGGTAGGCCAGCTGCACGGCCACCGCGACCGCCAGGGCGATCAGCGCGTTGCGCCGCAGTTCGTCGCCGAGGCTCGGGCCGATCAGCTCGTCACGTACCTTCGTCGTCTCACCGCCCTCCTCCGCGAGGGCGGTCCGCAGGGCGTGTTCGCCGTCGTTGTCGAGCTTCCCGGTGCGTACGGACAGGTCGCCGTCGCCCGCCGTGGTGACCTCGGCGTCGCCGAACCCCGCGGCCGCGAGCGTGTCCCGGGCCGTTTCGACGTCGACCGGCCGGCTGGTGGAGTACTCCACCAGCCGGCCCCCGGTGAACTCGACGCCCAGGTCGACCCCGCGCACCACGATCCCGGCCAGCGCGACGGCGACCATGGCCGCCGAGACGACGAGCCAGCGGACCGGTTTCCGGAAGAGCCGCGGGTCCTTGCGGACCAGCCAGGTCCGTACGGCGCCGGGGCGCGCGATGCCGTTGACGCTCCGGTAGTCGCTGACGAAGCGGGAGTTCGCGGCGATCTCGGTGAGCGCGCGGGCGATGACCAGCGCGGAGAACATCGAGGCGACGACCCCGATGGCGAGGGTGACCCCGAAGCCCTTGACCGGACCCGAGCCCAGGAAGAACAGCAGTCCGGCCGCGATCAGCGTGGTCGCGTTGGAGTCGGCGACCGCGCTCCACGCCTTCTTGAACCCGGTGGTCAGCGCGGAGCGCAGGGAGCGCTTCGGCCGTTCGGCGCACTCCTCCCTGGCCCGTTCGAAGACCAGGACGTTCGCGTCGACCGCCATCCCGATCGCGAGGACGAACCCGGCGAGCCCGGGGAGGGTCAGCGTGACGCCGAGGGCGATGAGCGCGGCGTAGGAGATCACGCCGTACGCGGCCAGCGCCACGGCGGCCAGCGCACCGAAGAGGCGGTAGACGAAGGTGACGAAGAGCGCGGTGGCGGCTGCTCCGATGAGGGCCGCCCGGGCGCTCGCGTCGATGGCCGCCGCGCCGAGCGTCGGGCCGACGGTCCGCTGCTCGACGATCTCGACGGGCACGGGCAGGGCCCCGCCCTTGATGAGCAGCGCCAGGTCACGGGCCTCGTCCGCGCTGAACGAGCCGGTGATCTGGGTGGCCCCGGACGGCAGTCCGGCCCGGCACCCGACCGAGGGGTCGACCTGCGGCGAGGAGATGACCTTCTCGTCGAGGACGATGGCCACCCTCCGCCGGTCGTCCCCGGCGGGGTGGCAGGCGGCCTCGCCGGTCAGCCGCTTCCAGTCCTGGCCGGCGTCCTTCCGGAATTCGAGCGACACGCTCCAGCCCGCCCCGCCCTGCGCGTCGAACCCGGCGGTGGCGTCCTCGACGCCCGCGCCGGAGAGCCGGGCGGCGCCGAGAGCGAGGATGCGGCCCTGCTCGTCGGGAAGGGTCAGCCGGTCGGAGCCGGGGTCGGGGCCGGTCTCCTCGTCCGGCTTCTCGGCCGCCGGGCCTTCGACCGCGTGGAAGGTGAGCTGGGCCGTCCGGCCGATCACCTCGGCGGCCTGGCGCGGATCCTGGACGTCGGGCAGTTCGACGATGATCCGGTCCTCGCCGGAACGGGTCAGGGTCGGTTCGGAGACGCCCAGCGAGTCGACGCGCTGCCGCAGCACCTCCAGGGTGCGGTCGGTGGTCTCCCGGTCCGCCTGGACGGTGGCGGTGTCCCGGGCCTGGAGCACGATACGGGTACCGCCCTGGAGATCGAGTCCGAGTCTGGGCGACATGGTCAGGGTGACGTAGACGGAGACGAGCAGAACGGCGACGGCCAGCACCGCTCGCACCACGGTGGCGCGATTCATGGAAATCCTCCGGTGGGGCGTCGAGCGCCCTCACCTCAGTGAGGACGCGACGCCGGGTCGGCAGAACAGGACGGATGACCGGTCGTGGGACCGGTGGTCGTCCTGCCCGGAGGCCCCCGGACTCCGGGAAGCGCGCCCCGGCGGCTGCCGGGTGCGTCGAAGGATTCCGCGGCGATCCGCCGTACGCCGGCGAGCGGTCCGGCCGGCCCCGGCGGGGAGGGCGCCAGAGCGTCGTGCGGTGGCGGCGGTGCGTGGAGGAGCAGGTACGGCCGGCCGGTGCCCGCCCGGGGAGCCTGCGCCGGATCGGCCGCCGCCCTGGAGTGCTCGTGCCCGGCCTGCGCCACCGCGCCCGTGCCCGCCTCGGCCAGGACCCCGCTCGCGTGGTCCGGCCCCCGCCGGTCGTACGCGGTGGCGTGCCCGGTGCGATGCCGGATATCAGGCCTGGTGACGTGCCCGGTGTGGGCAGCCCTCGGGTGGGCGGTCCCTGTGTGGTGGGGCTGCGGTGCGGCGGGCGCCGACGCGGCGGTGACGGCCGGCGGGAGGCTTCGGAAAGCCAGGGCCGGAGCAGCGCCGCTCGCCGTGGCCGCGCCGCCGGCCAGGGTGAGGACGGTGAGAAGCAGCGTGGTCAGCACAGACCGCACCCGGGAGGCGTTCGCCCCGGACGGTCCCGGGTACGGCGTCACCTCGGTCGGCCGGAACGCTCGGGCTGCGCCGTCCGGTGGCGGAGCACGGAGCTGAGAAACTGTCCGGCGCCCCGGACGACCGTGGTCGACGGGTCGTCGGCCAGGCGCACCCGGGTGCCGAGGCAGCGGGCGAGGCGATCGGTGACGTCGGCCCGCAGCGCGCCGCCGCCCGCGAGGACGGGGCCCTTGCGCAGGGCTCCGCGGATCGCGCCGTGCCGGTCGTGCCGCCACATGGACGTGATCATGTCGAGCACCGTGCGGACGAGGACGGCGGGCAGCGCAGCGGGATCGAGGCCGTCGAGGTCGTCGAGTCCGCTCTCGGCCTGCCGGGCGTCGGCGACCAGGCCGCCCACGAGGAGCGTGACCTCGGTCAGCCCGGCTCCCATGTCGACGACCAGCAAAGGGCCCGTCTCCCTCGGTCCCGCGTACACGGCGGCGGCCCGGGCGCTGCTGAGGACCAGGACGCGCGTCGCCCCGAGACCGGCGAGCAGGGCCCGCGCGGCGGTGCGGTGCTCGGCGCCGGCGAGCACGGGGTGGCTGAGGACGATCACGCTGTCGCCGCGGTCAGGGCCCAGGGTCGCGTCGGCGATCCGGCCGAGGAGCCGGCCGCAGGACTCGGGGTCGACGATGCGCCCGCGCCGCACCGGCCGCTCGGCTCCCCCGTGGGGGCCGGAGCCGGGGAACGGGTCGAGCACCAGCCCCCGGCCGGGCACCCAGGCCCGGGTGCGGGAGCTGCCGAGGTCCAGGGCCAGTCCCCGAGCGGCCGGGGCGCCCGGTTCACCCATGCGCCGGTGCGTCCGGAGACCGCCGTTGGAAGGGCCCGCCCCGAACGCCCCGACACCGCTCCCGTCACGAAGCGGTCCGGGGCCCTTCCCCCATGGGCCCACCCCCGGGCGAAGCGGCCCTCGCCACTCGCCGGGCGCGGAAGCGATCGGGACGCGTGCGGCCGGTACCGAAGTGGTCGGGGAAGCAGAGGCCGGGGCGGGTCCGGACGACGGGAGGACGGCGCGACCCGGTCGCTGTCCGTCGTGCACAGAACGCATCGTCCCTCACCCCCGGCCGCCCGTCGCAGCCGTCCACGCACCCCGTCGGCCCGCTGATAGCGAGGCACGACCGATCCCTCACTATGCAATACGGGGTGGTGGAACGCCACTTCCCCGCAGATTCGCAGGCACGGCCTCGTCCCGCGACCCCGAGCGCCAGCCCGACCGCTCCCGCTCCCGCTTCCGACGAGCCCACTGGCCGCTCTCGCTCACTCGCCGACCTCGCGCCATGGCCTGCCGGTCATGGGAGGAGAGATCCCGAGCGCATCCGGTGGTTGTCCTCCGCTGTTGAGACAACGTCGTCCAAGCGCCTCACGCTCTCCGGCGTCTCCGGAATCCCCAGACTTGCTGCGCGGCTCCGGAACAGCCGCTCAAGCCGGGGCACCCCATAGGCCTGGTAGTCCTAGAACTCCAGTGTGGTTTCGTGATCACGTGCGGGTCGACTGCGCCCGGACCTGCCCGAAGGTCGTTGAGTCGAGCCGCAGTTGCAGGCGGGCTCTGTGGGCAGACATATTGATGGTCGGGGCAGGAACCGAACTGCTGCAGCACACGTCTCCCGCACCATGATCTCAAGCGAGCACCAAGAGCACGCGATTTCCACCAGGCTGGTCTCGCCGTCCTCGGTGAGTGTGGATCCGTCGAAGGTCAACGACTACAGCAGCTTCGCCGAAGCGTACACGGCCGCGAATGAAACCAACCTGGTCAATGCCTACTACGAGCGGCCCGCGATGCTGGCCCTCGCTGGAGACGTGGCCGGCCGGCGGACCCTCGACGCCGGCTGTGGCTCGGGGCTCCTGTTTGCCGCGCTGCGCGACCGTGGCGCCATTGTGAGTGGCTTCGACTCGAGTGCCGGGATGCTGGGGCTGGCCCGGCAGCGGCTCGGCGACAATGCGGATCTGCAGGTGGCGGACCTGGGCAGCCCGCTTCCCTACCCTGATGACACGTTCGACGATGTAGTGGCGTCCCTGGTGCTGCACTACCTGGAGGACTGGGAGCTGGCGCTGGCCGAGCTGCGACGCGTACTCAAGCCCGGCGGTCGGCTGATCGCGTCCGTCGACCATCCCTTTGCCGTCAACCTCATCCACCGCGAGGCCGGTCGCGAGGCCGAGTGCAACTATTTCGACACCACCAAGTGGACCGTAGAGTGGAGCATGGGCGGCCAGACCACCCTGGTGAGTCGCTGGAACAGGCCGCTGCACGCGATGATCGAGGCTTTCACCAGGGCCGGTTTCCGGATTACGGTCATCAGCGAGCCGGAGCCTGATCCCGCCGCCCGCGAGCTGTTCCCCGAGGCCATCGCGGCCGAGCCGCGCTTCCTGTGCTTCCTGTTCTTCGTACTGCAAGCGGATTAGGGCGTGTATTGGGTCATGATCATCGATTGGTCCGGGTGAGGTCTTTGACCCAGATCATCGAGGCACGTAGGTGGAGGCCGGCGAGGTAGCTGTCGGGGGTCTTGTCGTAACGAGTGGCGATGCCTCGCCAGGCTTTCAGCTTGTTGATCAGGCGCTCGACGGTGTTCCTCTCCTTGTAGAGCTCGACGTCGTGGCTGACGGGCCGGCCGCCCGTGGAGCCTCTCTTCTTCCGGTTGGCGACCTGGTCCTTCTTCTCCGGGATGACTGCCTTGATGCTGCGTTTGCGCAGGTGAGCGCGGTTGCCGCAGGACGAGTAAGCCTTGTCCCCGGCGACCGCGTCGGGGCGAGTACGGGGACGGCCGACCGGCCCACGGACCCGCACCTTCTTCAGGACGGGGACGAACTGAGGGCTGTCAGCGGCCTGCCCCTCGGTCAGCACGAGCGCCAACGGGCGGCACCTGCGCTCGCCGGCGACGTGGACCTTGCTGGTCTGACCGCCTCTGGAACGACCAAGCAGGGCGGCTTTCAGGCGGAGCTTGTGCCTGCGTCGGACACGTCGCCGCTCGTCCCGTTCCGGGTCGTCAGCGGTGTCCTGCCCGTCTTGTCCCTCCGGGCCGCCCCCTTTTGCCGGGCCTTCTCCGCCTCCTCGGCGGCCTTCTCCAGGTCGGCAAGCGTGTCGGAGTCGAGGTGCACTCCAGCGGCGTCGTGGTGAGCTCGGACGGTGGTGGAGTCCACGCTGACCAGCGACAAGTCCACCTCACCCCGCTTCACGGCTTCCGTGATCACGCCCTCCAGCAGAGCCTCGAACACCCTGGCATCCTTCCACTGCCGGAAGCGGTTGTGGACAGTCGACCAGGCGCCGAACTCCTGCGGCATCTCCCGCCACTGGCCGCCTGTCCGAAACCGCCAGATCACACCCTCGAACTGTCGGCGCAGCCGCTCGGGGTGCGGGCCGTACTCACCGATCGGCAAGTACGGCTCAATGAACTCCCACTCAGCGTCCGTTAGTAGTTGTACTCGCGTCATACAACAAGTTCTGCCGGATCCGGCTCGACGGCGGGGGTGAAACCCGCAAACTGATCACGACCCATTACACGCCCTAGTGTCTCGTGATTCCGTCAGCGTTACTTGATCTTGTGTGGCAGGGTCTCTTGGTATGGAGCTGTCCGTGGAACAGGCCGCCGAGTTGCGGGAGTTGGTGAACAGCAGGGACGTGCCCGCCGACATAGCGACGCGGGGCCGGATCGTGCTGTGGTCGGGCGAGGGGCGCCGTCGCAAGGACATTGCCGAGCTGCTCGGGGTGTCGCTGCCGACCGTGGACCGCTGGAAGACCCGCTATGCCGAGCAGGGCCTGGCCGGACTGGAAGGTGAGCGTCCTGGTGGTGCGCGGGAACAGGTGCCGGCGCGGGTGCGGGCCCGGGTGATCGCGCTGACGCGTATGACGCCGCCGGACGGCACGGGGCTTTCGCACTGGTCCACCCGGGAGTTGGCGAAGTACCTGGAGCGGGCCGAGGACATCACCGTGTCCTGGCACTACATCGCGCGCGTCTGGCGGGAGGAGAGCCTGAAGCCGCACCGGTCCGGCACTTTCAAGATTTCCAAGGACCCCGCGTTCGCGGAGAAGGTGGCCGATGTGATCGGCCTGTATCTGGCCCCGCCGGGCGGTGCGGTGGTCCTCTCGATCGACGAGAAGACGCAGATCCAGGCGCTGGACCGGACCCAGCCCGTGCTGCCGGTCGCGTTCGCGGCGAGCGAGAAGCGCACCGCCGACTACGTCCGGCACGGCACCACGAACCTGTTCGCCGCCCTGAACGTGAGCACCGGCGAGGTACTCGGCGAGTGCAGGCCGACCCGGAACGGCAAGGACTTCCTGGCCTTCCTGAAGAAGGCGGTGAAACCGCACGCCGGGAAGGACATCCATGTCGTCCTGGACAACCTCTCGACGCACACCACGCCGGAGGTCAAGGAGTGGCTGGTGAAGAACCCACGCGTCCACTTCCATTTCACTCCCGTCGGTTCCTCGTGGCTGAACCAGATCGAGATCTGGTTCGGAATCCTGACCCGGCAGTCCATCCGCCGCGGCACCTTCTCCAGCGTCCACGTCCTGGTCAAACAGATCCGCGACTACATCAGCTCCTGGAACACGACGGCGAAGCCGTCCACCTGGACCGCGACCGCCGGCGAGGTCCTCGCGAAGGTCCGACTCGTCGCGGCCAACGTGAAGAAACTCGTCAATAACAACTCGAACTGATATGAACAGGATCACGAGACACTAGTCGGCCAGCGCTTCTTCAAGCTTGGCGCCGGACCCGCCGAACTGGCCTTGGAGGCCATCGACCGGGACGAACGCAGAACGCCAGCCGTTCGCCCTGACTGACGGGCGACTCCGATGGCGTGATCACTGTCCCCCTGTGGCTCTCTGGCAAAATCTTCCCGCTGGAGCTCGTTCACCTGCTGCTCGATGAGATCGAACATGGACTCACGGACCAGACCGCAGGGATCAGCCGCCGCCCTCGGTGTATCCCGGCGTGCCCCCAAGGCCACGCTGGTAGCTGTCCTCCGCCTCTGAAAGGATGCCTTCCAATCGCCTCTTGCTCTCCACCGTCTCTGGCACAGCAAGACTGCTTGCGTGATTCCGGATCAACTGCTCGAGCCAGGAAAATCCGTACGCCGAAAAGTCCTCACTGGCCAGCGCTTTCTTGAGCTTGCCCCCGGAGCCCTCGTACTGGCGTTCCAGAGCCTTGGACCGAACCCAGCGCAGAGTGCCTACGCCTTCTCCGGAGTCACGAGCCACCCCGTAGGCATCGTCGATTTCCCCGCTCGGCTTCCCTGCAAAGTCGCCCTGGTCAAGATCCTTCACCTGCTGCACAATCAGACTGAACATGGACTCACGGACCATACGAAATGCCACCTCGTCCCCAGCCACGCCCTCAAGGAAACCCAACATGATCATGGCATCGATGTCGATACCGTTGGGCTCGGTCGAGAAGTTGGGGTCCGAGTAATCCACCTGCCCATGGACGATCTGATACACATCATTGCGGTAGTAAGTAATCGCCTGGGCCAGATTACGGCGTATACCGCTCGGCATGCTCCTGGCGTTGACATCGCGTTCCCCATACGCATTCACGACATGCTCAAAAGCCTGACTCTGCTTTTCCGTCAGACGGACAGGGGCAGCATCCGACGGCTCGCTTCCTGCGGGCTTTCCTGTCATCGCGGTCTCCAACGCGTCACCGCAGGCGCCGATCGACCCCGAGGAATGGATATCTAGTTCCGCAAGGACGCCCCAGCAGGTCTGAGCTTCTTCCTCCGCCTCACTGTCGCCCTGCGGCCACAGCCACACGGCTGCACCGAGAACAGCACCGAGGGCCGCGCAGAGGGCCACAGCGACGAGTGTGTACCGACGAGACTTCCTATGCACCCACATATGATCAAATCAGCCGTTCTCTCCAGTGGAGCCCTGGGCGCTCCCCAGACCCCGCCGGTAGGCATTTCCGGCCTCCACGTCGATGTTCCCCATGCGGTTACGCGAATCAATGATGTAATCGTCAGGAACGCCCACCTCCATGGCCCGCTCACCGAGCATTCTTCGCAGCCGAGGATATCCGTTCTTCGCGTAGTCTTCGATCAATTCTTCCTTCGTGGCGTTGGTCGCATCGTTATTGAGCGCCTCGGCATGCTTCCCCGTACCAATGTCGACCAAGCGCTGCAAACTGTCGCCAATTACTGGTATTCCGGTCACTGGGGCACCGTATGCGTGATACTTGTACACCTTCTCCCAGTTATTCTCAGTTATCTCACTGTCCCGCGCGTCCACCAGCATATCGGCGCGAATCTCGTCAAGTGTCCCCATGACTTCTCCAGCGTCTCTGACAGTACCGATAGCCTGATCGGAGTCACCGGTCGGCGTCTTCATGAAGTCGCCCTTTCCGAGTGTGTCGATTCGCTCAGCAATATGGCCCATCTGGGAGTCGTGGACCATCCGGAAGGCCCCGCCGTCTTCCGAGACCGCGCGAATGAACTGATTCATCGCTTCCGTGCTGACATCGACACCGTTCGGGCGCGTTGAGAACGCGGGGTCCGAGTAGTCGACCTGCGCACTGAGGAGGTTATGGACGTCCCCTGGGTAGTACGCAAGCGCGTTGCCCATATTAACCCGGATATTCGCCGGAATGGCGCCCTGGTCGATCTTGGCGATCTCCGCGTAGGACTTCACGACGTCTTCAAGTACGCGAACCTGCGCTTCACTGTGCTTCGTGAATCCGTCCGGTGCCTGGCTGCCGGGGACGTTACCGGTCATAGCAGCTTCCAGGGCCGCACCGAAGCCAACGCGGTTGTCCGCGTCCTCGGTGTCGCCCTTGGGGATCAGGGCGCCATCCTTGTGACTCGTTCCATATTCATTGACGACGTTCCAGTCGCGCTCGGTCTGCAGATATTCCAAGCGGTCCTTGCCGAACTTATGGTCGCCATCGGAGTAGGCCTGCGGGTCGAAGTAGGCCGTGGCCGCGTCAGGATTCTTGCTCATGACACCGAGCAGGCCATCCATGGGATCGTTGGCGAACCAGCCGGACGTCTTGCCCCCGTTCCGCACGTCGAACTTGTGGTCCAGGTCCCAGACATCCTTATTGCCTCCTTGAGCGGGATCCTCGGCCGCTCGAATGGAGTCCGCCAGATCATGAAGGAAGGGGCCGCTGTAGTCGCCGCCGTTCTGCATCAGAGTGACCAGGGTCTGGTAGCCAAGTGCTTTCTGATCGACTCCGGACAACCGGTTCACGTTGGTGACCTGACTGTCGAACTCCTTGGTCCCGTTGCTCTTGACGTCGTCGAGCCACGCGTTGTAGAAATTCGAGTCCGGGTTCTTCGCCCACTCCCCACGCTTGTTCTTCCAGTCGGCCAACTCCTGGGCGTACTCTCTCGAGCCCATCGCCAGGACCTTGCCGTCCTTCTTGAACTCCGGCACCCGCGTGGCGCTGGCGATCGCGGCCGACAGGCCACGCTCGATACCCAAGTACGTCTGCATGGCCTTCTTGTCGGTGTAGTACGCGAGGTCGTTCAGCCTGTTTCCGAGCTTGATGGTCCCCTCGACGCCAATGCTGTTGAGGAAGGTCTGACTGAAGGCCTTGTCCTGCGCGTTGTCGCGCATGGACCGGTTGAACTCCGCGTACTCAGCGGCCGAAACCTTCTCTCCGCCGTTGATCTTCAGGGCTGTCTCTGTGGTGCTGATCACCTCGTATTGCTCGATATCACTCAACGCCCCGGCGTTGAAACCGTTGAGCTGATCGTCCGCGCCCTTGCCGAAGGCATCCTTGTTACTGTCGACGGCTACAGCTTCCAGGGCTATCTTGACGCCATGGTCCGCATCGTCGAAGGCCTGCACGAGGGTCTTGATGCGATTAGCCATGGCCGTGATCCGCTTGTTCAGAGCGACGACAGCCTCGGGGTGATCCCTCAGATACATCCGGTCCTGGCCGGTGAGCTTGCTCTCGTCGTGGCTCACCGTGCCACGGGAGTCAACGTGCAAGCCGTCCTCGACCGCATCCGCACGAGCCGATTCGATCCTCTTCTTGAGGTCGACGAACTGCGTGTGGGCATCGCGGAGGAGCGCGGCGATGGCCTTGGCCTGAATCTGGGCAGCGGCGTATTCGTACCGTGTACCGGCGAAGTTGATGCGGCCAGAGCTGGCACTGGCACCTGACCACGTCGATTCCACAGTGATGTTCCGGACGGTTGCCTCGTAATGGGTCGCGACCTTCTTGATCTCACCCGCCATGGCTTCCCACTTGTCGGCTGCAGCGGTGAGTCGCCCGAAGTCCGTGGTCATGACCTCGTGATACGTCAGCACGATTTACCCCCTCGTTCTGCCTTCAGTTGTTGCTTCCTCGCCGCCGCGGCGACTCGATCCGTGGTCCGGCGGCGGGACGCATCCCCCCTTCGCAGCGCACCGGGTGTCAGGCCTGCCGCCCTCGTCCATTCAGCGGCCGTCGCCCGCCGAGGCGAACCCAACCCGACGCCTGTGCGACATCCAGGGATCAGCACCATTACACCGCACGCCCCCCGGACCTCCCCGCCGGGCCTCCACGCCGAGTGACACCGCGTCGGCCGCAAGGTCGACGGCGTCCAGGCCCGCCGACTCCCGCTACGGCCTCCTCCATCCTGCCGGGGTCCTCTCGGCCTACGCCCACTTCCCCGACCAGGAGTGCCGTGCTCTTCCGGCATCGACGTCACCCCGACCGCCGCAGCCAACGATCCCTGCCGCCCTGGCGGTACAGAATCGCCGGGCTCGCCGCGGCGGCCCTCGCGCTTTCCTTCCTCCAGGCCGACGCGGGCAACGCGGCGGCCGACCGGGCGGCCGCCGCCGCCGATGTGGTGCGGGTGGCCGAGTTGCTCGGGGAGTGCCTGTACACCCACACCTCATGCCCAGCTGCTGACGCTCGCCGCCGACCCCTCGGCCGAGCCGCAGGTACGCGCCTTCACCGTCCGGCTGCGCAGCGGGCAGGAAGCCGAACGCGACTGTCTGCGGCCTCCGTTGACCCGGATGGCGCCGCCTCAGACCGATGTGCACGCGGGGCACGAAGTGACCAGCACGGTGACCGAACGGGACCTGGACGGGGTGTTCATCGCCTCTGACCTGATGGTGCTGGGCACGCTCCCTGTCCTGCTCCGGGCCGGGAGCGGCGTGCCGTCCGATGTGGCGGTGGCCGGCTTCGACGACAACAGCGCGGCGACCGCCTGCGACCCACCCCTGACCACGGTCCGGCAGCCGGTGGAGAAGATGGCGGCGGAGACGGCCCGGTTGCTGCGGAAGCAGATCGGCGAGCCGGGCGGCCCCTCGCCCTGCGTGCTCTTCCAACCGGCGCTGGTACGGCGGCAGTCGGCCTGAGCCGGCGACGGCGGCCTGTCCGGGGTCCGGCCGGTGGGTCAGGTCGTCGTTCCCGGCGCGTCCGGCACCGGAGCCTCTCCCGGGGACGGCTCGTCCGCCAGGTCTGCCCCGGCGGGGCCCTCGGCCCGGACCGGTATCTGGGGGCCGGAGGACTCCTGGAGCCAGCGGGTCAGCACCCGGTGCACCGCCTCGGCGCCCACCAGCCCGCCGCCCGGCGGCACGGGCGCGCCCTCCGCGGTCTCGGCGGCCACGATGTCGAGCGGGTCCGTCAGTCCGCGCGGCCACAGCAGGAACGGCCGGGACTGTTCGCCGCCGAGGCCGCCGTGCGAACCGATCTGCTCCTCGAAGGCGTGCACGGTCCCGGTGACGGGGTCGTACATGGAGTTGACCATGACGTCGGCGACGTGCGGGAAGGTGTCGGTGCGCCGTACGGCCGCGGCCGCCCCGACGCCGAAGACCGCGAGCGGGCCCTCGCCGTCCGTCAGTCCGGCGACGGGGACCTCGGCCCCACCGGGCCCGAGCACCACCGATCCGTGCTCCCCGCGGACGAGGAGGAAGCCGATTCCCGGGTGGTTGGCGAGCGTGGAGAGCAGCGCCGGGTGGCGGCGTTCTATCTGTTCGCGGGAGGCGCGGCCCTGGATGTCCGGGAAGGAGATCAGCCCCAGGTTGCCGGAGGCCAGCACGATCGGGTCGGAGAGCTTGGCCGGGTGCTCGGCCTCCTGCCCCTCGACGGGGCGGTGCAGCGCGATCCGCACCGCGTCACGGGCCTCGGATGCGCTGCCGGTGCGCTGGGCCCGGCGCGGCACGGGCAGCCCGCAGCCCGCCCGGACGAGGTCCTTGAGCGTGAGCCCGTACTTCCCCGCGAACGTCTCGCCGGGACTCTGGCCGTGGTCGGAGAGAACCACGATCCGGTAGGCGCGCGGGGTGTGGTCGGCGATCTTGGCGATCAGAGCGAGGGAGCGGTCGAGGCGTTCGAGGACCTTCTCCGCGTCGCGGCTGTGCGGGCCGGAGTGGTGGGCGACCTCGTCGTAGGCGACGAGGTCGGCGTAGACGGCGGTGCGTCCGGCGAACATGTCGCCGAGGACTGCGGCGGCGACCACATCGCGCTCCACGACGGTGGCGAAGGCGCGGATGAAGGGGTAGAGCCCGCCGCGCTTGATTCGCGGCGTGACCTTCCGGGCGCGGGCCCGGGTCGACTCGCCGATCTCGCGGAGGACCTCGGCGACGAAGGAGAGCGCGGTACGGGTGGCGTTGGCCGGGTCGGAGAAGTAGGCGAAGTATCCGGCGCGGGAGCGGCGGCCCTTGCCGCGCCGGGCGGCCATGGAGAGCACCAGGGCCAGCTGTCCGGCGCCGCCGCTGAAGAGGTTGCCGCGGCTCGCGCCGTCGACGGTGAGCAGGCCCCCGTCGCGGGTGTGCGCGATGGCCCGGCGCTGCATTTCGAGGGCGCTCGCGGGGCGGCTGGAGACCATGACCGTACGGGTCTCCTTCTCGTACCAGCGGAACGCGGGCACGTCGTGGTTGCTGCCGTGCAGGATGGCGAGCTGGCTGGCGCCGGTCTGGCTGGACCAGTCGGTGCGCCAGGGGGTGAGCCGGTGTCCGGAGGAGTCGGCGAGCCAGCCGGCGACGGTCGGCATGAGCCCGTCGGCGGCCGCGTTCACCAGGACGTCGTGGCCGACGCCGTCGAGCTGGAGGAAGACGGTGCCGGGCGGTCCGTCGCGGCCGGGTTCCGGCGGGCCCGGGGAGCGGCCGCGTCTGCGGCGCCGGTCGGCCAGCCGGGACAGCCGGCGGCGGTAGGCCTCGTCGTCGCGGACGGCGAGGGCGGTGGAAGTGGCGGAGGCGACGGCGGACATGACGGCGGCGACGACGACCGCGGTCTCCGGCGCGGCGTCCCCGCGCCCGTCCGGGATGAGGCGCAGCGCCATCAGCAGCAGCGAGCCGTTGAGGAAGAAGACCAGGGCGCCGAGGACGAGCGCGGGCACGATGAGCAGGGACCGTACGAGAACGGGCCAGACCAGTGCGGAGAGCAGGCCGAAGGCTCCCGCGCCCCAGGCGGCGGTGAAGGCGGTCCTGGTGATGGTGTCGCCGTCGTCGGACTGGAGCTGGAAGTCGGGCAGGATGCCGGCGAGCGCGAGCATGGTGAGGGTGGACACCGCCCAGACCGCGATCACCCGCATCAGGGCCCTGCCCGCCGTACGCCACTTCCCGTCACCCACGCCGGTCCACCTCACGCCCTCTCCGCCCCCCGGGTCCGGTCGTCCGGGACCCGCCCTTCAGCTTTTCACAGCGTCGGTCCCGGTCAGCGGCTTCCGGGACGACCGGCCAAGGGGCGGCGGGACGGTACGGGGGGCGCATAGGCTCGTAGCGGGAACGCACCCGGGCACGGGCCGCGCGGGCCGCGCCGGAGCACGTGGTCGCGGGGGTCCGGCGGAGTCCGGGCGGGGATCGAGCGAGGAGGCGGACGTGCCGGTGGAGGTCACCTGGTGGGGTCATGCCACCTGCACGATCGAGGACTCGGGGGTGCGGGTGCTGACCGACCCCCTGTTCGTACGGCGCTTCGCGCATCTGCGCCGCCGCCGGGGCGAGGTGCCGCCGCCGCAGGCCGCGGTCGCGGAGGTGGTGCTGGTCTCCCATCTGCACTCCGACCATCTGCATCTGCCGTCGCTGGCCCGGCTGTCCCCCGGCAGCCGGCTGATCGTGCCGAGCGGCGCGGTGGCGGCGGTGCCGGGACTGCGGGCGCTGCGCCGGATGCGGCAGCTGCACGTCACCGAGGTGAGGCCGGGCGACACGGTGCGGGCCGGCGAGGTGCGGGTGCGGGCCGTTCCCGCGCTGCACGACGGGCGGCGGCTGCCGGTCGGGCCGCACCGCGCGCCCGCGCTCGGCTATGTGGTCGAGGGCGAGGCCCGGACGTACTTCGCCGGGGACACCGGGCTCTTCGACGGGATGGCCGACGCGGTGGGGCCGGTGGACCTGGCGCTGCTGCCGGTGGGCGGCTGGGGGCCCTACCTCGGGCACGGTCATCTGGACCCGGCCCGTGCCGCCGAGGCCCTGACGCGTCTCGCACCGCGGTCGGCGGTGCCGGTGCACTACGGCACGTACTGGCCGATCGGGCTGGACGGGGTGCGTCCGCACGAGTTCCACGCGCCGGGCGACGAGTTCGTACGGCAGGCGGCGAAGCGGGCGCCCGAGGTGACGGTGCACCTGCTGGGGCACGGCGAACGGGCCCGTCCGGAGGCCGGCCGGTGATCCAGGAGATACAGCAGGTGGTGCGGGAGCTGCCCACCGAGTCGACCCAGCAGGCGGTCGGATACCCGACGCTGTTCGCACTGGTGGCGCTGGGGGCGTTGGTGCCCGTGGTGCCGACGGGGGCGCTGGTGAGTACGGCGGCGGTGGTGGCGTTCCACCAGACGTCGCCGTTCGCCCTGCTCTTCGTGTTCGTGGTGGCGTCGGCCGCCGCGTTCCTCGGGGACGTCTGTCTGTACTGGCTGGGTCAGCGCGGGGTCCGGTCGAGGAACGGCTCGAAGTGGCTGGAGGCGATAACCCGCCGGGCCCCGCCGGAGCGGCTGGCCCAGGCGCGGGCGAGGCTGGACGAGCGCGGCGGGACGGTGCTGGTGCTGTCCCGGCTGGTGCCGGCCGGGCGGATCCCGGTGATGCTGGCGTGTCTGCTGGGCCGGATGCCGTTGCGGCGGTTCGCCCGAGGCGATGTTCCGGCGTGCCTGGCCTGGGCGGCGACGTACCAGTTGATCGGGATCCTGGGCGGTTCGCTGTTCCCTGAGCCGTGGCAGGGGGTGGTCGCGGCGGTGGCCCTGACGCTGCTGATCAGCGGGGCTCCGGCGGTGTGGCGCAGGCTGCGGTCGCGGTTCGGCCCGGGGACGGGCGACGCGACGGGGTGAACGCCGCGGCCGGACGACCCTGGCCGTGCTCAGCGCAGCGCTCCGAACACCGCCGCGAAGCCGTCCAGCGCCTGCGCCACATGGGCGAGCTCCAGGGGCTTCGCCGCGGTGAGGGACTCCGTCTGCTGCTGCGGCGTCGCCCCGAGCAGCGGGCCGGTGCCCAGGCGTACGCGCAGGGCGCCGAGCTCGTCCCCGAAGCGGTGTCCGCCCGGGGCCGGTGCGCCGAGCCGGTCGGTGAGGTACTCCTCCAGCTCCATGGAGTCCGTGACGCCCAGCTCCGCCAGCCGGGAGCGCAGCGGGCCGAGGTCGGCGTAGAGGTGGCGGCCCGCCTGCGGGGGGCGGGCCAGCGCGCCGGAACCGAGGACCACACGGTGGGCGGCGGCGGCGACCTGCGCCTGGAGCGCCGCGGCCCGCCGGATCCGGTCGCGTACGGAATCCGCCTCCCCCAGCGCGTGGGCGGCCGCGTGGGCGACCGGAGCCGCGACGAGAGCGCCCAGCGCGGTGAGGATGTCCAGGGTGCGGGCGTGCCGGACGGCTGCCCGGGCGGTGTCCGGGAAGCGGGCGACGGCGACCGGCCAGGCGGCGGGCGCGAGGGCTCCGGCCAGGTCGCCGATGACCGTGACGTCGTCCGGGCACATCTCGGCGGGGCTGAGGAGGACGGTGTCGCGGGGCCGGTGCACGGTGTCGCGCCAGGTCTCGTCGCTGATGATGTGCAGCCCTTCGCCGATCGCCGCCTCGCAGGCCTCGCGGACCAGCTCGGGCGGTGCGACGGTGGCCGTGGGGTCGTCCACGACGGACAGCAGCAGCAGCTTCGGCCGGCCGCCCTCCGCCCGGACCCGGCGGACGGTCTCCAGCAGGGCGTACGGGTCGGGGACGCCGCCGCATTCGGCCGGGGTCGGCACCTGGTAGGCGGGCCGGCCCAGCAGCCGGGCCTGCGGCATCCAGGCGGCCGGGCAGGGGCGCGGCATGAGGACGTCGCCGCCGTGTGCGCCGATCAGGGCCAGGAGGAGCGGCTGGGCGCCGGGGGCGGCGGCGATGCTGCCCGCCGTGCCGTGCAGCCCGCGCCGGTCCCAGTAGCCGCGGGCCGCCTCGCGCAGGACCGGACCCCCGCCGGGAGGCTCAGGGCGGGTCCGGGCGGATGCGGCGGCGAGGACGGCGGCCAGTTCGGGGAGGACCGGGAGGCCGGGGTCGGGGGCGGGCGGCCCGTAGCGGACGGGGCCGTGGTCCTCGTGTGCGGGTGCGTGGTCCTCGGTCCCGTGCATCCGGCCCTCCTCCGCCGCTCGTCACTCACCGTCGCCGTACGCCCGCCCGGTCATCGGGTCCGGGTCCGGGCCGGTGGCCTCCGACTTCTCCACGTCCGCGTCCGCCGGCTTCGTCGTCGCGGCCCCTGGCTCCTTCGGTCACGGCCCCTGGCTTCTTTATACGGAGGTTCCGGGCGGCCCGCCCGCCCGATCGCGCACCCGCGCCGGCGGCCGTCACCACATGGGCTGTTCCGCCGGTCGGTGGCGGCACGTAACCGTGGTCTCAGCGCGCCTGCTGGTTCAGCGTGGCCCGGCCGGGTATTCGCTGAGCCATGTCCACACCGAGAACCTCATCCGCCGCCCCCGCCGCCGACCGGTTGCGCGGCTGGCTGCAAGGACGGGACCTGGCCGTCTTCCGGAGCGTCGCGGACCGGCACTGGCCGGGCGCCGATCCGCTGCTCCCCGGACTGAGCCGGAGCGCCAACCACGGGCTGCTCTGGTTCGGGGCGGCGGCCGGGATCGCGGCCCTCGGCAGCAGTGCGCGCTCCCGGCGGGCCGCGCTGCGCGGGGTGGCGTCCCTCGCCGTGGCCTCGGCGGCGATCAACACGGTCGGCAAGCGGGCGGTGCGCCGCGAGCGGCCGATCGTGGACCTGGTGCCGGTGGTGCGGCAGCTCAAGCGGCAGCCGATCACCACCTCCTTCCCTTCCGGCCACGCCGCGTCGGCCGCGGCCTTCGCCACCGGGGTGGCCCTGGAGTCCAGGGGCTGGGGCGCGGTCGTGGCCCCGCTCGCGGTGGCCGTGGCCGCCTCCCGGGTCTACACCGGCGTCCACTATCCGGGCGATGTGCTGGCGGGCGCGGCGCTCGGTGTGGGAGCCGCGTTCGCCCTGCGCGGGGTGGTGCCCACCCGGGGCCAGCTGCCCGCTCCCGGCCGCCCGCCCGGCGAGGCCCCGGCGCTGCCCGCCGGGAAGGACCTCGTCGTGGTGGTGAACCAGGAGTCGGGCACGGCCGCCGCGACCGCGTCGCTGGTGCGCGAGGCGCTGCCCGCGGCGGAGGTGGTGGAGGTGCCTCCCGAGGAGCTGTCGGCGGCTCTGGACCGGGCGGCGGGCCGGGGCCGGGCGCTGGGGGTCTGCGGCGGCGACGGCACGGTGAACCTGGCGGCCTCCGTGGCGGCGACGCGCGGGATGCCGCTGGCGGTCTTCCCCGGCGGCACGCTCAACCACTTCGCCTACGACCTGGGCATCGAGACCGTCCACGACACCGCCACCGCCCTCACCGCGGGCGATGCGATCCGGGTGGACCTCGGCCGCTTCCGGCCGGGACCGAAGGGCCCGGACGGGGCGGACGGCCATTTCCTCAACGCCTTCTCGCTGGGCGCCTACCCGGACCTGGTGCGCACCCGGGAACACTGGTCACCGCGGATCGGCGGCTGGCCCGCGGGCGTCCTCGCGGCGTTCCACGTACTGCGCGGCCAGCGGCCGCTGGAGGCCGAACTGCAGGGCCGCAGGCGTCCGTTGTGGCTGGTCTTCGTCGGCAACGGGCTCTTCCAGCGGGTGGGCCCCGCCCCGGGCCGCCGCCACAACCTGGCGGACGGTCTGCTGGACGTCCGGGTGGTGCACGGCGGGCGGGGGCCCGCGCTGCGCCTGCTGGCGGCCGCGGTGGCGGGACCGCTGACCCGCTCTCCCGCCCATGCCGCGGTGCGGCGGCGCCGGGTGCGGATCGGTGGCCTCGCACCGGGGACGCCGTACGCGTACGACGGTGAAGTGGCCCACTCCGGCACGGAACTGATGATCGACAAGCTGCCGGAGGCGCTGACCGTCTACTGCCCGATGCCGGTCTGACACCCCAGGACCACTCGTCCGCATCGCAAGACACCCATCTCACCATCCGACATGTCGGCGTACGGTTGTTCCTGTCGCCGCGCCTGCCGGCGCGAGGTTTTCGGGAGAGGACGTAACGCCATGCCGAAGGAGACCGCCGTGTACACGCACGGCCACCACGAGTCGGTCCTGCGCTCGCACCGCTGGCGGACCGCCGCCAACTCGGCGGCGTATCTCCTCGACGAACTCCACCCCGGTCTGGCGGTGTTGGACGTGGGTTGCGGCCCCGGAACCATCACCGCCGATCTGGCCGCGCTGGTCGCGCCGGGCCGGGTCACCGCGGTGGACACCACCACCGGCATCCTCGGCCAGGCCGCCGCGGTGGCGGCCGAACGAGGCCTGGAAAACGTCGAGTTCGCGGTGGCCGACGTCCACGCCCTGGATTTCCCCGACGACTCGTTCGACGTGGTCCACGCCCACCAGGTACTCCAGCACGTGGGCGACCCGGTCCAGGCGCTGCGCGAGATGCGGCGCGTCTGCCGTCCCGGCGGTGTGGTCGCGGCGCGCGACAGCGACTACGCGGCGATGACCTGGTATCCGGAGGCTCCCGGTCTCGACCGGTGGCTGAACGTGTACGGCCGGGTGGCCCGCGGCAACGGCGGCGAGCCCGACGCCGGCCGCAGGCTCCTGTCGTGGGCGCGGCGGGCCGGGTTCACCGACATCACCCCGACCGCGGCCGCCTGGTGTTTCGCCACCCCGGAGAGCCGCTCCTGGTGGAGCGGTCTGTGGGCGGACCGTACGACGGACTCGGTCTACGCGGAGCTGGCCGTCCGGGGCGGCCATGCGAGCGCCGAGCAGCTCACGGCCATCGCCGGGGCGTGGCGCTCCTGGGGCGAGGAGGGTGACGGCTGGTTCATGGTCCCGCACGGCGAGGTGCTCTGCCGGACGTGACGTCAGCCGGCCCTCATCAGGGGCGGTGCCATTCCATGATGTGACCGGTCGCCCGGAACCGCTCGTTGCCCGCGAGCTTCCCGGTCCTCGTCTCGACGACCACGAAGCCCGCGCTCTCGTAGAGGGCGCGGGCGCTGTCGTTCCCGGCCAGGACCGTGCACTCGATCCCGGCGGAGTCGGCGGCCTCCAGGGCATGGCTCAGCAGGATCCGTCCGATCCCCTGACGGTAGCGGGCCGGGTCGACGTACAGCCAGGTGAGCTCCGCGTCCGCGTACGCGGCGAAGCCGGCGACCACCGGCTCGGAGCCGTTCCGCACCTCGGCCACCCAGAGCGCCCCGTCGAACAGCCCCTCCCCCTCGTACGTCTCGGCCAGCGTGAGGAAGGCGTCCACGCCGACGGAGGCGCGCAGCTCGTCCAGGCGCGCGGCGTCGTGGATGCGGGCGATCGCGTCCCAGTCCTCACGCCGGTAGGCCCGCACGGTGACCTCTGATGGCGAAAGTCGTTCCATGGGAACGACCCTGGCACCGCCCCCGGACCGGAGCAAGAGGATTTCGGCGGACCCGAATCGATCACGCCCGCGGCGGCCGCCAACTACCCTCGTACACATGGAGATCCTCGGAACCACGCTGCGTATCTGCGTCGACGACCTGGAGGCCTCGGTGGCCTTCTACGAGGGGCTGACGGGCACGTCCGCCCTGCGCTTCGAGCGCGGTGGGGTGTCGGTGGCCGCGATCGGCTGCTTCCTGTTGATGAGCGGGCCGGAGTCGGAGCTGGAGGTGTTGCGCAAGGTGGGTGCGACCATCGCCGTCAAGGACGTCGACGAGGCGAACGCGGCGCTGACCCGGGCGGGCGCGCGCGTCATCGCGGGGCCGGTGCCGACCCCGGCGGGCCGCAACCTCATCGCCCTGCACCCGGACGGCTCGGTCTTCGAGTACGTGGACCGCAACGTCACCGTCTGACCGGCCGCCCGGGGCACGTCGATCACTCCTGGGGCGGGCCCCTGCGCGAGCTGTGGGCGTCCGGCAGCGGCCGTCGCTGACGGACGCCCACAGCTCGCCGGGGATTCCGGCCCCTTCACGCGGACCGGCGACCTCGAACCCGGCGTCGAAGACCTCGCGGGCCGCCTCGGTGCCTCCCGGCTGGTGGCAGCCCGGGACGGTGCCGGGGGCCGGGGGGCCGCGGCCCGAGGCTGGACGGGGCGTCGCGGACCACGATCGTACGCATGCGGCCCGTGCTCGCCGCAGCGGGCCGTGGCCCCCAAGCGGATTCGTGGGAGCCCGCGAAGCGGCCGGGGCGCGGGCTCCTCGTCACTTCCCCCGGCGGCGGAAGAGGTAGCCGCCGCAGCCGAGGCCGATGAGGAACATGGCCAGCAGGGCGAACCAGAGGGGCATCGTCACCTCGGGGATCAGCACCCGGATGGTGACCTCGTTCGTGTTCACGCAGATGAACACGATGACGAGCACGACCAGCACACCGACCACGATGCGCCCCGGAGTGAGCCACCCCTTGGCCCTCGCGGTACCGCTCGATACGTCCCTGGGGCTCATGGTCCGGCCCTTCCGCTCGCTCCTCGCCGTCCGGCCCGCCGACGTGCGCGCGACCGCCCCCGGGATGCCAGCATGTCCGGCGGCCGGGTTCGGGGGGCGGTCCTGTACGGCCGTTCGGGTGAACGGGAGTGCCGGGCGTCAGCCGGACGGGACCACCGGGAGCTCCAGTACGCCGGTGTCCTCGGGGGCGTGGACGACGGTGACGGGCTTGATGCCCCGGTTGCCGAAGTACGCGGTGTCGCTGGCGGCGATCACGAACTCCAGACGGTGCCCCGTTCCGTACCGGTGGACGATGCCGGGCAGCTCCACCGTGAAGGGCCGGGTGACGTCGGGGACCCGGACCGGGGAGACGAGCCGGTTCACCAGCGTACGGCTGCCGTCCGGCGCGACGTCGTAGACCTTGGCGAACAGGACGAGCTTGTCGGAGGCGTCGCCGCTGTTCTGGACCCGTTCCGCCTTCGGGGAGAGCACCTTCAGGGTGGCCTTCGGCGCGCCGACGACGTCGAGGGGTGCGGTGAGGGGTTCGCTGCGCCAGCCGAGGTAGGTGCCCCTGGTGTCGTACGGCTCGGGGTCGGGCAGTCCGATCAGCGGGGCGACGGAGCTCTCGGAGTGGCTGGTGGGCACGAGCTGGTTGGTGTACCGGCGGCTGCCGCGCGCCACCTTCGCCCGGTTGTCGACGAGTTTGCCGTCGCCGGAGAGGTACAGGGACTGCGAGAGGGCGGGGACGCCGGCGGCCGAGCCGTAGCCGCTCCGCCAGGCGCGGTAGTAGGAGAAGGCGGGTCCGGTGTCGGTGTCCGTCTTCTTGTGGAGGTAGCGGTCGAACCAGGCCAGGACCCGCTGTCCGACGTGGCTGGTCTCCAGATCGCCCTGGCTCAGGTCGAGTTCGCCGGGGACCAGGCCGCCGCTGTGCCCCCAGGACTGCCAGATCATCTTCGTCTCGGTGCCCTGCGCCTTGAGCGTCCGGTAGGTGGCGGTGGCCTCGTTGAGGTTGAACAGGCTGTCCGCCTGGCCCTGGACGATGAGGGTGGGGGCCTTGACCCGGTCGAGGTAGGAGACGGGCGAGACGCTGCGGGCGTAGGCGAGCATCTCCTCGGCCTTGTCGGCGGGGTAGCGGCCCGAGTTCAGCAGCCGGATGGTCTCGCAGGCTCGGGTGGCGAAGTGCAGGCAGTCCAGCCGGTTGATCCGGGACGGGTCCAGGCTCGGGTTGAGGAGTGGCTGGCCTTCGCCGATCAGGTAGAAGCCGTTGGTCCACTGCCACTTGAAGACGCCGGGGGTGCCGGGAGTGCCGGGAGTGCCGGAGGTGCGCGCCCCGGTGTTGTTGGGGGCGAGTGCGTAGCCGAGGTCGTTCCAGGTGATCAGCGGGACGAGGGCGTCGACGCGGGGGTCGACGGCGGCGGTGGCCAGCTGGATCGCGCCGCCGTAGGAGCCGCCGATCATGCCGACGCGCGGGTCGCCGTCGGCGTCCTGGGTGACGTAGTCGGCCTTGGTCCCGTCGTCGGCCGCGCGGACTCCCCCGAGGAAGTCGAGCAGTTCGGTCGCGGCCCTGCCGTCGATCCCGGGGTCGTCGAGGGTGATCAGGCAGCCGGACTTCCCGAAGCCGAGGCCGGAGTAGACGAGCCCGACGTAGCCACGCTCGGCGAAGGCCTCGCCGATGACGTCGGTGGTGCCGTCGGACTTGCTGCCGCCGAAGCCGTTGGTCGCGAGGACGGCGGGGGCGGGGCGGTCCGCGTCGGTCCCGGCGGGCCGGTAGAGATCGGCGTCCACCGTGCAGGTGCGGTCGCCCGCCTCGACGGTGAACGTCAGCGGGGTGACGGTGTACGGATCCGCCTCGGCGTGGGCCGGGCCGGCGAGGACGAGGGGGGCGACGAGGGCCGCCCCGGCGACCGCGACGAGCGGGCCGCGCACTCTGGAAACAGCACCTGACACGAAGACCTCCACACCGAGGACACCCTACCGACCGGTAAGTGTTGGGCCGCGCTCCTGCTGTGACGCAGCTCATTGCCGTGTCAACGTATCGGTAAGCGGTTCTTGACGGACGTTCACGTTCCGCGCGCGAACGCCACATCCGGATGCCCGCGCGGACAGCGGCGCGGGCACGGACGCGGCGGCGGATACGGGTGGGGCGGCCGAGGAGGGCTCAGCGCAGGGCGGGGGTCTCGACGGTCAGCGTGCAACGCCCGCCGTCCGCCGGTGCGTCGAGCACCCCGGGCACGCCCAGGGGGATCGTCAGCGCGGTCGGGCCGTGGCCGAAGCCCAGTTCCTCGACCACGGGTATGCCCAGCGGGCCGAGCCGGTCGGCGAGCACGGCGCGGACCTTCTCGTACGGTCCGCACTCCTGCCAGGAGCCGCAGGCCACACCGGCGGCCCCGTCCAGGGCTCCGGACCGCAGCAGCCGGGTGAGGAATCCGTCGAGCCGGTAGGGCTCCTCCCCCGTGTCCTCGATCACCAGCAGTCCGCCGCGGGTACGGGTCCTGCCGCCCGGGGTGCCGGTGTCGGAGGCGAGCAGGCTGACGCACCCGCCGTACAGGATGCCCCGCGCCCGGCCCGGGACCAGGGCCCCGGCCGATTCCAGGCCGAGGGTGCGGACGGTCTCGGGTTCGAAGAGCGTGGCGCGCAGGTGCTCACGGGTCGTCGCGTCCTTCAGGAACGTCTCGGTGGCGACCATCGGCCCGTGCAGGGTCGCGAACCCGGCCCGCAGGGCGAAAGCCTCGTGCAGAACCGTGATGTCGCTGTAGCCGACGAACGCCTTGGGCCCGGCGGCCCGGACCGCCGCCCAGTCGACCAGGTCGACCATCCGGTGCGCGCCGTATCCTCCCCGGGCGCACAGCACGGCCTCCACCAACGGGTCGCACCACGCCTCCTGGAGGTCCGCCGCACGGTCCGCGTCCGCACCGGCGAGGTAGTCCAACTCCGGGTGTGCGTCACGGACATGGGGGCCGACGACGGGTTCGAGGCCCCAGTCGCGCAGGACGGCGAGACCCTCCTCCAGCCGGTCGGCGGGCACGGGGCCGCTGGGTGCGACGACGGCGACCCGGGAGCCGGGGCGCAGCCGGGGCGGCCGGGCGAGGGTCGCCGGGTCATGGCCCTCACGGGTCACGTGGTCAGCTCCAGGGTCGGCACGTCGGGCCGCTGAAAACCGAACGTCTGCGCGTAGAGGGAGAGTTCGGCCTCCAGTGCGCGGACCAGAGTCTCCACGCGCCGGAAGCCGTGGCTCTCCCCCTCGAAGGCGATATAGGCGTGGGGGATGCCCCGGCCGGCGAGTGCGGCGAGGAACCGCTCGCTCTGGACGGGCGGGCAGATCACGTCGTCCAGGCCCTGGAGCAGCACGAACGGGGTGTTCAGCCGGTCGGTGCGGTGGATCGGTGAGCGTTCGCGGTAGCGCTCGGGCACCTCGGCGAACGGGCCGACGAGGGACTCCAGGTACTGCGACTCGAAGTCGTGGGTCTCGTCCGTGGCCCACCCTTCGAGATCCAGGATCGGGTAGAGGATCGTCCCGCAGGCGTACAGGTCGGTGGAGGTCAGCGAGGCGGCGGTGGTCCAGCCGCCCGCGCTGCCGCCCCGGATCGCGAGCCTGTCCGGGTCGGCGGCGCCCTCCTCGACCAGGGCCGAGGCCACGGCCGCGCAGTCGGCGACGTCGACCACGCCCCACTGGCCGCGCAGCCGTTCGCGGTAGCCGCGGCCGTAGCCGGTGGAGCCGCCGTAGTTGACGTCGGCCACGCCGATGCCGCGCGAGGTGAAGTAGGCGGTCTCCAGGTCGAGGACGAGCGGGGTGTGGCCGGTGGGCCCGCCGTGCGCCCGGACGACGTACGGCGGTTTCTCGCCCTCGGGGCCGGTGCAGTGGGGATTGCGCGGCGGATAGATGTGGGCGTGGACCTCACGGCCGTCGGGGCCGGTGAAGGTGCGGTCCTCGGGCACCGGGTAGTACGCGGGGTCGACCGCGTCGTGGTGGGGTGCGCCGATGGTGCGGGTGTGCCCGGTCGCGGTGTCCAGCTCGATAATCTCGGCGCCGCTGCGGGGACTCGCCGCGACGCCGACGACCCGGGAGCCGTGGACGGCGAGCGTGTCGGCCCAGGCGGTCCGGGGGCCCGGTACGTCGGCGAGTTCGCCGGTCTCCGGGTCCAGGATGCCGAGCCGCATGCCGCCCCTGCCGTGCAGGACGGCGATCAGCCCGTTGTCCAGGGGGTGGAACCAGCGCAGCCCGATCTTCCAGAGCGGCCCGCCGAACTCCTCGCCCCGGGGCGGCAGGAGGCGGCTGCTGGGGACGACACCGCCCGCGACGGTGTCGGGGCGGATGCGCTGGAGCTCCCACCAGCCGGAGAGGTCGGAGACGAACAGGAGGCTGCCGTCGCGGTCCCACTCCACCTGGCAGACCGATTCGTCGAGGTCGCCCACGAGGGGCCGCAGGCCGGTGAACTCACCCGCGTCGGTGATGTCGGCCAGCATGACCACCGTGCCGTCCCACGGCATCCGGGGGTGGTCCCAGGCGATCCAGGCCGCCCGCCGCCCGTCGTGGGAGACCTTGGGCCCGGTGACGAACCGGTGCCGGTCGTCGGAGAGTTCACGGACCGCCGAACGGTCGTCGGCCGCCGAGCCGTCCAGCGGTACGGCGGCGACCACGCGCCGCACGTCGGTGGGCGCGGGTCCGGTGAACTCCTCCAGGACGCACCAGACTTCGCCCGCCGCCCCGCGCTCCGGGCGCAGCTGCGGGTCCACCCAGCGCAGCCCGCCGCCGACGTCCGACACGGGGGTGAGCGGCCACGGCTCGTCCGGCCCGTCGGGGGCGTAGGCGTACAGCCGCTGGTCGGTGAAGTGGACGAACACCACGAGGAGTTCGCCGTTCTCGCGCACCGTGCCGGCCCAGGGCTGCCCGCCGTACTCGATCACCCGGCTGCGGGCGTTCCAGGGGGCGGGCAGCACGGGGGCGGTGGTGCCGTCGGCGCGGCGGCGCATCAGGGCGCGCCGACCGCCCTCGGCGGGGCGCGGCTCGGTCCACCACACCTCGTCCCCGACGATGCCGAGGTGGTCGGGGCGGCCGTCGTACGAGGCGGCGAGCGCCGCGTCGATCGGCGACGGCCAGGTTCCGTACGGTGCTGCTGGCACGGTGCTCACGTAGGTCGGTCCCCCCGGGGCGCGGATCGGTCGGCAGGCGGTCAGGCGGTCAGGCGGTCAGGCGGTCAGGCGGTGCGCAGGTAGTGGTCGAGGACGCGGACGCCGAAGTGGAGGGCGTCGACGGGGACGCGCTCGTCGACGCCGTGGAAGAGCCGCTGGTAGTCGAAGCCGACGGGGAGCTTCAGCGGGGTGAAGCCGTAGCCGGTGATGCCGAGGCGGGAGAACTGCTTGGCGTCGGTGCCGCCCGACATGCAGTACGGGACGGTGTGCGCGTCCGGGTCGAACCGCTCGACGGCGGCGCGCAGCTTGGCGTACGTCGGTGAGTCGACGGGGGCCTGGAGGGCCGTCTCGCGGTGGTAGAACTCCCAGGAGACCGAGGGTCCGGTGAGCCGGTCCAGGGTCGCGTGGAACTCGTCGTCGCCGCCGGGGACCGTGCGCCCGTCGATGAAGGCGGCGGCGTGCCCGGGAATGACGTTGACCTTGTAACCGGCGTTCAGCATCGTCGGGTTGCTGCTGTTGCGGATGGTGCTCTCGACGAGGGACGCGGCCGGTCCGAGCTTGCCGATGAGCTGGGCGACGTCGAAGCCGGGTTCGTCGAGGTCGACGGTGATGCCGTGCAGGGCGGCGATCTCGGTGATCGCGGCCCGGACGGTCGGGGTGAGGCGGATGGGCCACTCGTACTCGCCGATCCGCGCGACGGCGGCGGCCAGGGTGCTCACCGCGTTCTCCCGGTTGACCTTGGAGCCGTGCCCGGCCCGGCCCTCGGCGGTCAGCTTCAGCCAGCCGGTGCCGCGTTCGCCCGCCGCGATCGGGTAGAGCGAGAGACCGTCACCCGCGTGGAAGGTGAAGGCCCCGGACTCGCTGATGCCCTCCGTGCAGCCCTCGAACAGTTCGGGGTGCTGATCGGCGAGGAAGCCGGAGCCGTCGGCGGCGCTGTCCTCCTCGTCGGCGGTGTAGGCGATGACGATGTCGCGCCGGGGGCGGAACCCCTCGCGGGCCCAGCCCCGTACGACGGCGAGGACCATCGCGTCCATGTTCTTCATGTCGACGGCGCCCCTCCCCCACACGACCCCGTCGCGCACCTCGCCGGAGAAGGGGTGCACGCTCCAGTCGGCGGGCTCGGCGGGCACCACGTCGAGGTGGCCGTGGACGAGCAGCGCGTCGGCCGACGGGTCGGTGCCGGGGATCCGGGCGACCACATTGGTCCGGCCGGGGGTGCGCTCCAGCAGCGTCGGTTCGATTCCGGTGTCGGCGAGCCGCTCCGCGACGTACTCGGCGGCCGGGCGCTCCCGGCAGTCGCCGCCGCCCCGGTTGGTGGTGTCGATGCGGATCAGTTCGGAAGTGAACGTCACCACCTCGTCGAGCGCCTGCCGGTCGACGGGTCCGAGCAGGTCGGGGGCCTCAGCCATACTGTTCCTCCACAGCGGCCGACACGATCGTCGTCACCGCCTTGAACGTGCGAATACCTTCGTACATCGTCGCGCTGGTGTACGCGACGCGCCTCTCGCCGCTCGGCGCCACGCCGGGGACGACGGTGGCCGCGGCCGCCAGATGTTCGGCGTCGAACTCCAGCTCCACGGTGAACGTGGAGCCGGTGACGGGCTCCCGCCGGCCCGCGAGCACGGTGGCCGCTTTCGCCGCCGCCCGGATGTCGGCGGCGGTACGGGCGGGGGTGCGGCACACCGCGGCGTAACGGGAGACGTGGTCCTTGACGGCGACCTTGCGGGCGTCGGGGGCGTATCCCTCGGCGTCCACGCAGGTCAGGTCGTCGCCGGTGACGAGGACGACGGGCACCCCGTACTCGGCGGCGACGTGTGCGTTGAGCAGGCCCTCGCTCGCGCGGGTTCCGTCGAGCCAGACTCCGGTGATGGAGTTGGCGAGGTAGGTGTGGGCGAGGACGCCCTCCGTGCCGGCCCCGGTGTGGTAGCCGACGAAGGCCACCGCGTCCACGTCGCCGTGCTGGATGCCCTCCACCATGGACAGCGACTTGTGCTTGCCGGTGAGCATCTGGACCCGTTCGTCCATGTGCTCCAGCAGCAGATTGCGCATCGACCAGTGGGCCTCGTTGACCAGGACCTCGTCGGCGCCGCCGTCGTAGAAGCCGAGCGCCGCCGCGTTCACGTCCGAGGTGAACATCGACCGGCAGCGCTCCCACTGCGGAGTCCCCGGCAGCACGTCGGCCGGCCAGGTCACTCCGGTGGCGCCTTCCATGTCCGCGCTGATGAGGATCTTCATGCCGCCACACCGTACGCGCCGTGAGCGGCGCGGGCCAGGGAGGGGCGGCCCGTCAGAGGTCCAGTCCGCCGAAGGTCCCTCCGGTGGTCCTCGTGCGGTCCCTCCGGTGGCCCCCCTCCGACCGCCCCCGTACGCCTCCCGGGTCCTGCCCCGGCCCGGCGGGCGCGCCTGCCCCGCGACGACCGCCGCGCAGGAGCGGGCCCGGGGCCGGATCGACGGGGTGGGCATCACCCCGCGACGCACCGTCAGCCCGTCTTCGCGTCCCGCAGCAGCTCCTCGATCCGGGACAGCTCGTCCTCGCCGAACTCCAGGTTCGAGACGGCCTCGACGCTGTTCTCCAGCTGGGCGACGCTGCTCGCGCCGACGACGGCGGAGGTGAGCCGGCCACCGCGCAGCACCCACGCCAGGGCCAGCTGCGCGAGCGACTGGCCCCGCTCCTTCGCCAGGGCGTCCAGCGCGCGCAGCCGCTCCACCAGCTGCGGGGTGACGGCGTCGGGGGTCAGGAACGGGCTCGCGCCCGCGGCCCGGGAGCCTGCCGGGATGCCGCTCAGATAGCGGTCGGTGAGGACGCCCTGCTCCAGCGGCGAGTAGGCGATGGACCCGGCGCCCAGTTCGTCGAGGACGTCCGGCAGCCCGTCGTGCTCGATGCGGCGGTCGAGCATCGAGTAGCGGGGCTGGTGGATGAGCAGCGGGGTGCCGAGGTCCTTCAGGATCGCGGCGGCCTCGCGGGTCTGTGCGGCGGAGTAGTTGGACAGCCCGGCGTACAGCGCCTTGCCCTGCCGTACGGCGGTGTCGAGCGCGCCCATCGTCTCTTCGAGGGGGGTATCGGGGTCGGGCCGGTGGGAGTAGAAGATGTCGACGTACTCGATGCCGAGACGCTTCAGGCTCTGGTCGAGGGAGGAGCGCAGGTACTTGCGCGAGCCCCACTCCCCGTACGGTCCGTCCCACATGTGGTAGCCGGCCTTGGTGGAGATGACGATCTCGTCGCGCAGCCGGGCGAAGTCGGTCGCCAGGGCGCGGCCCAGGGTGAGCTCGGCGGAGCCGGGCGGCGGGCCGTAGTTGTTGGCCAGGTCGAAGTGGGTGATGCCGAGGTCGAAGGCGCGGCGCAGGATGCGGCCCTGCTCCTCGGGCGTCCGGTCCCCTCCGAAGTTGTGCCAGAGGCCGAGGGAGAGCGCGGGCAGCAGGAGACCGCTGCGGCCGGTGCGCCGGTAGGGCATGGCGGAGTAGCGGTCGGCGGACGGCAGGTACATGCGAAAGGCTCCGCGGGGAGAGGGCCGGGGGGACACGCCCAGGCTTCCGCAGATGGATCCAGCAGTCCAACAGGAGATTGCGCTCGGATTCATCGCCTAGATTGCTCAATCATGGAACTGCGTCAGCTGGAGCACTTCGTCGCCGTGGCGGAGGAGCAGCACTTCACCCGCGCCGCCGAGCGCCTCGCCGTCTCGCAGTCCGGGCTCTCCGCCTCCGTACGGGCGCTGGAACAGGAGCTGCGGACCCCGTTGTTCAGCCGCACCACGCGCACGGTCCGGCTCACCGAGGCGGGGCGGGCGCTGCTGGTGGAGGCGGAGCGGACGCTGGCGGGCGCGCGGGCGGCGCGGGACGCGGTCGACGCCGTACGGGGGCTGCTGCGCGGGACGCTGACGGTGGGGGTCGAACAGTGCGTGGCGGGGGTGAGCCCGGCGCGGCTGCTGGCGGCGTTCCACCGGGAGCACCCGCAGATGGAGCTGCGGCTCCGCCAGGAGGGCACCAGCAGCCTGCTGGACGGGGTGGCGGGCGGGCGCCTCGACCTGGCGTTCGCGGCCACGGTCAGCCCGGCGGAGTGGCGCGGGGAGCTGGTGCCGCTGGCCCGGGAACCGATGGTGCTGCTGTGCGCGGCGGGGCACGCGTTCGCCGGGCGGCCGGAGGTGGGGTGGGAGGAGCTGCCGGGGGCGTCGTTCATCGACTTCCATCCGGACTGGGGCCCCCGGCGGGCCGCCGACGAGGCGTTCGCGGCGGCGAGGGTGCGCCGGACGGTGGGCCTGGAGGTCAACGATGTGCACAGCCTCCTGGAGCTGGTGCAGGAGGGACTGGGGATCGCGGTGGTGCCGCACCACTTCTCCCGTAAGCCGGAGGCGGCCCGGCTGGTCGCGGTGGAGCTGGCGGGTGCGTACCGGCCGGTGTACGAGAGCGTGGTGGTGCTTCCGGCGGCGCGGGGTCTGAGTCCGGGGGCGCGGGCGCTGATGCGGCTGGTGCGGGAGGCGGCGGAGGTGCGCCGAGCCCGGCGCACCCGTGTGGGCGGCTCCTAAGGGCTGTCCCGCAGTTCCCGTCCGCCTCACGACGCCATGCACGCACTCTCGCCGCACCGGCCCCGGACCCACGTACGTCCGGTACGAGGGCCTGGGGCCGGCACTCCGAGAGCACCCACCTGACGCCGCGCGGCCGCCCTGCGGACGACGACGGGAATGGACAGGACACCTAGTCCTCGTGGCCGAGCTGGAGGTCGCGCTCGGTACGGCCGCCGCCCGCGACCTGCAGGACGGTGGCGACCGGCGGGTATCCCGCGGCGATCACCGTGTACTCGCCGGACGAGAGGTCGACGAACCGGAACGAGCCGTCGGGTCCGGTGGTGAGGGTGTCCACCACAGTGCCCGCCGCGTCGAGCAGGGTGACCCGGGCGTCCTCTACGGGCCGTCCGCCGGTGGCCCGGACGACGCCGCGCAGGACGGCCCCGCCCGCCAGCTCGACGTCCTGCCGGGTCTCGCGGGCGGCCTGCACGCTGACCGGGAGGGCGGCGGGGCGGAAGGCGGGGGCGCTCGCGGCCAGCGTGTACTCGCCGGCGACCAGTTCGCCGATGACATAGCCGCCCTCACGCCCGGTGCGGGTGGAGGCGACGACCTCGCCGCGTACGTCGGTGAGGGTGACGGCCGCGTCGCGTACGGGAGCCCCGTCGGGGGTGAGGACGGATCCGGCGAGGCGTCCGGCCCCGCCGAGCACCACGTCCAGCTCGACGGGGCGCTCGCCCACGGTGACGCTGACGGCCTGCGGCTGGTGGCCGCCCGCCGCGGCGATCAGGACGTAGGACCCGGCGCCGGGGACGCTGAGCGCGTACCGCCCGTCCTCGCCGCTGGCCCCGCGCCCGATCTGCCGCCCCTGGACGTCGATGAGGGTGAGCGCGGCGCGGGGGACGGTGGTGCCGTCGGAGTGCTGGACGCTGCCGTGGACCGGGACCCCGGAGAGGTGACCGGCGGCCGGCCGGCCGGAGTCGGCGCGGGCGGCGGGGATCTGCGTGGTCTCGGCGGCGGCTTCGGGGCTGTGGTGGGACACCAGCGGTTTCTCCTTGAGGAAGAAGGCGAGGATCAGGCCGAGCACGAGCACCGGCACCAGGTAGAGGAAGATGCGCGGCATGGCGTCGACGTACGCCTGGATGTAGGCGTCGCGCAGTGCGGGTTCCATCGCGTGCACGATCTGCGGGGTGATCGACTCGGGGTCGGGCAGCTCCGCGCCGACGGGCAGGTGTACGCCGAGGGCGTCGGAGAGCCGCCCGGCGAACAGCGTGCCGAAGATCGCCGCGCCGACGCTGCCGCCGATCTGCCGGAAGTAGTTGTTGGCGCTGGTGGCGGTGCCGAGGTCCGAGGGGCGTACGGAGTTCTGCACGGCGAGTACCAGGACGGACATGACCAGTCCGATGCCGATGCCGAGGACGGCCTGGTAGAAGCCGTACGCCAGGGGGGAGGTGTCCGCCTCCAGCAGGGACAGCAGCCACATGCCGAGCACCGAGACGGCGCTGCCGACGATCGGGTAGACGCGGTAGCGGCCGGTGCGGGTGATGAGCCGGCCGGAGACGACGGAGCCGCCGACGATGCCCATCATCATCGGGAGCATCAGCAGCCCGGATTCGGTGGCGCTGGCCCCGTCGACCATCTGGAGGTAGGTGGGGAGGTAGCTGGCGGCCCCGAAGAGCGCGATGCCGACGACCGCGCCGACCAGTCCGGTGACGTTGAAGACGGAGTCGCGGAACAGCCGCAGCGGAATGACCGGTTCTACGGCCCGGTGTTCGGCGGCGACGAAAAGCACCGCCGCGAGAACCGCGGCCGCCGAGAGGCCCAGGATGGTTCGCGATCCCCAGGCGTACTCGGTGCCGCCCCAGCTGGTGACCAGCACCAGGCAGGTGGAGGCGACCGCGAGGAGCACCGCGCCCAGGACGTCGAGGCGGGGCCGGACTGCGGGCCTGGGCAGCTTGAGGACGACCGCGATGACGGCCAGGGTGACCAGGCCGAAGGGCACGTTGACGTAGAAGCACCAGCGCCAGGAGGCGTGGTCGGTGAAGAAGCCGCCGAGCAGCGGTCCGGCGACCGAGGCGAGGCCGAAGACCGCGCCGATGAGGCCCATGTAGCGGCCGCGCTCCCGGGCCGGGACGATGTCCGCGATGATCGCCTGAACGCCGATCATGAGGCCGCCGCCGCCGATGCCCTGGATGGCGCGGAAGGCGATCAGCTCGTCCATGGTGCGCGACCAGCCCGCCAGCGCGGAGCCGATGATGAAGACGACGATGGCGAACTGGAAGACGCCCTTGCGGCCGAAGAGGTCGCCGAGCTTGCCGTAGAGCGGCAGCACGATGGTGGAGGCGAGGAGGTAGGCGGTGACCGCCCAGGACATCTTCTCCAGGCCGTGCAGCTCACCGACGATCTTCGGCAGGGCGGTGGCGACGATCATCTGGTCGAGCGCCGCGAGCAGCAGGGTGAGCATCAGTCCGAGGAAGACCGTGCGGACCTTGCGGGGGCTGATCTCCGCCGCGTCCGGGCCGGGTCCGGCCGGAGGGGGTGGCGGGGGCGGGGCGGCGAGGGCTCCGGCGGTCGCGGCCGTACCGTCCGGTCCCGTGCCGTCCGGCTCGTCCTTCACCAGCGTGATACCGCCCACCACGTAACGCTCCCCTCGTCGCACCTGCGCCGCCCTTTCTCGCATCGCGCGGCAAGGCGGGGCAAACGTGACGAGGGGCGCGTACAGCGCACACGAAGGGCTTATGCGCCGGTGGGAGCCGCTACGGCGCACAACCGGCCACCCCGGAAAACCACCCGTTCCGGTGAGGCCGACCGTGCTCGCGGAGGTCGGATCGTCCGACCTCGGGTGCGGGGATGGGGAGTTACTTCTCGACCTCGGTGGCGAGGTTCTGGAGCAGTTCGTCGTAGATCCGGCCGAGGCCCTTGGGCGCGAAGGTCCGCTCGAAGAACCCGCCGATGCCGCCCGCGCCGTCCCAGACCGTGGTCACGACGGCCTTGGACTTCCCCTCACCGGCCGGGGTTACGGTCCAGGTGGTGACCATGGAGGAGTTGCGGTCCTTCTCGACGAGCTGCCCGTCGGTCGGCTCGCTGACCTCCAGCAGGCAGTCGCGGACGCGCTTGCTGGTGGCCTGGAGCTTCCAGTGGACGAGGGTGCCCTCGCCGTCGCCGCCCTCCCGGACCTCGTACTCGCTGAAGTGCCCGGTCAGCACCTTGCCGCGGACGTCCTTGTAGTCGGCCAGCGCGTCGAACACCGCCTCTGCGTCCGCCGCGATGATCCGCTCCGTGGTGGCCTCGACCTGAGCCATGGCTGTTCCTCCAGCACTCGGTGTGTTCGGTGGGTGAGCTGAGCCAACCACCTCGGGCACAACCGCTCAAAATCGGGGCCGGAAGGGGGTCAGGGGCAGCGGTCCGCGAGGACGCAGAACTCGTTGTCCTCCGGGTCGGCGAGGACGATCCAGCTCTCGTCGCCCTGACCGACGTCGGCGCGGCGGGCGCCCAGGCCGAGCAGCCGGCGCACCTCGTCGTCCTGCTCCCGGTCGGTGGGACTGACGTCGATGTGGAGCCGGTTCTTGACGGTCTTGCCCTCGGGCACCCGCGCGAAGGTCAGCACCGGCGGCACGGGGCCGGGTCGGTCCCTGCCCTCGGGCACCGCGGGCGAGCCGATGGTGACGACGCCTCCGTCCTCGTCCTCGCGCAGCACCTCGTAGTCGAGGACCGAGCACCAGAAGCGGGCGAGGCCCACGGGGTCGGCGCAGTCGATCGCGAGCTCGGTGAACTTGCCGGCCATGGTCGGGGCCTCCCGGTCACGTAGCGGGTCTTCCGGAGCACCCCACGCTAGGGGGTGAGGAGCCTCCCTCGCACGATCAAGGGAACAAATGTTCTATTCTTCGGTCAGCTCTACCGAGGAGGCGTCCATGCGCTGGGACAATCTGGTCGAGAACGGCTCGACGACCGGGAACAGCGCGCTCTTCGCCGCGGGTGCGGTGACCACGCGCACGTTCGACACCCCTGAATTCCGGGGGATCACCTTCCATGAGATCCGGGCCCGTTCGATCCTGAACCGGGTGCCCGGGGCCTCGCGAATGCCGTTCGAATGGACGGTGAACCCCTACCGGGGCTGCACGCACCTGCGCCCCGGCGCGCGCGAGTGGTACCTGCACTGGCTGGGGCGGCACCATCCGCGTCTGGTGCCGCGCTACGAGCGGATGTACGCGGACGGGGCGTACGCGCCCACCTGGTACCAGCGCCGGATCACGCGTCAGGTGCACGAGCTGGCGGACGAGTTCGGGATCGGACCGGCGCTCCGGGGCGGGGCCCGGCGGACCGGCCCGGATCCCGGGCCGGCCGCCGCGCCGGAGCCGGGCCCCACCCAGCTGACCCTGCTGTGAGGCCGTGAGGTCCCCGGTGGGGCCGATGGCGTGACCGTACGGGTCGACTCCGCGCGGAACGGGCCCTTCCGCCGGGGAATTCGGGGAGCATGCGGCGGGGACCGGTGATCCGGCGCCGCGTCCCGCCACCCCGGGAGGCCCCCTTGACGAAACGTGCAGGAATTCTGGTCGCCGTCGGTGCGACCGTCGCCGGTCTGCTGACCGCGGCGCCCGCGCCGGCCGCCGCCACCGCGGCGAGCACTCCGCCCGCGCCGAAGCCGAAGTGGACCGACTGTCCGACCGAGAGCTACCCCACGCTCCAGTGCGCGAAGGTCCGCGCCCCGCTGGACCACCGCCGTCCGTCGGGCCGTCAGGTCACGCTCGCGCTGTCCCGCGTCCCGCACACCGCGAAGACCTCCCAGGGCCCGCTGCTGGTCAATCCCGGCGGTCCGGGCGGCAGCGGCCTGTCGATGGCCGGGTTCGTGGCGTCCTCGCTGCCGAAGAAGGTCGCCGCCCAGTACGACGTGATCGGCTTCGACCCGCGCGGTGTCGGCAGGAGCACCCCGGCCCTGAACTGCCTGCCAGGACACTTCGACCCGGTGCGCCCGGACTCGGTGCCGGACTCCTACCGCTCGGAGCGGATCAACCGCGACCGGGCGGAGTCCTTCGCCGAGGCCTGCGGGGAGAAGCACGGCGACGTGCTGCCGTACATGGACACGGTGAGCGCCGCCGAGGACCTCGAGGTGATCCGCCGCGCGCTGGGCTCCCGGCAGATCAACTACTTCGGCTACTCCTACGGCACCTACCTCGGCGCGGTCTACGCCAAGCTGTACCCGGAGCGCGTGCGCCGCCTGGTCCTGGACTCGGTCGTCGACCCGGACGACGTCTGGTACGAGGGCAACCTCGGCCAGGACCCCGCGTTCGACGACCGCCACGAGGCCTTCGCCGCCTGGGTCGCGAAGAACGACGCGGCGTACGGCCTGGGCACCGACCCGGCAGGCGTCGAGGCCGCCTGGTACAGGATGCGGGCGGACGTGGCGCGGGAGCCCGCGGGCGGCACGGTCGGCGCGAGCGAGCTGGAGGACACCTTCCTGCCCGGCGGGTACTACAACGGCTACTGGCCCTACCTCGCCGAGGCGTTCGCCGCGTACGTGAAGAACCGGGACGCCGAGGCGCTGGTCGAGGTGTACGAGGACTTCGGCGCGGTCGACGCCGGCGGCGACAACGGCTACTCGGTCTACACCGCCGTCCAGTGCCGCGACGCCGGCTGGCCGGAGCACTGGAGCACCTGGCGCAACGACAGCCGCCGGATCCACAAGAAGGCGCCGTTCATGACCTGGAACAACACCTGGTACAACGCGCCGTGCGCGAACTGGCCGGTGGCGCCGCTGCACCCGGTCCAGGTGAACAACCGTCAGCTGCCCCCGGCACTCATCCTCCAGGCCACGGACGACGCCGCGACCCCGTACGGCGGCGCGGTCAGCATGCACCGCAAGCTGAAGGGCTCCAGCCTCGTCGTGGAGGAGGGCGGCGGCAACCACGGCATCACGCTGAGCGGCAACGACTGCCTGGACGAGCACCTGGCGGCCTATCTGACCGACGGAACGGTCCCGCGCGGCCGGGGCGGGGCGGACGCGGTCTGCGCCGCCCTCCCGGACCCGAAGCCGCTGCCCGCCGAGAAGGCGGCGGCCCAGTCGGTGGACAACAGCAAGGGAAGCCGCCTGCACGGCCTGCTCGGCTTCCGCCGCTGAGCCGTTCACCACTGCCCCGGCGGCACCGGTGAAAACGGCGGGCGGAATGCGAGGGGGTGGGCGATGATTGCCCGGCATGAGGCACTCCACCACTCCCCCGCACCCGCCCGGCGCCACGATCCGCGACATGCGGATCGAGGACTGCGAGGCGGTCGCCGCGATCCGGGTGCGCGGCTGGCAGCACGCGTACCGGGGCATGATTCCGCAGCCGTACCTGGACGCGATGGACATCGGCCGCGAGACCGGGCAGCGCCGCGCGTACTTCGCCGAGCGCGGCGAGGCCGTCAACGTGGTGGCGGAACGCCCCGACGGCACGGTGACCGGCTGGGCCTGCACCGGCCCGCACCGCGCGGAGGGCCGCCCGCTCCCCGGGTGCGAGCTGTACGCGATCTACGTACTGCCCGAGCACATCGGGACCGGGACCGGCCGCGCCCTGCTGGCCGAACTGACGGCCCGGGCCGTCGCCGCGGGGCACCCGGAGATGGCGCTGTGGGTGCTCCGGGAGAACGCGGCGGCGCGCCGGTTCTACGAGCGTGCCGGGTTCCGGCCGGACGGCGCCGAGGAGGACTTCGAGGCGGGCGGGGCCATGGTGCCCGAGGTGCGCTACGTCCGCCCGCTCACTCCCCCGGCAGCCGGCTGAGCGCCTGAGCAGCCGCCGTACCGAGGCGCGGATGCGGGAGGGCCGCCGTGAGGACCGGGCGGGCCTGTTCGTCGGCGAGGCGGCCCAGACCCTCGACGCAGGCGAGGGCGACGCGCCAGTGCGGTTCACCGGGGGCCAGCAGGCGTTGGAGGGTGGCGACCAGGGCGGGCACCGATTCGGGTGCCCGCAGGTCGGTCAGCAGGCGCACCGGGTGCAGGGCGTATGCGGTGCGCAGCGCGTTGGTGGCGAGGGCGGCGGCGGCCCGCGGGGTGCGGGGGTCGTTCAGGCGGGCCAGGGCGTGGGCGGCGGAGACGCAGCGTTCGGGGTCGCGGTGGTTGAGCAGGAGCACCAGCGCCTCGAAGGCCCGCGGGTCGCCCGCGCAGCCGAGCCGGAAGGCGGCCATCTCGCGGGCCCACAGGGGGCGGTGCGGCTCCACGAGGACGCGGGCCAGCTCCTCGGGGTCCTCGGCGGCGACCAGCCGGGCGTACTGCGGCGACCCGGCCGCCTCGGGTTCCAGCCGGTCCATGAGTGAACGGAACTCCTCATCCATGACGCTCAGCGTATCGACGGACACGCTCCGCACGGGGCGGCATCGGGGAGTCCATGTGGTCCAGGGCACAAGGATCCAGGGGTGGCGCGCTCGTTACTCGCCGGTTAGTCTCATCTGAGCGGGGCACACTCCCCGCAGGCTCCGGTGGCCTGGTGACGCAGCCATCCGGAGAGCTTGTCGGTTCGGCTTTTCCGTGCGACGTGACTCCGGGACAGAGTCCGTCACCCCTCACGGCCGGGCGCGCTCCGTGCGCCCCGGCCTCGTGCTCCACGACACGCAGCTTCCGTACGCCACGCGCCGCTCCCTCATCGCCGCGCGTTTCCGTGCTCCCACAGTCGTCACTCACCCTGGAGTCCCGTGATGGACACCCCTCTCTCCACCATCGCCGTCGTCGGCCTCGGCACCATGGGCACCGGCATCGCCGAGGTCCTGGCCCTGGCGGGCCGCGAGGTCATCGGCATCGACATCAGCGAGGCCGCCGCCCTGGGGGCCGTCGCCTCCCTCGAAGCGTCCACCGCGCGGGCCGTGGGCCGTGGACGGATCACCGAGCAAAAGCGGAGCGACGCCCTCGCCCGCTTCCGTACGTCCGACGACCTGCGCACCGCCGCCAAGGCCGAGCTGGTCATCGAGGTGGTGCCGGAGACGTACGAGATCAAGCAGCAGGTGTTCCGGGAGCTCGACGCGGTCGTCTCCCCCACCGCGATCCTGGCGACCGGCACCAACGCCCTGTCGGTGACCCGGCTGGCAGCCGAGTCCCAGCACCCCGAGCGCGTCCTCGGCCTGCACTTCTTCAACCCGGCGCCCGCGATGAAGCTGGTCGAGGTGGTCTCCTCGGTGCTGACCGCGCCGCCCGCCGTCGAGGCCGTCACCAGGCTGGCCCGGGAGCTGGGCAAGGAGCCCGTCGCGGTCGGCGACCGGCCCGGGTTCGTCGCGGACGGGCTGCTCTTCGGCTATCTCAACCAGGCCGCCGCGATGTACGAGGCGAACTACGCCTCCCGCGAGGACATCGACGCGGCGATGAAGCTGGGCTGCGGGCTGCCGATGGGGCCCCTCGCCCTGCTGGACCTGATCGGGATCGACACCGCCCGCACCGTCCTGGAGGCCATGTACGCCGAGTCGCACGACCGGCTGCACGCCCCGGCCCCCGTCCTCGGGCAGCTCAGCAGTGCGGGCCTGACCGGCCGCAAGGCCGGGCGCGGTTTCTACACGTACGACGCCCCGGGCGGCCAGGACGTGGTGCCCGACGCGCTGACCCCGGCGGCCGACACCGCCTCCGGGGCGGGGCGCGAGGTGGCGTCCGTCGGGGTCGCGGGCTCCGGGACGATGGCCTCGGGCATCGCCGAGGTCTTCGCGAAGGCCGGATACGGTGTGGTGCTGGCGGCCAGGACCCAGGAGAAGGCCGACGTCGCCAAGGGCCGGATCGCGAAGTCGCTGGAGCGCTCGGTGACCAAGGGGCGGCTGACCGCCGAGGCCCGGGACGAGACGCTGGCCCGGATCACGGCGGCCGGTTCGCTGGACGCGTTCGCCGAGGTCGACCTCGCCGTCGAGGCGGTCGCCGAGGACCTGGAGATCAAGCAGCAGCTGTTCGCCTCGCTGGACAAGGTCTGCCGGCCGGGTGCGGTGCTCGCCACCACCACCTCCTCGCTGCCGGTCGTCGCCATCGCCCGGGCGACCGCGCGCCCCGAGGACGTGATCGGGATGCACTTCTTCAACCCGGCGCCCGCGATGAAGCTGGTCGAGGTCGTCCGCACCGTCCTGACCGCCGACGATGTGCACGCCACGGTCCGCGCGGTGTGCGCGAAGATCCGCAAGCACCCGGTGGACTGCGGGGACCGGGCCGGGTTCATCGTGAACGCGCTGCTGTTCCCGTACCTGAACAACGCGATCAAGATGGTCGAGGAGCACTACGCCTCGCTGGACGACATCGACGCGGCGATGAAGCTGGGCGGCGGCTACCCGATGGGCCCGTTCGAACTGCTCGACGTGGTCGGCCTGGACGTCTCGCTGGCCATCGAGAAGGTGCTGCACAAGGAGTTCCGCGACCCGGGCCTCGCGCCCGCGCCGCTGCTCGAGCACCTGGTCGCCGCGGGCTGCCTCGGCCGCAAGACGGGGCGCGGCTTCCGCGAATATGCCCGTCGCTGACCCGGGAGCCGGGTGGGGCGGGCTGCTGGGACCCTCCGGCGGCCCGCCCCCGCAGGCGCGCTCTCCTGCACCGATGCGTTACGTTCATGCCATGTCCCAGCCCGCCAAGTCACCCCGTGCCACCGCCGCGAACGACGCCCCGGAGACCACCACCGCGGGGACGCGCGCCGCCGCCCAACGGCTCAAGATGCGCCGCGAACTGGCCGCCGCCGCGATGGAGCTCTTCGCCACGAAGGGCTACGAGGCGACCACCGTCGACGAGATCGCGGGCGCCGCGGGTGTCGCCCGGCGGACCTTTTTCCGCCACTTCCGTTCCAAGGAAGAGGCCATCTTCCCGGACCACGACGACACCCTCGTCAGGGCCGAGGCCGTCCTCAACGCCGCCCCCGCGCACGAGCACCCGCTCGACACCGTCTGCCGCGGCATCAAGGAAGTCATGAAGATGTACGCGGCCAAGCCCGCCGTCTCCGTGGCCCGCTACAAACTGACCCGTGAGGTGCCGACCCTCCGGGAGGCCGAGATCGCGTCGGTGGCCCGCTACGAGCGGCTGTTCACCCGCTATCTCCTGGGCCACTTCGACGAGCGCGACCACCACGTGGGCAACGACGACCCGCTGCTCGCTGAGGTCGCAGCGTCCGCCGTGGTCACCGCGCACAACCATGTGCTGCGACGCTGGCTGCGGGCGGGCGGCCAGGGCGACGTGGAGGCCCAGCTCGACCGCGCCTTCGCCATCGTGCGCGACACCTTCGGCACGGGCATCGGCGCGGGCCGGACCGCGGGGGCCGAGCCCGAGCGCGCCCCGGCGGCGACGGTGGCCGCGGAAGGCGAGGTCCTCGTCGCGGTGGCGCGCACCGACGCCCCGCTGGACGAGGTCATGCGGACGATCCAGCAGGCGCTCAAGGACCGCTGAGCCCTGCGGCCGGTCCTTCGGCGGGGACCGCCGCCGTCTCCCAGGGCGGCGGTGCGCCGCCCTCGCTCCAGGCCGCCAGCTCCTCGGGGCCGTAGCAGAGAATGGCGCACTGCTCCGCGTAGTCGAGCGCGGGTTCGGTGAAGCCTCCGGTGGAGACGACGAGCGCGATGTCCGCTTCGTGCACCGCGTAGCAGGTGCCGCCGAACCGCTGGAGGTCCTGGGAGCCGGCCCGGTTCTCCGGGCCGTAGCGCTTGCACTGGACGACCAGGCGGCGGCCGTCCGGGGTGGTCGCGAGGACGTCCGCGCCCAGGTCGCCGGCGCCGCCCACCACCTCGGCGTCCGGGCAGCCGTCGCGCCGGCAGAGTTCGGCCACGGCCTCCTCGAAGGCGTACGGGTCCAGCTCCGCGTGGTCGACCGGACCGGCGGGCTCCGGGGGCTCGGGACGGGCCTGGGCGCGAGCCGCTTCCGCGGCGTCCAGCTCCGCGACGCCCGCGTCGACGATCCGGTACGCCGCATCCGTGACGGCCGCCGCGACCCGGCGCGCCCGACGGCGGCGGCGCAGCACCACGAAGGCGGCTGCGAGGGCCAGGACGGCCGACAGCGCGGCGGCGACCGGAGGGAGCCCGGTGCCGCGCCAGGCGGCCCGCAGCGCCATGCCGCCGCCCGCGAGGATCAGCGCGCACAGCGCGAACCCGAAGGTGGTGCGCCGGAGGTCGAAAGAAGCGCGTCGCTCCCGGATGCTCCGTCCGCGGGTCGGTATCGCCATCGGTGCCGCACCTCTGCTTCCTCACCACTTCATGATCAATTGACTCCGGACACCTGCCCCCAGCTGGGCTTTCGACGCGTCCGCACCGAGCCGTTCCTTGTGGGCGGCGGCCGAAACCCGTTGGTTTACCGATCACCGCTGTGCTGAGGTGCGAGGATGCGGCCGACCGAGACACGTGACCTGTTCGACCGCGCGATGCGCGAGCACGCCCGCCCGGAGGGGCCCGGCGTACGCGTGGAGCGCGCCGGCCCCCTGGTGCGCCAGGTCGGCGGCCCCGAGGACTGGAACGGGGTCGTCTGGTCGGACCCGGCCCTGGACGCCGCGGGGGCCGACGCGGCGATCAGGGCCCAGATCGAGCACTACACCGCGCTCGGTCACGAGGAGTTCGAGTGGAAGCTCTACTCGCATGACCGGCCCGCCGATCTGGGCGACCGGCTGCGGGCGGCCGGATTCGTACCGGACCCGCCGGAGACCCTGCTGGTCGCCCCCGTCGAGGCGCCGGCCTCCCGGCCCGGGTCCGGGGTCCCCGAGGGCGTCGTCCTGCGCCCGGTGACCGACGCGGCCGGGGTCGAGCTGATGGCCCGGGCCCACGAGCGGGCCTTCGGCACGGACGCCGGCCGGCTGCGCCGCCAGGTGCTGGCGCGGTTGGAGCAGGCCGGGGACGACTTCGTGGCGATCGTGGCGACGGCCGGAGAGGAACCGGTCAGCTCGGCCCGTATGGAGCTGTACCCCGGCACGGGCTTCGCCGGCCTCTGGGGCGGCGGAACGGTCGCCGAGTGGCGCGGCAGGGGCCTGTACCGGGCCCTGGTCGCCCACCGGGCCGCGGTGGCCGCCGAGCGCGGCTACCGCTACCTCCAGGTCGACGCGAGCGACCTGTCGGCCCCGATCCTGGCCCGGCTCGGATTCTCGGCGCTCGGCACGACGACGCCGTACGTGTACCGCGCGGCACGATAGCCGCCCGCCAGCAGGACAGAACGTCCCGTAACGCCCATCGTGTTGCTCATGCGTGCCTACGAGATGACAAGTGAGAGAAATTGTTGGCACTGGGTGCCTTGTCAGGTGTCACAGAGTGCCATACGTTGAAGGTGTCCGGGCGGCCGGCGTGCTGAGACCTCACACGTACGCCGGCTGTCCCCGCAACCACCGTGCTGCGCGCCCGGACGCCTGCGTCACAGGCACCCTTCTTGCTCCACCGGGCAAAGCCGAGCTCCACCCGCCGAACCGACGGCAAACACCTCCACACCGCACCCCTCCCCTGCCAGCAGGGCCCCTCAAGCGTTCCCTCGACGCCGCATCACCGGAGGCAACACCGTGAAGGAAATCCTGGACGCGATCCAATCGCAGGACAGCACCGCCGCGGACTTCGCGGCCCTGTCCCTCCCCGAGTCCTACCGCGCGATCACCGTGCACAAGGACGAGGCGGAAATGTTCGCGGGGCTCGACACCCGTGACAAGGACCCCCGCAAGTCGATCCACCTGGACGACGTCCCGGTCCCCGAACTCGGCCCCGGCGAGGCCCTGGTCGCCGTGATGGCCAGTTCGGTGAACTACAACTCCGTCTGGACCTCGATCTTCGAGCCGGTGTCGACGTTCAGCTTCCTCGAGCGCTACGGCAGGCTCAGCGAGCTGACCAAGCGCCACGACCTGCCGTACCACGTCATCGGCTCCGACCTGGCGGGCGTCGTCCTGCGCACCGGCCCCGGCGTGAACGCCTGGAACCCGGGCGACGAGGTCGTCGCGCACTGCCTCTCGGTCGAACTGGAGTCCTCCGACGGCCACAACGACACGATGCTCGACCCCGAGCAGCGGATCTGGGGCTTCGAGACCAACTTCGGCGGCCTGGCGGAGATCGCGCTCGTCAAGTCCAACCAGCTGATGCCCAAGCCCCAGCACCTCAGCTGGGAGGAGGCCGCCGCCCCGGGCCTGGTCAACTCCACCGCGTACCGCCAGCTCGTCTCGCGCAACGGCGCGGGCATGAAGCAGGGCGACAACGTGCTGATCTGGGGCGCCAGCGGCGGACTCGGCTCCTACGCCACCCAGTTCGCGCTGGCCGGCGGCGCCAACCCGATCTGTGTCGTCTCCAGCCCGGAGAAGGCCGACATCTGCCGCGCCATGGGCGCGGACGCGGTCATCGACCGCAACGCCGAGGGCTACAAGTTCTGGAAGGACGAGCACACCCAGGACCCCAGGGAGTGGAAGCGGCTCGGCAAGCGCATCCGCGAGCTGACCGGCGGCGAGGACGTCGACATCGTCTTCGAGCACCCCGGCCGCGAGACCTTCGGCGCGAGCGTCTACGTCACCCGCAAGGGCGGCACGATCGTCACCTGCGCCTCCACCTCGGGCTACAACCACGAGTACGACAACCGCTACCTGTGGATGTCGCTCAAGAGGATCGTCGGCTCCCACTTCGCCAACTACCGCGAGGCGTGGGAGGCCAACCGCCTGATCGCCAAGGGCAAGATCCACCCGACGCTCTCCAAGGTCTACTCCCTTCAGGACACCGGCCAGGCCGCGTACGACGTCCACCGCAACCTGCACCAGGGGAAGGTCGGCGTCCTGGCGCTGGCCCCCCGGGAGGGTCTCGGCGTGCGCAACGAGGAAATGCGCGAGCAGCACATCGACGCCATCAACCGCTTCCGCAACGTCTGAGGTTCCCCGATGAACGAACGTCAGAAGGACCGGCCCTGGCTCATGCGGACGTACGCCGGTCACTCGACCGCCGAGGCGTCCAACGAGCTGTACCGCCGCAACCTCGCCAAGGGCCAGACGGGTCTCTCGGTCGCCTTCGATCTGCCGACGCAGACCGGATACGACCCGGACCACATCCTCGCCCGCGGCGAGGTGGGCCGTGTCGGTGTTCCCGTCTCGCACCTCGGTGACATGCGGCGGCTGTTCCAGGACATCCCCCTGGAGCAGATGAACACCTCGATGACGATCAACGCGACCGCCATGTGGCTGCTGGCGCTCTACCAGGTGGTCGCGGAGGAGCAGGGGGCCGACCCCGAAAAGCTCCAGGGGACGACGCAGAACGACATCGTGAAGGAGTACCTCTCGCGCGGGACGCACGTCTTCCCGCCGGTGCCCTCCCTGCGGCTGACCACGGACATGATCACGTACACGGTCAACCGCATCCCCAAGTGGAACCCGATCAACATCTGCAGCTACCACCTCCAGGAGGCGGGGGCCACCCCGGTCCAGGAGATCGCGTACGCCATGTCGACCGCCATCGCGGTGCTCGACGCGGTCCGCGACTCGGGCCAGGTGCCCGAGGAGAAGTTCGGTGACGTGGTCGCCCGGATCTCGTTCTTCGTGAACGCGGGCGTCCGCTTCATCGAGGAGATGTGCAAGATGCGCGCCTTCGGCCGCATCTGGGACCGCGTCACCCGCGAGCGGTACGGCATCACCGACGCCAAGCAGCGCCGTTTCCGCTACGGCGTCCAGGTCAACTCCCTCGGGCTGACCGAGGCGCAGCCGGAGAACAACGTCCAGCGCATCGTCCTGGAGATGCTGGCCGTCACGCTCTCCAAGGACGCCCGCGCCCGCGCCGTACAGCTGCCGGCCTGGAACGAGGCGCTGGGCCTGCCCCGGCCCTGGGACCAGCAGTGGTCGCTGCGGATCCAGCAGGTGCTGGCGCACGAGAGCGACCTGCTGGAGTACGAGGACATCTTCGCCGGTTCGCACGTCATCGAGGCGAAGGTGGACTCGCTGGTCGAGGAGTCGCTGGCGGAGATCGACCGGATCCAGCAGATGGGCGGCGCGATGGCGGCCGTCGAGTCCGGCTACCTCAAGTCGGAGCTGGTCTCCTCGCACGCGGCGCGCCGGGCCCGGATCGAGGGCGGCGAGGAGAAGATCGTCGGCGTCAACATCTACGAGACGACCGAGCCCAACCCGCTCACCGCCGACCTCGACGGCGCGATCATGACGGTCGACCCCGAGAACGAGGCCCGCGTCGTCGCCGCCCTGCACGAGTGGCGGGACAACCGCGACGAGGCGCGCGCCTCCGAGGCGCTGGCCGCGCTGAAGAAGGCGGCGGCGGGCACCGAGAACATGATGGAGGCCACCGTCGAGTGCGCCCGCGCGGGCGTCACCACCGGCGAGTGGTCCTGGGCGCTGCGGGACGTCTTCGGCGAGTTCCGCGCACCCACCGGGGTCTCCTCGGCCCCGGTGGCGGTCAGCGCCGAGCCGGGCAGCACGCTCGCCCTGGTCCGCGAGAAGGTCACCCGCACCGCAGCCGACCTGGGCGTGGGGCGGCTGCGGCTGCTGGTCGGCAAGCCGGGCCTGGACGGGCACTCCAACGGGGCCGAGCAGATCGCCGTACGGGCCAGGGACGCCGGGTTCGAGGTGGTCTACCAGGGGATCCGACTGACCCCCGAGCAGATCACCGACGCGGCGCTGGCCGAGGACGTGCACTGCGTGGGGCTCTCCATCCTCTCCGGCTCGCACGCGGAGCTGGTGCCCGACGTCCTGCACCGGCTGCGCGAGGCCGGGGCCCCCGACATCCCGGTGATCGCGGGCGGCATCATCCCGCCGGCCGACGCCGCCGCGCTCATCGAAGCCGGTGTGGCGGCCGTCTTCACCCCGAAGGACTTCGGCATCACCGAGATCATCGGCCGTATCGTCGACGAGATCCGGAAAGCGAACAAGCTCGACCCCCTGGAGGTCTCCGCATGACCACGCCCACCACCCCCGTGAACCGGCTGCGCCCCCGGCGCTCGTGTCTGGCCGTGCCGGGCTCGAACCCGCGCTTCCTGGAGAAGGCCCAGGGGCTCCCGGCTGACCAGGTCTTCCTCGACCTGGAGGACGCCTGCGCGCCGCTCGCCAAGGAGGGCGCCCGCCACACCATCGTGGACGCGCTGAACAACGGTGACTGGAGCGGCAAGACCCGGGTCGTGCGGGTCAACGACTGGACCACGCACTGGACGTACCGGGACGTCATCACGGTCGTCGAGGGCGCGGGGCCGAACCTCGACTGCATCATGCTGCCGAAGGTCCAGGACGCCCAGCAGGTCGTGGCGCTGGACCTGCTGCTGACCCAGATCGAGAAGACGATGGGCTTCGAGGTCGGGAAGATCGGCATCGAGGCGCAGATCGAGAACGCCAAGGGCCTGGTGAACATCGACGACATCGCCGCCGCCTCGCCCCGCCTGGAGACGCTGATCTTCGGCCCGGCCGACTTCATGGCCTCGATCAACATGAAGACCCTGGTCGTCGGCCAGCAGCCGCCCGGCTACCCGGCGGACGCCTACCACTACATCCTGATGCGCATCCTGATGGCGGCCCGTACGCACGACCTCCAGGCGATCGACGGCCCGTTCCTCCAGATCCGTGACGTGGACGCCTACCGCGAGGTCGCCGGCCGCGCCGCCGCCCTCGGCTTCGACGGCAAGTGGGTGCTGCACCCGGGTCAGGTCGACGCGGCCAACGAGGTGTTCTCGCCCTCGCAGGAGGACTACGACCACGCCGAGCTGATCCTCGACGCGTACGACTGGTGCACCTCCGAGGAGGGCGGCAAGAAGGGCTCCGCGATGCTCGGCGACGAGATGATCGACGAGGCCAGCCGCAAGATGGCACTGGTGATCGCGGGCAAGGGCCGGGCCGCCGGAATGCAGCGCACCTCCAAGTTCGAAGCACCGGAGGCCTGATCATGCAGTTCGGACGCACTTTTGAGGAGTTCGAGGTCGGTGCCGTCTACAAGCACTGGCCCGGGAAGACGGTCACGGAGTACGACGACCACCTCTTCTGCCTGCTGACCATGAATCACCACCCGCTGCACATGGACAGCAACTACGCGGAGAAGACGACCGACTTCGGGAAGAACGTCGTCGTCGGCAACTACGTCTACTCGCTGCTGCTCGGCATGTCGGTGCCGGACGTCTCCGGGAAGGCCATCGCCAACCTGGAGGTCGAATCGCTGAAGCACATCGCGCCGACCTTCCACGGCGACACGATCTACGGTGAGACGACCGTGCTGGACAAGACCCCGTCGAAGTCCAAGAACGACCGCGGGATCGTGTACGTGGAGACCAGGGGCTACAAGCAGGACGGCACCGTGGTCTGCGTGTTCCGGCGCAAGGTGATGGTTCCCACCGAGACGTACATCAAGGAGCGCGGCGGCGAACAGCCGGGCCGCCCGACGCCGTCCAACTAACCGTGTGAAGCCACAGGAGAAGCAGCCATGACGCGACTCGCCCAGACCGCCGGTCTGAACGACATCCAGCGGGAAATCCTCGCCACGGTCCGGGATTTCGTCGACAAGGAGATCATTCCGGTCGCGACCCAGCTGGAGCACCGCGACGAGTACCCCACGGAAATCGTCGAGGGGCTCAAGGAACTCGGCCTGTTCGGGCTGATGATCCCCGAGGAGTACGGGGGTCTGGGTGAGTCGCTGCTCACCTACGCGCTGTGCGTGGAGGAGATCGCGCGCGGCTGGATGAGCGTGTCGGGCATCATCAACACGCATTTCATCGTGGCCTACATGCTCAAGCAGCACGGCACCCAGGAGCAGAAGGACACGTTCCTGCCGCGGATGGCGCTCGGCGAGGTGCGGGGCGCGTTCTCGATGTCCGAGCCGGCGCTCGGCTCGGACGTCTCGGCGATTTCGTCGAAGGGCGTCAGGGACGGCGACGAGTACGTTCTCAACGGCCAGAAGATGTGGCTGACGAACGGCGGAACGTCGAATCTGGTGGCCGTGCTCTGCCGAAGTGACGAAGGCCACCCGGAGGGCACCGCGCCCCACAAGTCGATGACGACCTTCCTCGTCGAGAAGGAGCCCGGCTTCGGAGAGGTCCGGCCCGGCCTGACCATCCCCGGGAAGATCGACAAGATGGGCTACAAGGGCGTCGACACGACCGAGCTCATCATGGACGACCTGCGCGTTCCGGCCAATCGCGTCCTCGGGGGCACGACCGGCCGAGGGTTTTACCAAATGATGGACGGCGTCGAAGTCGGGCGGGTGAATGTCGCCGCACGTGGTTGCGGTGTCGCACAGCGTGCATTCGAGCTGGGCGTTTCGTACGCACAGCAGCGCCACACCTTCGGCAAACCGATCGCCCAGCACCAGGCGATCCAGTTCAAACTGGCCGAAATGGCCACCAAGGTCGAAGCCGCTCATGCGATGATGGTCAATGCGGCACGCAAAAAGGACTCCGGGGAACGAAACGACCTGGAGGCAGGGATGGCGAAGTACCTCGCCTCCGAGTACTGCAAGGAAGTCGTCGAGGACGCCTTCCGTATCCACGGCGGTTACGGCTTCTCCAAGGAGTACGAGATCGAGCGCCTCTACCGTGAGGCTCCGATGCTGCTGATCGGTGAAGGTACCGCCGAGATCCAGAAAATGATCATTGGCCGGCGCCTCTTGGAGGAGTACCGATTCCAGGGCTGATTGTCCCTTTCGAGATGATTTGGTGGCGAAGAACATCACACCGGGTCATCCTCGGCGGGTGCCTTTCCGCCGTCCGACTCGGCTGCTGGCTTGCCCAGTTGCGCCCGGCAACCGATAGCATCGCCGGAAAGCCGCCGTCCCCCGTTGCCAGCGCGGCATCATCCGCTACGAAGGTCATCCATGCCCGACAGCCCTATCTCTGCACCCCGCGGCGGGGTCCGCATCGCCCGCGGAGCATCGCCGTGGCTCCTGCCGACCGTCGCCACCGCAGCCCTCAGCCTGGCCCGCGCCCGCAAGTCGGGGCGCTGGGCGGCAGTGGCTGTGCCCACCACCGCGCTCGCGGCGGGCATGCTGTGGTTCTTCCGTGACCCCGAGCGCGAGATCACTGACGGCCGGGTCATCTCCCCGGCCGACGGTGTGGTGCAGAGCATCATGCCGTGGAAGGACGGGCGCACCCGCGTCGCGATCTTCATGAGCCCGCTCAACGTCCACGTCAACCGCGCGCCCCTGGCCGGCACCGTGACGTCGGTCGAGCACATCCCGGGCGGGTTCGTTCCGGCGTTCAACAAGGAGAGCGAGAACAACGAGCGCGTTGTCTGGCACTTCGACACCGAGCTCGGCGACATCGAGATGGTGCAGATCGCGGGAGCGGTCGCCCGTCGGATCGTGCCGTACCTCCCCGAGGGCACCAAGGTGGAGCAGGGCGAGCGCATCGGCCTGATCCGCTTCGGCTCACGCGTGGACATCTACCTCCCGGAGGGTATCGATGTCGCGGTCGAGGTCGGTCAGGCCACCACCGCGGGGGTGACTCGAATTGACCGTGATTGATCCTGATACCAAGGCCGGCTGGGTACCCGAGGCCGACGAGGAGAGCGACACCGACGGCACGGAGGACATGCCGCTGTCGATGCGGCTGTCGATAGCGGACACGCTCACGCTCGGTAACGCGACGTGCGGGTTCATGGCGGTGTACTTCACCACCACGGGCATTCTGATCCCGCACCTCACGGGCAGCGACGAGACGGGCATGGCCCGGCACTCCGCCGCCACCGCCGTGATCCTCATGCTGATGGCCGCGATCTTCGACCTGTTCGACGGACTCGTGGCGCGCAAGCTGCGCTCCTCGCCGATGGGCGCCGAGCTGGACAACCTCTCGGACCTGATCAGCTTCGGGCTCGCGCCGGCCTACTTCGTGCTCGTGTACGGCATGGTCGCCGACGACGCCCATCAGCGGGTGTCGGCGCTGGCGGCGATCGTCGTGTTGCTGGCGGTGGTGCTCAGGCTTGCGAGATTCTCCTGCGTGACGCTGAAGGACGGCATGTTCCAGGGCATGCCGAGCCCCTTCGGAGCGCTGACGGTCGTCTCGATCGTGCTCCTGGAGCTGCCCTTCATCCCGACGCTGCTCGCGATCGTCGGCGTGGCCTGGCTGATGGTGAGCCGGGTGGAGTACCCGAAGCCGCGGGGCATTCTCGCGGTGGCGATGCTCGGCTGGATCGTGGCCGCGATGGGGCTGCTCGCCGCATGGGCGTTCGACGCGCCCGGGGGTCAGCTGCTGCTCCAGACGGGCTGTGTGCTCCAGGTGGTACTCGGCGCGGTGATCCCGCTGTTCGCCACGGCGCGACGGGTGAACACGTTCCGTGACAACCGGCGCGAGGCGCGGGCGGCACAGCTGCCGTAGCGTCGGCCGGCGGCAGCGGACAGGCGGAAACAGGGCGAGGGCCCGGATGCTCCCCGGCATCCGGGCCCTCGTGCGTTCCCGTCACACCTCGTGCGTTCCCGTCCAGCCCGGCAGGGCGGCTCGATGCCGCTTACCACCGCGCGCGCCACGCCGCCAGAGGTGAACCCCTCCCGATGGCTGAGGGTTTTCGGCACCGAGGTGAGTACCGGGTTCCCGTCACCTCCCCCGCACCCGGCTTCTAGAATCGCGTCGCAACCGACACCCGGGCCCCTTCGGCCCGGGCGCGGTCCGGGGGACCAGGGGGGTCCGGGATGAAGCTGATGCTGGTGGGGACACGTGTGATGGCGGTCGCGGCGGCGGGGGCGCTGCTGGCCGGATGTGGTGGGTCGGCCTCGAAGGGCGGGGACGGGCCGGACCCGAAACGCAGCGGACCGGCGAAGCGGGGCGGCCCGGCGACCGGCGGTGAGAAGACGGGGGCGACGGGGAAGCCGGACGCGAAGGAGTCCACGCTGCCGGGGGCGCTGCCCAGCGCCTACGAGTTCACGCCGAACCCGGCGCGGGTGCCGAAGACCGCGGCCCAGGCGCGGAAGCTGACGCGCAACGCCGCGCTCGGGGAGACCGACTGGACGGCGGGGATGGTCCGGCACACCCCGTACGAGAGCGGCGGCAACTGGCCCGTGCTCCCGGCCTCCTGCGTCTGGACCCGTTCCGCGCTGCCGTCCGGTGTGCTGGACAGCTTCACGCGGCGGCTCGACATCCCGGCGCGGGACGGCAAGGGCCGGGTCCAGGGAGCGGTGACCGTGACCGTGCACCGGAGCGAGTCCGGCGCCGACAAGGAGATCAAGGACACCGTCCAGGAGAGCTTCCGCTGCCCGCAACAGGAGCTGGGCGGCGGACAACGCCTCAGCGGTCTGATGTCGCTCCAGTTCGACCAGAAGGACGTGCGCAACGCGGACGCCTCACTGTTCGAGGCGGGGAAGTACACCGGTCCCGGCTCGGGCGGGATCCAGGACTACGTGTGGACCAAGTCCCGGATCGGTCCGGTGACGACGGCCGTGTCGGTCAAGGGCGCGAAGGGCTACCGGAACAGCGACCTGCTGCGGATCGCCGCCGAGGGCGGCGCCAAGGTGCTCTACCGCGTCGAGCTGGAACTGAAGTGACCGCGGGCTCGGACGAAAGGCACTGACCTCTGATGGAACCGCTCCGTTCCACCGACCCGGCACGGATCGCCGGGTACCGCGTCCTCGGCCGGCTCGGCGCCGGAGGCATGGGGGTGGTGCTGCTCGGCCGGTCGCCCGGCGGCGCGCTGGTGGCGATCAAGCTGATCCGGGCGGAGTACGCCGACGACACCGCCTTCCGGGCCCGCTTCCGGCGGGAGGTGGCCATCGCCCGGCAGGTCCGCAACCGGTGGGCGGTGCCGGTGGTCGACGCCGACACCGAGGCGCCGGCGCCCTGGCTGGCGACCGAGTTCGTGCCGGGCCCCGCCCTGAGCGAGGCGGTCGGCGGCGGGGGTCCGCTGCCGGAACGCGGGGTGCGGGCGCTGGGCTCGATGCTCGCGGAGGCGCTGGAGGCCGTCCACGCGGCGGGGCTCGTGCACCGGGACGTGAAGCCCGGCAACGTGCTGCTGGGTCTGGACGGACCCCGGCTGATCGACTTCGGGATCGCGCGGGCCCTGGACGACACCGTCCTCACGGCGACGGACGTCATCGTCGGCTCCCCCGGCTTCCTCTCGCCCGAGCAGGCGCAGGGGCGGCGGATCGGCCCGGCGAGCGACGTCTTCTCGCTGGGCTGCGTCCTGGTGTACGCGGCCACCGGCGGCAGGCCGTTCGGCACCGGCCCGGTGGAGGCGATGCTGTTCCGCACCGTGCACGACGCGGCGGACCTGGGCGCGCTGCCGCCCGGGCTGCTGCCGGTCGTCGGGGCGTGTCTGTCCAAGAACCCCGAGGACCGTCCGTCGGCGGCGGACATCCGGCAGGCGTTCGCCGAGGACGTGTCCGGCGGAAGCTGGCTGCCCGCTCCGGTCACCCATCTGATCGCCGAGCGCTCGGCGCGGATGCTCGCCCTGCCCGACATCGACGCGACGAGCCTGGACGCCCGCCCGGTCGGCGGCCCGGTCGGCGGCCCGGACACGGACACCGGGACGGACGCCGGGGGGCGGGACACGACCTCAGTCCCCGCGCCGGTCGGCCGGCGCCGCTTCCTCGCGTACGTCACCGGGGGCGCGGCCCTCGCGGCATCGGGCGGCACCGCCGCCTGGCTGGTCTCCTCCGGCGACGACGAGGACCCGGGCGGCGAGGGTGAGGGAGACGGGAAGACGGCCCGCCCGGAGCTGCACATCGGGCTCCAGGCCGACCTCAGCGGCCCGTCGGCGGCCGTCGGCAAGGGTCAGGACCGGGCGGCACGGCTCGCGGTGGCGGAGCACAACGCGCGGAGGGACGCGCCGTTCACGCTGCGGCTGACCACGGTCGACGACGGGGGCGACGAGGAGCGGGCCAAGGCGGCGGTTCGGCGGTTCGCCGAGGATCCGCTGCTGGTGGCCGCCATCGGCGCGACCGGCACGGACGCGGCCCGGGAGGCGCTGGTCGCGTACGACGAGGCGGCGCTGCCGCTGCTCAGCGTGGTCGACGGGGACATCCGGCACCTGAACCGGATCTTCCTGTGCGCCCGGCCGCGCAACGACATGCAGATGCTGCCGGTGGCCCAGTTCCTCGGGGCGTACGAGATCGACCGGATCGCGCTGGTCGACGACGGTACCGAGTACGGCCGGCAGACCACCCGCTTCCTCGACGCGGGGCTGCGCGGCAACAACCGCACGGTGCTCGCGGAGACCGTACGGGAAGGCACCCGCGACCTGGACGCCGAGGCCGAGCGGATCGCCGCCAAGCAGCCGGGGGCGGTGGTCTACGGGGGCGGGTGGCGGGACGCCGGACGGTTCGCGAAGTCGCTGACCCGGGCCGGGTTCCTGGGGCCGAAGATCGGCACCCAGGCCGTGCACGACCCGCGGTTCCTGGCGGAGGCGGGCGGGGACGCGGCGGGCTGGCTGGTCGTCTCGACGGCCGCCGACCCCGCTTCCGTACCCTCGGTGCACCCGTTCGCCGCCGCCTACCGCAAGCGCTTCGACGGCGCGCCGCCGCTGTTCGCCGCGGAGGCGTACGACGCGGTCGGGCTGATCGCCGGCTGCGCCGAGGGGCTGGGCCGGGAGAAGGTCAGCCGCCAGGATCTGCTGCCCGCGCTGCGGACGACCTCGTACAAGGGGGTGTCCAAGAGCTACGCCTTCGAGTCCGCCAACGGGATGTACACCGGGACCGGGGTCTTCATCTACCGCGTGGAGCGGGGCCGCTTCCGGTACATCGGGATGGACGGCCGGGAGGTCTGACCGGCCGGCCCCTGAACGCGGGAAGGCGTACGGACGGTTTCGTCCGTACGCCTTCCGCCGAGCCGATAGGAGGGTCAGGAACCGGCGGTGAAGGACTCGGCCGCCGCGGCGACCTCGGCCGGCCGGACCACCTTCAGGCCGCCGGCGGCCTTCGCGTCCGGCTTCATGATGACGCTCTCCCGGGTGGACGGCGCCTTCGGGTCCGAGAAGTCGTGCGACACCCCGAACTCGGTCCCGTACTCCTTGATCGTGAGCAGCGCCTTGTCGATGCCCTCGCGGGTGAGGTCCTTGTCGTCGCACGCCTTCGACAGCGCCTCGCCGAACACGGAGGCCGCCGTGTAGCCGGCGACGACGCCGTTGTCGAGGACGTCCTTCGGGTACTGGGCGGCGTACTCCTTGGCGAGCTTGGCGGGGCCGTCGCCCGGGTCCCCGATGGGCAGCGTGGAGGAGGCGACGTAGTAGTCCTTGAGCAGGGCGGGGCCCGCCTGGGTCTTCAACAGCTGCGGCGCGAAGGCCGAGTTGTTGCCGACGACCGGGACGTCGAAGCCGGTGGCCGCCGCGACGCCGACGAGCGAGGCCGCCTGGCGCGGGCCCGCGCTGACGATCACGGCCTTGACCCCGGCCTGCTTGAGGGCGGCGACCTGGGCCGTCATGTCGTTGTCGGTAGGCTTGATCTTCTGCTCGACGACGGTGAGACCGGCCTCCTTCGCCGCGTGCTTCGAGCCGACGAGCGCGTTCTCGCCGTAGTCGCCCTCGAAGTACACATGACCGATCTTGTCGCCCTTCCCGATGCGCTTCTCGGCGAGGAGGTAGTCGATCAGGTTGATCGTCTCGACGTCGTACGTGGCGCCGATGACCCGGATGTACGGGGAGCCCAGCAGGTTCGCCGACCAGGCCTGCGGCAGCACCAGGCCCTTGTCCTGGCCGTCGATGCGCTGCTCGACGGCGGCGACGAACGGGGAGCCGATGAACTGGGTGAAGCCCAGCACCTCCGGCTCCAGCTCGGTGTAGGCGGCGATCGCCTTCTGCGGGTCGTATCCGTGGTCGCGGACCGTCAGTTCGATCTTCCGGTCGCAGATGCCGCCCTCGTCGTTGGTCTGCTCGACCCACAGCTGCTGCGCCTGGGTGACGCTCTTGCCGAGCGAGGCGTAGACGCCGGTCATGTCGGTCAGCACACCGAGGGAGATCGTCGAGGAGGAGACCCCGGGGCCGGTCTTGATCCCGCCCTCGCTCTCCTCGTTCGCCTTTCCGTCGGTCGCCTTGCCGCTGCACCCGACGAGGGTGACGGCGAGGGTCGCGACCACGGCCGTGAGCACTCTCAGTTTCATGACTTCTCCCCTGGATTCTTCGGAGCCGCTGGTTGCATCGGAGCCGCTGGTTGCTTGGGAAGGCCCGGCTTCTTCGGGGCCTTCGGCTTCTTCGTGCGTGCGAGGCCGAGGCGGGCGAGGCCGCCGGGCAGGAACAGGACCACCGCGACCACCGCGGCGCCGTACAGATAGCGGGACGCCTCACCGGGTGCCAGCCCGCCCGTACCGGGGGCGGAGACCAGCGGCAGGGAGTCGCTGTAGTGCGTGAACACCTGCGGGAGCAGGGAGACGAAGGCCGCGCCGATCACGGCCCCCGCGACGCTGCCGAGCCCGCCGATGACGATCATGGCGAGGTATTCGAGGGACAGGATCATGCCGAAGTACTCGGGCACGGTCCGCTGGAAGACCAGGGCGAGCAGGACGCCCGCGAGGCCCGCGTACATCGAGGACAGGACGAAGACGCCGGCCCGGTAGCGGGCCACCGGCACGCCCATCACCCCGGCCGCGATCCGGTGGTCGCGGATGGCGTTCATGGCCCGTCCGGGCCGGCCGCGCAGCACGCCCCGGGCGAACAGCGCGCTCAGCAGGAGCGCGGCCAGACCCGCGTACCAGAGCTTCTCCGAGGAGCCGAACGGCACGGCGGCGACGACGAGTTCGGTGTCGTCGAAGGTGAAGCCGAACAGCGACAGCGGCGGTACCGCCCGGCCGTTGTAACCGCCGGTCAGCGAGCCCGCGTTGAACAGGACGTGCTGCCCGATGAAGATCAGCGCGAGCGTCGCGATGCCGAGGTAGGCGCCGCGCAGCCGGCCGGCGATGGGACTGAAGAGCCCGCCCGCCGCTCCGGCGAGCAGCACGGCGAGGACCGCGGCCAGCCAGGTGGGCAGCCCGAGCCCGGTCAGCGTGTGCCCGTTCTCCGTGCTGCTCTCCCCCGCCAGGACGCAGTAGCCGTACGCGCCGACGGCGAGGAAGAAGGCGTGGCCCATGGAGAGCTGTCCGGTGGCGCCGGTGAGCATGTTGAGCCCGATGGCGCCGATCGCCGCCGCCATCGCGAACAGTCCGGCCTGGAGCCAGAAGCGGTCCAGGTAGAAGGGGAGGGCGAGGAGCAGGAGGGAGCCGGCGAGGACGGCGTACGTACGGGGCCGGCGCAGCCGTTCGGTGACGCCCTGGGCGCGGGTGGGTCCGGGTGCGGGCCCGGCGGGGGCCGCCGGGGCGGCTTCGGCGGTGTCAGACACGGGCCAGCTCCTTCGTGCCGAAGAGTCCCGCGGGCCGGATGAGCAGGACCGCCACCATCACCAGGTAGGGCGCCAGATCGCCGATGCCCCGGCCGAGGAAGGAGAGGTCGCTCTGGTAGCCGGTGGCGAACGATTCGGTGACGCCGACGATGAGTCCGCCGGCCAGCGCCCCGGTGGTGGAGTCGAGTCCGCCGAGGATCGCGGCGGGGAACGCCTTGAGCGCGGCGAGCGAGGTGGCGCGTTCGAGGCCCGGGGTCGGGAACACCGTGAGGAAGAGCGCGGCGACGGCGGCGAGGGCTCCGGCGACCGCCCAGGCGGCGAGCGACACCCGTCCCAGCTTGATGCCCATGAGCGCCGCGGTCTGCGGGTTCTCGGCGGCGGCCCGCATCGACACGCCCCACGAGGTGTAGCGGAAGGCGAGCAGGAACACCGTGATCAGCAGCCCTGCGGCGAGGAACGCGGCGATCCGGGTCTGGGCGAGGGTGACGCCGCCGATGGAGACGACCTCGTTGCCCCAGGGGTCTCCGAGGGCGAGCACGTCCGTGCCCATCCGGCGGGTGAGTTCGGTGATCAGGAGGATGTCGACGCCGATGGTGACGATGGCCAGGACGCTGTGGTCGCTGCCCCGGTAGCGGCGCATCACGAAGAACTCGATGGCCGCCCCGACGGATGCCGCACCCGCGATCCCGACGAGCAGCGCGGGCCAGAACCCGATGTCGTCGTGGAGTACGGCGGTGACGTAGCCGCCCGCCAACAGCAGTGACGCGTGGGCGAAGTTGACGACCTCGGTGGCTTTGAAGATGACGACGAACCCGAGTGCGATGAGTGCGTACACCGAGCCGATCGACAGGCCGCCGAGGAGGAGTTCGAGAGACGTGGTCATTGAGGTGCTCCCAAGTAGGCCTGGACGACGGCCGGGTCGTTCTGGACCTCGGCGGGAGTGCCCCCGGCGATCCGTCGTCCGAAGTCGAGTACGGTCACCGCGTCCGCGAGCCGCATCACCACGCCCATGTCGTGCTCGACCAGCACGATGGAGATGCCGAGGCTGTCGCGTACGTCGGCCACGACGGCGGCGGTGCGGCGGCGCTCGTCGGCGGTCATTCCGGCGATCGGCTCGTCCAGGAGCAGGACCTTCGGCTCCATGCACAGGGCGCGGCCGAGCTCGACGAGCTTCTGCTGCCCGTACGGCAGTGATCCCGCCGGGCGCTCCAACTCCTTGTCGAGGCCGATGAACGCGGCGATCTCCCGGACCCGGTCGCGGTGGCGTCGTTCCTCACGGGCGGCGGAGGGCAGCCGCAGGCCGGTGGCGACGAACCCGGAGCGGGTCAGCCGGTGGCGGCCGAGCAGGAGGCTGTCGGCGACGGTCGCGTGCGGGGGCAGCGCCAGGTTCTGGAAGGTGCGTGCGACCCCGAGGTCCGCGATGACGTGCGGCGGGAGTCCGGTGAGCTCGGTGTCGCCGAGGCGGACGTGTCCGGAGGTGGCGCGGTAGACGCCGGACAGGACGTTGAAGCAGGTGGACTTGCCCGCGCCGTTGGGCCCGATGACGGCGTGCACGCTGCCGGGTTCGACGGTGAAGGAGACGCCGTCCAGGGCGGTGAGCCCGGAGAAGCGGACGGTCACGTCCTGCACGGCGAGGGCGGCCGTCGTGCTGTGCGCGGAGGCCGTGGCGGTGGTCGTCACGCGGACCACCTGCTCAGGGTGCGACGGGTCCGGGCGGCCGGATCGGCGTCCGCCGCCGCGTCCTCGTCGACCACGCCGAGGTAGCGGCGGCGCACCTCGTCGGACGCGGCGAGTTCGTCGGCGGGCCCGGACAGGGCGACCTCGCCGACGTCGAGGACGTACGCCGTGGAGGCGAGCCGCAGCGCGATGGCCGCGTTCTGCTCGACGAGCATGACGGAGGTGCCGCTCGCGTTGATCTCCTGCACGGTCTCGGCGATCCTGGCCGCCATCAGCGGGGCGAGGCCGAGCGAGGGCTCGTCCAGCAGGAGCAGCCGGGGCCCCGCCATCAGTGCGCGGCCCATCGCCAGCATCTGCTGCTCGCCGCCGGACAGCAGTCCGGCCCGTTGGTGCGCGCGGTCGGCGAGCACCGGGAACAGTTCGTGCACCCGGGCCAGTGCGGCGCTCGTCTCCTTGCGCCCTCCGCGTGCCCCGAGGGCGCCCGCCCGCAGGTTGTCGGCCACCGTCATCCGGGCGAAGACCTGTCGGCCCTCCGGTACCTGGACCACGCCGGCGGCCACCACCTGGGCGGGCCGCAGCCCCTCCAGGGGGCGGCCGTCGAGCCGGATGGTGCCGGTGCCCGTCCCGCGGTGGAAGCCGAGGGTCCGCGACACGGCCCGCAGCAGCGTGGTCTTGCCCGCGCCGTTGCCACCGAGTACGGCGGTGATCCCGCCGTCCGGCACATCGACGGAGACGTCGCGCAGCGCCCGGACCGGGCCGTAGCCGACGGACAGCGCGCGGATCTCTAGCGTTGCCATGCGTCCTCCTCCTTCCGCCTTGTCGTGTCGTGCTGGTCTGTCGTGCTGGTTGGTGGGGTGGTGCCACAGACCAGCACCGGGCGGGACGTGCGTCCACGGCACGGGGCCGACTCGATGCGGGCGACCAGCCGACGAAGGGCCTCGTTGTGCACGCGCACAGACGCGGGTGCGTGCGGGCGCCCGCCCGCACGGCCGGTGGCATCCTCATCGGTCATCAGGTGCGCCCGGACCCGGGGACGGAGCGGCGGATGCGGCGTGGGACGCGGTACGGGGAGCTGCTCGGCCCGCTGCTGGCGGGCGGTGCACCGCCGGGCCTGGTGGAACGCGCGGCGCGCGGCCTCGGGCTGCCCGAACGAGGGCGCTACGCGGTGGTGGTGCTGGGCGCGCCCGTGCCGGAGGCCGCGGTGGCCGAGGGCCCGGACGCGGACGGGACGCGCTGGTGCTGGTGCGGCTCCGGGGCCGGGGGCGGGAACGAGGGCGGGGGCGGGGACGTCGCGGTGGTGCTGCTGGGTGCGGCGGGCCCGGCCGGGGCGGTGGCGCGTCTCGGGGAGCACGGTGCGGGCCCGGCGGGCATGAGCCCGGTGGTGGGCTCGTTGGCGGAGCTGGGCGCGGCACGGCGGCTCGCGGGCACGGCGCTGCTGACGTGTGCGCCCGGGACCCGGGAGGTCGTGCGGCTCGACGAGCGGCTGCCGACGGCTCTGCTGGTGAGCCGACCGGAGCTGTCCGCACGGCTCCTCGCGGAGGTGTTCGGTCCGCTGCTGGCGCTGGTCCCCGCGGAGCGTGCGGTGCTGGTGGGGGCGTTGGAGGCGTGGCTGGAGTGCGGGGGTTCGGTGGGGCGGGCCGCGGTACGGCTGCGGTGTCACCGCAACACGGTGTTCAACCGGCTGCGGCGGCTGGAGCGGCTGACCGGGCGCTCGCTGTCCCGGCCGCCCGAGCTGGTCGAGCTGGTGCTGGCACTGGATGTGCTGAGGCGGTCGTCCGCGCCGCCGTGAGCGGCCGGGTGCGCCCGGGGCAGGAGGTGGGGGCGCGGAGGCGTGGGGTGCGGAGGCGTGGGGTGCGGGAGGGCGCCCGGGCCCGACGTACGGCGCGGGGCCCGTCCGACGTACGGCGCGGGGCCCGACGTACGGCGCGGGGCCCGGTGTCTGTCCCCGGGCCCCTCCGGTCTCCGTGCCCGGCGTGCGTGCGTCAGCTCGGCGTCAGCTCCGCAGGAAGTCCCGGGCGATCGACTCCGCCGCCCGTTCCAGCAGCGGCCCGGCCTGCGCCATGGACACCGCCGGGTCAGGTTCCAGCTCGGCCAGGGCGTAGGCGCGGCGGATGCCCGCCTTCTCCAGGGCCTCCGGGGGCAGGGCGAGCCGGCCGCAGACCGCGACGACCTCGATGCCGGCCGCGCGGGCGGCGGCGGCGACCCCGGCCGGGGCCTTGCCGTGCAGCGTCTGCTCGTCCAGCGATCCCTCGCCCGTGATGACCAGCGTGGCCCGGGCGAGCGCGGGGGCGAAGCCCAGCACGTCGAGCATGACCTCGATGCCGGGGCGGAAGCGGGCGCCGAGGGCGACGAGCGCCCCGTAGCCGATGCCTCCGGCGGCGCCCGCGCCGGGCAGGACCGCAGTCTCCGGCCCCAGGATCGAGGCGAAGTGCGTCAGGGCCGCGTCGAGGACCGCGATGTCCGCCTCGCTCGCACCCTTCTGCCGGCCGTACACCTCAGGGGCGCCCTTGGGCCCCGTGAGCGGGTTGTCCACGTCGCTGGCCAGGACCAGGTCGACGTCCGCCAGGCGCGGGTCGAGCCCCGAGAGGTCGGCTTCGGCCAGCTCGGCGAGCGGGGCGCCACCGGGTCCGACGGGCTTGCCGTCCGCGTCCAGGAGGCGGGCTCCGAGGGCGGCGAGCATGCCCGCGCCGCCGTCCGTGGTGGCGCTGCCGCCGACCCCGAACACGATCGTCGTCGCCCCCGCCTCCAGTGCGGCCCGCAGGAGTTCGCCCGAGCCGTACGTGGTGGCCGTGAGCGGGGCGAACACCCCGTCGGGCAGGAGCTGGAGGCCCGAGGCCTCGGCCATCTCCACCACGGCGGTGGACCCGCGCAGGGCGTACGCCGCCGTCACCGGGTCCCCGAGGGGCCCGGTCACCCGCGCCTCGCGGCGCTCGAATCCGGCGGCCACCGCCGCCGCGACCGTGCCGTCGCCGCCGTCCGCGACCGGCAGGGTCTCCACCCGTACGCCGGGGACGACGCGCCGCAGCCCGGCCGTCACCCGCTCCGCGACCTGTACGGCCGTGAGCGAGCCCTTGAACTTGTCCGCCGCGACGAGCACGCGGGCGGTCTCCACATCTGCTCCGTCCGTCACCTTGCATCCCTTGCTTTCGAACAGGCAGTCGCGCCGCCCCGACTTTATCCGCACGACCCCTGATCTGCCCATGGCCGTCCACGGCCGTGCGGTCCGGGGCCGGACGATCCCCACTACGCTGTCGGCCGTGACGACCCCCGATGCCGACTACGCCGCGTACATCGCCGGGCTCCCCCGGGCCCTGGCAGCTGCCGCCTCGCTCTTCCGTGACGCGGAGGGACGGCTCCTCCTCGTCGAGCCGAACTACCGCCAGGGCTGGGCGCTGCCCGGCGGGACCGTCGAGTCGGAGGCGGGCGAGGGCCCCCGGCAGGCGGCCCGGCGCGAGACGCTGGAGGAGATCGGCCTCGACCTGGCGCCGGGACGGCTGCTCGCCGTGGACTGGGCACGGGGCGTCGGCCGCCCGCCGATCGTGGCGTACCTGTACGACGGCGGGGTGCTCACCGCCGATCGGCTGGCGGCGATCCGGCTCCAGGAGGAGGAGTTGCTCTCCTGGAGGCTGGTGGCGCCCGCAGATCTGGACGGCTTTCTGCTGGGCGCGCTCCGCCACCGGGTACGGGCGGCACTGGCTGTCCTGGCGTCCGGCGGCGGGCCGGCGGAGCTGGAGGACGGCGAGCCGGTCGCGTAGGGGCGGGAAGGCCCGGGGCGATCAGCCCTGCTGGGCCTCGGGCTTGATCTCCACGTCGCGCGCCACCTGCTCGCGCTCGGCGACCACGGCCTCGGTGCGGTGGCCGCGCGCGATGTAGTCGCGCACCACGAGTTCGACGGCGTCCTGGGGGTTTCCGACCCCCGCGAGCACCATGACTTCGACGACGAGTTCGGCATCCAGACTGACAGTCACCTTGGCCATGCGCGGACCCTACCCCGGCGTGCTCCGCACGCGGGCCGGATTCCCGGGGAACATCGCTCCGGACCGTCCTGACCACCATCCGGACCGGCCCCGCTATGGGGTCGGCCGCCATCGCCGCGAGCCGTCACCGGTTCCTAGTCTCATGCGCAGTCGATGAGGCGAGAGGTGAACGGATGAGCAGGGACAAGGTGGTCGCCGACGCGGCGGACGCGGTCGCGGACGTCGAGCGCGGGGCATCGCTGGCCGTGGGCGGATTCGGGCTGTGCGGCATACCCGGTGTGCTGATCCACGCTCTGCTGGAGCGGGGCGCCGGTGAGCTGAGGGTGGTGTCCAACAACTGCGGGGTGGACGACTGGGGCCTGGGCCTCCTGCTGCGGGCGGGGCTGATCTCGCGGATGACCAGTTCCTACGTGGGGGAGAACAAGGAGTTCGCACGCCAGTACCTCCAGGGTGAGCTGGAGGTGGAGCTCGTCCCCCAGGGCACCCTGGCGGAACGGTTGCGGGCCGGCGGTTCGGGCATCCCGGCGTTCTACACGCCGGCCGGGGCGGGCACCGTGATCGCCGAGGGCGGTCTGGCCTGGCGGTACGGCGCGGACGGCTCCGTCGCGGTCGCCTCGCCGCCCCGGGAGACCCGGACCTTCGGCGGGCGGGCGCACCTGTTGGAGGAGGGCATCACCACCGACTTCGCACTGGTGCGCGCGGCCGTGGGAGACCGGCACGGGAACCTCCGCTTCGACTCCTCCGCCCGCAACTTCAACCCGCTCGCCGCGATGGCCGGACGCGTCACCGTGGCGGAAGTGGAGGAACTCGTCGAGCCCGGCGAACTCGCCCCCGACGACGTCCATCTGCCCGGGATCTTCGTCCAGCGGGTCGTCCCCGTCGCGACCGACGACCCGCGCGCCGAGAAGCGCGTCGAGCGCCGTACCGTCCGCACCGCCCACGAAGGGACCACCTGAGATGCCGCTGACGCGTGCGCAGATGGCGGCCCGCGCCGCCCGGGAGCTGGCCGACGGCGCCTACGTCAACCTCGGCATCGGTCTGCCGACGCTGATCCCCGACCACCTGCCGGACGGCGTCGAGGTGGTGTTCCAGTCGGAGAACGGCGTCCTCGGCGTCGGCCCCTACCCCCTCGCGTCCGAGGTCCGGCCCGACCTGATCAACGCGGGCAAGGAGACGGTGACCCTGCTGCCCGGTGCGTCCTGTGTCGACTCCGCGCTCTCCTTCGCGATGATCCGGGGCGGGCACATCGATGTCGCGGTGCTGGGGGCGATGCAGGTGTCCGCGTCCGGCGACCTCGCGAACTGGGTGATTCCCGGCAAGGTGATCAAGGGCATGGGCGGCGCCATGGATCTCGTCCACGGGGCCCGGCGCGTCATCGTGCTGACGGAACACACGGCGCGCGACGGTTCCCCCAAGCTGCTCGCGGAGTGCACCCTGCCCCTCACCGGGCGGGGCGTGGTGCACCGGATCGTCACCGATCTCGCGGTGCTCGACGTCACCCCCGACGGCTTCCTGCTGCGGGAGGTGGCCGACGGGGTGACGGTGGATCAGGTCCGCGCCGCGACCGGGGCGGAGCTGACCGTGGCGCACGAGCTCGCGGCGCCGGCCGGAGCGCGGCGCCGGCCGCCCTTCGACACCGTCCCCTAGGTGTTTCGAAAGTCCCGCCTGATCGGCGACGCCTGGCACGCACCCTCGCCGCGTTGTCGGGATCACCCCGATACATCCAGTGTCGGGGCGACCCTCCGTCTTGCGATCGCACGCACCAGACGCCGCCGAGCCCGCCCTAGCAGCAGGGGCGCGCTCCCCACAACAGGTGGCGGCCCCCGGCTCCCGGGCGGGTTGTGGGGAGCACCGCCATTCCCCGGCCGCCCGCCCGCTTCCTAGGGTGACCGCACCTCGGCCGTGCCGCCGTCCTCGCCGACGGCGGCACGGCCGGGGTCACGGGGTCACGGGTGATCCCGTGCGCCGTCCTACGGGAGGTCACCATGCCGTACGTCATGCCGTCGCACCCTGCCGCGCCCGAGCCCCCGCCCCCGCCGCCGAGGACAGGTCGCGGCGGGCGCTGGGGCCGCGCGGCACGCCGGCTCGCCGCCACCGTCGCCCTCGCCACCGTGGCGGCGCTGGCCGGCCCGGTGACCACCGAGGCCCGGGCGGCCGCCTCCCTGGAGCGTGTCACCTCCTTCGGGGCCAACCCCGGCAGCCTGAACATGTACGTGTACCGGCCCGCGGCCCTGCCGGCGAACGCGCCCGTGGTCGTCGCCCTGCACGGCTGCACCCAGAGCGCGCGGGTCTACTCCGACAACGCCGGGCTGAACACCTTCGCCGACCGCCACGGATTCCTGGTCGTCTACGCCGAGACCACCACCGCCAACAACGCGAACAAGTGCTTCAACTGGTTCCAGCCGGGTGACACCCGGCGGGGTCAGGGCGAGGCGGCGTCGATCCGGCAGATGGTCGCCCATGCCGCGACCGCCTATGGGGTGGACACCGGCCGGGCCCAGGTCACGGGCCTGTCGGCGGGCGGGGCGATGACGTCGGTCATGCTGGCCGCCTACCCGGACGTGTTCGCCGCGGGCGCGGTCGTCGCGGGCATCCCGCACGGCTGCGGAGTCGACGTGGTGTCGGCGTTCGGCTGCATGAGCCCGGGCGTGGACCGGACCCCGGCGGCGTGGGCGCGGGCCGTCCGCGACGCGCACCCCGGTTTCCCGGGCCCCTGGCCCCGGGTGGCGATCTGGCACGGGGACGACGACACGACCGTCGTCCCGAAGAACGCCGATGAGCTGCGGGACCAGTGGACCGCGGTGCACGGACTCGGCCAGTCACCGGACCGGACCTCCACCATCGGCCCCGACAGCACTCGCAGGAGCGAGTATCTGTCGGCCGGCGGCGGGAGCGTCGTCGAGGTCAACCAGGTGCCTGCCATGGCTCACGGCACCCCCGTCGATCCGGGCGGCGGCGCGGAGCAGTGCGGTGCCACCGGTACCCAGCACTTCATCGACACGATCTGCTCCTCCTACTGGATCACCCGCTTCTTCGGGTTGGACCGCTCGGAACCGCAGCCGGGCGGGCTGCCGGCCCCGGCCGGTCTGCGGTCCACCGGAGTGACCGACGCGTCCGCGACGCTGACCTGGGACCCGGTCGAGGGGGCCGCGGAGTACGCGGTGTACCGCGACGGCGCGCGGGTCGCCACCGTGGCGGGGCCGCCGTACACCGACCCGGGGCTGGCGCCCGGCAGCACCCACGCGTACACGGTGGCGGCGCGGGACGCGACCGGCGGCGAGGGCGTCAGGTCCGGCCCGGTCACCGTGGTCACCACCGGCGCCGCGTCGGCCTGCTGGACGGCGAACAACTACGAGCACGTACGCGCCGGCCGGGCCACCACCACCGGCGGCCGCGTGTACGCGAAGGGCTCCGGCCAGGACCTGGGCCTCTACAACACCTTCGTGACCCACACCCTCAAGGAGTCACCGCCGGGCCACTACGTCCTCGCGGACGGCGCCTGCCCCTGACACGACTCGCCCACACGCCCGCCCACCGGCCCCACGCACCCACATAGCCGCTCACCCGCTCACCCGCTCACCCGCTCACCCTACGGAGGCACAGCCCATGTCAGTCGCCCCACCGGCAGTCCGGCGCACCGGATCACGACACGACCGTCCGCGTGGTCCGGCCCACGGCCGGTGGCTGCGCGGGGCGGCCGTCGCCGCGGCCGCGCTGACGGCCTGGACGGCGACTCCGTCCGCCGCCGCACCGCTGTCGCCGGACACCGGCAGAACCGGTCACTGTTCGCGCCCCGACCTGATCAGGGTGCCCGGTGCCGCCCACCAACAGGCCGACTGTCTGCGGGAGTTGACGACGGCGGGGACGGTGGCCTCCGGGCACACCGATCCGGCCGACTGGGCGGGGCTCACTCCGAAGGGCCTGGCCACCCCCAGCGGCGTGCCGGGCATCCAGATCGACGGGTACTTCCCCGACTCCTCGGCCGGCAACACCAACCACGGCTGGAACCACGACTCCCAGTTCGTCATCCGTCTCCCCGACCGCTGGAACGGCGGTCTCGTCGTCGCCGGATCACCGGGGGTGCGCGAGCAGTACGCCAACGACCGGGCCTTCGGCGACTGGGCGCTCGCCCGGGGCTACGCCTTCGCCGCCACCGACAAGGGCAACACCTCCGCCGCGTTCCACCGGGACGGCACGGCCCCCGGCGACGCCATCGCCGAATGGAACACCCGCTTCACCCAACTCACGCGCGCGGCACGCCTGGTCGTCGCCCAGCGCTACCTCCGCCTCCCCTCCCGCACGCTGGCGATGGGCATGTCCAACGGCGGCTATCTGGTGCGCTGGCAGTTGGAGAACCATCCCGGGCTGTACGACGGCGGGGTGGACTGGGAAGGCGCGCTCTGGCGAGCCGAAGGGCCGAACCTCCTCACCTTCCTGCCGCCCGCCCTCCGCGCCTATCCCCGCTACGCGGCCGGGGGCGCGGACGCCGAGGGCGCCCACGGGGCCATGACGGCAGCCGGGTACCCGGCCGGTTCGGAGTTCCTCTGGCCGTACCACCACCAGTACTACTGGGACCTGACCCAACGCATCTACCGGGAGGAACTGGACCCGGGCTTCGACGGCGCGACTGAGGCCGGCACGCCCTTCTGCGCACCGGGAACCCCCGCCTGCGACGCCGACTACGCCTACGCCGAGCGCCCGGCCGAGGTCCGCGACGCCGTCGCGAAGATCGCGCTGACCGGCCGCATCGGGAAGCCGCTGGTCAGCTTCCACGGCACCCTGGACGTCCTGCTGCCGATATCCAGGACCTCGGACGCGTACGCGCGGATGGTGCGGCGGGAGGGCCGTGGCGCGCTCCACCGCTACTACCGCGTCGAGGGCGGCACGCATGTGGACTCGCTCGTCGACGCCTTCCCCGACCGGCTGCGTCCGCTCGTGCCGTGCCACCGCTCGGCCGCCGCGGCACTGGAACGCTGGCTGGACGGCGGCCGGCGGCCCCCGTCCAGCCGGACCCTGAAGATGCCCGCGGGGGCACCTCCCGCCGAGCTGCTCGCCCGCTGCCCGCTGGACGGGTAGGCGCCGGCAGCCGGCTCCACGCGCACAGCCCTGACGGGGCCCTCCGCACCGGAGGGCCCCGTTCCGTCCGTTTCGTCGAGGTGAGCACCTCGTGGCCGCTGGTGCCCCCGGCGTCACACACGCCCTAGTGGCGATGTCCCCCACTCCCCGCCCGCGTACTGTGGAGATCCACGCCATGGGATGCCCGGCGGAGTGTCTCTAGCGTTTCCGGCCATGACGAGCCAATTTCACGCAGCGTCCGGTTCCCCGGCGCCGGACGCCGGGACCGTGGACCTCCGGGGGCGTACCGCCCTCGTCACCGGCGGCGGCAGCGGCATCGGGCGGGCCACCGCCGAGGCGCTCGCCGGAGCCGGCGCCCTGGTCCATGTGGTCGACCGCGAGGCCGGGAGCGCCAAGTCCGTCGCCGCCGCGATCGGCGGAGTGGCTCACGTCGTGGACCTGGCCGCCCCCGAAGCGGTCGGGACGCTGCCGGCCGATGTGGACGTCCTGGTCAACAACGCCGGGCTGCAGCACGTGGCCGCCATCGAGGACTTCCCGCCGGCCCGCTTCGAGCTGATCCAGAAAGTGATGGTGAGCGCCCCGTTCCTGCTGATGCGGCACTGCCTTCCGCACATGTACTCCGGGGGGTGGGGCCGGATCGTCAACATCTCCAGCATGCACGGGCTGCGGGCCAGCGCCTTCAAGTCCGCCTACGTCGCCGCCAAGCACGGCCTGGAGGGGCTGAGCAAGGTGGCGGCTCTGGAGGGCGCCCCGCACGGCGTGACCAGCAACTGCGTCAACCCCGGTTACGTACGCACGCCCCTGGTGGAGGGCCAGATCGCGGGCCAGGCAGCCGCGCACGGGATCCCCCCGGAGGAGGTCGTCACCGACATCCTCCTGGACCGCTCCGCGATCAAGCGGCTGATCGAGCCCGAAGAGGTCGCCGCGGTCTGCCTCTGGCTCTGCGGCCCCCACACCTCGTACATCACCGGCGCCTCGCTCCCCGTCGACGGGGGCTGGGGCGCCCAGTGACCCCACACCCGCCTCCGCCCCACCGGAGCCGGGCGCACGACCCCGCACCACCGCTCCCGCACCCCCGTCCCTGACAGCCCTGCCAACGAAACGCGGTGACTCATCATGGGTTCCCCAAGCTCCGCCCAGTCCCCCTCGGGACCGTCCGCCTCCACGCGGCCCGCCCCCAAGGGCAAGATCGGCCGGATCGTCGCGGCCAGCCTCGTCGGCACCACCATCGAGTGGTACGACTTCTTCCTCTACGGCTCGGCCGCCGCGCTCGTGTTCAACACGCTCTTCTTCCCCAGCAGCGACCCGCTCGTCGGCACCCTGCTGGCCTTCCTGACGTACGCGGTCGGCTTCGCCGCCCGTCCGCTCGGCGGCGTCGTCTTCGGCCACTACGGTGACAAGATCGGCCGCAAGAAGCTCCTCGTGATCAGCCTGCTGATGATGGGCGGCGCCACCTTCGCCATGGGGCTGCTGCCCACCCACGCGAGCATCGGACTGTGGGCGCCGATCCTGCTGACGGTCCTGCGGCTGGTGCAGGGCTTCGCTCTCGGTGGCGAGTGGGGCGGCGCGGTACTCCTCGTCTCCGAACACGGCGGAGACGAGCGGCGCGGCTTCTGGGCCTCCTGGCCGCAGGCCGGAGCCCCCGGCGGCAACCTGCTGGCGACCGGCGTGCTGGCGCTGCTGGCCGCCGTCCAGTCCGACGAGGCCTTCCTCGCCTGGGGCTGGCGCATCCCGTTCCTGCTCTCCGGCGTCCTCGTCATGCTCGGCCTGTGGATCCGGATCTCCGTCGAGGAGTCCCCGGTCTTCCTGGAGGCGCAGAAGAAGTCGCAGGAGCAGGCCGCCGCGGGCGTCAAGGAGCAGGCCCCGGTCGTCGCGGTGTTCCGCAAGAGCTGGCGCGAGGTGCTCCTCGCCATCGGCACCCGCTTCGGCGAGAACATCTCGTACTACATCCTCACCGCGTTCCTCCTGGTCTACGTGACCGTGCACCTGGAGATGTCCAAGAGCGACGCCCTCAACGCCCTGCTGATCGGCTCGGCGGTCCACTTCGTCACCATCCCGCTGTGGGGCGCCCTCTCGGACCGGCTCGGCCGCCGGCCGGTCACCCTGATCGGCGCCCTCGGCATGGCCGTGTGGGCCTTCGGCTTCTTCGCGCTCCTGGACACCAGGTCCTTCCCGGTGATCGTCCTGTCGGTCACCGTCGGCCTGCTGCTGCACGGGGCGATGTACGGGCCGCAGGCGGCCTTCATCTCCGAGCTGTTCGACACGAAGGTCCGCTACTCCGGCGCCTCGATGGGCTCCCAGCTCGCCTCGATCATCGGCGGCGCGCTCGCCCCGCTCATCGCGGTCGAGCTGCTCAAGGACTACCGCTCGTCCGTCCCGGTCTCCCTCTACCTCTGCTTCGCCGCGCTGGTCACCGCGGTGACGGTCTGGGTGGCGAAGGAGACCCGGGGCCGTGACCTGGCCAAGGACGGCCTGGACCACTCGGTCCCGGCCGCACCGGCCGCCGCCCGCAAGGACTCGGTCCCCCTCGGCCGCTGAACCCACGCCCTCCCGCGCGCCGCACCGCTCGTACGGCGCGCGGGAGACGCCCCCCACCGCCCGCTCGCACCTTCCCCGGGAGGCGATCACCGTATGCTCACCGGCGTGACAGCCCCCGGCCCCCAGCACTCCGCGGCAGCCCTGCGCCGGCTCCTGGACCTGCTGGCGCAGGGCGCGGCGGCCGAGGAGTTCGACCGGCCGGCCGCCGCCGCCCGGCAGGCGGGGGCGTCCGCGGCCGAGCTGGCCGAGATCGCCGAGGCAGCCGTGGTGGCCTTGCGCATCCGGCGCACTCTCAGCCAGCACCGGGTGCGCGAGGCGCAGCTCACCGCCCTCTTCGACACCGCCAGCGACCTGGCGGCCCTGCGTGACCTGGACGCCGTGCTGCGGGCCATCGTCCACCGGGCGAAGCTGCTGCTCGGCACCGACGTCACCTACCTCTCCCTCAACGACGACGCCGCGGGCGACACGTACATGCGGGTCACCGACGGGTCGGTGGCCGAGGCGTTCCAGCGGGTGCGGCTGGGCATGGGCGAGGGCCTGGGCGGACTGGTGGCCCAGACCGCCCGCCCGTACGCGACCGGGGACTACCAGGCCGACACGCGGTTCCACCACACCGCCGGCATCGACAGCGCGGTCCTGGACGAGGGCCTGCGGGCGATCCTCGGCGTGCCCCTGCGCCTGGGCGCCCGCATCATCGGGGTCCTCTACGCGGCCGACCGGGCACCCCGCGAGTTCACCGCCGGTGAGGTGGCGCTGCTCTCCTCACTGGCCGACCACGCCGCCATCGCCATCGACGGGGCCCGGCTGCTGGAGGAGACCCGGGCCGCACTGGTCGACCTCAACGCCGCGTCGGAGACCATCCGGACACACAGCGAGGCGATGCGCCGCGCCGAGGAGGCCCACGACCAGCTCACCGACCTCGTCCTGCGGGGCGGTGGCGCCGACGACGTGGCGGCGGCCCTCGCCGACATCCTGGACGGCGGGATCCTCATCCATGACGCGGACGGCGCCGAACTGGCCCGCGCCCGCACCGAGCCTCGCCCGCAACCGATCCCGGCCGTATCCGCCTCCCGGGCCAGGGGCCGGGCCGTTCCCCTGGGCGGCACCTGGGTCTGCGCCGTCCTCGCCGGCCCCGAACTCCTCGGCTCCATCGCGCTGACCGGCCGGGCGGGGCTCGCGGACGCCGACCGGCTGCTGTTCGAGCGCGCCAGCGTCGTCACCGCGCTGCTCATGCTGCTGCGCCGCTCCGTCGCCGAGACGGAGGACCGGGTACGGGGAGAGCTGCTGGGCGACCTGCTCTCGCGCACCGGCGACCCGGGCACCCTGACGGCCCGCGCCCGCAGGCTGGGTGTCGACCTCGGCGGCCGGCACAGTGTGTTCGTCGCGCACAGCGACGTGGCCCCCCGGCACCGGCTGCTGGCCGCGACCGCCCGGAGCGCGCAGGCCCGCAACGGTCTGGCCGGACTGCACCACGACCACGTCGTCCTGGTGGCGCCGTCCGAGGCGCCGGGACCGGCCGCCCAGGCGCTCGCCGCCGAACTGGGCCAGGCGGTCGGCTTCCCCGTCACGGTCGGTGCGGCGGGTCCTGCCGCGGGTCCGGCCGACCTGCCCCACGCGCACAGCGAGGCCGACCGCTGCCTGTCCGCACTGCGCGCCCTCGGCCACACCGGGAGCGGCGGGGCCGTCGCGGACCTGGGGTTCATCGGCGTGCTCCTGGGCGACCAGGCGGATCTGGGAGGCTACGTGGAGCGGACACTGGGGCCCGTGCTCGACTACGACCGCCGGCGCGGCACCGACCTCGTCGCCACTCTGGACGCCTATTTCGCCCAGGGGACGAGCCTCACCCGGACCAGGGCCCGGCTTCACGTCCATGTGAACACGGTGGTGCAGCGGCTGGAGCGCATCGGCCGGCTGCTCGGCCAGGACTGGAACACGCCTGCCCGCACCCTGGAGATCCAGCTGGCTCTGCGCCTCCACCGGCTGACGCAGGGCCTGTGACGGCGAGCCGGTCGCGTAAGGGGGTCTCAGCCGTCCAGGCCCGCCCGGACCCGGCGCGAGGGCTGGAAGACGTACAGGTCGAGGATGTCCGGGGCGTCCGCGACGCCCGGGCCGCCCGCCGCCGCCCAGGTCACGATGTCCTGCTCGGCGTGCTCGTCGTTGACCAGGCCCAGCCAGACCGGCCGGCCGCCGGCGCGACGGCCCTCGGCGGAGGGCTGCACGACGATCACGTTGCCCTGCTCGCAGGCGTCCAGGCATTCGACCGCCCGTACGGTGGCGGCGCCCTGCAGTCCGGAGCGCAGCCGGGCCAGCTGGGCCGCGTGGTCGACGCCCGGGATCTTCTCGGTGCCGCAGCAGCAGCCCCGGCAGACGCTGACGGTGGGCCGGGGGACGCCCTGGGCGGGCACGTCCTTGCGGGGGCGGCGGCTCATGGGGGCTCTTCCCGTCGCGGTGGGTGGGATGGCGGGGACCACCGGTGGCACGGGTGATCATCACGACTCTACCGAGGCGCTCACGGCTCGAACACCAGCACCCACGCCCGGCCGGGTGGGGTACTGTTGATGGCTGCGAAGGGGAGTAGCCCCGCAAACCGGTCGTCGACACACTGGAACCCCCGGGTTCCCGGTGGCCGGGCTCGTGAGTCCTGCAGAAGGATCCCCACGGGCGGGCGAGACCTTCGGTCCTGTATGACACGTCCACGTCCTGTGGACGCCGCCGTCATGCCGGGCCGAGTGGTCCTCCGAAAGCCCGAGCGGCGCTTCGCGAAGATCCGGGGCCCGGCTCGAACAGAAAGCCACCCGGAATGCACCTCGACCCCCTGGCGATCATCACCGCCTTCGGGCTGATCTTCCTCGCGGAGCTCCCCGACAAGACGATGTTCGCGTCGCTGGCCATGGGCACGCGGATGCGGCCGCTCCATGTGTGGTTCGGTACGTCGTCCGCGTTCGTCGTGCACGTCGCCATCGCCGTGGGCGCGGGCGGCCTCATCGGTCTGCTGCCCGACTGGATCGTCAAGCTCGTCTCGGCCTCGCTCTTCGCGCTCGGCGCGTTCCTCCTGCTGCGCGGCGGCGGCGGGGACGACGATGACGAGACCGAGGTGAAGACCGTGGCCGGATTCTGGCCGGTCTACTCGACCGCGTTCATGGCGGTCTTCATCAGCGAGTGGGGCGACCTGACGCAGATCACCACCGCCAACCTCGCGGCGAGCAACGGCGCCTGGTCCACGGCGCTCGGCTCGGCCGCCGCCCTGATCTCCGTATCCGCCCTGGCCCTGCTCGCGGGGAAGTTCATCGCGAAGCGCGTACCGCTGAAGACCGTGCAGCGCATCGGCGGGATCTGCATGCTGGGCCTCGCCGTCTGGACGGCCGTGGAGATCTTCACCGGCTGAGAACGGTGAGCGTGGGGGCGGGGGCGTACCGGCTTCGGTACGCCCCCGCCCCCACGCTCAGCCCTCGCCCGCGCTCAGCCCGCCCGCGCTCAGGACCACTCCCCCGCCCGGCGCTCAGAACAACGCCTGCACCCCGGCCTCCGTCCCGCCGCTCTCGAAGGCGAGCAGCCGCTGCTTGCGGTCCAGGCCACCGCCGTAGCCGGTGAGGCCGCCGGAGGCGCCGATGACCCGGTGGCACGGCACGATGATCCCGACCGGGTTCCTGCCGTTGGCCAGGCCCACCGCCCTCGACGCGCCCGGCTTGCCGAGTTCCCCGGCCAGTTCGCCGTACGTACGGGGTCTCGCCGTACGGGATCTTCAGCAGCTCCGCCCACACGCTCCGCTGGAACGGGGTGCCGTGCAGGTCGAGCGGGAGGTCGAAGGTGGTGCGGTCTCCGGCGAAGTACTCGGCGAGCTGCCGGATCACCTCGCCGAAGGGCTCCGGGTCCGGAACGCCGAAGGTCTCCTGGGGTGGGCGGTGGCGCTGGTCGGTCATGTAGAGCGCGGAGAGGACACCGTCGGTGGCGACGAGCGTCAGCGGGCCGTAAGGGCTGTCGAGGACCGTGTGCTGCTTGGTCACCGGCGGCGTGGTGGTCGTCGTGGTCGTGGTCATGGGAGCGGTGTCCTTGTCTGCGTCAGGCGGGCAGGTGGTTGACGGGGTGGTCGTCCACCGTCCAGAGGTACTGCACGGCGTACGCCCGCCAGGGGCGCCAGCCGGCGGCCCGTGCGGTGAGGGCGGCGGGGGTGGCCGGCAGGCCGAGCCGCTCGGCCGCCCGGCGGATGCCGAGGTCGGTGGGGAGGAAGGCGTCGGGGTCGCCGAGGGACCGCATGGCGACGGACTCGACCGTCCAGGGGCCGAAGCCGGGCAGTGCGGCCAGCTCGGCGCGGGCCTGTTCCCAGTCGGTGTCGGTGTCGAGCCGCAGCCGGTCCTCCGCGAGGGCGGCGACGAGCGTGGTGAGGGTGGTACGGCGGGTGCGCGGCAGGGCGAGGGCCTCCGGGTCGAGGCCCGCCAGCGCCTCCGGGGCCGGGAAGAGGTGGGCCAGGCCGCCCTCGGGATCCTCGACCGGGACACCGTGGGCGGTGACCAGACGGGCCGCGTGGGTGCGGGCGGCGGCGGTGGAGACCTGCTGGCCGAGCACCGCGCGTACGGCGAACTCCGCACCGTCCACCGTGCGGGGCACCCGGCGGCCGGGGCCCGCGTCGACCAGTGGGGCGAGCAGCGGGTCGGTGCGCAGCTGCGCGTCGACGGCGACCGGGTCCGCGTCCAGGTCGAGGAGCCAGCGGCATCGGCTGATGGCCCGGGTGAGGTCGCGGGGGTCGGTGAGGGAGAGCCGGCAGGCGATGTGGCCGGGTGCCGGGCTCAGGGCGACGACGCCGTGCCCGTACGGGAGGGTGAGGGTGCGGCGGTACGCGCCGTCGCGCCACTCCTCGACGCCGGGGACGGCGGTCGCGGCGAGGTGGCCGAAGAGGTTGCTCGGGTTGAGCGGGGCCCGGTACGGGAGGCGGAGGGCGATGACGCCCGGTACGGCGGCGGCCCGGGGGCCCCGGGCGGCCCGGGTGCGCAGTTCGCCGGGGGCCAGGCCGAAGACCTCGCGGACCGTCTCGTTGAAGGTGCGGATCGAGGAGAAGCCGGCGGCGAACGCCACCTGGGCCATGGGCAGCGCGGTCGTCTCGATGAGCAGGCGGGCGGTCTGCGCCCGCTGGGCGCGGGCCAGGGCCAGCGGGCCCGCGCCCAGCTCGGCCAGTAGCTGGCGTTCGATCTGCCGCGCGGAGTAGCCGAGCCGGGAGGCGAGCCCTGGCACTCCCTCGCGGTCGACGACCCCGTCCCGGATCAGGCGCATGGCGCGGGCGACCGAGTCGGCGCGGGCGTTCCACTCGGGGGAACCGGGGCTGGTGTCGGGGCGGCACCGCTTGCAGGCGCGGAATCCGGCCTGCTGGCAGGCGGCGGCGCTCGGGTAGAAGGTCATGTTGCGGACCTTGGGCGGCACGACGGGGCAGCTGGGGCGGCAGTAGATCCGGGTGGTCAGGACCGCGGTGAAGAACCAGCCGTCGAAACGGGCGTCCTTCGACCGGACGGCCCGCACGCAGCGCTCGGTGTCGGTGTGCATGGCTCCAGCATCGGTCACCGGTCAGGGGCTTGGCTGGCGGAAATCCGACACGGTGCTCGCGCGGGAATCCGACGGCCGTGCGGACCCTCGCGGTGGCCGCCGGGCGCCTCGGGCGCCTACTCGTGGCGGCCGCCGGGCGCAGGCTCAGCGCATCGCGAGGACTTCCTCGAACTCCACGTACGCGTGCGCGTCGAAGAGCACGAAGCGCACCTCTTCGACCGGCTCCAGGATCTCCGCCAGGACCGTGCGTACCGCGATCCGGGCCCCGTCGTCCATCGGCCAGCCGTAGATGCCGGTGGAGATCGCCGGGAACGCTATCGACTTGGCCCCCAACTCGGCTGCCAGCCGCAGGGATTCGCGGTAGCAGGAGGCGAGCAGGGCGGAGCGGTCCTGGGCGCCGGAGAAGACCGGTCCGACCGTGTGCACGATCCACCGGGCGTCGAGGCGTCCGGCGGTGGTGGCGACGGCCTGTCCGGTGGGCAGGCCCTTTCCGTAGTGCGAGGCGCGCAGCTCACGGCAGGCGGCGAGGATGTCGGGTCCGCCGCGCCGGTGGATGGCGCCGTCGACTCCGCCGCCGCCGAGCAGCGAGGAGTTCGCCGCGTTGACGATGACGTCGACGGACTGGTCGGTGATGTCGCCGCGGACCAGGCGGACCGCGGGGCTGGCGGGGGTGCTCATGGGGACATCATGCCGCGCGCCGGAGGCCTTCGCCGCCCGGTCGGACGGACCGGGTCCGGTGGACGGCCGCCAGGCCCGCTGCCCTGCGGGGACGCGCGGCGCCGCGCGTCACCACTCGACCGCCCACCCGAAGGGCGGAGCGGTCCTGGGGGCGGCGGCGGTGCTCGGCGCGCCGGGCCCGCGCCGTGGCGCCGCTCCTGCGGATCCCCTCGCGGTCCCTGGTGGTGCCCGGTATCGCGGGGCCCTGCTGCCCGGCCCGGACGTCTGCCGCAGCCTGCTCCGGTACGCCTGCACGTCCCCGGGGCGGGCGGCTGCACGGTGCCGGCGTTCGTCACCACGGCCGTCATCGGTGTGGGCACCGTGCTCGGCAACCACATCGGCGGTGCCGCGCAACGGCGTTGGGCTCCGCGCTGAGGGACAGTCCTTGGCCGGCGCCCTTCAGGAGGCCCGCAGCCGTCGCCATACGGCCTTGGCGGCGTGGTGGCCGGACATGCCGTGGACGCCGGGGCCGGGCGGGGTGGCCGAGGAGCACAGGAAGACCGCCGGGTGCGCGGTGGCGTACGGGACGCGGGCGAGCTTGGGGCGGATGAGGGTCTGGAGGCCCGCGAAGGCACCGCACGCGATGTCGCCGCCGACGTAATTGGCGTTGCGCTGGGCCAGTTCGGGCGGGCCCGAGACGGCGCGGGCGAGCACCAGATCGCGGAACCCGGGGGCGAAGCGCTCCAGTTGACGCTCGATGACGTCGGTGGCGTCGCCCTCCCAGCCGGCCGGGACGTGCCCGTACACCCAGAAGACATGGCGCCCCTCGGGGGCCCGGGAGGGGTCGGTGAGGCTCGGCTGGGCGGTGATGAGGAAGGGGACGCTGGGGTCACGGCCCTCGACGGCGGCGCGCAGCGCGGTGTCGATGGCTCCGGCGGTGGGTCCGATGTGGACGGTGCCGGCGCGGCGGGCCTCCTCGGCGGTCCAGGGGACGGGGCCGGACAGCGCGTAGTCGATCTTGAAGGCGGAGGCGCCGTAGCGGTAGTGGCCGTAGGCGGAGCCGAGGCCGGCGATGCGGGCGAGCGCGGACGGCGAGGTGTCGAAGATGTAGGCGCGGGCGGGCGGGAGTTCGTCCAGCCGTCTCACCTCGCTGCCGGTGCGGATGGTGCCGCCCTGTTCGCGGAGGCAGGAGGCGAGGGCGTCCGAGATGGCCTGGGAGCCGCCGCGCGGCACCGGCCAGCCGTTCTCGTGGGCGGCGAGCGCGAAGACGAGGGCGATCGCCGAGGTGGCGAAGCCGCTGGTGGGAGCAATGGCGTGGGCGGCGAGCCCGGCGAAGAGGCCGCGGGCCTTCTCACCCTGGAAGCGGCGGGAGACCCAGGTGGCGGGCTGGAGGCCGAGCAGGCCGAAGCGGGCCAGTCGGTACGGGTCGCGGGGCAGGCCGTCCCAGGGGGTGCGCAGGAAGTCGGCGGCCAGGGTGTCCCAGCGGCCGAGGAAGGGGGCCATGAGCCGGCGGTAGGCCCCGGCGTCGACGGGCCCCAGCGACATCGCGCTCTCGCCGACGGAGCGGGTGAGCGTGGCGGCGGTGCCGTCCGGGAAGGGGTGGGCGAGGTCGATCTCGGGGTGCAGCCACTCCAGGCCGTGCCGGGCCAGGGGCATCGCCCGGAACGCGGGCGAGCCGATGCCGAGGGGGTGCACGGCGGAGCAGGGGTCGTGCCGGAAGCCCGGCAGCGTCAGCTCCTCGGTGCGGGCACCACCGCCGACGGTGTCGTGGGCCTCGTGGACCTCCACGGCGAAGCCCCTGCGGGCCAGTTCGGCCGCGGCGGTCAGCCCGTTGGGACCGGCCCCCACGACGACCGCATCGAGCATCGAGGGCACCTGGGGACTCCTTCGTCGGCCGGCGGGCTGAAGCCCCAGGATATTCCGGCGCACCGACCGTGCGGACGCGGGTACCCCGGGGCCGGTCGGGCGGGTCAGCCGCCCGACCGCAGAGCGGCCAGGACGCGCTGGACGGTGGCCTCGTCGCGGGCCGCCGTGAACGGCAGGTGGTTGCCGCCCGCGATGCGGAACGGGACGCCGGACAGGGTCGACTGGGCGCCGCCCGCCTCGGTGACCAGGAGCAGGCCCGCGGCGTGGTCCCAGGCGTACTCCCAGTTGAAGGCGGTGGCGTCCTGTGTGCCGCGGGCGACGGCGAGGTACTCCAGCCCGGCCGAGCCGCAGGGGCGGGCCGCGATGCCTTCGGTGCGCAGGCCGAGCAGGGCCCGCTTCTGGGCGTCGCTGGTGTAGTCGGGGTGCGACATCGCCACGTTCAGCACGGCGCCGGGGGCGGGCGACCCGGAGCGTATCCGCGTCCCGTTCAGCGTGGCGCCCCGGCCGCGTACGGCGACGGCCATCTCGCCCAGGACCGGGGCGTACGTCCAGGAGGCGTGGACCTCGCCGTGCTGGGCGAGGGCGACCAGGGTGCAGAAACCGGCCTCGCCCCGGACGAACTGGCGGGTGCCGTCGACCGGGTCGACGATCCAGACCGGGGCGTCGCCGCCGAGGGCGTCGTAGACCGCCGGGTCGGCGTGCACGGACTCCTCGCCGACGACGACCGAGCCGGGCAGCAGCTTGGTGAGGGCGGCGGTGAGGTGTTCCTCGGCCAGCCGGTCGGCGGCGGTGACCAGGTCGTGCGGGCCGCTCTTCTCGATGATCTCGTGAGCGGCGAGCTTCCGGTGGCGGGGCATGATCTCGGCCGCGGCGGCGGCGCGCACCGCCTTCTCGACCTCGGCCAGCGGTCCGGTGTGCCCGGCGGTCCCGTACAGGAAGTCATCGATCATGGCTCCAGCCAATCACAGCGGGACGGGCCCGCACGCCCCGGGTGAATGCGGACAACTCCGACGCGCGACCGGATGCCGGACAGCGCCCGCGAAGTACAACGGGTATGGCCCGCGACCGGGCCCTGTCCGGCGCCTCGACCTGGGTCGATCCGGGCCCCGGCCGGACCGCCGGCCGATGAGCCGGCCGCGCTCCCGCTGCCCGCCGAGGTGGTCACCGCCTGGCTCTCGGGCGACGCGGAGGCGCCGGCCGCCCGCGCGGCCGGGACGCACCGGGGCTGAGAGCCTGCCGGGAGGCCTTCGATCGGAAAGCGGACGTGGCCTGGTGCGTGCGGTTCCAAGGCGCCGAGGTGTCCTCGTAGCGGAGCTGCCAGGGTGTTTCGGCAACGCCGGAAGCGTGCGTGCCAGGGCGTGGCCGCCCGGTCAGAGGTCACCCGACAGGCTCTGAGCCGCGCCGGAGCCCTCCGGAGGATTCGGACCGGCTGCCGGGGGCAGGTGATCCGCCGGACGGCCGATCGCCGCCGACCCGTCGGAAGCCTCTTTCCGGCACACGTGGGCGGCGCGCGGTTCCTGGCCCGACCGGGCCTACCGTCGGCCTGGTCAGCCACCCCGACCAACGGAGATGTACGACATGGCAAAGATCCTTTTCGTGGTGTCCGGCGCGGACCGATGGACCCTGGCGGACGGCACGGCCCACCCCACGGGCTTCTGGGCCGAGGAGGCCGTGGTCCCGTACCGGGCGTTCACCGACGCCGGGCACGAGGTGGTCGTCGCCACCCCGGGCGGCGTCGTCCCGACCGTGGACCGCGGCAGCCTGGCACCGGAGGTCAACGGCGGCCAGGAGGGCGCCGACGAGGTGACGGCCGGGCTTGAGGCGTTCGAGGAGCTGAGGCGGCCGGTCGCGCTGGAGGACGTGGACCTGGACGCGTACGACGCCGTCTTCTACCCCGGCGGCCACGGCCCGATGGAGGACCTCGCGGTGGACCCCGCCTCCGGGCGGCTGCTCGCCCGGGCGCTGGCCTCGGGCAAGCCGCTCGGCGTGGTCTGCCACGGTCCGGCGGCGCTGCTGGCCGCGACCGGCCCCGACGGCGGGAACGTGTTCGCCGGGTACCGGCTGACCGGTTTCACCAACGCCGAGGAGGCCCAGGCCGGCCTCGCGGACAAGGCCGAGTGGCTGCTCCAGGACCGGCTGGTGGCGCTGGGCGCGGACTTCCAGGAGGGCGAGCCCTGGGCCCCGTTCATCATCACCGACCGAAATCTCATCACCGGTCAGAACCCGGCCTCATCCGCCCCGTTGGCCACAGAACTGCTCAACCGGCTCGGCTGACCGGCTGACGGCGGCCCACCGGCCGGCGCTTCACCGGCCGGGCGAAGGCCGTCAGATCCAGTCCCGCCGTGCGGGCGGCTCGCAGAGCTCCAGCACCACCGCGCCCGTCTCCGGCTCGTCCCCGGGGACGGGCCGGACGCGCGCGCCGACCGTCACCAGGTGCGGAGCCGCCCCCACGACCTGGCAGCGGAAGACGAACCCCTCGGAGAACCGCACCAGGGACTCGTTGCGGGCCGCCTCGGTGTAGCGGTGGACCACGGCGGTCCGGACGACCACGCCGTGGCCGGTGGTGCGTTCAGGCTCCAGTTCGCTCGACGCGCATACCGGGCACAGCAGCCGCCGGAACGAGGCGGTGCCGCACCAACGGCAGCGGTGGTAGGAGAGGCCGCACTCCTCGTGCGCCTTCTGGACGGTGCCCATTCCTGTCTGGGACACGGCTCGACCCCCTGCGCTCGACTCGGACGCGCCGCACCTGCACTGCCGGCGCGTCCGCACCATATGGCACTCAGTGCCGGACAGTAAAGGCACTGAGTGCCCATTGATACTCAGTTCGCGCCGACGGCGGCCTCGATCTGCTGCACGACGCGCCACATCGGGGTGCCCTTCTGCGCGACCATCACGATCACCTCACCGTCACCGGAGACGGAAAGGGGGGTGGCGGGAAGGGGGCCGGCGGGCCGCCCCCACACCTCGCGCACCAGGTCGAGCGCATGATCGACGGCCACCTCGGGGTCACCCGCCCCGCCCGATCGCAGCCACAGCCGCAACCCGTTGTTGTGCGCGGCGACGACGGACGCCGCGATCACCTCGGCCCGCAGCTCCCCGTCACCGTCGTCGCCGAACCGGCCCCTGAGATGACCGGCGAGGGTCTGCTCGTAGCGGCGCACCACGGAGAGTTCGTACGTCCGCAGTCCCGGCACTTCCCGGGTGAGGCGGTAGCGCTGCACGGAGAACTCGGGGTTGGCCGCGTACATCCGCAGCACGATGCGCGCGGCGTCGCACACCGCGCCGACCGGATCACTGTCGTCGACGGCGGCCAGGAACTCGGTCATCTCGGCGAGGCACCGCTCGTGGTCCGGGAAGACCGCGTCCTCCTTGGACGGGAAGTAGCGGAAGAACGAACGCCGGCCCACCCCGGCCCGCGCCACGATGTCGTCCACGGTCGTCCGCTCGAAGCCCCGCTCCAGGAAGAGCTGGAAGGCCGCCTGTGCGAGCACCTCCCGCATGGGTGCCTTCTTCTCGGGTCCTCGTGCCTCGCTCATGTGGCGAAACGTAGCACCGGAAAGCCAGTTTTGGCACTGCGTACCTTTACAGAGGGTACTGAGTGCCATAATCTTTCCATCCGTACGAATGACACCCAGGTGGGACCACACCCAGGTAGGCAGGAGAGCCGGCGTGAGCTTGAGGATCGTTGTCTGTGTGAAGTACGTGCCCGACGCGACCGGTGACCGGCGTTTCGCCGATGACCTGACGCTGGACCGT
>NZ_JOEZ01000023.1 GCF_000721175.1 Streptomyces anulatus
CCAGCAGTACCTCGACCAGCGCCAGATACCTCGGCCGAAGTCCTGGCGAACCCTGGGAGCCTGACCGGCACCTTCAAGATCCCCGACAGAGTCAAGCTAGCCCGCCGCCACCCGGGCCAGCACCTCGCCCGTGCGCGGGCTGAACGCCAGCACCGTCGCGTTCTCGGGCAGCCGCTGGTGGCGGGTCAGCAGCAGCCACCGCACCCCGTACCGGGCAGTGATCTTGTCCCGCAGGGCCTGCGGGGTCGATACGTCGAGATAGGCGGCCACCGCCCGGCTCCTCTCCCGCCGCTCCGTGTTCGCGAGCCCCGCGTCCGGCAGTGCGTCGGCCAGCACGTACGCCCCGTGCCCGGCCAGCGCGTACATCGCGGGGCGGCTGTCCGTCAGGACCACTTCGCCCGGCGGCACGTACACGGTCGCCCAGGCGTACGGCTCCCCGGCCGCCCGCACCCCCTCGGCCGCCGTCGGGCCCCCGACGGGGGTGCGCGGGGCGGTGAGCCCGTTGTAGTACGGCCACAGCGCCGCCACGGTCACCGCGCACACGACGGCGAACGCCCACCGCCACACGGTCGGCCGGAACCGGGTCCGCGTCCGGACCGCGATCAGGGCGAGGCACCCGATCGTCGCGCCGACCGCCGTCGGCGGGTGGACCAGCAGGACGAGCCCGAGCAGTACGCCGATTCCGGCCGCCTCCGCCCACCGGGGCGTCCGGCCGGGCTTCGGATCGCCGGGTCGGGCGGCCCTCGCGGCAGCGCGACCGGTCCACGCCCACAGATGCAGCGTGACCGCGACCGCGAACGTGCTCGGCGCGCTCCAGCGGGCCGGGTCCGCCCAGTGGATCAGGGCCGGAGGCACCAGCGCGAGGACCGGCACCCAGCGGTTCGGGGTCAGCAGCCGGGTGAGCCGGCCGATCCCGGTGAGCAGGAGAGCCAGGTTCACCGACGCGGCCAGCGCGACGACGGACGGGCCCGAAAGCCCGGTGGCCCGGGCGGCCAGACCCTGGAGCAGCGCGTACGGGGAGTAGTGCGCGCTCGCCACGGCGGGCAGGTCGGTCATCGGGAACGCCGGGTGCAGCAGGTTCACCCGCAGCCGTTCGACGACCGCCGCCTGGAGCCCGGCCTCGCAGCACAGCGGTGCCTGCCAGGCCGCCGCCGACAGCACCGCCCACAGCAGTCCGCCCAGCACGAGGTACGGCGACGGCAGCCACAGGGGCGGCCGGGCCGCCCCGTCAGCCCCGTCGCCTCCGGTCCTGGAGGGCGGAACGTCGGACGGGATGCCGGGGGACGGGGCGGAGGAGGCAGCGGAGGAGAGGGGCACATCTCATGGGTTCCGTGCGGCGGGGCCGCTCTCCCCGCTGCCACCCGTCCGAGGGATTCCCTGCGATGGCTTCCGGAACGCTACGGGGTGTCGTCGGGCGCGTCCGCCAGGAGCCGGTCCGCCACCCGGGCCGCCGCACCGCCGTCGTCCAGGTCGCAGTAGTCGCGCCGGAAGCTCTCGTACGCGTCGGCGTGCCGGGCCGCCGGCGACCCGGTGTCCCGCAGCGCCTGGGCCACCTCGTCCGTCGTGACCAGCAGCGGCCCCGGCGCCCGGGTCTCGAAGTCCAGGCAGAAGCCGCGCACGGTGTCGCGGTAGTGCTCCAGGTCGTACGTGTGGAAGAGCATCGGCCGGCCCGTCAGCGCGAAGTCGAACATGAGCCCCGCGTAGTCCGTCACCAGGACGTCGGCCACCGTCAGCAGCCCGGCCGCGCCCGGGTGCCCGGACACGTCGAGCACACCGGGCCCGGCCGGGATGCTGCCGGTGACCCGGGGGTGGCGGCGCACCAGCACCGTGTGGCCGGGGCCGAGCGCCCGTGCCAGGGCGCCCGGATCGAGCGCCGGGTCCCAGCGGTACGGGCCGGGGACCGTGCGGTCGGTGGAAGCGGCCGGGGGATGGGCCAGGTGGTCGCGGTAGGTCGGGGCGTACAGCACGACACGGTGGTCCTCCGGGATCCCGAGCCCGCGCCGCACCTCCTCGGCGGCCTTGTCCCGGTCGGGCGGGAACAGCACGTCGTTGGCGGGCGACCCGGCCTCCAGCACCTCACCCGTGTACCCGAGCGACCGGCGCAGCCACGGGGTGGCGAAGCGGCTCGGGGAGACCAGCACCGACCACTGGGCCGACCGCTGCGGCAGGGTGGCGAGGTGCTGGTGGTCGGCGTAGAGGGTGTCCGCCAGGCCGCCGCCGAACCGGCCGAGGGGGGTGCCGTGCCACGTCTGGACGACCGTCTGTCCCGGCCGCCGCTCGAACCACCCGGGCAGCTGCTCGTCCGTGACGATCCGGCGGGAGCGGGCCAGCGCCTCGTACCAGGCCGCGCTGTGCACGGGGACGGCCCGCGCGCCGGGCGGTACGTGGGTGGTGCGGCCGGGGGCGGTACCCGTGACCCACAGGTGCTCGGTCTCCGTGCCCCGGCGCACGAGCTCGGCGTGCACGGCGCGCGGGGAGTCGCCGCCCGCGTAGAGGACGGCGTCGCGGAGCGGGAGGGCCGTGCGCCGGTCGCCGTAGTGCGCGGCGCGCAGGAGCCGCCTGCCGTACGCGCTCCGCCCGGCGGTCGGCAGGTCCGGTTCCGCGACCACGGACAGCCGGTCGCCGTGCCGCCGCTCCAGGCGCAGCGCGTTCTCGCCTCCGCCGCAGGGCAGGTGCGCGGCGGCGGAGCCGAGGACGCGTACGGGGCGGCCGTCCAGGCGGACCTCCCAGCGGCCCTCCGGGAGCGGCGGCGCGATCAGCGCGGAGAACCGGCCCGGCGCACCGGCGGGGGGCGCGGTCCCGGCCCCTGCCCGGGATCCGGCCGGGGTTTCGTCCGAAGCGTCCGACGCCCTGTTCGAAGTCCCGGTCGTCCCGGCCCCTGCCCAGGATCCGGCCGGGGTTTCGTCCGAAGCGTCCGACGCCCCGTTCGAAGTCCCGTCCACGACGGCCTCCGCGACCGGGACCGTCTCGTGCAGCGTCTCGTGGCGCAGGACGAGACGGCTGCCGGAGGCCTCCGGTCCGCCGTCGGCCCCCCGCCGCTCCCGGGCGTACGTCCCCCGGATGCGCAGGCCCCCGTCCGGCGTGCGCTCCACCCGGTCCGCGTACGGGGGGCCCGCCAGGTCCAGCACCAGGTCGCCCGCCGGGTCCGCGTAGGCGGGCGGCGGCAGGCCCGGGGCGGCGGGCAGCGGTACGCGGGTGCCGTCGGCGAGCAGCAGCCGGACCCGCCACCGCGCCGCGCTCCCCGTCTCGACCTCGCGGGGGGCCCGGTGCGGTGCGGGCGGGGCGCCGGCGAGTCCGGCGAGCGGCACGCGCACCGTGAACGCGACCCCGTGCGACCCGTGCACCCCGCGCGCCCTGTTCGATCCGTGCGCCCCAACCTTCGAGGGCGTCACCCCCGTCCGGACCGGCCCGCCTGTCTCGTCCGCCCCGCCGGCCTCCGCGTACTCCACCGGGCAGGACCGCTCCTCGCTCCCGTCGCGTGTCAGCAGCAGTGCCGTGGGCCTGCTCCCGCCGAAGAACCGGCCCGTGAGTTCCAGCGGGGCTCCCTCCTCCCCCTCGGTCCGGTGCCCCTCGGCCCGGGCCCGCAGTCGTGACACGGTCAGCCGGAGCCGGCCGCCCCGGTAGTCGAGCACCGCCCGCCGCCCGTCGCCCAGGTCGTGCACCAGCGGCTGGTCCGCGCCCGTGTCCGGAGCGCGCACCGCCACCCGGCGGACCGCCCAGGGCCCGGCGAGGACCAGGCCGACCAGCCAGCCGCTCCCCGCCGTCGCAGGAAGCCGGTCAGGGTCGACGACCATCTCGAAGCCGGCGTGGTCGTAACCGTGCAGCTCCTGGCCGGAGTTCACCGTCGCCTCGGGCGCGGACACGGACCGCACCGGCACCGGTCGCACCTGCCTCCCCCGCTCCGCCCGGACCATCCCCACCGTGAGCCGCTGCCGGGCGGAGGCGGCGGGAAGATTGCGCAGATACGCGTACCCGCGCAGCCGCAGCTTCCCGTCCGCGCCCCAGCGCGCCTCCAGCAGCCGCGCCACCGCCGGGATGTCCGTGCGCGCGAGCCGGGCGCTCGCGCCGCGCACGCCGGGGTACACCGCGCGCCGCCGCCCCGGAGGCCCCTCGACGGCGAACGTGCCGGCCCCGTTGGCCCGTTCGAACGCGAGGACAGCCAGCAGCTCGTCCAGGCGCCGCTCCCGCACCAGCGACCACTTGATGCGCAGCTCCACCGGCAGCCCCTCCAGCACCCCGGCACCTGCCCGGTCGACGAAGGCCCCGGCGCCCTCCAGGAACGCCGCCCGGTACGCCTCGCCGCCCATCGGCAGGCCGTCCAGGAAGTACCCGAAGTCGTCGCGCAGACAGGACGTGTCGTACGCCCGCCGCTGCGCCGCGTCCCGGCCGCCCAGGAACGCGCTGACCTGCTCGCACGCGGCGATCCGGTCCCGCACGCCCGTGACGTCCGTACGCCGCCGGGTGATCGAGCCCTCCCGCACCCGCCAGTAGTAGACGTGCTCGTGCAGGACGTCCACGGACCCGGCGAGATGGTGCGCGGGGATCATCACCGGGGTGTCCTCGTACAGCTTGCCCTCGGGGAAGGCGAAGGCGTGCGCGTCCCAGAAGGAGCGCCGGAACACCTTGTTCCACGCCACCCGGTCGGCCAGCAGGCGCGGATCCCGGGTGATGTGGGTACGCGGCCGGGTGCCGGTCAGCCAGCGGTACTGCCAGGCCTGCTGCCGTCCCTGCCCGGTCAGCCGCCACACATTGCCGGTGGCCAGATCGGAGCCGGTCGACTCCAGCGAGGCCGTCATCCGCTCGTACGCGTCGTGCACGACGATGTCGTCGCTGTCGGCGAACGCCAGGTAGGGGACGGCGGGGTCGGTGTGCCGGACGCCGGTGTTGCGGGCGGCGCTCAGGCCGGCGTTCTTCTGCCGCACCAGCCGGAAGCGGCTGTCCCGGGCGGCGAACTCCGCCGCGATCCGGGCGCTGCCGTCCGTCGAACCGTCGTCGACGAGCACCACCTCGATCGCTTCGAGGGTCTGTTCCGCCACCGACCGCAGGCAGTCCTCAAGGTAGGCCTCGACGTTGTGGACGGGGACGACGACGCTGAGGAGTGGCTTCATGTCCTGGTCAACAGGGGGCGGCTCCCGGGGTCACCGGCGCTGACCCGAACGGGTGAACGCGGGCCGCTCCTCGCCCGGACCCGCGATTACGCTCGGCTGCCATGCCCACCAGAGCCTCCGTGCCCACCAGAGCTTCCGTGAAGCGGTTCGTGCGTCGCCAGGCCATGCGGGCCGCCTACCGCACCGACCTGCGCCGCCCGCTCGACCCGGACCTCGCCGTCTACGGGGCGTACTGGAACCGGGGCGTCGCCTGCAATCCGGCCGCCATCCACGCCAAGGCCCGCGAGCTGGTCCCGCACATCCGGGGTGTGTGGGCCGTCTCCTCCCGGCATCGCGACGGGATGCCGGCCGGTGTGCCGTACGTCATCGAGGGATCGCGCCCCTACTGGCGGGCCATGGCCACGGCCACCTACCTGGTCAACAACTCCAGCTTTCCCGGCGGTTTCACCAAGCGGCCCGGTCAGCGCTACCTCCAGACCCACCACGGGACCCCGCTCAAGACCATGGGGCTGGATCAGCGCGCGTACCCCGCCCTCGCCCGGAGAGCCGACTTCGGCAAGATCCTCGCCCATGTCGGCCAGTGGGACTTCAGCCTCTCCGCCAACCCGCACACCACCGAGGTCTGGGACCGCGTCTACCCGGGCGCGTACGAGCGGCTCGACCTCGGATACCCCCGGAACGACGTCTACTTCACCGCCACCGCCGAGGACATCGCGAAGATCCGCGCCGAGCTGGGCATCGCCGACGGCCGGACCGCCCTGCTCTACGCCCCGACCCATCGCGACTACCGCACCGGCTTCGTCCCCGACCTCGACCCGGAGCGCCTGGCCCGCCAACTGGGCCCCGACTACGTGGTGCTGGTTCGCGCCCACTACTTCTACGGGCGTTCCGCCGGGGTCGGCGCGGTGGAGGCGGGAGCGGGGACGGGGCAGGTCATCGACGTCACCGGGCACCCCCGGGTCGAGGAACTGTGCCTGGCCGCGGACGCGTTGATCGCCGACTACTCCTCCCTGGTCTTCGACTACGCCTGCCTGGACCGCCCGATCGTCGTCCACGCCCCCGACCAGGCCGCCTACCGGGCCGCGCGCGGGACCTACTTCGACCTGCTGTCCGGGCGACCCGGCGACACCCCCGGGACCGTCACCACCGACCCCGAACGGCTGGCCGACGTGTTCCGGACGGGGGAGTGGCGGTCACCGGAGGCGGCCGCGCTGCGCACCGCGTTCCGGGAGCGGTTCTGCCCGTACGACGACGGGCACGCGGCGGAACGTGTCGTACGGCGGTTCTTCGCCCCGGCCGAGTGAGGCGCGAGGCCTCACCACCCGGATGGCTCATTCGGGCGACCGGTGCCGATTCCTCCGCCCCGTACGGTCGTTGTGCCCAACAGCTCGCTCGCCCCGCCATGTTGGGAGACGTCCATGCACCGGTCCGCCTACGAGCAGATGGAACTCTGCGTCAAGGAGTATCTGCCCGTCGAAGGGCCCGCGTCCGGTAACGGCGCCTACCGGGTCGTCGACCTCGGCTCCCGTATCTCCGGCAAGCAGACCCGCACCCACCGGGCGCTCCTCTCCGGCCACCCCGTCGACTACTTCGGGGTCGATGTGCAGGACGGCCCCAACGTGGACGCCGTGATGACGAAGCCGTACCGCATCCCCGCCCGCTCCAACAGCGCGGACGTCGTCCTGTCCGGGCAGGCGTTCGAGCACATCCCGTTCTTCTGGGCCTCCATGCTGGAGATCGCCCGGATCCTGAAGCCCGGCGGCCACGCGTTCATCACCGCCCCCTCGCGCGGTCATGTCCACGACGCCCAGGACTGCTGGCGCTACTACCCCGACGGCTTCCGCGCCCTCGCCGCTCACTCACGGCTCGAACTGCGCGAGACCTACACGGACTTCCCGCCCCGGAAGGGCATCCGGCACGACTACCGGGCCATCGACGAGCATGCGGCCTACTGGGGCGACTCCGTCGGCGTCTTCCGCAAGCCGCAGCGCTATCCGCGCCTGACCATGTTCGCCGTACGGGAGCTGGCGGTGTGGTGGGCCAACCGGGTCGGCGGCGTGGACGGCATCCCGCTGCCCCGGCCGGTGGACGGGCGCGAGCGGTGCGGGCGGCCGAAGACTCCGCCCGCGCGAACGGCCTCACTCGAACAGGAGCCGCCCCGATCAATGGCAGGTTGACGAAAGATGACATGCGGCGCATACCGCGCGTACTGTCCCGGGGCATGGCTTGGCGCAACGCCGTCAACGGCGTCCTTCAGCAGCTCACCGGATACCAGCTCAGGCGCGTCACCGTGCCCGCCGCCCGCACCGCCCCCGCCCCGGCGCCGGCCGCCCCAGCCGCCCCCGCTCCCGCCGCGAAGCCCAGGGTGAAGAAGCCCGCGCTCGCGTTCCCGGAGGACTACGACGACGAGGCGAAGGACATCATCCGCGCGGTCAAGCCGTACTCGATGACCTCGCCGGAGCGGCTGAACGCCTTCATCCTCGCCACGCGTCACATCGCCCGGCACAACATCCCCGGCTCCGTCGTCGAGTGCGGTGTCTGGCGCGGCGGTTCCATGCAGGCCTGCGCCCGGACCCTGCTGTCCGCCGGGGAGACCGAGCGCGACCTGTACCTCTTCGACACGTACGAGGGCATGACCCCGCCCACCGCCGAGGACCTGCGGCGCGACGGCCGGCCGGCCCAGGAACTGCTGGACGCCCAGGGCAAGGACCGGCCGATCTGGGCGGTCGCCTCGCTGGAGGACGTCAAGGCGGGCTTCGACCACGTCCCGTACCCGAAGGAGCGCGTCCACTACGTGCGGGGACGGGTCGAGGACACCGTCCCCGGGCAGGCCCCCGAGCAGATCTCGATCCTGCGCCTGGACACCGACTGGTACGCCTCCACGAAGCACGAACTGGAGCACCTGTACTCCCGGTTGGTCAGCGGCGGCGTCCTCCTGATCGACGACTACGGCTACTGGCAGGGATCGCGCCAGGCGGTCGACGAGTTCCTCGACAAGACCGGTGAGCGGCTCCTCCTGCTGCGGATGGACGAGGGCCGGATCGCCGTGAAGCCCTGACCCGGGCCCCCTCCACGGCAGCGCCGAGCACCGAGCCCCGTGCCCTTCCCGGTACGGGGCTCGAGCGCGCTCCCGGCACGCCCCCGGGTACGCGACTCCGCCCTCCGCGTCACCCGAACGGACCCCCTCGGGTGACCCGTCCTTCCGGCGCGGGTTGTACCCCATGGCCCCCGACGGGCCCCTGCCCCGAAGACTCAAGTCCCCGACGCTCATTGCCCCTGATGTCGTCCGCCCGGAAGGATCGTGCGCCGCGATGGCACCCCGTCTCACCGTCGTCGTCCCCCTCTACAACGTCGAGGAGTACCTCGGTGCCTGCCTGTCCTCGCTCGCCGAACAGACCATGCCGGAACTGGAGGTCGTCCTCGTCGACGACGGCTCCACGGACGGCGGACCGCTGCTGGCACAGGAGTTCGCGGACCGCGACCCGCGCTTCCGGCTGCTCCGGCAGGAGAACGCCGGGCTCGGCGCGGCCCGCAACGCCGGGATCCGCGAGGCCCACCCCGAGGCCGAGTTCCTGACGTTCGTCGACAGCGACGACGTCGTGCCGCCCGGCGCGTACGCGCGGATGCTGGCCGAACTCGACCGCTCGGGCTCCGACTTCGCCACCGGCAACGTGCTCCGGCTGCGGACGAACGGCGAGCTCGAACAGTCCCCGATGTTCCGCAAGCCGATGGAGAAGGCCCGGCAGGCCACGCACGTCACCCGCGACTGGCTCCTGCTCGGCGACCGCATCGCCTGCAACAAGGTCTTCCGCCGCACCTTCTGGGACGAGCACGCCTTCGCCTTCCCCACCGGGGTGCTGTACGAGGACATCGCCGTCGTCCTGCCCGCCCACTTCCTGGCCCGCTCGGTCGACGTCGTCGAGGAGCCCGTCTACCACTGGCGCGACCGCGACGGTTCGATCACCACCCGGCGGGCCGTGCCCCGGGGCATCCGCGACCGCGTCACCGCCGTGACCGCCGTCAGCCGCTTCCTCGCGGACCGGGCGGGGACGACCGGCGCGGCCGAGGCCAAGCGGCGCTACGACGCCCACGCGCTCTCCGGCGACCTGTGGCTGTTCATCGAGGCCCTGCCGGACGGCGACGCCGAGTTCCACGAGGCGTTCCTGAAGCACGCCGGCGCGTTCGCCGCCACCGTCGAACCCGACGTCCTCGCCTCACTGCCGCTGCATCTGCGGGTCAAGTGGCAGCTGATCCGCGAACGTCGGCTCCCCGAACTCCTCGCCCTCCTCGCCGACGAGAAGAAGGACCGGGACACCTTTCACGTACGCGGGCTGCTCCGCCCCCGTGCTCACCACCCCGCCGTCCGCGCCCCGCTGCCGTCCGCCACGACCGCACTGACCTCCGCCGACCTGCCCGTACACGCCCACCTCACCGAGGCCGTCTGGCGGGACGGGCTGCTGCACCTGACCGGCCACGCCTACGTGCGCAACGCCCCGGGCGGCCCGGCCCGGCTCGGCTGGCTGCGCGCGGGGAAGCGGCTGATCCCGTTTCGCCTGCGTCCCGTCGGCGGCGACGAGGCCACCGCCCGCTCCGGCCGTTCCCTGCACCGCTACGACCGCGCCGGGTTCGAGGCCGTCGTCGACCCGCGCGCGATCGCCAGGAGGGCGGGTGACGGGCGTACGGCCTGGAAGCTGGAGGCCGTCGTCTTCGGCGCGGGCCGGCTACGCAGGGGCCCCATGCGCCTCATCGGCACCCCGGCCCCGCCCGCCGTGACGTACACCGGCGAGGGGACCCGCGTCGTCCCCGTCCTGTCCGGCAACAAGCTGGAGCTGCGCACCGAACGCGTCGCCGCCGTCCTGACCGGGCAGTCGGCGGTCGAGGACTCCGTGCGCCTGGAGGTGAAGACCCTCGGTGACGCCGGGCCCGTCGCCCTCAGGCTCACCGAGTGGCGCACCAAGGAGACCCGGGAGTTCGCCCTGCGCGGCTCGCCCGGCTCCCGGGCGGCGGACATCCCGCTCAGCGCCTTCCGGCGGGAGGACGACAGCGCCTTCCGGGGACAGGACGCCATCTGGGGCGTCCAACTCGTCGTCGGGGGAGCCCCGTTGACGGTCGCTGCCCGGACCGACGGCCAGGACGGACGCTATGCGCTGCCCGGCGGCCGTGAACTGTACGCGGCACCCAACCCCTCGGGCGACCTCGTGCTCACCGACCGGGCCGTTCAGCCCGTCGTCACCTCCGCCACCTGGTCGGAGTCGGATGAGCTGGTGCTGGAAGGAGCGTTTCCGGCACCCGGCGCAGGCCTCCACGAACTCGTCCTGCGGCACAGCGGCCACCACGAGGAGGCCGTCCTCGGCCTGGAGCGAGGAGACGGCGACGGCTTCCGGGCCGTGATCGCGCCCGCCGCCGTCGACGGGCCGGGCGGGGCGCTGCCGCTCGCCGAGGGGCGCTGGTACCTCTTCCTGCGCGAGCCGGGGGAGCGGGACCCGGAGGCGTACCGGCCGCTCCGGCTGAGCACGCCGCTCCACCGTGACCTGCCACGGCAACACCCCTCGGGCGGTAGGGACTTCACCTTCCAGCGGCGCTACCACGACCGGCTTGTCCTGGAGTCCGGCAGCGCCCTCCCGGCGCAGGAGTCAGGACCGTACGGGCAGCGGATCCAGCGCGAGCGGTACACCGGCCTGCGCGGCCGCACGGCGGACGAACTGCGCCCCGCCGTCCTCTACTCCAGCTTCGACGGCCGCCAGTACTCCGACTCGCCCCGCGCCATCCACCGCGAACTCGCGGCCCGCGGAAGGGACATCGAGCACCTGTGGGTCGTGCGGGACCAGCAGGCGGCCGTGCCCGACGGCGTCCGCCCCGTCGCGCTGCACAGTGCGCAATGGCACGAGGCGCTGGCCCGCAGCCGCTGGGTCGTCACCAACACCCACCTGCCCCAGTGGTTCGAGCGGGCCGAGGGCCAGTGCGTCGTCCAGACCTGGCACGGCACCCCGCTCAAACGCATCGGCCGCGACCTCGCGGGCACCCCGCACGCCGACGCCGCCTACATGGCGTCCATGGAGCACCGGTCCGCCCAGTGGAGTGTCCTCGTCTCCCCGAACAGCTTCTCCACGCCCGTCCTGCGCCGCGCCTTCGGCTACTCCGGCGAGGTCCTGGAGTGCGGCTACCCGCGCAACGACCTGCTGTACGCCCCCGACCGGGTCAAGATCGCCACCGCCGTACGCGAACGGCTCGCGATCCCCGAGGGGCGGCGCGTGATCCTGTACGCGCCCACCTGGCGCGACGACCTCCCCCGGCAGGGCGGGCGCTACGGGCTCGACCTCCACCTCGACCTGGCGCAGGCCCGGGAGGCCCTGGGTGATGACCATGTCCTGCTGGTGCGCCGCCACTACCTCGTCGGCGGCAGTGTCCCCGACACCGCATTCGTCCGGGACGTCTCGCGCCACCCGGACGTCGCCGAACTGCTGCTGATCAGCGATGTCCTGGTCACCGACTACTCCTCGGTCATGTTCGACTTCGCGCAGACCGGCCGCCCGATGCTCTTCCACACCTACGACCTGGCCCACTACCGCGACACCCTGCGCGGTTTCTGCTTCGACTTCGAGAACCGCGCCCCAGGACCCCTGATCCCCGACTCCGCCGGGGTCGTGGCCGCCCTGCGCGACCCGGAGGCCGCCACCGCCGGGCACCGGGAGGCGTACGAGCGGTTCCGGGAGGCCTTCTGCGACCTCGACGACGGGACCGCCGCCGCCGGGGTCGTCGACCGGATGCTCAAGGGGGAGCAGGCATGAGCGACTTCAGCTGTGTGATCACCGGCGGCGGGGACGGCGAAGGACCCGGCGGCGCCGACGCGCTCCGCGCCTCCGTGGAGTCCGTGCTCGGCCAGTCGCTGCGCGGAGCCGAGGCCGTCGTGGTCCTCGCCTCCGCCGCCGACCCGGCCGTCCGCACCACGGCCCGCGCCCTCGCCGACCGGGCCCCCGGGCGGGTCCGCCTCGTCCACGCCGACCCGGCCGTCCGCACCACCGGAGCCCTGCGCAACGCGGGCCTGGAAGCGGCGGACGGCCGGTACGTCCTGGTCCTCGGCACCGGCGAGCGGCTCCAGCGGCACGCCTGCCGCAACCTCTGGCTGGCGGGCGAGACCAGCCGCGCCGACCTGATCGCCGGCCGCTGGAGCCGGATCGCCGACGAGAGCGGCAAGGAGCGGGAACCGTCCTGGCAGGGCGAGCTGTACGCCCGCTCCCGCACCCTCGCCCGCTTCACCGAGGCCCCCGGACTCGTCGTCAGGGACGCCCTGGTGACCGGATTCTGCCTGCGCCGCGAGGCCGCCAGGCGCCACGGGCTGCGTTACGAGGAGGACCTGGCGCACGGCGAGATCCTGTTCGGCCCGCTCGCCGCCGCCGCGGTCGGCCGGATCGCCCTGGTCCGCCGCCTCGTCGTGACCGGCCGGGCCGACCCCGACCGGGCCCGCGACCTCACCGCCCTGGTCGAGGCCCATCGCCGGGTCGCCAACACCCTCCTCGCACACGGGCTGACCGAGCTGCGCGAGGAGCGGGAGAAGGCGTTCGCGCGCGACCACCTGGTGCCGCTCGCCCGGTCCTTCCCCCGGCTGCCCGCCGCCCGCCGCGCCCAGGTCGCCGCAGCCGCCGCCCGCACGCTGACCACGCCCGTCCCGCCGGACCTGCCGCCGCTGGAGCGGGTCGCCGTGACCCTGCTGGCCCGGGGCGACGCGGAAAGGGTCCTCGCGGCGGCGTACGCGCTGAGCCGTCCCGCCACCGTGTGCGCGCCCCTGGCGACGGGTGCGGACGGGCGGGTGACCTGGGGCGACGGCGCTGAGGGGCTGCCCCTCGACGTCACGGAACTCGGTCACCAGCACCGTACGTTCGGCGAACTGCGGCTGATGAACCGGCTCACCCGCTGCGCCACCGACGGGGACGGCCGCCTGCTGCTCGAAGGCCGCCTCGTGCTGCCCGGCCACAGCGGACCCGGCCCCGGCACCCCCCTCACCGCCACCCTGGAGTTCCGGGCCCGGGGCGGGGCGCGCGCCGTCGCGTTCCCGGTCGAGGAGGTCCGGCACGACGGGAACGGGATCATCTGGCGCGCGCGGGCCGACGTCTCGCGCCGTCTGCGCCCCGTCGGCGCCCGCGACACCGCGTGGGACGCGCGGCTGACGGTACAGGCGGGGGGCGCCGACGGGCCCCGGTCCGTCAGCGATCTGTTCGCCCCCCAGGACCAGGTGGAAGGGGCGGCCCGGTTCGCCGCCCAGCCCCTGCTCGGGCGGCTCGCCGGGGACACCTGGGAGCCCTACATCACGCTGAAGGACCACCTCGCGCTCCGGCTGACCGCCCGCCGCCGTCCTGCCCGCACCGCCCACCGCCTGATCCGCTACGCCACGCACTTCCGTCCCGCCCGCAAGGCGAAGCTCCTCGTCAGGGCCCTGCGCAAGCGCCTCGACCGCTACCGCTCCCGGGGTTTCAAGGCCACCGCCTACAACACCTGGCTCACCCGGCTCCCCGTGCGCCGGGGCTCCGTCGTCCTCGAGAGCCACATGGGCACCTGCTACGGCGACAGCCCACGAGCCCTCCACGAGGAGATCCGCCGCCAGGGCCTGAAACTGCACGCCACCTGGTCCTACGACCCCTCCCCGGCCGGCTTCCCGGACGACGCCAGCCTCGTACGCCGCTGGTCCTGGCGCTATCTGTGGGCGCTGGCCCGCGCGGAGTACTGGGTCGACAACCAGGGCTTCCCGCAGAACCTGCGCAAGCCCCGGCACACCACGTACCTCCAGACCTGGCACGGATCCGCGTACAAGAGGATGGGCTTCGACGAGACCCGCGTACGGCTGCAGAACGCCCCGCAGCGCGAGCGGCTCCAGCAGGCCGTGGACCGCTTCGACCACTTCCTCGTCCGCTCCGAGCACGACGTGAACACCCTCGCCCGCGCCTACCGGCTGCCCGAGGACAAGCTCCTGCGCACCGGCTACCCGCGCAACGACGCCCTGATCGCGGAGCGCACCCGGTCCGAGACCGAAGGGCGGCTGCCGCGCCCGCCGCTCGCCTCGGCGCTCGGGCTGGACGACCACAGGAAGACGGTGCTGTACGCCCCGACGTTCCGGGGTGGGCCCGGCAGGCAGGGCAAGGGCCGACTCCTCCTGGAAGTAAGGGAGTTCGCGGAGCGGTTCGGCGACACCCACACCCTGCTCGTCCGGTCCCACTACCTGGAGTCCGCGCGGCTGCCGGTCTGCCCGCCCGGGACCGTCGTCGACGTCTCGCACCACCACGACGTCAGCGAACTCCTGGTCCTCACGGACGTGTTGGTGACCGACTACTCCTCGATCATGTTCGACTTCGCCCTCCTCGACCGGCCCGTCGTGCTGTACGCCCCCGACCTCGACACGTACACGGCCGAGCGCGGCAGCTACTTCGACCTGCGGGAGAAGGCCCCCGGCCCGGTGACCGCGACGCAGGACGAACTGTTCGCCGCCCTCGCCGAACTGAAGAAGTCGGACACCCGGTACGCGGATCAACGGCGGGCCTTCGTAGCGCAGTTCGGGCCCTACGACCGTGGCGACGCGGCCCGCAGGGCCGTTGCCGCCGTGTTCGCCCCCGGAGCCTCCCGAGGCTTCCGGGGCGCCCGCCACACCACCGACCACGACCGGGGGGCCGGCCGATGAGCCGCGACATCTTCATCGTCTCCAACAGCACCGACGAACTCGGCGGCGTCACCGGCTGGATGCACCAGACGGCCCGCCTCTTCACCGGCCAGGGCCACCGGGTCCACGCCATCGGCATCCACGCCTCCGACCTCACGATGGCGCTGCCCGAACAGCCCGCCCACCCCGTCACCGCCCTCTACCCCGCCCACCCCCCGACCCCCTGGACGCCCCACGGCATCCGCGACCGCTTCCGCATCCCCACCCGGCGCAAGGAGGCCGCCCGGGTCGCCGCCAAGAAGCAGGCGGTCGCCCGGCTCTCGGAGATCTTCGCGACCGCCCGCCCCGGCGCGGTCGTCATCGTCACCCAGGTCTGGGCGATGGAGTGGGTCGGCGAGGCCGACACCACCGGGCTGCGGGTCATCGGGATGAGCCACGAGTCCTACGGCTACTCCCGCGCGAGCCACCGCTACCGCTGGATCAAGAACCACTACAAGGACCTCGACCACTGGCTCGTCCTCACCGAGGAGGACGCCGACCAGTGGGCCGGGGACGGCATGAACAACGTCGGCTTCCTGCCCAACGCCCTCTCCCGGCTCCCCGCCGTGCCCTCCCCGCGCACCGCGAGGACCGTCGCGAGCATCGGCCGGCTCAGCGACCAGAAGGGCATCGACCTGCTCCTGGACACCTGGGCCCAGGTCGCGCCCTTCCGCCCCGACTGGCGGCTGCGCGTGTACGGGGCGGGCGAGGACGAGACCGCGCTGAAGGCGCAGTGCACCGCCCTCGGCCTCGACGGGTCCGTGGAGTGGATGGGCCGCACCGACGACGTCGAGCGGGCCCTCGCGGACGCCTCCGTCTTCGTCCAGTCCTCCCGCGGCGAGGGCTTCCCGCTCGCCCTGCTGGAGGCGATGGCCAGTGGCGTGCCCTGCGCCGCGTTCGACTGCGCGCCCGGGGTGCGCGAGATCGTCCGCGACGGCGAGGACGGACTCCTGGCCCCCGCCGGGGACACCGCCGCCCTCGCCGACCGGCTGCTGCGGCTCACCGGCAACCCCCGGCTGCGCGACTCCATGGGCGCGCGGGCCCGCTCCGGCGTCCAGCGGTTCTCCGAGCCGGAGACCCTGCGGCGCTGGGAGGAGCTGTTCGCGTTCCTGGAACGCTGATCACCCGCTGGGCGACCGGCCTAGCCCCCGACGCGGGCCCCGGTGTCCTCCTGGGACGGCAGGGCCGCGGGCGTCCGGCGGGCGGCGTACGGCACCGGCAGCGGCAGCCCGCCCGTCTCCCCGAGGAAGACCCGGCGCACCACCCGCTCCGCGGCGTACCCGTCGTCGTACGGACAGAACCGGGCCCGGAACGCGGCCCGCAGCTGCGCCGAGCGGGAGCCCCGCCAGTGGTCCGTGGCGAAGACGTCGAACAGCTCGTCCTGACTCCGGGCCACGATGCCGGGCGGGAACGCGGTGATGTCGAAGTACGTGCCCCGGGCCGCCTCGTACGCCTCGATGTCGTCGAGGTGCAGCACCACCGGGCGGTCCAGGTTGACGTAGTCGAACATCAGCGACGCGTAGTCCGTGATCAGGGCGTCCGAGGCGAGCGCCAGCGTCTCCAGGGACCGGTGCGCGCTGACGTCGATGATCCGGGGATCCGGCGCACGGCGGACGCCCCCTGGGCCGGCCGGTAGGGGCGCCCGGGCCAGGACCACGAACCGCGGCCCCAGGACCGCAACCAGTCGCTCCAGATCCAGGGCGGGCCGCTGGACGCGCCGGTAGTCGCGGTGCGTCGGGGCGTACAGCAGGGCCGTGCTGCCCGCCGGGATCCCCAGCGTCTCGCGCAGCCGCGCCACATCGGCCGGGCCCGTGCGGTGGTACACGTCGTTGCGCGGCGAGCCGTATTCCAGCGTCGTGTACGCGGACGGGTAGGCCCGCTCCCGTACGAGGGTGGAGTGCGGGTTCGCCGAGAGGGAGAAGTCCCAGGTGTCGACCGAGCGCAGCAGCTGCTCGAAGTCGGTGCCCCGGGCGGCGGCGGGCCGGTCCAGCAGATCGGTGCCCACGGTCCGCAGCGGAGTCCCCTCGTGCGTCTGCAGCAGCACCTGGCCCCGCCGCTTGACCAGCCCCCGGTCGAAGGAGCCGTCGTTCACCAGGTACGCGGAACGGGCCAGCGCCGTCCAGTGGGCGAACGTGCCGGGCGCGAGGTGCCGGGTGCCGGTCGGCACGGTGTGGGCGTCGACCGGCCGGCAGATCCAGGCCGTCCGCACCCCCGGGACCAGCTCGCGGACCTTCGCCTCGATCGCCGCCGGGCTGCCCGTGTACCCCGCGCCGCCCCGGGCGGCGAACACCGCGTCCCGGGTGCGCAACGGCAGCCGCGACTGGATCCGGTAGTGCGCCCGCAGTGCCGCGCCCCGCACCGCCCGGCGCACGGCCGCCGAGCCCCGGCGCAGCCGGCCGCCCAGGCGCTGGGCCCCCGACAGGGCCCGGTAGGTGCGCCGCGCGCCGAGCCGCAGCAGGCCGTGCCGCAGCAGCGCGCGGCGGGGGACCGGGGCGCCGGGGGTGTGATAGCGGCGGCAGGACGCGGTCGCCCGGCGGAAGAACGCGGCGCGGCTGTGGAGCGGCAGCCGGTCCCGGGAGGCGAACAGCGCCGAGAAGTGGTCCAGCATCCGCCGGAACATCACCGGCCGCCACACGGCGAGTTCGGGGCGGGAGTCGATGAACGCGAAGACCCGGTCGTACTGGTCGAAGACGTCGAAGTGCTTCTCGCTGGTGGTGGAGAGGATGTTGCCGCGCCGCCGCTGCCGGTAGGACACGCAGACCGCGTCCAGGACCGCGATCGACCCGGCCGACATCAGCACCGGGTAGGTCCAGGGGGTGTCCTCGTAGTAGCCGGGCGGGAAGGTGAACCCCTCGGCCTCGACGAACGCGCGGCGGTACGCCTTGTTCCAGACGACCATGAGGAGTTGCAGCAGCTCGGGGCGGTCGGTGAGCCGGAAACGGGCCGGCCCTGCCTCGTCGAGGTGGGCGGCCAGGACGTTGCGGACGCTGCGGCCCGTCCAGTACGTACGGGCGTAGTCGTACATCAGGACGTCGGGCTCGCCGGTCGCGTCGATCCGGTCGGCGATGATCCGGAGCGCGTCCGGCAGCAGGGTGTCGTCGCCGTCGAGGAAGATCAGGTAGTCGCCGCCGGCCCGGCCCATCCCGGCGTTGCGGGCCGGTCCCAGTCCGATGTTGCGGGGCAGGTGCAGTGCGGTGACGCGGGGGTCCCGGCGGGCGTACTCGTCGGCGATCGGTCCGCAGGCGTCGGGGGAGCAGTCGTCGACCACGATGATCTCGTAGTCCTTGAAGGACTGGGTCAGCACGGAATCCAGACACGCGTGCAGATACGCCTGGACCCGGAATGCGGGCACGATGATGGTGAACCGGGGCACTACACATCCATGGGTCGTTCGCGGGAACCAGGTGGCCCGCAAACGTCGGATGGAATGACAGGGTTACGCCGGACGTGGCATTCGGGGGATGTGCACACCGAAGCGGCCCGGTTCCGGGGAACCGGGCCGCTCGGTGTTGACGTACAGCCGTACGCCTTCGGTCGTACGCCTTCGAGGTTCACGGCCCTGCCGCGGCGGCTACTTGACCGCGCCCGCCATCACGCCGGAGACGAACTGCCGCTGGAAGGCGAAGAACACCGCCAGCGGGATCACCATCGACACGAACGCGCCGGGCGCGAGCACGTCGATGTTGTTGCCGAACTGGCGTACCTGCTGCTGGAGCGCCACGGTGATCGGCGGCGACTCGGAGTCGGCGAAGATCAGCGCGACCAGCATGTCGTTCCACACCCACAGGAACTGGAAGATCCCGAGCGAGGCTATCGCCGGACCGCCCAGCGGCATCACGACCCGGGTGAAGAGCCGGATCTCGCCGGCCCCGTCGAGCCGGGCGGCCTCCAGCAGCTCGCGGGGGATCTCCGCGAAGAAGTTCCGCAGCAGGAAGATCGCGAACGGCAGGCCGAACGCCGTGTGGAAGAGCACCACCCCGAGCGTCGTCTCGAAGATCCCGATGGTGCCGAAGAGCTCGGACACCGGGATCAGCGCGACCTGCACCGGCACCACCAGCAATCCGACGACCAGCAGGAACCACCAGTCCCGGCCGGGGAACTCCATCCACGCGAAGGCGTATCCGGCCAGTGACCCGATCACCACCACCAGCACCGTGGAGGGCACGGTGATCATGATCGTGCTGAGGAGCGAGCCGGTGATCGTCGAATTGTCCAGCAGTCGCTGGTAGTTGTCGAAGGTCATCTCGGACGGGGCGGTGAAGATCTTCCACCAGCCGGTCGCCGCGATGTCCTGCGGCCCGCGCAGCGAGGACAGCAGCAGGCCGATCGTGGGCATCAGCCAGAACAGGGCGACCAGGATCAGGAAGACCCGCATCACCCCGCCGCCGGCGCGGGCGGCGATCCGGGCGCCGAGGGACTGCTTGGCCTGCTTCGCCTTGAGAGATGATTCGGTCGCGCTCATCGGCGTCCCTCCTTCCGGATCCTTCGAATGTTGAACAGCATCACCGGGATCACCAGCAGCAGCAGGAGCACCGCGATCGCGCTCCCGATCCCCAGGTCCGCGTCCGTGCCGAACGAGGACCGGTACAGCTGGAGCGCCAGCACGTTCGCGTCGTCCTGGGAGGAGCCCGGCGCGATGATGAACACCAGGTCGAAGACCTTGAGCACATTGATCATCAGCGTCACCAGGACCACCGCCAGCACCGGCGCCAGCATGGGCACCGTGATCCGGCGGAACACCTGCCACTCGTTGGCGCCGTCCACCCGGGCCGCCTCCAGCAGCTCGCGCGGCAGACCGGCCAGTCCGGCGGCGATCAGCACCATCGCGAACCCGGCCCACATCCACACGTAACTGCCGATGATCCCGGGCGTCACCAGGGACGGCCCGAGCCAGTCGACGCCGTTGTACGGCTCGCGGAAGTTGTCGGCGGGCAGACGCAGTTGGGCCCCGTCCGCCGAGGCCGGCAGGGTGAACACGCCGTCCGGTCCGGCCGTGGCCGTGGCGATGACCCTGCCGTCCTTCACCGCCTCGACCGTGAGGCCCTTCAGGCCCACCTCCTTCGGGTCGACGGCATTCGGCTTTCCGCCGCCGCCCCGGGTGAAGTCCAGCCAGGCCGTGCCGGAGATCTTCTCCCCGTCCCCGGAAACCGCCGGGGCCTCCTTCGCCGGACGTGCGTCGCCGGGCATCTTCGCCGGGGCCACGCCCACCAGCGGAACCCGCAACGGCTGGCCCGCCCGGATCGGTTCCTTGGACACGAACGCCCCGCCGTCGCCCTTCTCCAGCGGGTGCACGGGCAGCGGGCGGGCCTTCGGGAAGCCGGAGGACTGGTTGAACGTGTCGTGCACGCCCACCGCCACCGCGTTGGCGACACCACGCTCGGGAGCCTGGTCGTACACCAGCCGGAAGATGATGCCCGCCGCCAGCATCGAGATCGCCATCGGCATGAAGACGATCAGCTTGAACGCGGTGCCCCAGCGGATCCGCTCGGTCAGCACCGCGAAGATCAGCCCGAGCGCGGTGGCGACCGTCGGGGCGAAGACCACCCAGATCGCGTTGTTCTTCACCGCCGTGAGGATCGTGGCATCGGTGAACAGGGCCGTGTAGTTGTCGATCCCGGCGAAGCCCGTACCGGCCTGGTCGAAGAACGACCGGTAGACCGAGTAGCCGATCGGATAGAGCACCAGAGCGCCGAGCAGCACCAGCGCGGGCAGCAGGAACGCCGCCGCGATGATCCTGCGGGTGCCGGTGACGCTCCGGCGGGACTTCCCCGGATCCGGGGGCGGGGACGGGCGCGGAGTCGTGTCGTCTGCGGGGGGCGCCGCACCGGCGCCCCCCGCGGTCGCTGTCGTCACCGCGTCAGCTCTTGTACGCCTTGACCGCTTCGGACTCCAGCTGTTCCTGGGTCCCCGCGATGTCCTTCGGGTTCTTCAGGAAGTCCTGGAGGATCTTCCACTCACCCTTCCCGGGCGTCCCGCCGAACGACTGCGGGGCCTGGTCGGACATGTCGAACCGGACGTCGTCCCCCGCGTCTATCAGCGCCTGGGCCATCGTGCGCTGCACGTCGTTCGGGTACGCCTTCAGGTCCAGGCCCTTGTTCGGGGAGATGAACCCGCCCGCCTCGGCCCAGATCTTCGCCGCGTCGGACGAGGCCAGCCAGGTCAGCAGCGCCTGCGCGCCCTTGGTGTCCTTCAGCGCCACCGCCGCGTCGCCGCCGGTCACCACCGGGGAGTCCGCGCCGACCGCCGGGAACGGGAACACCTTGGCGTCCGTGCCGATCTTCGCCTCGGTCTGCGCGATGTTGATGGAGACGAAGTCGCCCTCGAACACCATCGCGCCCTTGGGCTGGTCGCCCCCGGTGAAGGTCTGGGTCACCGAGGCCGGGAACTCCGTCTGGAGCGCCCCGTCCGCGCCGCCCGCGATCAGCTCCGGCTTCCCGAACAGCCCGGCCAGCGTGGTCAGCGCGTCCTTGACGGACGGATCGGTCCACGGGATCTCGTGCTTCGCCAGCTGGTCGTACTTCTCCGGACCCGCCTGGGAGAGGTAGACGTTCTCGAACCAGTCGGTCAGGGTCCAGCCGTCCGCGCCGCCCACCGAGACCGGCGTGACGCCGGAGGCGGAGATGGTCTCCGCGGTCGTCAGGAAGTCCTTCCAGGTCTTCGGCTCGCTCGCCCCCGCGTTGTCGAACGCGGCGGCGTTGTACCAGATCAGGGACTTGTTGGCGGCCTTGAAGTACACGCCGTACTGGGTGCCGTCCACCGCGCCGAGGTCCTGCCAGACCTTGGCGTAGTTCTTGTCGAGCTGGGCCTTCGCCTCGGCGCCGACCGGCTTGGCCCACTTCTTCGCGGCCGCCTGCTGGATGGCGCCGACCTGCGGGATCATCGCCACGTCCGGCGGCTGCTTGCCCGCGATCTTCGTGCCCAGGAAGTTGATGATCGGGTCCTGCGCGGGGACGAACGTGACGCTCGCGCCCGTGCGCTTCTCGAACTCGTCCAGCACCTTGGTGAAGTTGGCCTGCTCGGGTCCGGTCCAGACCGCGGCGACCGAGATGTTCTCCCCGTCCAGCTTCGGCAGGTCGACCGTGGACGCGCTGTCCGTGCCCTTGCCGGAGCCGTCTCCCGTCTTCTTCTTGCCATCGCCATCGCCCCCGCAGCCGGTGAGCGCCAGAGCGCCGACCGCCGCGAACACGAGTGCGGTCCTGCTTATCGAGAAGGTTGTGCGCATTCCTGCCCCGTCTCTTCCGTACGCGCCCGGTCATGTGCGCATGCCGGACTACGTCCTCCGTGCGCACAGTCCTACGCCCGGCGCACGGGCCCCGCAATACCGTCGGAGGGCCCAACAGGCCTATCGTGATCGGCTCGTGACGTCATGTCAGTGCATGTCGGGAGCCTGTCCGGGCAGGGGCAGAGGCGGGTCGTGCCGGTGGCGGCGGCGGGGGCGGTACGGGTCACGCCGGTGGCGACGGCAGGGGCGGTATCGGGTCGTGCCGGTGGCGACGGCAGGGCCGGGGCCGGGTCGTGCCGGTGGCCGCGTCAGGGCCGGGGCCGGGTCGTGCCGGTGGCCGCGTCAGGCCGTGAACGGCACCAGTGCGGGCAGCCGCTCGGCATTCACGGAACGGGCCGCGCGCTCCAGCGCACTGGCGAGCAGCGCCAGGTCCGTCGGACCGTTGCCCAGCTCGCGGACCGGGCGCCGGGTCGGCGGATCGCCCATCCGCTCCCACTCCAGCGGGACGACGGTGGGCCGCAGCGTCGCCGTACGCGGGATGCGGCCGGTGACCCGGCCCCCCTGGAACGGCGTCACCCGGCCGTCCGGATGCCCCAGCCTGCCCCGGCCGGGGGCCGGTTCGTCCGGGGACGGCGGCAGCACCGGGGCGTCCAGCACGATGCGCAGCCGGGCGCCGCGGGCCAGCTCGGTGTCCTCGGTACGGTCGGGGCGCGCGGACGTGGCGACCAGGTGCACCCCGAGCCGTCCGCCGTCCCGGGCCACGGCCTCCAGCGCCCGCACCACCGAACCGGCGGCCGGCCGGCCGGGGCTGCCGAGCGCCGGGGCGACCAGCGCGTCGAAGTCGTCGGCGAGGACGACGAGCCGGGGCAGCGGGGAGGGGCCGGGGTCCGCGGACCGGGCGGCGGGCCGCAGCCGCAGGGTGCCGCTGGCCGGGGAGTCCAGGTCGCCCCGCCGCTCGGCGCCGCTCGGCGGCCGCTGGCCCACGATGCGGGGGGAGGGGTCCTGCTGGGCGTACCGTCCGTGCCAGGCGGCGAAGTCCAGGTCGCCGAGCAGCTCGGCGCGCCGCTTCAGCTCGCCGCCCAGGGCCTGCGCGAACTCCCGCATCCGGACCGGGTCGGACGCCACGAGGTGCGTGAAGACGTGCGGCAGCTCCGTACAGGGGAGCAGGCCCTCACCGCGCTCCCCCTGCTCGCCGCCGGCGCCGTCGACGAGCAGGATGCCGAGCCGGTCGGGCCGGGCCGCGGAGGCGAGCGAGGCGGCGACGGCCCGGAGCAGCTCGGTGCGGCCGCTGCCCGGGGGCCCTTCGATCAGCAGGTGCGGGCCCTCGTCGGCGAGATCGACGCTGAGGGGGCCCCGGGGGCCCGCCCCGAGCACGAGGACCGGCCGGCCGGTGTGCACGGCGGGCCGGTCCGCGGCCCCGTCGCCCCGCTCCCCGGCCGCGGAGGCCTGGCCCGATCCGGAACGCTGGGCGCCCAGGATGGGCGTGCGCTCGGAGTCGCGGGTGTCCAGCGGTGGGTACGGGGTGCGGTCCGGGTCGGGGGCGCCCGCCACCGGGTACGGGGTGCGGCCGGAATCCCGGTGCGGGGAGGGGGTCGCGGTGCGCTGGGGGCCGACGCGGGGACCCGCGCTGAGGGTGCGCCCGGAATTGTGGCTGTCCAGCTCCTGGCGGGGCGGGGGAGCCGCGGCCCGGGGTGCCGACGCGCCCGGCTGGGCCTCCGCCGTGGACGCCCAGCGGGCCATCAGCGAGGCTGGAGTGGCGCGGGCCAGGCCCAGCTCGTCCAGGAGTCGGGCGGACGGCGGCAGGGCCGCGGTCGTCGGGCGGCCCGCCAGCGCGGCCGAGCCCTCCTCGCGCAGCGGTGCCAGGGCCCGCCCGAACCGCTCGGCCCAGGCCGCCGACACCGCGTCCACCGCGGCCACCGTCCCGTGCCCCGCGGCCTGTCCGCCCGCCGTACGCAGCAGGCGCAACGCCGTGGCGACGTCCCCGCTCAGCATCGCGACCGCCCCGCACTCCCGGAAGGCGATGGAGGCCCGGCAGGCGGCCTCGTACGTCGCGGACACCGGGGAGGTGGGGGAGGCGGCCGGGGTCTCGGCCAGGCAGATCAGATGGATCCCGGCCGCCGCGCCCGCCCCGGCCAGCCGCGCCGTGGTCTCGCGCAGCATCGCCGTACCGGGGTCGCCGTCCAGGACGACCACCGTGTGCGGACCCGTGTGGGCGCGGGCCGCCTCGGCCACCGAGGCCCGGTCCAGATGCGGCCAGTCGGGCCCGAGGGGCCCCTCGTCGAGGCGGCGCACCAGCTCGGCCGTACGGGCGGCCGCCTGCTCTCGGTCGTACGCGAGGAGCAGCCGGCAGTCCTGCCCGTGCGTCGGGCGCAGATGCGGCAGCCACCCCAGCCAGGACCACTCGCGCCGCCGTTCCTCCAGCGGGCGGGAGCGGTCCGTGCTGATGAGGACGATCTCCAGGTCGAACGGGGAGTGCAGCGCGGCGAGCTGCGCCACCGTCGCGCGGGCCAGCCCCGCCAGCCGGGCGCGCGGACCGGCCAGCCCCAGCGAACCGGCCTCCCGCAGCCCCACGGTCACCGGCACGGCGGGCACCTCGGCCCGGTCGGTCGTGCCGAGCCGCACCACCAGCGCCTCCGGGTGCTCCGGGTGGCGCTCCCAGAGGCGGGTACCGGGGCCGAGCGCGGTCAGCAGCACGGCCGCCGGATCCGGCCAGGTGCCCTCGGGGGCGGAGGGCAGCGCGGAGAAGGGGGAGCCGGGGGAGGCCGGGGAGGCGAGATGCCCGGCCCCCGACGGACCGCCGGAGGGGTCGGGAGAGCCGGCCGGGGAGCCGTAGGAGCCGTACGCCTCTGCCCCGTACGCCTCCGCCCCGCGCGTCCCTGATCCGTAGGCTCCGGGTCCGTACGCCGATGATCCGTGGGCCGCCGGGGCGCCGTGGGTGCGGGAGGCGCCGTACGCGTCCGGGCCGGCAAAGGGCCCGGACCTGCCGGCCACCGTCTCCGCGCCCGTCGCCTGCTCGCCCTTCGCGCCGCCCTTGAGCCGCCTCGCCCAGGCCCCTATGCCGCGCCGGGGCGCCGGGGCGCCGGCGAACTCCCCGCGGGGGTGGCCGCCGTGTCCCGCGTGCGCGCCGGGCCCGGCCTCGGCCTGCTCCGGCCAGGAGGCCTCCTCGGGGGAGGGCGCCGTGGAACAGGCGGAAGCGGATACGGATGCGGAAGGGGAGGGAGGGTGCGGGGAGGCCGGTGCGCCGTACGCGTGGCCCTGGCCGCCGTGGTCGGGGGTGCGCGCTCCGAAGGGCGCACCGGTGCCGTGGCCCGGGGCGGAGGCCCCCGTCTCGGCGCGGCTCACCCGCAGGTGCCCCTCACCGTCCGGGGCGGTCGGCAGAGTCGCCGGACGGGAGCCCGCCGTGAGGCGGAGGGCGGACTCGCCGAGCCGCAGCAGGGCGCCGGGCGGGAGGCGGACCGGCCGCTCGTGCACCTCGACGCCGTCCAGCGAGGTGCCGTTCGTCGAACCGAGGTCGGCGACCGATACCCGGCCGTCGTCGGCGACCGTCACCGCGCAGTGCAGCCGGGAGACGTCCGGGTCGTCGAGCGGGACGTCCGCGTCGGCGGAGCGGCCGATCCGGATCTGCCCGCCGTGCAGCAGATGGACCCCGCCCGCGTCCGGCCCCGCCACCACGTGGAGCTGGGCCGGCACGGGGTCGTCCGTGGCCTCGTCGTCGCCGGGGACCTGGAGCGAGAGGACCGCGCCGTCCACCAGGGGCGGTTCGCCCAGGGCGATGCGGTGCCCGTCGAGCCGCTCCCGTCCGGCGAAGAGCACGATCGCCCCGCCGCCCTGGGAGCTCTCGGGCCCCGACACGGCGGAGGCCAGCTGGGAGGCGACGGCGGCCAGCGCCGTCCCGGCGGGGGCGGTGACGAGCACGTCGCAGGTGCGCGCCGGGGTGTGGCCGCTGCGCGGCGCGAGGACGGTCAGCCGGATCTGCATCGCCGTCAGCGGTCCCTTCTGCGCGGGGTGCCCGGCAGGGGAAACGCCCTGTGATTCCCCCCGCCCGGCACGGACACGTCGTCCGTACAGGTCGTCACGCACCGCGAGACTCCGACCTCGCAGATCCGTGCTGGAGGCATCCTCGCACCTGCCACTGACAACACGCCCGGCGGTCACCTTTAAATGATCTTGAATGGTCGGCTGTGGGCGCAAAAGTGCCTGCTTGCGTCCGGATCCCGACGCTGGGAACGGTGTTCCGGCAGTTATCCGCCGCTTGCCGGGCGGAAACCCGCACCCGTGGCCGAACGTCTGACCGGCCCTTGGGCGGCTGTGCGGCAACCGTCCGCCCGGTCTGCGCGTCCTCCCTCGAAACGTGAGCCCCCGGTGCCCCGTTCGGCGGCACTACAGTGGGCCGGAACATCGGGGCCCCCAGGGGACCGCAAGCACCACGATCAGCAGGGAGCGCATGACGTGCGGCCGGTAGGCAGCAAGTACCTGCTCGAGGAGCCGCTCGGACGCGGCGCCACGGGCACCGTCTGGCGAGCCCGCCAGCGGGAGACCGCGGGCGCCGAGGCAGCCGTCGCGGGTCAGCCGGGCGAGACCGTGGCCATCAAGGTCCTCAAGGAGGAGCTGGCCAACGACGCCGATGTCGTGATGCGGTTCCTGCGGGAGCGCTCCGTCCTGCTGCGGCTCACGCACCCGAACATCGTGCGCACCCGGGACCTCGTCGTCGAGGGCGATCTCCTCGCCCTGGTGATGGATCTGATCGACGGCCCCGACCTGCACCGCTACCTCTGCGAGGACGGCCCGCTCACCCCGGTCGCCGCCGCGCTGCTCACCGCGCAGATCGCGGACGCGCTCGCCGCCAGCCACGCCGACGGCGTCGTCCACCGCGACCTCAAGCCCGCCAACGTGCTGCTCGACGAGCGCGACGGCCAGATGCACCCGATGCTCACCGACTTCGGCATCGCGCGGCTGGCCGACTCCCCGGGCCTGACCCGGACCCACGAGTTCGTCGGAACGCCCGCCTACGTGGCGCCGGAGTCCGCCGAGGGCCGCCCGCAGACCTCCGCCGTCGACATCTACGGCGCGGGCATCCTGCTGTACGAGCTGGTCACCGGCCGCCCGCCGTTCGCCGGGGGCACCGCCCTCGAAGTCCTGCACCGGCACCTCAGCGAGGAGCCCCGCCGGCCCTCCACCGTCCCCGCACCGCTGTGGACGGTCATGGAGCGCTGCCTGAGCAAGGACCCGGAGCGTCGGCCCAGCGCCGAGAACCTGGCCCGCGGTCTGCGTACGGTCGCCGCGGGCATCGGCGTGCACGCGAACTCCGCCCAGATCGCCGCCGCCGACGGGGTGGGCGCCCTGCTCGCCCCCGACCCGGCGCCCACGGCCGTCCCGGAGACCCCGGGCGCGGCCGACCCCACGCAGGTGCTGCCGGGCAACGCGGGCTCCTTCGACCCCGCCGCGGCCACCAGCGTGCTCCCGCAGACCGGCCCCGGGGGCCAGGGCGGCCCGGGCCAGGGTCCTGGCCACGCCGACCCGACCGCCGTCATGCCGCCCGTACCGCAGCGCCCCGACGGGCCGCCGCAGCCGGACGGCCCGCACCCGTGGCAGTCGCAGCTCCAGGCGGCCCGCGACCGCAACGAGCAGACCCAGGTCCAGTACCTCGACCCGAGCCAGGACCCGCTGCGCCGCCGGCCGCAGCGCCAGGGGCCGCCGCAGCACCAGCAGCAGCCGCCCCAGCGCCGCCAGCCGCCCCCGCAGCACCAGCAGTACCCGCCGCAGCATCAGCAGCAGCAACCCCAGCGGCAGCAGTACGCGCCTCCGCAGCAGCCCCAGCGGCAGCAGTACGCGCCCCCGCAGCCGCAGCAGCCCCAGCAGCCCGCCGCGCGCCCGCCGCGCGAGCCGCGTCCGCCGAGGCAGCGCGGCGCCAACCCGATGCGCATCCCCGGACTCGGCTGCCTCAAGGGCTGCCTGTTCACCGTGGTGCTCCTGGTCATCGCCGGCTGGCTCATCTGGGAGCTCACCCCGCTCCAGGACTGGGTCGCCCAGGGCAAGGGCTACTGGGAGGCGATCGGCGACGCGATCGGCACGGTCACCGACTGGATCTCCAGCGTCGGCGACAGCGCCGGCGGCTCGGGCGGAGCCTGACCCGCAACGGTGGAGAACCCGCCCCGGCCCGCTCCGGGCCGAGGTCTCGCCCCCGTAACTCTGTCCCTTTGTCGACTTCCCCGGGCCTTTTTGGCCCGGAGAAGTGAAGGTCGGTGCCATCCCAGGCACGTGACACCCCGAACGCCGCGTAACTTTGTCGGCCGGGGGTCCACCGCCAGCCGCTGAGGGAGCAGTCTTGGCACGGAATATCGGCAGCCGGTACACGGCCCACCAGATCCTGGGGCGCGGCAGCGCCGGCACGGTATGGCTCGGCGAAGGGCCCGAGGGCCCGGTCGCCATCAAGCTGCTCCGTGAGGACCTCGCGTCCGACCAGGAGCTCGTGGGCCGCTTCGTGCAGGAGCGCACCGCCCTGCTCGGACTCGACCACCCGCACGTGGTCGCCGTCCGGGACCTCGTCGTGGACGGCAACGACCTGGCCCTGGTCATGACGCTCGTACGCGGCACCGACCTGCGCACCCGCCTGGACCGCGAGCGCCGCCTCGCCCCCGAGGCCGCCGTCGCGATCATCGCGGACGTCGCCGACGGGCTGGCCGCCGCGCACAAGGCCCAGGTCGTCCACCGGGACGTCAAGCCCGAGAACATCCTGCTCGACATGGAGGGCCCGCTCGGCCCCGGCGGCTCCCACCCCGCCCTGCTCACCGACTTCGGCGTCGCCAAGCTGATCGACACCCCGCGCCGCACCAAGGCCACGAAGATCATCGGTACGCCGGACTACCTGGCACCCGAGATCGTCGAGGGCCTCCCGCCGCGCGCCGCCGTCGACATCTACGCCCTGGCCACCGTGCTCTACGAGCTGCTCGCCGGATTCACGCCCTTCGGCGGCGGCCACCCCGGCGCGGTCCTGCGCCGGCACGTCACCGAGACCGTCGTCCCGCTCCCCGGCATCCCCGAGGAGCTCTGGCAGCTCCTCGTCCAGTGCCTGGCCAAGGCCCCCGCCTCCCGGCTGCGGGCCTCGGAGCTCGCCGTACGGCTGCGCGACCTGCTGCCCCTGCTGGCGGGCATACCGCCGCTGGAGGTGGACGAGCCGGACGCCGGGGAGAGCGACCCGCAGTCCCCCGCCTACGACGAGCAGCAGTACACCCCGGCCGCCGAGGAGCCCCGCCGCCGCGGGGCGGTCCCGCTGGTGCCCGGCTCCGCCCCCGACTCCAACCGGGACACCCACACGAGCATGCGCGTCCCGGCCCCGGACGAGCTGGCGGGCGGCCCCCTCGGCACGGCCCGCGCCCCCCGCGCCCCGGGCAGGCCCCGGCCCGGCTCCGCCCGCAACAAGGCGGCGGCCGTCCGCAAGCGCCGCCTCACCCTCGGTGTCGCCGCCGTCGCCCTCTGCGCGGCCATCGCGGTCGGCGGCTGGCTGGCCACCGGCGGCGGGGACGGCGATCCGGTCCCCCAGGACAGCGAGAACTCGGCCCCGGCGACCCCGTAACAGAGCCGCTGAAAGCCCTCGCGGCGGTACGTCGAGAACCCTCGCCCGGACACCGGAGCGGCATCCGGTTTCGCGGGCGAGGGCAAGCTTCATCCGTCCAGCCGTTACGCTGGACCCGTGGCAGTCGTCGATATTTCCGAAGAGCTGAAGTCCCTCTCCTCGACCATGGGGTCGATCGAGGCCGTCCTGGACCTGGATGCGCTGAGGGCGGACATCGCCGCGCTCGAGGAGCAGGCTGCGGCGCCGTCCCTGTGGGACGACCCGGAGGCGGCCCAGAAGATCACCAGCAAGCTTTCCCACCTCCAGGCCGAGGTCCGCAAGGCCGAGACCCTGCGCGGTCGCATCGACGACCTCGAAGTCCTCTTCGAGCTCGCCGCCGACGAGGCCGACGCCGACGCCCAGGCGGAGGCCGAGACCGAGCTGGAGTCGGTGAAGAAGGCGCTGGACGAGATGGAGGTCCGCACCCTCCTCTCCGGCGAGTACGACGCGCGCGAGGCCCTGGTGACCATCCGGGCCGAGGCCGGCGGCGTCGACGCCGCGGACTTCGCCGAGAAGCTCCAGCGCATGTACATCCGCTGGGCCGAGCGGCACAACTACAAGACCGAGGTCTACGAGACCGCCTATGCCGAAGAGGCCGGCATCAAGTCGACCACCTTCGCCGTCCAGGTCCCGTACGCCTACGGCACGCTCTCGGTCGAGCAGGGCACCCACCGCCTGGTCCGCATCTCGCCGTTCGACAACCAGGGCCGCCGCCAGACGTCCTTCGCGGGCGTCGAGGTGCTCCCGGTCGTCGAGCAGACCGACCACATCGAGATCGACGAGTCCGAGCTGCGCGTGGACGTGTACCGCTCCTCGGGCCCCGGCGGACAGGGCGTCAACACCACGGACTCCGCGGTCCGTCTGACCCACCTGCCCACCGGCATCGTCGTCTCCTGTCAGAACGAGCGCTCGCAGATCCAGAACAAGGCGTCCGCGATGAACGTCCTCCAGGCGAAGCTCCTCGAGCGCCGCCGCCAGGAGGAGCAGGCGAAGATGAACGCGCTCAAGGGCGACGGCGGCAACTCCTGGGGCAACCAGATGCGTTCGTACGTCCTGCACCCGTACCAGATGGTCAAGGACCTGCGTACGGAGTTCGAGATGGGCAACCCCGAAGCGGTCTTCAACGGCGAGATCGACGGCTTCGTCGAAGCGGGTATCCGCTGGCGCAAGCAGCGCGAGAAGTAGCTTCGGCGGTACGGAGGTTGGGCCCGGACAGGTGACTGTCCGGGCCCGTCCGCGTTGCGGAGGATCTGTGCCCGATGCGTCACAGTCGGGCTTCCGATTAGCCGTCAAGAACCCCCATATCGGTGCCTAGTGCACGGAACGGCCTTGACGTAGTCCTCAACTCTGGCCAGGGTGCTAGAGCAGCATGCGTATGTCTGGGACGGGTGTGAACCGGGGGGCGGGCGGGGTGACCACGACACGACGTGGCCTTGCCGAGAGCGATTCCCCGCAGGGCTCGTGGCCCGCATATGGCTGCTCCAATGACGAGATCGGCTACTGGGGGTAGCAACACATGACGAAGAAGACGCGGGTTCGCGTCGCGCGGATCGCCGCTGGTGCGGTTATCGCCGCGGGTGCCTCGCTGACCGCTGCCGGTGCGGCGCAGGCACTGGAGATCGGCGTCGACACTGGCGTCGCCGACGTCCAGGTTCAGGCGGACATTTTGGGCGACGGCGACCCGGGCGGCGTCGACGCGGGCGCTGACGGTGGTGTAGATGGCGGTGTCGACGGTGGTGTTGACGGTGGCGTAGATGGTGGTGTTGACGGCGGTGTCGACGGTGGTGTTGACGGCGGCGTAGATGGCGGTGTCGACGGTGGTGTTGACGGCGGCGTAGATGGCGGTGTCGACGGCGGTGTCGACGGCGGCGTAGATGGCGGTGTCGACGGCGGCTCGGGCAACAACGGTGGTACCGGCAACAATGGCGGTACCGGCAACAACGGTGGCGGCGACCAGGGCGGGACCAGCGCCTCCGGCGGCACCACCGGTTCCACCGGCGGCGGCTCCGCGACCGGCGGTTCCACCACCGGCGGTTCCACCGGCGGCGGCTCCGCGACCGGCGGTTCCACCGGCGGCGGTTCCACCACCGGCGGTTCCACCACCGGCGGCTCCACCACCGGCGGCTCCGCCACCGGTGGCGACGACGCCGGCACCTGCACCGTCGACCTCGACGGCGCCGAGTGCACCGACAACACCGACACCGACAGCGTCGGCAACAAGCCGGTCGAGCAGAGCAAGGGCAAGGAAGAGCTCGCCGAGACCGGTGCGGCCGAGACGACCTTCCTGGTCATCGGCGCCGCGACGATGATCGCGGGCGGCATCGGCTTCCGCGTCCTGCCGCGCCTCGTCGGCGGCGGTCGCACGGTCGCCTAGGTCCGTAGCGTTCCGTAGCGGCCGTGGTGGACCGTACCGACGCGTAGCGGGCGCAAGCCAGGCCCGTACACGGCACGGCACAGCATGACGAAGGGCCCGGGAGGGCGTACGACGCCTCCCGGGCCCTTCTGCGCGCCCGGACCGCTCAGGCGGCCGTACGCATACGTCTGTCAGCCCCGACGGGGCGAATGCGGGGCGGCCCCAGGGGCCGCGCGGGCCGGATCAGGCCGCTTGGTGCGCCAGCAGCGCGAGTGCGGTCAGCAGCACCACCATCAGGGCGATCAGCATGACCGGGCTCATCCCGGCCAGCGGGCCCTGGCCCTGCTCCTCCAGCATCTGCTGCCGTACGGCACGGCACACACGGCAACGGCCCTCGCTCACGGGCGCCGCGCAGTTCGCGCACACCAGTCGGTCGTAGGTCATGCGCATTCCTCCTCCCGCGCGGCGGAGCCGCTTGCCTGCTTTCTCTCCGCACAACGCTCACGGAAACGCAACCGTTCCCCCCACCACTGTGCCAGCTCGCGGCGATTTCGGCGCGGCCCGCCGGACAAGGTCCGGCACGACCCGTTTCGTTCCGGGGGTCGATCCGCCATAAATCGCCCATTGCCGGACGCCGCCTGCGCGCGTGAGCCCGGTTCGCGTATGGTCACGCTCACCTACTCCCGGCCGACCGTGGTGCATCCGTGATCCGATTCGACAACGTCTCCAAGACCTACCCGAAGCAGACCCGACCGGCTCTGCGCGATGTCTCGCTGGACATCGAGAAGGGTGAGTTCGTCTTCCTGGTGGGGTCCTCCGGCTCCGGCAAGTCGACCTTCATGCGACTGATCCTGCGCGAGGAGCGCGCCAGCACGGGCATGGTCCATGTGCTCGGCAAGGATCTCGCGCGGCTGTCCAACTGGAAGGTGCCGCAGATGCGCCGCCAGCTGGGGACGGTCTTCCAGGACTTCCGCCTGCTGCCCAACAAGACGGTCGCGGAGAACGTGGCCTTCGCGCAGGAGGTCATCGGCAAGCCCCGCGGCGAGATCCGCAAGGCCGTGCCCCAGGTCCTCGACCTCGTCGGCCTCGGCGGCAAGGAGGAGCGGATGCCCGGTGAGCTCTCCGGTGGTGAGCAGCAGCGTGTGGCCATCGCCCGCGCCTTCGTGAACCGCCCCATGCTGCTGATCGCGGACGAGCCGACCGGCAACCTCGACCCGCAGACCTCGGTGGGCATCATGAAGCTGCTGGACCGGATCAACCGGACCGGCACCACCGTGATCATGGCGACCCACGACCAGAACATCGTCGACCAGATGCGCAAGCGCGTCATCGAGCTCGAGCAGGGCCGTCTCGTACGCGACCAGGCACGCGGCGTCTACGGCTACCAGCACTGACCGAAGGGCTCCGGCCCTTCGTGCATTTCGAGCATCGAGTACTGAAAGGACGCCATGCGCGCCCAGTTCGTCCTGTCGGAGATCGGCGTCGGTCTCCGCCGCAACCTCACGATGACCTTCGCGGTCGTGGTCTCCGTCGCCCTCTCGCTCGCCCTGTTCGGCGGTGCGCTGCTGATGCGCGAGCAGGTCAGCACGATGAAGGACTACTGGTACGACAAGGTCAACGTCTCGATCTTCCTCTGCAACAAGAACGACGCCAAGGACATGCCCAAGTGCGCCAAGGGGGCTGTCACCAAGGAGCAGAAGGAGCAGATCGAGACCGATCTGAAGAAGATGGACGCCGTCGAGACGGTCCACTTCGAGACGGTCGACGAGGCGTACAAGCACTACCAGGAGCAGTTCGGCGACTCCCCGATGGCGGGCAACATCACGCCCGACCAGATGCAGGAGTCGTTCCGCGTGAAGCTGGACGACCCGCAGAAGTACAAGGTCGTCGCGACGGCCTTCGCCGGGCGGGACGGGGTGCAGTCCGTCCAGGACCAACGGTCCATCCTGGACAACCTCTTCGAGCTGATGAACGGCATGAACGTCGTCGCGATCTACGTGATGATCCTGATGCTGGTCATCGCACTGATCCTGATCGTCAACACCGTGCGCGTCTCCGCGTTCAGCCGGAGACGTGAAACGGGCATCATGCGCCTCGTGGGAGCCTCCGGCTTCTACATCCAGGCCCCCTTCATCATGGAGGCGGCCGTCGCCGGCCTGATCGGCGGCGTTCTGGCCTGCGCGATGCTGCTCGGCGGCCGGTACTTCCTGATCGACGGCGGCCTCGCGCTCCAGGAGAAGCTGAACCTGATCAACTTCATCGGCTGGGACGCGGTCCTCACCAAGCTTCCGCTGGTGCTCGCGATCGGTCTGCTGATGCCCGCAGTCGCCGCTCTGTTCGCGCTGCGCAAGTACCTGAAGGTGTGACATGTGCCCCCTGGGGCGCACGGGTGATCGCCCGTGCGCCCCAGGGGGCTTGTCCTAGACTCGTCGCCATGCCGGGCTCTGCGCACCGCTTCGGGCCCCGCGGCCTTCGCCGCGGGGCGGCCCTGACATTGGTCTTCGGGTGTGCTCTCGCCACCGCCGCCGCGACCGGTTCGCTGCCGCGGGACCCCGATTCCCGGCCCGGTACGCAGACCCGTGCCGTCTCCTCCACCGTCGCCCCGGTCGACCGCGAGGAGATCGAGGACGCCGCCGCCGAGGCCGAGGCCGACGGGAAGTCCGTGAAGGACGCCGCCGAGGAGGTCGTCAGCCGCAGCGGGGACCGTTGGGGCGCGGTCTACGACGAGCGGGAGTACGAGGAGTTCGAGCAGGCGCTGGACGGTTCCTACACCGGCGTCGGGCTCTCCGCCCGGCGCACCGCGCACGGCGAGGTCACCGTGTCCCGCGTGCAGGCCGGCGGTCCCGCCGACCGGGCCGGCATCCGTACCGGCGACCTGCTGCGCACCCTGGACGGCCGCGCGGTCGGCAAGCGCCCCGTCGCGGAGGTCGTCGCGTTACTGCGCGGTGACGGTACGGGAGCGGCCGAGGGCAGCCGGGTGGAACTCGGTCTGGTCCGGGAGGGCCGGAGCTGGACGAGGACCCTGCGGCGGGCCCGGCTGACCACCGAGGCGGTCACGGTGCGGCGGCTGGGGGCCGAGCCCTCGTCGGCGGTCCTGATCAAGGTCGCCGCCTTCACCAAGGGTGCGGGGGCCGACGTCCGGGACGCGGTCCGGGACGCCCCTGACGGGGCCGGGATACTTCTCGACCTGCGCGCCAACTCCGGCGGACTCGTCGCCGAGGCCGTCGTCGCAGCCTCCGCCTTCCTGGACGGCGGGCTGGTCGCCACGTACGACGTACGCGGGGAGGAGCAGGCCCTGTACGCCGATCCGGGCGGTGACACGGACCGGCCGGTCGTCGTCCTGGTCGACGGCGGCACGATGAGCGCCGCCGAGCTGCTGACCGGCGCCCTCCAGGACCGGGGCCGCGCGGTCACCGTCGGGTCGCCCACCTTCGGCAAGGGCTCCGTGCAGATGCCCAGCGAGCTTCCGGGCGGTTCGGTGGCCGAGCTGACCGTCGGCCACTACCGCACTCCGGCGGGCCGCAACGTCGACGGCAGGGGCATCACCCCCGACCTCCTGGTGCGGGAGAGGGCCCAGCAGCGGGCCGAGACGGTATTGAGTGGCCTCGGGGGTGGGTCGTAGTGCGAAAATGACCGCACTATGGCGAAGGAAAAAGACACCGGGCGCAAGATGGTCGCGCAGAACAAGAAGGCGCGGCACGACTACACGATCCTCGACACCTACGAGTGCGGCCTCGTCCTCATGGGGACGGAGGTCAAGTCCCTGCGCATGGGACGGGCCTCCCTGGTCGACGGCTTCGTCCAGATCGACGACCACGAGGCCTGGCTCCACAACATCCACGTACCCGAGTACGTCCAGGGCACCTGGACCAACCACGCGGCCAAGCGGAAGCGCAAGCTGCTGCTGCACCGGGCCGAGATCGACAAGCTGGAGTCGAAGTCGCAGGAGAGCGGTCACACGATCGTGCCGCTCGCGCTGTACTTCAAGGACGGCCGGGTCAAGGTCGAGATCGCGCTGGCGAAGGGCAAGAAGGAGTACGACAAGCGGCAGACGCTCCGCGAGAAGCAGGACACGCGGGAGACGAACCGCGCCATCTCGGCGGCCCGCCGGCGGCAGCGCAGCGCCTGAGCGGGGCCTGTCCGGGGCCTGTCCGGGCGGGGACGGTGTCCGGGCAGGAATACGGTGGCATCGTCCGGCGTTGGTCACGTACGATGGGCCGTGCACCTCAGCGAAGGTGTGCGATTTGAAAAATCAACATGGGGATGATCGGTTTCGACAGCGGATGTCGAAGCAGGGGAAGCGAGTCGAGGAAGCGGCAATGATCTCGTAAACCATATGTCGCAAACAATAATCGCCAATTCCAAGCGCGATTCCTCCGCCTTCGCCCTCGCTGCCTAATTAGCAGCTAAGCGAAGACTCTGCGGAGTGTCAGCCCGGGGGTGATCCCGACCCGGATCCTGGCATCAACTAGGGATCTAAACTTCTCGGCCCGGCCACGGGGCCGAGAAGGAAACCAAACAGTGGCTGGGCCTGTCGGAGGCTTGTTCGCGTGACCTCCGGGGCCGAGAAAAGCGCAGCGAACTGCACTCGGAGAAGCCCTGGTTCCGCACCGTTGGACGCGGGTTCGATTCCCGCCATCTCCACCACCCCATGTAAGCCTCCGCCCCGCGAGTTCACTCGCGGGGCGGAGGCTTTTTCATGCCAGCACCTCTCCGTCGCCCGGGAGAGTCAGCTTGCCCCGCGACCGGGGCGTGCTGCCGGTGATGCCTCCGGTGAACCGTGGGGCGAAGCCGTTGTCGCCGTCGCCGCGACCGCGACGGCCAGGGCGAGGGCCGCCGCGGACATCGGGGCCGCGTAGCCGGTGGCCGTGCCCGCGTGCTCCACGAGCCAGCCGCCGGCCGCCGCTCCGGCCGCGATCCCGCCCAGCAGCGCGGTCACCGAGAGTGTCATGCCCTCGTTCAACTGCTCCGGGCGGGTGGCCCGCTGCACCAGCGTCATGCCCGTGACCATGGTCGGCGCGGTCGCCGCCCCCGCCAGCAGCAGACAGGGCGCCAGGACCGGCAGCGAGGCCGACCCGGCGGCGGCCAGCAGCGGGAGGGACATCAGCGCCGTCATCGCGGCCAGGCACAGCAGCAGCCTGCGGCGCACGTCCCGGGCGGGACGCAGCGAACCGTAGACCAGGCCCGCCGCGCACGACCCCGCCGCCTGGAGCGCCAGGATCGCGCCCCCGGCGTGCGCGATGGAGACCACCTCCAGCGCCCCGAACACCGCCCCCGTGGCGAGGAAGACCGCCAGCAGTGCGGGCACCCCCGGTGTGCGCAGGGGCGACGCCACGGTCCTCGTACCAAGCGTGACGGGCGGCTCCGTGGCGCGCTGGGCGGCGAAGATCAGGACGCCGGTCATCAGGAGCACCGCCCCCACCACCGTGCCCGCCTCCGGGAACAGCGCCCCGCAGAGCGTCGCGGCCAGTACCGGGCCCAGCATGAAGCACAGCTCGTCGGCGGCCTGCTCGAAGGAGTTCGCGGTGTGCAGGGCCGCCGGATCGCCCCGGTGCAGATGCGCCCAGCGGGCCCGCGACATCCCGCCGGTGTTCGGGGTCGTCGCGGTCGCGGCGTACGCGGCGAACAGCGTCCAGGCCGGGGCGTCGTGGCGCACGCACAGCACCAGGGCCAGCGAGCCCAGCACGGCGAGCGCGGTGGCCGGCACGGCGACCCGCGCCTGCCCGAAGCGGTCGACGAGCCGGGCGGTGAAGGGCGCGACGACCGCCGTGGCGGCCAGACCGGTAGCGGTGACGGCCCCGGCCAGGGCGTACGAACCCCGGGATCCGGCGATCATGATGATCGCGCTGACGCCGAGCATCCCCATCGGCAGCCGGGCGATCAGATTGCCCGCCGTGAACGCCCGGGCCCCGGGCGTGGCCAGCAGCCGGAGGTACGGGTTCGAGGACCGCCGTGGCCCGGTGCTCCCGGGCGCGGAGCGCGGGGCGGCGGCCAACTGGCCGCCGGCGACGGCGAACAGGGGAGTGGAGGAGTGCGCGGGCGGATCGGCCCGGACGGGGCGGGCGGACGGGACCGGGCGGGTCGGGGCGGCAGGGCGCGACGGGACCGCCGGGATCGGGCCGGCAGGCCGGGTCGGGTCGGCAGGGTGGGACGGGACGGCCCGGGGCGCGGTCTCCGGGCGGGCGGCTGGGGATATCGGCATACGGCAAGGCTCGCCGTGCCCCGCCGCCCGGGTCCAACACCTACTCCGCACCGATTCACGCGACCGTGTTGTGAATGGGGCCCGGCGCGGTAGATTCGCGCCGTGCCTCCCGCCGACACCGACCCCCGTCTCCTGCGCGCCTTCCTCGCCGTCGCCGACGAACTGCACTTCACCCGGGCCGCTGCCCGCCTCTTCGTCGCGCAGCAGGCGTTGAGCCGGGACGTCCGGCGGCTGGAGCGGGAGCTCGGCGCGGAGCTGTTCGTCCGCACGACCCGGCAGGTCACGCTCACCCCGGACGGCGAACGCCTGCTGCCGTACGCCCGCCGGGTGCTCGACGCGCACGCCGAACTGACCGGGGCGTTCAGCGGGGCGCCTGCCCGGCCGCTGCTCGTCGACCTGAACAGCGACGGGACGACCGCCGCCCGGGTGCTGGCACGGGCCCGCGAGCTGCTGCCGGAGTGCGAGCTGATGGCCCGCTTCGAGTCCGGGCTCACCTGGGCCGCCGCCGAGATCCTGGCCGGCCGGCTCGACGCCTCCTTCGGCCGGGCCGCCGGACTGGCCCCCGCGGTGCGCGCGGGTCTTTCCGTGCACCCCGTGCGGTACGAGCCGATGGCCCTGATGCTGCCCGTCTCTCATCCTCTCGCCGCGCGGGAGGTCGTCGCCCTGGCCGAGCTGGCCGGCGAGACCGTCTACGCGGGGGCCGGCAACGAGCGGACACGGGAGTGGACCGACCTCGCCGCATCGCTGTTCGCCGAGTGGGGCATCGCCATGGCCCCACCCGTTCCGCTCGCCGTGGGTGTGGCCGAATTTCAGCGGGTCATGTCGAAGGGGGGGCACCCCGTGCTCGCCGTCGTCGACTTCCCGCCGCTGCCCGGAACGGTGCTGCGCCCGCTCGTCGATCCGGTTCCGCTTTCGCCGCTGGCGCTGGTCTGGCGCAAAGGTCTGAACCACCCGGGCGTAGACGCGCTGCGGAACGCTACCGACCAGTTGGCCCTTGCCGATGGGTGGCTGGTCCCGCCGTCCGGATGCTGGCTTCCCGAGGGTGATCTGTCACTGATGCGCAACCGTTCCTGATCAACTCCGTTCAGCGGCACTTGGGCGTCAACACCGTGCGCTATGTTCTTCGTCCGGGTGCATGGGCGTCAGGTTCACGGACGGGTGGGGGCCAGTCCAACAGTAAAGAACCAGTCAAATTCGGTGTGCCCGATTCTTTGAGTGGGGGATGGGGCTTCAGCTGTGGACAATTGGCGCGAAGACAAGAGAACCGGGCATACGCATGAGCCCAACGACGCGACGATCCAGCTCGACGGGCTGGGCCGTCAGCTCGCCGAACTGCCCGGCGAGCCCGCCCCGCCGGACGGCTCCGACGGCCCCGTCTTCGTCGACGAGAGCGGCCGCCGCAGCAAGACCTTCCGACGTCTCGGCTGGGTGCTGGCCACGGTCTGCGCCGCCTACGCCGTGACGCTGGTCTTCGCCGTCCTCGGCGGCAACTCCAGCGCCCCGTGGCTGCCCCTGGCCGAGCCCAAGGAGGAGGCGCAGGCGGAGCAGGTCGAGGAGGTCCCCGCACCCAGCGAGGCCGCCGGGGACCCGTCCGGCGACGCCCCGGAGCCGGGGCCCGGCGTCTCCGGTTCCGCGGCGCCCGACGCGTCCGGCGAGCCCGGCGGCGCGACCCCGTCGGCCCCCTCCGTGCTGGTGCCCGCCGGATCGACGGGCAGCCCCTCCGCGTCCACGTCGGCCGTTCCGCCCGGCACCACCGGCGGCGGCGCGGGCGGGGCCACGGAACCGGCCCCCACGACCTCGACCGCCAAACCGCCGGCCGACCCCCCGCCGCCGCCCCCCGAGCCGGAGCCGTCCGATCCGACGACACCTCCCGCCGAGACTCCCGATCCGCCGGTGCAAGAAGAGAGCGCCCCGTAGATGAACACCCCCGCCACGCGGGGCAGGAACGGCAGATCGAGGAAAGCGCCACGCGGCCGGAGCCGGTTCAGGCTCCCCATGCGCTACCTCCTGCCGACGACGTTCCTCGTCGCCCTGCTCGCGATGCTGATGCTGCGCGGATACGTGCACAGCGAGATCCTCGCCGACCACCGGGTCCGCGACGCCGACCGGAACACCCAGGTGCCGAAGGACGTCCGCTCCGGCGGGCCCGTCATCGACGCCCGCTCCGGTGACGCGAAGACCCTGCGCATACCCGACCGCCGGATCGTCCTGACCTTCGACGACGGACCCGACCCGGTGTGGACGCCCAAGGTGCTCGACAAGCTGAAGGAGCACGACGCCCACGGCGTCTTCTTCGTCGCCGGCAACATGGCCGCCCGCTACCCCGGCCTGGTCGAGCGGATGGTCGCCGAGGGCCACGAGATCGGCCTGCACACCTTCAACCACCCCGACCTCTCCTACCAGTCCGACGAGCGCATCGACTGGGAGCTGTCCCAGAACCAGCTGGCGCTGGCGGGCGCGGCCGGCATCCGCACCTCGATCTTCCGGCCGCCGTACTCCTCCTTCTCGTACGCCATGGACAACAAGTCCTGGCCGGTCACGGAGTACGTCGGCAGCCGCGGCTACCTCACCGTCGTCAACGACACCGACAGCGAGGACTGGAAGCGCCCCGGCGTCCGCGCCATCGTCGAGCGGGCCACGCCGAAGGACGGCAAGGGCGCCATCATCCTGTTGCACGACTCCGGCGGCGACCGCTCGCAGACCGTCGCCGCGCTCGACACCCTGCTGCCCGACCTCAAGGAGCAGGGCTACACCTTCACCCGTCTCACCACGGCCCTCGACGCCCCCAGCGCGCACACCCCGGTCACCGGGTTCGCGCTGTGGAAGGGCAAGGCCTTCGTCTCCGCCGTCGCCGTGTCCGAGCGGATCACCGGCGTCCTGGTCGTCGGGCTCGCCGTCATCGGCGTCCTGGTCCTGGCCCGCTTCGGGCTGATGCTGCTGCTGTCGTTCCTGCACGCCCGCAAGGTCCGCCGCAGGAACTTCAGCTGGGGCGCGCCCGTCACCCGCCCGGTCTCCGTCCTCGTCCCCGCGTACAACGAACGCGAGTGCATCGAGGCCACCGTGCGCTCCCTGGCCGCCAGTGAGCACAGAATCGAGATCATCGTCATCGACGACGGCTCCACCGACGGCACCGCCGACCTCGTCGAGGCGATGCGGCTGCCCCGCGTACGGGTCGTGCGCCAGCGGAACGCGGGCAAACCCGCCGCCCTCAACAACGGCATCCGGCACGCCCGTTACGACATCGTCGTGATGATGGACGGCGACACCGTCTTCGAACCCGCCACCGTCCGCGAGCTGGTCCAGCCCTTCGGTGACCCCCGGGTCGGAGCCGTCGCGGGCAACGCCAAGGTCGGCAACCGCGACTCCCTCATCGGCGCCTGGCAGCACATCGAGTACGTGATGGGCTTCAACCTGGACCGCCGGATGTACGACGTGCTCGGCTGCATGCCCACCATCCCCGGGGCCGTCGGGGCGTTCCGCCGCGAGGCCCTGGAGCGGGTCGGCGGCATGAGCGAGGACACCCTCGCCGAGGACACCGACGTCACCATGGCCCTGCACCGGGACGGCTGGCGCGTGGTCTACACGGAGAACGCCCGCGCCTGGACCGAGGCCCCGGAATCCGTGCAGCAGCTGTGGTCGCAGCGCTACCGGTGGTCGTACGGCACCATGCAGGCCATCTGGAAGCACCGCCGCGCGGTGATCGAACGCGGGCCCTCGGGCCGCTTCGGACGGGTCGGGCTGCCGTTCGTCTCCCTCTTCATGGTCGTAGCCCCGCTCCTCGCACCCCTGATCGACGTGTTCCTGCTGTACGGGCTGGTCTTCGGCCCGACCGCCAAGACCGTCGCCGCCTGGTTCGGCGTCCTGGTGGTCCAGGCGGTGTGCGCCGCGTACGCGTTCCGGCTGGACAAGGAGCGCATGGTGCACCTGATCTCGCTGCCGCTCCAGCAGATCCTCTACCGCCAGCTCATGTACGTCGTGCTGCTCCAGTCCTGGATCACCGCGCTCACCGGCGGCCGGCTGCGCTGGCAGAAGCTGCGCCGCACCGGCGCGGTGGAGGCCCCCGGCGGCAGCTCCGTCCAGCGCCCGCAACAGGCCCCCGACACCGGGCCGGTCAGCGGCGGCAGCGCGGACCGGAGGCCCTTCGTATGACCGCCCCGCCCGTGCCGAGGGCCCTCTCCACGGACCACGCGGCCCCGCCGCGACCCGTGGTGCGCGTCAAGCCCGTCCGCGACCGGTACTTCGACCTGCTGCGGGCCCTCGCCCTCTTCCGGGTCGTCCTCTACCACCTGACCGGATGGGCCTGGCTGCCCATCGTCTTCCCCTCCATGGGCGTGATGTTCGCGCTGGCCGGGACGCTGATGGCCCGCTCGCTGGAGCGGCCCGCCGTCCAGGTGATCCGGGGCCGCGTCCGCCGGCTCCTGCCGCCGCTGTGGCTGCTCGGCGCGATCGGCGTCACCGGCATGCTCGCCCAGGGCTGGGGCCCGGACGCCGAGGGCCACCCCGGCTGGTGGTGGCAGCACCTCCTGTACTGGGTGCTGCCGCTCAGCGATCCACCGTACGCGTACGACGTGGCGGGCATCGACGGAATCCTCGGGGCGAGCTGGCCCGAGGAGCTGGCAGGGCCGCTCTGGTACATCCGGGCCTACCTGTGGTTCGTGCTGTTCTCCCCGCTGATCCTGCGCGGCCTGCGCCGGCTGCCCTGGCCCACGCTGCTCGCCCCGCTCGCACTCGCCGTCGTCATGCGCCTGGAGCTGTTCTCCACCACCGACCGCCTCGACTCCGCGATCACCGACTTCTCCACCTTCGGCGCCTGCTGGGTCCTCGGCATGGCCCACCAGGAAGGCGTCCTGAGACGGCTGCCCGCCTACACCGTGCCGTCGATCGCCCCGCTCTTCGCGGGCGCGGGCCTGTGGTGGGCGAGCCACGAGGGCTTCCGCAGCGGCTTCGACCTGGACTCCATCCCGCTCGCCCAGGCCCTGTGGTCCTTCGGCTGCGTCCTGCTCCTGCTGCACTACAGCCCGTCCTGGACCGAGTGGCCCAGGCGGCTGCGGGCCCTCGACCGGCCGGTCACCCTGCTCAACTCGCGGGCCGTGACCGTCTACCTCTGGCACAACGTCTGCATTCTGACCGCCGCCACGCTCTACGACCGGCTCTGGTCGGTGGACGCGCTGAGCGAGAACGTGCCCTGGCTGCTGGAGAGCTGGGTGCCCGTGCTGCTGATCACCTGGGCCCTCATCGCGCTCTGCGTCCTCGTCTTCGGCTGGGCCGAGGACGTCGCCGCGAAGCGCCGGCCGCAGCTCTGGCCGGACGGCAGGGGGTAGCGGGCACCGCATCTCACCGGACCGCCCCCGGCCCGGTGAGAGCAAGGTTGCGCACCGGTCACCTCGCGGCACCACGCCGAAACGCGGGCTCCCTAGCGTCGGGGACAACACCCCGACCCCCTGTGGAGGCGCGTGATGGCAGGCCGTTGGATCGAGACCTGGGAGCCGGAGGACGAGACGTTCTGGCGGGAGAAGGGCGAACGCGTCGCCCGCCGCAACCTGTGGTTCTCCGTGCTCTCCGAGCACATCGGATTCTCCATCTGGACCCTCTGGTCGGTGATGGTCCTGTTCATGGGACCGGAGTACGGCATCGACCCGGCCGGGAAGTTCTTCCTCATCTCGACCGCCACCCTCGTCGGCGCGCTGGTGCGGGTGCCGTACACCTTCGCCGTCGCCCGGTTCGGCGGCCGCAACTGGACGGTCTTCAGCGCGGTGAGCCTGCTCGTCCCGACCCTGGCCGCCTTCTGGGTGATGGAGCCCGGCACGTCGTACGCCACCTTCGTCGCGGTCGCGGCGCTCACCGGGATCGGCGGCGGCAACTTCGCCTCGTCGATGACCAACATCAACGCCTTCTTCCCGCTGCGCAGGAAGGGCTGGGCGCTCGGTCTGAACGCGGGCGGCGGCAACGTCGGCGTCCCCGTCGTCCAGCTCATCGGCCTGCTCGTCATCGGCACGCTGGGGGCCTCGCACCCCCGGATCGTCCTCGGCGTGTACATCCCGCTGATCGTCCTGGCCGCCGTGTGCGCCGCCCTGTACATGGACAACCTCCGGCCCGTGAAGAACGACACCGGTGCCGCGCTGGAGGCCGTCCGCGACCCGCACACCTGGATCATGTCGGTCCTCTACATCGGCACCTTCGGCTCGTTCATCGGCTACAGCTTCGCCTTCGGCCTGGTGCTCCAGACCCAGTTCGGCCGGACCCCGCTCCAGGCCGCGTCGCTCACCTTCATCGGCCCGCTGCTGGGCTCCCTGATCCGGCCCGTCGGAGGCCGGCTCGCCGACCGGTACGGCGGTGCGCGCATCACCCTGGCCACCTTCGCCGCGATGGCAGCCGCCACCGGCGTCGTCATCCAGGCCTCGGGGAACGCCTCGCTGCCCGTCTTCCTCACCGGCTTCACCGCCCTGTTCGTCCTGACAGGCCTCGGCAACGGATCGACGTACAAGATGATCCCCGGCATCTTCCACGCCAAGGCCCTCGCCCGGGGGCTCGACGGGGAGGCGGCCGCCGCCCACGGACGGCGGCTCTCCGGCGCGGCCATGGGCCTCATCGGGGCCGTCGGCGCGCTCGGCGGCCTGGCCATCAACCTCGCCTTCCGCCAGTCCTTCCAGGCCGCCGGAACCGGAACCGCGGCGTTCTGGTCCTTCCTCGCCTTCTACGGTGTGTGCTTCACCCTCACCTGGGCGGTATACCTTCGCCGCCCCGCACCCGCGCCCGCCCGGGCCCAGCTCGGCTACGCGGAGGTGTAGGGAGGGGCCACGGGACGACACCCCGGCGTCGTGTGACGTAACGGCCGGGAAATACGGGGGAACCGAGCCTGTCACGCACTGTTGGCAGGCTCGGGCCTCCGCACATCGCGTACCAGCGGGAACACGGGAACCGGGGAACACGCCATGCAGGACGACGACACAACGCACGGCCCCCTCGCGGGCTTCACCGTCGGGGTGACCGCCGCCCGTCGCGCCGAGGAGCTCGGCACCCTCCTCAGACGCCGCGGGGCCAGCGTCCTGCACGCCCCCGCCCTGCGGATCGTGCAGCTCGCCGACGACAGCGAACTCCTCGACGCCACCAAGGAACTGATCGGCCACGCCCCCGACATCGCGGTCGCCACCACCGCGATCGGTTTCCGCGGCTGGATCGAGGCGGCCGACGGCTGGGGCATCGGCGACGCCCTCCTGAAGACGCTGAGCGGGGTCGAACTCCTCGCCCGGGGCCCCAAGGTCAAGGGCGCCATCCGGGCCGCCGGGCTCACCGAGGCCTGGTCGCCCGGGTCCGAATCGATGGCCGAGGTCCTCGACCGGCTCCTCGCCGAAGGCGTCGACGGCCGCCGCGTCGCCCTCCAGCTGCACGGCGAACCGCTGCCCGGCTTCGTCGAGTCCCTGACGGCCGCGGGCGCCGACGTCGTCGTCGTCCCCGTCTACCGTTGGATGCCGCCGCAGGACATCGCCCCGCTCGACCGGATGCTCGACGTCACCGCCGCCCGGGGCCTGGACGCGGTCACCTTCACCAGCGCCCCCGCCGCCGCCTCGTTCCTGGGCCGCGCCGAGACCCGCGGACTGCTCCCCGAAGTCCTCGGCGCCCTGCGCGACGACGTGCTGGTCGCCTGCGTCGGACCGGTCACCGCGCTCCCGCTCCAGGCCCGGGGCATCACGACCCTCCAGCCGGAACGCTTCCGGCTCGGCCCCCTCGTCCAGCTCATGTGCGCCCACCTCCCGTCCGCCGCCCGCGTCCTGCCCGTCGCAGGCCACCGCGTCGAGATCCGGGGCCACGCCGTCCTCGTCGACGACGAACTGCGCGCGGTGCCGCCCGCCGGCATGGCCCTCCTGCACGCGCTGGCCCGCCGCCCCGGCTGGGTGGTTTCCCGCGCCGACCTGCTGCGGGCGCTGCCCGGCAGCGGCACCGACGAGCACGCGGTGGAGACGGCGATGGCCCGGCTGCGCACGGCGCTGGGCGTGCCCCTGCTGATCCAGACGGTCGTCAAGCGCGGCTACCGGCTGGCGCTGGACCCGTCGGCGGACACGAAGTACGGCCGCTGAGCGGCGTACGGGGAGGACCGCACGCACACGCCCGCCATCGCCGGGCCCGTGGGCAGCAGCCGGGGAGCCCCCGGTTAGCGTGACCGGATGACCAGTCACCCCCTCCGCATCGCTCCGGACGTGGCCTTCCGCCACGCCGAGATCACCGACGCGCCCTCCTTCGCCGCGGCCCTCACGCGCAACCGCGCGTACATGCGCCGCTGGGAACCCGTACGCCCCGAACTCTTCTACAGCGTCGAGGGCCAGGCCGCCCGGCTCACCGCGTTGCTGGCCGACCGGGACGCCGGGCGGGCCATGCCCTGGGTGCTCGCGGACGCCGACGACCGGGTGATCGGAGCGTTCACCCTCTCCGGCGTCGAGCGGGGCCCCTACCGCAACGCCCGCCTCGGCTACTGGGTCGACGCGGAGCACGCCGGGCGCGGACTGGCCACCGCCGCCGTCGGCGCGGTCTGCGAAGCGGCCCGCGACCGGCTGGGCCTGCACCGCGTCGAGGCGGCGACCGTCACCGACAACACCCCTTCCCAACGGGTGCTCGCCAAGGCCGGGTTCGAGCGGATCGGCACGGCCCCCGGCTATCTGCACATCAGCGGCCGCTGGCGGGACCACCACCTGTTCCAGCGGCTTCTGCACGATGATCCGCCGGCCGGCTGAGCGTCGCCGCCGAGGGAGCCTCCCGCACATGCACATGGCCGTCCAGCGGATAGTCGGGCGGCAGCGCCGGGATCACCCGCGCCAGCGCGTATCCGCCCTTCTCCGCCACCCGGCAGGAGGCCTCGTTGTCCACCTGGTGCATCAACTCCAGCCTGGTCAGGCCCTGTTCGGCGAACTCCGCGAACGCCCACTCGGACAGTGCCGTCAGCGCCCGTGACGCCACGCCCCGGCCGCGCGCCGCGGCCGTCGTCCAATAGCCCACCTCCGCACAGTCGTTCCGCGGATCCGGCCGCTTCAGCGCGATGTTGCCGAGTGGTTCGCCGACCCGCCCTTCGTCCGTCGTGGCTTCCGTCACGGCGAAGGCGAAGCGGGTGCCCGTCGCCCACCCCCTGCGCTGCGCCTCCAGCCAGGCGGCGGCCCCGTCCGCTCCGGAGACCTGGGTGGCCAGCCACCGCCGCATCGCCGGATCCTCGTACGCCTCCAGCAGCGCCGGCAGGTCCTCCTCGCGCCACCGGCGCAGCCGCAGCCCACCGGAGCCGATCACGACGCTCCCGTCGCGGTGGTCCATGAGTGTCTCCCCCTCGTGATCCATGGCCGCCACGGTACGCGGGCGGGGCCCGCACCCCGCGCGGCGGCAGGGGTTCCGGGCGGGCCCCGACAGGGGCACTCTGGGGGTGGCCGTTCCACCGGTGACCAAGGCGGTGACAGGAGCATGGCAGCGGGCAGGAGTACGCGCATGTGGCGGTTCGACGCGGGCCGGATCTGCCTCGATCTGGCGGCCACGGAACGTGCGGGCGGGGTGCCCGGTACCTGCGAACAGCTCGACGGGCCCGCGCACCTGGCCCAGTGGCTGACCGACGCCGGGCTCGTCCCGCCGGGCACCGTGCTGCCGGCCCTGGACGACACCTGGGTGGCCCGCTTCCACGAACTGCGCTCCGCGATCAGCCGCCTGATGGCGGCTCAGCTCGGCGGACCCGTGGCCGACGGCGCGCTGGCGCGGATCAACTCCCTTGCGTCCGGGGCGCCTCCGGGGCCCCGCGCGGTGCGCGGAGCCGACGGCGATCTGGTGCGGGCCCTGAGCGCCGTGCCCGACTGCGCGGGGCTCCTCGCCGCCGTCGCCCGGGACGCGGTGGACCTGCTCACCGACCCGGTCGCGCGGGCGGCCCTGCGCCGCTGCCAGGGCGAGGCCTGCCACCGGCTCTACCTGGACACCTCGCGCGGCGGGCGGCGCCGCTGGTGCTCCGGCGAGGTCTGCGGCAACCGCGAACGGGTCGCCCGGCACCGGCGCAGGACCCTGGGCGCACCCGATGTGGGCGGTCCGGAGAAAGAAATTCCGCCCGGCGTTGAATGAACCGGCCCCCACCCCCGTATCGATGGTCGAAGAGCTCGTTTCAGAGGTCTCGACCGGGAGGTTCGGGTGCGCAAGGATGCGGCCGTGGCCGATGACCGTCCGCACAGGGCACGACATCGCAGTGAGCCGCCCCCGTCACCCTCCGGGATACCGGACGAGGAACTGATGCGGGCGCTGTACCGCGAACATGCCGGGCCGCTGCTCGCGTACGTGCTCCGACTCGTGGCGGGCGACCGCCAGCGGGCCGAGGACGTGGTGCAGGAGACGCTCATCCGTGCCTGGAAGAACGCCGGCCGGCTCAACCGGGCCACCGGCTCCGTCCGACCCTGGCTGGTGACGGTCGCCCGGCGCATCGTCATCGACAACCACCGCAGCCGGCAGGCCCGGCCGCGCGAGGTCGATCCGTCGCCGCTGGAGGTCATTCCCGCGGAGGACGAGATCGACAAGGCGCTGTGGCTGATGACGCTCTCGGACGCGCTCGAAGATTTGACCCCCGCGCACCGGGAAGCATTGGTCGAGACCTACTTCAAGGGACGTACGGTCAATGAGGCCGCCGAAGTGCTCGGCGTCCCCAGCGGGACCGTGCGGTCCCGGGTGTTCTACGCACTGCGTTCGATGAAGCTCGCACTCGAAGAGAGGGGGATCACGGCATGAGCGACCAGCAGTGGCAGCCGTGGGGGCCCCGGCCTCCCGGCCACCACACGCCGTCCGGTCCCTCAAGTACCCCGTATGCCGCGGGTCCTGCACACCCCTCAGGGCCCGCGCACCACTCCGGCCCCGGGCACCCCGGCGGCCCCTCCGGCCGGGGCGAGCCGTTCGGGGTGCCTCCCGAAGGGCCCGAGCACGACGCGGCAGCCGCGTACGTCCTCGGCATCCTCGACGACGCCCAGGCGAGCGCCTTCGAGACCCATCTCGCGGGCTGCGCCCGGTGCGCCGCGCATCTCGACGAGTTCGCGACGATGGAGCCCATGCTCGCCATGCTCTCCGAGGCGCCCGCCGCCGCGCCCGGTGCCCGTCCCGTACCGCACGTTCCCGAGCGGCCCGCGCCCCGGCTGCTCGGCGGGCTGATGGACGAGGTCGCGCGCAAGCGGCACCGCCGCACGCGCCGCAGCCGGTATCTGGTCGCCGCGGCCGCCGCGTTGATCATCGGCGGCCCGGTCGCCGCCTTCGCGGTCACCGCGGGCGACGACCGCGGCGGCGGACCGGTGGCGGCGGGCGATCCGCATCCCACCAGCCCGGCCGAGGACGCCTTCTTCCAGCACATGACGGAGAAGGTCTCCGCGACCGACCCCACCACCCAGGTCGGCGCGACCGTCGGCATGGAGGAGAAGGCCTGGGGCACCCACACGGTCCTGGAGCTGAAGAACGTCAAGGGACCGCAGAAGTGCAATCTGGTCGCCGTCTCCAAGACCGGTGAGGAGGAGGTCGTCACCTCCTGGTCCGTCCCGCGGTGGGGGTACGGCATCGAGGGCGCCACGAACCCGACGGCGAAGTCCCCGCTGTACGTGCACGGCGGGGCGGCGATGGACCGGAAGGACATCGACCGCTTCGAGGTGCGGACCTTCGACGGGGAGCGGCTGGTGGAGATCGGGGCCTGAACCGCGCCCCGCCGGGCCCTCCCGCGCCCCACCCGGTACGACGCGCGATCGGGATGCGGTCGGCAGGTGCGCTCGGGCCCCCCTTCGCATAGGGTTGACGGCTGCCCAGTGCCGTTAAGAAGGGGGCCTCGGTGGCCGCGCAGGATGCCGCTGTCGAATCGCTGCGGGACCGGGAAATCGGTGTCGAGCAGGAGCATCTCGACCGTGTTTATCACCGCCTCGAAGAGAAGATCGACGAGGCGGAATTCCTCATGAACGACGCCGTCAAGCGCGGCCAGGTCGGTACCCCCGGCGCGCTCGCGGAGCGGGACGCCCAGGTGTTCCGGGCGGGGATCCACCTCAACCGGCTGAACAGCGAGTTCGAGGACTTCCTCTTCGGGAGGATCGATCTGCTGCTCGGCAAGGACGGGGAGCGCGGCCCGGACGGCGCGTACACCTCCGTCGAACCCGCCGACGACACCGTCCGGGAGGACGCCACCGCTGACATCGCGGAAACGCTCCACATCGGCCGGATCGGAGTCCTGGACTCCGACTACAGCCCGCTGGTCATCGACTGGCGGGCCCCGGCCGCCGCCCCGTTCTACCGCTCCACCCCGAAGGAGCCGGGCCGCGTCGTACGCCGCCGGGTCATCCGCTCCAAGGGCCGCAAGGTCCTCGGGGTCGAGGACGACCTGATGCGCCCGGAGCTGACGGCGTTCCTGGACGGCGAGAAGCTGCCGGTGGTCGGGGACGGCGCGCTGATGGCGGCGCTCGGTCAGGCCCGCAGCCACACCATGCGGGACATCGTCTCCTCCATCCAGGCCGAACAGGACCTGGTCATCCGGGCCCCCGCCGCCTCCGTCACCGAGGTCACCGGCGGCCCCGGCACCGGCAAGACCGCGGTCGCCCTGCACCGGGCGGCGTACCTGCTCTACCAGGACCGTCGGCGGTACGCGGGCGGCATCCTGGTCGTCTCGCCCACCCCGCTCCTGGTCGCGTACACCGAAGGGGTGCTGCCCTCGCTCGGCGAGGAGGGCCAGGTCGCGATCCGCGCGGTCGGCTCGCTGTCCGAGGCGGCGGGCGTCGAGGGCGCGTACGGGAGGGGCGGCCCGAAGGACCCCGATGAGGGGCGGCGGTCGGGTGACGGGGGGGCGTACGACGAACCGGCGGTGGCCCGGATCAAGGGCTCCTCCCGGATGCTCCACGTGCTGCGCAAGGCCGCCCGGGGCGCGCTGGAACAGGGCCGGCCCGCGGCACCCCGTGAGGAGGCGGGGCAGCTCGCCTTCGGCGAGGAGCCCGAACAAGGCGGTGCCGCGCCGACCCCGAACCGGCTGCGCGTCGTCGCCTTCGGGGCCCGGGTCGAGCTGGAGGCCGACGAACTCCATCGCATCCGGCACAACGCCCTGAGCGGGACCGCCCCGGTCAACCTGTTGCGCCCGCGCGCCCGCAAGCTGCTGCTGGACGCCCTGTGGAACAGGTCCTCCGGACGCGGCCGCTACACCGACCCCCAACTGGTGGCGGAGCTGCGCTCGTCGTTCGACGAGGACGTCTCCACCGAGACCCCGTTCCTGGAGTTCCTCGACGCGTGGTGGCCCGAACTGACACCGCGCCGGGTGCTGGCCGCGATGGCCGACGAACGGCGCCTCGGCCGCTGGTCCCGGCGCATCCTCAACCAGGGTGAGGTGCGCCGCCTGGCCCGGTCGCTGAAGCGTCTCGACGCGGACGGCAGCGGTCCGCTCTCCGTCCACGACGTGGCGCTCCTGGACGAGCTCCAGGCGCTGCTGGGCACCCCGAACCGGCCCCGGCGCAAGCGCGAGGCGGACCCGCTGGACCAGCTCTCGGGTCTGGAGGAGCTGATGCCGCAGCGCGAGGAGACCCAGTGGGAGCGGGCCGAGCGGCTCGCGGCGGAGCGCACCGAGTACGCCCACGTCATCGTCGACGAGGCGCAGGACCTCACCCCGATGCAGTGGCGCATGGTCGGCCGCCGGGGCCGGCACGCCACCTGGACGATCGTCGGCGACCCGGCCCAGTCCTCCTGGTCCGACCCGGACGAGGCGGGCGCCGCCCGGGACGAGGCGCTCGGCTCCCGCCCGCGCCGCCGCTTCACCCTCACCGTCAACTACCGCAACCCGGCGGAGATCGCGGAGCTGGCCGCGAAGGTGCTGGCGCTGGCGATGCCCGGCATGGAGTCCCCGGCGGCGGTCCGTTCGACCGGGGTGGTGCCGCGCTTCGAGCCGGTACGCGGGGGGGACCTCGCCGCAACGGTCCGCGAGGAGGCCGCCAGGCTGCTTGCGGAGGTGGACGGCACGGTCGGCGTGGTCGTCGCGATGAACCGGCGTGCCCAGGCCCGCGAGTGGCTCGCGGAGCTGGGGGAGCGGGTGGTGGCGCTGGGCAGCCTGGAGGCCAAGGGCCTGGAGTACGACGCCACGGTGGTCGTCTCGCCCGCGGAGATCGCGGACGAGTCCCCGGCGGGTCTGCGGGTGCTGTACGTGGCGCTGACCCGGGCGACGCAGCAGCTCACGGTGGTCTCCGGGGAGCGGGACCTGCCGGACGAGGACGGGGTGCCGGACCTGCTGAGGGACTGACGTACAGCCGGGCGGGGAGGGTTTCGCGAGTCAACCCGACGCACGGGAATCACTTCTCGGGGGTGTTTGTTACCTTGGTACTGGCACCGGCTCGATCCAAGCCCCCGGGCCCAACCTTCGTCGCTTCGAGCGACCACTTGCCGCGAGGCGAGCATGGCGGGTCGGTGCCACCTGAGTGAAGAAACGGACAGACCCGCGTCACCTGCTGGTGGCGCGGGTCTGTTCTTGTTCACGAGTCTTGTTCACGGGTCTTTGCACGAGCCCGCTGGGGTTCCGCCGAACGGGTTATTTCTCGTATGGTGGAAACTACTTTCCGAAAGACGGCAGTCATTACCGGCTACCAGTCGGTAGGTGCGACGATCGGGAAGCGTGACCGGAGCGAGGGTTCCGGTTGCGCGGCAATGAAGCTAAGGAAAGCGAAGGACTCGGCCATGGCAACGGCGCCCAGCGTCTCGTACTCGATGACGGTCAGGCTGGAGGTGCCCGCGAGTGGCACCGCGGTCTCCCAGCTCACCACGGCCGTGGAGTCCTCCGGGGGCTCGGTCACCGGCCTCGACGTGACCGCCTCCGGCCACGAGAAGCTGCGGATCGACGTCACCATCGCCGCCAGTTCCACCTCGCACGCGGACGAGATCGTCGAAGGTCTGCGCGACATCGAGGGCGTCGTGCTGGGCAAGGTCTCCGACCGTACGTTCCTCATGCACCTCGGCGGCAAGATCGAGATGGCGTCCAAGCACCCCATCCGCAACCGTGACGACCTGTCGATGATCTACACCCCCGGCGTCGCCCGGGTCTGCATGGCCATCGCCGAGAATCCCGAGGACGCGCGCCGCCTCACCATCAAGCGCAACTCCGTCGCAGTTGTGACGGACGGCTCCGCGGTGCTCGGCCTCGGCAACATCGGCCCGATGGCCGCGCTGCCCGTCATGGAGGGCAAGGCCGCCCTCTTCAAGCGCTTCGCCGGCATCGACGCCTGGCCGATCTGCCTGGACACCCAGGACACCGACGCCATCGTCGAGATCGTCAAGGCCATCGCCCCCGGCTTCGCGGGCATCAACCTCGAGGACATCTCCGCACCGCGCTGCTTCGAGATCGAGGCCCGGCTGCGCGAGGCCCTCGACATCCCCGTCTTCCACGACGACCAGCACGGCACCGCGATCGTCGTCCTGGCCTCCCTCACCAACGCCCTGCGCGTGGTGGGCAAGGGCATCGGGGACGTACGGGTCGTCATGTCCGGCGCGGGAGCCGCAGGTACGGCCATCCTGAAGCTGCTCATCGCCGCGGGCGTCAAGCACGCCGTCGTCGCCGACATCCACGGTGTGGTGCACGCCGGACGCGGGGACCTGGTCGCGGCCGACCCGGACTCGCCGCTGCGCTGGATCGCCGACAACACCAACCCCGAGGGCGTCACCGGCACCCTCAAGCAGGCCGTGGTCGGCGCCGACGTCTTCATCGGCGTCTCCGCCCCGAACGTGTTGAACGGCGACGACGTCGCCGCGATGGCGGACGGTGCGATCGTGTTCGCGCTCGCGAACCCGGACCCCGAGGTCGACCCCGCGATCGCCCGCGAGACCGCCGCCGTCGTCGCCACCGGACGCTCCGACTTCCCCAACCAGATCAACAACGTGCTGGTCTTCCCGGGTGTCTTCCGCGGTCTGCTGGACGCTCAGTCCCGCACCGTCAACACGGAGATGATGCTCGCCGCGGCCGGCGCCCTGGCCGACGTGGTCGCCGAGGACGAGGTCAACGCGAACTACATCATCCCCTCGGTCTTCAACGACAAGGTGGCGGGCGCGGTCGCCGGAGCCGTCCGGGCCGCGGCGAAGGCCGCAGCGGGCCCCGGAACGGCCACCTCCACCTCCGTCTGACCCCACCGTTTCGGGGGCCTCGCAAGGGGTATCCGCGAGACACCCGGGGCCGCACCCGCCCGTGCCGTACGGCGCGTCGCGGGTCGCGGCGCCCCAAACGCCCCTTTAGGGTGGGCGGGCAGTGGGCCCTGCGGGGCCCGGCATCCGCTGCGGACCGCTCGGCCAAGTCGACGGAGCGTCACCACGAGCAGACCGTGGCGCTTTTCATTGACCCCGAAGGGTTCCGGATTGGCTTTCCCGCCGCTGGTGGGGGCAGGATGCGTAATCGGGCGAGAGGGTCTGACATCAGACCCGGGTCCGGGGACTGTCAGAGGGCCCTGGCAGCATCGGCTTCGATCTCACGCCTCACAGGCAAGAAGAACACGGGAGTAACAACATGAACCGCAGTGAGCTGGTGGCCGCCCTGGCCGACCGCGCCGAGGTGACTCGCAAGGACGCCGACGCCGTGCTGGCCGCGCTCGCCGAGACCGTCGGTGAGATTGTCGCCAAGGGCGACGAGAAGGTCACCATCCCCGGCTTCCTGACCTTCGAGCGCACCCACCGTGCCGCTCGCACCGCTCGCAACCCGCAGACCGGCGACCCGATCAACATCCCCGCCGGCTACAGCGTGAAGGTCTCCGCGGGCTCGAAGCTCAAGGAAGCCGCCAAGGGTAAGTAACCCTCAACGGCGCAACGAGGGCGGCCACTCCCGACCAGGAGTGGCCGCCCTTGAGCATGCCCGGGGCACATGCGCCCCGGGCATGCGTACGGGCCTTCAGCGCGGCCTACGCCATCGCGCCGCACCAGTACCTGACGTCCCGCCACGTCGACCGGGCCCGCGGACCGCTGCTCGACGGGGTGCCGCCCGGCGCGAGGCGGCGGCAGCCGTGGGCTTCCACGACCAGTCCCACCTCGCCCGGCGCTTCAAGCGGATCGCCGGACCACCCCGGGCCGCTACGCCCGCCACACCCGCTCACAAGGGCTTCAGAGGCCCTTCTGACGCCCGGCAGCCCGCCGCCCCGGCTCCGAGACCGGAACCGGGGCGGCGGGCTGCTCACGCGGAAACTGGGCGGTGCGCAGTGCTGTGTGCGGCAGCACTGTGCGGGCCGTAGGCGGCACGCGGATGGGTCAGACGAGTGAACCGCCCGGCAGCTCCACCTTCGCGCCGAGCTTCTCCAGCTTCTCCATGAAGTTCTCGTAACCGCGGTTGATCAGGTCGATGCCGTGCACCCGGGAGGTGCCCTGCGCCGCCAGCGCCGCGATCAGGTACGAGAAGCCGCCCCGGAGGTCCGGGATGACCAGGTCCGCGCCCTGCAGCTTGGTCGGTCCGGAGACGACCGCCGAGTGCAGGAAGTTGCGCTGGCCGAAGCGGCAGTCCGAGCCGCCCAGGCACTCGCGGTACAGCTGGATGTGCGCGCCCATCTGGTTGAGCGCGGAGGTGAAGCCGAGCCGCGACTCGTACACCGTCTCGTGGACGATCGACAGGCCGGCGGCCTGCGTCAGCGCCACGACCAGCGGCTGCTGCCAGTCGGTCTGGAAGCCGGGGTGCACGTCCGTCTCCAGCGCGATGGCGTTGAGCGCGCCGCCCGGGTGCCAGAAGCGGATGCCCTCGTCGTCGATCTCGAAGGCGCCGCCGACCCGGCGGAAGGTGTTCAGGAAGGTCATCATCGAACGCTGCTGGGCGCCGCGCACATAGATGTTGCCCTCGGTCGCCAGCGCCGCCGACGCCCAGGAAGCCGCTTCCAGGCGGTCCGGGATCGCCCGGTGGGTGTAACCGTCGAGCCTGTCGACACCGGTGATCCGGATGGTCCGGTCGGTGTCCATGGAGATGATCGCGCCCATCTTCTGCAGTACGCAGATGAGGTCCTCGATCTCCGGCTCGACGGCCGCGTTGGACAGCTCGGTGACGCCCTCGGCGAGCACCGCGGTGAGCAGCACCTGCTCGGTGGAGCCCACCGACGGGTACGGCAGCCGGATCTTGGTGCCGCGCAGTCGCTGCGGGGCCTCCAGGTACTGGCCGTCGGCCCGCTTCTCGATGGTCGCGCCGAACTGGCGCAGCACCTCGAAGTGGAAGTCGATCGGCCGGCCGCCGATGTCGCAGCCGCCCAGACCCGGGATGAAGGCGTGGCCGAGGCGGTGCAGCAGCGGGCCGCAGAACAGGATCGGGATGCGCGACGAACCCGCGTGGGCATCGATGTCGGCGACGTTCGCCGACTCGACGTGCGAGGGGTCGAGGATCAGTTCGCCCGGCTCGTCGCCGGGGCGGACGGTGACGCCGTGCAACTGCAGCAGTCCCCGGACGACCCGTACGTCACGGATGTCGGGAACGTTGCGGAGACGGCTGGGCCCGCTGCCGAGCAGCGCGGCGACCATTGCCTTCGGCACCAGGTTCTTGGCGCCTCGGACGCGGATCTCGCCCTCCAGCGGGGTGCCGCCGTGGACAAGCAGGACATCGTCTGTGCCGGTCATGTATCTCGCGTTCCGGAGTGGTCGGGCAGGGGGCCAACGAAAAGGGTAATGGCCTCCTACCCTCCTTCCGTAAGGCGAAGGGGGGTGTACGAACGTCATGAATCCGCCACAACACCCTCCGCGCATCCGATCTTGCGGAGGGTTACCGTCCGCATGGCCCACCGTGCCCCCGCCGCCGGGTGCGCTCCCCGTGCCTCCGTGCGCCCTGAGCTGCGCTCGCTCTCATGAGGGCGGCATCACGCCCACTCGGCCCCCGCGGAGGGCGAAGATGCGGGATCATTCCTGCCATGACCGAGGTGTCCTCGCTCACAGGGCGACTGCTCGTGGCCGCACCCGCCCTCACGGACCCGAATTTCGACCGCGCGGTGGTGCTGCTCCTCGACCACGACGAGGAGGGCTCCCTCGGTGTGGTCCTCAACCGCCCGACCCCGGTCGGCGTCGGCGACATCCTCGCGTCCTGGGCCGGCCTGACCGGTGAGCCGGACGTCGTCTTCCAGGGCGGCCCGGTCTCGCTCGACTCCGCGCTCGGTGTGGCGGTGATCCCCGGCGACGAGGGTCCGCTCGGCTGGCGGCGGGTGCACGGGGCGATCGGCCTGGTCGACCTGGAGACCCCGCCGGAGCTGCTCGGGCCCGCCCTCGGTTCGCTGCGGATCTTCGCCGGATACGCGGGCTGGGGCCCCGGCCAGCTGGAGGGCGAGCTGAACGAGGGCGCGTGGTACGTGGTCGAGTCGGAACCCGGCGACGTCTCCTCCCCGCGCCCCGAACAGCTCTGGCGTGCGGTGCTCCGCCGCCAGCGCAGCGAGCTCGCGATGATCGCCACGTATCCGGACGACCCTTCGCTCAACTGACGCCCGTCTCTTTCAGTACCCTTGGCGGTTATGAGCACTCTTGAGCCCGATCGCGGGGCAGGTACGGGAACCCTCGTCGAACCGACGCCGCAGGTGTCGAGGGGCGACGGCGACCACGAGCGCTACGCCCATTACGTCCAGAAGGACAAGATCATGGCGAGCGCCCTGGAGGGCACTCCCGTGGTCGCGCTGTGCGGGAAGGTCTGGGTACCGGGGCGCGACCCCAAGAAGTATCCGGTCTGTCCCATGTGCAAGGAGATCTACGAGTCCATGGGCGCCGGCGGCGACAAGGACAAGGGCAAGGGTGGCGGCAAGGACAAGAAGTAGGTCCGCTCCCTCCCTCCGCTGTCAGGCCCCCGGGGCGCGCGTCACCGCGCGCCCCGGGGGCCTTCTCCATGTCCGTTCACCCTCGGTGACCGGGCGGTCGCGTTGCACGGGCTGCATCCGCTGGTCACAGAGTGGTGGAGACCACTTGTCGGCGCCGGAACGCGGATCTACTCTCCTGCCAGTTGTGCAGAACGAAACGCACGTTGCACATGATGCAACGCATGACCGGTAGGGGTTCCGGATGAAGCTTTATGCCCGAATTGCCGCCCCGGCTGCGGCGCTTGTGCTGGCCGGCCTCACCGCCACCGCCTGCGCGCCGCAGACCTCCGACACGAGTGCGAAGGGTGACGAGAAGAGCGGCACGCTCCGTGTCTGGCTCTTCCAGGAGGTCGGCAACAAGCCCAAGGAGAAGGTCGTCGACGCGGCCGTCGCCGACTTCGAGAAGGCCCACGAGGGCGCGGAGGTCGAGGTCGAGTACATACCCGTCGACACCCGCGCGCAGCGCATCAAGGCCGCGTTCAACGACCCCAAGAGCGCCCCGGACCTCATCGAGTACGGCAACAGCGACACCGCCGGATACGTCAAGGACGGCGGACTCGCCGACGTGACCGAGGAGTTCGCCGCCTGGGACGAGGCCAAGGACACCGACCCGATCGCCAAGCAGTCCGTCACCGTCGGCGGCAAGGTCTACGGCGCACCCTTCTTCGTCGGAGTCCGGGCCCTCTACTACCGCACCGACGTCTTCGAGGACCTCGGCATCGAGGCCCCCAAGTCCCAGGCCGAGCTGATCTCCACCGCCAAGAAGATCCGCAAGGCGAAGCCCGACCTCTACGGCCTCGCGGTCGGCGGCGCGTACACCTACGGCGCGATGCCCTTCATCTGGGCCAACGGCGGCGAACTCGCGGGCGAGAGCGGCGGCACGTACAAGTCGGGCATCAACAGCGAGAAGTCCCGCAAGGGCATCGAGGCCTACACCTCCCTCTTCGGCGACGACAACTGTCCGGCCGCCAAGTGCGCCTCCATGGGCGGCAACGCCACCGTGACCGCCTTCGCCTCCGGCAAGGCGGCCATGGCCATCGGCGGCGACTTCAGCCACGCGGCCGTCGAGGCGGGCGCGGTCAAGGGCAAGTACGCCGTCGTCCCGCTGCCCGGTATCGCCGAGGGCTCCATCGCCCCCGCCTTCGCGGGCGGCAACAACCTCGGGGTCCTCAAGAGCAGTTCGCACCGCACCCTCGCCGTCGACCTGATGAAGTCGCTGTCCGGCAAGAAGACCCAGGCCCAGATGTTCGACGCGATGGGCTTCCTGCCCACCTACACCGACGTCCTGGACAACGCCGCGAAGAAGGAGCCCTTCGTCGCCCCGTTCGTCCAGACCCTCGGCGCGGGCGCCAAGTTCGTCCCCGCCTCACCCGCCTGGGGCCAGATCGACGCCTCGCTGATCCTGCCGACGATGTTCCAGGAGATCGTCTCCGGCCGTAAGGACGTGGCCCAGGCCTCGGACGACGCGGCGAAGAAGATGGACACGGCCTTCACCGAAGCCGGCTGACGATGACCACGCACACCACCCCGCTCAAGGCCCCGCCCGCGGGCGCGGCCGGGGCGGGCGGCTCCACCCCGGCCGCCCGCCCGCCCCGGCGCGGCCGGTCAGTCTCGCCCGCGAACCGCTCCGGCTGGACCCCCTGGCTCTACCTCCTGCCCGCCCTCGTCCTGCTCGCCGGACTGCTCGTCTACCCGATCTACCAACTCGGCCTGATCTCGTTCCTGGAGTACACCCAAGCCCAGGTCAGCGGCGGCGAACCCACCACGTTCCAGGGCTTCGGCAACTACGCCACGCTCTTCAACGACAGCCAGTTCTGGCAGGTCCTCCTCGCCACGGTCCTGTTCGCCGCGGCCTGCGTGGTCTCCACCCTGTTCGTCGGCTGTGCGCTCGCCGTCCTGCTCACCCGCATCCGCGCCCTGCCCCGGCTCGCGCTGATGATGGCCGCGCTCGGCGCCTGGGCCACCCCCGCGATCACCGGCTCCACCGTCTGGGTCTTCCTCTTCGACCCCGACTTCGGACCGGTCAACAGAGTGCTGGGACTCGGCGACTTCTCCTGGACGTACGGCCGCTACAGCGCCTTCGCGCTCGTACTCCTCGAAGTCCTTTGGTGCTCGTTCCCGTTCGTGATGGTCACCGTGTACGCGGGCATCCGGGCCATCCCCACCGAAGTGCTGGAGGCGGCCTCGCTGGACGGCGCGTCCCAGTGGCGGATCTGGCGCACCATCATGGCGCCGATGCTCAAGCCCATCCTGATCGTCGTCACCATCCAGTCGATCATCTGGGACTTCAAGGTCTTCACCCAGATCTACGTCATGACCAACGGCGGCGGCATCGCCGGCCAGAACCTGGTGCTCAACGTCTACGCCTACCAGAAGGCGTTCGCGTCCTCGCAGTACAGCCTCGGATCGGCGATCGGCGTCGTGATGCTGGTGATCCTGCTGGCCGTCACGCTCGTCTATCTGCGTCTCGTACGCCGCCAGGGAGAGGAACTGTGAGCGTGGTCAAGCTCCTGCGCGTCAAGCGCCCCGGCAGGCTGGCCGCCGAGGCAGCCGCCCTGCTCATCGCCGTCGCGGTCGCCTTCCCCCTCTACTGGATGGTGCTCTCCGCGTTCAAACCGGCCGGGGAGATCCAGTCCACCGACGCCCGCCCCTGGACACTCGCCCCCTCGCTCGACTCGTTCCGCCGGGTCTTCGAACAGCAGGACTTCGGCCGCTACTTCCTCAACAGCCTGCTGGTGGCGGGCACCGTCGTCATCCTGTCCGCGCTGATCGCCTTCCTGGCCGCCACCGCCGTGACCCGCTTCCGCTTCAAGTTCCGCACCACCCTGCTGATCATGTTCCTGGTCGCGCAGATGGTGCCGGTGGAGGCGCTGACCATCCCGCTGTTCTTCCTGATGCGGGACTTCGGCCAGCTGAACACGCTCGGCTCGCTGATCCTGCCGCACCTCGCCTTCTCGCTGCCGTTCGCCATCTGGATGCTCCGCGGCTTCGTCAAGGCCGTCCCCGAAGCCCTGGAGGAGGCCGCCTACATCGACGGGGCCAGCCGCACCCGCTTCCTGTGGCAGATCCTCTTCCCGCTGGTCTTCCCGGGCCTCGTGGCGACGAGCGTCTTCTCCTTCATCACCACCTGGAACGACTTCCTGTTCGCGAAGTCGTTCATCATCAGCGACACCTCCCAGTCGACGCTGCCGATGGCGCTGCTGGTCTTCTTCAAGCCCGACGAGAACGACTGGGGAGGGATCATGGCGGCCTCGACGGTGATGACCATCCCCGTACTGGTCTTCTTCGTACTCGTACAGCGACGCCTCGTCTCCGGACTGGGCGGAGCGGTTAAGGACTGATGTCATGACACCCGAGAATTCCGTCTCCACGGGCGCCGTGGACACCGCGGCTCTCGGTCTGATCCCGGCCCCGCGCACCCTGACCGCGGCCGCCGCCGGGCCGTACCCGCTCGGCTGCACGACCCCGCTGAACGCCGCACCGGGCACCGAGGGCGTCGCCCGCTGGCTGCGCACCACTCTCGGCCCGGCCACCGGACTGCCCCTGCCCGAGGGCGGCCCGACGGGGGCGGGCAGGGGCTCGGGCTCGACCGGGCGGGGCATCGTGCTGGCCCTCGACGCCTCGCTCGCCCCCGAGGGCTACCGCCTGGCCGTCGAGGCGAACGCCGTACGCATCACGGGCGGCACCGCGGCCGGCGTCTTCCGGGGCGCGCAGACCCTCCGTCAGCTCCTCGGCCCGGACGCCTTCCGCCGGGCCCCCCTCGTCCCGGGCCGCACCTGGGAGGTCCCGCCGGTCGTCATCGAGGACGAACCGCGCTTCGGCTGGCGCGGCATGATGCTCGACGTGTCCCGGCACTTCCTGCCCAAGGACGACATCCTGCGCTACCTGGACCTGCTGGCCGCCCACAAGCTGAACGTCTTCCACTTCCACCTCACCGACGACCAGGGCTGGCGCATCGAGATCAAGCGCTACCCGCGCCTGACCGAGGTCGGCTCCTGGCGCTCGCGCACCAAATACGGCCACCGGGCCTCCGAGCTGTGGGACGAGACCCCCTACGGCGGCTTCTACACCCAGGACGACATCCGCGAGATCGTCACCTACGCCGCCGAGCGGCATATCCGGGTCGTCCCCGAGATCGACATCCCGGGCCACTCGCAGGCCGCCATCAGCGCATACCCCGAACTGGGCAACACCGACGTCATCGACACCACCACCCTCTCCGTCTGGGACACCTGGGGCGTCAACCCGAACGTACTCGCCCCCACCGACAACACCCTGCGCTTCTTCGAGGGCGTCCTGGAGGAGGTGCTGGAACTCTTCCCCGCCGCGACCTCACCCTTCGTCCACATGGGCGGCGACGAGTGCCCCAAGGACCAGTGGAAGGAGTCCCCGCTCGCCCAGGCCCGGATCGCGGAACTCGGCGTCAAGGACGAGGACGGGCTCCAGTCCTGGTTCATCCGGCACTTCGACGCCTGGCTCACCGCACGGGGCCGCCGCCTCATCGGCTGGGACGAAATCCTCGAAGGCGGCCTCGCCGAGGGGGCCGCCGTCTCCTCCTGGCGCGGCTACGCCGGAGGCATCGCGGCCGCCGAGGCCGGGCACGACGTGGTCATGTGCCCCGAGCAGCAGGTGTATCTGGACCACCGTCAGGACGGCGGCCCCGACGAGCCGATGCCCATCGGGTACGTCCGGAGCCTGGAGGACGTCTACCGCTTCGAGCCCGTCCCGCCGGGCCTGAGCGAGGAGGCGGCCCGTCACATCCTGGGCACCCAGGCCAACGTGTGGACCGAGGTCATGCAGAACCGGGCCCGCGTCGACTACCAGGTCTTCCCCCGCCTCGCCGCCTTCGCCGAGGTCGCCTGGTCCGCCCTGCCCGCCCCGGCCGACCGGGACTTCGCCGCCTTCGACGCCCGGATGACCGCCCACTACGCCCGGCTCGACGCCCTCGGCGTCGACTACCGCCCGCCGGCCGGCCCGTACCCCCGGCAGCAGCGCCCCGGCATCCTCGGCCGCCCGCTGGACGGAGTGCCGCCGGTGGTCTGACCCGCCGCCCGGGCCCGCCGGCCGCAGCCGTCCCCCAAGGCCGCTGCGGCCGGCGCGCGTCCGGGGCCGACAGCCCCGCCGACGTACGCCGGAGCGAGGGCGCGAACCGCACAAGTCGTACGAGCCTCGCTGAAGAGTGGCAATTCACCCTCCTCGCCGAAGAGGTGTGAAACCGGAACATCCCGCAGGTCAGGGACGGATCCACCCTTCGCGGACCCTCGCGCCGGTCCGATCGGAAGATGTGCCAGAGTTGCCACGTCCGGGCTGTGAACACGTACCGTACGGCGGAACAGGCGGGACAGCCGGGAGACCGGGAAGGGGCAGCTGGGTTGACCACGCACGCACCGCAGGCGATGCAGTCGGTGACGCTGCCGGCCTCGTTGGACGAGGCCGTGGCGGCACTCGGCGCCATGCCCGCAGCCGTTCCGGTTGCCGGCGGCACGGACCTGATGGCAGCCGTCAACAAGGGGCTGCTGCGCCCCTCGGGGCTGGTCGGCCTCGGGCGGATCAGCGAGCTGCGCGGCTGGCACTACCAGGACGGCCACGCACTGCTCGGCGCCGGACTCACCCACGCCCGCATGGGCCGCCCCGACTTCGCCGCGCTCATCCCCGCCCTCGCCGCCTCCGCCCGCGCCGCCGGCCCGCCCCAGATCCGCAACGCCGGCACCCTCGGCGGCAACATCGTCACCTCCGCGCCCACCGGCGACGCCCTGCCGGTGCTGGCCGCGCTGGAGGCCGAGCTCGTCATCGCGGGCCCCGGCGGCTCGCGCCGCGAGATCCCCGTCTCGCACCTGCTGGCCGGCCGTGAACTGCTGGAGCCCGCGGAGCTGATCGGCTTCGTCCGCGTACCGCTGCTGCACGCCCCGCAGGTGTTCCTGAAGGCCACCGGCCGCACCGGCCCCGGCCGCGCCACCGCCTCGGTCGCCGTCGTCCTGGACCCGGCCCGCCGTGGCGTGCGCTGCGCGGTCGGCGCGATCGCCCCGATGCCGCTGCGCCCGCTGGAGGCGGAGCGCTGGATCGCCTCGCTGATCGACTGGGACGGCGAGCGCGGCCTGGCCCCCGACGCGCTGGCCGCCTTCGGCGAGTACGTCGCCGCGGCCTGCATCCCGGACCACGCACCACCGGCCGACGGTTCAGAGGCCCCGCCGCTGTCCCCGGCCGTACTGCACCTGCGGCGCACCGTCGCCGCGCTCGCCCGACGCGCGCTGGGGAGGGCACTGTCGTGAGCAATGAGGAATACCCCGACCAGCACGGACAACAGGACGGGCAGGACGGCTCCGCCGGACCGGACCCGCGGTACGGGGCCTGGCAGCCGACCCCGCAGAGCGGCGAGTACGACGCCGACGCCACCGCGTTCGTCCAGCTCCCGCCGGAGGACCTGGCGAACATCCCCCTGGCCGCGCCCGGCCAGGGGTACGTCCCCCCGATGATCCTGCCGCTGACCCCGGCTGCCGGCCTGGACCCGGCGGCGACGGGCAGCTGGGTGCTCCAGACGCAGACCCAGCAGGCACAGGCCGAGCAGCGCGCCCAGGAAGCCGCCGCCCAGGAGCCCGGCGCGGTCCACTGGCCGGACCCGAACCAGCAGGGCGGGCAGGGCGGATACCAGGGCCCGTACCAGGACACGTCGCACTCCACGGCCCAGTGGAACTTCACGGAGGCCTTCGGCGAGAGGCCGGCAGCTCCACAGGCGACGGGGCCGGAGGCGACCGGCCCGGAAACCGGTCACCTCGATCTCCCCCACCAGGCGAGCGCGACCGGTCACACGGGTCAGTGGACGATTCCGGTGGCGGACGGGGATCTCCCGGACGAATCGGGCGAGTTCCTGGCCTCGGCACACACTCCGCAGTGGTACGCGGACAGCGCCCGCCCGGCCACGCTGCCCGGTGGCGCCCCCGCACCCTGGGCGACACCGGAACCGGAGGCCGCCCCCGTACCCGTGACGGAGGAGACCCCGGAACCGGAACCGGCGACGGTGGAACAGGCGGCAGAGCCGGCTCGGACGGCGACGGACGCGCAGCCCGCCACCACGGCCGACGCCGACACCGAGGGCGTGCCCGCCGAGGAGCCCGACACGGCACCTGACGCGGCACACGAGCCCGCTCCCGAGGCCGGCACGGACGCACCCCCCGAAGCAACCCCGGACGCACTCCCCGAAGCAACGCCGGGCGCACTCCCCGAAGCAGCCCCGGACGCCGCCGACCTCACCCCCGACCCCGAGCCCGTCCCCGAGCCCGCCCCCGAGCCCGCTCCTCTCGACGCACCGAGCGAGCACCCCTCCGCGTCCTACCTGCTCCACGTGAACGGCGTGGACCGCCCGGTCAGCGACGCCTGGATCGGCGAGTCCCTGCTTTACGTGCTCCGCGAGCGCCTCGGCCTGGCCGGGGCCAAGGACGGCTGTTCGCAGGGCGAGTGCGGTGCCTGCAACGTCCAGGTCGACGGCCGGCTGGTCGCCTCCTGCCTGGTCCCCGCGGCCACGGCGGCGGGCAGCGAGGTGCGTACGGTCGAGGGCCTGGCCGTCGACGGCGAACCGTCCGACGTCCAGCGCGCCCTGTCCGCCTGCGGAGCCGTCCAGTGCGGCTTCTGCATCCCCGGCATGGCGATGACCGTGCACGACCTGCTGGAGGGCAACCACGCCCCCAGCGAGCTGGAGACCCGCCAGGCCCTCTGCGGCAACCTCTGCCGCTGTTCCGGCTACCGGGGCGTGCTCGACGCGGTAGCGAACGTCGTCGCGGCCCGCGAGGCGAGCGCCGAGGCGGCGACGGCGGTCCAGGACGAGGCGCGCATCCCGCATCAGGCCGAGCCGGGCGCCGGCGGCGTGCAGCAGGAGCCCCACCCGCACGAGGGAGAGGTGCTGTGAGGCACGCCCGCGGCCCCGCCGTACATCAGCAGCACCAGCACGCGAACGACAAGGAGGCGGCGTGAGCGGCGACGCAGCCACCGCGGCCAACGCGACCAGCACCGGCCTGCCCAGGATCGACGCCGTCGGCGGCGGACGGGGCGCGGCTTCCGGCCCGGACCAGGAGCAGCCCCTGCGGGGCCTCGGCGCCTCGCTGCCGGCCGCCGACGTCCGGGCGAAGACCGAGGGCACCTTCCCGTACGCCGCGGACCTCTGGGCCGAGGGCCTGCTGTGGGCGGCCGTGCTGCGTTCCCCGCACCCGCACGCGCGGATCCTGTCCATCGACACCTCGGGTGCCGAGGAGATGCCCGGGGTGCGGGCGGTCGTCACCCACGAGGACGTGCCGGGGGACAGCAACTACGGCCGCCATGTGGTGGACCGTCCGGTGTTCGCCTCCGACCTGGTCCGCCACCACGGCGAGCCGATCGCCGCGGTCGCCGCCGACCACCCGGACACCGCACGGCTGGCCGCTGCCGCCATCGCCGTACGGTACGAGGTGCTGGAGCCGGTCACGGACCCGGAGAAGGCCTTCGCGGCGGAGCCCCTGCACCCGGACGGCAACCTGATCCGGCACATCCCGCTGCGCTACGGCGACGCGGATGCGACGGGCGAGGTCGTCGTCGAGGGCCTGTACCGCATCGGCCGCCAGGACCCGGCCCCGATCGGCGCGGAAGCAAGCCTCGCCGTGCCCCGCCCGGACGGCGGCGTCGAGATCTACACCGCCTCCACCGACCCGCACACCGACCGCGACCTGATCGCCGCCTGCTTCGGCCTGGACGCGGACCGGGTCAAGGTCGTCGTGACCGGGGTGCCGGGCGCGACCGGCGACCGCGAGGACCCGGGCTTCCAGATCCCGCTGGGACTGCTCGCGCTGCGCACCGGCTGCCCGGTGAAGCTGGCCGCGAGCCGCGAGGAGTCCTTCCTCGGCCACACCCACCGCCACCCCACCCTCCTGCGCTACCGCCACCACGCGGACGCGGAGGGCCGGCTGGTCAAGGTGGAGGCGCAGATCCTCCTGGACGCGGGCGCGTACGCCGACGCCTCCTCGGAGTCCCTGGCGGCTGCCGTGGCCTTCGCCTGCGGCCCGTACGTCGTCCCGCACGCCTTCATCGAGGGCTGGGCGGTCCGGACGAACAACCCGCCGTCGGGCCATGTGCGCGGCGAGGGCGCGATGCAGGTCTGTGCGGCGTACGAGGGCCAGATGGACAAGCTGGCCGCGAAGCTGGGCATCGACCCTGCCGAACTCCGCCTGCGCAACACCCTCTCCACGGGCGACATCCTCCCCACCGGCCAGACGGTGACCTGCCCGGCCCCGGTGGCCGAACTGCTCCAGGCCGTACGCGACTACCCGCTCCCCCCGCTTCCCAAGGACGCCCCGGAGGACGACTGGCTGCTGCCGGGCGGCCCCGAGGGCGCGGGGGAGCCCGGGGCGGTGCGCCGGGGCGTGGGCTACGGCCTGGGCATGGTCCACATGCTCGGCGCCGAGGGCACCGACGAGGTCTCCACGGCCACGGTCCGCGTCCACGACGGCGTGGCCACGGTGATCTGCGCGGCGGTCGAGACGGGCCAGGGCTTCACCACCCTCGCCCGCCAGGTCGTCCAGGAGGTCCTGGGCGTGGAAGAGGTCCACGTGGCCGCGGTCGACACCGACCAGCCCCCGGCGGGCCCGGCGACGCACGGCCGTCACACCTGGGTGTCGGGCGGGGCGGTGGAGCGCGCGGCGAAGATGGTCCGCACCCAGCTCCTCCAGCCGCTGGCCCACAAGTTCGGCATGTCCACGGAGCTGCTCCAGATCGCCGACGGCAAGATCACCTCGTACGACGGCGTGCTCTCCACCACCGTCACGGAGGCGCTGGACGGCAAGGAACTCTGGGCCACCGCCCAGTGCCGCCCGCACCCCACGGAGCCGCTGGACGAGTCGGGCCAGGGTGACGCGTTCGTCGGCCTCGCGTTCTGCGCGGTACGGGCGGTGGTCGACGTCGACATCGAGCTCGGCTCCGTACGCGTGGTGGAAATGGCGGTGGCCCAGGACGTCGGCCGCGTCCTGAACCCGGCCCAGCTGGCGATCCGCATCGAGGCGGGCATCACGCAGGGCATCGGCGCGGCCCTCACGGAGAACCTCCGCACGGCCCGCGGCCTGATCCGCCACCCCGACCTGACCGGCTACGCGCTCCCGACCTCGCTGGACGCCCCGGAAATCCGCATCGTGAAGCTGGTCGAGGAACGCGACGTGGTGGCCCCCTTCGGCGCGAAGCCCGCCTCGGCCGTCCCGGTCGTCACGGCCCCCGCCGCCGTAGCCTCCGCGGTCCGCTCCGCCACGGGCCGCCCGGTGAACCGACTCCCCATCAGACCCCAGGCGGCGGTGGCAACGCCCAAGCCCTGACTGGCTCGTTATCGCCGTCGGGGCAGTGTGATGCGCATTGCACATGCAATCAAAGGGTGCGAACTGTCACTGATGCTGGCTACAGTGATCCTCGAAGCTGTGCCAGCAGTACAACGGGGAGGTTGTTGTGGCGACGGGAGAGGGCTCCGATGGGGCCGGCTCCTCCGGGGGGCTCTTCGGGGGATTCATTGGGGGCGCCGTCGCTGCGGCGCAGAGCGCGGTCACAGAGCTTTACACCGAGCTGGAGTCCTTCACCAAGTTCCGTGACCGTATCGACGAGATCCTCGTAGACCTGAAGGCATCGCCGGCGGACGCCAAGAAACTGGGTGAGATCTCCATCAAGGACAGCCAGTTCGGCGACGTGGCGTGGCCGGAGGCGAAGAGCCTGTTCGCCTCGTACGAGAAGGTCGTCGGCGAGCTGGAGACCCTGTCGAAGCTGCTCTCGGACTCCATCGAGGGCATGAGCATCGCGGTCCTGGCGTCGCACAAGGGCTACGACAACATGGACCAGGACATCCGCGACCGCATGCTTGCGATCAAGTCGGGTGCGGAGAAGCACTATCCCGGTGAGTACAACCCGGTTCCGGGCGAGGACAAGCAGAGCGGAAACGGCGATAAGACGCCGCCCACGCCGCAGCCTTCGACGACCGATGACACCGGGGGTGCCTGATGTCGGTGGAGACGGCGTGGCGATCAGCGGTACGAACGGGGGAGTGAGATGGGTTCGACATCGTTCGAGGGCATGTCGCACAAGCAGATGATCGCGTGGCTGGACCAGGCCAACAGCACGGCTGTTCAGGGCGTGGCCGATCGTCTGTCGGGTGCGGCGAAGGAGATCTCGAAGATCGGCGAAGAGCTGAAGATCCGTCCGCAGATCGTGAAGTGGAAGGGCGACGGGGCCGAGTCGTTCCGCACCTGGAGTGCGGACCTGGCCAACTCCACTTTGCGCCTGGGTGAGTTCAGCCGGGAGGCATCGAAGCGTTTGGGTGAGGCGGCCGATGCGATTGCGTTGGCCAAGGCGGCGATTCCTCGTCCGACGGGAGACCCGGAGGCGAGTCTCAAGGCTGCGGAGTCGGCGCGGAACGACCCGGATTCCGCTGATTTGATCCGGAAGCTGAACGGGGAGCGGGAGGCTGCGGCGGCGGAGATGCGGAAGCTCTCCCAGACGTACAGCCATTCGGTGGCGCAGCTCGACGGCCTGAAGCGGCCGACGTTTCCTCCTCCGCCGCAGGGCATTGCGCCGGAGGCTGTGGGCAGGCGGGGAGATGCCAGCGGACATATTTCCGGCGGTGTGCCGACTGGGGGGGGTGCCGCAGGTGCCGTACCGGGTGGAGTCGCTAGCGCATCGATGTCTGGGAGCGGCCATGGAGTGACGGTGGGTGCGGACACGCCCCCACTCACGCACGCGAGCGTGTCTGCGCCGGTGGGAGGGGCGGTGCAGCGGCCGGTGGACATGGAGATCGATAACGTTGCGACTCTGCCACCGGCAACATCGAATCCGGTGGTAGGCCCGGCCGTGACTCCCGGCGTCAACAAGCCCGACGCGTTTGTCACGGCACCCGCTGTCCTGCCACCTCCCGTCGCGGGTAGGCCTGGTCTGCTGCCGCCGACGAACGCCGGGGGCAGGACGACGGGCATGGCCCGTCCTTCCATGGCTTTGGGCACGGGCCCGTTGGCCCCGCCGATCCGAGACAGCGGAATCACCGGTGGCCGCCCTGTGGCACAGACCACCGGGCGCCCAACGGGAGGTCTGCCGCGTGGCACGGTGGTCGGAGGCGAAGGCACTCACGCTGGCCGCGGAATGATGGGACACGGTGCCGGTGCCGGCGTGGGAGGCGCCGGGGGCGGTAGTCGGAGCGGGATAGTCGGTGACCGCCGACTGGCGGGGCAGACCGGTGGCATGGTGGGCGGACGGCCGCCGCAGCAGTCAGGAAGCGCTACCGGCCGCCCCTTTACGCCTGGGGGGACGGGACTGGTGCGAGGAGCCGGATCGGGCGACGGCAGCCGTGCAGTCGGTCAGATGGGCCGTGGAGCCGCTCCGCAGCGAGCTGGGGATCCCCGGCGCGATGAAAGCGAGCGGCCGGACTACCTCGTCGAGGACGAGGAAACCTGGCAGCAGGGCAGCCGACGGGTCGTTCCGCCAGTCATCGACTGATCAGCAAGAATCCAGAAAAAGGGAATGGAATGCGTACCAGCAGTGCAGCTGTTGCCCGGCGCGGGGCCGTCCTGTCAGCCGTTGTGGCACCGCTCTTGGTTGGCGCTGTCCCTGCGCACGCTGATTCCGTTCGTTCCGAACAGTGGCATCTCAATGTGATGCAGGCCGAGCAGATGTGGAAGATCAGCACCGGTGAGAACGTTACTGTTGCGGTGATCGATTCGGGCGTGGATGCTTCGGTTCCTGATCTTCAAGGGCGTGTCCTCAAAGGGAAGAACCTGGCTACAGACTCTCCGGGAGACGAGCATACGGACTACGCCAATCATGGAACGGGGATCGCTGGACTCATTGCTGGAACCGGCAATGCTGGCGGCAGGGACGGTGCCTTCGGCCTGGCCCCCCGATCCAAAATTCTCCCGATCCGCGTCAGGGATAGTGCGGGAAAAGTAAACGGTGCGACTGGAGATAGGTATTTCAACGATGACTTGTCGGCGGCAATCCGCTTTGCTGCGGATCAGGGCGCCGAGGTCATCAATGTTTCTCTCGGAAATAACGTGGGTTCGCAGCGACTGACGGATTCTGTGAGTTATGCCCTGGATAAAGGGTCGCTGGTCTTCGCGGCAGCCGGAAACAGTGGAGATGAGAAAAACTCGATCGAATATCCTGCCGGGACACCGGGTGTTGTCGGCGTGGGATCCGTCGGAAGGGATCTTCGAAGGGCCAAGTCCTCCCAGTACGGACCACAGGTCGATCTCGCAGCTCCAGGCGTGGACACCGTTCACGCGTGTTCTGGAGGAACCCAGTTGTGTAAGAGTAGCGGCACCAGCCACGCAACAGCCCTCGCCTCTGCCTCGGCGGCCTTGATCTGGTCCAAGCATCCGGACTGGACGAACAATCAGGTCCTGCGGGTCATGCTCAACACCGCAGGCGGCCCGATCAGTGGCAAGAAGCGATCCGACGGGATCGGCTACGGGATCGTTCGTCCTCGTATCGCGCTCAAGACGCCAGGCGACCCCGGGCCGGCCGATGTGTACCCGCTTCCGGATCTTGCCGCAGCCGCATCCGAGGCGCCGTCGCCGCAGCCGTCCAAGGCTGGGGGCGGTTCTGGTCAGAGCGAGGAGCCGGCTGTCGCGGCGGCGGACGAGGGTAGCAACACCGTTCTCTGGCTCGGCGTGGGGATCGGCGCGGCAGTCCTGGTGGGCGGTGCCGCGACCGCGGCGGTGCTCCGTTCCCGTCGGCGAGAGGTTGTTGCCGCGCCAGCTCCGCCGACGAGCCAGCAGCAGCCGTATCCGCACCACCAGTATCTGCAGCCGCCGCACTCTCCCTACGGTCCACCGCCGAACAGCTCATACCCTGAGGTTCCTTACGGAGCCCCTCCTGGCCGAGGTCCCGGCTCCGTCGGCTGAAAGTGAGCTGAACCGGCAGGAGCACTCGGTGGCCCGCTGCACCGTCGAGCGCCTCATGCGCGAGCTCGGCATCACCGGAGCCGTCCGCGGCAGGAGGGTGATCACGACGATCGTCGATCCGGCCGCCGAGCGCGCCCCGGACCTTGTCGAACGCGACTTCGGCGCCAGTGCGCCGAACCGCTGCTGGGTCGCCGACTTACGCATGTCGCCACCTGGAACGGGGTCGTCTACGTTGCCTTCGTCGTCGACACCTTCTCGCGCCGTGTCGTCGGCTGGTCCGCCGCCGCCTCCAAGGAGACCAGACTCGTCCTGGACGCCATGGAGATGGCACGAGCGTCCCGACCATCAGAGCAGTGCTCCACGGAACACTCCACGACCGCTGCCGCCGCGCGAGATGCTTGGCGACGTGCTGGTGTTCCGACAGCGGCGTGAGAACCGGAGGGCGGGAGCCGGACCACCGGCGCGACGATCCGGGGCCCACACACGATGTACTCGGCCTCTTCAAGTCACTCCGCACGGCGCGGAGTGTAGTTCGGGCCCAACAATCCGCCGGGCTGGGCTGGGTGCCCGCCCCCGTAGGGGGCCGTGTCACACATCGTCAGCCGTTCCGTCGATCGCAGGCCCCCAGTCTTCGGGCAGGGTAGCGGAAAGCAGCGCGACCGCCTGCGACGCGGTGTCCGCCACGCCTACTTCGCGAAGGCCGGACTCACCCGTCTCCCACATGCGGATTACGGAGAAGCGCCCGTCGCGTCGCCTGAAGAGGGAGGGCACGTCCCGGGACCATGGGTACCGTGTGCAGCGGCTGAACTGAAGAGATCCGTGACTGATGAGCGGAAAAAGTGAACGCAGTTTTGGATTCGCATAGGCAGCCCGTGAAAGGGTCGGGTCGATCACGCTCGATGGTTCCGACAGTACGCTTTGCCATTCCCTGGTTACTGAGCCCGGGATGCTGCCGTCGAACTCAGCTGCCATTCGCTGGTACCTTCCGCTTCACTGTGCAGCTCGGCACCGCGATCACAGATCGTCAGGGGTTCCGTCGATGGCCGGCCCGCAGCCGTCAGGAAGGCTGGCGGCGATCAACTCGTATGCCTCTTCGACGGTGTCGACCTCGCCGAGCATGGTCTTGTCGGACTCCCGACGTACTCGGTACCCACCCTCGACCAGCGGGTAGGCCGTACCGACATCGCTCGTCCAGGGCCACTGGGTGCACCGACTCAGGTACAGGACTCCGTGGCTGACCATGGGGTAGAGCTGCCGCAAGGACGGGTGGGTGTAAGCGGTTCGGGGAACGTCGAGGTCGATGCGGTCAGGTCCGTAAGACAGCACATCAGACCACTCTGCTGCCACGATCTCAGCCGCGCTTCGGGCCTTTTCGTTTCTCGCCATGGATTTCGTTACCTCAAGTGTGCCGGTAGGTTCGACAGGTCCGGTTGTATCTCGGGAATGTTCGGCTTGGGTACGGTAACTTCCTTGTATCCCCCCTCCTCGTTTCGGGTGTACCACTGTATCTCTTCCCACGGTCGCCCAGGGCGTTCGTCGTCGGGGTCTCCCCACGCGGCCGCCCCATCATAATTGCGTACTGCGTAGGCGACTTCGCTCATTTCCCATGCTGTGCCGTGACCGCGGCCCGGGTAGTTGTCCTCGTGCCTGGTGTTGAACTGAGCTCCATTCTGTGCCGCGGTCTGGAAAGCGTCCACAATATCCTCAGGTGAGCTCCAGTTCCCTATCCTGCCGCTACTGTTGGGCATTCCGTCGAGCGTGATCGACAGAGTGGTACCGCGATCCCCGATGGCCCCCATCACGTTGGTCATCCATACCGGGCCGCCAGGTTCCCGACCGGCGTAGTCCGGTCCGTTGTAGGTGTGGGCTCCCAGGTCACTGGGGCGATTCAAGTCGTACCCTTCGTCTGAGGGGTCATTGCGCAGGTACTTCGCCAGAGATTCCGATGCCCGGTCGGGAGAGATGTCCACCCCCAGAACAACACTGTGCCGGTGCTGCCCTCCTCGATGAGGGCACCCCGCAAGACCCAGCGGGTCGATCCACCGCGTGGGGTCGTCGACGTAGGTGACCGCGTTCGGGGCCGGTGTCAGACCGAGCGGGTCGGGGGAGAGATAGCGGCCCGACTCGGGGTCGTAGTGGCGGTGGCGGTTGTAGTGGAGGCCCGATTCGGGGTCGAAGTACTGGCCGGGGAAGCGCAGGGGGGTGTACGCGTCGGCGTCGCGGTTCCACGAGGTGGCTCCCCACAGGGCGGCACGGGTGCGCCACGCCACCTCGCCCTGCTCGTCGACGAGTTCACGGGGCGTGCCGATGAGGTCGGTGATGATTGCGAAGAAGCGGCTGTCGACCTCCGCGCTGTCCACGAGCCGCCGCTCCACCTGGGTCACCGGCTTGACGCCGTCGTGGTCCCAGGTGAGAGCGACGGAATCCGGGGAGCCCGCGGTGGAAGTGGTCTGTTCGCAGAGTGTGTCGCCGTCCCAGGTGAACACCACCTCCTCGACCACCGTCGCCCCGTCCTCGGCCAGGCGTCGCTTGGCCGAGCGCCGTCCCAGAGCGTCGTAGAGGTAACGCCAGCGCGTACCGTCCGGCGTGGTGACCAAGACCAGGCGGTCCTCCGCATCCCAGCCGTAGCGCCAGGTCTCGGGCTTGCGGGAGAGACGGGTCTTCTGGCGCAGTATCACCCGGCCTTGAGCGTCGTGCTCGTATCGGACACGGCCCGCGCGAGTGATGCGTGTTCCGGCGTACTCACGCGGCCCGGAGGCGTCGCCCGCACCGGGCCAGGATGCACCGGTCTGGTTCCCGGCCTCGTCGTACGCGTACCGCTCCGACCAGTTCTCCGCTGTGACGCCGGTTACCCGGCCGTCACCGGATACCTCCAGTCGCTTGCGGCCGCCGGTCAGCTCTTCGGCCGAAGCGAGATGGCCGTCGGGACGATATGTATACGTGCGGCGCTGGAGAACCCGGTCACCGGTCGTCCGGACGAGCTGGTCGATCAGGCGCCCCGCCGGGTCGTACGCGAGGTCGACGGTCAGCGCGTCACCGATCCGGCGGTCGGTCTCGCGACCCGTCTCGTCGAAGCGGAAGCTCAGGCGGTGGCCGGAGGCATGGAGCTCGGCGGTGCGACCGGCCGGGAATGACCAAGCACTGACGGCTCCGGACGGGGTGACACGTCGGACGCGCCGCCCGGTCTCGTCGTAGGTGTTGACCACTTCGCGGCCGTCGCACACCTCCCGGAGGACCCTGCCCGAGCTGTCGCGTACGTACGACAGCTCAGTTTCGGGGCCCGTCGCCGAGGCAAGACGGCCGTGGACGTCGTAGGCAAAGCGGGTGACGCTCCCGTCGGCGTCCTTGGCGGTGACCCGGCCCGCGAGGTCGCGTTCGTAGCGGACGGTCTGGCCGAGGCCGTTGGTACGGGTGACGAGTTGACCGCAGGGGTCGTGGGAGTAGCGGAGGATGCGGCCGTCGTAATCGGTCTCCGTGCTGGTGCGGCCTGCCGCGTCGTAGGTGTAGTCCCAGGTCAGACCCTGGGGGTTGGTGACCCGGGTCAGGCGCAGCTCGGTGTCGTGGGTGAACTCCTGGCGTGCGCCGCCTGGCGTGGTACGGGCGGAGACCAGGTCGAAGTGGGTGTATTCGAAGCGGGTCTCACCGCCCAACGCGTCAGCGTGCGCGATGCAGTTGCCCTCGCCGTCGTACGTCCACGACTGCTGCGAGCCGTCGGGATCGGTCCGGCGGGCGAGCTTGCCCTCAACCGTCCACTCCAGCTCGGTGGTGCGGCCCTGGGGGTCGGAGATGCTCACCGGGCGCCCGAACGCGTCCCTGACGTAGCGGGTGACCGTACCGAGCGGCCCTCGGACCGCCAGCGGCAGACCGGCCGCGTCGCAGCGCAGCCGGTCCAGCGCGCCCAGGGAGTCGTCGATCCCGGTGAGCTGTCCGTTCTGGCCATGGGACAGACGCGTCGTCGTGCCGTTCGGCCGGGTGAAGAGCGTCGGGTTGCCCCGGTCGTCGTACTCCTGCCGCGATGTCGCGCCGTCGGGGCCGGTGACGGCGGCGAGCTGGTTCAGCTCGTTGTACTCGATCCGGGCGAAGGTCCCGTCTGGGTGCTCGACCCGGACCGGGTTTCCACGATCGTCGTAGGTATAGGCGGTGGTCCGGCCGAGAGGGTCGGTCCGGGAGAGGAGACGGTCGTAGCGGTCGAAGCTGCGGTAGGTGACGCCGCCCAGCGGATCCGTCTCCGCGATGGCCTGGAGCCGGTCGTTGAAGTGGTGGACCGTGGTCGCGCCGAGGGAGTCCGTGTACCGGGTGACGCGGTCGCCCGTCTCCGGGTGGGTGTCGTACGCGAACGTGGACGACAGGTAGCCGTCCGGGCCGACCGTTCGGACCACCCGGCCGACATCGTCGTACACGTAGCGGAACGTGGAGTCGTTGCGGTCGGTCCAGGACGTGATCCGGGCGTCCGGGTCGTACGTGAAACGCAGGGGCAGACCGGACGAGTTGATGACCCCGTCGAGGTTGCCGAGAGGGTCGTAGTCGTAGCGCATGACGGTGACAGGACCGTCCGGTGTGCGCACGGACATCTCACGTACGCGGAAGTCCTCGACGGCCAGGGTGACCCGGTAGCCGCCGGAATGGGTGACGGCGGTCGGACTGCCGTCGCCGAGGCGGGCGAAGTTGATCCGGTTGAGGTTGCGGTCCTCGATCTCCCTGAGCCAGTAGGCGGGGGACACGTTGTACGGGCCGCCGCGGAACGAGCGCGTCAGACCCGAACGAGGGTCGGTGACGAGGTAAGTGGTCTCTCCGTTGTCCTGGCCCCCGTGCCGGATGGGCAGCCGGGGGCCCTCCACGGGAAACACACCGTCTTCCCCGGGCAGGGGCAGCCGCGGATAGACGAGGAGGGAACCGTCCTCCCGTGACCACACCGTGCCCGCGCCGACCGGGTCGAGTTCGATCCGTTCGTCCAGGGTGGAGGCCCAGCTACGTCCGAACCACTGGCCGTAGCGATAGCCGGAGAGATGGGTCCGGCGCAGGACGAGAGAAAGGACTCCGGGCAGGGCCAGATCGCTCTGCGGCAGGGTCATCTCCCCGGTGGCGACGTCCACCGGGTCGTTCTCGCAGGTCTTCTTCTCCAGCGAGATGGCGTTACGGCGGGGCTCGTCCTTGGCGTTCTTCAGAGCGTCGGCCTTGGTGCGAGAGGACTCCCGAGGCGCATCAGGGCGCTGACCGGTTTCTCCGCCGCCCTGGCGCACCTTGATCCCCTTGGCCAGCCGCTCCTTGATGTCCAGGTCGATCTTCTTCTGGGTCTCGGATATCTCTTTGACCGCCTTCGGCAGTGCTTCGCCGAGGTGGTTGCCCATGGCCTTGTTGGCCTTGCCGAGAGCTTTCATCGCCTTGTCGATCACGGGGTCCAGGGCACCGGCGATGTCGTCCCTGCCTCGGGTGCGCCCGTGGTGCGTCCTGGCCTTGGTCAACTTGCCGGCGGTCTTGCCGTGCACGCCGACGCTGACCAGGTTCAGCTTGGTGCCGGCCCGCGTGTGCTCCGCGTGCTCGATGTGCACACCCTTGCCGGGGGCGGGGCCCGGGCCGTCGGCTGAGGCGAGCTGGAGGGAGTCCTTGGCCCCCGCCACTCCGTCGTTGAAGCCCTCCTTGCCCGACTGGCCGACCTGGTTCATGTCGACGCCGTCCTGGAGGCCGAGCATGTTGGCGCCGACCTGCACCGCCAGATCCGCGGCCATGTTCTCCAGCGCGGCGACGGCCGGTTCGGTCAGGGCGGAGACGATGTAGCCGACGACCTCTTCCAGGCATTCCTTGATGACCCGGCGGATGGCCTGCTGGGCAACTGCGATCGCCGCTCCGCCGATGAGCATGGACAGCCCCCCGGTCACCGGTATCAGCGCCATGGAGATGCCCGCCTTGCCAGCCACCACGCCCAGGTGGACGAGTGCCGCGTACTTCATGGCTTCGATCGCCGTGGCCGCGTTGTCCAGGGCACCAGCGATCGTGCGAGCACCGCTGGCCAGGTCCTTCACGTGCTTGTTCTTGACCTTGCCCCAGTGCCCGCTGAGTGCGTCGAGGGCCTCGCCGCTACCGGAGGACAGCAAACGTTGCACGTGTTGGTTGGCAAGGTGTCCGTCGTCCTCGACGTCCTCGGCGAACTCCCGTAGCGCGTCGGCCATGTCGCGGTACGCGTCTTCATCGACGTTCGGCCAGTTGATCCCGATGACGTCAAGCATGGTGTCGGCCCAATCGGGCACGGTTACAGCCATGGTTCGAAGTTCCCCCGTGCAGAGCTGCGTTCACTGAATGCAGGTGCGACAGGATCTCATTTCCGGGCCGCATCACCAAGATGGTTCAGAATTGGCGTGACCTATGGCGCGCGGTTCCCGACGCGAGACGAGGCGGCGCGGGGTGGCGAGGCGGCGGAAGGGAGGCCGTACCCTCCGTGGGCGGCTGCGGGGGAGTGCTGGCGGAAGTCGGGTGCCGATCGCGGCCGTGGCCTGTCCGGGGCGCGCTGAGGGTGCGCCATCTGGTGCGCGACGCTTGAACTGGTCGAGACAACAAACAAAGCCCGGGTCGATGACCTGGGCCTTACAGCGCCTGACAGAATGAGGCGACGCAGCTGTCGCTCCAGGTAGGAGATAGGTGTCCGGCGTTGCCGCACGGCGCCAGTACCGTCCGAGCTATGCGGTTGCCTGAGTCCGTTGCTGCCGCAAGTGCCCAGCTCCCTCGACGTCGAAGCTCTATGAGTATCTGTACGGGTAGCAGCGGTTCGTGCCGTTGACCAGGGGGAGAGCCGTACACATGATTTCCGAGCCGGAGTTGGTGGGGGAGGACGGGCCGGGCACGCCCCCGGACGTGGTGAGCGGGTTTGACCCGAGGCAAGGGTCCGCGAGTGGATGTTCCGACAACGCGGCGAGGTGCCGTAGCTGTCGTCGTGCGCCCGCCGGGAATTGCGGGACAGCCCTTAGCATGAGTGTCCTCGTCGGGTGAAGTCGCCGAAGTTTCAGGCGATTTCACGAGTGACCACAGGGGAATTCATGACGTTCGACGCGGAATGGTCAGCGCTTCGTACCGAATCAGCCCAAAGGGTTGATATGCGCCTCAATGGCGTACCTGCCGAACCAGGAGTTCCCAAGGGCCCCTCCCAGGCTGACCTTGCCGTCAACGATGACGACCTGGGCGCGATCGGGCATGACGCGTACGAGCTGCGCACGCGGCTGTCGAAGGACGGCGACCACGCCCGGCCCACGACCTTCGACGCGGCCATCGCGCTCACCAACGGCAACTTCGAGAGCGGATCCGGTCTGCTGAAGGTTCACGATCGTTGGCAGACGCACCTCAAGACGCTCCTCGATGCTTGCGCACAGATCTCGAACCACCTTGACTACTCCAAGGCATCTCACCACAAGGACGACGTCCAGATCGTCGGCGATCTGCTCAGTGTGTCGAAGCTCAACGAGTATCTGAAGTAAGTCACGGGGGAGTTGGCGTGCTGAAGTACGAGGACATCATCGACGCACCACTGGGCAAGCTGAAGGAAGCTGTCGACGACTGGTCGGAGATGGTCACCAAGCTGCAACGCCTGGCCGAGGTGGCCAACGACGGCATGAAGGTCAAGGCGGACAAGGCTGAGTGGGAAGGCGTGAACGCCGGCGTCACCAAAGGGTTCATCGGCAAGACGGCCAAGGAGTTCAAGGATGCGGTCGCCGAGGCCAAAGGCGTGAAGCTCGTTCTGGAGGACGCGCACGCGGCCTTCAAGAAGGCCAAGGATGACCTGGTGAACATCCGCGACGTCGAAGGGCGCGGGGCAGGCATCCATGTGGACGCCAAGGGCAACGTCACGCCGCGGAGGCCGCTGGAGGAAGACGTGACTGCGCGGCACGATCCCGACTACCCCGAAGCGCTGCGCAAGCAGAAGGAAGCCGTCGAGAGCTGGCAGAAGAAGATCGACCTGATCGTCGACAACTGCAACGACACCGACGTCGCCTTCAAGAACGCGCTCGAGGCCAACGTCACCGAAGGCAAGAATTTCAGCAGTCCGAAGTACAAGAACCTGGATCAGGAGGAAGCCGCCCGTGCCGCTGACCTCGCGCGCAAGGGACGCGACCTGACACACGCCCAACTCCAGGCGCTCAACGAACTGCTGCGTGACAACGCCAATTCGCCAGAGTTCGCCACGGGCTTCTACGAGAAGCTAGGCCCGGAGAAGTCGCTCGCCTTCTTCGGGCAGCTCGCCACGGACACGCACGACTACAGCAAGGTCGACAAGGAGCGCCTGGCAGACGTCCAGGCCCTCCAGCGCAACCTCGGCCTCAACCTGGCCACGGCCTCGCACGACAAGGCGTTCACCGCGGAGTGGGGGCCGGAGCTCCGCAAGATGGGCACCCAGCAGATCCCGCTATCCAAGTACGACAACAGCGGCGGCCCGTACGGATATCAACTGCTCGGCGGAATCATGCGGTATGGGGACTACGACGCGAAGTTCCTCAACCCGATCGCCGAGCACGTGGCGCAGCTGCATCAGAAGGACCCCTACCGGTTTGCCGGCAACAAGCAGGTGAACGGCTTTCTGGACAACCCGTTCAACCCTTCGGGAAAGAACGGGTCCGGCTATGACCCGATCACCGCCATGCTGGAGGCGCTTGGAAACAGTCCGGACGCGGCGAAGAAGTTCTTCACCGATGACCCGACGGCCTACAACGAAGACGGTACGGTCAACGGAGGTGCCACGGCCGACCTTGGCAAAAAGGAGTCCGAGGCCATCGACAACGACCTCGGCAAGAAGGATGAGGTGGCCATCGACAACTACCTCGACTTCTTCGGAAACGAGAAGTGGGAATCGTTCCCGGACTCCAACTCTACCGATCCGGACAAACTGGGGCCCACTCTTCAGTACATGCCGGACGCGCTGGGTCATGCACTGGAGGCGGCAACGTTGGGCTACCCGGCGGGTGAGCCGGACGCGCGTGTGCAGCGGGATGCCGACAATGCTGCGATCATGCAGAAGGTCATGGAGAAGTACGGGTCGGACACTGGCTTGCTCAAGCACCAGGAGGGCTTGGCGGACAGCATTGGCGTCATGGGTGCGGGATATATCGACGACATCAACTGGGCGCTGAATGAGAACAATGCGAAAAGTATTTTCGCCCCCGGTTCGAACCGTGAAGCGCATCTCGACTTCGCGGACACCGAGGACCGCAACGGCCGCAACATCGTCCGGGGTTTCCTGAGCGCACTCGGTCAGCACCCGGACGCCTACGCGACCGTCTCGGCGGCGGAGGAGATCTACACCCGCAGTGTGTTGGAAGCGCATGTGGGCCGTGACGGGCAGATCGACCAAGGCGCGGCGCGGACGGCTGTATACACGGGGTCCGAGGTGCAGGGCATGCTCGACCAGTCCCGGGCCGACCAAGTGGAGGCGACGAACCTCAAAGTCCATGAGGATTACGAGAAGGCGGTGGCCAAGCGGGCGGGCTGGGTCGAGTTCGGGGCCGTGGCGGGCGTGGCGGCGGGCGTGGCCTTCTTGCCCGCGACGGCAGCCGTGGGTGCTGCCGCCGTCCTCATTCCATTGGCCACCGACACCGCAAGTGGTGCTCTAGAGCAGGTCATCGGACAGGTGATAGGCGACGTCTCCGATAACTCGGTGGACAAGCACAAGGAGAAGGTCGAGGAACTAATAGAGACTGAGAGGCGCAAGATTTATTCCGCCGGCGAGAACATGGCCGAATCGCCGATGGAGGAATTTATGCGTCACCATGAAGTGGGCCCCGATAGCGTTTTTGGGCGAGATCTCAAAGAATCCATGAGTATCGGATATTCCACCGGAAACGCCCGCGCGAAGCAACAGGGTAATGATCCGGAGACCGGCTGATGCCGGTGAGCAGGCGAGTAAGTAGGGAGGATGATGACAGTGATGAGTCGAAGGGGTGTGAGCCATCGAGCCGTCGTCGCATCATTGGTGGGCTCACTGGCACTCGGAGTGGTCGGCTGCACCGAGGGGGGCGGGGCAGCGATGGGGGACGACAGGGGTGTGGCGGGTACACAGCTCTGCGGCGGCAAAGCGGTCTCGGTCGAGGCGGGAAAGGCACTGAAGGTGATCACGGGTTCGTCAAGGTTCGAGGACTCGGACGAGAAGTCCACCGTCGCATACGCCGCAAGGTCATTGAGCGAGGCGTATGCTTCCCCCGCCGCCGATGACGGGGACATCTGCCACGTGTACGCGATTGATTCCGTCCCAAGCGATCGGCTGGAGGTCACCTGGGATCTGGCCTGGGGCACGCCGGAGGGTGAACCTGCTCCGGAGTTCAGGGTGCTTCCGATGGGGGAGCAGGCCTTGGCCGCTCCGGACGCCGGTGTTGTCCGGTTCGCCTGCCGGAGCGAGAAATTGCCTGGCTCCACACCGACTCACATCAGACTCGGCGTGGAGCGTTGGTCGCCCAAGGACCCCGAGGGTGATCCGGAGAAGTTGACGGACGCCTACGCGACAGTGGCTCATTCCTTCGCCCTGGCCATGGCGAAGGAACTGCGCTGCGAGGACGACGGAGGGCTGGAGGCCCGGCCGGTACTCGACCCCGCGTGACGCGCGACGCGGCGGCGGGGGCGGCGGCCGGTACCGTAGCCGTTGACCAGGGGGAGGTGCCGGTGTGATTTCCGAGCCGGAGATGGTGGGGGAGTACGAACCGGGCGCGCCCGCAGAAGTGGTGAGCGAGTTCGATCCGAGGCAAGGGCCTTCGGCCGACGCGCGGCGGCGGGGGCAGGGGCTGCTCTGGGGCGTGGCCGGCGTGCTGGTGGCTTCCGTGGTGTGGGCGGCGGCGGTGTTTGCGTACGGGTTCGGGGACGGGAAGCCGGATGTGCGGGGGTATCGGCTGGGGGCGAAGCCCTGTGCCGCGATGAAGCTCAAGGCGCTCTCCGGATCCGTCGGGAAGGCGGAGCACAAGCCGACCGAGCAGCCCGGGCGGGTCGAGCATCCTGCCGTCGACCGGGTCGACTGCGCGGTCTCGCTCGCTCCCTTCAAGGTTTCCGGGAAGAAGCAGGCTGCGGACGGGTGGTCCACCCAGATCTCCGTGACGATGAGGGTCGAACTGCACAAGGAGACCGACCCAGGGCCCGAATTCGAAGCTCTGAACACGAAGGTGGACCTCTTCGGAAATGAAGTCGCCAAGGTGGCGGGAATCGTCGGTCTCGGGGACAGCGCCTATCTGGTGACGCTGGACGACGCCTCCTCGCAGGTGTCCGTGCTGGACGGCGGTGCCGTCATCACGATCGGCATGTCCGTATCGACGGTGTACGACGGCGAGGACCCGCCTGAGGGCGAGACCGAGGTTCCCGAGCTGACCCCGTACCAAGGCGACCTGATCAGCGATGCGCACGATGTGCTGGACGCGCTCAAGGCGTGAGCGGTAATCGGCCCGGGCGCGTACGAACGCGTGTGGGAGCGTGTGGGAGTGCGTGCCTGCGGAAGTGGCAGCCCCCTTGTGTCCTGGGGGCGGCCACTTCCGTGTTGTGGAGACCGTGACCGGATTCGAACCGGTGTAACTCGAGTTGCAGTCGAGCCCCTGAGCCTCTCGGGCACACGGTCGGGGTGTGGTGCTGTGTCGCTGCTCGTTCTTCTGCTGCGTTCCTTTGCTGACCGTGACGCTACGGGCCGCCCGTCTCCGCCTCAAGGAATCCGGCCCTGCCGCAACGCGACTGCCATACGCCGTTCACACCCGGGGCTCGGGACCTACGACCAAGGGCCGAGCGCGGGACGGTACATCGACAGGGTTCAAACTGCCCCGCGCCCCTTACGCTGAGGCCATGACCGCCCTCGAACCGCGTGACGGCACCGATGCCGCGCGCCTTGCGCCGACCGGGACCGACGCCCCCTCCCCGGACCCGTTGTCCGACGTTCCGCTCGCGGCCGTCGAAGGGGTCCTCGGGCGCACCTACCGGGCGCTCAGCATCGGCATCGTCTCCGTCGTGTTCCTCATCGCGTTCGAGGCCACGGCGGTCGGCACGGCCATGCCGGTCGCCGCCCGTGAGCTGAACGGGATCCCCCTCTACGCGTTCGCCTTCTCCGCGTACTTCACCACCAGCCTCTTCGCCATGGTCCTCTCCGGGCAGTGGGCCGACCGGCGCGGACCGCTCCAGCCGCTCGCCACCGGGATCACCGCGTTCGGCGCCGGCCTGCTGCTCTCCGGGGCGGCCACCGGCATGTGGATCTTCATCGCGGGCCGGGCGGTCCAGGGCCTCGGCGGTGGGCTGGTGATCGTCGCCCTGTACGTGGTCATCGGGCGGGCCTACCCCGAGCGCATCCGGCCCGCGATCCTGGCCGCGTTCGCCGCGAGCTGGGTGATCCCCTCCGTCGTGGGGCCGCTCGCCTCCGGGACGGTGACCGAGCACCTCGGCTGGCGCTGGGTGTTCGTCGGCATTCCTGTTCTCATCGTGATCCCGCTTGCCCTGGCCCTCCCGGCGATCCGGCGGACCGCCTCCGGGCCGGCGGATCCGGCCGCCGCCACCGAGCCGTACGACCGCCGCCGGATCCGGCTGGCCCTCGGGATCTCGGCCGGGGCGGGGCTGCTCCAGTACGCGGGGCAGGAGCTGAACTGGCTCGCCCTCCTGCCGGCCGCCCTCGGCGTCGCCCTGCTGGTGCCCGCCGTCCGCGGACTGCTGCCCACCGGGACCGTACGGGCGGGGCGCGGGCTGCCCTCGGTGGTCCTGCTGCGCGGGATCGCCGCCGGGTCGTTCATCGCCGCCGAGTCCTTCGTACCGCTGATGCTGGTCACCCAGCGCGGACTGTCCCCGACGATGGCCGGGCTCTCGCTGGCCGTGGGCGGGGCGACCTGGGCGCTCGGCTCGTTCGTACAGTCCCGGCCGCGCATGGAAGCGCACCGGGAGCGGCTGATGGTCGGCGGCATGGTGCTCGTCGCCGCCTCGATCGCCGTCGCGCCCTCCGTGCTGATCGAAGGGGTCCCCGTCTGGACCGTCGCCGTCGCCTGGGCCTTCGGCTGCTTCGGCATGGGCATGGTGATCGCTTCCACCAGCGTGCTGCTGCTGAAGCTCTCGGCCCCCGAGGAGGCGGGCTCCAACTCCGCCGCCCTCCAGATCTCCGACGGGCTCTCCAACGTGCTCCTCCTGGCCACCGGCGGGGCGGCCTTCGCCGCGCTCGGCGGCGGCGCGGTGGGCGCGGCCGCGCACGGGGCGGTGGAGGCCGGAGCCTCCGGCTCGCACCCGGGCGCGTTCGCCGCCGTGTTCCTGCCGATGGCGGGGGTGGCGGTGGTGGGGGCGTGGGTGGCGACCCGTGTGCGCGAGCGGTAGTGTTCCTCGACTTCAACGGGACCGACATGGCCGAGGTCGACCAGGACGAGGCGTACAAACTCGTCATAGAGGTGGCCATGGGCGGCCTTGAGGATGTGGACCAGATCGCAGGGCGGCTGAGAGCGCTGCACGACGCGATGTGAGCACTGTCTCCTCCGGCACCGGCGCGGCTCGTTCGTGGCGGGTTCCAACCGGGCCCCCGGTAGGGTGGCCCGGTTGTCGTATCGCGGGCCGGGACGCACCGGCCCGGTCCGGTGCCGACAGCGACCCACGTACCCGAGAGCCCCGAACCGGAGACCGTGACTACTACCACCGCCTCCCACCACCTCTCACCCGCCTTTCCCGGCCGCGCCCCCTGGGGCACCGCCGGCAAGCTGCGAGCCTGGCAGCAGGGCGCCATGGAGAGGTACGTCCAGGAGCAGCCACGCGACTTCCTCGCCGTCGCGACGCCCGGCGCAGGCAAGACCACCTTCGCGCTGACCCTCGCGTCATGGCTGCTGCACCACCATGTCGTGCAGCAGATCACCGTCGTCGCCCCGACCGAGCACCTCAAGAAGCAGTGGGCGGAGGCGGCCGCGCGGATAGGGATCAAACTCGATCCCGACTACAGCGCAGGGCCGCTGAGCAAGGACTACCACGGGGTCGCCGTGACGTACGCCGGTGTCGGCGTCCGCCCGATGCTGCACCGCAACCGCTGCGAGCAGCGCAAGACGCTCGTGATCCTCGACGAGATCCACCACGCCGGTGACTCGAAGTCCTGGGGCGAGGCCTGCCAGGAGGCGTTCGACCCGGCGACCCGGCGGCTCGCGCTGACCGGTACGCCGTTCCGGTCGGACACCAACCCGATCCCCTTCGTCGCGTACGAGGAGGGCAACGACGGCATCCGCCGCTCCTCCGCCGACTACACCTACGGCTACGGCAACGCGCTCGCCGACGGCGTCGTCCGCCCGGTCATCTTCCTCAGCTACAGCGGCAACATGCGCTGGCGCACCAAGGCCGGCGACGAGATCGCGGCCCGGCTCGGCGAGCCGATGACCAAGGACGCCATCGGGCAGGCCTGGCGCACCGCGCTGGCGCCCACCGGCGAGTGGATCCCCAACGTGCTCTCCGCCGCCGACAAGCGGCTCACCGAGGTCCGCAAGGGCATCCCCGACGCGGGCGGGCTCGTCATCGCGACCGACCAGGACTCGGCACGCGCGTACGCCAAGATCCTCAAGAAGGTCACCGGCGAGACGCCGACCGTCGTCCTCTCCGACGAGAAGGCCGCCTCCAAGAAGATCGACAAGTTCAGCGCGGACGAGTCGCGCTGGATGGTCGCGGTGCGGATGGTGTCGGAGGGGGTGGACGTGCCGCGGCTCGCCGTCGGCGTGTACGCGACCACGATCTCGACGCCCCTCTTCTTCGCCCAGGCCGTGGGCCGCTTCGTGCGGTCCCGCAGGCGCGGTGAGACGGCCTCCGTCTTCGTACCGACGATCCCGATGCTCCTCGACTTCGCCAACGAGATGGAGGTCGAGCGCGACCACGTCCTCGACAAACCGAAGAAGGGAAGCGACGAGGAGAACCCGTTCTCCGAGGAGGACAAGCTCCTCGCCGACGCGGAGAAGCTGGAGGACGAGGAGACCGAGGAGCAGCTGCCCTTCGAGGCGCTGGAGTCCGACGCCGTCTTCGACCGGGTGCTGTACGACGGCGCCGAGTTCGGCATGCAGGCCCACCCCGGTTCCGAGGAGGAGCAGGACTACCTCGGCATCCCGGGGCTCCTCGAACCGGACCAGGTCCAGCTGCTCCTCCAGAAGCGGCAGAGCCGGCAGATCGCGCACAGTCGCCAGAAGCCGGCCTCGGAGGCCGACCTGCTGGAGAAGCCGGCCGACGCCCGGCCCGTGGTCACCCACAAGCAGTTGCTGAGCCTGCGCAAGCAGCTCAACACGATGGTCTCCGCCTACACCCACCAGAGCGGCAAGCCCCACGGTGTCATCCACACCGAGCTCCGCCGGGTCTGCGGCGGCCCGCCGAGCGCCGAGGCGACGGCCCACCAGATCCAGCAGCGCATCGTGAAGGTCCAGGAGTGGGCCACCCGGATGACGTGATCCCGGATCCCGGTGGCATTGCGGCTTCGTCGGCCCGTACGGAGGTTCCTCTCCCGTACGGGCGGACGGCCGTCCGGGCGGACGGCTGCTCCGGGCGGACGGCCGTCCGGGCGGACGGCTTCTCCGGGCGGCGAGGCGGCGCTTCCGGGAGGCGGGTCCGGCAAATTTCTCCGGTGGCCGTTCACAGACTGTTAACGCCGGCTCACATCCGTGGACATGCGGCCCGGGCGGTGTCGTGACACGTGAACGCGCGTAGATGTTCGCTTACCGGACGCCGTCCCGCTGACCGGCCCTTATGTGCGGGCCGTGCCGCGGCCCCGTGTCCGGAGACCGGATTCTGGACGAGTACTTCCGCTGAGCGGACTGGATCGCTACTGTCCCCGGCATATGAACGCCCCGTGGCAACGCCGCCGCGGAGCGCAGCCGGTGCCTTGCCAGACCGGCGGCCTCTCCGTGCGTCGCCGCTGGGACCGGCGTCGCAACCGCCGGAGCAGGACCGTCGTCGCTCACCCCGAAGAGGAGAGGGCGTCGTGACAGCGGAGACTTCCCAGACGCTCGACCGAGGGCTGCGTGTCCTCAAACTGCTCGCCGACACCGATCACGGCCTGACCGTCACCGAGTTGTCCAACAAGCTCGGGGTCAACCGGACCGTCGTCTACCGTCTGCTCGCCACCCTGGAGCAGCACGCCCTGGTGCGCCGTGACCTGGGCGGCCGCGCCCGGGTCGGCCTCGGTGTGCTGCGGCTCGGCCGCCAGGTGCACCCGCTCGTCCGGGAAGCCGCGCTGCCCGCGCTGCGCTCCCTGGCCGAGGACATAGGGGCCACCGCCCACCTCACGCTCGTCGACGGCAGCGACGCCCTCGCGGTCGCGGTGGTCGAGCCCACCTGGACCGACTACCACGTCGCCTACCGGGCCGGCTTCCGCCACCCGCTGGACCGGGGCGCGGCGGGCCGGGCCATCCTGTCCGCCCGCCGGACGACGGAGTCCGGGCACCCCGGCTACACCCTCACCCACGGCGAACTCGAAGCCGGGGCCAGCGGGGCGGCCGCGCCCCTGGTCGGGGTCTCGGGCGTGGAGGGCAGCGTGGGTGTCGTCATGCTCGCCGACGCCGTACCGGAACGGGTCGGGCCCCGCGTGCTCGACGCCGCCCGGGAAGTGGCCGACGCGCTGCGGTAAGCGCGTCACGGGACGGAAGCGTCACGGGACGGAAGCGCGCCGGGCGCGGAAGCGCGTCACGGGACGGAAGCGCGCCGGGCGCGGAAGCGCGCCGGGCGTGCCCTCGCGGAGGCGGCGAGGGCGGCGTACGCCTGGCGCGTTCCCGGTCCGGCGCGCCGGTTAGATTGGGTGCGTGCTCTCTCGCCTTTCGCGCCCCCGCGTCCTCGCCATCTGCGCGCTGCCCGTCCTCGCCCTGTTCGGTACGGTGGCCCTCGCGCCGCTCCCGTTCACCCTGGCGCGGCCGGGGGTGACCGCGGACGTGCTCGGCAAGGACGACGGTCGGCCGGTGATCACCATCACCGGCGCCGAGACCCGGCCGGCCGACGGGCAGCTGCGGATGACGACGATCCTGGCCACCGGGCCGAAGGCGGACGTCCGGATCGGCGAGGTGGTCGACGGCTGGTTCCGCGACGACCGTGCGGTCATGCCGCGCGACTCCGTCTACCCCACCGGCGGCTCCGAGAAGGAGATCGAGAAGCACAACCTCGACGACATGAAGGAGTCGCAGAACGTCGCCGTCGACGCCGCCCTGAACTACCTGGACCGCGAACCCGGTTCGATGCGGGTCGAGGTGGACCTCGGCGACATCGGCGGCCCGAGCGCCGGGCTCTTCCTCTCCCTCGGCATCATCGACAAGCTCGACGGCAACGGCTCCGGCGGCGGCCTCGCCGGCGGCCGCACCATCGCCGGTACGGGAACGATCACCGCGGACGGCAAGGTCGGCGCGGTCGGCGGGGTGTCGATGAAGACGCAGGCCGCCCACCGCGACGGGGCGACCGTCTTCCTCGTCCCGAAGGCCGAGTGCGCTCAGGCGGAGGCCGAGCGGCCCGACGGGCTGCGGATCGTGCCCGTCTCCACGCTGAAGGACGCGGTCGGCTCGCTCAAGGCCCTGGAGACGGGCGGGAAGGTGCCGAGCTGCTGACCTGCGGCGGCACGGGCCGCTCGGACCGCTTCCCGGCCTCGTCCGTCTTCCCGCTCTCCCCTCTCTTCCCGGTCTCCTCGGTCCTCCCTGTCTTCCGTGTCTCGTCGGTCTCCTCGGTCGCCGCCTCCGGCGTCCCGTCCCGCGCCCCTGCCCCGTCCTCCGCCTCCGGCGCGTCGTCCAGCGTGCGCCAGGACGGGAACACCAGCGGGCTCAGCGTGGCCAGGAAGTAGATCCCGCCCATCGCCAGCAGCGCCCCCGTCGCCCCCGCGCCCTCCACCAGCAGCCCCGCCGCGAGCCCGCCCAGCGGCATCGCGAACTCGCAGCCCGCCGTCAGCGCCCCCGAGACCCGGCTGCGCAGCCGGTCCGGCACACGCTCGTAGATCACCGTCGTCAGGATCGGGTTCAGCACGCCGCCCGCGATCCCGCCCAGCAGCATCGTCACCGCGAGCGGAAGCGTCGTCCCGGTCACCGCGGCCACCAGGTACCTCGGAGCTCCGCACAGGATCACGCACACCGTGAACACCGCCCGCCGCGGGAAGCGGTGCCCCACCGCCCCGTACAGCAGGGCCCCCACCAGACCGCCGGCCCCGAGCGTCGCGGTGAGCAGTCCGATGGCGGTCGCGCCGCCCAGCTCGCCCTCGGCGTGCACGGGGAGCAGCACCGCGTTCCAGCCCTGGTCGGTGCCGTTCATGAGCATCACCATGATCACGACCGACAGCAGCAGCCGGTTGCCCAGCAAGTGGGCGTATCCCTCGCGGAGTTCGCAGCCGTAGGTGCGCAGCGAGACCGGGGCCTCGGCCTTCTGCGGTTCGGCCGCGCGCACTCCCCGTACCCCCACGGCGATCAGCAGGGCGGACATCCCGAACGTCGCCGCGTCCAGCAGCAGGACCGTCTCCGCGCCGACGAGGGCGATGAGGACACCGGCGAGCGCCGCGCCGGCCATCCGGGCCCCGCGCGAGACCGCGTCGAAGAGGCTGGCGGCCCGGGGGAGTGTGGTGCCGGCGTGCTCGGCGAGGTCCGGGATCAGGACGTAGCGCGCCGTGTTTCCCGGGGTGTGGGCGAACCCGTTGAGCGCCATCAGCGCGCACAGCATCCAGAAGTCGAGGGCGCCGGCGAAGTGCAGCAGCGGGATCGCGGCGATGGCCGACGCGCACACGGCGTCGGACGCGATGGCGGTCCGGCGGCGGCCGATGCGGTCGATGACCGGTCCGCCGATCAGGGCGGCGACGACGATCGGGAGGGTCGCGCAGAAGGCGACGAGCCCGGCCCGGCCCGCGCTGCCGGTGGTCTCCAGGACGAACCAGGGGACACCGATCAGGGTCAGTGAAGTGCCTGCGGTGGATATGGAGTTGGCCGCGAGCGTGGCGGCGAGCGGGGTGCGGTGCCCCATGGTGCTGTCTCCCCCGAGTCGATGGTCACGCCGGGTGGAGGACGCCGGCGCGGGGCGCGGTCGTCTCCCGGCTCTGGGCCGTCAGCCGCAGGCCGACCTCGACCAGGGTCCAGCCGACCCGGGTGCGCAGGCTGGTGCGGGGGAGGCGGAACGCCGTTGCCTCGCGGTGGAGTTCGGCCGCGCGGGTGGTGTGCAGGAGGTGGTGTACGTCGGCGTGCATAAGGCGATTCCCTTCATGCGGTGGGTTGTCGGCGGCGTGGCGCTCATTCGGAGGGGCGCGGGAAGACGTGCAGGTGGGTCCGGACGGTGGCGGATCCCTCGGTGTCCTCGGGGATGATGTCGCGGTAGCTCTCCATCAGCGCCTGGACCTTCCCGGACAGCTCCAGCGCGAGCTCCGGGGTGAGGCGCAGTTTGAAGTCGCTCAGGTCCCAGCTCCGCTGCCACTCCTCCGGCCAGTCGCCCATCGTGCCCAGCCAGGTGTTCAGCTCCTGGGCGTGCGCGGTGGCCGTCTCGTGCAGGACGAAGTCGATGGCCCCGCGCACCTCCGGGTCGGCGTGCGTCCGGAAGTCCGTGGTTTCGAACATCGAGCCGTCGTGCACCGACCGCCACCAGCGCTCGCGGCCCTTGCCCAGCTCCGGGGCGTCCTCGACCAGTCCGCTCTCCGCCAGCCGGCGCAGGTGGTAACTGGTCGCTCCGCTGGACTCGCCCAGCCGGTCGCCGAGCTTGGAAGCGGTGGCCGGGCCGAACTCGCGCAGCGTGTTCAGCAGCCGGAGCCGCAGAGGGTGCGCGATCGCACGGAGGGTGCGGGCGTCGACGTTGTGTATGCGGTGGTCGGTTCCGTCGCGACGGAAGGGGCGCGGGTCGTTCTCGTTGTCACTGTCCGGCATGCTTCGACAGTAGAGATGCAAAGAAGGCTTTGCAAGGCTTTTTTGCAACGAGGTCTTTGCAACGATCCACATCCCGTACCCGGGTCAGGTTGAGGCGCTTCAGGGCCGCGCCCTCCCGAGCCCTTCGCTCAGTCGGTGTCCTCGGCCGCCTGTTCCACCAGCGGGATGATCCGCAGCGGAACCGGGTTCTCCATGACGATCGCCGTGGAGGCCCGGACAATGCCACCAAATCCGACGACCCGGTCGATCACCCGCTGAAGATCGGCGTTGGAGCGGGCGACGAGCCGGCACAGCATGTCGCCGTGCCCGGTGGTGGTGTGCAGCTCCAGCACTTCCGGTACGCCGCCCAAATGGGCCCGTACGTCGGCCCCTTGGCCCTGCTTGATCTCCAGAGTGGCGAACGCGGTGACCGGATAGCCGAGTGCCGCCGGGTCCACGTCGGGGCCGAACCCCCGGATGACGCCATTCGACTGAAGGCGGTCCAGCCGCGCCTGCACGGTCCCGCGCGCCACCCCCAGCCGCCGGGATGCTTCGAGGACGCCGATCCGCGGTTCGCGCGCCAGGAGCACGATGAGCCGCCCGTCCAGATGATCGATCGCCATGACTCCACCTTCGATGGTCACCCTGTACAGATAGTGCCGCCATCATGGCGATCCACTGGGCATATTGACCAGCGAATACGCGAACTATTGCGCACCTTGCGATGTGGGGAGAACCTTCGGACATGACTGAGACTCTGCACGCCAGCCCCGAAACCGCCCGGCAGGCCGACCCCTTCCCGGTCAAGGGAATGGACGCGGTCGTCTTCGCCGTGGGCAACGCCAAGCAGGCCGCGCACTACTACTCGACCGCCTTCGGCATGAAGCTCGTGGCCTACTCCGGACCGGAGAACGGCACCCGCGAGACCGCGAGTTACGTCCTGACCAACGGCGCCGCCCGCTTCGTCTTCACCTCAGTGATCAAGGCCTCCACCGAGTGGGGCACCTTCCTCTCCGACCATGTCGCCGCGCACGGCGACGGCGTCGTCGACCTCGCCATCGAGGTCCCGGACGCCCGGGCCGCGTACGCGTACGCCGTCGAGCACGGCGCCAGCGGCATCACCGAGCCGCACGAGGTCAAGGACGAGCACGGCACCGTCGTCCTCGCGGCCATCGCCACGTACGGCAGGACCCGCCACACCCTGGTGGAGCGCTCCGGCTACGACGGCCCCTACCTCCCCGGCTTCGCGGCGGCCTCCCCCATCGTCGAGCCGCCCGCCAAGCGCACCTTCCAGGCGATCGACCACTGCGTCGGCAACGTCGAGCTCGGCCGGATGAACGAGTGGGTCGGCTTCTACAACCAGGTCATGGGCTTCACCAACATGAAGGAGTTCGTGGGCGACGACATCGCCACCGAGTACTCCGCCCTGATGTCGAAGGTCGTCGCCGACGGCACGCTCAAGGTCAAGTTCCCGATCAACGAGCCGGCCATCGCGAAGAAGAAGTCGCAGATCGACGAGTACCTGGAGTTCTACGGCGGCGCGGGCGTCCAGCACATCGCGCTCGCCACGAACGACATCGTCGCCACGGTCCGCTCGATGCGCGCCGCCGGCGTCCAGTTCCTGGACACCCCCGACTCGTACTACGACACGCTCGGCGAGTGGGCCGGCGAGACCCGGGTGCCGGTCGAGACCCTGCGCGAGCTGAAGATCCTCGTCGACCGCGACGAGGACGGCTACCTGCTGCAGATCTTCACCAAGCCGGTCCAGGACCGCCCGACCGTCTTCTTCGAGATGATCGAGCGCCACGGTTCCATGGGCTTCGGCAAGGGCAACTTCAAGGCCCTGTTCGAGGCCATCGAGCGCGAGCAGGAGAAGCGCGGAAACCTCTGACCCGCGTCTCCCACGCAGAACGCCGCCGCGGCCCGGGGCAGTACCCCGGACCGCGGCGGCCCGCGTCCTTCACGGGCGCCGCTGTCACGGACTCCTCGACGCGGAAGGTGACGGGAGAGGCGGCGCGGAAGGCGACGGGGACTTCGAGGGAGCCGGGGCCGGGGCCTCGGGCTTCGTCTCCCGCTTCGGCTCCGACCCGGGGGCCCGCGGCGGAGGCGGAGGCGGCTCCATGCCGCCAGGACCGCCCGGCGGCGGCTCGCCCAGCGCGTCCAACGCCTCCTGGGCCGACGGAGCGGCGAGCGGCGAGAACGCCGGGTTGGTGCGCACGGCCTCCTCCAGGTGGCGGCGCGCCGGACCGTAGTCCTTCAGCTCCCGCTGGATCACGCCCAGGTGGTACGCGTACGAGGCGTTCCGTACGCCCGTGTCGACGGCCCGCTCCGCGTACTCGAGCCCTTCCCACGACCTGCCCGCCCGGTGCAGCGCCCAGCCCAGCGCGTCCGCCACCGCCGCACTGCGGTGCTGCTTCGTCCACTGGCCGCGCAGCAGCTCCACAGCCGTGTCCGGGTCTCCGTGGTCGGCCTCGAGGCGGGCCAGCACCAGGGACTCGTCGACCCCGGCCCTCTTCGCCTCCGCCACCATCTGCCGCACCTTCGCGTACTGGGTGCGGGCGTCCCCGTCCAGCCCCAGCGACTCGTACAGCTCGCCCAGCTCCAGCGCGTACTCCGGGCGCGGGAGCTTCTCCAGCGCGCTCTGGTACGCGGCCAGCGCCTCGTCGGTGCGGTCCAGCGCCGCCAGGGCCCGGGCCCGGCCCGCCAGCGAGGCGAGCTGACCGGCGTCCGTGCGCAGCGCCGCGTCGAACTGCGCCACCGCCTCCTCCGGTTCGCCCCGCTCCCAGGCCAGCTCGCCGAGCCGGTGCAGCGCCTCGGCCTTCTCGGCGGGCTGCGGCGCCCTGTCGGCCGCCTCCCGGGCGGTGGCCAGCGCGTCCTCGCGCCAGCCCTGGCGCCGGTACAGATCGGCGGTGCGGGCCAGCGCCGGAACGCCCTTGCGCAGCTCACCGAACTTCTCCGTCGCCGCGGTCGCCGCCTGCCGGTCGCCGAGCCCGGTGTACGCGTCGATGAGGACCGGATACACGCTCCAGGTCTTCGGCTGCTGCTTCTTCACGGTCTCGCCCCACCGCTTCGCCGCGAGGAAGTCGTGCCGGGCGTTGGCCAGGGCCGCAAGGCCCACCCACGCCTCCCCGTTGCCGCGCTCGCCCGGCCGCGCGTCCAGCGAACGCTTCAGGGCCTGTTCGGCGCGGGCGTAGTACGCCGTGTCCGCCGAACGCCGCGCCCACTCCACGTACGCCGTGCCGAGCGTCGCGAGGGACGGGGCGTCCGTGGGGTGGGACTCCACCCACTTCTGCCGGTCCCCGATCAGCGCGGTGAGGTCCGAGAGCGAGGCGGGGGAGCCCGCGGTCGTCGCCGCCTCGGCCCGCTCGACCGGCCCCGGCTCCCTCGGCGCGTCCTCCCCGTCCTCCGCCGCCACCAGCGCCCCGGCCAGCAGCACCCCGGCGGCGACCGCGCCGAACGCGGCCCGGCGCAACGTCGTCCGCAGGGTGGGAGGCGGCGGGAGTACGGCGGTGGCGCCTTCGGCGGGCATCACGCAGGGGTCCTGCGGGGACGGCTCGGGCGGCTGGCGGGACTCCGGATCCTGCTGCGGCATGACATCCATGGCCATCACTGTGCGTCAGTCATACGAGCACACCGCGCCTTGGGATCGCTGCCGCCCACGGGTTCACACCTTTGGCCCCGGGTGTCACGCTTGGATCATGAGCGATCTCCTCGAACGGCTGCGCGCGGGACTGCCTCCCGAGGCGCTGATCACGGATCCGGACGTCACCGCGTCCTACGCCCACGACATGGCGGGCTTCTGCGAGGCCGGCACCCCGGCCGTCGTGGTGCTCCCGCGCACGGTCGAGCAGGTCCAGCACGTCATGCGCACCGCCACCGCGCTGCGCGTCCCGGTCGTCCCGCAGGGCGCCCGCACCGGCCTGTCCGGCGCGGCCAACGCCTCGGACGGCTGCATCGTGCTGTCCCTCGTGAAGATGGACCGGATCCTGGAGATCAGCCCGGTCGACCGGATCGCCGTCGTCGAACCGGGCGTCGTCAACGCGGTGCTGTCACGCGCGGTGAACGAACACGGTCTGTACTATCCGCCGGACCCCTCCAGCTGGGAGACGTGCACCATCGGCGGCAACATCGGCACCGCGTCCGGCGGCCTGTGCTGCGTGAAGTACGGGGTCACCGCCGAGTACGTCCTCGGTCTGGACGTCGTCCTCGCCGACGGACGGCTCCTGACCACCGGCCGCCGCACCGCCAAGGGCGTCGCCGGATACGACCTGACCCGGCTCTTCGTCGGGTCCGAAGGCAGCCTCGGGATCGTCGTCAAGGCCGTCCTCGCGCTCAGACCGCAGCCACCCCGGCAGCTCGTCCTCGCCGCCGAGTTCCCCACTGCGACCGCCGCCTGTGACGCTGTGTGCCGGATCATGGAGCGCGGTCACACCCCGTCACTCCTCGAACTGATGGACCGTACGACCGTGCGTGCCGTCAACGCGCTGGCCTCCATGGGCCTGCCCGAGACCACCGAGGCGCTGCTCCTCTGCGCCTTCGACACCCCCGACCCGCTCGCCGACCTCGCCGCCGTCGGAGAGCTCTGCACCGCCGCCGGGGCCACCGAGGTGGTCCCCGCAGACAACCCGGCCGAGTCCGAACTGCTCCTCCAGGCGCGCCGGATGTCGCTGACCGCGCTGGAGACCGTCAAGTCCGCCACGATGATCGACGACGTCTGCGTACCGCGCTCGCGGCTCGGCGCGATGCTCGCGGGCACGGCGGCCATCGCCGAGGAGTACGACCTCACCATCGGCGTCTGCGCCCACGCGGGCGACGGCAACACCCACCCCGTCGTCTGCTTCGACCACCACGACCCCGACGAGTCCCGCCGGGCCCGCGAGTCCTTCGACGCCATCATGGCGCTCGGTCTGGAGCTCGGCGGGACCATCACCGGCGAACACGGCGTCGGAGTCCTCAAGAAGGAGTGGCTCGCCCGCGAACTGGGCGAGACCGGCATCGAACTGCAGCGCGGCATCAAGGCCGCCTTCGACCCGCTCGGCCTCCTCAACCCCGGCAAACTCTTCTGACCGCCCTCCTGTTCGGCGGCTCTCACACCTCGCCGTCCTGGGACGGCGACTCGTCCGCCGACCACGGGTCGCTCAGCCACAGGTCGTCCGCCGGCAGCGGCGCCAGCAGCTCGGCCAGCGCCTCGTCGATGCCGAGCCGCTCGCTCTCGGTGCCCGGCGGCACCACCCGCAGGGTCCGCTCCACCCAGGCGGACACGGCGGCCGAGGGCACCTCCAGCAGGGCGTTGCCGTCGGGGGAGGTGAGGGCCACGCAGATGACGCTGCGGTCGTCGACCTTCGTCGGCCAGATCCGTACGTCCCCGTGCCCGCACGGCCGGAACACGCCCTCCACCAGCAGCTCCCGGGCGAACGTCCAGTGCACGGGCGACTCGGAGCCGATGTGGAAGGCGATGTGCACGGCGTACGGGTCCTCCGTGCGGTACGTCAGCCGGGCGGGTACCGGGATGGACCGCTCGGGGGACAGGACGAGGCGCAGCTCCAGCTCACGTTCCACGATGCTCATCATGAGAATGCACGACCTTCCGGTGCTCATGGGCCGGTCCCGTGACCGTCCCGCACAAGGAGAGAGCGCCCTCCCCGCCACCTATTACGCGACTTCCCCGAAAAAACTTCGGGCCGTCCCGAAAGTGGTCCCAAACAGGTGGACCGGCCCGGGGGCGGGCGGCTGTCTGATAGATGTGGACCCTTGTATTGAGGCCGTCCGCCCGCGCCGCGGGGACGGCCTGAGGCCTCGAAGAGATACGGGACCCGCTGATGAGCGCGCCAACTCCGGCACCCGGTGACGAAAGCCCCCGCGAGGGCTACTACCCCGACCCCTCCATCCCCGGCTACGTCCGGTACTGGAACGGCGCGTCCTGGGTCCCCGGTACGAGCCGCCCCGCGCCCCGGCAGGCGAGCCCGTCCGCCGCCTCCGCCGCGGGTGCGCAGACCGCGCCGGTGGAGGAGACCGGGCCGATCTTCTTCGACGAGGAGGACGGCCTCCAGGCCGGTCCGGGGTCCCCGGCCGGACCGGGCGAAGCCGTCGCGGACCAGACGGACGCCGCGTCCGTATGGCAGGCGGACAGCGCACGCCAGCAGGGTTTCGGCGGCGAACGGGACCGCCGGGTCGACTGGGCCGGGCCGGCGCAGGAGCCCGCCGGCCGTCCGTCGCCGTCGGCCGACCCGAGGGCGCCGCTGGCCCAGGACCCGACCGGCGGCGCGCTGCCGGGTATGCGGGAGGGCGGCGACCGGTCCGCCGAGGGAGCCGGGACGCGTCCGCCGACCGACGGCACGGTCACGATCCGCGCGGTGGGGCCGCAGCCGAAGGCGGTACGGGGGAGCGCTCCTGCGCCCCACGCCGCACAGCCCCACCACCCGGCACCGTCGGACTCCGGTACGCCGCAGGGGCCGCAGAACGTGGGCGCGCCGCAGAACCCGAGCGCTGCGCGGAACGGCCTCGCACCGGCTCCGGAGCCCCGGGCCCTTCCGGCGCAGGCGCAGCAGCCGCCACAGCAGGCGCAGCGGTCACAGCCGCCACAGCATGCGCAGCCGTCGGCTCCCGCACCGGCGCGGGGTCCGGCCCCCACCCCCGCCCCGCAGGAAGTGCGTCAGGGGCCGGTCCAGGTCCCCGCCACCCCCCTACCCACGCCGTCCCCCGCCTCC
>NZ_JOEZ01000024.1 GCF_000721175.1 Streptomyces anulatus
GATGTCGCAATCCACACCGAACCCGGAAGGCCCTCACTCGTTCAAGATCCCTAAGCCGTGGGATCCGTCACCAACCTCCATGGACAGAACACCTAGCACCACCGTCTCCGCCGCGTCGAAGCGGACGCCCACGACCGCGCCCTCGTCCGGGGTGTCCCGCAGGGCGCATTCGGCCTCCAGCACCGGCGCGTTCTCGGGCAGCAGGCGTACGGTCACGTGGTTCCCCCGGAAGGTGCGGACGCCGACCGTGCAGCGCAGGCCGTCCTCCGGGGCGCCGATCAGGACGCCGGCGGGCCGGACGAGCAGATCGACCTCGCCCTGCGGGGAGCCGTCGGGCACCGGGACCTTGCCCCAGGCGGTGGCGGCGGCCTGTCCGGTCACGGTCGCCGCGGTGACGTTGTCGAAGCCGAGGAACCGGGCGACGAACGCGGAGGCGGGGCGCTGCCAGACGTTCAGCGGGCTGCCCTCCTGCGCGATCCGGCCGCCCCGCATCACGACGACCTGATCGGCGAGCGCGAACGCCTCGCCCTGGTCGTGCGTGACGGCCAGCACGGTCGTGCCCAACTCCTGGAAGAGCGTGCGCAGCTCGACGACGAGCCGTTCGCGGAGGCTGCGGTCGAGCTGGCCGAGCGGCTCGTCCAGCATCAGGAGCTTCGGGCGCGGGGCGAGGGCCCGGGCCAGGGCGACGCGCTGCTGCTCGCCGCCGGACAGCGCGGCGACGGCGCGGCGTTCGGCCCCGGGCAGACCGACCAGCTCCAGCAGTTCGTGGACCCGGTGCTCGGCCTCGGCCCGTCCTGCGCCGTGCATCCGGAGCCCGAAGGCGACATTGGCGCCGACATCACGGTGCGGGAAGAGCTGGTGGTCCTGGAACATCAGCCCGAGCCCGCGCCGGTGGACCGGGACGCCCGCCTGGTCCCGGCCCGCCAGCAGGACCCGGCCGCCGTCCATGGGCTGGAGTCCGGCGACGGCCCGGAGCAGGGTGGACTTCCCGCTGCCGCTGGGACCGAGCAGGCAGACGATCCGGTGGTCGGCGACCTCCAGGTCCACCGCGTCCAGCGCCGTCCGCCCGCCGAACCGTACGGTGGCTGCCTGCAAGCTCAGCATGTCGTTCAGAACTCCCCGGATCGGTCGGTGCGGATACGTTCGAGGAGCAGCAGCGACACCGCGCACACCAGCATCAGGATCGTGCTGAGGGCCATCGCCTGCCCGTAGTTGAGCTCCCCCGACCGGCCCAGCAGCCGGGCCACGGCCACCGGCAGGGTCGGGTTGTCCGGCCGCGCGATGAAGACCGTCGCGCCGAACTCCCCGAGGGAGACGGCGAAGGCGAAGCCCGCCGCGACCAGCAACGCCCTTCGCACCAACGGTAGATCGACCTCCCGCCAGGCCCGCAGTGGCGAGGCCCCCAGCACGGCGGCGGCCTCCCGCAGCCGGTCGTCGACCGCGCGCAGCACGGGCAGCATGGTCCGTACGACGAAGGGGACACCGACCAGTGCCTGGGCCAGCGGGACCAGGATCCAGGAGGTCCGCAGGTCGAGCGGCGGCTTGTCCAGGGTGATCAGGAAGCCGAAGCCGACGGTGACGGCGGACACTCCGAGCGGCAGCATCAGCAGCGCGTCGAAGCCCCGGACCAGCCGTCCCGCCCGCCGGGTCAGGGCCGCCGCCGCGAGCCCGCCGACGACGAGGGCGATGAGCGTCGCGACGAGCGCGTACCGCAGGGAGTTGCCGACGGCCTCCAGCGGCGGGACCAGGAAGGTGGAGGAGCCGCCGGACCCGGCCGACTGGAGGGCCCGGTAGTACCCGAAGCCGTACCCCCGGGCGCCGTCGGCTCCGTCGAGGGAACGCTCCACCAGCACCCCGAGCGGCAGCAGGATCAACAGCAGTGCCGTGAGCAGGACACCGCCGAGCAGCGCCCACTGTCCGGGGCCGCGGGGCCGGCGGGAGGTCTGCGCCGGGTCGACGAGCTTCAGCGCCCGCTCCCGGCGGCGTACGGTCGCGGCGTGCACGGCGAGGATCCCGCCGACCGCGGCGAACTGCACCAGGGTCAGCACGGCGGCCGTCGGCAGGTCCAGCAGTTGCGCGGTCTGCCGGTAGATCTCCACCTCCAGGGTGGAGTACGCCGGTCCGCCGAGGATCTGCACGACGCCGAAGGAGGTGAAGGTGAAGAGGAAGACCATCAGCGCGGCGGCGGCGACGGCCGGGGCGAGCGCGGGCAGCGTCACCCGGCGGAAGGCGGCGAACCGTCCGGCGCCGAGCACCCGGGCGGCCTCCTCCTGCCGGGGGTCCAGCTGGGACCAGAGCCCGCCCACCGTGCGTACGACAACGGCGTAGTTGAAGAAGACATGGGCCAGCAGGATCGCCCACACGGTCGTGTCGAGGCGGACGCCCCACAGCTCGTCGAGGAGCCCGCTGCGTCCGAGCAACGCCAGGAACGCGGTGCCGACGACGACGGTCGGCAGCACGAACGGCACGGTGACGACTGCCCGCAGCACCTGCTTGCCCGGGAAGTCGAACCGGGCGAAGACATACGCGCCGGGCAGGGCGATCAGCAGAGTGAGCGCGGTCGAGGCGAGGGCCTGCCAGGTCGTGAACCAGAGGACGTCGAGGATGTCCGGGCGGGCCAGTACCTCGCTGATCCGCCCGAACTGCCAGTCGCCCTCAGCCTTCAGCCCGCGGCCGACGATCGCGGTCACGGGATAGGCGAAGAACAGCGCGAAGAACGCGACGGGCACGGCCATCAGGCCGAGCCGCACAGCGGCCTGGCGCCGCCCGGACCCGCCACCGGCGGTCCGGACGGCCTCGGCTGCCTTCGCCTCCGGGTCTACTTCAGGACCAGCGACTGCCACGACCGGATCCACTGCTCACGGTTGGCGGTGATCTTCTCGGGCGCGACGGTGGGCGGCGCCTCGACGCTCTCGCCGAACTTCGTGAACAGCTCCGGCAGCTTCGCGTCCTTCACGACCGGGTTCACGAACATGTTCAGCGGCATGTCCTCCTGGAACGTCTTGCTGATCAGGAAGTCCAGCAGCGCCTTGCCGCCCGGCTCGTTCTTCGCCCCGGTCAGCAGCCCCGCGTACTCGGTCTGCCGGAAGCAGGTGCCGGTGGCGACCCCGGTGGGGGCCTCCTTCGGCTGCGGGTCGGCGTAGAGCACCTCGACGGGCGGGCTGGAGGCGTAACTGACGACCAGCGGCCGGTCCGCGTTGGCCTTCCTGCCGCCCGCGGAGCCGGAGAACTCCTCGTTGTACGCCTGCTCCCAGCCGTCGACGACCTTGACGCCGTTGGCCTTCAGCTTCTTCCAGTACGCCTCGTAGCCGTCCTCGCCCCGGGCGGCGATGGTGCCGAGGAGGAAGCCCAGACCGGGCGAGGAACTCGCGGCGTTCTCGGTGACCAGGAGGTTCTTGTACGCGGGCTTCAGCAGGTCCTCGAAGGTCTTCGGCGGCGCGAGCTTCTTGTCGGCGAAGTACTTCTTGTCGTAGTTGACGCAGATGTCGCCGGTGTCGACGGGCGTCACCCGGTGCTTCTCGTCCGTCTGCGTGTCCGCCGCGACCGTGTCCAGGCCCTTGGCCTCGTACGCGGTGAACAGACCGTTGTCGAGGGCGCGGGAGAGCAGGGTGTTGTCGACGCCGAAGAAGACGTCGCCGCGCGGGGAGCCCTTGGTCAGGATCTCCTGGTTGAGCGCGGCCCCGGCATCGCCGCTCTTGAGGATCTCGACGGTGTAGCCGGTCTCCTTCGTGAACGCCTTCAGCACCTTGTCCGAGACGCTGAAGGAGTCGTGACTGACCAGGGTCACGGTCTTGGATCCGCTGCCCTTGGACGCCCCGGAGCCCGACGGGCCGTCGTCGCTTCCGCAGCCCGCGAGCACGGTGACGCCGAGAGCGGCGGCGAGCGCGGTCGCCGCGTACTTCGTGGTGGTGTTCATGTGATTCCTCCTGGAGGTGACCAGGAAGAGACGCGGCCCCGCCCGCTGTCCGGCGAACCGGAAGAGGGCAGGGCGCAACAGCTTGAGTAAGGTCCGAACTTCCTACCCGGAATGACCCGGGCGAGGTTCAGAGGGTCTGCGGCCAACCTGTCCTTGGTGCCGCACTCTCAGCGCTGTGGCGCTCCCCTGTCGGAATATGAAGTTGATTTCGGCCCAGGCTACACCGGCGGTTTTCGGCCGGGCGAGGTGAGGTCACCAGGCCCGGTGCGGTCGTCGGTGCTTGTCCGGTCGCCGGTCTCTCAGCGCTCGGAGGCCGCCAGCTGCCCGCAGGCCCCGTCGATCTCCTGGCCACGGGTGTCCCGGACGGTGACGGGCACGCCATGGGCCGCGATGGCGTCGACGAACGCCTTCTCGTCCTCGGGCCGGGAGGCGGTCCACTTGGAACCGGGTGTGGGGTTCAGCGGGATCAGGTTGACGTGCACCCGCTTGCCCTTGAGCAGCCGGCCGAGCAGGTCGCCGCGCCAGGCCTGGTCGTTGATGTCCCGGATCAGGGCGTACTCGATGGAGATCCGGCGGCCGGACTTCTCCGCGTACTCCCAGGCGGCGTCGAGCACCTCTCGGACGTTCCACCGGGTGTTGACGGGGACCAGGGTGTCGCGCAGCTCGTCGTCCGGGGCGTGCAGCGAGACGGCGAGGCGGCACTTGAAGCCCTCGTCGGCGAAGCGCAGCATGGCCGGGACGAGACCCACGGTGGAGACGGTGATCCCGCGCTGCGAGAGGCCGAGGCCGTCCGGCTCCGGGTCGGTGAGCCGGCGGATCGCGCCGACGACGCGGTTGTAGTTGGCGAGCGGCTCGCCCATACCCATGAAGACGATGTTGGACAGCCGCGCGGGGCCGCCGGGCACCTCGCCGTCGCGCAGCGCGCGCATGCCGTCGACGATCTGGTGCACGATCTCGGCGGTCGACAGGTTGCGGTCGAGGCCGGCCTGCCCGGTGGCGCAGAAGGGGCAGTTCATCCCGCAGCCGGCCTGCGAGGAGATGCACATCGTGACGCGCTCCGGATAGCGCATCAGGACGGACTCGACGAGCGTCCCGTCGTGCAGCTTCCACAGGGTCTTGCGCGTGGTGTCGTCGTCGCAGCTGATGTGCCGGATCACGGACATCAGCTCGGGGAACAGTGCCTCGGCGAGCTTCTCCCGCGACGCAGCCGGGATGTTGGTCCACTCGGCCGGGTCGTGCGCGTACCGCGCGAAGTAGTGCTGCGAGAGCTGCTGGGCGCGGAACGGCTTCTCACCGGTCGCGGCGACCGCTTCCTTGCGCTCGGCGGGCGTGAGGTCGGCGATGTGCCGCGGCGGCTTCTTGGCTCCGCGGGGCGCGACGAAAGTGAGTTCTCCGGGCTTAGGCATGGTTCATCCAGTGTGGCAGACAGACGGGTGAGGGCCCGCCGCCCTGTGGACGACGGACCCTCACTCGTAGAACGTGCAGGTGAGAAGGGGGGCCAGGCCCGCTCAGCCGGAGCCCACGAACAGCACCAGCAGCAGCCATACGACCGGTGCGGTCGGCAGGAGCGAGTCCAGCCGGTCCATGATGCCGCCGTGACCGGGGAGCAGGGTGCCCATGTCCTTGATCCCGAGGTCCCGCTTGATCATGGACTCGCCCAGGTCGCCGAGGGTGGCGCTGGCGGCGACCGCGAAGCCGAGCAGCAGACCCTGCCACCAGGCGCCGCCGTCGATCAGGAACTCCATGCACAGCGCGCCGGCGACCATCGCGAAGCCCACGGCTCCGAACAGGCCCTCGCGGGTCTTGCCGGGGCTGATGCGCGGGGCCAGCTTGTGCTTGCCGAAGCGCCAGCCGACCGCGTAGGCCCCCGTGTCGCTGACCACGGTGAGGACGAGGAAGGTCAGGACCCGCCACGCCCCGTCGTCCGCCGTCAGCAGCAGGGCGACGAAGGTGGCCAGGAAGGGTACGTAGAACGCCGCGAAGACCCCGGCCGTGACGTCCTTGAGATACCCGTCCGGCGGCTCGGTCATCCGCCAGACCAGCACCGCGAGGGCGGTCAGGGCCATCGCGGTCCAGGCCCCCTCGGGCCCCCGTGCGTAGCCGGCGACGACCATCGCCGCTCCGCCGACGGCCAGCGGCACCAGGGGCGCCTTGATGCCCTTGCTTTCCTGGAGGCGGGAGGTGAGCTCCCACAGGCCGACGACGACGGCGATCACTATGACGCCGACGAAGACGGCCTTCACGATGAACAGCGAGAGGCCGATGACGGCGCCGAGACCCACGCCGACCCCTATGGCGGCGCGCAGATCACGCCCCGCACGCTTCTTCTGCGGCGGTGGCGGCAGCGGGGTGGACATGGGCTCCTGCGGCATCTCGTCACGGAACAGGGGGCCGCTCACGTGAGCGGCAGCCCTGTCCCGGTCGTCGCGGTCGACTGCGTCTCTACCTGCGTCGGGAACGTCCGGCACGTTGGGCATGGGCCGAGTCTGCTGGGCGTCACGCACATCGTGGGCAGGACCCGCCGGGGCAGCGCTCAACTCGGGCGTGCCCCAGTAACCGGCTCCTTGCGGGGCACCCCAGGAAGAGTCGTTCATCAGACTTCGAGCAGCTCGGCTTCCTTGTGCTTGAGCAGCTCGTCCACCTGCGTGACGTACTTCGCGGTGGTGTCGTCGAGCTCCTTCTCGGCGCGGCGCACCTCGTCCTCGCCGGACTCCTTGTCCTTGACGAGCTTGTCGAGGGTCTCCTTGGCCTTGCGGCGGATGGAGCGGATCGAGATCTTGGAGTCCTCGGCCTTGGTCTTGGCGACCTTGATGTACTCCTTGCGGCGGTCCTGGGTGAGCTCGGGGAACGTCACCCGGATGATATTGCCGTCGTTGCTCGGGTTGACGCCGAGGTCGGAGTCGCGGATCGCCTGCTCGATGTTGCGCAGCGCGGTCTTGTCGAACGGCGTCACGACGGCCATCCGCGCCTCGGGAACCGAGAACGAGGCCAGCTGGTTGATCGGGGTCAGCGCGCCGTAGTAGTCGGCGACGATCTTGTTGAACATCGCCGGGTGCGCGCGGCCGGTACGGATCGCGGCGAAGTCCTCTTTCGCGACGACAACGGCCTTCTCCATCTTCTCCTCGGCCTCGAGGAGGATTTCTTCGATCACCACGTGCTCCTGCGTGTCTTGGGTGGGCCCGGCGTCGTCATCGCCGGGCCCTCGGGTCCTGCGTCGCGTCCTCACCTGCACGGTGTCCGACCGGCAGGCCGTTGTCCATCCTGGGGGGCCGTCAGGCCCGGGTGCTCTCGTCGCTGACGAGCGTGCCGATCTTCTCACCCTTGACCGCGCGAGCGATATTGCCCTCGGCTGTCAGCTCGAAGACGAGGATCGGGAGCTGGTTGTCACGGCAGAGCGTGATGGCGGTGGCGTCGGCGACCTTCAGGTCGCGGGTGATCACCTCGCCATACTCCAGCGCGTCGAACTTCACCGCGTCGGGGTTGGTCTTCGGATCGGAGTCGTAGACCCCGTCCACGCCGTTCTTCCCCATGAGCAGCGCCTCGGCGTCGATCTCCAGGGCGCGCTGGGCGGCGGTGGTGTCGGTGGAGAAGTACGGCATGCCCATACCGGCACCGAAGATCACCACGCGCCCCTTCTCCAGGTGCCGTACGGCACGGAGCGGGATGTACGGCTCGGCGACCTGGCCCATGGTGATGGCGGTCTGGACGCGCGAGTCGATGCCCTCCTTCTCCAGGAAGTCCTGGAGTGCGAGGCAGTTCATGACGGTGCCGAGCATGCCCATGTAGTCGGACCGGGCCCGGTCCATGCCGCGCTGCTGGAGCTCGGCACCACGGAAGAAGTTGCCTCCCCCGATGACCACCGCGATCTGGGCGCCGTCGCGTACGACGGCGGCGATCTCGCGGGCGATGGTGTGCACGACGTCGGGGTCGACGCCGAGGCCGCCGCCACCGGCGAACGCCTCACCGGAGAGCTTCAGCATGAAGCGCCCGGAACCCTTGTCGTCGTCATGCTTGTCGTCGGCCTGAATGGCGTCCGCGCCCTTGTCCATGGAAATTCTCCTCGTGCACATACGAAGAAGGCCATTGCCGGTGGGTCTGGTGTCCCTACAGCGGCAATGGCCTCCTCGTCAGATCTGCGGTCGTCCGGCGTGGGTGCGGCCGTCGACTGCACCAGACCCTATCGGGTCCGGTGCTGTTCGCCCGGACGGACTCAGATGCCGACCTTGATGCGCGAGAAGCGCTTCAGGGTGACACCGGCCTCGTCCAGGACCTTCTGAACCGACTTCTTGGCGTCCAGCGCGTACGGCTGGCCGAGGAGGGTGGCCTCCTTGAAGAAGCCGTTGACGCGACCCTCGACGATCTTCGGGAGCGCGGCCTCGGGCTTGCCCTCGGCGCGCGTGGTCTCCTCGGCGACGCGGCGCTCGGCCTCGACGACCTCGGCCGGGACGTCCTCGCGGGACAGGTACTTCGGGGCGAAGGCGGCGATGTGCTGCGCGATGCCCTTGGCCAGCTCGGCGTCGGCCTTGTCCAGCTCGACCAGAACACCGATCTGCGGGGGCAGGTCGGGCATGGTGCGGTGCATGTACACGGAGACGAAGGCGCCGGTGAACTGCGCGAAGCGGTCCAGGACGATCTTCTCGCCGAGGTTGGCGTTGGCCTCGTCGACGTACGCCTGGACGGTCTTGCCGGCCTCGATCTCGGAGGCGAGCAGCGCGTCGATGTCGGCCGGGGAGGTCGCGGCGACGTGAGCGGCGAGCGTGTTGGCGACGGCCTGGAACTTCTCGCCCTTGGCGACGAAGTCCGTCTCGCACTTCAGCTCGAGGATGACGCCGGACGTCTGGTCCTCGGAGACGAGGGAGACGACGGCACCGTTCTCGGCAGAACGGCCCTCGCGCTTGGCGACGCCCTTCTGGCCCTTGATACGGAGCGCCTCGACGGCCTTGTCGACGTTGCCGTCGGCCTCGTCGAGCGCCTTCTTGCAGTCCATCATGCCGGCGCCGGTGAGCTCGCGGAGCTTCTTGACGTCAGCGGCGGTGTAGTTCGCCATGAGTCTGTATGTCTCTCTCGAAGTCTGAAAGATCTACGGGTGAACGGCGGGGGCGACGCTTGTGGCGTCGGCCCCCGCCGTCAGTAGCCGTGACGGGTGTCAGGCCTGCTCGGCGTTCGCGTCGGCGGCCGGGGCGTCGGCGGCCGGAGCCTCGACAGCGGCCTCGGCGACGGCCTCGGCCGGCGTCTGGGCGTCGGCCTCGGCGTCCTTCTCGGTCTCGACGGAGGACTGGACCTCGGCGGCAGCCGCGGTCTCGTCCTTCTTGTCGCCCTCGAGCAGGTCGCGCTCCCACTCGGCGAGGGGCTCGCCGGCGGCCTTCTCGCCCGGCTTCGAGTCACCGGTGGCGGCACCGGAGCGGGCGATGAGGCCCTCGGCGACGGCGTCGGCGATCACGCGGGTGAGCAGGGTGACGGAGCGGATCGCGTCGTCGTTGCCCGGGATCTTGTAGTCGACCTCGTCGGGGTCGCAGTTGGTGTCGAGGATCGCGACGACCGGGATGTGGAGCTTGCGCGCCTCACCGACGGCGATGTGCTCCTTCTTGGTGTCGACGATCCAGACGGCGCTGGGCACCTTCTGCATCTCGCGGATACCACCGAGGGTCTTCTCCAGCTTGGCCTTCTCGCGCGAGAGGACCAGGAGCTCCTTCTTGGTGAGGCCGGAGGCGGCCACGTCCTCGAAGTCGATGAGCTCGAGCTCCTTCAGACGCTGAAGGCGCTTGTAGACGGTGGAGAAGTTGGTGAGCATGCCACCGAGCCAACGCTGGTTGACGTACGGCATGCCGACGCGCGTCGCCTGCTCGGCGATGGCCTCCTGGGCCTGCTTCTTCGTACCCACGAACATGATGGAGCCGCCGTGGGCGACGGTCTCCTTGACGAACTCGTAGGCGCGGTCGATGTACGACAGCGACTGGAGCAGGTCGATGATGTAGATGCCGTTGCGCTCGGTGAAGATGAAGCGCTTCATCTTCGGGTTCCAGCGACGGGTCTGGTGACCGAAGTGGACGCCGCTTTCCAGCAGCTCCCGCATCGTGACGACGGCCATGGCCGTACTCCTTGAGGTGCTCGGTTATCGCGACCGCAGGTTTGCGCTCGCGCCTGACGCCCCGACGCGCCGTGCCACGAGGGACCGAGGAGCGCGGCCACCTCCGAGAAGAGGGAGGTGGCGGGGCGTGCGAAGTCGACCCGGTGACCCGGATCGCCGTAAGAAGTGTACGGGACCGTCTGAGTGCCGGGTGACCGCGATGTCCACAACCAGGTGGCGGCGACGTCCACGGCCGTGTGGCCGCGATGTCCACAACCGGCGAGTAGTCCACAGGAACGGTCCGTGATCCCCGGAATCCTGGCCTCCGGGACATCGTGGCAGCATGCGCCATCAGCCCGGTCCACGCCGCTCCCCCGCCCTCCGCACCCTGCTCCTGTTGCTCCTGATGCCCCCGCTGCTCGCGCTGTGCGGGCAGCTCCCGGCCGGGAGGCCGGCGCCGGGCGGGGCCGTCGCCGTGCCGACCGGGGCCGTGGCGTCCTCACCGGGGCCGGGAGCGGACACCGATGCCGACGGTGGCGGCCGGAGCTGGCCGCTGGCGGGGAGACCCGCGGTGTTACGGGCCTGGGAGCCGCCCGCCGGTCCGTACGGGCCCGGCCATCGCGGCGCGGACCTCGCGGCGGGGCCGGGCGCGCGGGTGCTGGCGGCCGCCGACGGCCGGGTGTCGTTCGCGGGGCGGGTGGCGGGGCGCGGGGTGCTGGCCATCAAGCTGGCCGGCAGCGGTTCGCCACCGCTGCGCACCACGTACGAACCGGTGCGGGCACTGGTCGAGGAGGGCGCGAGCGTGCGGGCCGGGCAGCCGGTCGGAGTGCTGGAGGAGGGGCCGTTCCACTGCGCGGAGGGCTGTCTGCACTGGGGGCTACGGCGCGGGGAGGATTATCTGGACCCACTCTCACTGCTGCCGCCCGCACTGCTGCGGAGGGGGCCCTCGCGGCTGCTGCCGGTGTTCGGAGTGCCGGAGCCGGACGCCGTCCGGGTCAGCCGCTGACACCGCGCAGGACCATCGCGACGACGGTGTCCGCGATGACGCCCGGCTCCTCCGCGACGCCCAGTTCGATACGGCGCACGGCGGCGTCGACCGAACCCTGCAGGAGCATGGCGGCCAGCCTCGGCTGCGTGTTGCCGAGGTCGCCCAGCGCTTCGACGATCATGGCGATCAGCCCGCCGTGCGCGGCCCGGATCTTCTCCCGGGCGCCGGCGTCCAGCTCGCTCGCGGAGATCGCGACGACCGCGCGGTGGCGGCGGTCCCCGACGAGGTCGAGCTGCCGGCGGACATACGCCTCGATCTTCGCCTCGGGCGTCTCGGCGCGCTGCATGGCGTTCTCGACCTCGGCCGCCCAGACGGGGAAGTCGACGGCGCACAGCTCCTCGACGACGGCGGCACGGGAGCGGAAGTACTCGTACACGGAGGACCGGGCGAGGCCCGTGCGCTCGGCGAGTGCGGGGAAGGTCAACGCCTCCGTACCGCCCTCGGACAGCAGGGAGCGCGCGGCGTCCAGGAGGGCGCCGCGCTGCATGGTCCGGTGCTCGGCCACGGAGGCCGCTCGAATCCTGGGCACCCGTCCACTCTACGGCGGCGGACGTGCGAGGGAAGGGTACGGCCGCCGACCGGATGGCCGGAGAGGGCCGGAAAGAGGACGTCAGCGGCCCGCGTCGGCCAGCTTTGCCCGGAGCTGCAGGACGGACTTGGTGTGGATCTGGCTGACCCGGCTCTCGGTCACCCCGAGGACGTTGCCGATCTCCGCGAGGGTGAGGCCCTCGTAGTAGTAGAGGGTCACCACGGTCTTCTCGCGGTCAGGGAGGGTGTTGATGGCCCGCGCGAGCAGTCTTCTCAGCTCGCGGTCCTCGGCGACCTCCACCGGATTGTCGGCGGCGGTGTCCTCCAGGGTGTCCATCAGGCTCAGCCGGTCGCCGCCCTCGCCGCCGACGTGCAGCAACTCCTCCAGGGCGACCACGTTCGCCAGCGACAACTGGCTGAAAACAGCGTGCAGTTCCTCCAGCGCAATGCCCATCTCCGAGGCGACCTCGGCCTCCGACGGCGTACGCCGGAACCGTGCCTCCAGCGTGGCGTACGCGCGCTCCACGTTCCGCGCCTTCTGTCGCACGGACCGCGGGATCCAGTCCAGGGCCCGGAGTTCGTCGATCATCGCGCCGCGGATGCGGGTGATCGCGTACGTCTCGAACTTGATGGCCCGTTCGATGTCGAACTTCTCGATGGCGTCGATGAGTCCGAAGACCCCGGAGGAGACGAAGTCGGCCTGCTCGACGTTGGACGGCAGCCCCACGCTCACCCTGCCCGCGACGTACTTCACGAGCGGCGAGTAGTGCAGGATCAGCTGCTCCCGCAGCCGCTCGTCGCCCGTGGTCTTGTAGGAGCGCCACAACTCGTCGAGGGAGGAGGGGGCGGGAGGGCGCACAGTGCCACGCGCAACCGGTGGTACTGCCGCGCGGTCAGACCCGGAGGTGTGCTGGGGCATGTGGTGCCTTGAGCCGTTCTGCCGTGAAGTGCTGGGGGACTTTTGTCTGGGGCGGAATCCTTGTGAGCGTAGCGTGACTGCGGCGTCGCAGTCCGCGCAGGACGGGAGATCCAGGCCGCGTGATCGCGTGTCGCCGTTCACGCTGTCCGAGCCCGCCGGAGGTCGGGGCCACCGCCGTGGGCGCGGGTCCCGGACAGGTCACCGATCGATCGTGCGAGGTCATCGGCCTTACCTTTTCACCCGAATGCTCCAGGTCAAGTACCGCCTCGCCGCGCGTTGTCGTTGCGTGCCGGAGGAAGCGCCAACCGCCAGCCGTCGCCTTCGCGTTCGACGAACCCCAGTGAGTGCAGTTCGTACAGTCGGCCGAGCGTTTCGTCGGCCGACGTCCCCGCGGTGCGGGCGAGGTCACGGGGGTGGGTGACGCCGTGGTACGGGAGCGCTTCGAGGACCCTCGCGGTGACCGCGTCCAGCTGGTCCCTGGGCAGCACCGGGCCGCGGCGGACCGGCGGGAGGTCGCCGATGTCCCCGACCAGCTCGACGACTTCGTCGGCGTCGGTGACGAGCACACCCTCACCGCGCAACAGCTCGTGGACCCCTGCCGACAGCCCGCTGGTGGCGGGTCCGGGCACCCCCATCGTGAAGCGGCCGAGCCGTTGCGCCTGGCGGGCGGTGACCAGCGAGCCGCTGCGGTATTCGGCCTCGACCACGACCGTTCCCCTGGTCAGTGCGGCGATGACGCGGTTGCGCAGGATGAATCTGCTGCGGGTGGGGTGGGAGGACGGCGGCAACTCGGCGACGAGGAGTCCCTGTTGTGTCAGCCGCCCGAGCAGCTCGGCGTGCCCGCGCGGGTAGGCGACGTCGACACCGCAGGCCAGCACCGCCGTCGTCGCTCCGCCCGCGGCCAGCGCGCCGCGGTGGGCGGCCCCGTCCACCCCGAACGCCGCCCCCGAGACCACCACCCAGCCGCGCTCCGCGAGCCCGGAGCAGAGGGTCGCCGCCATGTGTGCCCCGTACGGGGTGCAGGCCCTCGCGCCGACCACCGCGACCGAGCGCAGGGACCACAGCCGCAGGTCGGGCCGCCCCCGCACCCAGAGCCCGACGGGCCGCGCGTCGCCCAGGTCGTCCAGCTGGCTCGGCCACTCCCGGTCCCCCGGGCAGACGAAGCGCCCGCCCACCGCGGCGACCGCGGCCAGGTCCCGCCCCGGCTCCGCGGCGGCCGCACGCAGCCGGTAGCCCTCGAGCCGTGCGGCGGTCATCCCCGGCAGCTTCGCGGCGGACCCGTCCTCGGCGGTGAGCCTCCGCATGAGTTCGACCGGCCCGGTCCGCCGGAGCCAACGCCCGGCCCGCTCGTCCCCCGGCTCGAACACCCGCGTCAACGCGGCTCTGGCTTCCCGCTCCCGGTCCCGACTCCCGTCCTGGTCGCCGTTGCGGTCCTCGACCCAGTCGCCATCCGGGTCAGTTCCCGGCCCGTGCCGCCGGTCCCCCGTCAGCCCGGTCACCGCTCTCCCGCCCCCATCGGCACCCCGCGCTGGATCCCCGTCCGCAGCTCCAGGGCCACCATCACGTCGGAGGCGTCCGGGCGGTCGGCGCCCCGTAGGTCCGCCACGGTCCACGCCACCCGCAGCACCCGGTCCAGGCCCCGGGCCGTGAGCATCCCGCGTTCCAGGTCCCGCTCCGCCGCCGCCAGCGCCCCCGGGGCCGCGAGCAGCCGGGTCCGCAGCTCATGGCCGGGCACCTCGCTGTTCGTGGTCCACGGGGTGCCGGCCAGCCGCTCGGCCGCCCGCGCCCTGGCGTCCCGTACCCGCGCGGCGACGACGGCCGTCGACTCACCCCGGCTGCCCTGCCCCAGGAGGTCCGCGCGGTCGACCGGCTCCACCTCGACCCGGAGGTCCACCCGGTCGAGCAGGGGCCCGGACAGGCGCGCCTGATAGCGGCGGACCACCGAGGGCGGGCACTCGCAGCCCGCGCCGGTGAGCGAGTGCCGCCCGCAGGGGCATGGATTGGCGGCCAGCACCATCAGGAACCGGGCGGGCAGCCGCACCACCCCCGCCGCCCGCGCGACCACCACGTGTCCGGACTCCAGCGGCTGGCGCAGCGCGTCCAGCGCCTTCGCCGAGAACTCCGGGGCCTCGTCCAGGAAGAGCACCCCGCGGTGGGCCAGGGACACCGCTCCGGGCCGCGGCATCCCGTTGCCCCCGCCGACCAGGGACTGCATGGTCGCCGAGTGGTGCGGGGCGCAGTAGGGCGCCCGGGAGACGAGCGGTTCACCCGGGGGGAGGATGCCCGCCACGGAGTGGACCGCCGTCACTTCGAGGGATTCCTGCCGGGTCAGCGGCGGCAGGACCGCCGACAGCCGCTCGGCCAGCATGGTCTTGCCCGCGCCCGGCGGACCCGAGAACAGCAGATGGTGTCCTCCGGCCGCGGCCACCTCCAGGGCCTGGCGCGGGCGCGGCTGCCCCGCGACGTCCACCAGGTCCGGGCGGTGTCCGTCGCCCCGCGCGGCCGGGGCGAGCCCGGTGCCGAGGCCCGTGCCGGGGATCATGAGGCCGGCCAGTATGGCGTCGGGGCGTCCCTGCCCGCCGACGGGCTCATCGGGCACCGGTTCGTCGCACAGGAAGGCGATGAGCTGGCGCAGGCTCCGGACGCCGAGGACGGAGACCCCCGGCACCAGGGCCGCCTCCCCGGCCGTCTGCTCGGGGACGACGACCTGCTCGTACCCCGCTTCGGCCGCCGCGAGGACGGCGGGCAGCACGCCCCGTACCGGGCGCACCCGGCCGTCCAGACCCAGTTCGCCGATCATCACGACATCGGCGATCGTTGCGGGGTCGATCCGCTCCGCCGCCCCGAGGACCGCACAGGCGACGGCGAGATCGAAGCCCGAGCCGCTCTTCGGCACGGAGGCCGGTGAGAGCCCGACCGTGAGCTTCTTCTGCGGCCACTCGGCCCCGGAATTGACCACGGCGGCCCGCACCCGGTCCCGGCTCTCGACCAGGCTCTTGTCCGGCAGTCCGACCAGGGTGAAGGCCGCCACCCCCGGCTCCAGGTCCGCCTGGACCTCCACCACCACGCCCTCCACGCCGACCAGCGCCACGGAACAGGCTCGCGCGAAGCCCATCAGGACACCCCCCGGGCGTGCTCGGTGACCGGGGCTCCGCGCCGGGGCACGGTCACCCCGATCAGGTCGATGCGGACCCCGCCGGGCGGTGGCCCGCCGTGCCGGTCGAGCCAGATCTCGGCGAGCCGTCGCAGCCGGTCCGCCTTGACCGGGCCGACCGCCGCCATGGGGTGTTCGAACTCATGTGACCTGCGCGTCTTCACCTCGCAGAAGACGAGGGCGTCGCCGTCCCTGGCCACGATGTCGATCTCTCCGGCGCGGCAGCGCCAGTTGCGCTCGACCACCGCCATCCCGGCTTCGGCCAGCAGTCGCGCCGCCAGATCCTCGCCGTACCGCCCGAGTGCCCCCCGTGCGTTCATATCGGCACCACCTCCGGCACCGACTCTGACCCGGCCCGCCCGAAGATGTGGATCTTGGTGGACAACTCCGCGGATGTGGAAAACCCGGCCACCCACACGGGTGACCGGGTCGCTCACTGCAACGCGCGGATCGGCGGTCCGGCGCCGGGGGCCGCGCGGGGTCAGCCTCCCGGAAGTTCCAGATCGCTCTTGTTGAGCTCTTCGATGTTGACGTCCTTGAAGGTCAGCACGCGGACCTGCTTGACGAACCTCGCGGGCCGGTACATGTCCCAGACCCAGGCGTCCGCCATGGACACCTCGAAGAAAACCTCGCCCTGGACGGAGTGCACCTGCATCTCGTAGTCGTTGGTGAGGTAGAAGCGCCGTTCGGTCTCGATCACATATTTGAACAGACCGACGACATCGCGGTACTCCCGGTAGAGCTTCAGCTCCATCTCGGTCTCGTACTTCTCGAGGTCCTCGGCGCTCATGGCATGTTTCCCCTTCAGCCGTGCGTGTCCCCCATTGTGCGTCAGCCTCCGGCGCCCCTGGACGATTAGACGATTTCGGGGGCCAGAACCAGCGGATCACGCGGGGGACCCTCGTCGAGAAGCGTGCGCAGCAGCTCGGCGAGTCTGGTCGGGTACACCGTCTCACGCGTCGCGAGCAGTTCGGCGGAAGTCCACCACCTCAGACCGGCGACGCTGCGCAGCTCCAGGTCGGTGAGGCCCTGCGGGGCGGTGGCGGTCTGTGCCGTACGGGCCAGGAAGTACCACTCGTCCTGGTCCCAGCGCCGTCCGTCGAACGGGAACGAACAGATCCGGGTCCAGAGCAGCGGGCCCAGCTCGATGTCGGTGATCCCGGTCTCCTCGGCGAGCTCGCGGCGGGCCGCCTGCTCCCGGGTCTCATCGCCTTCGAGGCCGCCGCCCGGGGTGAACCACCAGGTCTCGGCCGGGTCGTCCGGCTCGTGGCCGTGCAGCAGCAGAACACGGTCGTCGGGGTCCAGGAGGATCACCCGGGCGACCTGGCGTGCCCCGGAGGTCACCGGACCCCTCCGGCGACCGTCCTGCGGCGGGCGAGGCGCGCCGCCACGGGCCCGGACACCGCTCCGCCGAGGATCAGCACGACGCCCACCAGGATCGCGCCCAGCTGGAGCGGCAGCGGCCCGGCGGCGGACACCCCGCCGGGCAGCGCGGCGAACGAGGCGGGCCGGTCGATCATGCCGTTCATCGGCCAGGCCACCGCGTCCACCCGGGCCTGCACGGCGCTCAGCGGTACGGAGCCACCGCCGGCGTCCTGGAGGTGGACCCGGGAATCCAGGGAGGTGGCCCGTTCGTCGCCGAGCAGGAAGATCTGGCCCTTGGGCACGGTGGCGGAGAAGTCCTGGGGCGAGGCGGGCTCCTCCTTGCCCGGGGCGGCGATGCTCCGGTCGAGGTAGGGCTCGTCGACGGGGGTCCCGTTGACGGTGAGCCGCCCTTCCTTGCCGCAGCAGGCCACCTTGTCGCCGCCGATCCCGACGACGCGCTTCACCATGGGGACGGCACCCCAGGTCTGGTCGGTGAAGACCACCACGTCACCGCGCCGGACGTCGGTGCCGTCTATCCGCTCGGCGAGCACCCGGTCACCGGGGTTCACCGTCGGGGCCATGGAGTCGGTCGGGACGGTGTACGGCTGGTAGACCACCGCCGCCCAGACGAAACCGCCGAGGAAGAGCACGCAGCCGACGGCCACGGCCAAGCCCGACACCATGGCGCCGAGCCGGCCGTGGTCGTCTTCCTTGCGTCCTGTACCGCTCATCCCAGCGCTCCCCCGTCGGAGATCGACAATCGCTGATCCGAGTCGGCACCCTACCCGGCGGTACGCCCGGCGGTCAGCCTCCGGCGGCGCCACAACACGATGGGCACCGCTCCGGCTACGCCCAGTGCCGCCGGCGCCATCGCGGCGGCCGAGTTCAGACCGGGCTGGTCGAAGGTGTCCGGGACCGGGAGGGTCGCCCAGCGGCCCAGCGGCCAGGCGACGACGACGGCGCGGCCGACGACCTCGTCCGTGGAGACCGTGCCCTCTCCCGGGAGCTCCTGGTGGTAGCGCGAGTCCAGGGAGTTCTGCCGGTGGTCGCCCATGACGAAGATCCGGCCGTCCGGCACCTTGATCGGGCCGAAGGGCTTGTCGTTGCACGGGGTGTTCCCCGGGAAGATGAACGACTTCTCGTCCAGGCTCTTCCCGTTGACCGTGACCGGACCGTTCTCCTTGCACTCCACGGTGTCGCCGCCGATCGCGATGACCCGCTTGATCAGGTCCTTCTCCTCGGAGGACGGCATCAGGCCGATGAAGCTCAGGAACTTCTGCACCGCGTTGGGCTCCGGGGTCACGGTGTCCTCCAGCCAGCCGCCCGGGTCGTGGAAGACCACGACCTCGCCGCGCTCCGGCTCCGAGCCGAACCACGGGGTCAGCTTGTCGACCAGCACCCGGTCGCCCCGCTGCAGAGTGTTCTGCATGGAGTCCGAGGGGATCGAGAACGCCTGGACCAGGAACGTCTTGATCAGCAGCGCCAGAACCAGGGCGATGCCGACGAGGAGCGGCAGCTCCAGCCAGAAGGAGCGTTGCCTTCTGGGAGGCCTTCCACCGTCGTCGCCCGGGGTTCCGCCCTCACCCTCCGGCGGGTCCGCCGCCGCGCCCGCGGGAGACTCGTCGCGCTCCGGACGGTCCTCGGGTTCGTCGTGTCCGGATCGTGCGCCGACCGCCAAATCCCCCACATCCACTCCTCAATACGTGCCACGGCCCGCGCCCGATCCGGTGCAGGCCCACCACTCCCATAACGAGCGGGAGTTCCGCAGGGGTCGGGAGCCGGACCATTCCATCGCGATCCGGAGGTGCCACACTATTCGACGGCGCTGGAACCGCTGCCTCCGACGAACGCGCGTCCGGGACCGCGGTGAAGGCGTCGCGCTGCTCCAGGGTGCTCCAGTGGCCGAACGGCCAGGCGATCACGACGGCCCGCCCCACGACCTCTTCCTCGGAGACCGTGCCCCGGTCGGGTTCGTCGAGGTGGAAGCGGGAGTCGGCGGAGTCGGACCGGTGGTCCCCCATCACGAACAGCCGACCCTCGGGGACCTTCACCTCGAACGAGATGGTCGAGGGCCGGTCGTCGGGGTGGAGGTACGTCTCGGCCAGCGGTACGCCGTTCACGGTGACCCTGCCGTCCTCGCCGCAGCACTTCACGGTGTCGCCGCCGACCGCGATGACCCGCTTGATCAGATCCTGCTCGTCGTCGGACGGCAGCAGCCCGATGAAGGTCAGCAGCCCGGTGACCTGCTTGACGCCGATCGGCGGGTCCTTCTTCTGCCCGGGGTTCTCCTGCTGGAGCCAGCCTCCGGGGTCCTTGAACACCACGACGTCGCCGCGCTGCGGCTTCGATCCGAACCACGGGGTCAGTTTGTCCACGAGGACCCGGTCGCCGATCCGGATGGTCTGTTCCATCGACCCGGACGGAATCACGAACGCCTGGACCAGGAACGTCTTCAGGACGAGCGCGATCAGCAGCGCCACGACGACGAGGACGGGTATCTCCTTCACCGCGGACCTGCGGCGCTTGCGCCGGACCTTCCTGGCGAGCCGGCGGCGTTCCGCCCGGGTGGGCAGCGGGCGCGGCCTGGTGGGCCTGGTCCCGGTCGGCAGGGACGCGGCGGGATCGGGTGCGCCGCGCGGACGTCCGCGGTTACCCATGCGCCGCGCCAGGCGCCCGTACGCCACCGAAGGAGCCGGTCCCCTCCAGCGAGCCCGTCCGGGCCGGCGGCCAGCCCAGCCAGTCCACCCGTCCGGTCACCCGCTCGACGGGGACCATCCCGCCGCCGGGCGATCCGAGGTGGTCCCGGGAGTCGCTGGAGCGGCTGCGGTGGTCGCCCATCATCCACAGCGCGCCGGCGGTCACCACGATGTCGAAGGGCGCCCGGGAAGCGGTGTCACCGGGGTACAGATAAGGCTCGTCCACCGTCACACCGTTGACCGCGAGCCTCCCCCGCGCGTCGCAGCAGACGACCCGGTCGCCGCCCACGCCCACCACCCGCTTCACGAAGTCGGTGTCGACGGGCTCCGCGAGCCCCAGGGAGGCCGCCGCCCCGCGCACCAGACCGGTCAGGGGGTTCGCGTCGAGGTCCTCCCGGACGAACGAGCCGGTGCCGTCGAAGACCACCACGTCGCCGCGCTCGGGCTCGGCGCCGAAGCGGTACGCCAGCTTGTTGACGAGGACCCGGTCACCGACCTGCAGCGTGGGTTCCATCGAGCGGCTGGGGATCAGGAAGGGCTGGACCACGTAGGAGCTGAACAGCAGCAGGGCGACGGTGGCCAGGACCGCCCCGGCGAACACCCGCCGCCAGGACAGCACGGAGGCGAGGCGCTCCCGCGTACGCGAAAAGCGCGACCCCTCCCCGGACCCCGCGTCGGGTTCCGGGGAGCGGTCGCGCTCCGAGTGCTGTGCTTGCGTGTCCATCGCGGCCGAAGCTTATCCGGCCGCCCTGTGGACGCGGGCGGCAGCTCAGTTGTCGCGCTTCTCCTTGATCTTCGCGGCCTTGCCGCGCAGCTCACGGAGGAAGTACAGCTTGGCGCGACGGACGTCACCGCGGGTGACGAGCTCGATCTTCTCGAAGATCGGGCTGTGCACCGGGAAGGTGCGCTCGACGCCGACGCTGAAGGAGACCTTGCGGACCGTGAAGGTCTCGCTGACGCCCGAGCCCTGGCGGCGGATGACAATGCCCTTGAACTGCTGGATACGGGAGCGGTTGCCCTCGATCACGCGCACGTGGACGTTGACGGTGTCACCGGCGCGGAACGCCGGGAGGTCCGTACGGACGGAGGCGGCGTTGACGCCATCGAGCAGGGAGGTCATGGTTTCTGCTTTCTTCGCCGATGCCACAGGTCATCGACGGGATGTCGTTGAAGAGTTCGGAGTGCTGATCGCGCCGGGCGGGCGTCTTTCCCCCTGTGGCAGGGGCGCACACCGGACGTACAGCAGCGGCCTATTGTTCCACGGCGGTGGGCCTGCGCCAAAATCGGCCGCCGGGCTCCGGCGCGAAGCCGAGGATGGAGAGGATCTCGCGGTCCTTCTTGTCGAAGACGCTCGCCTCGCACCGCTCGATCAGGTCGGGCCGGTTGAGGGCGGTGCGGGCGAAGGCCTGGTCCCGCCGCCAGCGGGCGATCTTGCCGTGGTGGCCGCTGAGCAGGACGTCCGGGATGGACCGGCCGCGCCACTCGGGCGGTTTGGTGTAGACGGGCCCCTCCAGGAGGTTCGCCATCGCGCCGGGGGCGAAGGAGTCGTCCCGGTGGGACTCGGCGTTGCCGAGGACGCCGGGCAGCAGCCGGGCCACGGCCTCCGTGATCACCAGGACGGCCGCTTCCCCGCCGGCCAGTACGTAGTCCCCGATGGAGACCTCGACGACCCGCAGCCGGGTGGCGTACTCGTCGATCACCCGGCGGTCGATGCCCTCGTACCGCGCCGGGGTGAAGACCAGCCAGGGCTCGGCGGAGAGCTCGACGGCCAGTTCCTGGGTGAACGGGCGGCCGCTGGGTGTGGGCACGACGAGCACCGGGGAGTGCGCCCCGGCCTCGTAGCCGTCGGCCAGGGCCTCGTCCAGCGCCTCACCCCAGGGCTCGGTCTTCATGACCATGCCGGGTCCGCCGCCGTAGGGGGTGTCGTCGACCGTGTTGTGCCGGTCGTACGTCCACTCCCGCAGGTCATGGACGTGGACGTCCAGCACGCCGCGGGCGCGGGCCTTGCCGACGAGGGAGACGTTCAGCGGTTCCAGGTACTCCGGAAAGATCGTGACGACGTCGAGCCGCATCAGCCGCCGCCCTTCGGCGCCTCGTCCGCGTCCCCGGGGACCCCTTCCTCGTCGCGCGAGGAGGCGACCACGGCCTCGCTCTCGTCGATCAGGCCGGGCGGCGGGGTGATGACCACGCGCTGCTCCTCCAGGTCGATCTCCGTGACGATCTCCTCCACGAAGGGGATCATCACCTCGGAGCCGTCGGGGCGCTCCACGATGAACAGGTCCTGCGAGGGCAGGTGGGAGATCTCGGTGATCCGGCCGATCCCGGTGCCATCGGTGAGCACCACGTCGAGGTCGATCAGCTGGTGGTCGTAGAACTCGTCCTCGTCCTCGGGGAGCTCCTCCGGGTCCACCTCGGCGATCAGCAGGGTGTTGCGCAGGGCCTCGGCGCCGCTGCGGTCGCGCACGCCCTCGAAGCGCAGCAGGAGCCGACCGCTGTGGACCCTGCCGGTCTCGATCGTCAGCGGACCCGTCTCCGCCGGTTCGGTGGCCAGGACGGCGCCAGGTCCGAGCCGCAGCTCCGGCTCGTCCGTTCGTACCTCGACGGTGACCTCGCCCTTGATGCCGTGGGCGCGGCCGATCCGCGCGACTACCAACTGCACGCTGTTCTCCGATTGATGGGGTGCGGGACGCCGGCCGGTCGCGGAAACGTCCGGGCGGCCGACGACAAAGGCCGGGGACGGCCCGAAGGCCCTCCCCGGCCCTGGCCGGTGTTCAACTCGCTTATCAGCGAACCTGGTCCACATCGACGAGGTCGACGCGGATCCCACGGCCGCCGATGGCACCCACGACCGTACGCAGAGCGCGAGCGGTGCGGCCGTTACGGCCGATCACCTTACCGAGGTCGTCGGGGTGGACCCGGACCTCCAGCACGCGTCCGCGACGCAGGGTGCGCTCGGCAACCTGCACGTCGTCGGGGTTGTCGACGATGCCCTTCACGAGGTGCTCGAGAGCCTCCTCGAGCATGCTCAGGCCTCGGTCGACTCGGTGGACGCGGGGGCCTCAGCCGCCTCGTCCGCCTTCTTGTCGGACTTCTTGGCCTTGGGGGTGATGGCCTCACCCTTGGCCTCGTCGCCGTCCGAGGTCAGCGCCTCGAACAGCGCGCGCTTGTCAGCCTTGGGCTCCGGCTGCAGCAGCGGCGCGGGGGCCGGGAGGCCCTTGTGGGCCTGCCAGTCACCGGTGAGCTTCAGGATCGCGAGGACCGGCTCGGTCGGCTGGGCGCCGACGGACAGCCAGTACTGCGCGCGCTCTGCGTTGACCTCGATGCGCGAGGGGTTCTGCACCGGGTGGTACAGGCCGATCTCCTCGATGGCCCGGCCATCACGGCGGGTACGGGAGTCGGCGACGACGATGCGGTAGTGAGGCGAACGGATCTTGCCCAGACGCTTCAGCTTGATCTTGACTGCCACGGAAGTGGTGTCTCCTGGTCTATGACGTGGTTGGGCACAACAAGATGCCACGTGGGGTTGCGGTACTCGGAGTGCCCGATGGACGCGTCAGCCGGAGGAGAGAGGGGTCCTGTGCGACTGTCGAGTACAGCTAGCCATTGTGCCACACGCCATCGGCTCACCCCACCGCGACCGCTTCCGGGATCCGGAACGGCTTGCCGCAGCCACCGCAGACGATCGGCGCCTGCGCCAGGACCGACGGGACGACGCGGACGTTGCGTCCGCAGTCGCAGACGGCCTTGACCCGCACACCGCCCCCGGAGGAACCGTGCCGGGCGGCAGGTCCACGGAAGGAGCGCTTGGTGTCGGCGGCGGTGGCGACGGTGTGCGCCTTGAGGGCGCGCTGCAGCCGTTCGGTGGTCGGACGGTACCGGCGCTTGGCCTCCGGATTCAGCGTGACCAGCGAGAATCCGCTGCTGGGGTGGGGTTCCTCGGCATGATCGAGGCCCAGCTCCTCGGCGATCGCGAGGAAGCGTCGGTTGTGGTAGCGGCCGGCGCGGGAGGTGTCTCGGACTCCTCTCGCGGCGGCGATGCCGTGGACTGCCTCATGGAGCAGTCGCTCGAAGGAGAGCTCGGCGCCACAGGCGGACGAGGACTCTCCGATCAGGGACTCGGGCGCGGCAAGATCGGGCAGCTCGGGGTGGTACCGCTGAATGTCGGCCCACGCCTGTGCCAGCTCTGCGGCAAGTACAGGTGGTGTCGTGCTCACGTCGTGACAACGAGCCCGAGGGCCCCGGTGTTCCTATTCCGGGGCATCCCAAATAATTTGCACGTACCAGTCAGTTGCCGTTGATGCGTCCGGACGAGGGCGGGTACGCAGATCTGCGGAGAAGACGCACAGCTCGCACCAAGGTGGTGCACAGCGTGCGGTACGCCCGGCGCTTCGGATGTGAGGTGCGCGGGCGGCTCGCGGTCCTGACGAATCCGCCCGAGAGACTACCCGCCGCCGCGCTCGACGTGCCCGGCGCGGGGTGTCGGGTAAGACTGGGTCGGAGAGCAGACGTGGGACGGGGCGCACGACCGGTGCACGCAAGCACTGCTCCACAACCCCTGGACGGAACGGCGGATGCGCAGTTCTCTGGCTACGGGGGTGCGGAACACACGCACACGGGGGCGTCCACTCGGGCACGACCGACCTCTTGGCGGATTGGGGCACTTTCCATGACACCAACGCTCGTCCGGAACCAGCCGGCCGCGGATGCCTCCGCGCCGGTGGACGCCGGTACCCGCGCACGCGACTGGGCCGAGATCCAGGAACGCATGCTCGCGCCCCTGTACGAGGCGGTGTACGACCGCTTGGAAGTCGGGGCCGCCACCCGGATGCTGTCCCTCGGCTGCGGCTCGGGCCTCGCGATGCTCGTCGCGGCGGCCCGGGGGGCGCACGTCACGGGTGTGGACTCCGACCGGGAACGTCTGGCGCTGGCCCGCGCGCGGCTGCTGCCCGACGGTGGCTGGGACGACGCGCCCGCGCACTCCCCGCATCCGGCCCGCCGTCGGGCCCGGCTGCTGGAGGACGGACGGCCCGCGCCCGCCGGCGCGGACGGCGCTCCGTACAACCTGATCACGGTCTTCGAGCCGATCGGCTGCGCCGCCGGGGACTCCGAGGGGCTGGTGCCGGCGCTGCGGTCGGCTGTGCCGCTGGCCGTCCGGGGCGCCGCGGTGGTACTGACCGGCTGGGGTCCGCCGGAGCGGTGCGCCACGGCGGCGGTGCTGCGGGTGGCCGCACGGCTGGCGGAGTCCGCGCGTCCGTCGCGTGAAGAGCCCGGCAGGTGGCGGCCCACGCTCCGGGACGATCTGGAGGACGTGGCGGCACGGGCCGGGCTGAAGCCGGACGGTTCGGGGCGGGTGTCCTGCCCGTTCGGCTACGCGGACGTGAGCAGCGCGGTGCGCGGGCTGCTGTCCACCGGGCTCTTCGACGCCGCCGTACGGGCCACGGACCGCTCCCAGGTGGAGAAGGAGGTCGCGGAGGCCCTGCATCCGCACCGGCGGCAGGACGGCACGGTATGGATGCCGAACGTCTTCCGCTACCTGGTCTGCGTGACCTGAGCGGCCCGCGTCAGGACGTACGTACAGGACATACGTAAGGGGCGCCCTTGAAGGCGGGCGCCCCTTACGCGTGCTGCTCGGGTCACATGAACTTCTTGAACTCGTCCGGCAGCTCGAAGTTCTTGTCCTCCTGTGCGGGCAGACCGAACGCGCCGCCCTGGGCCGCCTGCTCGCGGCGCTCCGCGGCGGCGGCCTCCTCGGCCTTGCGCTTCATGGGGTTGCCGCTCTTGCGCTTGCCCTTGGCCTGCTTGACCTGCTTCTTCTGGCGGCCGGGACCGCCACCCATGCCGGGCATCCCCGGCATCCCGGGCATGCCACCGCCCTGGGCCATCTTCGACATCATCTTGCGGGCCTCGAAGAAGCGCTCCACCAGACTCTTGACCGCGGAGACCTCGACGCCCGAACCCTTGGCGATACGGGCCCGGCGCGAGCCGTTGATCAGCGTCGGCTCGGCGCGCTCCTTCGGGGTCATCGACTTGATGATCGCGGCGGTTCGGTCGATGTCGCGCTCGTCGATGTTGTTGATCTGATCCTTGATCTGCCCCATGCCGGGCAGCATCCCGAGCAGCTTGGAGATGGAGCCCATCTTGCGGACCTGCTCCATCTGGGCCAGGAAGTCGTCGAGCGTGAAGTCCTTGCCGCCCTTGCTCGACTGCAGCTTCGAGGCCATTTTGGCGGCCTCTTCCTGGCTGAACGTCTTCTCCGCCTGCTCGATCAGGGTGAGCAGGTCACCCATGTCGAGGATGCGGGAGGCCATCCGGTCCGGGTGGAACGCGTCGAAGTCCTCCAGCTTCTCGCCGTTCGACGCGAACATGACCTGCTTGCCCGTGACATGGGCGATCGACAGGGCGGCGCCACCGCGGGCGTCGCCGTCGAGCTTGGAGAGCACCACGCCGTCGAAGCCGACGCCGTCGCGGAAGGCCTCGGCGGTGTTGACCGCGTCCTGACCGATCATCGCGTCGACGACGAAGAGGATCTCGTCGGGGCTGACGGCGTCGCGGATGTCCGCGGCCTGCTGCATCAGCTCCTGGTCGATGCCGAGGCGTCCTGCGGTGTCGACGATGACGATGTCATGGACCTTGGCCTTGGCGAACTCGATGGAGTCCTTGGCGACCTGGACCGGGTCGCCGACGCCGTTGCCCGGCTCGGGGGCGTACACCGCGACGCCGGCGCGCTCGGCGACGACGCTCAGCTGGTTGACGGCGTTGGGACGCTGGAGGTCACAGGCGACGAGCAGCGGGGAGTGGCCCTGGCCCTTGAGCCAGAGGCCGAGCTTTCCGGCCAGCGTCGTCTTACCGGCGCCCTGGAGGCCGGCGAGCATGATCACGGTGGGCGCGGTCTTCGCGAACCGCAGCCGCCGGGTCTCACCGCCGAGGATGGAGACGAGCTCCTCGTTGACGATCTTGACGACCTGCTGGGCGGGGTTCAGCGCCTGGGAGACCTCGGAGCCGCGCGCCCGCTCCTTCACCTTGGCGATGAAGGCCCGGACCACGGGCAGGGCGACGTCGGCTTCCAGCAGGGCGATACGGATCTCGCGTGCCGTGGCGTCGATGTCCGCCTCGGACAAGCGGCCCTTGCCCCGGAGGTTCTTGAAAGTCGCGCTAAGGCGGTCGGAGAGAGTATCGAACACGGCGCTCGTCGGTCCTCAGGGTCGGGGGCGGGGCAGGTCAGTCGCCCTCCAGGGTATCCGTCCGCCGGAGAACACCAAGCCCTCGCCCGGATACGGAGCCGAGCGAGGGCCTGGAGATGCTGTCGTACGCGTCAGCCGAGGGCCTTCTCGACCTCCCTGGCGACCTCGGCGGCCCGGGCCGGGGTCAGGGGTTCGCCGTCGGTACCGGTGACGTAGAAGGCGTCCACGGCGTTGGCGCCGAGGGTGGAGGCATGGGCGCTCCGCACCCGTACCGCGCTCTGTTCCAGGGCCCGGCCGATGCGGTGCAGCAGGCCCGGGGCGTCCTGGGCGCGGACCTCGATGACGGTGGCGCGGCGGGAGCCCGCGGCGGCCACGGTCACCCGGGGCGGTGGGGCCTTCACTCCGCGCCGGCGCGGGTAGGCGGCCTCCCGCTCGGCGAGGCGGGCCCGGATGTCCAGGGAGCCGTCGAGGGCGCGTACGAGGTCGGCGCGGAGGCGGGCGGCCTGCGGGAGGGACCCGTACTCGGCGGCGACCCGCCAGCTGAGCAGCAGCAGGTCCGCCCGCTCCCCCAGCTCGTTGGGGAGCTCCACCGCGCGCAGGTCGGCGGCACGCACGGTGAGCCGGTGCAGGGCGAGGACTCCGGCGGCGGCGGGCAGGACGCCGGGGCGGTCGGGCAGGGCGATGAGGAGCTCCACGCCGACGGGTTCCACTTCGCCGTCCCCGGCGGGCTCCTCGGACTGGGTGTGCAGGGCGAGGACGGGTTCGCCGGTGCGCAGGGCCTCGATGGCGAGGCGTTCGTGCTCGACGCCGGGCGCGGTCTCCTCGGGCTCCTCGGGAAGCTCTCCGGCGAGGACGGCGGCGACGCGCTTGACCAGGTCGGTGACGAGGGAGGCGCGCCAGGAGCTCCAGGCTGCGGGCCCGGTGGCGAGCGCGTCGGCCTCGGTGAGGGCGTGCAGCAGTTCCAGGGTGGAGGCGCTGGAGACGGCTTCGGCCACCGACCGCACGGTGGCGGGGTCGTCGAGGTCGCGCCGGGTGGCGGTCTCGACGAGCAGCAGATGGTGGCGTACGAGGGTGGCGATGACGCCCACGTCGTGCTTGTCGAAGCCGATGCGGGTGGCCATGTCCCGGGCGATGACCTCGCCGGCCACGGAGTGGTCGCCGGGCCAGCCCTTGCCGATGTCGTGGAGGAGGGCGGCGACCAGGAGGAGGTCGGGGCGGTGGACGCGGCGGGTGAGGGAGGCGGCGCGGACGGCGGTCTCCACGAGGTGCCGGTCGACGGTCCAGGTGTGGACGGCGTTGCGCTGGGGGCGGCAGTGGACGCGTTCCCAGTCGGGCAGCAGCCGGGTGATGATCCCTTCCGCTTCGAGCGCCTCCCAGACGCCGACGGTGGCCTCGCCCGCGCCGAGCAACGTGACGAGTTCCTCGCGGGCCTCGGGGGGCCATGGAACCGGCAGCGGCTGGGCGGTGGTCGCCAGGTGGCGGACGAGGTGGCGGGAGAGCGGGAGTCCGGCCTCGGCGGCGGCAGCGGCGGCGCGCAGGGTGAGGACCGGGTCGCGTTCGGGGCGGGCGGCGCGGGCGAGGACCACTTCGCCGTCCGCGTCCACCACGCCGTCGGCGAGCGGGGTGCGTTCGGGGGCGGGCCTGGAGCCGAGGCCGCCGCTGAGCATGGCGCGGAGCTTCGGGCGGACCGAGCGGGCGCGCAGGACGCGGTTGACCTCGCGCCAGGTGACGTCGGTGGCGTACGAGACGGTGCGGGCGGCCTCGTAGACCTTGCGCAGCAGTACGTCGGCGTCGAGGAGGCCGAGGGCTTGGGCGACCTGGTCCTGTTCCTGGAGGGCGAGCCGGTCGGTGGCGCGCCCGGTGGTGAGGTGGAGGGCGTCGCGGGCGTCCAGGAGGGTGCGGCGGGCCTGGTCAAGCCCTTCGCGGGGGGCGTCGGCGACCCAGGACGCGGCCACCGCGCGCAGGGCGGTCGCGTCGCGGAGGCCGCCGCGGGCCTCCTTGAGGTCGGGTTCCAGCAGGAACTGGAGCTCGCCCATCCGTTCCGCGCGTTCCTGGCAGAGCTCGTGGAGGGCGGGGAGGCGTCCGGGGGCCTGGTTGCGCCAGTCGGCGAGGATCGCGGTGCGCAGGGAGGTGACGAGGCCGAGGTCGCCGGCGACCGGGCGGGCGTCCAGCAGGCCGAGCTGGACCTTGAGGTCCTCGCCGGCCGTTCTCCGGGCCTCGCCGGGGGTGCGTACGGAGTGGTCGAGGGCCAGGCCCAGGTCCCACACCGGGTACCAGATGCCGTCGGCGAGGGCTGCGAGGGCCGCCGGGCCGGCGCTGCCGTCGTGCAGGAGGAGCAGGTCGAGGTCGCTGCGCGGGGAGAGCTCGCCGCGGCCGTAGCCGCCGACGGCGACGAGGGCGGCGCCCCGCACTCCGGCGCGTGTCGCGGCGGCGGTGAACAGGCCGGTGAGCCATTCGTCGGTGAGGTGGGCGAGGGCCGCACGGCGCGGCGGCCCGGACCGCGCCTCCTGCTGGAGGAGGCGCAGCCGGGCCGCCGCATAGCCGCTGGGTCCCGAGCCTTCGGTTCCGGTGGTCACTTCGCTACTCGTCACCCAGCTGCCTTCCGTTTGCGGGCCGTCGGTCAGAGGGCGTCCGGGCCGCGCTCGCCGGTGCGTACGCGGACGGCGGTCTCGACCGGGACGCTCCAGACCTTCCCGTCCCCGATCTTGCCGGTCCGGGCGGCCTTGACGACGACCTCGATGAGCTGTTCGGCGTCCTCGTCCTCGACGAGGACCTCGATGCGGATCTTGGGCACCAGGTCGACGGTGTACTCGGCGCCCCGGTAGACCTCGGTGTGGCCGCGCTGCCGCCCGTAACCGCTGGCTTCGGTGACGGTGAGCCCCTGGACGCCGAAGGCCTGGAGGGCCTCCTTGATCTCGTCCAGCCGGTGGGGCTTCACGACCGCGGTGATGAGCTTCATGCGTCCACCTTCTTTGCCTTCGGTGCTGCCGTCGGGTCCGTCGCGGGGGCGGTGCTGCGGGAGACCGTGCCGCCGCCGGCGCCGCTGAAGTCGTAGGCCGTCTCGGCGTGCTCGACCTGGTCGATGCCGGAGATCTCGTCGTCCTCGGAGACCCGCATCCCGATCGTCTTGTGGAGCAGGAGGGCGATGAGGGCGGAGACGACCAGAGAGTACGCGAGGACGGCGACGACGCCGACGACCTGCTTGCCGAGCTGTTCGAGGCCGCCGCCGTAGAAGAGGCCCTTGGCGTCGGACTGGACGCCGCCGGTGGCGAAGAAGCCGACCAGGATGGAGCCGATGATGCCGCCGACGAGGTGGACGCCGATGACGTCGAGGGAGTCGTCGTAGCCGAACTTGTACTTCAGGCCGACCGCCATGGCGCACAGGACACCGGCGATGGCGCCGACCGCGATCGCGCCGAGCGGGCTGACGGAACCACCCGCGGGGGTGATGGCGACGAGTCCGGCGACCGCGCCGGAAGCGGCGCCCAGGGTGGTGAAGGAGCCGTGGCGCAGCTTCTCGTAGACGAGCCAGCCGAGGACGGCCGCGGCGGTGGCGACCTGGGTGTTCAGGAACATGACCGCGCCGACGCCGTCGTCGTTGCCGAGCCAGGATCCGGCGTTGAAGCCGAACCAGCCGAACCACAGGAGGGCCGCGCCGAGCATGACGAGCGGCAGGCTGTGCGGCCGCATCGGGTCCTTCTTGAAGCCGACGCGTTTGCCGATGACCAGGATGACGCCGAGGGCGGCGGCGCCGGCGTTGATGTGGACGGCCGTACCGCCGGCGAAGTCGATCACGCCCATCTCGAAGAGCCAGCCGCCCGCGCCCCAGACCCAGTGGGCGACGGGGAAGTAGACGACGCTGACCCACAGGACGATGAACACCGCCCAGGCCGTGAACTTCACCCGGTCGGCCAGGGCGCCGCTGATCAGGGCCGGTGTGAGGACGGCGAACATCAGCTGGAAGACGGCGAAGACGTACACCGGGATGGTGTAGCCGTCCCAGAGCTCGGTGACACCGATGTTGCTGAGGCCGACGTAGTCGGAGCTCCAGCCGATGACCGAGCCGACGTCGGAGCCGAAGGCGAGGCTGAATCCGTAGAGCACCCACAGGATCGTGACGATCCCGAGGCTGATGAAGCTCATCATCAGCATGTTGAGGGTGCTCTTGACGCGGACCATGCCTCCGTAGAAGAAGGCCAGGCCGGGGGTCATGAGCATCACCAGGGCCGAGCAGATGAGCATGAACCCGGTGTTGGCGGCAGACAGCTCGGGGGCGTCTGCGGCAAGCGTCGTGATGCCTGGGGGCATCTGCGTCTCCTCGTCGTCGGTGCGGCCGCGGCGTGCGGGGGAATGCTGCGGGACCACTGGGGAAAAGGTGCGGGCCGGTTATGAGCCATGAGGTTGGCCGAGCACCGTTTCCGGGGATGCCGCACGATGTTTCGCGAGCGTGACGAAGCGGGATCGCGTGTTACGGCCGAATGAATCCGGGGTGGCGCGTCCGGTGCCCTGCCCAGGGTCTTTCGTTCGGATCAGGCCGGATCAGGGAGCGGGGTCCGGTGCGTGCAGCTGCAAGGCGGAGGAGGGAGTCACTGCGGAGCATTGGCGACTGACGACAACGCCGCAGATGCACGCACCGGACCCCGCGAGCCCGGCCTGGTCCGCACGAGAGGCCCTAGTGCCGCGTCAGCCAAGGTTTGCCCGGTGAGGAGCGGCGTCAGGTGCGTGCTCTCGGCGCGCCGGCCGGAAGCCCTCGTACTGGACGTACTCGGGCTTTCGGCCGGTGCGGCGAGAGTGCGTGCCCGGCGTCGCGACGGGGCGAACCTTGGCTGACGCGGCACTAGCATGCAGCGCACGCCGCATACGGTGCGGTTGAAACGCCCAGGGGCCGGAAGACACGAAACCGGCCACGGCGACCCTCCGTGTGACCAGGCGATGGGGGAGCCGGGTCGGGCTGCAGGAAAGGGGCGCCGCGGCCGGAGCCGGGGGTGCCGGTCAGACCGCTTCGGCGGTCTCCGGCAGCTGCTCGTGGAGCAGCTCGGTGAGCCGGGCGACGTCGGCGACATCGCCGAAGTCCCTGGCAGCGGTGTCGACGGTCTTGCGCAGGCGGGTGTTCACCCGTTCGGAGCGGACCTTCTTGGCGATCCTCAGGGCGCGGGTGGCGAGCACGGTGGACTCCTCGGGCTCGCGCTGGAGGAGGTGGACGGTGGCCATGCCGATGAGGTTGAGCGCGTAGGAGCGCTGGTGCTCGTCGTCCTCGCCGAACAGCTCGACGGCCTTGTCCATGACGGGCTGGGCGAGCGAGGCGTAGGTGGGGCTGCGGCCGGCTACATAGGCCAGGTCGCGGTAGGAGTGGGCGTTCTCGCCGTTCAGCTCGGCCTCGGAGAAGAAGCGGATCCAGTCGGGCTCGGGCTCGCCGTCGAGACCGGCGTCCAGGAAGGTGTCCTCGGCCATCCGGACGGCCCGCTTGCACTTGCTGGGCTGGCCCATGTTGGCGTAGGCGCGGGCCTCCATCGCATACAGCATGGCCTGCGTACGGGAGGTGGCGCAGTCGCGGCTGCCGTACTGCGCGAGGTGGATCAGCTCCAGGGCGTCGTCGGGGCGGCCCAGGTGGATCATCTGGCGGCTCATGCTGGAGAGGATGTAGCTGCCGAGCGGCTTGTCCCCGGCCTCCTTGGCGGCGTGCAGGGCGAGCACGAAGTACTTCTGGGCGGTGGGCTGGAGGCCGACGTCGTAGCTCATCCAGCCCGCCAGCTCGGCCAGTTCGGCGGCGCAGCGGAAGAGCCGCTTGGCGGTGGGCCCGGGCTGGGGCTCCTGGAGCAGGTCGGTGACCTCGTGCAGCTGCCCGACGACGGCCTTGCGGCGCAGTCCGCCGCCGCACTGGGCGTCCCACTGCCGGAACATCGCGGTGGTCGACTCCAGCAGGTCCAGCTCGGGCCGGGAGAGCCGGGAGGGGCGGTGGGCGGCGGCCGGGGCCTCCGGCTCGCCGGGGCTCTGGGCGGGGGCGGGCACCAGCCAGCGCTGCATCGGCTCGATGAGGGCGGGCCCCGCGGCCAACGCCAGCGAGCTGCCGAGGAAGCCGCGCCGGGCGAGCATCAGGTCGCTGCGGGAGAACTCGCTGAGCAGGGCGACGGTCTGGGGGCCGGCCCACGGCAGGTCGACACCGGCCACCGAGGGTGACTGGTGGGCGGTGCGCAGCCCGAGCTGCTCGACGGCGACGACGGCGCCGAAGCGCTCCGAGAACAGTTCGGAGAGGATGCGCGGGATCGGCTCCCGCGGCTGCTCCCCGTCGAGCCAGCGCCGTACCCGGGAGGTGTCGGTGCTGATGTGGTGGGCGCCCATCTGCCGCGCCCGCCGGTTCACCTGGCGCGCCAGCTCACCCTTGGACCAGCCACTGCGTACGAACCATGACCCCAACTGCCCGTTGGGGCGCTTTCCGGCATCCGTACCGCCTGCGCCGCCGCCACTCACTGGAACGCCCCCATCCCGCTGAAACCTCATCGCGCGAACCAATATCAGAATGTCGTGCATCGGTGCTGTCCGTAGGGGAGTTGAACACCCTCGAACAGGAAATCGGGTTGCCCATGGCATACCCGTGGGTGCACATGCTCCCAGGGTTCGTGTACCGACGGTAATCCTACGATCACCCCTCCCGCGAGGGGGATTGAGGAAACGCCACCATTCGCCACCCCTTCGAATGAACCCGACTGCCGCCGGGCGCGCTTGACTTGACCGACCAGGACCGGGGGCGAGCGGACGGAAGCACTCGGGGGCGCGCACACCGTGTCGCACCCCTTTGCGCTACCGCGCACGCCACTCGATCGAGTTTCAGCGACGGAGGGTTACCCGAGGACGCGGGTCGTAACCACCGGCGAGCCGGACCCGTTGGAGGGGGCATGGGCTTCACGATCGGCGGCATCCGGGAGATGCGATCCGGTGCGCGGCGACGCCACCGCGGCACCGCGGGCACGGCGGTGGCCGAGTACACAGGGCTGTGGGGCTGGGCGGTGACACCCGGAGCGCGGGCCGAGGCCGGCTCCTGCTCGTGCGGCGAGACGGCCTGCCCGGCGCCGGGAGCCCACCCGCTGGGCTTCGCCCGGGAGGTCCCTGCGGGCACCGGCCTGGACCGCGCGTCGGACGCCTGGGCCGAGACACCGGGAGCGGCGATGCTGCTGCCGGTGGGCCGCTCCTTCGACATCCTGGAGGTCGCGGAGCAGGCCGGGCGGCGAGCACTGGTGCGGATGGAGCGGATGGGGCTGCCGTCGGGGCCGGTCGCGGTGACGCCGACCGGGCGGGCGCAGTTCTTCGTCGCACCCGGGGCCGCCACCGAGCTGCCCGAGCTGCTCTACCGGATGGGCTGGGACGACGCCGCCCTCGACCTGCGCGCTCTCGGTCCGGGGACGCACATCACCGCCCCGCCCTCCGACCTCGGCGGCCTCGGCCCGGTCCGCTGGCTGCGGCCCCCGGCGCTGGACACGGCGGCCGCTCCCCCGCAGGCGCGGCTGCTGCTGGGGACGCTGGCGTACGTCTGCCACCGCTCCTAAGGGCACGGAAACGGCGGACGGGCGGCAGGCTCCTCGCAGGAGCCGCCGCCCGTCCGCCGTTCGCGACACAGGGTGGGTCAGTCGCCGATCAGGGCGTCCACGAAGGCGCCCGGCTCGAACGGGGCGAGGTCGTCCGCCCCTTCGCCGAGGCCGATCAGCTTGACCGGTACGCCGAGCTCACGCTGGACCGCGATGACGATGCCGCCCTTGGCGGTGCCGTCGAGCTTGGTCAGGACGATTCCGGTGATGTCCACGACCTCCGCGAACACGCGGGCCTGGACGAGGCCGTTCTGTCCGGTGGTTGCGTCGAGGACGAGCAGGATCTCGTCCAGCGGGCCGTGCTTCTCCACGACGCGCTTGACCTTGCCGAGCTCGTCCATGAGACCGGTCTTGGTGTGCAGCCGGCCGGCGGTGTCGATGAGGACGACGTCCGCGCCCTCGGCGATGCCTTCCTTGACCGCGTCGTAGGCGATCGACGCCGGGTCGCCGCCCTCGGGCCCGCGGACCGTGCGGGCGCCGACGCGCTCGCCCCAGGTCTGGAGCTGGTCGGCGGCGGCAGCGCGGAAGGTGTCGGCCGCGCCGAGCACCACGCTGCGGCCGTCGGCGACGAGCACCCGGGCCAGCTTGCCGGTGGTGGTGGTCTTGCCGGTGCCGTTGACGCCGACGACCATCACGACGCCGGGGGTCTCGGCGCCGCCCTCGGTCTTGACCTCGCGGTCGAAGTCCGGGCCGAGCAGGGTGATCAGCTCCTCGCGGAGCAGGGTGCGCAGGTCCTCAGGGGTGCGGGTGCCGAGCACGCGGACGCGCTCGCGGAGCCGCTCGACCAGTTCCTGGGTGGGGGCGACGCCGACGTCGGCGGTCAGGAGGGTGTCCTCGATCTCCTCCCAGGTGTCCTCGTCGAGGTTGTCCCGGGAGAGCAGGGTGAGGAGCCCCTTGCCCAGGGAGTTCTGCGAGCGGGCCAGCCGGGCCCGCAGGCGGACGAGCCGGCCGGCGGTGGGCTCGGGGATCTCCAGCGCGGGCGGCGCGGGGGCCTCGGCGACCGGGGCCTCCTCCACGGGCGCGGTGGCGTCCGGGAGGCCGACTTCGTCGATGGTGCGCCGCGCTTCGTCGCGCGGCGTCTCGGCCTCCTCGCCGACCTGCGGTTCGGCGGGAGGAGTGATGGTCGGCGTGCTCGGCGGCGGGGGCGGCAGCTTCTTCTTGCGGCTGCCGACCACGAGTCCGCCGACCAGGCCGACAGCGACCAGGGCGATGACTACAGCGAGGATGACGATTTCGACGAGTTCCATAACCCGTCCAGTATCGGCCACGGTCGCGCCGCGGGCGCGGCCCCTGCTGACCCCTCGGCGAGCCATCGAGGCCATATGCACCTTTTGGCGGTAATCCGAACACCGACCCCTACACTTCTGACGCAACGTCAGCTACGGTGCCGCCGCCCGCCAGATTGCCCGCCTGCCCGCCTCGGCGAAGGGACGCCTCCGATGGCCTTCACAGTGGTCCGGCTCAATCTCGTCGACCCCGAAGCCGGACCCGTAGCGCTCTCGGCCCGCTATCGCGCCGCCCTGGAGATGGCGGCGTACGCCGACGAGCACGGTGTCGACACGGTGCAGACCGAGGAGCACCACGGGGTGGCGAACTCCTGGCTGCCCTCCCCGTTCACCTTCGCCGGAGCGGTCTTCGGGGCCACCCGCCGGATCGCGGTGACCGTTTCGGCGATCATCGGGCCGCTGCACGATCCGCTGCGCCTCGCGGAGGACATCGCGGTGCTGGACCTGCTGAGCGCGGGCCGGCTGGTGACGGTCGCGGGGATCGGCTACCGCCCTGAGGAGTACGAGCGGGCCGGGGTCGAGTGGCGGCGGCGCGGCAGGCTCCAGGACGAGCTGCTGGAGACGCTGCTGGCGGCGTGGACCGGGGAGCCGTTCACGTACCGGGGCCGTACGGTACGCGTCACCCCGCGCCCGTACACGCGGCCGCACCCGATGCTGCTGGTCGGCGGCAGCTCGCGGGCGGCGGCGCGGCGGGCGGCTCGGCTGGGGCTGCCGTTGTTCCCGAGCGCGCATCTGCCGGAGCTGGAGGCGTACTACCACGGGCAGCGCGCGGAGCACGGGACGGAGGGCTTCTGCATGATGCCCGCGGCCGAGACGCCACTGCTGCACGTGTCCGAGGACCCGGACCGTACGTGGGCCGAGTACGGCGAGCACTTCCTGCACGAGGCGCGGACGTACGCCTCCTGGCAGTCCGAGGACATCCGCTCGGCGGTGCGCTCGTCGGCGGCGACGGTGGCGGAGCTGCGCGAGGAGGGGGTGTACCGGATCGTCACGCCGGACGGCCTGAAGGCACTGGAAGCCCGGAGCCTGGTGCTGCATCCGCTGTGCGGCGGGATGCCGGTGGAGGAGGGATGGCGGAGTCTGCGGCTGTTCTGCGAGGCCCTGGAAAGGCCGACGGCCCCGGCTCGGTGAGCCGGGGCCGCGCGGTTCGAAGAGAGGGGCAGCGGGGAATTCAGCCCATCTCTTCCAACGCCTTGCCCTTGGTCTCCTTCACGAACTTCAGCACGAAGGGGATCGAGAGCACGGCGAAGCAGGCGTAGATGACGTACGTCCCCGAGAGGTTCCAGTCGGCGAGGCTGGGGAAGCTGGCGGTGATCGCCCAGTTGGCGATCCACTGCGCGAAGACGGCGACGCCGAGGGCGGCGGCGCGCAGGCGGTTCGGGAACATCTCGCCCAGGAAGACCCAGACGACGACACCCCACGACAGGGCGAAGAAGAGCACGAAGGTGTGGGCGGCGATGAGTGCCACCACGCCCTGCGTCTCGGGCAGCTTGCCGTCGACCAGGTCGGCGGAGAAGGCCCAGGCCTCGACGGCGAGCGCGAGCGCCATGCCGACGGAGCCGACGAGGGCGAGCGGCCTGCGGCCCACGCGGTCCACCAGCACCATCGCGATCACCGTGCCGATGATGTTGATGATCGAGGTGGTGAACGAGTAGAAGAACGAGTCGGTCGGGTCGACGCCGACGGACTGCCACAGCGTCGCCGAGTAGTAGAACGCGACGTTGATGCCGACGAGCTGCTGGAACATCGACAGGCCGATACCGACCCAGACGATGGGGAGGAAGAAGAAGCGGCTGCCGAGCAGGTCCTTGAAGGAGGCCTTGTGCTCGCGGTGCATGGCGGTCTCGATCTCGGCCACCCGGGCGTCGAGGTCGACGTTCTTCCCTTCGACCTCTTCGAGGATCTTGCGGGCCTCGGCCTTCTTGCCGACCGAGATGAGGAAGCGCGGGGACTCGGGGATGGCGAAGGACAGCAGCCCGTACAGGACGGCCGGGACGACCATCACGCCGAGCATCCACTGCCAGGCCTCCAGGCCCAGGATCTCGCCGCGCTGGTCGCCGTCGGCGATCTGCAGGACGGCGTAGTTGACCAGCTGGGAGATGGCGATGCCGATGACGATCGCGGCCTGCTGGAAGGAGCCGAGCCGGCCGCGGTAGGCGGGCGGGGAGACCTCGGCGATGTAGGCCGGGCCGATCACGGAGGCCATGCCGATGGCGAAGCCGCCGATGATGCGCCACATCGCCAGGTCCCAGAGGGCGAACGGCAGTGCGGAGCCGATCGCGCTGGCCGTGAAGAGCACCGAGGCGATCTGCATGCAGCGGATGCGGCCGATCCGGTCCGCGATCCGGCCGGCGGTGGCGGCGCCGATCGCACAGCCGATCAGCGCGATGGCGATGACCTGGGCGAGCGTGCCGGAGCCGATGTCGTACCGGTCGCGGATCGCCTCGACGGCCCCGTTGATGACGGAGCTGTCGTAGCCGAAGAGGAAGCCGCCCATCGCCGCGGCCGCGGTGATGAAGATGACATGGCCGAGGTGGTCCGGATGGGCCGCTCGGGCCCCGGACGCGGGTCCGTTCGCTGTGCTGGTCACGTGAACTCCTGATGCCTGGCCGCAAGTCAGACGTGGGGGGTGAGCCTTCCCAGTGGGGCACAACATCCGGCCCGCCACCACTTGAAGGCGAAATCAACTTTGCAGAGGTTATGCGTTCAGGAAGCGAAGTCAAACAGCGGGTCCACGCCCGTGCACCCAGGAGCAGACAAAAGGTGCGTTGAACCTCTGATGATTCGGTCCGGAGTCAGCGCAGCCGCTGGCTGATGACCTTCGAGACGCCGTCGCCCTGCATGGACACGCCGTACAGCGCGTCGGCGACCTCCATCGTCCGCTTCTGGTGCGTGATCACGATCAGCTGGGAGCTCTCCTGGAGTTCCTCCATGATCCGGATCAGCCGCTGCAGGTTGGTGTCGTCGAGCGCGGCCTCGACCTCGTCCATCACATAGAACGGACTGGGCCGGGCCTTGAAGATCGAGACCAGCAGCGCAACCGCCGTCAGGGACCGCTCGCCGCCCGACAGCAGGGAGAGCCGCTTCACCTTCTTGCCCGGCGGGCGCGCCTCGACGTCCACTCCGGTGGCGAGCATGTTGTCCGGGTCGGTCAGGATGAGCCGCCCCTCGCCGCCGGGGAAGAGCCGCGAGAAGACGCCCTCGAACTCCCGGGCGGTGTCCCGGTAGGCCTCCGTGAAGACCTGCTCGACCCGCTCGTCGACCTCCTTGATGACCTGGAGCAGATCGGCCCGGGTCTTCTTCAGGTCTTCAAGCTGCTCGGACAGGAACTTGTGCCGTTCCTCCAGCGCCGAGAACTCCTCAAGGGCGAGCGGATTCACCTTCCCGAGTTGCTGGTACGCCCGTTCGGCCGACCGCAGCCGCTTCTCCTGCTCGGCACGCAGATACGCCTTCGGCTGGTTACGGGGATGCTCCGGGTCCTCCGGAAGCTCCTCGCCCTCCGCGGCGGGCGAGGGCGGCACGAGCTGGTCCGGCCCGTACTCGGAGACCAGCCCCGCGGGCTCCACGCCCAGCTCCTCCAGGGCCTTCGTCTCCAGCTGCTCGATCCGCAGCCGCTTCTCCGCGCCCAGCACCTCGCCCCGGTGGACCGAGTCGGTGAGCTTGTCCAGCTCCCCCTTCAGCGCGCGGCCCCGCTCGCGCTCGACGGCCAGCTCGCGCTCCCGCTCGCCCTTCGCCGCCTCGGCCGACGTCCGCTCCTGGTCGGCCCGTACGAGGGACACCTCGACGTGCGCCAGCAGCTGACGGGCCCCCGATGCCACGGCGGTGGCGACCTCGGCCTCGTACCGCAGCCGGGCCCGGCGCTGTTCGGCACGGGTGCGCGCCTCCCGTTCGGCGCGGGCGGCCCGGTCCAGCGAATCGGCGCGCCCTGCCAGCGCCTTGACCCGCTCCTCGTGCGTACGGGCCTGGAGCCGGGCCTCCATCTCGGTCTGGCGGGCGTTGGCCCCGTCGGCGGCGAGCCGGTCCCGCACGGACGTGTCGGGCTCCTCCTCGGCCGGAGCCTCCTCGGCGACCAGCAGCCGTTCGGCCAGTTCCCCGGCCTCCTCCGTCGCCCGCTCCAGGGCCTCCTGGGCGCGGGCCGCGGACGCGGTCATGCGCTCGGCCTCGCCCGCCGCACCCCTGGCCTGCCCGGCGAGCCGGCCGAGCTGCTGGGCGAAGCCGGACTTCTCCCGCTCGGCCGCCCGGCGGCGCTCCCCCAGCTCCTCGACGAGCGCGGTCCGCTCCGCGCGCCGCTCCCCCGCCCGCCGCTGGGCCCCCGCGAGCTCCTCGCACCGTACGGCGAGGTCGGCCAGTTCGGCGGCGGCCTCGTCGACGGAGGCCTGCACCTCCAGGAGGCTGGGCGCCCCGGCCGACCCACCGTGCGCGAAGTGGGCGGAGAGCACGTCCCCTTCACCGGTCACCGCGGTCAGCCCGGGGTGCGCGGCGACCAGTCCCTCCGCGTCCTCCAGCGTCCCGACGACCACCATGTCCTGTACGAGGCGGCGTACGGCCCCGACCAGCGCGGCGGGCCCTCGCACGAGGTCGGCGACGGCGGGCGCGGCGAGGGCGGTGGCCGTCCCGGCGCGGCCGTTCGGGAGGACGGCGCCGTCCGGACCGCCGTGCTGCGCGGCGGGCTCCGGGTCCGTGCCACCCTGCGCCGCCGACTCGGGTTCCGTGCCACCCTGCGCGGGCAGCACGGCGGGCGCGGGATGCGCAGCCTCCTCCCGTACGTGCACCTGCTCCGGTACGTGGTGGGGCCGGGGGTCGGCGGAGCTGCTGGGGTCCGCGCCCAGCAGCATCGCCGCGCGCCCCGCGTCCCGTTCGCGCAGCAGCCGGATCGCGTCGGCGGCCGTGGCCGGGTCCGTGACGGCCACCGCGTCCGCCGCCGTGCCGAGGGCGGCCGCGACCGGGATCTCGTACCCGGGCTCGACGGTGAGCAGTTCGGCGGCCGGGCCGAGGAGTCCGGCCAGCCGGTCCCGGGCCCCGAGCAGCGCGCCGGTGCCGTCCTTGCGGCGCAGCCCCAGGGCCAGTGCCTCGTGCCGGGCCGCCACGGCGGCGCGCCTGCGCTCGGCGGCCGTGGCCTCCTCGCGGGCCGTGCTGTGGGCGGCCTGAGCCTCGGCGAGGGCCCGCTTGGCCTCCTCGTGCCGTGCGGCCAGCTCCTCGTCGTCCGCGTCCAGTCCGTCGACCTCGGCCTTGAGCTGCTCGTACTCCTCCTGGGCGCGCACCGCGCGCTCCTGCGCCTCGTCGCGCGCGGCGGCCAGCCGGTCGATCTCGGCCTGTGCCGAACCGGCCCGGCTGCGGGCCGCGTTGACCTGGCCGTTGAGCCGGGCGAGCCCTTCGCGCCGGTCCGCGATGGCGCGGGCGGCGTCCTTGAGCCGACGCTCCTCCGCGACCAGTTCGCGTTCCAGGTCGGCACGGTGGGCGACGGTGTCCTCCAGCGCGTGTTCGGCCGCCTCCAGGGCCGCCGTCAGCTCCGCCTCCTGCTCGCGGATCCGGGCGGCCTCGCGCTCCAGGTCCTCGGGGTCGCGACCCCGGCGCTCATCGGCGGGCGCCTCGGAGGCGCTGCGGACCCGCGCGTCGGCCAGCGAGATCGTGCCGCGGACCCGCTCGGCCAGCTGCGACAGGTCGTACCAGGTCTGCTGGGCTCGCTGGAGCCGGGGCGCGAGCCGGCGCACCTCGCCCTCCAGCTCGGCCTCCCGGGCCAGCGCCGTCCTCAGCTCCGCCTCGGCCGCGTCCTTGCGCTTCTTCAGTTCCGCCTCGTCGGCGATCTCGTCGCGCAGCGCGTCCCGCAGGGTCACCAGGTCGTCCGCGAGGAGCCGGAGCCGGGCATCGCGCAGGTCGGCCTGGATGACGGCGGCCCGGCGGGCCACGGCCGCCTGCCGGCCGAGCGGTTTGAGCTGGCGGCGCAGCTCGTCGGTGAGGTCCTGGACCCGGGCCAGGTTGGCGCCCATCGCGTCCAGCTTCCGCAGCGCCTTCTCTTTCCGCTTGCGGTGCTTGAGCACGCCCGCGGCCTCCTCGATGAAGGCCCGGCGGCCCATCGGGTCGGCGTGCAGCACGGAGTCCAGCTGGCCCTGTCCGACGATGACGTGCATCTCACGGCCGATACCGGAGTCGGAGAGGAGTTCCTGGATGTCGAGCAGCCGGCAGGTGTCGCCATTGATCTGGTATTCGCTGCCGCCATTGCGGAACATGATCCGAGTGATCGTCACTTCCGCGTACTCGATGGGCAATGCGCCGTCGGAATTGTCGATGGTCAACGACACTTCGGCGCGGCCGAGCGGGGGCCGCCCGGTGGTCCCGGCGAAGATCACGTCTTCCATCTTGCCGCCGCGCAGGGATTTGGCGCCCTGTTCCCCCATGACCCAGGACAGCGCGTCCACCACATTGGACTTTCCGGATCCATTGGGACCGACGACGCAGGTGATCCCCGGTTCGAACCGCAGGGTGGTGGCGGACGCGAACGATTTGAAACCACGCAGGGTCAGGGCCTTGAGGTGCACGCCGCCGGACTCTACCTTTCGCTCTCGGTTTCGCTGATGAAGGTGCAGGGCACATCAGACGTTAAGCGAAGGCCGGTACGTCCGGGGTGGGGGCCGGGCAAAGAAAAAGGGACGCCGAAGCGTCCCTGTGAATCTTGCTGGTGTCGCTCTGTGAATCCAGCTACGGCCCTGCGCGGTGCATCGCAGAACAACCGGACAACGACGCCCCCGGTGCTGCGGGGACCCCGGTGTTCGGGGACGGCGATCCGTGACGCAGGACGAATCAGAGGTGTTCCGAGGCTACTGAGCGTGCCCGGCCCGACCGGCCCGAAGGGCCGTCATGGTCAGGTCAGCGCAGGCTCGCCCTGGGGTACGTCGATGTCGATGCTGTCAAGCAGCGACTCCTGGTGCTGGGCGGCGGCGTTGAGCGCGTCGTTCTCGTCCTGGATCCGGTTGAGCTCGGATTCCAGGTCCTGGACGCGCTGCTGGAGCCGTCGCATCTCGGCGAGGAGTCGCGGGTCGGAACCGCCGACGTAACCGAGAAGCGCCTTTGCCATGATGGATGGTCCTCCACAATGAGTGACCGACCGATGCGGTGTGGGTCGTCAGGGGATCGCACCCGCGGTGCTCGGCAGGGCTCTGTCACCACTGCGGTTCTGCTGCTTATCAGCTCTACCGAACAGCTAAGGTGCGCGGGGTTTTCAGCGTCTCACCAAAAAGTTTGACGGTCAACACGATCACACCCTGTGTACCCGGGTGTCCCGGGGTCGCGCGGCCGGACGATCATGCGGCGCGACTCTCCTGCGGGACCCCGAGGGGTGCGCGGATCTTCGTCAATGCCGCAGCCTTGCACGACATCCCGTATCTGGCAACCATCGGCCGCCGCCGGGTCCCGTCGCAGGTCATTTCGGGTGCGGGGCCCGGGCCGGCGTTCCGGTGACCGTTCGGCGCACGGCGTTCACCGAGCGGATCCGATGGGCCGCGCGGGGCGGGATCAACGGATGGCGAATCCGTCGTATCCACCGCGCGGGGTGTCCCAGATCTCAGTGACTCCGTCCACGCGCCCGGGTGTGTCGTCGGACCGCAGCCAGTCCAGCAGACGGTGGCAATTGTCACGTGGCCCTTCGGCCACGATCTGCACCCTGCCGTCGTCGAGATTGAGTGCGAAGCCGATGAGACCCCCGATCTCCAAAGCATTTGCCCTGGTGAACCAGCGGAAGCCTACTTGCTGTACTCGGCCGCGTACCCAGACGACGAGGCGCGCTTCTTCGTTCATGCCCGAACGCTAACCGGCCAATTGCACTCGAAGCACGTCGCCCCCTTTGACCCATGGGCTACAGTCCCGTCGCAACAGTCTCACTCGATCGAGTGAGCATCGGACGCGTGTCGACGGAAAGTCGATCAAGCGGCATTCGCTCCGCGTGCGACCGAATTCGATCAACGGGGCAGTCGAGTGACGCCGCAACGGCGTCCGGAGTATCAGGAAGGCACAGCGCATGGGACGCCACCGACGATCCGCCGCAGGCCCCGCCGCTGAAGAACCCGCGGCCGGGGCCGCTTCCCGGCACCGGGGTACGCGCCGGAAGAAGTCCGCCGTGCCGATCCGCACCGGGCTCCTCGGCGTCTCGGCGGCCGTGGCCGTCGGCGCGGTCGCCGTCGCCTCCGGCCTGCTCCCCGGCGGTGACACCTACACCTCGGGCAACACCACCGCCGCCGACCAGGTGCGCTCCGGTGGCGCTCCGGACCTGCTGACGCAGGGCGGCAGCTCCACCGCGCCGGCCGACCGGTCCTCCTCACCGACCAGCCGGGGCAGCGAGCGCCCGGAGGCGCCGAGCAAGAGCCCGTCGAAGACTCCGTCCAAGACGTCCTCCAAGACGCCCTCCAAGACGTCCTCCAAAACGCCCTCCGCCTCGGCCTCGCCCTCGAAGACCCCGTCGAAGCCGGCCGCGCCCTCCACGTCGAAGAAGCCGGCCGCCACCCCTTCCGAGAAGTCGAAGGCCCCCACCCCGGCCCCGGAGAAGAGCTCCGCCCCGGCGAGCAGGACCCCGGCGCCGCCCAAGACTTCCGCCGCCCCGCCGCCGCCCAGCAAGAAGCCGAGCCCTTCCCCCACCGACGCCTCCGCACGCACCGAGGTGCTGGCGCTGGTGAACCAGGAGCGTGCGAAGGCCGGCTGCTCCCCGCTGTCCACCAGCGCCCCGCTGACCTCGCTCGCGCAGAACTTCAGCGAGGACATGGCGGCCCGCGGCTTCTTCGACCACACGGACCCGGACGGCGACACTCCCTGGGACCGGGCCGCGCAGGCCGGTGTCCAGGGGCTCGGCGCGGAGAACATCGCCCGCGGCCAGGCGGACGCCCAGGCCGTCATGACGGCCTGGATGAACAGCGAAGGCCACCGGGCGAACATTCTCAACTGCGACTACAAGACCATCGGCATCGGCGTCCACGAGGGCTCCGGCGGCCCGTGGTGGGTCCAGAACTTCGGCTTCTGACCGGAGCGGTCCGGACCGTCCACCGGCCACCTACTCCCGCACAGCGCTCCCTCGGGGTGAGCACTGCGCGGGAGTAAGCTTTTGGTATGGCCAGCGATACGGACAGCCTCGCGTTCGACGTCTTCTCCCGTCAGTGCCCCTCGCGCTCGACGCTGGAGCATGTCACCGGGCGTTGGGGCGGTCTGACGCTCGGCGCCCTGTACGAGGAGAGCCTCCGCTTCAACGAGCTGCGCCGCCGGGTCGACGGGGTCAGCGAGAAGATGCTCTCCCAGACCCTGCACGCGCTGGAACGCGACGGGCTCGTCCTGCGGGAGGCCCAGCCGGTCAACCCGCCGCGCGTGGACTACGAGCTCACCCCGCTCGGCCGCGAGGTCACCGAGAAGCTCCTCGGGCTGATCCACCTCGTGGAGGGGCGGATGGGCGACGTGCTCTCCGCCCGTGCGCGTTACGACGAGGCGCGCGGCGGTCGCTGACAGCGCGGGCAGTAGTAGCTGGAGCGGTTCATCCAGGCGCGGCGGCGCATCGGAGTGCCGCACCGGTGGCAGGGCTCTCCCTCCCGGCCGTACGCGTCGAGCGAGCGGTCGAAGTAGCCGGACTCGCCGTTCACGTTGACGTACAGGCTGTCGAAGCTGGTGCCGCCCTGGGCGAGCGCCGCGTTCATGACGTCTCGGGCGTGGCCGAGCAGCTCGGCGGACTTGGGACGGGTCAGGGTCGCGGTGGGCCGGTCGTAGTGCAGCTTGGCGCGCCAGAGCGCCTCGTCCGCGTAGATGTTGCCGACGCCGCTGATCAGCGACTGGTCGAGCAGGGCACGCTTGACCGTCGTACGGCGCAGGCGCAGCGCGGTGTGGAACGCGGCGTCGTCGAAGAGCGGGTCGAGGGGGTCCCGGGCGATGTGCGCGATGGTGTCCGGCAGGCCGTCGGGGGTGTTGTCGTGCAGCGAGAGCCCGCCGAAGGTGCGCTGGTCGACGAAGCGCAGCTCGGTGCCGAGCGCGTCGTCGAACCGCATCCGGATCCGCAGGTGCTTCTCGTCGGGCGCGTCAGCGGGCTGCACCAGCAGCTGTCCGCTCATGCCGAGGTGGCCTAGGAGCGAGGCGGAGGCCTCGTCGATCGGCACCCAGAGGTACTTGCCGCGGCGCATCGCCGCCCCGAAGCGGACTCCGCGCAGCCGGGCGGCGAAGTCGACGCCGCCCGCGAGGTGCCGGCGGACCGAGCGCGGGTGCAGGACCTCGACCTCGCTGACGGTGCGGCCGCTGACCCAGCGCTCGAGGCCCCGGCGTACGACTTCGACCTCGGGCAGCTCAGGCACGATGCACTACTCCAGACACGACGACGGCGGTACGGGAGCGGGTCCACCGAGGACCGCTCCCCGGGACGTACGGGAGAGCCGTGTACGGGCTCCCCGGGACAGGGGAGAACCCCCCGGTGCGCATGGCACCGAGGGGTTCCCGCTTCGCGCTTCAGGCCGGAGCGGCGTCCGTGTTCGGCAACGGATCGGCAGGGGTGTCGGCGGCCCCTCCGTCGGCCGCGGACTTCTCCGCGGCCTGCCGTGCCTCTGCGGCGGCGCTGATCTCGCGCCAGGCGGACTCGGCCGCCTGCTGCTCCGCTTCCTTCTTGCTACGGCCGGTGCCGGTGCCGTACGAGACACCACCGACGCGAGCGGCAGCAGTGAAGGTCTTCTCGTGATCCGGGCCGGTCTCCGTGACGAGGTACTCGGGGACTCCGAGGCTCTCGCTCGCGGTGAGCTCCTGGAGGCTGGTCTTCCAGTCCAGGCCGGCGCCGAGGTTCGAGGACCTGTCGATCAGCGGGTCGAAGAGCCGGTGGACCAGCTCCGAGGCCGCGCTGAGGCCCTGGTCGAGATAGACCGCGCCGATCACTGCTTCCAGTGTGTCGGCGAGGATGGAAGCCTTGTCCCGGCCACCCGTGCCCTCTTCACCGCGGCCGAGCCGGATGAAGGAGCCGAGTTCGAGGCCGCGGCCCACTTCCGCAAGTGCACGCGAGTTGACCACCGCGGCCCGCAACTTGGCCAGCTGGCCTTCGGGCAGGTCGGGGTGGGTGCGGTACAGCGTGTCCGTGACCACCAGTCCGAGCACCGAATCCCCGAGGAATTCGAGCCGCTCGTTGGTGGGCAGACCGCCGTTCTCGTATGCGTACGAACGATGGGTCAGCGCACGCACCAGAAGGGCGGACTCGAGGTGATACCCGAGCCGCCCTTCCAGAAGCGTGTGGGACGAGGCTGTGTTGACGTTGTCTGCCTGCTTCTTGGCGCTGGACAACTCAGACATCGGGCCTCTCACCAGCCGCTCAGACCTCGAGGACCTGGCGCTTGTTGTAGGTGCCGCAGCTCGGGCACGCAATGTGCTGGAGCTTGGGCTCCTGGCAACGCTCGCACGAAACCAGGGTGGGGACCGCAGCCTTCCACTGCGACCGGCGGTGGCGCGTGTTGCTGCGCGACATCTTCCGCTTCGGAACAGCCACGGCTACTTCTCCTGCTTCTCGTCGACGCCCGGTTCGGCGCCGCCCATGTTGTCCTTCTCGCCGTCCTGAACGGTCTCGGCGAGTCCTTGCAGTGCCGCCCAACGAATGTCGAGGGCATCGTGGTGGTGGTCCGGATTCTCGTCCAGCCTGATTCCGCATTCGGAACACAGACCGGCGCAGGTCTCCTTGCACACCGGCTGCATGGGCAGTGCGAGCACTACCGCGTCACGCAGCATTGACTCGAGGTCGAACAAGCCGTCCTCGAGGAAGAACCTGTCCTCGTCGTCCTCGGCGTCGTCGGCCGGTTCCGCCGCACTGCTGCGGCCCCGGTCATCGGCGTCAGGGTACGAGAACATTTCCTGGAAATCCGCGTCGACCTCTACGGTCAGCGGCTCCAGACACCTTACGCACTCCCCCTCGGCGGTTGCACGGGCGGTGCCTGTGACAAGCACCCCCTCCATGACCGATTCGAGGCGGAGATCCAGCTCCACGGGCGCGCCTTCCGGCACGCCGATGACGCCGTCGATGCCCAGGACCGGTGAACCGGGTGCGTCCACCGAGCGGGTCAGCCGCTTCATGGCACCGGGACGCCGACCCAGCTCGTGCGTATCGAACACGAGAGGGTTTCGGTGGTCGAGGTGGCCGTTCAGGGCTTTTCCTGCTTTCGAATCATGGGAGTCGTACTGCCAAGGGAAGGCCGTCTGCGGTCCGGAATCAGATCGTCCCGATCCGTGGACGAAACGGGCAGCCGAGATCGCGGACCTATGTGCGACCGAGGATTCAGGATACTGGACGGACCGCTCAGCACCCAATCGGGGCGGCCCGCCCCGGGGTCAGCGGCCCTGTTCGTACCGGCGCAGCTGTTCCAGGTCGATCATGCTGGTGTCGAAGAGGCTGGTCTCGTCCAGCGCGCCCCCGCCCTGCTGGTCGGGCGCCTGGGCCTGCGACTGCTGCTGCTGCTGCTGCTGCTGCTGCTGCCAACCGTAGTCCGGCTGGGTATCCGGCAACGGCGGGTACCCGTTCGGGTCGTAGCTTCCCTGCTGCTGGTACGCCGCGTACGGGTCGGGCTGCTGCTGGTAGCCGTACGCGTCCTGGACGCCCTGCTGGAGCGGCTGCTCCTGGTAGCCGTACGTCGCCTGCGCGTACTGCGGCTCGCCCTGCGGCTGCGCGGGGTACTGGGGCTGCTGCGGCTGCCGGGGTGCCTGCTGAGGTTCCGGGGCGAGCTCGGCGAGGCCGGCCAGGTAGTCGGCGTCGCTGGTGTGGCCCTGGCCGCCGGCGGCGTCCTGGGCGGCCATGTGCGCACCGAGGTCGTCACTGGCGACCCGGCCGTGCAGCTTCTGCCGGCCTCGGCCGACCGCCTCCAAGGTCCCCGCGAGAACGGCCTCGAAGGCGCCGAACTTGGCGTCGACGTAGGCGTCGGCCCGCTGCCTCAGGGTCTCCGGGTCGGCGCTGCGCTCGGGGGCCTCGGCGAAGTCGGGGTCCTGGTAGCCCTGCTCGTCCAGGCCCTGACCGCGGCCGAGGAGCTTCTCGCGGCCCCGGTCCACGGAGCCGATGGTCTTGGTGAGGACGACCTCGAAGTTCGCGAGTTTGCTGTCGACGTAGTCGTCGGCCTCGGCGCGGACCTCCTCGGCCTCGCGGCGGGCCTCGGACAGGATCCGGTCGGCCTCGCTCTGCGCCTGGCGGGCGATCTCGGTCTCGGAGATCAGGGAGCCGCGCTGGGCGTGGGCGGACTCGATGATCCGCTCGGCCTCCTGCCGGGCCTGCTCGGCGAGCTGCTCATGGCCGCCGATCAGCTCCTGCGCCTGGGCGAGGGAGCCGGGCAGGGCCTGGCGCACCTCTTCGAGCATGGCGAGCAGCTCGGCGCGGTTGACCACGCACGAGGCCGACATGGGCATGGATCGGGCGCTCCCGACCGCTTCGACGATCTCGTCGAGCTTCTTCTGCACGTCCACCGTGTGCTCGCCACTCTCTGCTGCTCTGTTGGAGACGGACGGGACGACTGTAAGGCCAGGCAGCCGCCGCCCGACACCTGGTGACGGCCCGTCAGCGACTCAGCGCCGGCCGAGGCGCTCCACGAGTGCCTCGTGGACGGTCGGCGGCAGCAGGTGGGAGACGTCGCCGCCCCAGGTCGCCACCTCCTTGACCAGCGAGGACGACAGGAAGCTGTACGTCGGGTTGGTCGGCACGAAGAGTGTCTCGACGCCCGAGAGGCCGTTGTTCATCTGGGCCATCTGCAGCTCGTAGTCGAAGTCGCTGACGGCCCGCAGGCCCTTCACGATCGCCGGGATCTCCCGCTGCTTGCAGAAGTCGACCAGCAGACCGTGGAAGGACTCCACCTCGACGTTGCCGAAGTCGGCGGTGACCTCGCGGATCAGCTCGATCCGCTCGTCCACGGTGAACAGCCCCTTCTTGGACTGGTTGATCATCACCGCCACGTGCACCACGTCGTACAGCTTCGAGGCTCGGCCAATGATGTCGAGATGTCCGTTGGTGATGGGGTCGAACGACCCCGGACAGACGGCGCGGCGCACTGTGATTCCCTCGCTCTCCGGTCCGGTCATCGTGCGTCTTCGCACGTAGCGGCGGCGCGACCGTACCAAAGCGTTCCCTCGCCGTAGCGACGGGCCCGCAGTGGCTCGAATCCGGCGGGCCAGCCGAATTCTCCGCCCCGGGTGCTGCGTTCCACCGTGACGAGCACATCGGCTGTGAGCCACCCCTGAGCACGGAGTGTGAGCAGGATCTCGCGTAGATCGTCGTCGGTGACGGCGTACGGCGGGTCCAGGAAGACGATGTCGTACGGCTCCGAGGGCGCCGGTCCTGTCACGATCTGCTCGGCTCTGCCGGTACGGACCTCGGCGCCGGGGAGCCCGAGCGTCCGGACGTTGTCGCGGACGGTGCGGACCGCCTTCGGGTCGGCCTCGACGAGCAGGGCGTGGACCGCGCCGCGGGAGAGCGCTTCGAGGCCGACGGCCCCGGATCCGGCGTACAGATCGGCGACCCTGGCCCCCTCCAGGGTGCCGAGCAGCGCCTCCCAGGTGGAGAAGAGGCCCTCGCGCGCACGGTCGGAGGTGGGGCGGGTGCCGGTGCCGGGCGGGACGGCCAGGCGGCGTCCGCCGGCCGAGCCGGCGATCACGCGGGTCATGGGTGTGGGGTCCTCGGGGTCGTGGACGTACGGCGCACGGGGCCGTCGGCGGTCGGTAACGCGCGCTGTGCGCGTGCCGTGCGTCCACGATATGGCGTACGGCCCGCAGCGGCCCGACCGGCCGGACGCCCCCTGTGCACTCACCCCTTGTCGAGATACTCCTCACGGTCCTTGTCCAGAAGGGCGGCCAGCGCCGTGCGCAGCTCCGGCAGGTGCTCCAGCTCCGGGTCGGCGGCGACGACCGCCACGGCCTCCTCGCGGGCGGCGGCGATCACTTCCTCGTCGTCGATGACGGTGAGCATCCGCAGCGAGGAGCGCACTCCGGACTGGGCCTGGCCCAGCACATCTCCCTCGCGGCGCTGTTCGAGGTCGATGCGGGAGAGCTCGAAGCCGTCGAGAGTGGCGGCGACGGCGGAGAGCCGGGCGCGGGCGGGGCTCGCCTCGTGGGCCTCGCTGACCAGCAGGCAGAGCCCGGGGGCGGAGCCACGGCCGACGCGGCCGCGCAGCTGGTGGAGCTGGGAGACGCCGAAGCGGTCGGCGTCCATGATCACCATCGCGGTGGCGTTCGGGACGTTGACCCCGACCTCGATGACGGTGGTGGCGACCAGGACGTGCACGTTCCCGGCGGCGAACCGGCGCATGACGTCGTCCTTCTCGTCGGGGTGCATCCTGCCGTGCAGCACCTCGACGCTCAGCCCGGCCAGCGCCCCCTTGCGCAGCTCGTCGGCGATCTCCAGGACGGCGAGCGGCGGCCGCTTCTCGGGGTCCTCGTCGGGGGCCGGCTTCTTGGCCTTCGTCTTCTTCCCGCCCTTGCCCTCCGGCTCCTCCGCTTCGTCGCCGATGCGGGGGCAGACGACGTACGCCTGGTGGCCGTTCTCCACCTCCTCGCGTACGCGCTCCCAGGCGCGGGCGAGGAAGTGGGGCTTGTCCTTGGCGGGGACGACATGGCTGGCGATCGGGGAGCGGCCGGCCGGGAGCTGGTCCAGGACGGAGGTCTCCAGGTCTCCGAAGACCGTCATCGCGACCGTACGGGGGATGGGGGTGGCTGTCATGACGAGGAGGTGGGGCGGCTGCTTCCCCTTGGAGCGCAGGGCGTCGCGCTGCTCCACGCCGAAGCGGTGCTGCTCGTCCACGACGACCAGGCCAAGGTCGTGGAACCGCACCTTGTCCTCGATGAGCGCGTGGGTGCCGATGACGATCCCGGCCTCGCCGGTGACCAGGTCGAGCAACGCCTGGCGGCGGGCGGCCATGCCCATGGAGCCGGTGAGCAGGACGACCTTGGTGCCCCGGTCCGAGCCGCCCAGCATGCCGCCCTCGGCCAGCTCGCCCATCATCTCGGTGATCGAGCGGTGGTGCTGCTGGGCGAGGACCTCGGTGGGGGCGAGCATCGCGGCCTGGCCGCCCGCGTCGACCACGGTGAGCATGGCCCGCAGGGCCACCATCGTCTTGCCCGACCCCACCTCTCCCTGGAGGAGGCGGTGCATCGGGTGCTCGGTGGCCAGGTCGTCGAAGATCTCCTTGCTGACCTTCTCCTGGCCCTCGGTGAGGGTGAAGGGCAGCTTGGCGTCGAAGGCGTCCAGCAGGCCGGCCGCGACGGGGCGGCGGGCGACGGCGGGGAGCTGGGTGTCGGCGTACCGGCGGCGGGCGAGGGCGACCTGGAGGACGAACGCCTCGTCCCACTTGAGCCGGGCCCTGGCGTCCTCGACGTCCGCCTTCGTCTGCGGCCGGTGCACCTTCAGCAGGGCCTCGGGCAGCGGGGTGAAGCCCCGGCCCTCGCGCAGGGAGGCGGGCAGCGGGTCCACCGCGTCCTGCGCGCTGGGCAGGACGGCGTCCACGGCCTTGGCGATCCGCCAGGAGTCGAGCTGCTTGCAGGCGGGGTAGATCGGCAGCAGCCGTCCGGCGAAGGCGTCCACGGCCTCGGTCGCCTCGTCGGCGTCGGAGGCGTCGAGCAGTTGGTACGTGGGGTGGGCCAGCTGCATCTTGCGGTTGAAGACGGAGACCTTGCCCGCGAACATCGCCTGGCGGCCCGGGAGCAGCTCCTTGTGCGGCTTGTGGACGCCGTGGCCGAAGAAGACGAGCTGGAGGCGGCCGCTGCCGTCGGTCAGGGTGACCTCCAGGCGTTTGCCCCGGCCGTTGTTGAACATCAGGACGCGGGCGTCGGCGACCTGGGCGACGACCGTGACGTGCTCGTCCAGCGGGAGGTCGGCCAGCGCGGTCAGCTTGCCGCGCTCCTCGTACCGCCGCGGGTAGTGGTGCAGCAGATCACCGACCGTGTGCAGGTCGAGGTGTTCGGCCATCACCTTCGCGGTGGCTCCGCCGAGCAGCTTCAGAAGAGGTTCATCGAACGAGGACACGCGATCCATTGCACACCACGGCACTGACAGCTGTCCGCCGGGCGCGACGGTGGCGGGGAGTCTCGACTACTCGACGCCGATCAGCAGGGGTGCGCGCTGGTGCCCGCCCCGGTAGACCACGGTGTCCACGGCGAGGTGCCCCTCACGCACGTGTGCCTCCAGCGCGTCGGCCAGCGAGTCGGGGACGTCCTCGCCGAGGACGAGGGTGACCAGTTCGCCGCCGGCGGCCAGCATCCGGTCGAGGACGGTGCGGGCGGTGGCCGGGACGTCGGCGCCGATCACGGCCACGTCGCCGTCGATCAGACCGAGGATGTCGCCGGCCTGGCAGATCCCGGCCATGGTCCACGACTGGCGTTCCGCGACGGCCAGTTCGGCGTAGCGGGTGGCGCCGGCGGCGGCGGTCATGGCGACCACGTCCTCGTCGAAGCCCCGGTCGGGCTCGTGGACGGCGAGGGCGGCGATGCCCTGGACGGCGGCCCGGGTGGGGACGAGCGCGACCCGGACCCCCTCGGTCCTGGCCTGTTCGGCCGCGGCGGCGGCGGTGTGGCGCAGGGCGGCGTCGTTGGGCAGGAGCACCACCTCGCGGGCGTGGGCGCGGCGGATGGCGTCGACCAGTTCGCCGCTGGCGGGCGGTTCGCCGGGGCGGGCGATGACGGTGGTGGCGCCGGCCTCGGTGCAGAGCCCGGCCAGTCCGTCGCCGGGGACCACGACGACGACGGCGCGCTGGGCGGGTTCGGCCTGGACGCGGAGGTCGTGGCCGCTCTCGGTGGCGAAGTGCGTGATCCGGATCCGGTACGGCCGCCCGGCCTCGACTCCCGCCTCCACGGCGGCCCCGGCGTCGTCGACGTGGACGTGGACGTGCCAGAGCCCGTCGCCGCCGACCACGACCAGGGAGTCTCCGAGGGCGTCGAGCCGGGTGCGCAGCCGGGCCACCTGTTCGTCCCGGGCCTCCAGGAGGTAGATCACCTCGAACGCGGGCCCGGCGCCCCCGTCCTCGGGGCAGTCGAGCGGGCCCTCCCCCAGCAGGACGCCGTCTCCGGGAACACCGCCCGCCGGGAAGCCTCCCTCCGGAACGCCCTCGACCGGGGTGCCGCCCACCGGAAGCCCCACCACCGACCCGCCGTCCACGGGCACGGGTGTCCTCCCGGGGCCGGTGCGGGGTCCTCGTGCCGGAGCCTGCCCGGTCACGGTCTCCACCAGCGCGCCCAGGACCGCCACCAGCCCCCGGCCCCCGGCGTCGACCACGCCCGCCCGGCCGAGGACGGCGAGTTGCTCCGGGGTCCTGGCGAGGGCCGCGAGCGCCCCCGCGTACGCGGCGTTCACGACGGCCCGCAGGTCGGGGTCCTCGCCCCGGGCTGCCTCGGCGGCCTGGGCGGCGACGGTGAGCACGGTGCCTTCGACGGGGTGGGCGACGGCCTGCCGGGCGGCGTCGGCGGCGCTCGTGAGGGCCAGGCGCAGGTGGGCCGCGTCGCCGCCGTCGGCGAGCACCCCGGCCATGCCGCGCAGCAGCTGGGCCAGGATCGTGCCGGAGTTTCCGCGGGCGCCGATCAGGGCGCCGTGCGCCATGGCGCGTACGGCGTCGGCGGTGGCGGGTGCGGTGGCGCCGGTCTCGTGCGCGGCGAACACCGCTTCGACGGCGGCGGCGGCGGACTCGACGGTCAGGTAGAGGTTGGTGCCGGTGTCCCCGTCGGCGACGGGGTAGACGTTGATCGCGTCGATCTCCGCGCGCTCCCGGCCCAGGGCCTCCAAGGCCAGTGAGCACCACGTGCGCACCGCGACGGCGTCCAGATCGTCGGGGAGCTGCGGCACCGATGGTCCTCCTCGATCGGCCGTGGCAACGGGCTGCACCGCAGGTTAGCCCGGTCGCCGGGGTCCCGGCCCGGACAGGGGTGGCGGGAGGGCGGGCGGCCGACCCGTGGTAGTTTCGTATCTCCGAAGCAGGCGTTGTATGCTGCTCCGGTTGCCCGATGAGAGTCGGGCCCATTCCTCCGGTACCGCCACTTCAGTCAAATGAATCCGGCGCGCCGGAATTCACTGTAAGTGCATCTGAAGTCTTTGGAGTGACCCGTGGCTGCCAACTGCGACGTTTGCGGCAAGGGGCCGAGCTTCGGCAACAGCATTTCGCACTCGCACCGCCGTACGTCCCGTCGCTGGAATCCCAACATCCAGCGCGTGCGTGCCGTGGTCGGTCGGACGCCGAAGCGGCTCAACGTCTGCACCTCGTGCATCAAGGCCGGCAAGGTCGCGCGCTGACGTCCCCGTCGTAGCGCAGCCTTCCGGTTGCCCAAAAAGCCGGTCCACCTCGGTGGACCGGCTTTTTGCCGTGCTCAGACGGCCGCCCGGGTCAGCCAGCCGTGGTCGACCGGGCCGATGCCGCCGCCGAGCGGGAAGCCGGCCCCGATCGCGCCGGTGACGTACGTCTTCGCGCCTCGTACCGCCGTGGGCACATCCTGGCCGAGCGCGAGCCCGGAGGCGATGGCGGAGGCCAGGGTGCAGCCGGTGCCGTGGGTGTGGCGGTTGTCGTGGCGGGGGGCGCGCAGCCAGTGTTCCGCGCTCCCGTCGGTGAGCAGGTCCACCGCCTCACCGGGCAGGTGGCCGCCCTTGATCACGACCCAGCTCGGTCCGAAGGCGAGGATTTCCTCGGCGGCCCGGCGCATTCCGCTCTCGTCGGTGACCTGGACGCCGGTGAGCTGGGTCACCTCGTCGAGGTTCGGGGTGGCGACGGTCGCGAGGGGCAGCAGCTTCGTCCGTACGGAATCGAGGGCCTCGGCGGCGAGCAGCGCGTCGCCGTGCTTGGAGACGCCGACCGGATCGACGACGACGGGGGCGTCGGTTCCGGCGAGGAGTTCGGCGACGGTCTCCACCAGGACGGACGAGGCGAGCATTCCGGTCTTCACGGCCTGGACACCGATGTCGTCGACGACGCTGCGGTACTGAGCACGCACGGCCTCCGCCGGAAGCTCCCACGCGCCCTGGACGCCGAGGGAGTTCTGTGCGGTGACGGCGGTGAGCACGCTCATGCCGTGCACGCCGAGAGCGAGCATGGTCTTGAGATCGGCCTGGATCCCCGCACCGCCGCCGGAGTCGGATCCGGCGACGGTGAGCACGCGGGGCGGTACAGCGGTACGTATGGGCATACGCAGCAATCTAGTGCTCACGCGCGCGGCTGGGTGTCCTCGATGGAGCCGAAGTGGTCCCAGCCGCCGGTGCTGGTCCAGGGCGCTCCGTCGACGGTGACCTGGGGCAGCGCGGAGGGGTTGAGGACCTCGCCGATCACCTTCCAGCGGGCGGGCAGCTTCGCGTCGGGCGGGAAGGTCGCCACGATCGCGTGGTCCTCTCCTCCGGTGAGCACCCACTGGAGCGGGTCGACGCCGACGGCCTGGCCGATGTCGAACATCTGCGAGGGGATGTCGATGAGGCCGGAGCGCAGGTCGATGCGGACCTTGCTGGCCTCCGCGATGTGCCCGAGGTCCGCGACGAGTCCGTCGCTGACGTCGGTCATCGCGGTGGCGCCGAGTCCGGCGGCCGCCGGGCCCGCGTGGTACGGCGGTTCGGGACGGCGGTGGGCCTCGACGAAGGCGCGCGGCGAGCGGAAGCCGCGGGAGAGCACGGCGTATCCGGCGGCGGACCAGCCGAGCCAGCCGGTGACCGCGACGACGTCGCCGGGGCGGGCTCCGGCGCGGGTGACCGGTTCGTGGTTGCGCAGATCGCCGAGTGCGGTGATCGCCACGGTGATCGTGTCGCCGCCGACCACATCGCCGCCGACCACGGCCGCGCCCGCCACCTGGCACTCGTCGCGCAGCCCGTCCATCAGCTCGGCGGCCCAGGTGACGGGGAGGTCGGCGGGGACGACGAGGCCGAGGAGCAGCGCGGTGGGCACGGCACCCATCGCCGCGATGTCGGCGAGGTTCTGGGCGGCGGCCTTGCGGCCGACGTCGTACGCAGTCGACCAGTCACGGCGGAAGTGCCGCCCTTCCAGCAGGATGTCCGTACTGGCCACGACCCTGCGGTCGGGGGCGGCCACGACCGCGGCGTCGTCGCCGGGCCCCAGCCGTACCGCCGGAGTGGTGGTGAGCCGGGACGTGAGCTCTCTGATGAGCCCGAACTCCCCCAACTCGCCCACGGTTCCCTTCACCGAGTCTCCTCTCCTTCATCGCCCCGGACACCCGTCCGGGCCCCCGGTCGCGAGCCGTCTGTGCTGTCGGTACCGTCAAGAGATACGTCAACTTCTGCGCTCTGTACGCCACGCTGTGGACGCCATCCGGCCCGTAGGTCTCCCCGTGGCCCGCGGCAACGCGATAACGTGGCGTCCCTTTCCCCCACATGATCCTCGTGGCCGCCCTGGAGGTTCCGTGGTACAGGCGTACATCCTCATCCAGACCGAGGTGGGCAAGGCGTCGATCGTCGCCGAGACCATTTCCGAGATTCCGGGAGTCATCCAGGCAGAGGACGTCACCGGTCCGTACGACGTGATCGTGCGGGCCCAGGCAGACACGGTCGATGAACTCGGCCGCATGGTGGTCGCCAAAGTGCAGCAGGTGGACGGCATCACACGAACTCTGACCTGCCCGGTCGTCCACCTCTGACCCCCGTCTAGGCTGGGCCGGTGACGTCATCCGCCCGCCGTTCCCCCCGCTCCGTATTCCTCGGTCCGTCCGCTGCCGTGCTCGTGCTGGCCGCGGCGGGCTGTTCTCTCAGCGCCGCGCAGCCCTCGATCACGGTTCCCACACCGTCCTCGGAGGCCGCCGCGTACTGCAAGGCCCTGTACGAGGAACTGCCGAAAACCGTCCTCGAACTGGAACGCAGCGACCCCTCCCCGGATTCGGAGCTGACCGCCGGCTGGGGGGACGGGGCGATAGTACTGCGCTGCGGGGTCCCCCGGCCCGCGAAGATGGACGACCCCCAGTCACAGGGCGTCGAGGCGGACGGGGTGACGTGGATGCTGGAGGAGCCCGAGGGCTCCGGTCCGCGGTTCACCACCACGTACCGCAAGGCGTACGTCGAGGTCACGCTCTCCTCGGCGTACGCCCACGACATCACGCCGCTGGCCTCGTTCGCGGGCCCGGTCTCGAAGACGGTCCCGAGCCGGTTCTGATGCGGTCGCGGGACCTGCCGGCGCCTGTCCGTCAGCGCAGTCCGGTGGAGCGGTTCAACGCGGCCTGGATCAGCCGGTCGACCAGCTCCGGGTAGTCGACGCCGCTCTCCTGCCACATGCGCGGGTACATCGAGATCGGGGTGAAGCCCGGCAGGGTGTTGATCTCGTTGATGACGAAGCCGCCGTCCTCGGTGAGGAAGAAGTCGGCGCGCACCAGGCCCTCGCAGGAGACGGCGTCGAAGGCGGCGACGGCGAGCCGCTGCACCTCGGCGGTCTGCTCCTCGGTGAGCGGTGCGGGCACGAGACCGGCGGCCGAGTCGATGTACTTGGCCTCGAAGTCGTAGAAGTCGTGCGCGGTGACCGGCGGGATCTCGGCGGGCACGCTGGCGCGCGGGCCGTCCTCGAACTCCAGCACCCCGCACTCGATCTCACGGCCGCGCAGCAGCGACTCGACGAGGAACTTCGGGTCGTGGCGGCGGGCTTCCTCGATCGCCGCGTCGAGGCCTTCGATGCCGTCGACCTTGGTGATGCCCATCGAGGAGCCGCCGCGGGCGGGCTTGATGAACAGCGGCCAGCCGTGCTCGCCGGCGAAGTCCACGATCCGCTTGCGGGCGGCGGCGGGGTCGTTGTCCCACTCCCGGGGGCGGACGACCTCGTACGGTCCGACGGGCAGGCCGAAGGAGATGAAGACGCGCTTCATGTACTCCTTGTCCTGGCCGACGGCGGAGGCGAGAACACCCGCGCCGACGTAGGGCACCCCGGAGAGTTCGAGGAGTCCCTGGAGGGTGCCGTCCTCCCCGTACGGGCCGTGCAGCACGGGGAAGACGACGTCGACCTCGCCCAGCGCCTTGGGCACCGAGCCGGGTTCGCTGTAGAGGACCTCGCGACTGCCGGGGTCGACGGAGAGCACGACGCTGCCCTCGGCGGACTCGGCGAGGGCGTCCACCTCGGGGACCTTGCGGTCGGTGATGGCCATGCGTTCGGGCTCGTCCGCGGTGAGCGCCCAGCGGCCGTCCGTCGTGATGCCGATCGGCAGGACGTCGTACTTGGTCCGGTCGATGGCCCTCATGACGGCGCCGGCCGTGACGACCGAGATGCCGTGTTCGGAGCTGCGGCCGCCGAACACGACCGCCACGCGGGGCTTGCGGCGCTGCTGCTCAGGGCTCTCGCGGCGCTCGGGGCTCTGGGTGAGGTTCTCGCTGCTCATATCGCGATGAGCGTACCTGCTGGTAAGGGAGACGTCAGCGCCGCTCGGCCTTGGCGCTCCGCGACATCAGCTCCTTGACCGCGACGACCGGCGACTTGCCCTCGTGGACGATGGAGACGACGGTCTCGGTGATGGGCATGTCGACGCCGTGCCTGCGGGCCAGGTCGAGGACCGATTCGCAGGACTTGACGCCCTCGGCGGTCTGCTTGGTGACGGCGATCGTCTCCTGGAGCGTCATGCCGCGGCCGAGGTTGGTGCCGAAGGTGTGGTTGCGCGAGAGCGGCGAGGAGCAGGTCGCCACCAGGTCGCCCAGGCCCGCGAGTCCGGAGAACGTCAACGGGTCCGCGCCCATGGCCAGGCCCAGACGGGTGGTCTCGGCGAGACCCCGGGTGATGAGGGAGCCCTTGGTGTTGTCGCCGAGGCCCATGCCGTCCGCGATGCCGACGGCGAGGCCGATGACGTTCTTCACGGCGCCGCCGAGCTCGCAGCCGACCACGTCGGTGTTGGTGTACGGCCGGAAGTACGAGGTGTGGCAGGCGGCCTGGAGGCGCTGGGCGACGGACTCGTCGGCGCAGGCGACGACGGCAGCGGCGGGGCGGCGCTCGGCGATCTCCTTGGCCAGGTTGGGTCCGGAGACGACGGCGATGCGGTCGGCGGAGACCTTGGTGACGTCCGCGATCACCTCGCTCATCAGGTCGGCGGTGCCCAGCTCGACGCCCTTCATCAGGGAGACCAGGACGGTGTCCGGCTCCAGGTGCGGGGCCCAGTCGGCGAGGTTGGCCCGCAGCGTCTGGGAGGGCACGACGAGGAAGGCGAACTCCGCGCCGCGCAGGGCCTCGGCGGCGTCGGTGGTGGCGCGGATGGAGTCGGGGAGCGCGATGCCCGGGAGGTAGTCCGGGTTGGTGCGGGTGGTGTTGATGGCCTCGGCGACCTCGGCGCGGCGGCCCCAGAGGGTGACCTCGCAGCCCGCGTCGGCGAGGATCACGGCGAAGGCCGTACCCCATGAGCCGGTTCCGAAGACGGCTGCTTTTACGGGGTGCGTCACGTGGGTCCCTTTCCCTGGGCCCTGCGCCGTTGTTCAGCACGGGCTTCACGGTGATCGTAGAGCTCGGCGGGCGCCTTCTCGCCGCGCAGGTCCTCCAGCTCGCGGGTGACCGCCGCCATGATGGCCTCGGTCGCCTCGCGCAGCACCTCGGGGGTCGGCTCCAGACCGTAGAAGCGGCTGAGGTCGACGGGCGGTCCGGCCTGCGCCTGAAGCGTCTTGCGGGGGAACAGCCGGAACCTGTTCTCCTTGGCGTAGGGCGGCATCGCGAGGTTGGCACCCCACTGGGCGACGGGGATGACGGGCGCCTTGGTCATCAGGGCGACCCGGGCGGCCCCGGTCTTGCCGGCCATCGGCCACATGTCGGGGTCCCGCGTGAGGGTGCCCTCGGGGTAGAAGGCGACGCACTCGCCGCGCTCGATGGCGGCCACGGCGGCCCGGAAGGCGTCCATGGCGTTGGTGGTCTCACGGTAGACGGGGATCTGACCGGTGCCGCGCAGCATCATCCCGATGAACGGGGTGCGGAAGAGACCGGCCTTCGCCAGGAACCGCGGCACCCGCCCGGTGTTGTACTGGAAGTGGCCGTAGGAGAGCGGGTCCAGATAGGAGTTGTGATTGACGGCGGTGATGAACCCGCCGACAGCCGGAATGTGTTCCATCCCCCGCCAGTCGCGCTTGAACAGAACCACCAGTGGCGGTTTGGCGATGACCGCCGCCAGGCGGTACCAAAAGCCGATTCTGCGGCGGGACACTCGGACACCTTCCTCAAGGATTTCAACCTGCGGCCTGGCCACCGACGGTCAAGTCTCGCCCCAGGCCCCTGCTCTGTCGAGAACACCGTACGCCTCACGTTGCGTAGCGGGCCTCCGGGTTGTCGTACCGGCAGGCGAGAATAAGTGCTGATGCGTACGGAGGGGGAGATCGCCACGAACACCGATCCGGCCGGGCCCTGGTCCCTGGTCGTTCCGCTGAAGCCGCTCGCACGGGCCAAGAGCCGCCTGGTGCGGGCGGCGGGTGAGGCCGCGCGGCCCCGGCTGGCCCTGGCGTTCGCCCAGGACACGGTGGCCGTGGCGCTGGCCTGTGCCCGGGTGCGGGATGTGGTGGTCGTCACGGACGACGCCGTGGCCGCGGCGGCCCTTTCCGCGCTCGGGGCGCGGATCGTGCCGGACGCTCCGGGGGCCGGGCTCAACGCGGCGCTCGCGCACGGCGCCCGCTCCGTGCGGGCCGTGCGGCCCGCCGCCGCGGTGGCCGCGCTCAACGCGGATCTGCCCGCGCTGCGCACCGGCGAATTGGCCCGGGTGCTCGATTTTGCTTCCGCTTTTCCCAGCGCATTTCTGCGGGACGCGGCGGGAATCGGGACGACATTTCTGGCCGCCGCGAGCGGTGCGGAATTCCGTCCGGCTTTCGGTGGACCGTCCGGGGCCCGGCATCTGGCATCGGGGGCCGTGGAAATAGCGCTGTCCGGTGTCGACTCGGTGCGCCGGGACGTGGATACGGGCGAGGATCTGCGGGTCGCGCTTGCCCTGGGGGTGGGGCCGCACACGGCGCGGATCGCGGCCGTGCCCGCCCCGGTGCCCGACCGATAGGCTGCCGCCCATGCAGGCGACCTCGTACACGTACGACCCCGAGACCCGGTGCGGCAGCGTGCTGCTGGACGACGGCACCCCGGTGGAGTTCGACGCCCCGGCCTTCGACGCGGGCGGTCTGCTGCTGCTGCGTCCGGGGCAGCGGGTGCGGATCGAGGGCGAGGGCGAGGGGGCGGCCCTGCGGATCACGCTGGTGACGCTGCAGACGTTCTAGTGCCGCTGGGCCGGACAGGGCCCGGACAGCCCGCGGGCCGGGCTCCCCCGGAGGGGAGCCCGGCCCGGCGCGTTGTGAGGAGCGAGTGGGTGCCCGGTCTCACTTCTTGCGTGCGGTGGCCTTCTTGGCCGTGGTGGTGCGCGCCGTGGTCTTCTTCGCGGGCGCCTTCTTCGCCGTGGTCTTCTTGGCGGGCGCGGTCTTGCTGGGAGAGGCCTTCTTGGCCGTCGTCGCGGCCTTCTTCGCCGGGGTCGCCTTCTTCGCGGCCGCGGAGGCCTTCTTGGCCGTCGCGGTGGTCTTCTTCGCGGTGACCTTCGTGGCTGCGGCGGTGGTCTTCTTCGCCGGAGTCGCCTTCTTGGCGGTGGCCTTCTTCGCGGCGGCCTTCTTGGCGGCCGACTTCTTGGCAGCGGCGGCCTTCACCGTCGTACGGGCGGCGGAAGATCCGCCCGAGAGGCTGCCCTTGGGGGCCTTCTTGACGGCCACGTCGTTCTTGGGGAGCTTCTTCGAGCCGCTCACCAGGTCCTTGAAGCCCTGACCCGCGCGGAAGCGGGGCACCGAGGTCTTCTTGACCCGGACGCGCTCACCCGTCTGCGGGTTGCGGGCGTACCGGGCGGGGCGGTCGACCTTCTCGAACGAGCCGAAGCCGGTGACCGAGACACGGTCCCCGGCGACAACGGCACGGACGATCGCGTCGAGTACCGCGTCGACGGCGTCTGCGGCCTGCTGACGGCCGCCGACCTTGTCGGCAATCGCTTCTACGAGCTGCGCCTTGTTCACGTCTTCCCCTTCGGAGACATTGCCAGAACGAAAGTGTTCAAGCCTTTTCGCACGTTAGGCAGATATATACCGCAAATCAAACACGAAACGGGCTAATCACCCTAGTGCCGCAACGAAGTCGACCGATGCGCAGTTCCACGTGTCAGTCACCTTCGGGGAATCGGCCCTCATCGAGGTCCTTCATCATCCGGTCCAGACGCCTTGCCGCGTCCGGGAGATCGTGCTTCGCCGCGGCCGTGACGACCAGCAGCTTCCGGGTCAGCGCCATCCGTACGCCCTCCGGGACTTGCAGTGCACGCACCTTCGCGTGCGCTTCCTTCAATCGGTCGGCGACTTGGCCATAGAGCTTGAGTTGGCTGTCGCGTTCCATGCACCGATTGTGCCATCTGGGGCGAGTTGTCGCCCGACGGGGTCTCAACAAGCGACTGCGCCCCCTGCCTGGAGGCAGGGGGCGCAGTCCTGGAAAAGCGCTGCTCAGGCGGCAATGGTACGCGGCTTGAAGACGGGCCTTGCCGCCTCGTACGCGGCGATGTCCGCTTCGTTCTGAAGGGTGAGGCTGATGTCGTCAAGGCCGTTGAGCAGTCGCCAGCGGGCGTTCTCGTCGAGCTCGAAGTCGGCGGTGATGCCCCCGGCGCGGACCTGGCGTGCCTCCAGGTCGACGGTCACCTCGACGGTCGGGTCGGCCTCCGTCAGCGCCCACAGCGCGTCGACGACCTGCTGCTCCAGGACCACGGTGAGCAGCCCGTTCTTCAGCGAGTTGCCGCGGAAGATGTCGGCGAAGCGGGAGGAGACGACGGCCTTGAAGCCGTAGTTCTGCAGGGCCCAGACCGCGTGTTCACGGGAGGAGCCCGTACCGAAGTCGGGACCGGCGACCAGGACCGAGGCGCCCTGGCGTTCGGGGCGGTTGAGGACGAAGTTCCCGTCCTTGCGCCAGGCTTCGAAGAGGCCGTCCTCGAACCCGTCGCGGGTGACCTTCTTCAGCCAGTGCGCGGGGATGATCTGGTCGGTGTCGACGTTGCTGCGGCGCAGCGGAACGGCCCGGCCGGTGTGGGTGGTGAATGCTTCCATGGCTATCGGACTCCGGTGGGGGTACGGGCGTCGGACAGGTCGGCGGGCGAGGCGAGATGACCCAGCACCGCGGTGGCGGCGGCGACCTGGGGCGAGACCAGGTGGGTGCGGCCGCCCTTGCCCTGCCGGCCCTCGAAGTTGCGGTTCGAGGTGGAGGCGGAGCGCTCGCCGGGGGCCAGCTGGTCGGGGTTCATGCCGAGGCACATCGAACAACCCGCGTGCCGCCATTCGGCGCCGGCCTCGGTGAAGACCTTGTCCAGGCCCTCGGAGACGGCCTGGAGCGCGACCCGGACCGAGCCGGGGACGACCAGCATCCGTACGCCTCTCGCGACTTTGCGGCCGTCCAGGATCGAGGCCGCGTTGCGCAGGTCCTCGATGCGGCCGTTGGTGCACGAACCTACGAAGACGGTGTCGACGTTGATGTCGCGCAGCGGCTGCCCGGCGGTCAACCCCATGTACTCCAGGGCCTTTTCCGCGGCGTGGCGCTCCGAGGCGTCCTCGTACGAAGCCGGGTCGGGGACGCTGGCCGACAGGGGCGCGCCCTGACCGGGGTTGGTGCCCCAGGTGACGAACGGGGCGAGTTCGGTGGCGTCGATGACGACCTCGGCGTCGAACACCGCGTCGTCGTCGGAGCGCAGCGTCTTCCAGTACGCGACGGCGGCGTCCCAGTCCTCGCCCTCGGGGGCGTGGTCGCGGCCCTTGAGGTAGTCGAAGGTGGTGGCGTCCGGGGCGATCATGCCCGCGCGGGCGCCGGCCTCGATCGACATGTTGCAGATGGTCATCCGGGCCTCCATCGAGAGCTTCTCGATGGCGGAACCGCGGTATTCGAGGATGTAGCCCTGGCCTCCGCCGGTGCCGATCCGGGCGATGATCGCCAGGATCAGGTCCTTCGCGGTGACCTCGTCGGGCAGTTCGCCCTCGACCGTGATGGCCATGGTCTTCGGGCGGGCCAGCGGCAGCGTCTGGGTGGCCAGGACGTGCTCCACCTGACTGGTGCCGATGCCGAACGCCAGCGCGCCGAACGCGCCGTGCGTGGAGGTGTGGGAGTCACCGCAGACCACGGTGGTGCCCGGCTGGGTCAGCCCCAGCTGCGGGCCCACCACGTGGACGACGCCCTGCTCGACGTCGCCCAGCGGGTGCAGCCGCACGCCGAAGTCCGCGCAGTTCTTGCGCAGGGTCTCCAGCTGGGCGCGCGAGACGGGGTCCGCGATCGGCTTGTCGATGTCGAGGGTCGGGGTGTTGTGGTCCTCGGTGGCGATGGTGAGGTCGAGGCGCCGTACCGGACGTCCGGCCTGGCGCAGACCGTCGAAGGCCTGCGGGCTGGTCACCTCGTGCAGCAGGTGCAGATCGATGAAGAGAAGGTCGGGCTCGCCCTCCGCGCGCCGGACAACATGGTCGTCCCAGACCTTCTCCGCGAGTGTCCTACCCATCGCTTTCCCTCCGGCCGGCGTCTTCGCCGGCCCAACTAGAGATCGGTGTGCCTCCGTCCGGACCCCCGTGCGGGGCGGTGGCTACGAGCCGTTGTGCGGCCGCCCGTACAGGTTCGCAACTTCCGCCGGAAATTGAACTTGCGTTTCACAGAGTGAGACGGGAGTATCGTCGTATGGACAACTCTAGCGGCGTCGGCGTTCTCGACAAGGCAGCTCTGGTATTGAGCGCCCTGGAGTCCGGTCCGGCCACCCTCGCCGGGCTGGTCGCGGCGACCGGGCTCGCACGGCCCACGGCCCATCGACTGGCCGTGGCACTGGAACACCACCGGATGGTGGCGAGGGATATGCAGGGCCGGTTCATTCTCGGCCCCCGGCTGTCGGAACTGGCAGCCGCGGCGGGCGAGGACCGCCTGCTGGCCACGGCCGGACCGGTGCTCACCCACCTGCGCGACATCACCGGCGAGAGCGCGCAGCTCTACCGCCGGCAGGGCGACATGCGCATCTGCGTGGCGGCGGCGGAACGGCTGTCCGGACTCCGGGACACGGTGCCGGTCGGCTCCACGCTCACGATGAAGGCGGGCTCCTCCGCCCAGATCCTGATGGCCTGGGAGGAGCCGGAGCGTCTGCACCGGGGCCTCCAGGGCGCCAGGTTCACGGCGACGGCGCTCTCCGGCGTACGGCGGCGGGGCTGGGCCCAGTCGATCGGCGAGCGGGAGCCGGGCGTCGCCTCGGTCTCCGCCCCGGTGCGCGGCCCCTCGAACCGGGTGGTCGCCGCGGTCTCGGTCTCCGGGCCGATCGAGCGGCTGACCCGTCACCCGGGCCGGATGCACGCCCAGGCCGTCATCGACTCGGCAGCGCGGCTGAGCGAGGCCCTGCGCCGTACGGGCTGACCTCACGCCCGTACGACTCCCCTCCCCCTCCCGGAAGGCCGCCCCAGCGCCGTGGCGGCCCTTCTTCATTTCCCGGGCGCGGCGGCTGCGACTGTGCGCGCCCTGATCCGGGTCGGACGACCGCCGGTGGCGACGGCCCGTGAGGGCCTGGCGCATGTGGACGACGAGTCGCTCGGCAGCACGATCCTTCTGGGAGCGGCCCTTTGGGCGCTGCCGCACGGGCACGCCCCGGACGAGGAGGCGCCGGAGACTGCGACGGCACGGGCCCAGGTGCCCACGCCGCTCACGGAGTTGGGGTGGTCGACCACGCTGGAGCTCGGCGAGCTCTCCCCCGTGTACCGGTCCCTGGTCGCTTCGGCGGCCACGCTGGTCCGGCTCGGACATCCGTGTGACATCGGCTACTTGACCCGGCAGGCCCGGAGCACGGAGCGGGCGACGGTGCGCCGGCTCGCACAGAGCGAGGAGTCGGCCCGCCGGTACGGCTTGCGACCGGGGCGGCAGCAGGAAGGCCCTCCACCGAGGTGAAGGGCCTTCCCGTACTGCTCTGTTGTACCCCCGACCGGATTCGAACCGGCGCTACTGCCGTGAGAGGGCAGCGTGCTAGGCCGCTACACAACGGGGGCGTGTTACTGCTGACTTGCGCTGGGCTACCAGGACTCGAACCTAGAATGACGGTACCAGAAACCGTAGTGTTGCCAATTACACCATAGCCCATGGTGTGACAAGTACCCCCGACCGGATTCGAACCGGCGCTACTGCCGTGAGAGGGCAGCGTGCTAGGCCGCTACACAACGGGGGCCCTAGCGATCCTCCACCCGGCGGTAGCCGGATATTCTCACCGCGAAAACGTGGGTGCGACCCAGGTGCTCTCGCGGGAAGGATCTGTACCCCCGACCGGATTCGAACCGGCGCTACTGCCGTGAGAGGGCAGCGTGCTAGGCCGCTACACAACGGGGGCTTGTCCTGCTGATCTTGCTTGTACTGCTTGGTCTTGCGCTGGGCTACCAGGACTCGAACCTAGAATGACGGTACCAGAAACCGTAGTGTTGCCAATTACACCATAGCCCACTGAAATGCAACCCCTGGTGGGGGCTTCACTTCTGTCTGCGCTTCCCGGCCGGATCTTTCGGTCCGCTCGGGCGGCGCAGAAAGAACATTACCTGAAGGTGTCCGGCGCTCCAAAACGGGTATTGCCCGCCAGCAGACCGGGCAGCTGGTCGAGCCCATTGATCGTCACCAGATCCGGCCTCCCGCCCCTGCCCCGACGGTCGAGCCAGATCCCCGTGAGCCCGGCGGCCACGGCTGCGCTCGCGTCGATGTCGGGTTCGTTGCCCACGTACGCCACCTCGTGCGGCTCCAGCGCGAGCGCCTCGCAGGCCGCGTGGAAGGCGCCGGCCTCCGGTTTGGCGATCCCGAGCTCCACGGCGCAGACCATAGCCTCGAACCGGTCCCGGACGCCGAGCGTAGTGAGCTTGTGGTGCTGGTGGTGGGTGTTGGCGTTGGACAGGATCCCGTGCCGATAGCCGGGGACCAGCAGGTCGAGTACGGGCAGCACGTCCGGGAAGAGGGCCCAGGCGGCCTGGTAGTGGGCGGCGTGGCGCTCGAACCACGCCTCGGCCTCGGCGTCCTCCAGCTCCTGCGCGAGGAACTCCCGCACCCGGTCCCGACGCTGCCCGCGGAAGTCCGTCTCACCGGCGGTCATCCGCGCCCAGTGCCGGACGCTCAGCGCCCGCCAGGCGTCGAGGGCCACGTCCACCGTGGCGTACGCCTCGGGCAGACCCTCCTGCTCCAGGTGCCGGCGCATACCGGTGCGGTCGGCGCCCGCGTAGTCGAAGATCGTGTCGTCGATGTCCCAGAGCACGGCGCGGATCGGCATGGTTCTCACGGTAACCGTCGGAGGGCGGCCGCGGAGGGGAAAAGCCGAGGAGGGCCGCAGCCGGTCGGCCGCGGCCCTCCTGGGGGTGTGCTGTCGCTTACGCGGTCAGCTTCGCCAGCGCCGCGTCCACGCGGGCCAGGCTCTTCTCCCGGCCCAGGATCTGCAGGGACTCGAAGAGCGGCAGACCGATGGTGCGGCCGGTGACGGCGACGCGGACCGGGGCCTGCGCCTTGCCGAGCTTGAGGCCATGGGCCTCGCCGGCGGTGAGGACGGCGTTCTTCAGGGACTCCGGGTCGCTCCAGTCGGCCGCTTCCAGATGGGCGCGGGCCGTGGTCAGGAGGGCGGCCGGGTCGCCCTTCATCGCCTTGGCCCAGGAGGCCTCGTCCTCGACCGGCTCGTCGAGGAATAGGAAGTCGACGTTGTCGGTGATGTCGGAGAGCACCGTGACCCGGGTCTGTGCGTGCGGGGCGATCTCCGCCCACTTCTCCGCGTCGAAGGCCTCCGGGGCCCAGGGCGCGAAGGGGGCCCGCAGCCAGGGGCCGCAGGCCTCGGTGAAGGCCTTCACATCCAGCATGCGGATGTGCTCGGCGTTGATGTGCTCGCACTTCTTGAGGTCGAAGCGGGCCGGGTTGGCGTTGACGTCGTTGATGTCGAACGCCGCGATCAGCTCGTCCACCGAGAAGATGTCGCGGTCCTCGGCGATCGACCAGCCGAGCAGCGAGAGGTAGTTCAGCAGGCCCTCGGGGAGGAAGCCACGCTCCCGGTAGAGGTTGAGGGAGGCCTGCGGGTCGCGCTTGGAGAGCTTCTTGTTGCCCTCGCCCATGACGTACGGCAGGTGGCCGAAGGCGGGGGTGTCCTTGGCGATGCCCAGCTCGATGAGCGCCCGGTACAGGGCGATCTGGCGCGGGGTGGAGGAGAGCAGGTCCTCGCCGCGCAGGACGTGGGTGATCTCCATCAGGGCGTCGTCGACCGGGTTGACCAGCGTGTAGAGCGGGGCCCCGTTGGCGCGGACGATGCCGTAGTCCGGGACGTTCTCCGGCTGGACGGTGATGTCGCCGCGGACCAGGTCGGTGAAGGTGATGGCCTCGTCGGGCATCCGGAAGCGGACGATCGAGGAGCGGCCCTCGGCCTCGTACGCGGCCTTCTGCTCGGCGGTGAGGTCGCGGCAGTGGCCGTCGTAGCCGGACGGCTTGCCTGCGGCGCGGGCGGCGTCGCGGCGGGTGTCCAGCTCCTCGGTGGTGCAGTAGCAGGGGTAGGCGTACCCGGCGGCGAGCAGCTTCTCGGCGACGTCCCTGTACAGGTCCATCCGCTGCGACTGGCGGTACGGCGCGTGCGGGCCGCCGACCTCGGGGCCCTCGTCCCAGTCCAGGCCCAGCCAGCGCATCGAGTCGAGCAGCTGCTGGTAGGACTCCTCCGAGTCGCGCGCGGCGTCGGTGTCCTCGATCCGGAAGACCAGGGTGCCCTGGTGGTGCCGGGCGAAGGCCCAGTTGAAGAGCGCCGTCCGGACCAGGCCCACGTGCGGGTTGCCGGTCGGGGAGGGACAGAAACGGACGCGGACAGGTGCCACTGGTGCGTTAACCACGCTTGATCACCTTGTTGGTGAGAGTGCCGATGCCTTCGATGGTGACGGCGACCTCGTCGCCGACGTGCAGGGGACCGACCCCTGCGGGGGTGCCCGTGAGGATGACGTCGCCCGGGAGGAGGGTCATGGCCTCCGTGATGTGGACGATCAGGTCCTCGATGGAGCGGACCATGTCGCTCGTGCGGCCGAGCTGTCGCTGCTCGCCGTTGACCGTCGCCTGGATGGTGAGGTCGTGGGGGTCCACGTCGGTCTCCACCCAGGGGCCCAGCGGGCAGGAGGTGTCGAAGCCCTTGGCGCGGGCCCACTGCTTCTCGCGCTGCTGCACGTCGCGGGCGGTGACGTCGTTGGCGCAGGTGTAGCCGAGGATGACGTCCTTGACCCGCTCGCGGGGGACCTCGCGGCACATGCGGCCGATGACCACGGCCAGCTCGGCCTCGTGGTGCAGCTCGCTGGAGAAGGAGGGGTACTCGATCGCGTCGCCGGAGCCGATCACCGAGGTGGTGGGCTTGAAGAAGGTGATGGGCGCGTCGGGGACCTCGTGGCCGAGCTCGGCGGCGTGCTCCGCGTAGTTGCGGCCGATGGCCACGACCTTGTTGGGGAGCACGGGGGGCAGCAGCCGGACCTTGTTCAGCGGGACCTTGGTGCCCGAGAGCTCGAAGTCGGCGTACGGGATGCCCTTGATGATGTCGAGGACGAGGTCACCGGATTCCACGGTGCCCTGTCCCTCGACGGCGCCGAAGGCGACATTGCCGTCGATGGAGAACCTGGCGATGCGCACGGGATGCTGTCGCCCCTCACTTGCTGGCTGGCTGAAGACTGACGCTCCAGGCTAACGCGGTGAGAGGGGACAGCCTCGCGTATCGAAGGGGTGGCCGTGCGGGTACTACCGGGCGGCCGCGACCGGGGCTTCCATCAGGATGGTGCGGCGCGGGTTGGCCGTCACGGTCGGCAGGTCGGCGGCGTGCTCCGGCTGGAGGGGCGTCTGCAGCGCTTCGGCGTCCTTGAGGTGCGCCAGCGTGATGCGCCGGGGGTTGGCAATGTTGCGGAACATCGTCGTCGTCTTCATCTGCCGTCAGGACCCTTGTCGGTGTGGGCGTCGCTCGTCGCGGCGCCGGCTTGTCGGATTCGCCATCCCTGTAAAGCGTCAGGCTAAACATCCGATTCCCCGGTGGAGCCGGGATGAGGCGACGATCATCATGTGAGTTTGCTCACGAACTAATGGACAATTTACCGATTGCGGACAGTTGAACCCGAGTCAGAAAACGGACATTGCATCACTGAATCCATCATTCCGCTCCTGATCATCGCGACTGGGACACCCCCCACCCCTAGGTGACTCCTCCTCAATAGTCCGCTTTACCCACGATCACTCCCCACCGCTTGTTACCCGTTCATCACAGCGTGTCACTCAGGTCACAGCCCGGTACATGGGCCTTGTTGGAGATCCTGCACTGTGCTGGAATTCCACGCACCGCCGCGGGTTTCAAGGCCGGCGCGCAGGGGCGCAACGCAGCGCCGGGTGGCGGCGGGAGGGGGAAGTTCGCCGGTCACTCATACGACCACCATGGGGCGCGTCCAGCGCCCCACGAAGCCGACACCGTTCTTGTCCGCACACGCGGGCGGGACGCCTGGTCCAGAGGTTGCGACGCTAGTGCAGGGACGTTTCAAGAGGGATGGCAGCGCTCCGGCGGAACAGGAGCCGCGCGGCGGGACCGACCGCGGTTCCTCGCCCCAGCACGCCCAGAACCCCGGGCCGGCCGGTGCCGGCGACAACAGCGACCGTGCGCAGCGCCCGGGCTCCACGACGAGCGGCGGCGCGGAGCCGAACACGCCCGCGGAGTCGCGCGGCCCTGTCGACACGGGTTCGCGAATAGCGCTCCGTAACTGGCGCATCAGTACGCGACTGGTCTCACTCCTCGCCCTCCCCGTGGTCGCCGCGACCAGCCTGGGCGGTCTCAGGATCAACGAGTCCATGACCGACATGCAGCAGCTGGAGCACATGCAGCTGCTGACGAAGATGACCAAGCAGGCGACCACGCTCGCCCAGGCGCTCCAGGTGGAGCGCGACCAGTCGGCCGGTCCGCTGTCGAACAAGTCCAAGCCCACCGACTACAAGGTCACCGGACCCCGGGACAAGACCGACCGGGCCAAGGACGCCTTCCTCGACGAGACCGACTCGATCGGCGACTCCGAGGGCGACGAGGCGCTCGACAGCATCCACGCGAGCATCTCGCAGATCGCCTCCCAGCTCGGCACCATCCGTACGATCCGCAAGACGGCGTACGAAGAGGGCGCACCGAGTCTCAACACGATCGACCAGTACAACCAGCTGATCACCTCGCTGCTGAGCCTCTCGCAGGACATGGCGCAGGCGACCAGCAACCCGGAAATGATCAAGCGGACCCGGGCCCTGGCGGCGTTCTCCTCCGCCAAGGAGTACGCCTCGGTCCAGCGCGCGATCATCGCCGCGGCGCTGCCCGGCGGTTCGGTCAAGGAGCCGCACCTCAACCCGAACGACCGGCAGTTCGGCTCCAACGCGCTCGCCAAGGAGTCCCGGGCCCTCACCTCGTTCAAGACGATCTACGGGACGACCGGGGAGAGCGCCGAGGAGCTCATGGCTCCCCTGGACAACGGCAACCCGGAGATCAACGCCGGGAACATGTACGCCAAGCGGATCCTGGACACCACGAACGGGATCGAGGGCAAGCAGGTCCGGTCGTACCTGGACTGGTACGACCAGAGCACCATCAAGATCAAGGCCATGGAGACGATCGAGGCCACCCTCCTCAGCGACATGGAGGCCAAGGCCCGCGAGCTGCGCCAGGCCTCCCAGCGCGACGCGATCATCAACGGTGCGGTCATCTTCATCGTGCTCGGCGTCTCGCTCGTCGGCGCCTTCGTGGTGGCCCGCTCCATGATCCGTTCGCTGCGGCGCCTCCAGGACACCGCCACCCGGGTCGCCCAGGACCGGCTGCCGGAGCTCGTCAAGCAGCTCTCCGAGACCGACCCGCAGGACGTCGACACCTCCGTCGAGTCCGTCGGCGTGCACTCCCGGGACGAGATCGGCCAGGTGGCCGCGGCCTTCGACGACGTGCACCGCGAGGCCGTCCGCCTCGCCGCCGAGCAGGCCCTGCTCCGGGGCAACGTCAACGCGATGTTCACCAACCTCTCGCGCCGCTCCCAGGGCCTCATCCAGCGCCAGCTCTCGCTCATCTCCGAACTGGAGTCCCGCGAGGCCGACCCGGACCAGCTGTCCTCGCTCTTCAAGCTCGACCACCTCGCGACCCGCATGCGCCGTAACGGCGAGAACCTCCTCGTCCTCGCGGGCGAGGAGCCGGGCCGCCGGTGGACCCGCCCCGTCCCGCTGGTCGACGTGCTCCGTGCCGCCGCCTCCGAGGTGGAGCAGTACGAGCGCATCGAGCTGTCCGCGGTGCCCGCCACCGAGGTCGCCGGCCGCGTCGTCAACGACCTCGTGCACCTGCTCGCCGAGCTGCTGGAGAACGCCACGTCGTTCTCCTCGCCGCAGACGAAGGTCCGGGTCACCGGTCACGCGCTGCCCGACGGGCGCGTGCTCGTCGAGATCCACGACACCGGCATCGGCCTCTCCCCCGAGGACCTCGCCGCGATCAACGAGCGGCTCGCACAGCCGCCGACGGTGGACGTCTCCGTCTCCCGCCGCATGGGTCTGTTCGTGGTCGGCCGGCTGTCGCTGCGTCACGGCATCCGGATCCAGCTGCGCCCCTCCGACTCCGGCGGTACGACCGCGCTGGTCATGCTGCCCGTCGACGTCGCGCACGGCGGCAAGCAGCCGCCGTCCAAGCAGGGACCCGGTCAGCAGCCCGGCGCCCCGGGCGGTCTGCTCGCGGGCAGCGGGAACGGCGCGGGCAACGGCCAGCGCGCGGGTCTCGGCAGCGGTCCCGGCGGACCGGGTGCCAAGAGCCTCGACGGTGGACCCGCACAGCGCGGCCAGGTCGGCGCCGGCGCGGGTCCCCGGGCGGCACTGCCGGCCCGGGACGGCGCAGCGGGCCGTCCGCAGGGCCCGCAGGGCGGCCAGCCGAACAACGGCGGCGCGGGCCAGGACTTCCCTCAGGGCCAGGCTCAGGCCCCCCAGCGTCAGGGCAGCGGCGGCCTCGCGGGCGCCTTCGGCAACAGCGCCCGGCTCGGTGCCCGCGGCGCCCAGGGCGACGCGCCCGGCCGCGGTGACGCTGGGCAGCCCAACCTGTTCGGGCACGGCGCTCCGCCCTCCCCCGGGCAGAACGGCCGTCCGGGCCCGTTCGCACCGCCGAACCAGCAGAACCAGCAGGGCCCGTCCGGCTGGCAGAACCAGCAGGGGCCCGGGGCGCAGCAGCCCCAGGGGCGCCAGGAGCAGGGCGGCCCGGTCCAGGGCGGTTTCCAGCAGTCCGGCGGCCCGGGCCGTCAGCTGCCGCCGCCCGGTGGCCCGCGTGCCGAGCTGCCCGGGGGCAACCCGCAGCGGCCGGCGGCCACCAGCTGGGGCGCCGACACACCGCGTGGTCACGAGGAGCACGACGCGACCGGGCAGTTCGCCCGGCCGGCGGGCCCCGGCCAGGACCCGTCGTTCACCACTCCGCCGAACCAGCGGCCGTCGGACGACCGCCAGGGCCCCGGCGCGACCTCCGAGTTCGCCCGGCCCGACTTCTCGGCGCCGGGGACTCCCCAGGACCGTTCGTACCCGCAGCAGGATCCGCAGGGCCAGGACCCGGCGAGCACCGCGCAGTTCGCCCGGCCCGACTTCGGTGTCCCGCAGCAGTCGAACCAGAACCAGCAGGGCCAGGGCCAGTACGACCAGGGCCAGCAGCTGCCCGCGCCGCGCCAGCGCGGCCTGGACGGCAGCGACTTCGGTGCGCCGCGTCCGGCGCTGCCGCAGCAGCCGGAGGCCCTGCCGCCGGCCGGCCCCGGGGACGGCCGTACGCCGCTGTACGACACCCTGGAGACGAACTGGTTCCACGGTCCGGGCCAGGGCGGCCAGCAGCCGCCCGCCGAACCGCAGGCGCCGGCGGCTCCCGAGGCCACCGGTGTGCCGGTCCCGCCCATGCCTCAGCGTGGTGCGGCCGACACCTCGGTCACCAGTTCCTGGCGGGCCTCGCCCAATGACGAACTCGTACGCCAGGCCGAGCGGGTCAAGAAGCCCGCGGCCGGCGGTGTCACCACTTCCGGGCTGCCCCGCCGTGTTCCCCGCGCCAATTTGGTTCCGGGGACCGCACAGCAGCAGAATCACCAGTCCGGACCTCAGGTTTCGCGCGCGCCCGATGACGTGCGCGGTCGTCTGACCAATCTCCGCCGGGGCATCCAGCAGGGTCGGCAGGCCAACAACGGCCCGCAGACCGGCAGTATCCATCTCGGCCCCACTCACCAGCAGGAGCGTTAGTTGAGCCCCATGAGTCAGGCCGCGCAGAATCTGAACTGGCTGATCACCAACTTCGTGGACAACACCCCAGGGGTTTCCCACACGGTGGTGGTCTCCGCGGATGGCCTGCTGCTGGCGATGTCCGAAGGATTCCCGCGCGACCGCGCCGATCAGCTCGCGGCCGTCGCGTCCGGGCTGACCTCGCTGACCGCGGGCGCGTCCCGGATCTTCGAGGGCGGCGCCGTCAGTCAGACCGTTGTGGAGATGGAGCGGGGATTCCTCTTCCTCATGTCCATCTCCGACGGCTCGTCACTGGCCGTTCTGGCCCACCCGGACGCCGACATCGGTCTGGTCGGGTACGAAATGGCCCTCCTGGTCGACCGTGCGGGCACCGTCCTCACGCCCGACCTCCGCGCCGAGCTCCAAGGCAGTCTGCTCCACTAGACGGCCATCCAGCGGATTCACGACACGATCCCCCCAGGTAATGCCCACAACCCTCACCCGACAGGCCGCTTTAGTCCCCTCACCGGCCCCTTGCAGACGGCAAGCCGAGAACCTGCTGTCACGCCCGGAGGATTCATGACCCCGCCACCCGCCTCACCTGATCCGTACGGCGCACTGCACCACGCGTCGTACGACGGGGAAGGCGACCAGCCGCTGGTTCGTCCTTATGCCATGACCGGCGGCCGGACCCGGCCGCGCTACCAGCTCGCGATAGAGGCTCTGGTCAGCACGACGGCAGACCCGGCGCATCTGGGGACACTGCTCCCCGAGCACCAGCGGATCTGTCACCTCTGCCGTGAGGTCAAGTCGGTGGCGGAGGTGTCGGCACTTCTGTCGATGCCGCTCGGCGTCGCCCGGATCCTGGTGGCGGACCTGGCGGAAGCCGGCATGGTGGCCATCCACCAGCCGGGCAACGGAGAGGCCGGCGGCGCGCCGGATGTGACACTGCTCGAAAGGGTGCTCAGTGGACTTCGCAAGCTCTAGCGGCGGTACGGGCCGTGCCACCACCTCGGCGAAGATCGTGGTGGCGGGCGGCTTCGGCGTGGGCAAGACCACGTTCGTCGGTGCCGTTTCGGAGATCAACCCGCTGCGCACCGAGGCCGTCATGACGTCCGCGTCCGCGGGCATCGACGATCTGACCCACACCGGGGACAAGACGACGACCACCGTCGCCATGGACTTCGGCCGCATCACGCTCGACCAGGACCTGATCCTGTACCTCTTCGGTACGCCCGGTCAGGACCGTTTCTGGTTCATGTGGGACGACCTGGTCCGCGGCGCCATCGGCGCCGTCGTCCTCGTCGACACCCGCCGTCTCGCCGACTGCTTCCCCGCCGTCGACTACCACCAGGCGTAAGTCGATATCGGCATACGGAAGTTGCAGTAGTCACGCGGGGGCGGCCTGTGTCGTTTGACACGATCCGCCCCCGTGTTCATAACGTTTCGACAGAGAATTGACTCCACACCGCCACCCGATGCATCCATTCGGTGCCACTGCGCTCACATGAGCCCCGCCTTTTGGCGGGGCTCGCTCTTTATGCCCGTTTTATCTGAGGTCTGCGCCACTCGGAATCGAAGATTCCGAGTGTTTGGAACGGGGCCGGTCCCCGTGCTGCAATTCGACGAACTCCCCAGTAGTACGGCCCTGAACGAATAATCCGGCACAGCGTAGGTGCCGACGCCGAGAGGTTGTTGGTCGAGTGAGGCGAAGCAACGAGGGCTCCGCGGCGCAGCCCGAGCGGGGCAACTTCACCCCGCCGTCGCGCGCTGCGGCGTCCCCTGCGGCTGTGCCCGGCACGGAGCCCGCGGAGGGGGGCAGCACCAGCCGGATGTCCCCGCGCAACTGGCGTGTGGCCACCCGGCTGAACGCGATCCTCCTGATCCCGGTGCTGGTCGGCCTGGTCATGGGCGGCTTCCAGGTGAAGGGCTCCATCGACACCTGGAGCGAGGCGCAGGACGCCGAGAAGATCGCGGTCGTCGTGCGCGCCGCGTCCGAGTACGGACAGGCGCTCCTGAACGAGCGGGACCTCACCGCCGAGCCGCTGCTCTCGGGTGACCGTGACGCCGATGTGGTCGAGCAGACCCGGGCCGTCACCGACGAGGCGGCCCGGAAGTTCGACGCCGCGGTCAAGGACATGCCGTCGAAGCCGGGCCTGGAGCGCCGGCTGCAGCTCTTCAAGGGCGAGGAGCCCAAGCTCCCCGAACTGCGCAAGGCCGCCTACTCGCAGGCCCTGGACCCGGTGAAGACCGAAGAGGGCTACGTCCAGGTCCAGCACTCGCTGATGGAGTTCTCCAACGAGCTCGGCCTCGGCACCGGCAACATCACCAGTTACGGCCGTACCGTCTACGCGATCGAGCTGTCCAAAGCTGCAGAATCGCTTCAGCGCTCGATCGGCATGCACCTGCTGGTGCGCCCGAGCCAGAAGCCGGGCACGTACAACGACCAGGTCAAGGCCTTCGGCTCGTACAACTACCTGGAGCAGATCGCGCTCGGCGAGTTCAACTCCGGCGGCACCCAGGCCGACGTCGACCGCCTCAAGCAGGTCATGGCGGGCAAGGCCGCCGAGGGCGCCAGGCAGCTCAAGGCCGCCAAGGAGCAGGCCGAGGCCGCGGGCAAGCCCTTCGTGTCCCCGCCGAGCATCGACGGTTCGGTCTTCGACGGCATGGCCCAGGAGATCGGCAAGGGCCAGGACCCGAAGGACCTGGCGGCCAAGGGCATCACGCCCGAGACCTGGATGGCCGCGGCGACCGCGAAGTTCGAGGGGTACGCCACGGTCGAGGACGAGCTGGTCACCAAGGCGGTGGACGAGGCCGCGAACATCTCCTCCGACGCCAAGACCGACGCCATCGTCAACGGCCTCATCGTCGTCATCGCGCTGCTGGCCGCGTTCATCCTGGCCGGGCTCATGGCCCGCCAGATGAGCCGCTCGATGCGCCAGCTGCGCACCGCCGCCTTCTCGATCGCGGAGCAGCGGCTGCCCTCCCTCGTCGACCAGCTCTCGCGCACCGACCCGGGCCGGGTCGACACCCGGGTGCAGCCGATCCCGATCACCACGCAGGACGAGATCGGCGAGGTCGCCCGCGCCTTCGACCAGGTGCACCGCGAGGCCGTCCGGCTCGCCGCCGAGCAGGCCATGCTGCGGGGCAACGTCAACGCGATCTTCACGAACCTCTCGCGCCGCAACCAGTCGCTCATCGAGGGCCAGCTGACCCTCATCACCGACCTGGAGAACAACGAGGCCGACCCGGACCAGCTGGAGAGCCTCTTCAAGCTGGACCACCTGGCGACCCGTATGCGCCGCAACGGCGAGAACCTGCTCGTCCTCGCGGGCGAGGAGCCCGGCCGCCGCTGGAACCAGCCGGTTCCGCTGGTCGACGTCCTGCGGGCCGCCTCCTCCGAGGTGGAGTCCTACGAGCGCATCCAGCTCACCGGCGTACCGGAGAGCGAGATCCACGGCCAGGCCGTCACCGACCTCGTGCACCTGCTGGCCGAGCTGCTGGAGAACGCGACCACGTTCTCCTCGCCGCAGACCAAGGTCAGGGTCACCGCTACCCGGCTGCCCGACGGCCGCGTCATGGTCGAGATCCACGACAAGGGCATCGGCCTCACCGCGGAGGACTTCGCCGACATCAACCACAAGCTGGCCAACCCGCCGACCGTGGACGCCGCGGTGTCCCAGCGCATGGGCCTGTTCGTGGTCGGCCGGCTGGCCGACCGGCACGGGATCCGGGTCCAGCTGCGCCCCTCGGGCGAGCAGGCCGGGACCACCTCGCTGGTCATGCTGCCGGACGTCATCACCCACGGTGGCGGTGGCGAACCGGGCGGCGGCCAGGACGACTTCACCGTCTCCTCGATCATCCCCGAGCAGCAGCAGGCCTTCGAGCCGGCGCCGCAGCAGGCCCCGATGCGCACGGCGGCGGAGCTCGGCTTCGACGACTCGCGCTACGAGGTCCCGGCGGACCCGGGTCAGCTGGACCCGGTCAACCGCTCGCTGATGCGCGAGGAGCGCAGGGCGGCCCTGGAGGCCCAGACGGGCGGCCCCTTCGGGGACGACTCCCAGGAGCGGCAGGGCTACGCACCGGAGTCGTACGCGGGCGACCCGTACGGCGGGCAGCAGCAGCCGCAGCAGGGTTACGCCGACGAGCGCTACGGCCAGGACCGGTACGGGCAGCAGCCGCAGCAGCAGGATCCGTACCAGGGGTCGTACGAGCAGCAGCAGTACGGCGCCGAGGACGGCTATCCGCAGCAGCGGGATCAGCAGCAGGGGCAGCAGCACCCGGGAGACGGTTACGCGGAATCGGCATATGCCGTTCCGGACGACCGGCAGGGCCAGTTCGCCGACCCGTACGCGGCTCCGGCGGACCAGGCGCACCAGGATGACTGGCCTGTTCAGAGCGGTTTCCGACACGCTTATGAGCCGATTGCTCCCGCCGAATCGGAATCTGATCCGAGCACGCCCGCGGAGCCTTCGGAGCGCGTAGGCTTCGAGCGTCCGGGACCCACCCCGAACGTCGGCCACGAGCTGACCGAAGCCGGTCTGCCGCGCCGCGGCGGTCAGCAGCACTGGCAGCCCGGCCCCGGCGGCCACGGCGACGACCAGCCCGCTCCGACTCCTCAGCGGCAGCCGCAGCAGGAACAGCGGCAGGACCCGCAGACGGACGGGGACGGCACCGACGACTGGCGCTCGACGAACGACGAGCGCTGGGAGCGGGCCGAGAAGCTCCGTGAGCCGAAGGCGGGCGGAATAACCCCCTCCGGTCTCCCCCGGCGCGTGCCCAAGGCCAACCTGGTCGAGGGCACGGCGGAGCAGACCCAGCAGGGCGGCCCACAGGTCTCCCGCGCGCCCGAGGACGTCCGCGGCAGGTTGAGCAACCTGCGGCGGGGGATCCAGCGGGGCCGCAGCGCGGGGTCGGACACCAGTACCACCTACAACCAGGAGCGTTAGTGTGAGCCCGATGAGCCAGGCGGCGCAGAATCTCAACTGGTTGATCACCAATTTCGTGGACAACACCCCCGGGGTGTCGCACACGGTGGTGGTCTCCGCCGACGGACTCCTGCTGGCGATGTCCGAAGGTTTCCCGCGCGACCGCGCCGACCAGCTGGCGGCCGTCGCCTCCGGTCTGACGTCGCTGACCGCGGGCGCCTCGCGGATCTTCGAGGGCGGCGCCGTGAACCAGACCGTTGTGGAGATGGAGCGAGGATTCCTCTTCATCATGTCCATTTCCGATGGATCTTCGCTCGCCGTTCTGGCCCACCCGGACGCCGATATCGGTCTGGTTGGGTATGAAATGGCCCTTCTGGTGGACCGCGCGGGCAGTGTCCTGACTCCGGACCTCCGCGCCGAGCTTCAGGGAAGTCTTCTTAACTAGTAGACAGACAGTGCGTTTCTCGCCACCGCGCCATAAGGTGCGGTGGCGCGGCCCCACTGGGATCGGCGACCGGCAGTCGGAGGAGGAAACGTGGCAGCACCCACAGACGGGCACCCATACAACGGTGACCAGAGGGTTCCGGGTGAGCACGGTGACAACCGTTTCGGCTTCCCTGCCGCACCCGGTGGGCAGGGACCCGGGCAGTATCAGCCATACCAGCAGCAGCCGCAGGGCGCTCACGGCTCCCAGGGGTCCGAGTGGCCTCCGCAGCAGCCGGGGGCGGGGTGGCCGCAGCAACCGCAGCAGCCCCAGCGGTACGACGCGCCCCAGCAGCCGCGCAGTCAGCCGGTGCAGCATCGGCGGGCTCCCGAGCCCGCCCCCGCCGCGCACAACCCGCTGGTCCGTCCGTACGCCATGACCGGCGGCCGGACCCGACCGCGTTACCAGCTCGCCATCGAGGCGCTGGTCAGCACCACGGCCGATCCGTCCCGGCTGCAAGGGCAGTTGCCCGAGCACCAGCGGATCTGCCGGCTCTGCATCGAGATCAAGTCGGTGGCCGAGATCTCGGCCCTTCTCTCGATCCCCCTCGGCGTTGCCCGGATCCTCGTCGCCGACCTGGCCGAGGCCGGACTCGTCGCTATCCATCAGCCCGGCGGCGACGAGGCCGCCGGCGGCCAGCCAGATGTGACACTGCTCGAAAGGGTGCTCAGTGGACTTCGCAAGCTCTAGCGGCGGAGCGGCCCGCTCCACTACCTCGGCGAAGATCGTGGTGGCAGGGGGCTTCGGCGTGGGTAAGACCACGTTTGTCGGTGCCGTTTCGGAGATCAACCCGCTGCGCACCGAAGCCGTGATGACGTCCGCCTCGGCGGGCATCGACGATCTGACCCATACCGGGGACAAGACCACCACGACGGTGGCCATGGACTTCGGACGCATCACCCTGGACCAGGACCTGATCCTGTACCTCTTCGGTACGCCCGGTCAGGACCGCTTCTGGTTCATGTGGGACGACCTGGTCCGCGGCGCCATCGGCGCCGTCGTCCTCGTCGACACCCGCCGTCTCGCCGACTGCTTCCCCGCCGTCGACTACCGTACGTACGAGAAGGGCCCCGCACTCCTGAAGGAGTGCGGGGCCCTTCTCCGTGAGCCGTACGGGCGGTCAGCCCTGCCAGCTGTGCGGGGCGCGGAAGCCCGGCGTGCGCTCCAGGCGGCGCCAGCCGGCGGTGTCCCGGCCCCGGTGGGCGGGGGCGGCGGGCTGGGTGGCGGCGCGGGCCATCAGGACGGCGGTGATGGCCGCCAGCTCCTCGGGGTCGGCGTGACCCCTCTCGACGCGCAGGACGGACTCGGCGGACGTCAGGCTCATGGTGGGGTGTCTCCGTCTTCTCGGCAGGATGTCGTGGACCGTGCGGCGGATCGCGCCGCTGCGGAGGATGACTACTGCGGGGGGTTGCCGTGCTTGCGGGACGGCAGGTCGGCGTGCTTGTTGCGGAGCATGGCGAGCGAGGCGATGAGCACCTCGCGGGTCTCGGCGGGGTCGATGACGTCGTCGACGAGGCCGCGCTCGGCCGCGTAGTAAGGGTGCATCAGCTCGGCCTTGTACTCCTTGACCATGCGGGTGCGCATGGCCTCGGGGTCCTCGGCGTCGGCGATCTGGCGGCGGAAGATGACGTTGGCGGCGCCCTCGGCGCCCATCACCGCGATCTCGTTGGTGGGCCAGGCGTAGGTGAGGTCGGCCCCGATGGACTGGCTGTCCATGACGATGTACGCGCCTCCGTAGGCCTTCCGCAGGATCAGCGAGATCCGCGGCACGGTGGCGTTGCAGTAGGCGTACAGCAGCTTCGCGCCGTGGCGGATGATCCCACCGTGCTCCTGGTCCACGCCCGGCAGGAAGCCGGGGACGTCCAGAAGGGTGATGATCGGAATGTTGAAAGCGTCGCACATCTGGACGAAACGTGCGGCCTTCTCGGAGGCCTCGATGTCCAGGACCCCCGCCAGCGCCTGCGGCTGGTTGGCGACGATGCCGACGACCTGGCCGTCGAGGCGGGCCATCGCGCAGATGATGTTGCGGGCCCAGCGCTCGTGGATCTCCAGGTAGTCGCCGTCGTCGACGAGCTCCTCGATCACCTTGTGCATGTCGTACGGGCGGTTGCCGTCGGCCGGGACCAGGTCAAGGAGGACGTCGCCGCGCCGGTCGGCGGGGTCGTCGCTCTCGACCGTGGGCGGGTTCTCGCGGTTGTTGGAGGGCAGCATCCCGATGAGGTAGCGGACCTCGGCGATGCAGGTCTCCTCGTCGTCGTACGCGAAGTGCGCGACACCGGAGGTCTCGGCGTGCACGTCCGCGCCGCCGAGGCCGTTCTGGGTGATCTCCTCACCGGTGACCGCCTTCACGACGTCCGGTCCGGTGATGAACATCTGCGAGGTCTCACGGACCATGAACACGAAGTCGGTGAGCGCCGGGCTGTAGGCGGCGCCGCCCGCGCACGGGCCGAGCATCACGCTGATCTGCGGGATGACGCCCGAGGCGCGCGTGTTGCGCTGGAAGATGCCGCCGTAGCCGGCGAGCGCCGAGACGCCCTCCTGGATACGGGCGCCGGCGCCGTCGTTCAGCGACACCAGCGGGGCGCCCGCCGAGATGGCCATGTCCATGATCTTGTGGATCTTCGTGGCGTGCGCCTCGCCCAGCGCCCCGCCGAAGATCCGGAAGTCGTGCGCGTAGACGAAGACCGTGCGGCCCTCGACGGTGCCCCAGCCGGTGATGACACCGTCGGTGTAGGGCTTCTTGGCCTCCAGGCCGAAGCCGGTGGCGCGGTGCCGGCGGAGCTGCTCGACCTCCTTGAACGAACCCGCGTCCAGCAGCAGCTCGATGCGCTCGCGCGCGGTCAGCTTCCCCTTGGCGTGCTGCGCCTCGGTCGCCCGCTCGCTCGGTCCACGCCGCGCCTGCTCACGCAGGGCCAGCAGTTCGGCCACCCGGCCTCGGGCGTCGTTCGGCTCACCCTGGGTTTCGTCCACAACGGTCATGTACTGACCCTACGAACCCCGGCCCAGAATTCGTGCCGTCGACTCCGAACAGTCTCCTGCTCGGTTTCGTGGTGGAAGTGAACAGAACCACGGCAGCATGCAGGCGATCCACCAGCGAATCGCCGCCTCCGGTTGTGCAGACTCCACAAAAGTGCGATGTGCCGTGGGCCACACGCCCCTGAGGGGGCCCGAAGGCCCCCTCAGTATGGCCCAGCACTGTTCAGCCGGGCTCCACCGCACCTCGACCGCCGTTCGACGGAGATTCAACTTCCGCAGTGGAAAACGGCGTTGCCCCAATCGGCGTGGTCGTTGCCGTTGCCGTCGCCGCTGTCCTGGACGGTCAGCTCGACATACTTCGCGCCGGTGACGTCGGCGGTGAGCTGCCAGGCGGGGTCGGCCGCCGCCAGCACCGGTGAGGTGACCTTCTCCGTGCCGTCGGCGGTGACCGAGAACCGCACACTGCCCCGGGTGGCCTGGACGTCGTCCACGCCCACCTCGGCGGTGAGGGAGGTGCACTTCCCGCCCAGGTAGTAACGGATCTTCGCCGGGGCGTGCGTGCCCAGGCCCTTGGCGTAGTGGACGCCGCCGATCTTCAGGGGACCGCCGTCGCCGGCCCCGGCCTCCCCGTTGGACCGGTCGCGCTCGACCGGGCCCCAGCCGTTGTCCGAGGCGGTCCAGTCGAGATCACTGGCCCAGCTGTCCTCGGTGGGCGGCGGCGGCAGCGTACGGACCGAGGTCCCGGCGCCGAGGGTGCGAGCGGCTCCCCCGACGGTGTACGTGGCCTCCGCGTCCAGCGCGTACGTGTCGTAGGGGGCGTCGACCGGCGGGGTGACCCGCCAGCTGCCGGTGACCTTCGCGCCCGGGGCCACCGATGCGAAGTCGACCGCGCCCACGGGCTCGGCCTTCCAGCCCTCGGGCACGGTCAGCGTGAGCTTCACGCCGGTGGCGGCACTCGCCTCGTCGTTGCCGAAGGTCGCCTTCACCGTGTTCGGGGCGCCCGGCTCCAGGGTCTCGGCGTCGGCGGCCACGCCGAGCGTGCCGCAGACGGCCTCCTGCCCGGCGGGGGCCGGTCCGAGGTCGGTCACGGTGAAGCCGTCGAGCACGAAGTCCGCGCCCTCGGGTGCTCCGGACAGCTTGCGCAGCCCGGTCCAGGTGTCTCCGCAGCCCGCCGTGAGCGTCCGGCTGAACTGCCCGGTGGTGCGCTGCTGCCCGATCGGGGTGGCCCGGGTCTCGGTCGAGGAGGCCTTGCCGCCGGCGACGCGGTCGTAGCCCTCGACCCAGCTGTAGGCGCCCGCGTGGCTGGACTGGTAGGCGAACTCGACCTGGTACCGGTGGCCGTCCTTCATCGGGACGGTCCAGGGGGCGGTGCGGTAGACGAGACCGGTGTTCTCCTCGTGGGACTTCAGGGACTCCTTTCCGCCGAGCACGTCGTCGACCCGCTTCCCGTTCCAGCCGGACTGGGTGTACGGGGCGTGGAGCTGCGAAATGCTGGTGCGGGGGTCGGTGGAACCGCCCGCGTCGCCCTTGAGGAAGGGGCCCCACCCCTGGTCGACGGCCTCGAAGTCCTCGTACGCCACCGTGCCGGTGCGGGTCGCGGGGGCGTTCTCGACGATCCGTACGTCATCGGCGCGGACCTTCGCCGTGCTGCCGGCCGCCGCCTCGATGCGGAGGGTGGTGCGGCCGTTCGCGGGAGCGGTGAAGTTGACCTTGGCGCGCTGGAAGGACGTGCCGTGCCAGTCGGACGCGGCGACGAAGTCCTCGGCCGTGGAGCGCTCGACGGCCACGGACTTCCCGCCGGCGCTCAGGGTGGTGCGGCGGCTCTCGCCGGGCTCGACCTCGACGAGGGCGGATGCGGTGTAGCGCTCGCCCGGTTCGAGGCCGGTGACGGTCTGGGAGAGCGAGGCCTTGACGGAGCCGGAGAGTTCGGCGCTGTTGCGGCCCTGTTCGTCGGTGTCGCGGACGGCGGTGCCGGACTTCGTCCAGCCCTTCAGGTCACGGTCGTTGAAGCCGGGGTCCTTGAGCCTGGTCCCCTTCCCCCAGTCGGGGGAGGTCTCCTTCGGCGCCCGGTCGGGGTACAGGACGTAGGCCTGTCCCGCGGTGGCGGTCAGTGTGATCTTCCCGTGCGCGGGGCGGACGGTGGTGACCTTCTCTCGGCCGTTGTCGGTCAGCTCGTAGAGGGTGTACGCGCCTTTGCCGGGCACCTCCCAGCTGCTGGTGCCGCCGGTCTCGCTGTAGTGGTACAGCTTCTTGCCGCCGTCCCACGGCAGCAGGTAGTCGGTGCCGCTGAGCACCTTGCGGCCCTGGTCGTAGAAGGTTCGCTCGCCGTCCTCGACCGTGCCGCGCACCCCGCCGGTGAAGGTGATGTCGTTGCCGTCCCAGCGGGTGATCCTCTGCTGCTGGAGGTACTTCGCGGGCAGGTTCTTCTGCCAGATGTTGGCGGTGAAGGCGTTCCAGTCGGTCTCGCCGGTCCAGCCCTCGAAGTCCTCCAGGGCGCTCTGGCCGAGGACCGGGTCGTTGTTCCAGATGTCCTTCTCGCCGTTGCGGACGAACCGGATGATCTGCGAGTTCAGGCCCTTGTTGGTGGCTCCGCCGTAGTTGAGGTCGTTGGCCCAGTGCGACCAGAGCGAGGCGCGCTCGAACTTGTCGGCCCACTCGGTGCCGACGGTCCAGCCCTGCTTCTGCACGGCCTGGATCGTCTTGTCGGCGATCCAGCCGTGGCTGTAGTAGACGTCGATGTAGAGGAAGTCGAGGTTCTCGTCGGTCTCGTCGCGCAGTTGCTGGAAGCGCTTCGCCAGGTCGCCGCTGTTGATGTCGCGGCGCTGGTCGATGTAGTAGCTCTGGTTGAGCCAGTTCCAGCCGGGCTTGGTCTTGTCGACGAGCTGCTCGGAGAAGGCGTTCGCCTCCGGGTAGGACTCGGTGGCGTTCACATGGACGCCGAAGTCGGCGCCCCACTTCTTGCCGTCCTTGAGGAGGGTGTTGAGGTCCTTCAGCCCGCCGGCCCGCTTGTTGTAGTTGCCGCCGTAGTCCGGGGGGGCGGAGTCGTGGCCCTCGGAGCCGTACCCCTTGAGGACGGCGAGCTGCCCGAGGCCGTCGGTGGCCTTCGAGATCCGCTTGACGTCGTCCAGGGTGCGCAGGAACGGGTGGGTGGCCTGGCTGGCGAAGTTGAACGGGATGTGGGTGACGACCCGCTTCGCGGTCTCCTCGCTGCCGGGCGCGGTGACGGCGATCGAGCGGAAGGCCACGGCCCCGTCCTGCCAGTCGACGGCCTTGTCTCCGTTGGCGTCCGGGGTGACGACGACCTTGGCCCACGGCAGGTTCTCGCCGCTCTCGGGCTTCGGGGCGCCCTCGCCCCGGTAGGTCCACTGGCCGGACCAGACGCCGACGCGGACGCCGCCGTCCCCCTCGGTGCGCGCCTGGTGCCAGAAGCGGGCGTCGTCGCCGCCGGTGGCCCCGGCGGGCTTGTCGTACGAGGAGTTGGACTCGACGGCCGCGGCGAGCGAGCCGTTGTTGAGGATCGCGTAACTGGCCCCGACGGGTGCGGCGTCGGGCTCGGTCCCCCCGGTGATCTTCGCGAACACGTCGGCGGTGCGGGTGGAGTCCGGGTCGAGCTTCGTGAACGCGGTGGCGGCCCCGGCCTCGGTGGACCCGACGGAGATCAGGTCGTGCCCCGGAATGTCGATCGTGCCGACCCGGAAGGCTTCGGTGTCGCGGACGGCGGTGACCTTGAAGGTGGTGGCCCGCCCGGAGACGGTGAGCGAGGCGTCGATCTCGACGCCCGGCAGGGAGTCGAAAGCGAGGGTGTAGCGGGCGGCGGAGCGGGTGACCGTCGGCGCGCCCTTGCGCTTCACCGGGTGGGCGGTCCCGTTGAGCGTGACGGCGGTGACCGGCCGGGTACTGCCGAGCAACTGCTCGCCGCTCGCCCGGTCGGTGTACGACAGGACGCGCGGGAAGTCGTCGGCGACGGTGACGGCGAGCCGGTCGGACCGGATGACGGCGGAGCCGTCGGCCGCCGCCGCCCCGGCCGGGGAGGGGGACGGATCGGCGGCTGCGGCGGGGAGGGCGGCCCCCACGAGCGCCAGGACGGCTGCGGAGGCCGCGGCGACGAGGCCGGGGCGAGGGAATCTTGGCGACATGGCCCCTGAGTAGTCGCCGTGTCCGGACACCGTCAACGAACTTCGGCCCCGGGGGCCGACTCCGTCCAACAACCCCGGTGCGTTAGTCCAAGTCAGGAGGGTGCGGGGCATCCCTGGCTTTTGTTCACCTCTTGGCCGGGAACGTCCCGGGGCGGTCACGGTTCGCGCCCACAGGGTTCCGGCAAGTACCGCTTCGGGGCGTCGAGTTGTGAAGACTCCGCATTATTGAGAGCGCTCTCAGTCACAAGTCTTGACGCTCGCGCCGGGCCTCGCGAGAGTGGTCCGCACCGCAGGCACCCCCACGGTCCTGACCCTCCCCGCGCCACCCCCCACCACCCGTCTGCGGCCCCCACAAACCTCGGGAGTCTCCTCGTGATTTCGCGCAGAATGTTCCTGACCGGCGCCGCCGCATCGGCCGCGGCGCTGACGTACCCCGCCTGGGGCACCGCGCTGAGCCCCCGCGCCTCCGCGGCCCCCGCGACCTGCGAACTGGCCCTGGAGAACAAGTCGTTGCCGGGCGCGGTGCACGCCTATGTGACCGGCCGCGAACTGGGCACCGACCGCTGGGTGCTGCTCAAGCCGGACGGCGGCGTCTACCGCCCCGACTCCCCCGGCGCCCCGCAGACCCCGCTGCCCGTCGACTGCGCGATCCCGCTCAAGGGCGCGGGCGCGGGTCCGGTCGCGCTGACCCTGCCGCAGATGTACGGGGCGCGGATCTACTTCGTCCGCGACGACAAGCTGGACTTCTACCTCAACCCGGGCCCCTCACTGGTGGAGCCCGCCTTCGCGACGCCCACGGACCCGAACTACGGGCGCACCTGGTCCTTCTGCGAGTTCACCTTCAACACGGAGCAGCTGTACTCCAACATCAGCTACGTCGACCTGATCACCGCTCTCCCGATCGGGATCACGCTGGAGGGCGACGGGACACACGTCGTCGCGCCGCACCCGGAGGGCGCGGTGCAGCGGATCGCGGACGACCTCACCGCCCAGGCCGCCGCCGACGGGCAACCGTGGGACAAGCTGATCACCCGGAGCGACGACGGCAACGTCCTGCGCGTCGTCTCGCCGCAGAACATCATGGCCCCGTACTTCGACCGGCCCGCCGAGATGCCGTTCCGGGACCTGTTCACCGCCCAGATCGACGAGGTGTGGGAGAAGTACCGCTCCGAGGACCTGCGCATCGACCTCCAGGGCGGCCGGGGCACGCTGGCCGGCCGGGTCAGCGGGGACACGCTGACGTTCGAGGGCGGCCACACCTTCGTCAAGCCGGAGACGAAGGACATCTTCACCTGCAACCACGGACCGTTCACCAACAACCCGGGCGACTCCGACGACAAGAAGGCGATCCTGGCCAGGCTGGCGGCGGGCTTCAACCGCTCGATCATGCTGAGCCACCCCAGCCAGCCGAACGGCACGTCGGCGGCGGACTACTACAAGGGAGCGGTCACCAACCACTGGTCCCGGGTGGTCCACGCGAACAGCCCGATCGGTTACGCGTTCCCGTACGACGACGTCCGCCCGGACGGTGAGCCGGACGTCTCGGGTGCGGCGCACGACGGGAACCCGCGCCGCTTCACGGTGAGCGTCGGCTCCTGACGCGCGTTCGGTAGGCACGTGTGCCCCCGCCGGCGGCCCGGCGGGGGCACACGCCTGTGAGCGCCCGGCACCCTGGCCATCCGATACATCATCAATTGACACGATATGTTGCGTTCTTGACTTCGCCCCGGCGCCCCGGGACGGTTCCGTATGCGAATGAACCGACTCCCCCGACGCATGCTCGCGGCGGTCGCCGCCGGATTCCTGCTGACCGCAGCGGCTCCGGCGCACGCGGACCCCGCCCCACCGCCGTCGCCCGCCCCGCAGGCCCCCGGCGCGCACGGCCTGCGCGCCTTCCAGGAGAGCTACGGCCTGCCCCCGACCGGCCGAACGGACACGGTCACCGCCCATCTGCTCAAGACGGCCCCGGACAGCGAGCTGCGGACGTTCTTCGCCGCCCCGTCCGACCTCGGCCCGGAGCAGCTCGCCCACGCCCGGACGGTCATCGGCGTCGGAAAGGGGGCGGAGCTCCCCGAGGAGGCCCAGATCATCGCGCTGATGACGGCCATGCAGGAGTCGAAGTTCGTCAACTTCACGTCCGCGGTCGACCACGACTCGCTCGGTGTCTTCCAGCAGCGCCCCAGCATGGGCTGGGGCACGCCGTCGCAGATCACCCATGTGCCGACCGCGTCCAAGTCCTTCTACGGGCTGCCCTCGCCGAGCGCCAACCCGGGGCTGCTCCAGATCGACGGCTGGGAGTCGATGGAGCCGGGCCACGTGTGCCAGGCGGTCCAGCGGTCCGCGCACCCGGACCGGTACGCGCAGTGGGGGGACTTCGCCCGGGAGCTGCTGGAGCAGGAGGGGCCGGACGCCGACCCGATCAACTGAAGCGGTGGGGGCCGCCTCGCGGTGCTCGTGGGTGTCCAGGAGCTCGGTCAGCCGTGACACTGCACGGCCGGGCATCGCCGTGGGTGGAGTGAGTACGGGTGGCGCTTGGTTGAGTCATCCACCTCATGGCCGGGCGGCATGGGCCTGGCAAGGATCAGGGCATGGACACCCGCGCGTACAACGCTCTCTACCGACCGGCCCGGCTCACTCCTCCGCCGCGGCGGACCGCTGTGGAGCTCCTTGCCACGGGGCTGTGGGTGCTCACGATGACGTCGCTCGCCTGGCTGGGCTTCCTGGTCGGTATGACGGCGTTGTGGTGCGTGGCAGAGGGCGCACCTGTGGGCGGCTTCCTGTTGCGCTGCTCCGCCGGCCTCTGCGGTGGTGCGGCCGTGCTCGTCGCGGTCCGCCTGGCACCGGGGGTGAGGCGCATGTCCGCTGACATGCGCAGCCTCCTGCTGGCAGCCCTGGCCTGCCCGCTCCCCCTGGTCCTGGCGATCGCCACGTGGTTCGCCGCCCAGTGACCGACTTCGCGACGTGCCCCGGCCGGGGCCCTGCGGTCCCGTACGGCTGCGGGGCCGTCCCGGCACTCGATGTGCGGGACGGCCCCCGGGTCGCCGGCTGCTGCTCAGCAGCCGCCGCAGTTGTAGTACGTGACGTCCCAGTGGTTGCCCTCGTCCGCGTAGATGTTGCCGGAGCCGGACCGGTACTGGCGCGCGCCGTCGCCCCGGGTGCCGATGTAGGTGAAGACGCCGGTGACGTAGTTGTTGAGGCAGGTGCTCTTGGCGAAGTCGAGCTTGTAGCCGTTCCAGTGGGAGTACGTACCGCCGGCGTGCCCGGTCTCGGTGCCGCCGGTGATCCTGAGCGCGCAGCCGGTGGCGCTCTTGAGGGTCTGCGCGCCCTGGGCGCTCGACAGGTTGAGCTGATCGAAGGACGTGCAGGTGGGGACGTTCCGGTCGGAGCAGCCGCCCGAGGACGACCAGGTGATCCCGGACGAGCTGAACCGGGAGGTCGCCTGCGCGTGGGTCAGCTTGGTCACGGCGTGCGCCTCGGTGGCGCCACTGCCGAGGGCCCCGATCCCGGGCACGAAGAGCGCGCCGAGGACGAGGGCCAGGGCGGTGAGGGCGGAGCGGAGTCGTGGACGGTTCACCATGGGGGAATTCCTCCTGCTCATGACAAATCAGAGGGCGTACGGGTCCGGGACCGCGCACGCCGGGCAGGGAGATAGTGCCCGAGTTCTACGCGCGTCCGCCAGAGGGCGACGCACCCCGGCAGGGGCGCCCCCGCGCAGCACCGAGCGGCAGGACGGAGGAACTCGACCCTGGATGTTGAACTTTGAACTAGATAGCGCTACAGTTGAACTCGTTGAAGGTTAAACAAACCCTTCGGCCCCGCCAGACCCCCGTTCCCGCAGCGCATCCCCGAGGAGGAGCCATGGCTCTGTTCACCCGCAAGTCGACCGCCGCCGCCACCGTCACCGAGGCCCCCGCGGTGGACCCGGCACTGGCAGCCCTGACCGGCACGTACACCCTGGACCCGGCGCACAGCAGCATCGGCTTCACGGTGCGCCACGCGATGGTCACGAACGTGCGCGGCTCCTTCGGTGAGCACGAGGGCACCCTGGTGCTGGACGGTACGGACCCGGCGAACTCCACCGCCTCCATCGACGTGAAGATCGCCAGCGTCGACACCGGCATCGCCGACCGCGACGGCCACCTGGTCAGCGGCGACTTCTTCGACGCCGAGAAGTTCCCCCTCATGACGTTCCGCTCGACGAAGGCCGAGCAGCTGGGTGGCGACGCGTACCGGATCACCGGCGACCTGACCATCAAGGACGTCACGCGCCCGCTCTCCATCGACCTGGAGTTCAACGGCTCCGCCACCGACGTCTACGGCAACGAGCGCGTCGGCTTCGAGGGCAGCGCCGACATCCTGCGCTCCGACTGGGGCCTGACCTGGAACGCGGCGCTGGAGACCGGCGGCGTGATGGTCAGCGACAAGGTGAAGCTGACCTTCGACATCTCCGCGATCAAGGCCGCGACCCCGGCCGCCTGACACCCCCACCGCCGAGCACGTCCACCCGGTACACAGCAGCGCCCCGCACCCGGATTCCGGGGACGGGGCGCGCTGTCATTTCGGGGACTACTTCGCGACCTTCTCCGCGAAGAGCGGGACGACCTTCTCCAGTGCGTACGGGACGGACAGGACCGAGTCCGTGGCGAACGCCTGGGAGATGTCCTGGTCGTCGAAGACCAGGTCGTTGCCCGCCTTGACCGACGGAACGGCCTTGTACAGCGGGTCGTTGCTGATGTCGGTGGCCGGGATGCCGATCGGCGCCATGACCGTCAGGTCGGCGTCGAGCAGGTCCAGGTTCTCCTTGGAGACCGGGACGGAGAAGCTCTCGCCGGCCTTGGCCTCGGCCTTCGGGTTGTTCGTGAAGCCGAGCCGCTCGACGAAGTCGACGCGTCCGGTGCCACCGACGTAGATGCCGAAGCCCTCCGAGGTGCGCGAGCCGACGGTGATGGTCCTGTCCTTGAACTCCGGGTGGGCCTTCGCGGCGGCCTCGAACTTCTTCCCGGTCTCCGCGATCAGCTACGAGTAGTACACCGCCAGGCGCGCCTGTTCGACGGGAGAGATTCCCCTTGCAGGCGGAGGGATCAGGCCCACGTCCGGGTGGACAGCACCAGCAGGTAGCCGTCCGGGTCCTGAAGCGTGACGCCCCAGGTGTCCCAGTACGGATTGTGCGCGGGCACCCGCGTGCCGCCGTGCTGTTCGAGCCGCTCCACAAGAGCGTCCGGCACCTCTTCGCCGAGGTAGACCACGAGCAGATCCTCGGGCGTCGGGCGCGGTTCCACGGGGTCCGCCGGGTCGTGGACGAGTTCCAGGTGCCAGGCGGCGCCGGGCCAGCCGACCATGAGCAGCGAGTGGTGGCCGGCGGTGCCGTCCGCCTCGTGGCGGTACTGGACATCGAGGCCGAGACCCGCGACCCAGAAGCGTTCCGCCGCCGCAAGGTCGCGGGACGGGCGGGCGATGCGCACGTGAGCCGTGGCGTCTGCCGGCATCGCGCTACCTCCTGATCAGCGTGGATCGGGCGGCCCTGGACGACCGCTCGTCCACGGAGCTTACGGAGTGAGCGATCATGCACGCATCGGCCGCTCGCCCTAGGACCGCGGCCGGGTAGGCAGCTCGCGCCGTGTGTCCACGCGCCCTGGCCCGCCTCTGTGCGCTCGCTCGAACGCCACGTTCCCTCGACCCGGCCATGTCATTGCCGGGATGTGACAGCAGAAGTCTCTCGGAGGAACGCAGCACCCCATGAATGAAGAACACATCCTGCTCAGGGACTTCCTCGCCACGATGAACCGTCTCCAGGCAGACTTCGAACGGCGACTCGACGGCATCGAGCACGACGCCCTGTCGGGGACCGGCCCGGGAACAACGGCGTACGGCCACCTCAGGAAACAGCCGACCTCTGGCAGCCCTGGCACGCTCAGGAAACTCGGCGCTCCCTCGGGCTGGAGGCCATCTGGACCGAGGCCCGCCGTTCACCGGACGGACGGACCGGCGGCCACGAAGCGCGGAGAAACCATTCTCCGCGCTCCCGGTCCTACGGCGCTCTCCCACCAGCAGATCCGGAAAGAAGCGTTTCCTTCTGATCCTCCCGAACCCTCTGGTCCTTCTGGTCCTTCTGGTCCTTCTGAGACCGCTACGCCGCGTCGAGCGGGCACGGCTCCCGCCGCATCACCCACAGTGCCGGACCGCCGCCGGGAAGTGCCGCCTCGCCGAGCACCGTGAAGCCGAAGTGCTCGTAGAACGACAGGTTGTCCGGCTTGGAGGACTCCAGGTAGACCGGCAGGCCCGCCGCGTCGGCCTTGGCCAGCCCGGAACGCAGCAGTGCCGCCCCGTGCCCCTGGCCGCGGGCGGCCGGGTCCGCGCCGACGACCGCGAGGTACCAGTGCGGCTCCTGCGGCCCGTGCTGGGCGGCCGCCTCGACGGCGGCCCGGAACAGGGGAGCCCGGTCGCCGAGGATCTCCTCCAGCTCCGCGATGGTCTCCGCGTCAGGAACGGCCTTTTCCTGGCCCTCCGGCGGTACCCAGAACGCGGCCGCCGACGCGGTGCGCTCGCACACCCCGTGGCGGCCGTACTGCCGGGTGAAGATCGTGGTGAAGTAGCGGACCAGGTCGGGCTCGCGCGAAGCCCCGCCGGGGAAGAACCACCCCATCATCGGGTCGTCCTCGAAAGCGCGGGCCAGCGTGCGGCTGATCGACGCGGCGTCGTCGAGCGTGGCCGCCTGCGGCGTGGTCGTTATCGACATACAGGTCATTCTGCACACTGATGATCTTGAACGGTCAGGGGGGTCCCGGTCCCCGGACGCCGCCCCGGACGCCGGGGGTAGCCTCCCTGGGATGGATCGGCGGCTGGCCGCGTACGCGGTGTGCATCGAGGACGGACGGGTGCTGCTCGCCCATACGGTGGAGCCGGGCGGCGAGCGGACGTGGACCCTCCCGGGCGGCGGGGTCGAGCACGCGGAGGACCCGTTCGACGCGGTGATTCGTGAAGTCGCCGAGGAAACCGGTCTGGAGGCCGTGGTGGAGCGCCTTCTCGGCGTGGACTCACGGGTGATTCCGGCGGGTGAGCGCCGCCGGCCCGGTGCGCCCGAGCTGCAGAACGTCGGCGTCTTCTACCGCGTCCGCGTCACCGGCGGCCGGCTCCGGCCCGAACCGAACGGCGACACCGCCGAGTCGGTGTGGACCCCGATGCCCGACGTCGCCCGCCTGCGCCGGTCCTCGCTGGTGGACATCGGGCTCGACCTGGCGCGGACCCTCCCGGCCTCCGGTCACGTCGCTCCCGTCCCGGTCGGCGGCCTGGTCCAGCACTGAGGAGGACCGGGCGGCGGTGGCGCGTGCCACGGAATCACCGCCCGGGCCGGATCAGTAGCGGCCTGACACCCAGGCCCAGACCGGCGCCACCACCACGACCAGCAGGGCCACGCCCGCGGCGACGGCCAGCAGCACCGTCAGCCCGCGGCCCCCCGCGACACCGGCGTGCACCTTCGCCTTGAGCGCCTCGGCCTCGGCGTCCGGATTCCTCTCGGACTCCTCGCCCCCGTACCACGTATCGCTGCATCGTCCCCCTGCGATCGCGGCCACAAGAGAACCGGTGATCAGCACGGCCTTCTCCAGCCCCGGGGGCACGGGCGACCGAGCGGGGAAACGCACAGGCCCTCGCCACGTCGGCCGACGTGGCGAGGGCCTGTCGTACGCCCGGAAGGGGGCCGGCGGTGTGCCTGCCCGCTTCAGGCCTTGTGCTGCATCGACGAGCGCGCCGGGTTGCCCTGCTCCGCCGCCTTCGGGTCCTTCTCGCCCGCCTTCGCGCGGACACCCTGCTCGACGCGCTTGCCGAGCGTGCTGTCGACGTTCGACCAGTACTGGAACGCCCGCTGAAGCACCGGCTCGGTGACCCCGTTCAGCAGGTGGCCGACGATGTTGTCCACCAGCCGGTCCCGCGCCGCATCGTCCATGACCTCGCGGACCATCGTGCCCGCCTGCCCCCAGTCGTCGTCCTCGGCGTGGTCGACGTAGGCCGCCCGGGTGATGTCGCCGTCGGCGTACCAGCTCGGCGGGGTTCCGTAGCGCTCCGTGTCCGCGGCCGGGCCGCCCTTGGAGTTCGGGGCGTAGACCGGGTCGGTGGTCTTCCGGTACGCCATCGCCCCGTCCTTGGAGTACGTGTTCACCGGGACGACGGGGGCGTTGACCGGCAGCTGCTGGTAGTTGCCACCGATGCGGTGGCGGTGCGCGTCCGCGTAGGAGAACAGCCGGGCCAGGAGCATCCGGTCCGGGCTCGGGCCGATGCCGGGGACGAAGTTGTTCGGCTGGAACGCCGCCTGCTCGATCTCGGCGTGGTTGTCCGTGGGGTTGCGGTCCAGTGTCATCCGGCCGACCTCGATCAGCGGGTAGTCGCCGTGCGGCCACACCTTGGTCAGGTCGAACGGGTTGAACCGATAGTCCTTCGCGTCCTCGTACGGCATGACCTGGACCTTCAGCGTCCAGCTCGGGAACTCTCCGTCGCGGATGTGCTCGAAGAGATCACGCGTGTGGTAATCGGTGTCCGCGGAGGCCATCTGGTCGGCCTCGTGCTGCGTGAACGTCTCGATGCCCTGGTCGGTCTTGAAGTGGTACTTCACCCAGAACCGCTGCCCCTGCGCGTTGATCCACATGTACGTGTGCGAGGTGTAGCCGTTCATGTGGCGCCAGGTCCGCGGGATGCCGCGGTCGCCCATCAGCCAGGTGACCTGGTGGGCCGACTCCGGCGACAGCGTCCAGAAGTCCCACTGCATGTCGTGGTCGCGGAGGTTGTTGTCCGCCCGGCGTTTCTGGGACCGGATGAAGTGCTGGAACTTCATCGGGTCCTTCACGAAGAACACGGGGGTGTTGTTGCCCACCATGTCGTAGTTGCCTTCGCTGGTGTAGAACTTCACCGCGAAGCCGCGCGGGTCCCGCCAGGTGTCCGGGCTGCCCCGCTCCCCGGCGACGGTGGAGAACCGGATGACCAGGTCCGTCGTGGTACCGGGCTGGAAGAGCGCGGCCTTCGTGTACGCGGAGACGTCCGCGGTCACCTCGAACTTCCCGAACGCGCCGCTGCCCTTGGCGTGCGGCTGCCGCTCGGGGATGCGTTCGCGGTTGAACTGGGCCATCTGCTCGATCAGGTAGGAGTCCTGGAGCAGGATCGGCCCGCCCGGGCCGACGGTGAGCGAATGCTCGTCGCTCTCCACCGGGGCGCCGGAGTCGGAGGTGGTCGGCTTGCGCGAGGTGTCGGTCATGTCGTCTTTTCCTCTTGTTTGTCGTCCGCAGACGCTTCGGCGATGTCTCCTACTACGGCTGCCCTACAGACCCTCTGCCAATGTAGGCAAACACGGACGAATCGACCCGTCGAGAAAGTCGAGAAATCGACCCTGCGGGCCGGCGGGCCGGCGGGTCGGCGGGCCGAGTCAGCGTGAGCGCTGTCCCGCGACCACGCGGTAGACCAGCAGGACGATCACCGAACCGACGACGGCGGCGATCCACGTCGACAGGCTGAAGAATCCGTCGATCGAGTCGACGCCGAAGATCACCTTGCCCAGCCAGCCACCGAGCAGCCCGCCCACGATGCCGATCACGATCGTGATGAGGCAGCCCCCGGGGTCCCTGCCAGGCGTCAGCGCCTTGGCGATGAGCCCCGCGAACAGTCCGATGAGGATCCAGGCGATGATGCCCACGGAAATCTCCCTTTACGTTGCCGACGCCCGGCGCCCTCGTGGCGCCGGAGACCTTCCGCGTATCCCCGTAAGCGAAGCTCACACATACGCCGGGCCTCGGCCGTCACCCCGGAGGCCCGTCATTCGCCTGCGTGCGTTAAGCCGGACGGGAACGGAGGGGGAGGGTGTGCGGCCGCCGGCAGCGGGGCCGGCACGGCCCATGAGGGCGCGTCGGAGGGGCAGTAGACCGGGGAGGCCCTTGGGCCGGCCCGCGACCTGATCACTCGCGGCCGGATGGGCGCACCATGCGGGCCGGCCGCGAGAAGGCGCCCCGGGCGGATATCCCGGGGCGCCTTCTCACCTGCGGACCGTTCCCTTCCCTGGCATCCGGGATGCCCTGTCCGAACCGGCCGGCCTGCCGACGGGGCGACGTCACGCAGGGGCACCGAGCGGCGGGTGCTCGAGCACGCGTGGCTTGTACTCGACCAGCTGGATGCGGCCGTCGAAGGTCCGGTGCTCGATCATCTCGAGGGCGATGTCCGGGTAGCCGTCGTAGATGCGTTCCGCGCCCGTGGCCCCGGTGATCACCGGGAAGATCCCGACCCGGAAGCGGTCGACGAGTCCGGCCCGCAGCAGGGACCGGCACAGGCTGAGGCTGCCGATCGTGCTGAGGAGCCCCGAGCCGTTCTCCTTCATGGCGCGGACCGTCTCGACGGCGTCGTCGCGGACGAGCGTGGAGTTGGCCCACGTCAGCGGCTCCTCGATCGTGGAGGAGAACACCACCTTGGGCGCTCGCGTGAGCTCGTCGACGGACGCCTCTTCTTCGGGCCTGAAGTCGTCCTGGCCGCTCGGGACCTCGCCGGCGGCGAAGCCGGACATCAGGCGGTAGGTGTTCGCCCCCATGAGGTGGGTGACCTCGGGCTGCTCACCGAGCCAGGCAAGGTACTCCGGGCCCTCGAGGCCCCAGAACCCCGGCCAGCCCGCTCCCGATGCGTAGCCGTCGAGGGAGGTGATGAAGTCGACGAGAAGCTCCGACATGGCGGTGTCCTTTCCTTGGGTGTCATGAACTTGGACCGGCCGCGGGCCACAAACTCATCGGATCCGTTCGGTCCTTCGATGACGGGTAGGGCCATGAATCCAAAACCCCGACCGCACCCTCGACGGTGAGAGGCCGCTGGTCTCGCCGGGCCGCCACCGCCAGCCGGGTGTCCTCCGCGATCAGGTCGCCGTTGACCGCGCCCGCCGCCATGAGGCCCGCCGCAGCGGCGCCGATCACCTGTTCGGTGAGGCGGGTGACGTTGCCCGCCGCCCAGACCCCGGGGACCTCCGTCGCGCCGGTCGGGTCGGTCGGGATGTACGTACCGATCACCGCCCCGCCCATCTCCTGCGCCACGGGCTGCAGCCCGAGCGACTCCAGGACCGCCGACCGGGCGGTGAACCGGGCCTGGACCACCAGCGCCTCGCGCGCGATGACCCGGCCGGACGCCAGCCGTACGCCGGTGAACCGGTCATCCGCGACCTCCAGCCCCGTCACCTCGCCGTCCACGACCGCGACGCCCCGGGCCGCCAACTGCTCGTACTCCTCCTCCGTGGGCTCCGGGCCCGTGTGGACGAAGAGGGTCACGTCGTCGCTCCACTGCCGCCACATCAGCGCCTGGTGCACGGCGAGCGGGCCGGTGGCGAGTACGCCGATCGGGCGGTCCGCGACCTCGTGCCCGTGGCAGTACGGGCAGTGCAGCACCTCGCGCCCCCACCGCTCCGCCAGGCCCGGCACCGGCGGCAGCTCGTCCACGAGCCCCGTCGTCACCATCAGCCGCCGTGCCTCGACGCTCCGGCCGTCCTCCGTCACCACCCGGAAGCCCTGCCCTCCGGTCAGCCGCTCGGCCGACGCCACCCGGCCCTCGACGACCTCCGCCCCGTACCCGGCCGCCTCACCCCGCCCGATCGCCAGCAGCTCGCCGGGCGGGGTCGACTCGCGGCCCAGGTAGTTGTGCACATGGGAAGCGGGAGCGTTACGGGGCTCGCCCGCATCGATCACCAGCACCGAGCGCCGGGCCCGCGCCAGGGTCAGTGCCCCGCTCAGGCCGGCCACCCCGCCGCCCACGATCACCACGTCGTACCGCTGCTGATTCATGTCGCTCCTCCTTCGTCACCCTGCGGATCGCCTCCGCTCGATGACGAGAGTGCGCACCTGCGGCCGAAACGACAAACATCTTTGCCGAAACGGCAAGTCACCCGAGCATGAACTCGCACCAGACGACCTTGCCGGGGTTCCGCTCGGCCACGCCCCACTTGTCCGCCAGCGCCGCGACGAGCAGCAGCCCGCGCCCGCCTTCGCCGTCGGCCCCCGGCAGCCCGTCCGCCGGGCACACCTTGCCGTCGCCAGTCGTGCAGCTCGACGCGGATCATGTTCTCGACCCGCTCCAGGTAGGTGTGGACCTTGAACCCGCGCCCCGGGGGCACGCCGTGCCGAAGCGCGTTGGTCGCCAGCTCGGTTACGCGGAGCAGCACGTCGCCCGCGCGCGCTTCGACGCCCGGCTTGGCCGCGTACGGGTTGCAGATGAAGACAGGGCTCCGGATGTGGGCGGCGGCGCCGGCCGTGCCGAGGGCCACCCGGTCGGACCCGACCGTCCGCGCCCGGATCGGTCGGGTCGGCGGAGCGCTACTCCCCGGGCTTCGCCATCAGCTCCACCAGGGCCGAGAAGCTCTCCTTGCCGTGCCACGCCTCCACGCCCCGACGAAACAGGTCGACGACGACGGCCGGAAGTTCGCACGCGGAACCGGCCCACCGGTTCTTCCCGGTGGGCCGGTCCTGTGCGCGTCGGCTCAGCTGAACCGGGCGTCCTCCACGGTGCTGGTGACGGTGCCGGCGGTGGAGGTGGTCGCCCCCGCCGCCCCGTCGACCAGCTTGCCGAGCTCGCCGACGTCGTCCAGGGCGCCCAGGCTGACGGGCGGTTCGGCGGCATGCGCCGTGTCCCCGCCTCCCGGGGGCGGGCTGATCGCGGCGATGACCGCTCCGGCGGCGAGAGTGACAACGGCAAGTACGCTTCGCTTCTTCATGCCCCGTTCAACGGCCGGGACCCCGCAAAGGGCACGCCCCGATTCCTGGCAGCCCCCACCCCCTGCCTACTGTGTGCCCATGGTGGTCTACGCCCCGGCGGCGCTCCTCTTCCTCGTCTTCTGTGTGAGCGTGCTGCGCGAGCGCCGCAAGTTCAGCAACGCCGTCGTCCTGGGGCTCGCCGTGCTCTGTGCGCTGGCCGGTCTGCTGTACCGGCTGATCGACTCCGGCTCCGCCTCCGCGCCCGTCGTGGTGTGGGCGCTGCTGGGCCTGGGGGCGGTGGCGGTGCTCGTCCTGACGTGCTTTCTGTTCCTCAACGGCGTACGCATGCTGCGCGAGGAGGGCAGGAGCCCGTCCAATCTGCTCTCCCTGCTGGCCGCCCTGGCCATCCTCGCGGTCGTCGCCCTGCTCGCCACCGCCGCCGCCCTGCGGACACCGATTCTGGTCGGCGCGGCGACGGCGGCCTGCGGTCTCGCGCTGTACTTCTCGTTCATGTTCCTGTGCTTCGTCTGCTACGCGTTCCTGTACGGGCGGCTGCGGGTGCGCCGCAAGGCCGACTTCGTGGTGGTGCTGGGCTCGGGGCTGGTCGGCGGCTCCACCGTGCCTCCGCTGCTGGCGAGCCGGCTGAAGCGGGGGCGCGAGGTCCACGCCCGGCTCTCCCGGCGCGGCGGGAGAGCCGTGCTCATCACCTCGGGCGGCCAGGGGCCCGACGAGGACCTGCCCGAGTCCCACGCCATGGCCGACCACCTGGTGGCCGAGGGCTTTCCGGCACACCTCATCGAGCGGGAGGACCGGTCGACGAACACCGAGGAGAACCTGCGGTTCAGCAAGGCGATCATGGAGAGGGCCAAGCCCGACTACCGGTGCGTCGTCGTCACGAACAACTACCACGCCTTCCGCGCCGCGCTCACCGCCCGGCGGGTCCGGATCCGGGGGCAGGTGGTGGGCTCGCCCACAGCCGCGTACTTCTGGCCCAACGCGACGCTCCGCGAGTTCGCCGCGATCCTCATGGACTACCGGCGGAGCAACGCGGTGATGTGCGTGCTCATCGTCCTCGGCGGGGTGGCGGTCTGGTGGTCGCGGATCGGTTAGGGCGTGTCCGGCGGCTGCCCTGCCCTGCCCTGACCGACAAGACACCCCCTGGCTAGGCGCTTCCCGCCGCCTGGGCGGCGGCTTCCCGGGCCTGGCTCCGGCGGTCGAACGCGGCCCGGGCCGCCGCGAGCAGCCGTACGTAGAAGGGGTGGTCCCGGCGGATCTCCCACTGGTGCAGATAGACCAGCATCTGGTTGATCACGGTGTCGTACTCGATCAGCGTGCCGGACGCCGTGCCCGCCGCCACGTCCCAGGCGATCAGACGCGCCTGCTGCTCGGGGGTGATCTTGCCCGCCGACGCGAAGGAGTCCGCGTAGTTCTTCAGCTTGCCGCTCTGGCCGCCGTACCCCAGCTTCTCCACCAGCATCCGCTGCTGGAACGGGCTGAACTCGGTGTCCCCGTCGAGGGCTTGCCGCAGGTCGGCGAGGGTGTTCTTGCGCTCCGTGGCCAGCGCTGTGACCTGGGCGTCGGTCGCCCCGGACTGGACCAGCTCCATCACCGGGCTGCTCCCGAACGCCTGATGGGCCGCGACATGGGTCAGCTCGTGGGCGACATGTCCGAGCATGAAGGAGGAACCGCCCCGGGCCTGGGTGTCGACGTTGAACGTGAACGCGGGGTCCTCGTCGGCCCTGGTGGTGAGCTTCATCCCGGGCATGCCGCCCTGCGGGTACTGCTTCACGGTCACCAGGTCCACCACGGCCATCAGCTCACCGATGACCGCACGGGTCTCCTCGGGCAGCGCAGCGTCCTCGCGGAGTGCGCCGAGCTGCTCGATGAAGCCGTCCATCACGGCGGTGAACGCGGGCCCCGGCATTCTCTGGGACGCCCTGCGGGCCTCGTCGGCCGGGAGGCGGAGGTCCATCTCCGGGTCCTCCTTCGCGGCCACCATCCGGTCGACCTCGGACAGCAGCCCCCGGAAGACCGCTTCGGCGTCGAGCCCCGACTGCGCCTCCTCCGCCTCGCTCCTGAGCCGCTCCACTCCGGCGACCCGCTCCCCTCCCCCGGGCTTGTGGGCCACGTAGGCCCGGCACGCCGTGACGATGTCCTTGAGGGCGAGCAGCCGCGCCCCCTGGCGGGCGTCGGGCAGGGCGTAGAACGCCCGCAGAGCCTGGTCCACCTTGCTGATCTCCGAGCGGCTCCGCATTCCGGAGCCCTTGGAGATCTGCCTGAACTCCTCCTCGGTCACCATCCGGGACACCGTGATCAGGCGTGTCACGGTCGCGTTGCCCAGCGTGCTCTGGAGGCCCCCGGGGGTACGCGGGTCCCGGCCGTCGTGCCGGTCGGCGGTCCGGGCCACGGGCGCGGGCCGCTGCCGGTCGTGGTCATGGGCCGGGGTCTCGTGGGTGAACATGGAGTCACGCTAGGCGGGCGGGCGGACGCCGCCCAGGGACCGAAGGGCAGAACCCGGACGGGCCGGGGCAGCGCCCGCTGCCTCTCCCGGACGGGCGGGCGGGCAGCCGTCCGTCTCTCCTGGGGGTCCCGGGCCCCGGGCCCCGGCTGAGGGGATCCACCGGAACCCGGGGCGCTGAGGGAGGACCGTGGCGCCTGGGTCGCTCAGAAGCCGCCGCCGTCGAACCCGCCGCCGCCGAAGCCTCCGCCGTCGCCGAAGCCGCCCCCGCCGAAGCCGGAGGAGTCGAAGTCGGAGCCGGAGAAGTCGCCGCCGCCCCAGTCGCCGCCACCGCCGAAGTCACCGCCGCCGTACTCGGAGGCGTATGCCGGGGTGGCGAGCATCGAGCCGAGCATGGTGCCGACCAGGAGGCCGGGGAGCAGGCCGCCGCCGAAGTAGCCGCCGGCCCAGGGGCCGTACGCCGGGCCCGCTTCCCAGTACGGGCGGCGGTTGCCGTCGCCCACGTCGACCGTACGGCTCATGGGGTCCTCGCCCCGGCTGAGCCGGACCTCGTCCGCGCCGCAGACCGGGACCTCGCGGGCCGCGCCGCCGGACGGGGTCCACAGGACCTCCGTGACCGCGGGGCCGTGGCGCGGGTCGAAGAAGCACGGCGGGCGGCGGGCCGGGATCTCCGCGCCGGTGCGGCGGGCTTCCAGGACCGCGAGGGAGTAGCGGCCGTCCTCCAGGGACTGGGTGACTCCGCGGACGTCCGAGGGGTGTCCGGCCTTGTCCATCTTCGACTTGGCGCTCTCGTAGGAGTCCAGGGCGCGTTCGTAGTCGGCGCGCATGGTGTCGTCCGCCCCCGGTTCGGCGGGGTGGAAGTCCAGGCGTTCCAGGGTTTCGCCGTACGCGGTGATGTCCTCGTCGACGACGACCCGGAGCTTGTCGAGCGCGATGCGCTCCTCTTCCTCCGTGCGGCGCTTGTTGCGGCGGGAGATCGCGTACGCGCCCGCGCCGCCCGCCGCGACCAGCACGCCGAGCGTGATCAGGCCGCCGACCGGGGCTCCGGGCTCGTCCGCGGCGCCTCCTCCGCCGGACCAGGAGGCGGGGGCGCTGCCCCTGGCCTGTTCGACGGCGCGGTCGACGAAGGCGTTGAGCTGGGAGGTCGCGTCGGTGGCGGTGGCCGGGTTCTCCACGGAGGCGGTGAGGTTCTCGACCGCTCGGGTGGGCATGACCTGCGGGTCGGCGCCCGCGTCGAAGCCGTCGCCGAGGCGTATCGCGTAGACGCCGGTGATGCCGGTGTCGCTGCGCAGGGTCTGGAGGAGACCTTCCTCGGGGAAGGCCGGGGTATCGGGGAGGACGGCCACGAACACCGGCTTGTCGGCGTCGGTGATCTTGTTCTCCAGGGCCTTCTCGTCAGCGACGGAGAGCTGATCGCGAGCGCCCGGATCCACATGGACCGGGTCGTCGCGCAGGGCCTGGGCGGCGTCCTGGATGGTCGCGGCGGGCGCGGCAGGCGCGGCCGACGCGGGGGAGGTCAGGGCGAGAGCCGCCGCTGCGATGATGAGCAGCAGGCCCGCCAGCAGCGCGGGAAAGAGCCTTTTCCTCATACTTCACGCTACTCCAGGCGGGCGACGAACGCCGTCGCCCGCCTGGAGTGACCGGATGGCTACGCGGCGCGGTACGCCGTGCGCAGCCTGTCCACCGCTCCGGTCAGGTCACCGGTGAGCAGCAGGTGGTCCGCCTCCGCGAACGGCTTGGAGACCGCTTGGGTGAACGTCCCGCCGATCTTCTGCTGGACCAGCAGGCGGGCCTGGTCCACGATCGCCTTGCCCGCCGGGGTCTTCCCCAGGTGCGCCTTCTCGGCGACCTGGGCGGCGACGGAGAGGGCGGCCAGGGTCAGCTCGCCGCCGGCCGGGGGCTTCTTCAGGGTGGTCAGGCCCCAGCCGTAGGGGAACTGCGGGTCGTAGGCCGTGTCCCCGACGTTGATCGGGAGCTGGGTCTCCGCCTTCGGCCAGGTCACCGGGAGCTGTCCGGTGAAGGCGCGCTTGCCGTAGAGGACGTCGGCCACGCCGTCGCCCTCGGAGCCCGGCAGCCAGGAGGCCACCAGCGCGTTGATCCTCCCGAGCTGGTCCCCGATGAGCTGGGGGCGGCCGGAGACGATCAGGACCGCGCACTTCATGGCGGCGCAGACCTTGTCGACCGCCGCCTGGTCGGCGGGGGTCAGTTCCAGGTCGTGGCCGTTGCCGACGTCTCCGATGCCCTCGGCGTACGGGGTCTCGCCGACGACCACCACACCGACGTCGTAACCGTCCGTGGCGGCCGAGGCGTCGCGCGAGTACACCACGGAGTCGGGGTTCCGCGCCGCCTTCTTCATGCCCTCCAGGATCGTCGTGCCCGTGGTGGTCCTTCCGGAGGAGCCCTGCCAGCTGATCGTCCAGCCGCCGGCCTGGTTGCCGATGTCGTCGGCGTTGGACCCGGCGACGTACACCTTCTGGGAAGGCTTGAGGGGCAGGACCGCCCCGTCCTTCTTGTCGCCGTTCTTCAGCAGGACCTGCGACTTGGCGGCCGCCTCGCGGGCCACCGCGCGGTGCTCGGCCGAGCCGACCTTGTCGAGGTGGGTGGTGTCCGCGTACGGCTTCTCGAAGAGGCCCAGGCGGAACTTCTGGGTGAGGACGCGGGCGACCGCGTCGTCGATCCGGGCCTCACTGATCCGGCCCGCCTCGACCTCGTCCTCGAGCGTCCTGGTGAAGTCCTTGTACGCGGTCGGGACCATGATCATGTCGAGGCCGGCGTTGATCGACGTACGCACGTCGCTCGGGTAGTCGCCGGGGATCTGGTCGATGGCCTGCCAGTCGCTGATGACGAAGCCCTCGAAGCCCATCCGGTCCTTGAGGACGCCGTTGATCATCTCGGCGTTGGCGTGCATCTTCACCGGGCCCTGGCCGTCACCCAGGATGTCGAGCGAGGAGTACGAGGGCATGACCGTGCCGACGCCCCGCTTCACCGACTCCTCGAACGGGGAGAGGTGTACCGCCTCCAGCTCCTCGCGGGTGACCTTGGTGATGCCCTGGTCGATCGTGTACGAGCCGGTGGTGGCGGAGCCGTACTCGGTGCCGCCGTCGCCGACGAAGTGCTTGGCGCTGCCGAGGACCTTGTCGTTGCGGTGCAGGTCCTTGCCCGACGGGCTGCCCTGCATGCCCTGGATGACCGTCTCCATGGCCTCGACCAGGGCCGGGTCCTCGCCGAAGGCCTCGTAGGAGCGGCCCCAGCGTTCGTCGCGGGTGACGCAGACGCAGGGGGCGAAGTCCCACGGGACGCCGGTGGCGCGCACTTCCTTGGCGGTGATCGCGCCGGTCTTCCCGGCGCTCTTCGGGTCGCGTCCCGCACCGATGCCGATGTTGTGCGGCATGATCGTCGCGCCGACGACGTTGTTGTGCCCGTGCACCGCGTCCACGCCGTAGATCAGCGGGATCTGGAAGCGGGTGGCCTGGGCGCGCAGTTGGTAGGCGTCGACCATCTTGGCCCAGGCTGCGGCGGTGTTGGGGGTGGGGACCGAGCCGCCGCCGGAGAGCAGCGAGCCGAGGCCGTAGGCGGCGATGTCGCCCGGGGCGCGGAGCGCGTTGCGCTCGGCCTGGGTCATCTGGCCGGCCTTCTCGGCGGGCGACATCCGGCCCAGCAGGTCCGCCACCCGCCGCTTCACCGGCAACTCGGCGTTCTGGTACGGGAGTCCGTGGGCGTCGATGACGACCTGCGGGTTCTCCCGGGGAGCCTTCGCGCCGGTGACGGTCAGCTCGACGGGGATGGTCCTCGCCTCGGCGGGCTTCGACGCCTTCGCCGTGCGGACGGTGACCTGGTGGGTGGTGCCGGAGGCGGTGCCCGCGGGGAAGGTGTGGCTGCCGGTGACCGGGGTGTAGTCCTCCCCGGGCTCTGCGGTGCCGCCCTTCGTGGCGTACGTGACCGTGACGGGCTCCTCGATGGGGACGGAGCCGGTGGTGGCGACGGAGAGCGCCACCCGGGCCGTTTCGCCGTTCTTCACCGGGTGGACCGCCGCGTCGGTGACCACGCTCGCGGTGAGGGCCGGGTCCGCCTTGCCGTACAGCTCGACGGCGTCCAGGGCGAATTCGCCGGGCCCGCCGCCGGGCAGGGTGAGGGCGTAGCCCCACATCTCGTTCAGGCCGAGGACCTGGTCGATGCCGCCGACGGGCTGGTAGTCGGCCCGGTAGACGAAGTCGGCGAACGGGATCTCGACCAGGTGCCAGCCCTCCCAGTCGTCGGTGAAGGAGGTGGTCCACAGCTCGGACGCGCCGCCGTTCGCGCCGCCGTCCTTGATCTCGAAGTTGATCTTCTTACCGGAACCGGGCGGCAGGGGCGCGGTGTTCTGGCCGTACCACCAGAAGCGGATGCCCTGGTGGGCGGTCCAGTTCTGCGGGGGCGTGTCCACGGCGAACTCGTGGCTGAACCCGCCGTACGCGCTGATGTCGTAGGCGCCTTCGAGGACCTTGTCGCCCTCGGGCGCGTCCGCGCGCTCGGCCAGTTTCAGTTGCGGGTGGTCGTCCGCGTCTCCGCCCCAGGTGAAGATCGCGTCGGCGGGCGGGTTGTTGCCGAGCGGCACCTCGCCCTCGAAGCGGTCGACGAGGACGGGGGCCGGTTCGTCGGCCGCCGCCGCGGGGCCGGTGGACGAGCCGGCGAGCAGGGTCGCCAGCACGGCCGCTGCGGCGAGGGCGGCGGTCGCGGGTCCGGCTCTGCCCTTCCGGGGCCGGGGCCGGGGGCGGGGGTGCGGTGTGCGGGGCATCTGGGAGCGCTCTCTTCTCGGGGGCGAGTGCGTGGTCGACTTTCTGAACGTGCCGGTGCGTGAAAGCTTCTGATGCGTGAGGGATTCCGGTGCCTTACGCGGTGTCGCCGCGGGTGAGGCGGATCGTGTCGCGGTACCACTTGGCGCTGTCCTTGAGCGTGCGGACCTGGGTGTCGTAGTCAACGCGGACGATGCCGAACCGCTTGTCGTAGCCGTACGCCCACTCGAAGTTGTCCATCAGCGACCAGGCGAAGTAGCCCCGGACATCGGCCCCTTGGGCGCGGGCGGCGACGACGGCGTCGATGTGGTCGGCGAGGTAGGCCGTACGGTCGGCGTCGGGGACGGATCCGTCGGCGGCGACGGTGTCGTCGAAGGCCGCTCCGTTCTCCGTGACGACGGTCGGGAGTGCGTAGTCGTGCTGCAACCGCAGCAGCAGGTGGGTGAGTTCGGCCGGGGTGATCTCCCAGTCCATCGCGGTACGGGGAAGGTCGCGCTCCACGACGCGGGTGACGGGCAGGCCGTCGTCGCCGGTCGTCGATCCGTCCTCGGTGACGCCGGAGAACTGCATACCCCGGTAGAAGTTGACGCCGAGCACGTCGAGCGGGGCGGCGATGGCGGCCAGATCGCCGTCCCTGACCGGGAGTTCGATGTGCTGGGCGGCGAGGTCGGCGAGGACGTCCTCGGGGTAGCGGCCGTGGACGAGCGGGTCGAGGTAGAGCCGGGTGCCCATGCCGTCGGCGCGGCGGCACGCCTCGCGGTCGTCCTCGCTGTCGGTCTCGGGGGTGGCGGTGCCCAGGTTGAGGGTGATGCCGAGCTCCAGGGGGTTGCCCCCGGCCGCGTCCCGCAGCGCGCCGGCGGCCAGGCCGTGACCCAGGAGCAGGTGGTGGACGGCGGCCGTGGCGTCGCCGAGGTTCCGGCGGCCGGGGGCGTGCAGCCCGTAGGCGTAACCGAGCATCGCCGAGCACCAGGGCTCGTTCAGGGTGGTCCAGTGCTCGACCCGGTCGCCGAGCGCCTCGTACGCGAGGGCGGCGTACTCCGCGAAGCGCAGGGCGGTGTCCCGCGCGGGCCAGCCGCCCGCGTCCTCCAGCTCCTGCGGCAGGTCCCAGTGGTAGAGCGTGATCCAGGGAGTGACGCCGCGGCCCTGGACCTCGTCGACCAGCCGCTTGTAGAAGTCGAGGCCCTTCGCGTTCGCCGGGCCCCGGCCGCCGGGCTGGACGCGGGGCCAGGCGAGCGAGAAGCGGTACGTGTCGACGCCGAGGCCCGCGATCAGCTCCACGTCCTGGGGCATCCGGTGGTAGTGGTCGCAGGCCACATCGCCGTGCTCGCCGCCCTCGACGGCCCCGGGCACCCGGCAGAAGGTGTCCCAGATGGACGGGGTGCGGCCGTCCTCGGCCGCGGCTCCCTCGATCTGGTACGAGGAGGTGGCGACGCCCCAGCGGAAGTCGGCCGGGAGTCCTCGTACCGGGGCGGGACGGAGGAGTCGCTGCGGGGTGGGGGCGAGGTTCATCGGTCTCCCTGGGCGTAGAGGCGTAGGCGTACGTGGGCGGGACGGATGGTCAGCGGGCGGGCCCCGGAGCCACCTGGCCCGGGACGCCCTGCTGTCCGGGCCGGGGAGCGCCGCGGCCGGGTGCGTGCAGATGGCAGGCGACCGCGCGGCCGGGTTCGGCGGGGGGCGGGGTCAGCACCGGGATCTCGGCTGCGCACGGTACGAAGGCCTTGCCGCAGCGCGGGTGGAAGGCACAGCCGGTGGGCATCGCGGACAGGTGGGGCGGGGATCCGGGGATGCCGGTCAGTTCGCGGCGGGGGCCGTGGAGCGCGGGGAAGGAGTGCAGGAGCCCGTCGCTGTACGGGTGACGGGGGTCGCGGTAGATCTCCGCCGCACCCGCCTCCTCCACGATGCGGCCCCCGTACATGATCGCGATCCGGTCCGAGAATTCGATCAGGAGGGAGATGTCGTGGGTGATGAACACGACTGAGAAGTTCAGCTGTTCCCTCAACTGGACGAGCCGTCGAAGGATCTGCCGCTGCATGACGACGTCGAGCGCGGTGGTCGGCTCGTCCATGATGACGATCTCGGGTTCCAGGGCGAGCGCCATGGCGATCATCACGCGCTGGCGCATGCCGCCGGAGAGCTGGTGCGGGTAGGCGGCGAGCCGGTCGGCGGAGATGCCGACGAGGCTGAGCAACTCCTTTGCCCGGTCGGTCCGTTGCCGCTTCCTCAGCTCGGGACGGTGGGCGGCGAGTACGTCGGTGAGCTGACTGTGGACGGTGTGGACCGGGTTGAGGGAGTTCATCGCCCCCTGGAAGACGATGGACAGCTCCTGCCAGCGGAAGGCGCGCAGCCGGTGCGGGGCGAGGGAGAGGATGTCGACCCGGTCGCCGCCGGGCCGGTGGTAGTGGACCTCTCCCCCGGTGATGACACCGGGCGGGGACAGCAGCCGGGTCACCGCGTAGGCGAGGGTGGACTTGCCGGAGCCCGACTCCCCCGCGAGGCCCAGGACTTCGCCGCGGTGGAGGGTGAGGTCGATGTCGCGCAGGGCGTGGACGGCGTCTTTGTCGGTGCCGTAGTCGACGTTGAGACCGCTGATGGTCAGGACCGGCTCGGCGCTCATGGGCGCGGCTCCTTGCTGCTGTGCTGACGAGGTCCCTCGCCGGTGGGCTTCCGGGCGACGGGGGTGAAGCCGACGCGCATCCTGACCTTCCGGGAGGATCCGGTGGCCGTGCGCAGGCGGGGGTTGACGAACTCGTCGATGCCGAAGTTGATGAGGGCGAGCGCGGTGCCCAGCAGGGCGATGCAGAGGCCGGCCGGGACGAACCACCACCAGGCTCCCTGGGCGAGGGCCTGGTTGGACTGGGCCCAGAAGAGCACGGTGCCCCAGTTCCAGTGGGAGATGTCGGCGACGCCGATGAAGGCGAGGGTGATCTCGGTGAGGACCGCGAAGATGACCGTGCCGACGAAGCCGGAGGCGATGACGGCGGTGAGGTTCGGCAGGATCTCGAAGAGGATGATCCGCGGCGTCGACTCACCGGTGGCGCGGGCGGCCTCCACGTAGTCGCGGCGGCGCAGCGACAGGGTCTGGGCGCGCAGGATCCGCGACCCCCAGGCCCAGGAGGTCAGGGCGATGGCGACGGCGATGACGATGTCGCCGGTGTCGGGGACGAAGCTCGCGACGATGATGATCAGCGGGAGTCCGGGCAGTACCAGGAAGATGTTGGAGAGCGCGGAGAGGATCTCGTCGACGGCCCCGCCGAGGAATCCGGCACTGACCCCGATGAGGACGGACAGGGCGGTCGCGATGACGGCGGCCAGGAGTCCGACGACGAGGACGCCCCGGGTGCCGACGAGGATCTGCGAGAAGACGTCCTGCCCGGTGTGCGTGGTGCCGAACCAGTGGTCGCCGGAGGGCGGCTGGAGCAGCTGGTCGCTCATCGCGTCGGGGTCGTACGGGGCGAGCCACGGTCCGGCGACGGCCAGCAGGACGAAGAACGCCAGCAGGATCAGGCCGGTACGGGTCTTCCCGCCGCGCAGGAACCGGAGCCGGGCCCGGCGGGTGGGCGCCGCGGGCGGGGGTGCGCCGTCGAGGACGGCGACGTCGGTGGCGGTGACGGACATGGGCCTCAGGCCTTCCGGATACGGGGCCGGGCGGCGTGAGCGGAGAGGTCGGGCACGGTCACGCCTCCTTCCGGGTGCGGGGGTCGAGGGCGGCGTAGACGAGGTCGGCCAGCAGGTTCGCGGCGAGGACGGAGAGCGTGATGATCAGGAAGACGCCCTGCATCAGGGGGTAGTCCTTGCCGCCGACCGCCTGGAGCAGCTGGAAGCCGATGCCCGGGTAGGTGAAGACCATCTCGACAAGCAGGGTGCCGCCGACGATGAAGCCGAGGGAGAGCGCGAAACCGGAGATGTTGGGGAGCACCGCGTTGCGGGCCGCGTAGCCGAACATCACACGCCGCTCGGACAGGCCCTTGGCCTGCGCCACCATCACGTAGTCCTCGGAGGAGACGGTGACCATCATGTTGCGCATGCCGAGGATCCAGCCGGCCACCGCGCTGAGGACGATCGTCACGCCGGGCAGGACCGCGTGGTAGAGGGCGCTGGAGATGAACGGCCAGTCGAGGGCCGGGACGAGCGCGTTGTCGTAGCCGCCGGAGTTCGGGAACAGCGGCCACTTCTCGGCGAACAGGGCGATGGCGACGAGGCCCAGCCAGAAGTACGGGATGGAGGAGATGAAGGTGGTGACCGGCAGCAGGCCGTCCAGCCAGGAGCCGCGCTTCCAGCCGCTGTAGACGCCGATGCCGGTGCCTAGCACGAAGCTGATCAGGGTGGTCATGCCGACCAGGGCCAGCGTCCAGGGCAGGGACTGGCCGATGACCTCGCTGACCGGGGTGGGGAAGAAGGTGAAGGAGAGGCCGAGGTCGCCGTCGAGGAGGTGGGCCCAGTAGTCGGTGTACTGCTGCCACATCGACTGCTGCTCGTCGAGACCGAACAGGGCCTTGAGGGAGTCGATGGCCTTGGTGTCGAGCTGCCCCTGGTAGCGGCTGAGCAGGGCCTGGACCGGGTCGCCGGGCATCAGCCGGGGGATGAGGAAGTTGATGGTGATCGCGGCCCACGCGGTGACGGCGTAGAAGGCGAGGCGCTGGAGGACGTACTTCACCGGGTGGCCTCCTTCGCGGCCGTGCCGTTGACGCCGCCGGGGTGCGCGACCGTGCCGTGCGCGGTGGCCTCACTCGCCGGCGCTCCGTCGTAGAGCCAGCAGGCCGCCCACTGGCCGTCGGGCAGGTCGAAGCGCGGCGGCAGTTCGGTGCGGCAGCGTTCCATCGCCTTGGGGCAGCGGGGGTGGAAGCGGCAGCCGGCGGGCGGGGTGATCAGCGAGGGCGGCTCGCCGGTGCCGGTCTCCTCCTGTTCCTCCTCGGCGACGATCCGGTCCGGGTCGGGCGCGGAGGCGATCAGGAGCTGGGTGTAGGGGTGGGCGGGGTGCTGGGTGACGCGCTCGCTGTCGCCGCCCTCGACGATCCGGCCCGCGTACATCACGAGGGTGGTGTCGGCGAAGTAGCGGGCGGAGGCGATGTCGTGGGTGATGTAGAGGATCGCCAGGTGGAGGCGTTCCTTGAGGTCGCGGAGCAGATTGAGGACGCCGAGCCGGATCGACACGTCGAGCATCGAGACGGGTTCGTCGGCGAGGAGGACCTGCGGGTCGGCCCCGAGCGCCCGCGCGATCGCGACGCGCTGGCGCTGCCCGCCGGAGAGCTCGTGCGGGAACCTGTCCAGGAACTGCTGGGGCGGGGTCAGCTGGACCCGGTTCAGCAGGGCGGCCAGGTTCTCCTCCAGTTCCGCCTCCCCGCTGCCCGCCCGGCCGTGGATCTTCAGGGCGCGGGTCAGGTGGTAGCGCACGGTGTGCACCGGGTTCAGCGAGGCGAAGGGGTCCTGGAAGATCAGCTGGACCCGGCGTACGTAACGGCGGAAGGACCGGCCACGACCGGCCACCACCGGTGCCCCGCCCAGCCGTATCTCGCCCGAGGTGAGCGGATGGAGCTGGGCCAGCAGGCGGGCGACGGTGGACTTGCCCGAGCCGGACTCCCCCACCAGGGCCGTGACGGTGCCGCGCCTCAGCCGGAGCGAGACGTCGTCGACGGCGTGGACGCTGCGGCGCTCGCGGGCGAACAGGTCGCGGGCGGTGCGGCGCAGGGGGAAGTGCTTGGTGACCCCGCGTGCTTCGAGCACCACGTCGGAGCCGGCCCGCGCCTGCTCGGAGCCGGTCCACGCACTCTCGGAGCCGATCCGTACGTTCTCGGTCGCGGTGCCGGTCCGCGCGTTCTCGGGCTGATCGTCGGTCATGGCCGGTTCTTCCCGTCTTCCCCGTGCCTACTTGGAGGCGGGCTTGAGGTTGAGCACGATCTCCAGCGCGGTGGGCTGCGTGTGCTGCGGCGGGGCGTACGGGTTGGCCTCGGTGGGCCAGCCGATCCAGTTCTTCGTGGAGTACTCGGCTCCGATGGGCGCGGCGGCCGTCGGGATGACGGGCGCCTCCTCGACGAAGATCTTCTGGATGGTGTTGAGGGCCTTGGTGCGGGCCTCGTCGCCGGTGGCGTTGGCGTACTCCTTGAGCGCCTCGGTGGCCTCGGGGCTCTTGAAGCGCCCGAAGTTGCCCTGCTGGGAGCTCTTGCCGACGGGCTGGAGGATCGCCCCGTCCATCATGTTCTGGTACATGTCGTAGGGCGTCGCGCCGCTGTTGGTCCAGTGCAGGGTGGCGTCGAAGTCGCCGTTGGCGACGTCCGCGCCCCAGGCCTCGGCGGTCTGCGTCTTGACCTTGGCCTCGATGCCGAGCTCCTTGACGTTGTCCTTGATGATCGCGAGCCCGGTGATGTAGTCGTTCCAGCCGGCCGGGTCGGTGAGGGTCAGCTTCACCGGCTTGCCGGACGGGTCCTTCAGCACACCGCCGCCGAGGGTGAAGCCGGCCTCGGCGAGCACCTTCTTGGCCCCGGCGACGTCGGGCCTGGTGGTGGCGTCCTGGTACTCGGGCGCGAGGAAGGGCTCACCGGCGGGGAGCGGGATGCCGGTCGGGTTGGTGATCTCCGGGTAGAGCGTGGCCTGGGCCTGGACGTGGATGGCCTTGCGGTCGACGACCATCGCCATCGCCTTGCGCAGCGCCGGGTTGTCGAAGGGCTTGCGGGCGGTGTTGAACCACAGGCCGTGGATGCCGAGGCCGGAGGGGAACCAGAGCTGGTGGTTCCTGGGGTCCTTGTCGATGAACAGCTGCTTGTGGTTCGGCATGAAGACGAAGGACCACTCGACCTTGCCGGTGGCCAGCGCGGTGGTGGCGGCGCTGTTGTCGTTGTACGCGGTGTAGCGCAGCTCCTTGACCTTGGGCGTGCCGTTCCAGTAGCTGGGCGTGGCCGTCAGGGTGGTGGTCTGCGGTGTGAACGTCTTGAGCTTGTACGGTCCGGAGCCGACCGGGGTGCGGTTGGGCCAGGTCTCCGGGTTCTCGATCTTCTCCCAGATGTGCTTGGGCACGACGAAGGTCTGGATGATCTTGTTCTGGTTGACGAACTGGGACTCCTCGAAGGTCAGAACGACCTTCCCGTCCTCGACCGCGATCCCGTCGAAGGGGATGCCGTTCCCGTTGAGCGCCGAGTGCTTCTTCAGGAGGTTGAAGGTGAACTCCACGTCGGCCGCCGTCAGGGGCTTGCCGTCGGCCCACTTCGCCCGCTCGTCCAGGGTGAAGGTGACCTTGGTGAAGTTGTCCTCCCAGGCCCATTCGGTGGCGAGCCAGGGGTCGGCCTTCTCGGTGGGCTTGATCATGTTCGTCATGGCCAGCGGCTCGTAGATCATGTAGCGGTAGCCGAGGACCGCGCCCGCCGAGGTGTTGAGGAACGGGTTGCTGTTGTTGGTCTGCGGCCCGTCCGGCTTGCCCAGGGTCAGCACGCCCCGCGCGGCGCCGCCCCCCTTGTCGGCACCCGAGTTGGCGTTCGAGCAGCCGGCGGCGAGCGCCACCACGGCGGTGGCCGCGGCGACCGCTTTGAGGGTGGTTCGACGGCGTACGGACATGGCGACTCCAGGAAGGGGCTGCCGGGGTCGGAGAGATCCCGGCGGGCGGAAGGGTGCGAAGCGGAGCGCGGCCGTGCGGCCGGGTCCGTCACGGCGCCGAGTGGCGCACGACCAGTTCGGTGGGCAGCACGGCCGGTCCGTCCGGTACGGGCGTGCCGCCGAGGTGGGAGAGCAGCATCCGGGCCGCCGTCTCGCCCATCCGGCGGGTGGGCTGGCGCACGGTGGTCAGGGGCGGTTCGGTGTGTTCGGCCATCGGGATGTCGTCGAAGCCGACGACGGCGATGTCGTCCGGGACCCGGCGTCCGGCGGCCCGCAGGGCGCGCAGCACACCGGCCGCGCTGATGTCGTTGTGCGCGAAGACGGAGTCGAACGCGACGCCGCGCGCGAGGAGTTCCTCGACGGCGAGCCGGCCGCCGCGTTCGGTGAAGTCTCCTTCGACGACCAGGTCGGTGGGCAGGACGGAACGGAATCCGCTGAGCCGGTCCCGTACGCAGCCGAAGTGCTGGGGGCCGGTCAGGACCAGGGGCCGGGAGCGTCCGGCGGCGTGCAGGTGGCGGGCCGCGGACGCACCTCCCTCGTGGTTGGTGGTCACGACGGAGGGGAATTCGGGGTGGTGGCCGCGATCGTCGATGAGCACGATCGGCAGGCCGTCGCGGTGCAGCTCGGTGAGGTGGCCGAGGGTGTTCTCGGGCTCCACGACGACGAGCCCGTCGAAGGCGCGCGCGGACACCTGGCTGGTGAAGCGCTGGACGGACTCGGCCCCGCGGTTGCAGGTGAAGAGCAGCATTCCGTAGTCGGCGGCCTCGACGGTGTCGACGACGCCCTGGAGCAGTTCGCCCATCCACGGCCAGGTCAGCGAGGGCACGAGCATGCCGACCGTACGGCTGGATCCGCGGGCGAGACCGACGGCTCCCGAGCTGGGGACGTAGCCGAGCTGTGCGATCACTTCACGAACGCGGGCGGCCGTGGAACGGTCCACCTCGCCCTTGGTGTTGATGACCCGCGACACGGTCGTCTTGCTGACGCCGGCCTCACGGGCGACATCGGCGATGGTGACACGCATCTGGGCCTCCGTTGGACCAGGCAGGAGCGGGATACGAGCAGGTGGGAGCAGCGTGGGGCAGCGCGGCGGGCAGACCGGCGACACGTCGGCCGACGCGTTCGGTACCGGTTCCGGAACCGGTACCGGCGTTGGGGCTGGAGTTAACCGCGCCGATACGGGGCCGTCAATACTTCACGTCGAGATTGGTCCGGCCCCATCTGCCCACCAGGCAGGGAGCCTTGTGTGTTCACCTCTTGAACGCGCGAAAGCCACCACCCCGCGACGGGTGGCGGCTCTCGCGCGCTGAGGTGCCGGACGTGCTGCCCTTGCTACTCCGTGGGCTCGACGCCCGCGCGCAGCAGTCCGTAGGTGTACGCGTCCTCCAGTGCCTGCCAGGAGGCGGCGATGACGTTCTCGGCGACCCCCACGGTCGCCCAGTCGCCGGTGCCGTCGCCCGTGGTGATGAGGACGCGGGTGGTGGACTCGGTGCCGGTGCGGCCCTCCAGGATGCGGACCTTGTAGTCGACCAGCTCCAGCTTGGCGAGCTGCGGGTAGATCCGCTCCAGGGCCACGCGCAGCGCACGGTCCAGCGCGTTGACCGGGCCGTTGCCCTCGGCGGTGGCGACGAGCCGCTCGCCCTTGGCCCAGAGCTTCACGGTCGCCTCGTTGGCGTGGGTGCCGTCGGGGCGGTCCTCGACGATCGCCCGCCAGGACTCGGTGCGGAAGTAGCGCCGGGCCCGGCCCTCGACCTCGCCGCGCAGCAGCAGTTCGAAGGAGGCGTCGGCCGCCTCGTAGGTGTAGCCCTGGAGTTCGCGCTCCTTGACCCGCTCCACGACCCGGCCGACCAGGGCGCGGTCGTCGCCGAGGTCGACGCCGAGCTCCTTGCCCTTCAGCTCGATGGAGGCGCGGCCCGCCATGTCGGAGACCAGCATCCGCATGGTGTTGCCGACCAGCTCCGGGTCGATGTGCTGGTACAGGTCGGGGTCGACCTTGATGGCGGAGGCGTGCAGCCCGGCCTTGTGGGCGAAGGCCGAGACGCCCACGTACGGCTGGTGGGTGGAGGGCGTGAGGTTGACGACCTCGGCGATGGCGTGCGAGATGCGGGTCATCTCGGCGAGCGCGCCCTCGGGCAGCACCTTCATTCCGTACTTCAGTTCCAGGGCTGCGACGACGGGGAAGAGGTTGGCGTTGCCGACCCGCTCGCCGTAGCCGTTGGCCGTGCACTGGACGTGGGTGGCGCCGGCGTCCACGGCGGCCAGGGTGTTGGCGACGGCGCAGCCGGTGTCGTCCTGGGCGTGGATGCCGAGCCGGGCGCCGGTGTCGGCGACGACGGTGGAGACGACCGCCTGGACCTGGGCGGGGAGCATGCCGCCGTTGGTGTCGCAGAGGATGACGACCTCGGCGCCCGCCTCGTACGCGGTACGGACCACGGACTTGGCGTACTCGGCGTTGGCGCGGTAGCCGTCGAAGAAGTGCTCACAGTCCACGAAGACCCTGCGGCCCTGTTCGCGCAGGTGGGAGACGGTGTCGCGGACCATCTCCAGGTTCTCGGCCAGGGTGGTGCGCAGAGCCAGCTCCACATGGCGGTCGTGCGCCTTGGCCACCAGCGTGATCACCGGCGCGCCGGAGGTCAGGAGTGCCTTCACCTGGGGGTCGTCGGCCGCGCTGCCACCGGCCCTGCGGGTCGCGCCGAACGCCACGAGCTGGGCGTTCTCGAAGGTGATCTCCTGCTGGGCACGGGCGAAGAACTCCGTGTCGCGCGGGTTGGCCCCCGGCCAGCCGCCCTCGATGTATCCCACACCGAAGGTGTCCAGATGACGGGCGATGGTCAGCTTGTCGGCGACCGTCAGGTTGATGCCCTCACGCTGAGCACCGTCGCGCAGTGTGGTGTCGAAGACATGGAAACTGTCGTCGGGGGCCGTGGCCTTGGTGGTCATGCTGATCTGACTCCTGTCGGATGAGTGGATCCGGACGGTCGGGGGCCTGTTCGGGGTTCCCCACGCGAAGCGCGGGCGCGGCGGCGTTCGGTGCGTGCGATCGGCGTGCGTGCTGGGCGTCGCCGCGCAGACGGGGAACCCGGAACAGGCCCCAGCTCCACTTGCCCCCATCATCCCGCGCGCTCCGCCCCGGCCCTGGGTGCGGGCCGGAAAACGAAAAAACCCCTCGCGGGTGCGAGAGGTCTGCGCGCGGGTCTGGGGCACGATGGCCGCGCCGTACATGGTGGTACGGGGCGGTCACTGCGGACCGGCGCGCCTGCTGCCAATAATCATGACGAACGAGGACACAGCAGAAGTCTCGCACAGCGACGGCGCCGTGACGGCGGTGTCTCAGGATGCGGTCGTGACGCTGGTCGCACTCGTGCCGCACGGTGGGGTACGGGCGCCGTGAGCGCGGGTCACGGGCGCCGTGAGCGCGGTGCTCACGCGGGGCCCCGCGTCAGCGTCTCGTCGAGGAACTCCGCCGCCTGCGCCAGCACCCGCTCGCGCCCCGTCCCCGGGATCCCGACCGTCAGATGGACGCTGAACCCGTCGAGCAGCGCCCGCAGCCGGGCGGCGAACCGGTCGGCGTCCACCGGCCGGAACTCCCCGCGCGAGACTCCCTCGGCGAGCAGCGCCACCAGGTCGCGGTGCCAGGCGCCCTCGATGGCGGCCTGCCGGGTGCGGGCGTCGTCGTCGGCGTTCCGCGAGCGGCCCCAGACCTCCAGCCAGAGCGTCCAGTGCGGGTCCCGGTGCCCGGCGGGGAGGTAGAGGCCGATGTACGCGTCCAGCCGCTCGCGGGCCGTCCCCGGTTCGGCGAGGAGGGCGCGGCGCTCGGCCCCGAGGCGGTTCTCGCTCCACTCCAGGGTCCGCAGGAGCAGTTCGTCCTTGGTGCGGAAGTAGTAGAGCAGGTGCCCGCTGCTCATCCCCACCTCCCGCCCGAGCCCGGCCATGGTCAGCCCGTCGAGCCCGCGCTCGGCGATGGTGGCCATGGCGGCGGCGAGGACGTCCTCGCGGGGCGGGGCGGCGTGGTGGGTGCGGCGGGGGGCGGGGGTCATGGGTTGACTCGGACCTTCGGCTGCTGCTGGGTGATGCAGTGGATGCCTCCACCGCCGGCAAAGATCCTACGGGCGTCGACCGGTGTCACCGTACGGTCCGGGAACAGGCCCCGGAAGATCGCGGCGGCCTCCTCGTCGCGCGGGTCGTCGAAGGCGCAGAGGACCACGCCGTCGTTGCAGAGGTAGTGGTTGATGTAGGAGTAGTCGACCCACTCCCCGTCCTCGTCGCGCAGCACGGTGGGCGCGGGCACCTCGACGACTTCCAGAGGGCGGCCCCGGGCGTCGGTGGCGGCCCGCAGCACGGCCAGCAGCTCCCGGGTGACCTCGTGGTCGGGGTGGGCCGGGTCCGGCTGGACGTGCGCGACGACGGTGCCCGGGCGGGCGAAGGCGGCGACGATGTCGACATGGCCGAGCGTGCCGTACGTCCCGTAGTCGCCGGTCAGCCCCCGCGGGAGCCAGATGGCCTTCTCGGTGCCGAGCCTGGCGTGGATCTCCGCCTCGACCTGCCCCTTGCTCCAGCCGGGGTTGCGCTCCTCGCCGAGCTGGACGGTCTCGGTGAGCAGGACGGTGCCTTCGCCGTCGACGTGGATCGCGCCGCCCTCGTTGACGAGCGGGGAGCCGTGGGCGGGGGCCCCGGCCAGCTCGGCGACGGCCCGGGCGATGTGCTGGTCGTGCTCCCAGCGGGCCCAGCCCTGGGCGCCCCAGCCGTTGAACGTCCAGTCGACGGCGGCGAGCGTGCGGCCGTCGGTGACGAAGGTGGGGCCGATGTCCCGCATCCAGGCGTCGTCGAGCGGCCGCAGGACCAGCTCGACGTCCGGCCCGAGCAGCGCGGCGGCACCCGCCTCCTGACCGGGCCCGACGACCATGGTGACCGGCTCGAAGCGGCGTACGGCACGGGCGACGTCGGCCCAGGCGCGACGGGCCTCGTCCAGCTCGGCGTCGGAGGCGAAGGTGGGGTTGGGCCCGGGCCAGGCCATCCAGGTGCGCTCGTGCGGGGCCCACTCGGGGGGCATGCGGAAGGGTGAGGGGGCGGCGGCCGGCATGGGGAGCTCCTGGAGCGACTGATGGTTAGAGTGGCACTCTAACCACCGCGCACAGCCGCACGAAAGGTTCTCGGAGCCTCTTTGAGCGGCGCTCGATTCTCCGTGGACGGAAAAGGCCGCACCTGGCGACGGGCGCAGGGTGCGGCCTGATCCTGGAGCGGTGGGCCCCCCGGCCCTCAGCCGAGCGGGTGCATCCAGCCGTGGGTGTCCTCGACGACACCGCGCTGGATGTCGAGAAGGCGCTCCCGCAGCTTCATGGTGACCTCGCCGGGCTCGCCCTCGCTCTGGGTCCACTCGCCGCCCTCGGACTTCACCAGGCCGACGGGAGTGATGACGGCGGCGGTGCCGCAGGCGAAGACCTCGACGAGGGTGCCCTTCGCGGTGTCGTCGCGCCACTGGTCGATGGAGACCCGGCCCTCCTCGGAGCCGTAACCGAGGTCGCGGGCGACCTTGAGGAGGGAGTCACGGGTGACGCCGGCGAGGAGGGAGCCGGTGAGGGCGGGCGTGATGATCTTCTTGGAGCCGTCCTCCTGGGCGTACACGAAGTAGAGGTTCATGCCGCCGAGCTCCTCGACCCACTTGTGCTCGACCGCGTCGAGGTAGGCGACCTGGGCGCAGCCGTGTGCGGCGGCCTCGGCCTGGGCGAGGAGGGAGGCTGCGTAGTTGCCGCCGGTCTTGGCGTCGCCCATGCCGCCCGGGACGGCGCGGACGCGGTTCTCCGAGAGCCAGATGGAGACCGGCTTCACACCGCCGGGGAAGTAAGCGCCGGCGGGCGAGGCGATGACCAGGAAGAGGTACTCGTTGGCCGGCTTCACGCCGAGGCCGACCTCGGTGGCGATCATGAACGGGCGCAGGTAGAGGGACTCCTCGCCGCCGTGCGCCGGGACCCACGCCTTGTCCTGCTGCACCAGCGCGTCGCACGCCGCGATGAACGTCTCGACGGGCAGCTCGGGCATGGCGAGCCGGGCGGCCGAGCGCTGGAAGCGCCGGGCGTTGGCGTCGGGGCGGAAGGAGGCGACCGTGCCGTCGGGCTGGCGGTAGGCCTTGAGCCCCTCGAAGATCTCCTGCGCGTAGTGCAGGGTCATGTTGGCCGGGTCCAGCGACAGCGGGCCGTAGGGGACCAGTTCGGCGTCATGCCAGCCGCGGCCCCCGGTCCAGCGGATGGTCACCATGTGATCGGTGAAGTGCCGGCCGAATCCGGGGTTGGCCAGGATCGCCTCGCGCTCCGCGTCGGACAGCGGGTTCGAGGAGGGCTTGAGCTCGATCGTGGGCGTCGTCATGAGTGCGTGTCCTTCACCGGTCTTGTGTGTGATGGACCGCGCTCACGCCCGTTCATGCCCGACGCTTTTCGGCCAGGTCCTAGGACGTCCGAGCTTTACCGCAAGCCACGGCCCCGCGTTCGATTATCCCTTGCGGGGGGCCGTGCACGAAATGGTGTGAATGCGGTCCAGGGGTCGATGGTGGCACCCGGGGGCCGCACAGGTGAAGCCGCCGGGCGCTTTCGCTGACCCGGCGGCTTCGAATGGAGTCGTCGGGTCAGCCCGCTACGCGTACCGCGAGGGCGTCGCCGATCTCGTCGGTCGTCCGCGTGGCGTTCTCGTCGCGCTCCGCGAGATCGGCGGAGACGGCGTCCTCGATGCGCGCGGCCTCGGTCTCGTAGCCGAGGTGGCGCAGCAGGAGGGCGACGGAGAGGACCGTGGCGGTCGGGTCGGCCTTGCCCTGCCCCGCGATGTCGGGGGCGGAGCCGTGGACCGGCTCGAACATCGACGGGAACGCGCCCGTCGGGTTGATGTTGCCGGAGGCGGCCAGGCCGATACCGCCGGTCACGGCGGCGGCGAGGTCGGTGAGGATGTCGCCGAAGAGGTTGTCGGTGACGATGACGTCGAAGCGCTCCGGCTGGGTGACGAAGAAGATCGTCGCGGCGTCGACGTGCAGGTAGTCGGTGCTGACCTGCGGGTACTCGACGGCGACCCGGTCGAAGGTGTTCTTCCACAGGTGGCCGGCGTAGACGAGGACGTTGTTCTTGTGGACCAGCGTCAGCTTCTTGCGGGGGCGGGCCGCCGCGCGCTCGAAGGCGTCCCGGACCACGCGCTCGACGCCGTACGCCGTGTTGAGGCTGACCTCGGTGGCGACCTCGGCGGGGGTGCCGGTGCGCAGCGAGCCGCCGTTGCCGGTGTACGGGCCCTCGGTGCCCTCGCGGACGACGACGAAGTCGATGTCGGGGCGGCCGGCGAGCGGGGTCGCGGTGTTCGGGAAGAGCTTGGAGGGCCGCAGGTTGATGAAGTGGTCGAAGGCGAAACGCAGCTTCAGCAGCAGCCCGCGCTCCAGGACGCCGGACGGCACGGACGGGTCGCCGATCGCGCCGAGGAGGATGGCGTCGTGGTTCTTGAGGGCTTCCAGCTCCGCGTCCGGGAGGGTGTCACCGGTGCGGTGCCAGCGCTGGGCGCCGAGGTCGTACTCCTTGGTCTCCAGCTTCACATCCTGCGGGAGGACAGCGTTGAGGACCTTGAGGCCCTGGGCCACGACTTCCTGGCCGATTCCGTCACCGGGGATCACTGCGAGATCGATGCTGCGAGACATGCCGGAAGCCTAACGGTGCGTCCCACCCCATGACATCCGACGTCCACCATGCGGACGGAACGCAGGGGCCGCGCTGGTGATCGGTGTACGGGCGGGCGGATACAGGTGCGAGGGGGGTGGGTGCGCGCGGGTGGCCGGGGGCGGATGGCGGGCCCCCGGCTCACGGGCGCGAACCCTCGGCTCAGTGGCCGGTCGAGCCGCCGTTGTCGCGGCGGTCGAGGGCGCGCTGGAGGGCGGCTGCGGCGTTGCGGCGCTCGGCCTCGGCCTGGCGGGAGGTGTGACGGACGCGGCGGACAGTGGTCTCGGCCATGATGGATCGACTCCTTGAGATCGCGTGGACGTCGGGGCCGGGAGGCGGGCCGGGGCCGGCGACCGGCGGGCGGTCGCGGTACCGGGCGAGCGGCACGGCATCGATCGGTCGGGATCGGATTTCGAGGTGCCGGAAGGGGCGGGGAGCGTACGCCGCAGGGGTTGCCTGCTTCGGGGCGTGCGCCCGCATCCGCCGGTCGCTCGATCGAGCGATTCGTTCGGCTCCCACCAAGTTAGGACAGTCGGGCCGTCCTGTCTCCACAGTTACTCGGACTTCCTACTATCTGAGACGGCTCATCGGATCGGACCAGGTCACAGCGGTGGAGGGAGTCCGTCCCCGAACGGCCCGCCGGCTCAGAGCAGGTCGCCGTCCCGCCAGTCGAACTGGAGCGGGTGGCCGGGGGCGGGCAGGGGGCGTCCGGCCGCGGGGCGGATGTAGGTGGCGCCCTCCTCCTCGGGCAGCGGTACGGGACCCGAGGGGCCGAGGGCGGCGAGCCGGCCCGGCCACACCTGCCAGCCGCGCGCCGCGTACAGGGCCGCGCCGGCGTCGGAGGCGGACAGGGCCCCGAAGTCGTACGCCGCGTCGACGACCTGTTCCAGCGCGGCCATCACGTGGTGGCCGAGACCTTCGCGGCGGCGGTCGGCGCGGACGGCGACGGCTTCGACGTATCCGGCCCGGTAGGAACGGCCCGCGTGCAGGACCCGGCGCTGGACGACGCTGCCGTGGGCGATCAGGAGGCCGTCGGCGTCGTGTACCAGGGCGTGGACGCCGCCGAGGGAGTGCTCCCAGTCCTCGTCGGTGAAGTCGCCGTCGAAGGCGGTGTCGAGCAGATCGCGGATCCGGCGCCGTTCGGAGGCGGTGAGCGCGGAGGTGTGGGCGGTGTGCGGCGCGGGAGACCGGTCCATGGCACCAGCCTGCCAGGCCGCTTCCCCCGCCCGCACGCGAATAGCGGCCCCCCGCCCGTGCGCGAAGGCCCCTCCCCCGCCGTTGAACAGCGCCTCCGCACGCGAAGGCCCGCCCGGACCGGGGGGCGCGGTGGTCCGGGCGGGCGTCGGGCTCGCAGGGATCCCGTGGGTGCCTACGGGTCAGTACACCGTCACGCCGTACGCCGAGAGCGCCTCGGTCACCGGCTGGTGGATGGCCGAGCCCGCGGTGCCCGAGCAGCCGGAGCTGCCGGAGTGGATGCCGAGGGCGACGGATCCGGCGAAGTGGGCGCCGCCGCTGTCTCCGCCGGCCGAGCAGGCGGTGGTGCGGACCATGTTGTACACGGGCCCGTCGCCGTAGTTGACGGTGACGTTGACGGCGGTGACGGTGCCGCTGGTCACCTTGGTGGTGGAGCCGCTCTTCTGGATCGCCTGCCCGACGACGGCGTTGGCGGCGGAGGTGATGTCCCGGGTGGAACCGTTGTAGAGGTTGACCGTTCCGGCGGGCGAGGAGCCGTCGGTGTAGCGGACGATGCCGTAGTCGTTGGTCGGGAAGCTGGTGCCCTCCCGGACGCCGATGACCGAACCACCGCTGCTGGCGGACCAGTTGGCGGAGATGTTGGTGCAGTGTCCGGCGGTCACGAAGTAACGCGCCCCGCCCTTGGTGACGTTGAAGGCCGCCGAGCAGCGGCTGCCGCCGCCGTAGATCGCCCCGCCGCCCAGCACCTCCCGGTGGAAGACGCCGGGGACGCGCTTGATGTCGACCGCGCCGTCGAGCCGTTCGGCGACGGCTTCGAGGCGGGCCATGTCCCGTGCGGAGACGGAGGAGTCGGCCTCGACGGCGACCCGGTTGGTGCGCGGGTCGACGCCCCAGGAGGTGCCGGTGATCTTCGCCTCGGCCTCCAGGGTCCGCATCGCGGCGTCGAGTCGGGCGGCGCTGCGGGTCACCCGGCGTACGGTGGCGCCGGCGGCGCGGGCCTGCTCCTCGGCCCGGTCGGTGGTGACGGTGACGACCAGCTTCCCGGTCTTCGCGTCGAGGTAGGTGCCGGCGGTGGCCGCGCCGAGCTGTCGTTCGACGGTGGCGTCGAGCGCGTACGCGGACGGGGCGGGGATCGCCGAGGGGGCGGCGGCCGGGGCGTCGGCGGCGGTCGAGGGGGCGGCTCCGAGGCCGAGGGCGCCGGCGACGAGCAGCAGGGAAACGCCCAGGCGCGCACGGGAGTTACGTCTCATGGGGGGGGAGCTCCTTCTGGGGTGACGTGTGGGGACGTACCGAGAAGGAATTTGACATGCACATTACCTATCCCACAAGACCGCGTGGCCCGGTGACCGGCTGGGCGGACGGGCGGTGACCCGCTGGGCGGTCGGACCGCACCGGTCACCGGACGCTGACCGGGTCCGGCTCCCCGCCTGTCCGAAGTGCCGCTTCCCCCGGACGCCCCCGCCGCGCACACTGCGGCCATGTCCGACACGACGCCCTCACCCGCGCGGCAGTGGTCGCCCACCCATGGCGCCCCGTACCGCCCCACGCCCTACCGCCCCGAGCGGATCGCCCCCGAGGAGTCCCTCGCCCGCGCCGCCCGGCTGCGGGAGCGCATGGACGAGCGCAGGACCGTCCGCGCCTTCTCCCCCGACCCGGTCCCCGGGCAGGTGCTGCACGACGCCATCGCGTGCGCGGCCACCGCCCCTTCCGGCGCGCATCAGCAGCCGTGGACCTTCGCCCTGGTCAAGGACCCCGAGGTCCGCCGCCGGATCCGGGAGGCCGCCGAGCACGAGGAGGAGGTGAGCTACGACGGGCGGCTCGGCGAGGAGTGGCTGGCCGCGCTGCGACCGCTGGGCACGGACGCGGTGAAGGCCCATATGACGGACGCGCCCGCCCTGATCGTGGTGTTCCAGCAGCGCTACTGGCTGGGCGAGGACGGCACGAAGCGCAAGCACTACTACGTGGACGAGTCGGTCGGGATCGCGGTGGGCATGCTGCTCACCGCCCTGCATCTGTCCGGTCTCGCCGCGCTGATCCACACCCCGAGCCCGATGCGCTTCCTCGGCGAGGTCCTGAACCGGCCCGAGAACGAGAAGGCGTTCGCCGTGATCCCCGTCGGCTATCCCGCCGACGACTGCGTGGTCCCCGACCTGGTGCGCAAGTCGCCGTCCCAGGTGCTCGTGGAGATCTGAGGGGCCCGCCGACGACCCCGTACGAAGTGGCGTATGGAAACCGCCCCCCGGCCGGCAGGGGGGCCGGTCGGGGGGCGGTGCTCAGGGGGTCTCCGGGGAGACCGTGAGGCCCGGGGCGTCGTGCTGCGGCGCCCCGGGAGGGCGTCAGCCCTGGTGGGGGTAGGTGTACTCGGTCGGCGGGACCAGCGTCTCCTTGATGGCCCGGGTCAGGGTCCAGCGCTGGAGGTTCTGCGGGGCGCCCGCCTTGTCGCAGGTGCCGGAGGCGCGGCCGCCGCCGAAGGGCTGCTGGCCGACGACGGCGCCGGTCGACTTGTCGTTGATGTAGAAGTTGCCCGCGGCGTAGCGGAGCTTGTCCATCGTGTACGCGGCGGCCGCGCGGTCACCCGCGATGACCGAGCCGGTCAGCGCGTAGTCGGAGACCGACTCCATCTGCTCCAGCATGGCGTCGTACTTCTCGTCCTCGTACACGTGGACCGCGAGGATCGGACCGAAGTACTCGGTCGTGAAGACCTCACTCCCGGGGTCCGAGCACACGATGACGGTGGGGCGGACGAAGTAGCCCACCGAGTCGTCGTAGGTGCCGCCCGCGATGACCGTGCACGCCGGGTCGGACTTCGCGCGGTCGATCGCGGCCTTGTTCTTGGCGAACGAGCGCTCGTCGATGACGGCCCCGATGAAGTTCGACAGGTCGGTGACGTCGCCCATCGTGATGGAGTCGACCTCGGCCGCGAACTCCTCCTGGAAACCGGAGTTCCAGATGGAGGCCGGGACGTACGCCCGCGAGGACGCCGAGCACTTCTGGCCCTGGAACTCGAAGGAGCCGCGGGTCAGCGCGGTCTTCAGGATGGCGCGGTCGGCGCTGGGGTGCGCGACGACGAAGTCCTTGCCACCGGTCTCGCCGACGAGCCGCGGGTAGGTGCGGTAGTTGGCGATGTTGTTGCCGACCGTCTTCCACAGGTGCTGGAAGGTGGGGGTCGAGCCGGTGAAGTGGATGCCGGCCAGGTCGCGGTGGTTCAGCGCCACCTCGGAGACGGCGATGCCGTCGCCGGTGACCAGGTTGATGACGCCCTTGGGCAGACCGGCCTCCTCCAGGAGCTGCATCAGCAGCACGGCGGCGTGGGTCTGGGTCGGGGACGGCTTCCACACCACGACGTTGCCCATGAGGGCGGGGGCGGTGGGGAGGTTGCCCGCGATGGCCGTGAAGTTGAACGGCGTGATCGCGTAGACGAAGCCCTCCAGCGGGCGGTGGTCCATGCGGTTCCACACGCCCGGGGAGTTCGCCGGGGGCTGCTCGGCGAGGATCTGGCGCGCGTAGTGCACGTTGAAGCGCCAGAAGTCGATGAGCTCGCAGGGGGTGTCGATCTCGGCCTGCTGGGCGGTCTTGGACTGGCCGAGCATGGTGGAGGCGGCCAGCGTCTCGCGCCAGGGGCCCGCCAGCAGCTCTGCGGCGCGCAGGATGATCGCCGCGCGGTCGTCGAAGGACATCGCGCGCCAGGCCGGAGCGGCGGCCAGGGCCGCGTCGATGGCGTCCTGCGCGTCCTGTTCGGTGGCGCCGGCGAAGGTGCCGATGACGGCCTGGTGGTTGTGCGGCTGTACGACGTTCACACGCTCGCCGCCGCCCATCCGCTTCTCGCCGCCGATGGTCATCGGCAGGTCGATCGGGTTCTCGGCGAGCTCCTTGAGCTTCAGCTCCAGGCGGGCGCGCTCCGGGGAGCCCGGGGCGTAGGAGTGGACCGGCTCGTTGACCGGCGCGGGGACCTGGGTGACGGCGTCCATGGTTGCCTTGTCTCCTTTGGTGTCGGCGGGGATGGGTGTGTCGGCCGTGGCCGGTTCAGCCCCGGGTCGGGGCCGGGCGCTCAGCCCTTGGTGAGGATCGAGCGGCCGAAGAACAGCAGGTTGGCCGGCTTCTCCGCGAGGCGGCGCATGAAATATCCGTACCAGTCGGTGCCGTACGCCGTGTAGACGCGCATCCGGTGGCCCTCGGCCGCGAGCCGGATGTGCTCGTCGCTGCGGATGCCGTACAGCATCTGGAACTCGTACTCGTCCAGTTTGCGCCCCGCCTGGCGGCCCAGCTCCTGGGCGATGGCGATGAGACGGGGATCGTGGGACCCGATCATCGGGTAGCCCTCGCCCTGCATCAGGATCTTCGTGATGCGGACGTACGCCTTGTCGATCTCGGCCTTGTCCTGGTAGGCGACGGAGGCGGGCTCCTTGTAGGCGCCCTTCACGATGCGTACGCGGCTGCCGGCCTCGGCCAGCCGGCGGGCGTCGTCCTCGGTGCGGAACAGATAGGACTGGATGACACAGCCGGTCTGCGGGAAGTCCTTCCGCAGCTCCTCGTGGATGGCGAACATCGAGTCGAGGGTGGTGTGGTCCTCGGCGTCCAGGGTGACCGTGGTGCCGATGGCGGCCGCCGCCTCGACGACCGGGCGTACGTTGGCGAGGGCCAGCTCGTGGCCGCCCTCCAGCGCTTGGCCGAACATCGACAGCTTGACGGACATCTCGGCGCGGGGGCCCAGGTCCAGGACCTTCAGGCGCTCGATGAGCTCCAGGTACGCGTCGCGGGCGGCCTCGGCCTGCGCGGGGGTGGTGATGTCCTCGCCGACGACGTCGAGCGTGACCTCCAGACCCTTGTCCGCGGCGTCCTCGACGATCGGCACGACCTGGTCGACGGTCTCCCCGGCGATGAAGCGGTCGACGACCTGCTTGGTGCCGGGCGCGGCCGAGACGAACCGGCGCATCTTGTCGCTGCGGGACGCGGCGAGAATCACGGGACCCAGCACGGGGTGCCTCCACGAATGTACGGACGAGGGGCCGTAACGGTGCATACATGAACGTATGTGAACGGGCATGAACAGACCGGTACGGCACGGATAACCACTGTGAAATCTAGGCACCGTTCCCACCCTGTGCCATCGACACCTGTCACGCATCCGTGGCCGCCATCTCAGACATCTGTATGAAGAGGTACGGGGAGGGGTGCGACAATGGCGGCGTGACAGGCGACTACCAGGAACTGGTCGACGAGATCTCCGCCCTCCTCGGCGCTCCCGCCACCCTGGAGAACCGCGACTTCGGTCTGGTCGCCTTCGGGGCCCACGACAGCGACGACGACACGGCGATGGACCCGGTCCGCACCCGCTCGATCCTCACCCGCCGCTCCACCCCCGCGGTCCGCGCCTGGTTCGAGGGGTTCGGCATCACCCGGGCGACCGGCCCGGTCCGCATCCCCGCCGCCCCGGAGGCCGGGGTCTTCCGGGACCGCGTCTGCCTTCCGGTACGCCATCGGGGTGTCGTCCTCGGCTACGTCTGGCTCCTCGACACCGACCCCGGGCCCACCGAGGAGCAGCTGGCCGGCGCGATGGAGGTCACCGCCCGGATCGGGGCGCTGCTCTCCGACGAGGCGCGGGCGGGCGCGGACCTCTCCCGGGAGTTCGGCGCGGTGCTGACGGCCGGGCCCGGGCGGCAGCACGACACCGCGGTCGCGGCGCTGCGGGAGGCGCTGGGCCAGGACGCGGAAGGGCTGCACGCGGTGGCGTGCGTGACACCGTGGGGAGCCGACGACACCCCGTCCGTACGGGGCGTGGCCTCGGTGGCCGCGCTCGCGACGATCACCGGAGCAGGGGGCGGCGTGGGGCCCGTGTCGCTGGCCGCGCTCATCCGGCTGCGTTCGGCGGACCGGCTGGACCCGGCGACGAGCGCCGCGGAGCGCCTGCGTACGGGGGCGGGCCCAGGGGCCACCGCGGGGATCGCGGCGCCCCGCCGGGGCCTGGACACCCTGCCGGCCTCCTGGCGCGAGGCCACGGCGGCGGCCCGCGCGGCCCGGGCCGAGACCCGGTTCGGCCCGGTCGCCCGCTGGTCGGCGATCGGCCCGTACCGCCTGCTCACCGCCCTCCCCGGCACCGGAACGGACCCGGCCGACCCGGCGGTCGCCGCGCTGCTGACCCCGCTGCACAAGGAGCTCGCGCACACGGCGGAGGTGTTCCTGGACTGCGCGGGCCAGGCGAGCCGGACGGCGGCCGAGCTGGGCATCCACCGCCAGACGCTCTACTACCGCCTCTCCCGGATCGAGCAGATCACCGGCCTCGATCTGGGCGAGGGCGAGGACCGGCTGCTGCTGCACATGGCGGTGAAGCGGGCGCGGCTGTAGCGGCCCGGCTGTGTGCCGGGGGCCGCGCCACGGGCCCGTCACCTGCCGAGGTCCCGGTTGGCGTACGAGTGGTTGGCGCACGAGTGCAGTGCGCGCAGGAAGGCCACCCGCCGGAATGCGGGCCGGCGGCAGACCAGCCAGTACACCTCGGCGTCGGCGGACTGCCGGAGCAGGAAGCCGGACGGCCGCTGCTCGCCGGAGGTGCGGATGCTGAAGCCGGTCTGGTCGGAGACCGGTGAGTGGATGTGGCGGGAGGTGTCGTCGGACGGTCTCCTCGATGACCTCGACCAGGGGGCCGAGTTCTTCGGCGGGGCGCTCTCCGTCACTCGACTGCCACCCTCGAAGGACCCCCGCCTCCTCACCCCGTCGGGTTCCGGAGGCCGGACCGGCACTGTGCGGGCACAATCGAAGTGCCTCTCCGAAGGCCCGTACGGGAAAAGGGGTACCACGTGGACCACCATCCGGGCCGGCCGGGCACCAGACTGGGTGCCGTACTCGACCGCCTGCCCGTCCCACGGATCCTCCAGCGCGCCGTGGACGCGGCCGCGGCGATGAGCGGCACCCGCCGCCTGGAATGGCTCAGCGCGGCGGGCGACCACATCGGCACGACGCTCGACCTGGACCGGACCGCCCAGGAACTGGCGGACTACGCCGTACCGGGACTGGCCGACGCAGCTGCGGTCGACCTGCTGGAATCCATCCTGACCGGAGGCGAGGGGGAACGGAGCGGGTCCGCGGAGGCGCCCCTGACGCGAGCCATGGCCGTGGCACACATCGACCGGCTCCAGCACCTCGAACCGGACCCGGTGGGGGATCTGATCACCGTCCACGCCTCCAAGATCGCCCATCAGTGCCTGACCACGCGCCGGCCGGTCCTGGTGAGACGGATCGCACCGGAGCAGTACGAGCACATCGCCCCCACCTCGCACGCCGCCCTCACCATGCGCCGCGCGGGAGTACACAGCTACCTGGTGCTGCCCCTGGTCTCACGTGGTGTCCTCCTGGGACTCGTCGACTTCCTCCGGTCTGGAGACAGGCCACCGTTCACGCACGCCGACCTGGCCCTGGCGTGCGAGCTGGCGACGAAGGCCGCGGTGTTCGTGGACAACGCCCGCCTGTACGGCCGTGAGCGTGCGGCCGTCGTCACGCTGCAACGCGCCCTGCTCCCCCGAGCCGCTCCCTCCACCCCGGGCCTCCAGGTCGTGTCGAGCTACAGGCCGGCCGTCGACCCCGGCGGCGTGGGCGGCGACTGGTTCGACGTGGTGGCCCTGCCGAGCGGGCGCAGTGCCCTCGTCGTGGGAGACGTGATGGGCCATGGCCTGGCGGCCGCGGCGACCATGGGCCGGCTGCGCTCCGTCGCCCGTACGCTCCTGGGGCTGGACATCGCACCGGACCGCGTCCTGGCCCGGCTCGACCTGGCGGCCCGCGACCTGGAGGAGGACCAGGTCGCCACCTGTCTGTGCGCCGTCTACGACCACGCCGAGCGGACGTACCGGCTGGCCAGCGCGGGCCACCTGCCGCCCTTGATGATCGACGCCGCCGGTCGTGCCGCCTTCCTGGACGTGCCCCCGGGTGCTCCGCTGGGCGCGGGGATCATCCCCTACGACCAGGTGGCGGCCCAGGTGCCGGAAGGCAGCCGCATCGTGATGTACACCGACGGGCTGATCAAGAACCGGCACGAGGACGTCGATGTCCAGCTGGAACGGCTGCGTGCGGCGGTCGAGGGCCCGCGGACCGCTCTGCCGGACACCTGCGAGATGGCGTGGACCGGGACCGTCAGCTGCAGTGGCGGGCGATTCGACGACGCCGTCATCCTCATGGCGGAGACTCTGTCGCAGCCCGACGCGGAAGTGGTCGTCTGGTCCCTCCCGGCGGACGGGTCGGCCGCCGGAGCGGCGCGCCGTCTGGTCCGCGCCCAGCTGGAACGCTGGTCGCTCTCCGAACTGGTGGACGTCACCGAACTGGTGGTGAGCGAACTCGTCGGCAACGCCCTCCGCTACGGCGGCGGCCCGAGCGGGCTCCGTCTGCTGCGCCACGACCGGCTGTGCGTCGAGGTCTCGGACATCGGGCCGGACCTGCCCCAGATCCAGCACGCCCCCCTCAGCGCCGAGGGCGGCCGCGGTCTCCAGCTGATCAACATGCTCTGCCGCCGGTGGGGCTCCTGCCGGACACCCGAGGGAAAGGTCGTCTGGGCCGAGCAGGATCTGCCCGGCGGCAGTTCCGGAGGCAGCAGGTGACTCGCCGAGAGCGGGCCGCCCTCCGGTCGCCGTGATCGGCCCGCCCTCGCCCGGCCACCGCAACGGCTGCCGGGCGTGTCCGGAATCCGGCTACGGCCGGGCCACCGCCCGGTCACCGACCACGGCGGCCAGCACCAGCGGTGCGTCGCCGTCGCTGTGACCGACGGTCAGCGCGGCCCAGTGGCCGTCGGGGGCGGCCGGGTCCCAGACGGTCAGGTCCCCGTACAGGTCCTCGGCGAACAGGGCCTGGAACAGCGGCTCGACGGGAGCGCCCGCCTGCCACCCGCGCAACGGCCCGTGCAGGCGGATCGAGCGGTGCGGGCCCCAGCGGCGGTCCAACTCTTCGGTGAGGACGGCCAGATGGGCATCGGCGGCCTCTTCGGCGTCGTTCCACTCGGGGGCGTACACGCCGGTCAGCGGGTCCCCCTCCCAGAGCGGCACGATGCGGAAGCCCGCACCCTCGGTGGCGGTCCACTCGCCCGTCGCCGGGTCACCGTGTGCGGTGGTGGGGCCGACGGGTGGTACAGGGGTGGCGAGGAGCTGTTCGGCCTCGGCGACCGCCCGGGACAGCACGAAGGGCTCCCCCGCCCTGGCCGTCACAGCACGGCCCGGGTGGTCGCGGGGACGATGCCGACGGTCACAGCACGGCCCGGTCCATCGGGCGGGGCAGCGGCGCCAGGGCCCCCGCCTCGCGAAGGCGTTCGTACGCGCGGACCACCGCCGCACTGCCGCCGGGGGCGGCGATGCTCAACAGCAGCCCGCCGCCCGGGAGTTCCTGGCGGACCGCCTCCAGATCCTCCGGTACGAGGGCGGCGCGGGCCGGGGAGAGGTAGCCGGTCCGGCCCACGACCGGGTCGCCGACCGAGAACCCGGCCTCGTCCTCCAGCGCGTCCAGCACGTCGTCGTCGCTCACGTCCCCGAAGTCCGGCTCCCACACCCGGGCGAGGAGGCTGAGGATGTCCTCCTCGGGTACGGGGGCGTCGTCCGGGGCGTGCAGGACGATCGCGAGCGACTGGAGCAGGAACTCCGGCCGGCCGCCCGCCAGTCCGCTGACCTCCGCCTCCCAGCCGGGCGTTCCCGTGCCGACCAGCCGCAGCCCGGTGCCGGTCAGGTCCGACCAGTCGGCCGCGCTCTGGGCGGTGCGCACCGCGTCGAGCAGGGCGTCCCCCTCGGGGGTGAGGGCGGTGGCGGGTCCGTTCCCGTGGACCTGGCTCCAGGCGTCCGCCACCTGCGGGACCAGGCCGGCGAGCCCGTCCAGGGTCTGCTGCCACCGGTCGGCCAGGGCGTCGGCGGACTCGGGCCTCGGACCCCAGAAGCCCCGCACTACACGTCGCATGCTGATCTCTCTCCTCCGTCGCCGGACCGCTCCGGGTCCCCCACGCGTGCAGGCTACTCGGCTACTCGTCGAAGGCTCCGGGCTTCCTGGTGCTGTCGCCCGGTTTCACCGGGGTGGGGACCACCTTGATCGGCAGCCCCTCGTCCCGGAACGCCTTCCTCGCCGCCCTCGCGACCTCCGGGTCCGAGAAGTGCCACTCCACCGGCTTGCCGCCGGCCGCCTCCACCTGGGCGCGGGCCTCCGCCACGAACTTGGCCTTGCCGGACGGGGTGAGCGTGCCCGCGTCGGTCTTGGAGAGGTAGCTGCCGTAGCCGTTCTTGGCCTCCAGGTACGTCTGCCGGGAGGAGTCCCAGCCGTCGTACTCCACGGCCGGCTTGCCCTCGCGGGGGTGCGGTACGACGTACTCCTGGCCCCGGTTCGTACCGGTGATCTGCTCCTGGTAGCGGAGCCAGGACTCGTTCTTCCAGTTGGGCGCGGGGTTGCGGTCCCGGCTCGCCCAGTAGCCGTCGCCCGCGTCCGCGTCGCCGAGCGTGCGGCTCTTGAGGTCGTCCGCCCAGGACGGCGGGTTGTAGTTGCGCGGGTCGGAGGTGTCGTTGCGCTGCGGCTCGGGGTGCTGCTTCTTCTCCAGCTCCGCCTTTCGTGCCCGCTCCGGCTCCTCCAGCCGCTTCTGCTCCAGGTGCGCGGCGCGCTCCGCTGCCCGCGCCTCCGCCGCCGCCTTCTTGGCGGCCTCGTCGCACCCGCCGTCGGCCAGGACCACCCGGCCCGGCGAGCCGCCCGCCAGCACCCCCGTACCGGAGCCGGGAACCCCGCCGGTCGCCCCGCCCCCGTACCGCACCAGGGGCGGCCCGGAGGCGATGGCGCAGCCGGTCCGGCGCGCCGCGTCCTCGGCGCTGTCCGCCGCCTCGTCCGCCTCCTTCGCCGCCTTGCGTACGCCGTCGAGGTCGCCCGCCTCCGCCGCCTCGCGGGCCCGCCGTGCGGCCGCGCCCGCGTCGCCCGCCGCGTCCGCGACCTCGGAGGCCACCTTGCCGGCCTTGCCGAGCTTTCCGGCCTTGCCGACCACCTTGGCCACGTTGTAGCCGGGGATGAAGAGCGAGCCGACGTTCCAGATCACATCGGTGACGGCCCGGGTCTTCTCCCCGTTGTTCCAGCGCTCGCGGACCTCGTCCCCGACGAAGACGTCGTCCCCGACCGTGACCACGGTGTTGACGGAGGCCTTGCCCCAGTCCCAGATCGCGCCCAGGTAGTCGCCGTCGCTCCACTTGTCGCCCGCGCCCTGGGAGTCCTGTGCCCACCGGTCGCCGAGCTGACGGCCGTAGTCGGCGAGACCGGCCCACGTCTCGGGCTTGAACAGGTCGATGATCCCGGAGATGTCGCCCCAGATGCCGTCGACCACCAGGCCCTTGGCGACCTGCGTCGTACGGTCCCAGGCGCAGCCGAAGAAGCCCCAGCCGCCGCAGTCCTCCTGCTCTTCGGCCTTCTCGCCTCCGCCCCTCTCGCCGTCCCCTTCGGCGGAGGCGGGTATGTCGTAGGCGGCCTCGGGCTCCTCGTGGTCCTCGGGGAAGGTGTCCTCGCCGGTGCCGGGACGCCCGTCGTCGTCGGGGCCTCCGGTGCCGCCGCCTGTAGTGGTACCGGAGGAGCCGGAGGAGCCGGAGGAGGAGCCGGAGGAGCCGGAGGAGCCGGAGGTCTCGCCGCCGGTGCCACCTGTGCCGCCGGTCCCACCCGTGTTGCCCGTACCGCCCGTCGCGTCGCCGCCCGATGCCCCCGTACCGCCCGTGACCGTGGAACCGGCGTCCGCACCACCGGGTGTACCCCCGGACGTACCGCCGTCGGCACCGCCCCCGTCCGTCCCCGTACCCCCCGACGTGTCCCCCGCCTCCACCGAGCCGCTGCCGCCCGAGACCGGGCACGAGCTGCCGGTCAGCGAGCAGATCGCCGACTGGAGCCCTTCCGTGATCCGGCCACCGAGGCCCCCCACCGTCAGGGCCGCGATCAGCGCGATCACGATCAGGACCAGGCCCAGGTACTCCAGCGCGGACTGCCCACGGTCCCGGCGCCAGGTGATCATGTACGGGAGAGAGAACTTCGGCGGCTCCCCGCGCTCCCGGGGCGGCAGCCGGAACCACGCCCGGCTCTGCGGCCGGCTCAGCAGCACCAGGATGAGGATGGGCAGCACCAGTTGCGTGAGCCCGTCCGGCGAACCGTCCGCCAGGTTGCCGAGACCCCCGATGATCAGCCACGCCTGGACGGCGACGATCCCCCACCGGACACGTCTGCCGCCCGTCCGCAGGTGCCAGGCCAGCAGCGCGCAGAGCACCCCGGGGGCGGAGGCGTACAGCAGGATGCCGAGCACCTGCGCGCCCATGGCGTCGGCGGCGATCGCGGAGCCGGAGAGGCCGGTCGCGCCGAGGGCCGTCGCGCCGAGCAGGACGAGGAGCAGCACCCGCACCACGGCGAGCGGGCCCGGGAGGTCACGCCGGGGGGCGGCGGCCGGAGCCGTGCCTCCCGCTACGGGTATGCCACCGACAGCAGACATGCGTGATCCGACCCCCGGTGCCCATGAGTGACATGACAACCGGTCACCCTAAGGTCGGGGCGCCTCACCCGTCGTGGGTCCCAGGACCCAACCCGGGGCCCATAGCGATGGGTCGGTCCCCGAACGCAGACGGCTGCCGGGCGCCCCCGGTCGAGGGGTGCCCGGCAGCCGGGTGGTGCGTCCAGGTGTCCGCGTCAGTCGGTGAGGTTCACCGAGCGGGCCGAGGAGGCGCCGATCTCCTCGGCGATCTCGGTCAGCACCGTCTGCGGGACGGTCTCGTCGACCGTGAGGACGACCAGGGCCTCGCCGCCCTCGGCCGCCCGCGAGACCTGCATGCCCGCGATGTTCAGCCCGGCCTCGCCGAGGATCTTGCCGACCGCGCCGACCACACCGGGGCGGTCCTGGTAGCGCAGGACGACCATGTGGTCGGCGAGCGCCAGGTCCACGTCGTGCTCGCCGATGGCCACGATCTTCTGGAGGTGCTTCGGGCCCGCCAGCGTGCCGGAGACCGCGACCTCCTCGCCGCTGGAGAGCGTGCCGCGCACGGTGACCACGTTGCGGTGGTCGGGCGACTCGGAGCTGGTGGTGAGGCGGACCTCGACCCCGCGCTCCTGCGCGAAGAGCGGGGCGTTGACGTAGCTGACGGTCTCGTCGACGACGTCCTCGAAGACTCCCTTGAGCGCGGAGAGCTCCAGCACCTTGACGTCGTGCTGGGTGATCTCGCCGTACACCTCGACGTCGAGCCGGGCCGCGACCTCGCCCGCGAGCGCGGTGAAGATCCGGCCGAGCTTCTCGGCGAGCGGCAGACCGGGGCGGACGTCCTCGGCGATGACACCGCCCTGGACGTTGACCGCGTCCGGGACCAGCTCACCGGCGAGCGCGAGGCGGACGGACCTGGCGACCGCGATGCCCGCCTTCTCCTGCGCCTCGTCGGTGGAGGCGCCGAGGTGCGGGGTGCAGACGACCTGGTCGAACTGGAAGAGCGGGGAGTCCGTGCAGGGCTCCTTGGCGTACACGTCGAGGCCGGCGCCGGCGACGCGGCCCTCCTTGAGCGCGGAGTACAGGGCGTCCTCGTCGACGATCCCGCCGCGCGCGGCGTTGACGATGCGCACCGACGGCTTCACCTTGTGCAGCGCCTCGTCACCGATGAGACCGAGGGTCTCGGGGGTCTTGGGCAGGTGCACCGTGATGAAGTCGGCGACCTCGAGGAGCTCGTCCAGGCTGAGGAGCTTGACGCCCATCTGTGCGGCGCGGGCCGGCTGGACGTAGGGGTCGTAGGCGACGATCTTCATGCCGAAGGCCGACATGCGCTGGGCGACCAGGACGCCGATGCGGCCGAGGCCGACGACGCCGAGGACCTTCTCGCTGAGCTCGACCCCGGTGTACTTGGAGCGCTTCCACTCGCCGTTCTTGAGCGCGGTGTTGGCCTGCGGGATGTTGCGCGCGGTGGCCACCAGCAGACCGCAGGCCAGCTCGGCCGCGGTGACGATGTTGGAGGTCGGGGCGTTGACGACCATCACGCCGGCCTTGGTGGCCGAGGAGACGTCGACGTTGTCCAGGCCGACGCCCGCGCGGGCCACGACCCGGAGCTTCCTGGCGGCGGCGATGGCCTCGGCGTCGATCTTGGTGGCGGAGCGCACCAGGATGGCGTCGACGTCGGCGATCGCGGGGAGCAGCTCGGCGCGGTCCGCGCCGTTGCAGTGCCGGATCTCGAAATCCGGACCCAGAGCGTCGACCGTTGCGGGCGACAGCTCTTCAGCGATGAGTACGACAGGTTTCGAGCTCACGTGAGTCCTCACAAGTCCAGTGCGGACGGCCGTCCCGACGGCCGCAGGCGGTGGAGGGGCTAGCCGCGTGGTAGACGCACGACACTGTGGGCCCTGACGCGTGTATGTGTTCAGAAGTGTAGTGGTGCGGAGGGCCCCGTGCTGCGCCCAGGTGGAAGATCACCCGCATGAGGGTGGACGTGGTGCACACCCGTACGGAACCACCGCCTCCGCGACCGGCTCGCACCCGGTTTCCGCAGTGACACGGGGGTGTGAGGCGGGGGCTACGGAGCGGGGCGGGCCCATCGGACCCGCCCCGCTCCCCCGAGGCCTAGGCCTCTTCGTCGTTCACCCAGCTCATGAGCTTGCGCAGCTCACGGCCCGTGGTCTCCAGCAGGTGGTCGCTGTCGGCCTTCTTGTACTCGTTGTACTTGGGCAGACCGTTGTGGTACTCCGCCATCCAGGCGTTGGCGAAGGTCCCGTCCTGGATCTCGGTGAGGACCTTCTTCATCTCGGCCTTGGTGGCGTCGGTGATGATCCGCGGGCCGGTGACGTAGTCGCCCCACTCGGCGGTCTCCGAGATGGACCAGCGCATCTTCTCCAGGCCGCCCTCGTACATGAGGTCGACGATGAGCTTCAGCTCGTGCAGGCACTCGAAGTACGCGATCTCGGGCTGGTAGCCGGCCTCGGTCAGCGTCTCGAAACCGGCCTTCACCAGGGCGGCGGTGCCACCGCAGAGGACGGCCTGCTCACCGAAGAGGTCGGTCTCGGTCTCCTCGGTGAAGGTCGTCTTGATGACGCCGGCGCGGGTGCCGCCGATGCCCTTGGCGTACGAGAGGGCGAGCTCCAGGCCCTTGCCCGAGGCGTCCTGCTCGACGGCCACGATGCAGGGAACGCCGCGGCCCTCCTCGTACTGGCGGCGGACCAGGTGGCCGGGGCCCTTGGGGGCGACCATGCAGACGTCGACGTTGGCCGGCGGCTTGATGAAGCCGAAGCGGATGTTCAGGCCGTGGCCGAAGAACAGCGCGTCGCCGTCCTTGAGGTTGTCCTTGACGGACTCCTCGTAGACCTGGGCCTGGATCGGGTCCGGGACGAGGATCATGATGACGTCGGCCTCGGCGGCGGCCTCGGACGGGGTCACCACGCGCAGGCCCTGCTCCTCGGCCTTGGCCTTGGACTTCGAGCCCTCGTGCAGACCGACGCGGACGTCGACGCCGGAGTCACGGAGCGACAGCGCGTGGGCGTGGCCCTGGCTGCCGTAACCGAGAACCGCGACCTTGCGGCCCTGGATGATGGACAGGTCGGCATCGTCGTCGTAGAACAGCTCGGCCACTGGGTCTTCTCCTTGGTGTGCAGGTGTTGCGTCCCACCGTACGGCGGGGTGCGTCGTATGCGTTGTCGGGTCTCGCCATGCGAGCGGAGCCAGGAGCTCCGCCCGGGTCCGACCGCTCAGGCCGAGCGGTCGAGGGCGCGCAGGGACCGGTCGGTGATCGAGCGCGCGCCGCGCCCTATGGCGATGGTGCCGGACTGGACGAGCTCCTTGATGCCGTACTGCTCCAGCATCTTGAGCATCGCCTCCAGCTTGTCGGCCCCTCCGGTCGCCTCGATCGTGACGGCCTCCGGGGAGACGTCGACGGTCTTGGCGCGGAACAGCTGGACGATCTCGACGATCTGGGAGCGGGTCTCGCTGTCGGCGCGGACCTTCACCAGGACGAGCTCCCGCTGGATCGCAGCGGACGGCTCGAGTTCGACGATCTTCAGGACGTTGACCAGCTTGTTGAGCTGCTTGGTCACCTGCTCCAGGGGCAGGCCCTCGACATTCACGACGATGGTGATGCGGGAGATGTCGGGGTGCTCGGTCGTACCGACCGCGAGCGAGTCGATGTTGAAACCGCGTCGGGAGAACAGGGCGGTGATCCGGGCGAGGACACCGGGCTTGTTCTCGACCAGGACGGAGAGCGTGTGCTTTTCGGACATGGGAGTCGTTCTCTCTCTGTCTCTCAGTCGTCTTCGTTGTCGCCGAAGTCGGGGCGGACGCCGCGTGCGGCCTGGACCTCGTCGTTGGAGGTGCCGGCGGCGACCATCGGCCAGACCATGGCGTCCTCGTGGACGATGAAGTCGATCACGACGGGGCGGTCGTTGACGGAGTTGGCCTCTTCGATGACCTTGTCCAGGTCGGCCGGGTCCTCGCAGCGGATGGCGTAGCAGCCCATGGCCTCGGACAGCTTGACGAAGTCCGGGACTCGGGTGCCCTTGGCCGGGGCACCGTCCGTGTCCGTGCCGGAGTGCAGCACGGTGTTGGAGTAGCGCTGGTTGTAGAAGAGGGTCTGCCACTGGCGGACCATCCCGAGGGCGCCGTTGTTGATGATGGCGACCTTGATCGGGATGTTGTTGAGCGCGCAGGTGGTCAGTTCCTGGTTGGTCATCTGGAAGCAGCCGTCGCCGTCGATCGCCCAGACCGTGCGGTCGGGCATGCCGGCCTTGGCGCCCATCGCGGCCGGGACCGCGTATCCCATCGTCCCGGCGCCGCCGCTGTTGAGCCAGGTGGCGGGCTGGTCGTAGTCGATGAAGTGGGAGGCCCACATCTGGTGCTGGCCGACGCCCGCCGCGAAGATCGTGCCCTCGGGGGCGAGCTTGCCGATGCGCTGGATGACCTGCTGCGGGGAGAGGCTGCCGTCCTCCGGCAGGTCGTAGCCGAGCGGGTAGGTGTCGCGCCAGCGGTTGAGGTCCTTCCACCACGCGGTGTAGTCGCCGGTGTGGCCCTCGGTGTGCTCGGCCTGGACGGCCTGGACCAGGTCGGCCAGGACCTCGCGGGCGTCGCCGACGATGGGCACGTCGGCGACGCGGTTCTTGCCGATCTCGGCCGGGTCGATGTCGGCGTGGACGATCTTGGCGTACGGGGCGAAGCTGTCCAGCTTGCCGGTGACGCGGTCGTCGAAGCGGGCTCCGAGGGCGACGATCAGGTCGGCCTTCTGCAGCGCGGTGACGGCGGTGACCGCACCGTGCATGCCCGGCATTCCCACGTGCAGCGGGTGGCTGTCGGGGAAGGCGCCGAGCGCCATCAGGGTGGTGGTGACGGGCGCTCCGGTCAGCTCCGCGAGGACCTTCAGCTCGGCGGTGGCCCCGGCCTTCAGGACGCCGCCGCCGACGTACAGCACGGGGCGCTTGGCCTGGGTGATCAGCTTCGCGGCCTCGCGGATCTGCTTGGCGTGCGGCTTGGTCACCGGGCGGTAGCCGGGCAGGTCCTGGGTGGGCGGCCAGCTGAAGGTGGTCCTCGCCTGGAGGGCGTCCTTGGCGATGTCGACGAGAACCGGTCCGGGGCGGCCGGTGGAGGCGATGTGGAAGGCCTCGGCGATGGTGTGCGGGATGTCCTCGGCCCTGGTGACCAGGAAGTTGTGCTTGGTGATCGGCATCGTGATGCCGCAGATGTCTGCTTCCTGGAAGGCGTCGGTGCCGATCGCCTTGGAGGCGACCTGGCCGGTGATCGCGACGAGCGGCACGGAGTCCATGTGCGCGTCGGCGATCGGGGTGACCAGGTTGGTGGCGCCGGGGCCGGAGGTGGCCATGCAGACGCCGACCTTGCCGGTGGCCTGCGCGTACCCGGTTGCGGCGTGGCCGGCGCCCTGCTCGTGGCGGACCAGGACGTGGCGGACCCGGGTGGAGTCCATCATCGGGTCGTAGGCGGGGAGGATCGCGCCGCCGGGGATGCCGAATACCGTGTCGGCGCCGACTTCCTCGAGAGAACGGATGAGGGACTGCGCGCCCGTGACGTGCTCAACGGTGACGGACGGCTGTCCGCCGTTACGGGCGCGCGGCTGCGGGTGGTGGGCCCCGGTGGCCTGCTCGGTCATCGGCATTCTCTTCTCGAAGCTGAGGGTTTTCGCGGGTGTTTTGCAGCGATTTGAGAGGTGTCAGTGCAACAAAAAACCCCTCGTGCCGTGAGGCAAGCGAGGGGAGCGCGCCGGGTGCGGTCCGCAGAGTGTCGTGGAGTGACTCTGCTTCAGCCGACGCGCTTTCCAAGTACGAGAATTCGGGTGCGCATGGCATTGACCCTCTCTCCGGCACGCATGACGTGTCAAGTGGGTGGGACGGGCGTCTCAGCATGTGATCCGGTGAGCAGCGGGATCGGGCCGCCCGCCATCACCGGCCGGGGGCTCGGAATGCCCGGCACGGGGAACTCCCCGCGCACCAGGGCGCGTCGCAGCCGGTACTCGTCGAGCGGGCCCGAGAAGGCCATCCCCTGGCCGTGGGTGCAGCCCATGGCGCGCAGCGCGAGGACCTGCTCGGGGACGTCGACGCCGTCGGCGACGGACTGGAGGCCGAGATCGCAGGCGATCCGCAGGAGACCGCTGGTGATCTTGTGCAGCCTGGCCGATTCGACCACGCCCTCGACCAGATTCCGGTCGAGCTTCAGTACGTCGATGGGGAGCCGCCGCAGCGCGTTGATCGCCGCGAAGCCGCTGCCGAAGCCGTCGAGCGCGATCCGTACGCCGAGCCGGCGCAGGGCCACGAGGCGCTGCTCCAGGGCGTCGAAGGAGACCCGCGGGTCACTGTCGGCGACCTCGATCATCAGGGCGCCCGAGGGCAGGCCGTGGCGGGTCAGCAGCGCCTCGATGGAGCCGGGGGGCGGGACCGCGTCCAGCAGCCGGGCGGCGGGGAGCCGGACGGAGACGGAGACGTGGTGCCCGGCCCTGGCCCGGTCGGCGGCCTGGGCCACCGCCTCCTCCAGGAGCCAGCGGCCGAGCTCGGCGGTGCGGTCGTCGTCACCCCCGACCCGGAGGAACTCGGCGGGGGTGAACAGGATGCCCTGGGCGGAGCGCCAGCGGGCCTGGGCGGCGACGGCGGCGACGGAGCCGCTGGCGAGGTGGACGACGGGCTGGTGGAGCAGGGCGAACTCCCCGTCGCTCAGGGCGGTGCGCAGCCGGGTGGCCAGCTCGGAGCGGCGCACGACGTCGGCCTGCATCTGCGGGGCGTACAGCTCGACCCGGTCCTTGCCGCCGGCCTTGGCGCGGTACATCGCGAGGTCCGCGTTGCGCATGAGGTCGGTGGGGCTGATGGCGGGCTCGGCGAAGGCGACGCCGATGGAGGCGGCCACCCGGACCTCGCTGGGGCCGATCCGGTACGGCTGGGAGAGGGTGAGGCGCAGCCGGTCCGCGATCTCGTGGACCTGGTACTCCCGGGCGCCCTGGTCGCGGGTGCCGTCGCCCATGATGAGCGCGGCGAACTCGTCGCCGCCGAGCCGGGCGGCGGTGTCGCCGGCCCGGACGGAGTCCTGGAGGCGGCGGGCGGCCTGGACGAGCAGTTCGTCGCCCGCCTGGTGGCCGATGGTGTCGTTGACCGCCTTGAAGCCGTCGAGGTCGATGAAGAGGACGGCGGTACCGGGGTCGCCGGAGCGGCGGCCGCCGAGCGCCTGGCGGACCCGGGCGGTGAACAGGGCCCGGTTGGGCAGGTCGGTGAGCGGGTCGTGCTCGGCGTTGTGCTGCAACTGGGCCTGGAGCCTGACCCGTTCGGTGACGTCCCGGCTGTTGAGGAGGAGGCCGCCCTGGTGGCGGTTGACGGTGGACTCGACGTTGAGCCAGTCGCCCGCGCCCGAGCGGAAACGGCACTCGATGCGGGTGGTGGGCTCCTCGTGCGGCGGGGCGGCGAGGAAGCGCCGCAGCTCGTGCACGACGCCGCCGAGGTCGTCGGGGTGGATGATCGAGGACAGCTCGGAGCCGACGAGGTCCTCCGCCTCGCGCCCGTAGACCCCGGCGGCGGCAGGGCTGACGTAGCGCAGGGTGCCGTTGGGCGCGGCGATCATGATGACGTCGCTGGAGCCCTGCACCAGGGAGCGGAAGTGATTCTCCTTCTGGGCCAGCTCCTGGGTGAGGGAGATGTTGTCGAGGAGCATGATGCCCTGCCGGACGACCAGCGCCAGGACGACGGTGCAGCCGGTGAAGATGACGACCCGGTCCACCCGGCGGCCGTCGACCACGTTGTACAGGATGCCCAGGGTGCAGACGGCGGCGGCGAGGTACGGGGTCAGGGCGGCCAGGGAGCCGGCGATCGGACGGCTGGCGATGGCGCGGGGGGGCCCGGGGCGGCCGGCCGGCCGGGCCGCGCGCCGGGCGCCCCAGGGGGCGTAGGCGAGGAGCAGTGACCCGGCGAACCAGCCGGCGTCGAGGAGCTGGCCCGAGTGATAGGTGGAGCGCAGCAGCGGCGAGGTGAACACCGCGTCGCTCAGCACGGTGAGCGCCAGGGCGGCGATGGCGGTGTTGACTGCGGAGCGGTTCACCCCGGCCCGGCGGAAGTGCAGGGCGAGCACCATCGAGACGAGCACGATGTCGAGCAGCGGGTAGGCCAGCGACAGTGCCGCGGGCGCGACGCTGGCGTCCTGGAAGCCCGCGAGATGCGTGGTGTGCGCGAGGGCGAGGCTCCAGGCGAGCGTGAGCAGCGAGCCGCCGATCAGCCAGGCGTCCAGGGCCAGGCACACCCAGCCGGCGCGGGTGACGGGGCGCTTGGCGAGCACGAGCAGCCCGACGATGGCGGGCGGCGCGAAACAGAGGAAGAAGACGTCGGCGAGGGAGGGGGTGGGCACGGGGACGCCGAGGATCACCTCGTACCAGCCCCAGACGGCGTTTCCGCAGGCCGCCATGAGGGAGGAGAGCGAGAACAGCAGCCAGGCGGGCCGCAGTCGGCCCGCGCCCGCCCGTGCGTAGAGGAAGCAGGAGACCGCGGCGATCAGTGCTGCCGCAGCGAGACCGAAGTCCCCCATGAAGACAGCGACTTGTGGCGAACCCCAGCCGACGGCGGCTCCCACCGAATACGCCGCGCAGACGAAGCCGAGCAGGATCCGGGACCGCATCCCCGCGGAGCCGGAGGCGGACCGCGGGGCGAGCAGGGCCCCCAGCGCGCTCACCGGGGGACTCCCCGCCCCGGGCCCGCCGGGCACGTGCTCCCCGGCGTCCGGCACCCCGCGGGGACCCTCCGGCGCCGCTCGCTCCGGCCCGGGCGCGGCCGCTTCGGCGAGGCCGGTCCGGGGCGGGGATCCGGCCATCTGCGGGTGCCGTGGTCCCTCGGCGCGGGCGGCCGCAACCGTCCGCCCGTCCGCGTCGGATCGTCTTTCCATGGCCAGCGCATCGCCCGTCGCCCCCTCGCGTTCCGGTGCTCCCCCCGCGCCGTCCCTTCCACGGCGCAGCCCCCCGGATCGGACGATACACCAGATCCGTCACTCAGGGCCATAGATTCTCTACGCTCCGTGACGAAAGACGAGGTGAGCGGCACTGCGTGCATCCGGACCACCCCGTAGCGTGGCCGCCACGGCGCGTCAGCCGGTGGTGGTCACGACGTTGTGCACCGGCTCCCCGGCGGCGAACCGGGTGAGCTGCGCGGCCAGCAGCCGCTTCGCGCGCGGTTCGAACGCCGAGGTGCTGCCGCCCACATGAGGCGTGATCAAGACATTCGGAGCATGCCAGAGAGGATGGCCCGCGGGCAGGGGTTCCGGGTCGGTCACATCGAGTGCGGCCCGCAGCCGTCCGGACTCGAGTTCGCAAAGCAGGGCCTTGGTGTCGACGACTCCACCGCGGGCGACGTTGACGAGGAGGGCGCCGTCGGGCATCGCGGCGAGGAAGTCGGCGCCCACCAGCCCCTGCGTGGACGGGTTCAGCGGGGTGGAGAGGATCACGACGTCGGCCTCGGGCAGCAGGGCGGGCAGATCGCCGAGCGTCCGCACGGGGCCGCGTGCGGTGGTTCGTGCGGAGCGCGCGACGCGCGCCACCCGCGCGCACTCGAACGGAACGAGCCGGTCCTCGATGGCCGAGCCGATGGAGCCGTACCCCACGATGAGGACGGACTTGTCGGCGAGCGCGGGGTAGAAACCGGACCGCCACTCCTCCCTGTCCTGGCCGTGGACGAACCCGGGGACACCGCGCAGGGAGGCGAGGATCAGCGCGAGCGTCAGCTCGGCGGTGGACGCCTCGTGCACGCCCTTGGCGTTGCAGAGCCGCACACCGGCGGGCAGCAGGCCGAGGCCCGGCTCCACGTGGTCGATGCCGGCGGAGAGCGTCTGCACCACCTGGACGGCGCCCATCGCGGCGAGCGGGCGCACCGCGACCTCGGGGCCCTTCATGTAGGGCACGACGTAGTAGGCACAGTCGGCCGGGTCTGCGGGGTAGTCCGGTTCGCCGTCCCAGAAGAGGTAGTTGAAGCCCCCGGGGAGCCCGTCGATCTCCTCGGCCGGGAAGGGCAGCCACACGTCGGCAGTCGTCGCAGTCATGGTCAGGAGGCTATGCGACGGGTGTGCGAGCGCTCCAGGACGGCTGCGCGGGGGCCCGGAGAGACCAGAGGTTACTTTTGGGTGCGGTGCGGCCCCGTGACCGCGGGAACGAGGAAGGTCTTGGGCGTGTCTGACAATTCCCGTCGTCGCCCGCAGGGCGGCCGCGCGGCGTCAGGTGCGTGCTCTCGGCGTGCCGGCCCCAGGCCCTCGTACTGGACGTACTCGGGTCCGGGGTCGGTGCGGCGCGAGTGCGTGCATGGCGTCGTGAGGCGGACGGGAATCGTCAGACAGGGCCTAGGGAGGTTCGGGGAGTTGGAGTGCAGGACTATCGGGGCGGCCGGGCTTGCCGTGGGTGCGGTCGGGCTGGGCTGCATGCCGATGAGCTGGGGTTACAGCGCGTCGCAGCAGCTCGGCGACCGTTCGGTGCGGACGGTGCACGCGGCGCTGGACGCGGGCGTCCGGCTGCTCGACACCGCGGACATGTACGGGCCGTTCACCAATGAGCTGCTGGTGGGGCGGGCGCTGAAGGGCCGTCGCCATGAGGCGTTCGTCTCCACCAAGTGCGGGCTGCTGGTGGGCGATCAGCACATCGTCGCCAACGGCCGGCCGGGGTACGTCCGGCGGGCCTGTGACGCCTCGCTGCGGCGGCTCCAGACCGATGTGATCGACCTGTACCAGCTGCACCGGGCCGACCCCGAGGTGCCGGTGGAGGAGACCTGGGGCGCGATGGCGGAGCTGGTCACCGCGGGCAAGGTGCGCTCGCTCGGGCTGTGCGCGGTGGGCGCGCGGGCGCCGCGCCGGTCGGGCGAGGGGCCGCACGAGGGAACGATCCGGCAACTGGAGCGGATCCAGCAGGTCTTCCCGGTCAGCGCCGTCGAGGCGGAGCTGTCGGTGTGGTCGCGCGAGGCGCTGACGGAGCTGCTGCCGTGGTGCGTGGCGCGCGGGGTCGGGCTGCTGGCCGCGATGCCGCTGGGCAGCGGCTATCTGACCGGGACGCTGAAGCCGGGCCAGGGTTTCGAGCCGGAGGACCTGCGGGCCAGGCATCCGCGGTTCACGGCGGAGGTGATGGCCGCGAACCAGCCGGTGGTGGCCGGTCTGCGGCGGGTCGCGGAGCGCCGGGGGGCGACCGTGGCCCAGGTGGCGCTGGCGTGGGTGCTGCGTCAGGGTCCGCACGTGGTGCCGGTGCCGGGGGCCAAGCGGGAGCGGTGGGCGGTGGAGAACGCCGGGGCGGCGCGGGTGGTCCTGGGCGACCGGGACCTGGCGGAGATCGACGCTCTGCCCGCCGCCCGCGAGTCGTGGGACTGAGCAGCGCGGGACCGGCCCTCGCCGCACCGAGCATCGCAGGGGCCGCGGCGGGAGAATGGCCGCATCAAGAACTCCTGGACCGGTCGCCGTGGGGGAACACGGTGTAGGTACAAGGTGTGGGAGCAGGTAGTCGGGCAACCGTCGAAAGGATCGGTTCCGTGCGTGGTGCTCTGTTCGGACCTGTGCAGTCCCCGGCGATGCGCAGGGGGGTGGTGGCCGCGCTGGCGTCGGCCGCCCTGCTGCTGTCGGCGGCGTGTTCCGCCGACGGGGGCGGGGGTTCGTCCGGGCGGCCCACCGGTACCCCGGCCGCCTCGGGGAACTCCGCTCCCCCGGCCTCGCCGAGCCGGCCGGGGGAGCTGCCGCCCGAGAAGGGGTCGGCGAAGGTGGTCTCGACGCTGACCGAGAACCTGAAGTCGCCCTGGGGTCTCGCCGCGCTGCCGGGCGGTGATCTGCTGGTCGCCTCGCGTGACGAGGGCACGGTCCACCGGATCGACGGCGAGAACGGGAAGCAGACGCTGCTGGGCTCGGTGCCCGGGGTGTCCCCGGCGGGCGAGGGCGGGCTGCTGGGGCTCGCCGTCTCCTCCACGTTCGGCGCGGACCAGCTGGTGTACGCCTACTTCACCACCACGTCCGACAACCGGATCGTCCGCATGAGTTACGACGAGAAGCGCCCGGCGGGACAGCAGCTGGGGGCCCCGGACACCATCCTGCGCGGTATCCCCAAGGGCAGCATCCACAACGGCGGCCGGATCGCGTTCGGCCCGGACAAGATGCTGTACGCGGGCACGGGCGAGACCGGGGACACCGGACTGGCCCAGGACAAGGAGTCGCTGGCGGGCAAGATCCTGCGGATGACCCCCGACGGCGAGCCGGTGCACGGCAATCCGGAGGCGGACTCGGTGGTGTATTCGTACGGGCACCGCAACGTTCAGGGGCTCGCCTGGGACGCGGAGAAGCGGCTGTGGGCCGCCGAGTTCGGCCAGAACACCTGGGACGAGCTGAATCTGATCGAGCCCGGCGGGAACTACGGCTGGCCCGAGGCCGAGGGCAAGGAGGGCGAGGGCGGGTTCATCGACCCGGTGGCGCAGTGGAAGACGTCGGAAGCCTCCCCCAGCGGGATCGCTTACGCGGAGGGCTCGATCTGGATGGCCGGGCTGCGGGGCGAGCGGCTGTGGCGGATTCCGCTGTCCGGCGAGAAGGCGGAGGAACCTTTGGCGGACCCCCAGTCGTTCCTGGATGAGAAGCACGGCCGCCTGCGCACTGTGGTGAGTGCGGGGAGCGACCGCCTGTGGCTGGTCACCAGCAACACGGACGGACGGGGCACGCAGAAGCCCGGGGACGACAGGATCCTCCAGGTGGAAGTGCGGTGACCGGCCCGCCCGAGCGGCATGTCGGAGGGAGCACGGCTGGTGTTCAATTTCTTCGAGGAGCTCTTCGCCCCGGGACGCAAGCACACTTCGGACGAGCGGAAGCGGCTGGAGCTGAGCCGGGTGGATCTCGGGATCGGTGATCCGAACCGGGGGCCGATAGATCTGACCTCCGGGAAGGTGACCGTCCGCGCCCCGGCCCCGGACGACGGTCCGGAGCCCCGGAACGGGCGCAAGCGGCCGGTCGCGCCCGAGCAGGACGCCGTGCTCGACCGGCCCCGGCCCGGGAAACCGGTGAGCGGGCCGGAGCGCCGCGCGGACGAGGGGCCCGAGCCGTAGGGCCCCGGGAAGAGGGCCTCACACGGCCGGGTAGAGCCTCAGGCGGTGGGCGAGGGCGGCCGCCTCGCCCCGGCTGGAGACACCGAGCTTGGCCAGGATGTTGGAGACGTGCACGCTGGCGGTCTTCGGCGAGATGAACAGCTCCTCGGCGATCCTGCGGTTGGTGTGCCCGGCCGCCACCAGCCGGTGCACGTCCTGCTCGCGCGGGGTCAGCCCGAAGGACGCCACGGCGGCGATGGCGGGGTCCTGTTCGTCGGCCGACGGATGGTCGGGGCTCCCTCCGGCGGGTACGGCGGCCGGGTGGATCCCGGAGCCGGGGCCGGGTCCCGCTCCGGGGCCGCCCAGGGTGATGCGGGCCCGGGCCGCCAGCTGTTCGACCGCCTCGGCGAGCGGGCGTGCGCCGAGCCGGCGGGCGGCCTCCAGGGCGCGGTGCAGCAGGGCTGTGGCGGCGGACCGGTCGCCGGGGGCGATGAGCAGGGATTCGGCCCAGCGGCGGTGGACCTGGGCCAGTTGGTACGGGCGACGCAGCGGGCCGAAGGCCTCGGCGGCGCGTGCCCAGTGTTCGGGGGTGTCCGTACCCTCCGCCCGGGCCAGCTCCGCCTCGATGAAGACGCCGTAGGCGACCCATACGGGGACGAGCATCGGGAGGTTCTTCACGCACCGGCGGATCAGGGCCAGCAGCTCCGCACGGTCCGGTTCGGCGGCGGGCAGTCCGCGGGCGTCGGCCTCGATCATGGCGGCGGTACGGAGCAGCGGCAGGGCGTAGCGCTGGGTGCCGGGCGGGAAGCCGGGCCGGGCCAGCTCCTCGAACGCGGCCCGCGCCTCGGCGAGCCTGCCCTGTGAGGCGGCCAGCACCATGCCGTGCCGGACGGGGTCGATCAGGTGCTGGTGCTGCCGATCGCGCTGCCCGTAGTGCTTGCGGACCAGGGCGAGCAGCTCCTCCCCCTCGGCGAGGTCCCCGCGGGCGACGGCCAGTTCGGTACGGCGGAGGGCGGCGAGGCCTTTCGACTTGGGCCCCAGCGCCAGGCGGGCGGAGGACGCGGCGGCGGCCTCGCTCTGGGCCCAGTGCCCGAGGGAGAACAGGGACTGGGCCTGGTTGGCGTACACCCACGCCCCGGAGTCGGCCAGGCCGTGGCTGTGGCAGATCTCGATGCCGTGGTCGGCGGCGGCGACGGCCTCCAGCGAGCGGCCCATCGCTTCGAGCGAGGAGGGCAGGTTGACGCTGACCCGGCCGAGGAGGTTCATCAGGTTCAGCTGCTCGGCGCGGTCCCGGACGGCGTACATCTCGGCGATGCCGTCCTCGACGCCGCCCGCGTCCGCGGTCAGCCAGCCCCGGGTGAGGCGGGCGTGCAGCTCGATGTACTCGTCGCCGACGAGCCGGGCGTACTCCACGGCGCGGTCGCTGTCCTCGAGAGCCTGCGGGCCCGGCTGGTGCAGCGCCCGCCAACTGGCCACATTGGTCAGGACGTCGGCCTGCACGGGGGACGGCGGCAGCCCGCGCACCAGTTCCTGCGCGGCGGCCAGCTCCTCCCAGCCGTCCCCCTTGTCGAGCCCCTGCACCAGCCGGCTGCGCTGCACCAGGAACCAGGCCTCGCGCAGCGGGTCGGCCTCGGCGGCCAGGACCCGCATGGCCTTCTTGGAGATGGCCAGGGCACGTTTGCGGTCGCCGCCGAAGTGGGCGGCGACGGTGGCCTCGGCCATCACGTCCAGGTAGCGCAGCGGCGCGTTCTCCGGGTCGCAGCCGGAGGCCGGGTAGACCTCCGCGTAGTCGAAGGGGCGCAGAGTGGCGCGTACCGCGTCGGGAACGTCGTCCCACAGCTCCATCGCCCTTTCCAGCAGCCTCAGTTGCTCGGAGTAGGCGTAGCGGCGGCGGGCCTCGACGGCGGCCCGGAGCACGGCGGGAAGGGCCTTGGCGGCGTCGTGGGCGGCGTACCAGTAGCTGGCGAGGCGGGTGGCGCGTTCGTCGTCGCGGACGAGGGAGGGGGCGGCCTCCAGGGCTTCGGCGTACCGGCGGTTGACGCGGGTGCGTTCACCGGGCAGCAGGTCGTCGCTGACGGCCTCGCGGACCAGGGAGTGCCGGAAGCGGTAGCCGTCGTTGTCGGGCGCGGGTTGCAGCAGGTTGGCGCCGACGGCCGCGCGCAGGGCCTCGTCGAGGTCGTCCTCGCCGAGCCCGGCGACGGCGGCCAGCAGTTCGTGTTCGACGAAGGAGCCGCCCTCGGCTACCAGTCGGGCGATCCGCTGGGCGTGCTCGGGGAGCGCCTCCACGCGGACGAGCAGGAGGTCGCGGAGCGATTCGGTCAGCCCGGAGCTGTCGCCGCAGCACTCCAGGGAGCGGGCCAGCTCCTCGACGAAGAAGGCGTTGCCGTCGGAGCGGTCGAAGATCTCGTCGACGAGTGCGGGCTCGGGGGTCTCCGCGAGGATGCCGGCGAGCTGGTGGCCGACCTCGTCGTGGCTGAACCGGTCGAGTTCGACGCGGGTGACGGTGCGCAGCCGGTCCAGCTCGGCGAGGAGCGGGCGCAGGGGGTGGCGGCGGTGGATGTCGTCGGCGCGGTAGGTGCCGACGACCATGAGGCGGCCGCTGTCGAGGGTGCGGAAGAGGTAGGCGAGCAGGTGCCGGGTGGAGGCGTCCGCCCAGTGCAGGTCCTCCAGGACGAGGACGACCGCCCGGTCGGCGGATATCCGCTCCAGCAGCCGGGCGGTGAGCTCGAAGAGGCGGGCGATGCTGTGCTCGTCGATCGCGTCCCGGTGCGCCTCGCCCAGTTCGGGCAAAAGCCGGGCCAGCTCGCCCTCCTGGCCGGCGACGGCGGCGGCCATCTCCTCGGGCAGGGCCCGGCGCAGGGCGCGCAGGGCGGTCGGGAAGGGGGCGAACGGCAGTCCGTCGGCCCCGATCTCGACGCAGGACCCGACGGCGACGACGGCGTCGCGCCGTCCGGCCGCCGTGACGAACTGCTCGACGAGACGGGTCTTGCCGACGCCCGCCTCGCCGCCGATCAGCAGCGCCTGCGGGTCGCCGGACGCGGCACGCGCGAGCGCCTCGGTGAGCGAGGCGAGCTCCTCGGCACGCCCGACGAACACGGGGCTCACTGACCTGGTCTCCACGCTGCCGAGCATCGCATACGCGTACGAGGCGGCGGGGCCCTTTCCGCGGACGGTGATCATGCTCCGGGCGCGGTCGGGTCCCGGCTCGGTGGTCGTCCCGGGCCGGGACACCGTCAGGCGGCCGGGGCGAAGCGGGAGCGCTTGTCCTCCATCACCTTCCCTTCGGGGTCCCCGCGTCCGGTGCGGCGGACGGCCCGGCGGGCGAGGCGGGCCCGGCCGATCTCGCGCTCGGCGTCGGCCTGGCGGATCAACTCGGCGGAGGTGGCGCGGTAGAGCTCGTACTCGTACATGGAGTGCCCCTGGTTCCTGGTCGTGGCAGCGGACGGGGGGCTGCCCGGCCGGTCGGCCGGGGCCCGGTGTCCGCCGTGTGTCCACTGTCGTCGGCCAGGAGGGGGCACCGCATCGGGCGAGTTCCGCATCTTCCCGGTGCCGGGCGCCTTAGAGACGGGCCAGGGACGCGCCTACCCCCTGTCCGAGGGGTGGGCAGGCGCCTTAGATGTATTGACCCGCAGGGTTGTCAACTCTGCTGATGGGTGGCTGGCCGCCGAGTGCGGTGTGGCAGCGGCGGTGCCCTCTGCGGGGTCGGTCGTCCCGGCGGTCGGGGTGGTCGTGGAAGGGGTCGTCGTCCTGGGGGGCGTGGTGTTCATGGGCCGCACGCCAGAGGGCCCGGATGAGAGCCTTCTGAGCGACGGGGCCACGACGAGGCGACGCCGGGGCTCAGCGCCCGCCGCGGGCCCGCCATTCCGGGGCGAGGACGGACCAGACCTCCGAGTCGTGACGTACGCCCCGGTAGAGGTAGTTCTGCCGGATCACGCCGTCCCGGGTCATCCCGAGCCGCTTCGCCACCGCGATCGATCGGGTGTTCGCGGCGGAGGCGTCCCACTCCACGCGGTGCATGCCGCGCTCGTACACCGCCCAGTCGATGAGGCGCTCGGCGGCGCGGGTGATCAGGCCGCGGCCCTGGGCGGCGGGCTCCAGCCAGACGCCGATCTCGCAGTTGCCGGATGCCGCGTCGAAGATCCGGAAGAGGACGCCGCCGACGAGGGTGCCGTCCAGCCAGATGCCGTACAGCCGCCCGGTGTCCGCCGCCTGCTTCTCCGCGTACCGCCTGAGCAGGGCGCGCGCCGAGTCCAGGTCGGTGGCGAAGGAGGCGAACGGGATCCAGGGGTCGACCCCCTCCCGGGCCCGGTCCATGTGGTCGAGGAACTCCTCGGCCTGCCAGACCTCCAGCGGCCGTAGCTCCGCCTTGTCGTCACCCAGGGATATGGCGAACATCGTGCTCCTTCGCGGCGGGCCGGACCATCACCGGCCCGGCGCCCTCTTCCGAATCGCGTGCCACCGGGATCTTCGCATGGAGCGGTACGCAGTCGGGCGGCTCGATGCTGATCCGGGGCAGCCGCCGCTCCAGCCAGCCCGGCAGCCACCAGTTCGCCCCGCCGAGCATGTGCATCAGGGCGGGCACCAGCAGGGTGCGCAGGACGAAGGCGTCCAGGGCGACGGCGGTGGCCAACGCGATGCCGAACATGGCGATGACCCGGTCGCCGCTGAGCACGAAGGCGAGGAAGACGGAGATCATGATCACGGCGGCGGAGTTTATGACCCGGCCGGTCTCGGCGAGGCCGACCCGGACGGAGCGCCGGTTGTCGCCGGTCTCCAGCCACTCCTCGTACATCCGGCCGACCAGGAAGACCTGGTAGTCCATGGAGAGGCCGAAGAGCACCGAGACCATGATCACGGGGAGGAAGGGTTCGATGGGCCCTGCACTGCCGAGGCCGAGCAGTTCGCTGCCCCAGCCCCACTGGAAGACGGCCACGACGACGCCGAAGGAGGAGGCGACTGCGGCCACGTTCATCACGGCGGCCTTGAGCGGTATGCCGATGGACCGGAAGGCCAGGAGCAGCAGCAGGCCGCCGAGCCCGATGACGGCCCCGACGAAGAGCGGCAGCTTGCCGACGATGATCTCGGCGAAGTCGTCGTAGCTCGCCGTCACCCCGCCGACATGGGCCTCCAGCGAGGTCTTGTCCTGGACCGGCGGCAGCACCTCGCCCCGGATCCGGTCGACCAGTTCGCTGGTGTCCTGCGACTGCGGGGACGAGTCGGGTACGACGGTGAGGAAGGCGGTGTCACCGGCGCTGTTGTAGGTGACCGGGCTGACCGAGGCGACGCCGTCGGTGGTGCGCAGCTTCCCGGGCAGGGAGTCCAGCGCCAGCCGGTCGTCGGCGCCGTCGAGCTGGGCGGCGACGGTGAGGGGGCCGTTGACGCCGGGCCCGAAGCCGTCGGCGAGCAGGTCGTAGGCCTGCCGGGTGGTGGCGCCGGCCGGGTTGTTGCCCTGGTCGGAGGTGCCGAGGTGGAGGCCGAGGGCGGGCAGGGCGAGCACCAGCATGACGACGGCCGCGATCCCGCCCAGCAACTTGGGGTGCCGCTCCACGAAGGCCGACCAGCGGGCGGCGAGGCCGGTGGGCAGCTCGGGCCTCGGCCCGTGTTCGGCGAGCTGCCTGCGTTCGCGGCGGCTGAGAGCCCGCATCCCGATGAGGGAGAGCAGGGCCGGCAGCAGGGTGACCGAGGCCATGACGGTGAGGACGACGGTGAGCGAGGCGGCGATGGCGACGCCGTTGAGGAAGCCGAGCCGCAGGATCAGCATGCCGAGCAGGGCGATGCAGACGGTCGCCCCGGCGAAGACGACCGCGCGGCCGGTGGTGGTGACCGCGTTCTGCGCCGCTTCGTCGACGGACATGCCGCGCCGCAGTCCTCTGCGGTGCCGGGTGACGATGAACAGGGCGTAGTCGATGCCGACGCCGAGCCCGATGAGCATGCCCAGCATCGGGGCGAAGTCCGCGACGGTCATGACATGGCCGAGCAGCACGATGCCCGCGTAGGCGGTGCCCACGGAGACCAGGGCGGTGGCGATGGGCAGCAGGCTGGCGGCGAGCGAGCCGAAGGCGAGGAAGAGCACGACGGCCGCGACGACGACGCCGATGCCCTCGGCGAGATGGGCGGAGGGCGCTTCGGTGAGGGCGACGGCGGTGCCGCCCAGCTCGACCTGGAGCCCGTCGGCCTCGGCGGCCTTCGCGGTGTCGACGAGGGCCTGGGCCTGGGAGGCGGGGATCTCGTCGGCGGCGCGGTCGAAGGTGACCGTGGCGTAGGCGGTGTGGCCGTCCTCGCTGATCTGGCCGGGACCGGCCGTTCCGTAGGGGCCGGTGACCCCACCGACGCCCGGCAGGCTCTCGATTCGGTGGAGCGTCCGGGTCATGGTCTGCTCGACGTCGGCGGCCGTGACCGTGGAGCCGGTGGTGTGCCAGACGACGGTGTCGGTGTCGCCGCCGAGGTCGGTGAAGCCACGCGAGAGGAGCTCGGTGGCCCGGCCGGATTCCGTGCCGGGGACCTCGTAGTCGTTGGAGTACGCCGAACCCGCGAAGCCCGCCGCGGCGGCGGTCCCGCCGAGCGCGGCGAGCCAGATGAGGACGGCGACGAGGCGGTGCCTGATGCACCAGCGGGCGATGGCAGCCAACGTATGAGCTCCCTGCGGGTTCGTGGACCTTTACTCGCAGATAGCGTGATCTGCCCGCAAACGTCTCATGACCTGAGATCGCCACTCTGCCAGCAGAACGTGATCCTTTGTCCGTTTCGTGGCCATGCTCACAGGGCTTGATCTGTTCCCTACAGGGGACGGTTCAAGCCCTGTGACCATCGGATGCGACCATCGGATACGGCCGTCGGACACGACCGTCGGGCCCGGTCAGCCGGAGACGCTGGCGCGGCCGTTCTCGATGTGGCCCATGAGCCGCCGCCGGAAGCCGTCCTCCCCCTCGGCCGTGACGACGAGGTCGTACCAGCCGTGGGCGTCGGCCGCCGAGTGCACGAGCGACCGGCTGCGGCCGGGCTTGACCGTGACGCGGCGGGTCCAGTCCCGCACGTCGTCCTCGTCGACGTAGCCGAGCGGCCGCACCAGGAAGGTCAGGGGCCGGTGGCCGGTGTTGCGCAGGGTGAGGTGCAGGTCGCGGTCGCGGTGGTCGATGCGGGTGGCGACCTCCGCTCCCCCGTCGGCCGGTCCGGCGAACTCGCGCCGGAAGCCGTTCGGCCCGGTGACCGTGAAGCGGTACGCGTCGCCGCTCAGCGGGACGGTCCAGTGCGCGCTGCCCCGGACGTCCTTGTGCTGCGGGGCCGGGAACTCGCCGGCGTACGGGTACAGCGCGAAGTGCGCGGAGGACCGGCCGCTGTTGGCGAGGTCCACCCGCAGGGCGTCACCCGAGCGCCGCGCCCGGGCGTCCGGCTGGTACGGCAGCGGGCGCGCCGGGCGTGCGCCGGGCTCCTGCTCGGGGAGCTGCTGCACGGCGGGCGGCTTCGGCTGCCAGCGGCCGCTGAGCGGCGGGATCGCCCCGGGCTGCTCGACGGCGGGCTGCCGCCGGGCCCGGGTGAAGTCGAAGGCGGAGGTGAGGTCGCCGGTGACGCGGCGCCGCCAGTCGCTGATGTTGGGTTCCTTCACGCCGGTCCAGCGCTCCAGGAAGCGGATCACGGAGGTGTGGTCGAAGACCTCGGAGCAGACGTAGCCGCCGACCGTCCACGGCGAGACGACCAGCAGCGGCACCCGGATCCCGAGGCCGGTGGGCCGGCCCTCCCACTGCTCGTCGGTCACCTCGGGGGGCGCGACGGGCGGCGGGACGTGGTCGAAGAAGCCGTCGTTCTCGTCGTAGTTGATCAGCACGGCGGTGTGCCGCCACACGTCCGGGTTCCTGCCGAGGGCGTCGAGGACCTTGTAGACGATGGTCGCGCTGTGCACCGGCGAGGACACGCTCGGGTGCTCGGAGTCGATCGCCGAGGGCACCAGGTAGGAGACCGCGGGGAGCGTCCCGGCCGACACGTCCTTGGCGAACTCCTCGGCCAGGGTCCCGGTCGGAACCCGGCGCAGCCCCCGCTCGAACAGGCTGCGCTCCTGCTCGGTGAGGGTGGCGACGCCCTCCTCCAGCAGCCCGAGGAGCCGCTCGCGCTCGGCCTCGGACCCGCCGCGGACCTTCGCGTAGAAGGCTTCCATGTAGGTGTGGCCGCCGGTCCTGGCGAGGGCTTTGCGGGCGATCGCCTTGAAGGTGGCGTAGAACTCGATCTGGTTGTCGGTGAAGTTCTCCCACTCGGTGTACGTGCGCCAGCTGCGCCCGGCCTTCTCCAGCCGCTCGGCGTAGGTGGACCAGTCGTAGCCGGGGTGGGTCCCCTCGCTGTAGGCGTCGTTGCCGACGGCCCGCTTCCCGTTCGGCTCGAAGCCGGTCTTCCCGCTCCACAGGTGGTTGCGGTTGGGGCTGGTGGAGGTGTGGATCGAGGAGTGGTAGGCGTCGCAGACGGTGAAGGTGTCGGCCAGCTCGTAGTGGAGCGGGATGTCCCGGCGGTCGTAGTACGCCATGGTGGCCGCGGTCTTCGCGCTGATCCAGCCGTTCATCCAGCCGCCGCCCCAGGCCTTCGCGCCACCGTTCCAGGAGTGGTCGAGGGCACCGATGTACTGGAGGTCCTTCTTCTGCTCCTCGGCCGCCCCGCGCACCGGGAAGGGCAGCACGGCGGAGCCGGCCGCGCCGGGCTGCTCGAAGACCGTCCCGCCGGTGGGCAGCTCGATGGCGTTACGGTCGCCGAAGCCGCGTACGCCGCGCAGGGTGCCGAAGTAGTGGTCGAAGGAACGGTTCTCCTGCATGAGGATCACCACATGCTTGATCGCTCCGAGCCCGCCGGACCCCGCGTGGGCGGGCTGCGCGGCGATGGCGGCCTGGAGCGAGGGCGGCAGGAACGACCCGGCAGCGGCGGCGCCGAGTGCGCCGCCGCCCAGCGCGAAGAGCCGTCGCCGTGACATGTCCGTGGTCAAAAGAGCCTCCTGGTTCCGGTGGGTACAGCCCGGAAGCTAGTCAGCCCAGGTGGCATCGGGAAGGACTGCGTACGGACCGGTGGTGAACGTCCAACAGGCCGGACCGGAAGTCCAACTCCGCGTACCTGCTCGCCCACACCCCGCCTGCCGGCTCCCTCACACCCCGATGAGGTGCAGCGATGCCCGGAGCGCGAGCGTGGAGTCGAGGAGCGTCGCGGGTACGGCCGCGAGGCCGGGCCGGGTGAAGTGACCCGGCTCGGGGGCGTGCCCGTGGGCGTGCGTGCCAGGGCGTGGCCGCCCGATCGAAGGCCACCCGACAGGCTCTCAGGCAGCGGTGGTGCACGGCTGAAGGGGCGGTGCGCCCGTGGGGAACACGGGTGCACCGCCCCTTCAGGGCGTGATCGGCCGGGATCAGCCCTCGACGCCGAGCTTCTCCAGGATCAGCTCGCGCACGCGTGCCGCGTCCGCCTGGCCGCGGGTGGCCTTCATGACCGCGCCGACGAGCGCGCCCGCCGCCGCGACCTTGCCGCCGCGGATCTTGTCCGCGATGGCCGCGTTGCCCGCGATGGCCTCGTCCACGGCCGTGGACAGCGCGCCCTCGTCCGAGACGACCTTCAGGCCGCGCTTCTCGACGACGGTGTCCGGGTCGCCCTCGCCCGCGAGGACACCCTCGATGACCTGGCGGGCCAGCTTGTCGTTGAGGTCGCCCGCGGCGACGAGCGCGGCCACCCGGGCGACCTGCGCCGGGGTGATCGGCAGCTCGTCCAGGCCGCGGCCGGTCTCGTTGGCGTTACGGGCCAGCTCGCCCATCCACCACTTGCGGGCCTGGTCGGAGGGGGCGCCCTCCTCGGTGGTGGCGACGATCAGGTCGACCGCGCCCGCGTTGAGGATGGACTGCATGTCGTGCTCGGTGACGCCCCACTCCTCCTTGAGCCGCGCCCGGCGCAGCCGGGGAAGCTCGGGGAGGCCCTTGCGGAGCTCCTCGACCCACTCGCGGGCCGGCGCCACGGGCACCAGGTCCGGCTCGGGGAAGTAGCGGTAGTCCTCGGCGTTGTCCTTGATGCGGCCGGCCGTGGTGGAGCCGTCCTCCTCGTGGAAGTGCCGGGTCTCCTGCACGATCGTGCCGCCCGAGGACAGCACCGCGGCGTGCCGCTGGATCTCGAAGCGCGCGGCCCGCTCGACGGAGCGCAGCGAGTTCACGTTCTTCGTCTCGGAGCGGGTACCGAACTCCTCGCGGCCGTGCGGGCGCAGCGACAGGTTCACGTCGCAGCGCATCTGGCCCATCTCCATGCGGGCCTCGGAGACCCCGAGAGCCTTGATCAGCTCGCGGAGCTCGGCGACGTACGCCTTGGCGACCTCGGGGGCGCGGGCGCCCGCTCCCTCGATCGGCTTGGTGACGATCTCGATGAGCGGGATGCCGGCCCGGTTGTAGTCGAGCAGAGAGTGCGACGCGCCGTGGATACGGCCGGTGGCGCCGCCGACGTGCGTCGACTTGCCGGTGTCCTCCTCCATGTGGGCGCGCTCGATCTGCACCCGGAAGATCTCGCCGTCCTCCAGCTGGACGTCCAGATAGCCGTTGAAGGCGATCGGCTCGTCGTACTGGGAGGTCTGGAAGTTCTTCGGCATGTCCGGATAGAAGTAGTTCTTCCGGGCGAATCGGCACCATTCGGCGATCTCGCAGTTGAGCGCGAGGCCGATCTTGATGGCCGACTCCACGCCGATCTCGTTGACGACCGGCAGCGCGCCGGGCAGTCCGAGACAGACCGGGCAGGTCTGGGAGTTGGCGTCCTGCTTCAGCTCCGTGGAGCAGCCGCAGAACATCTTGGTCTTGGTGCCGAGTTCGACATGGACTTCGAGGCCCATGACGGGGTCGTAGGACGCGAGCGCGTCCTCGTACGACACCAGGTCGGTGACAGTCACGGTGAAACTTTCCCTCTCAGCCCAGCAGAACGTCGTCGTCGCCGAGACGCTTCAGTTCGCGATAGAGGATCGCGAGTCCGGTGACGATGGCGGCCGCGGAGACCGCAGCGTCGACGAGCCGCAGCACGTCGTTGTCCTCGCGCGCGAGCCTCGCCTGCTTGGCGACGGTGATCGCGCCGAACGCGGTACTGCCGAGCGAGATGTACAGCCCGGTCTTGGACTTCTTGAAGTTACTGGCCTTCTTTGCCATGGCACTCACAGCGACGGAGCCTCCTCAAGCAGCGGGTGCCCCCACTTTTCCACGAAGGCGGCCTCGACGGCCGCTCCGACCTTGTAGAGCCGGTCGTCCTTCATGGCGGGGGCGATGATCTGCAGTCCGACCGGCAGACCGTCCTCCGGGGCCAGGCCGCAGGGCAGCGACATGGCGGAGTTGCCGGCCAGGTTGGTGGGGATGGTGCACAGGTCCGCGAGGTACATCGCCATCGGGTCGTCGGCGCGCTCGCCGATCGGGAAGGCGGTGGTCGGCGTCGTCGGGGAGACGATCACGTCGACCTGCTCGAAGGCCTTCGCGAAGTCCTGGGTGATGAGGGTGCGGACCTTCTGGGCCGAGCCGTAGTACGCGTCGTAGTAGCCGGAGCTGAGCGCGTACGTCCCCAGGATGATGCGGCGCTTGACCTCGTCGCCGAAGCCGGCCTCGCGGGTGAGCGCGGTGACGTCCTCGGCCGACTTCGTGCCGTCGTCGCCGACCCGCAGGCCGTAGCGCATGGCGTCGAAGCGGGCCAGGTTGGAGGAGCACTCGGAGGGCGCGATCAGGTAGTACGCGGAGAGCGCCAGGTCGAAGGACGGGCAGTCCAGCTCGACGACGGTGGCGCCCAGCGACTTCAGCAGCTCGACCGACTCGTCGAAGCGCTGGAGGACACCGGCCTGGTAGCCCTCGCCGCGGAACTGCTTGACGACGCCGACGCGCATGCCCTGTACGGAGCCGTTGCGCGCGGCCTCGACGACCGGCGGAACCGGGGCGTCGATGGACGTCGAGTCCAGCGGGTCGTGCCCGGCGATGGCCTCGTGCAGCAGCGCCGCGTCCAGGACCGTACGGGCGCAGGGCCCACCCTGGTCGAGGGAGGACGAGAAGGCGACCATGCCGTAGCGGGAGACGCCGCCGTAGGTGGGCTTGACGCCGACGGTGCCGGTGACGGCGGCGGGCTGGCGGATCGAGCCGCCGGTGTCCGTACCGATGGCGAGCGGGGCCTCGTAGGAGGCGAGGGCGGCGGAGGAGCCGCCACCGGAGCCGCCGGGGATACGGGTGAGGTCCCACGGGTTGCCGGTGGGGCCGTAGGCGCTGTTCTCGGTGGAGGACCCCATGGCGAACTCGTCCATGTTGGTCTTGCCGAGGATGACGACGTCGGCGGCGCGCAGCTTCTGCGTGAGCGTCGCGTCGTACGGCGGGACCCAGCCCTCAAGGATCTTGGAACCGACGGTGGTCGGCATGTCCTTGGTGGTGAAGATGTCCTTCAGCGCGAGCGGGACGCCGGCCAGCGGGCCGAGCTTCTCGCCCGCCTCCCGCTTCGCGTCCACGGCACGGGCCTGGGCGAGCGCGCCCTCGCGGTCGATGTGCAGGAAGGCGTGGACCTTCTCGTCGACCGCGTCGATCCGGGCCAGGTGGGCCTCGGTGACCTCGACGGCGGTCAGCTCGCCGGAGGCGATCTTTCCGGCGATCTCGGCCGCGGTGAGCTTGATGATGGCGCTGATGTCCGTCATGGCGGTTAGTCCTCCCCCAGGATCTGCGGCACCTTGAAACGCTGCTGCTCCTGGGCCGGGGCGCCGGAGAGCGCCTGCGCGGGGGTGAGCGACGGACGGACCTCGTCCGCGCGCATGACGTTGGTCAGCGGCAGCGGGTGGGAGGTCGGCGGTACGTCTTGGTCGGCGACCTCGGAGACGCGGGCGACCGCGCCGATGATGTCGTCGAGCTGACCGGCGAAGTGATCGAGCTCTTCGCCCTTCAGCTCCAGACGCGCCAGCCGGGCGAGGTGGGCGACCTCCTCGCGCGTGATGCCAGGCATGCAGCGATCCTCAGGGGTTGGTGTGTGGTTGCGGCTGGGGTCCGGTGGCACATTTCCACCGTCCGTCCGAAGGACGGGCCGCGCGGCGTACGGTGCGTGCGATCGCAAGGCGCCGGAGCGCCCTCGTGGCGGAGCCACGTGGGCGTTTCGGCAACGCGGCGAGCGTGCGTGCCAGGCGTCGCGCGGCAGGTGGAAATGTGCCACCGGCCCCCAATCCTATGGGGTCACTTGGGGACGGGTGCCCCACCCCGATCGGCCTACGCCTTTCCGGCGGCGCGGGCCTGCCCGAACGAGTGGCCTTCAGGGGCTCTCGGTCTCCGCCGTGCCGTTCACCGCGCCGTTCACCGCGCCGTTCAGCGATGCGTTCATCGAGCCGGTCGCCGACCCGGTCGCCGCCGCCGCGGCCGCGGCCTGGGCCTTCAGCTCCGCGGGCCGCCGCCAGCCGTGCTCGCCGCGCGCCCGCAGCCAGGCCGTCGTCTCCTGGGGCGGCATCGCGGCCGCCACCAGCCAGCCCTGCACCGCGTCGCACCTGAGGTCCCGCAACCGCTCCCACGTCTCGTCGTCCTCGACGCCCTCGGCGACGACGACCAGGCCCAGCGAGTGGGCCAGGTCGATGGTGCAGCGGACGATCTCCGCGTCCTCGTGGTCGACCGCCAGCCGGGCCACGAAGGACCGGTCGATCTTCAACTCGCTGACCGGGAGCCTGCGCAGGTGGACCAGGGAGGAGTAGCCGGTGCCGAAGTCGTCGAGGGACATCTTCACCCCGTGCGCGGTGAGCCCGGCCAGGGTGTCGGCGGCGCGCTGCGGATCCTCCAGCAGCACATGCTCGGTGATCTCCAGTTGGAGCGCTCCCGGGGGCACACCGTGTCGGGCGAGCCGGGCGGCGATGCCCCCCGCGAAGCCGGGGGTGTGGACGTCGCGCGGGGAGACGTTGACCGCGACGGGCACGAACAGGCCCTGGGCCCTCCAGCGGGCGACCTGGGCGAGCGCCGTCTCCAGTACGTACTCCGTGAGGTGCGGCATCAGGCCGGAGGACTCGGCGATGGCGATGAACTCGTCCGGGGGAACCCGGCCGCGCTCCGGGTGCACCCAGCGCACCAGCGCCTCCAGGCCGGCGACCTGCCCGTCGAAGCGGACCTTGGGCTGGTAGTGCAGCTCGACCTCGCTCGCGTCGAGCGCCCGGCGCAGGTCGCCGAGGAGCCCGAGCCGGTCGGGGGTGTTGCTGTCGCGCTTGGACTCGTAGACCTCCACGCCCGTGCGGTCCCGCTTGGCCTGGTACATCGCGACGTCCGCCCGGCGCAGCAGGCCCTCGGCGTCCAGGGCGTGGTCGGGGTAGACCGCGACCCCGGCGCTGGCCTCCAGGACGAGGGTCAGCCCGTCGAGGTCGAGCGGCGAGGACAGCTCGGCGACCAGATGGCGGGCGACCTGCTGGGCGCTGGTGGTCGAGTCGGTGTGCGGCAGCAGGACGGCGAACTCGTCGCCACCGAGCCGTGCGGCCTCCGCGCCGCGCGGCAGGGCGAGCCGCAGTCGCTCCGCTATCTGCAGCAGCAGCCGGTCGCCGGCCAGGTGGCCGAGCGTGTCGTTGACCGCGCGGAAGCGGTCCAGGTCGATCAGGACCAGCGCGGAGCGGGTGCCGATGCTCTCCGCGTCCTCCAGCGCCGACCAGGTCCGCTCCAGCAGCCACTGCCGGTTGGGCAGCCCGGTCAGCGGGTCGCGCAGCTGCTCCTCGGCGCGGGCCCGGGCGATCCAGAGCGTTGAGTCCAGGGCGATCAGCGGCACCGCGAAGAGCGGCAGCAGGATGGGCATGGACATCGCGACGGCGCAGATCAGCGGGGCGAGCCCGAGCAGCGCGACGGCGACGAGCCCCTGCCGCAGCATCGCGGTGCGGGCGATGGTGGGCAGCCCGCCGTTGTACGGGGCCTGGGCGTACCACAGCAGGACCCGGGTGACGAGCAGATACGTGGACGCCGTCAGGAGCAGTTCCGGGACGGCCGCGATACCCCAGTCGAGTGGCTGCCAGGGCTCCTCGACGGTGGGCACCTCGCCGAAGGCGGCCAGGACGAGGGCCGCCGCGCCGATGCCCAGCATGTCCACGCCGCCGTGCAGCAGCCCCTGCCACCAGCGGTGCCGGCGGGCGGTCCCGACGAGCACCACGACGGCGAGGCTGACCAGCACGGCCGGCAGCCAGCCGTACAGCAGCAGCACGGCGAGGGTGAGGGCCGCCCCGGAGCCGGTGCCGCCCCACCACCGGTCGCGGCCGAGCGCTACCAGATGGCCGACGATGATCCCGGTGAGCACGGCGAGGGACCACCCCACCGCCCCGTCCGGGAAGAGCGCGTGTCCCTGCGTCACGGTCCGGTAGGACCCGACCGCCAGCAGTAACGCGGCGATCCCCACGACGACGGCGCCCACGGGGGGCGTGAGCCCGCCGAAACCTTGCAGCCGCGACACCGGGGCGGCACTCTCGGTCGGTTTCATTCCGTCCCTCTCACAGCCGGCGGTGCCGATGGCCCTCGGTGGCGCTCGCTCCCGTGGCGCCACGGCCCGGTCGAGCAGCCGTGCACGGAAGGCGCACCCCTCAACAGTAGGCCGCGAAAGGCTTCCAGGGGCAGCGCTCTACAGCTCTTGCCCGAATGCGAACCGACCACCCGTCACCATCTGCTATTGGCCCGAACGGGTGGTGCGGCAGGGCCATTCGGGGTCCGGCCGGCCCTTCTTCACTCCTCTGCCCCGTTTCCTTCCCTGCTCGGGCCGCGCCACGCCGGGGCAGCGTCTCGAAGGCGTCTCGATCCGGCGAACTGTGGGCGAACGGCGGCCAGGTGGGCGGTCACTCCGCGTCTACCGAACGGCGGCCAGGTGGGCGGTCACTCCGCGTCTACTCCTCGCTGTCCTCCCGATCGGCCGTCGGCGCGGCTTCCGGGACGGGCAGAGCCGCCTCCTTGGCACGGTCGGGCCCCTGTTCGAGCAGGATCGCGAATCCGTCCTCGTCCAGCACGGGCACCTTCAGCTGCATCGCCTTGTCGTACTTGGAGCCGGGGTTGTCGCCGACGACCACGAAGGCGGTCTTCTTCGACACCGATCCGGCGACCTTCGCGCCGAGGGTCTGGAGCGCCTCCTTCGCACCGTCGCGGGTGTGGCCCGCGAGGGTGCCGGTGACGACGACGGTGAGTCCTTCGAGGGGGCGGGGACCCTGGTCCTCGCCGGATCCCTCGTCCGCCATCCGCACCCCGGCCTCGCGCCACTTGCGCACGATCTCGCGGTGCCAGTCCTCGGCGAACCACTGCTTGACCGAGGCCGCGATGGTCGGCCCGACGCCGTCGGCGGCGGCCAGCTCCTCCTCGCTCGCCTCGTCGATCCGGTCGATGGAGCGGAACTGGCGGGCCAGCTCCTGGGCGGCGACCGGCCCGACGTGCCGGATGGAGAGCCCGGTGAGGACCCGGGCGAGGGGCGCTTCCTTGGCGGCGGCGATGCCCTCCAGCATGGCGACGGCGTTCTTCTTCGGCTCGCCCTGCTGGTTGGCGAAGACCGTCGCGATCTTCTCCTCGCCGGTCTTCGGGTCGCGCTTGGGCAGCCCGCTGTCCTGGTCCAGGACGTACGCCCGGATCGGCAGCAGCTGGTCGATGGTGAGGTCGAACAGGTCGCTCTCGTCCCGCAGGACGGGCACGGCGGGCTCCAGCGGCCGGGTCAGGGCGGCGGCGGCCACATAGCCGAAGTGGTCGATGTCCAGGCTCTTGCGTCCGGCGAGGTAGAAGACTCGCTCGCGCAACTGGGCCGGGCAGGTGCGGGCGTTGGGGCAGCGGAGGTCGATGTCGCCCTCCTTCATCGGCCGCAGCTCCGTCCCGCACTCGGGGCAGTGGGACGGCATCTCGAAGGCCTTCTCGGTGCCGTCGCGCAGATCGACGACAGGACCGAGGATCTCGGGGATGACCTCGCCCGCCTTGCGGATGACCACGGTGTCGCCGATGAGCACGCCCTTGGCCTTCACCACGTTCTGGTTGTGCAGGGTGGCGAACTCGACCTCGGAACCGGCCACTTCGACCGGCTCGACCTGGGCGTACGGGGTGACGCGGCCGGTGCGGCCGACGCCGACGCGGATGTTGACCAGCTTGGTGTTGACCTCTTCGGGGGCGTACTTCCAGGCGATGGCCCAGCGCGGGGCACGCGAGGTGGAGCCCAGGCGCCCCTGGAGCGGGATCTCGTCGAGCTTGACGACGACGCCGTCGATCTCGTGCTCCACGGAGTGCCGGTTCTCGCCGTAGTACGCGATGAACTCCCGCACGCCGGAAAGGGAGTCGACGACCTTGTTGTGCCGGGCGGTGGGCAGGCCCCAGGCCTGGAGGAGGTCGTAGGCCCCGGAGAGGCGGTCGATACTGAGGCCCTCGTGGGCGCCGATGCCGTGCACCACCATGTGCAGGGGGCGGGTGGCGGTGACCTTGGGGTCCTTCTGGCGCAGTGATCCGGCCGCGGCGTTGCGGGGGTTGGCGAAGGGCTTGTCGTCGGCGGCGACCAGCCGGGCGTTGAGCTCCTCGAAGTCCTCCATGGGGAAGAAGACCTCGCCGCGGATCTCGACGAGCGCGGGGACGTCCTCGCCCTTGAGGCGGTGCGGGATCTCGGCGATCGTACGGACGTTGGGGGTGATGTCCTCGCCGGTGCGGCCGTCCCCGCGGGTCGCCGCCCGGGTCAGGCGGCCGTGCTCGTAGGTGAGGCTGACGGCGAGGCCGTCGACCTTGAGCTCGCACAGGAAGTGGTGGTCGGGGGTGCCGACGTCCTTGGCGACCCGGTCCGCCCAGGCGGCCAACTCCTCGTCGTCGAAGGCGTTGTCCAGGGAGAGCATGCGCTCGCGGTGCTCGACGGAGGTGAACTCCGTGCGGTAGGGCCCGGCGACCTTCTGGGTCGGGGAGTCCGGGGTGCGCAGTGCCGGGTGCTCCTGCTCCAGCGCCTCAAGGGAGCGCAGCTGCCGGTCGAACTCGGCGTCGCTGACGACCGGCTGATCCTTCACGTAGTAGCGGAAGCGGTGCTCCTCGATCTGCTCGGCCAGCAGCGCGTGCTTCTCCCGCACGTCCGCCGGAACCGAACTCTCCTGCTCGACCCGCTGTTCGCCCGCCATCGTTCCGTCCTCCCGTTGGCCCGTCATTCCCGTCACTCAGGGTTGTCCGCGAGCGACCGCGCCGCCCTGGCGCTGTGGGCGAGCGCGATGCGGGCGTACGCGGGTGACGCACCCGCGAGACCGCACGACGGAGTGATCGCGACGGACTCGGCGAGAGTCCCCGGATTCAGCCCCAGCCTGCTCCACAGCGTCCTGACTCCCATGACGCTACCGCCCGGGTCTGACAATCCCTCCGAGGCGGCGTCGGCGGAGGGCACCACGCCGAGGAAGAGGTGGGTGCCGCCCTCGACGGCTTCCCCGATCGTCTCCTCCTCACGCTCGGTGAGCAGCGAGAAGTCGAACGAGATTCCGTCGGCCCCGGCCCGGCGCAGCAGCGCGAACGGCACTTCGGGGGCGCAGGAGTGGACGAGCGTCGTGCCGTCCTCGCCCGCCGCTGCGAGGACGTCGCGCAGGGTCGCCTCGACGACCTGGCGGTCGACGGCGCGGTAGGTGCGGTAGCCGCTGGCGGAGCGGACCCGGCCCAGCAGGACGGCGGTCAGGGAGGGTTCGTCCAGCTGGAGGACGACCCGCGCCCCGGGCATCCGGCGGCGGACCTCCGCGAGATGGGCGCGGACTCCCTCGGCCAGGGATCCGGCCAGGTCGCGGCAGGCGCCGGGGTCGGCCAGCATGGCTTCGCCGCCGCGCAGTTCCAGGCCGGCGGCGAGCGTCCAGGGCCCGACGGCCTGGACCTTGAGCAGACCCTCGTACCCCTGGGTGAACTCCTCCAGGGCGTCCAGGTCCTCCCCCAGCCAGGAGCGGGCACGCCGGGTGTCGCGGCCGGGCCGGTCGCTGATCCGCCAGCCGCTCGGCTCGACATGTCCGTACATCTCGACGAGCATGCCGATGGTCCGGCCGATCATGTCGGCGCCCGGCCCGCGCGCGGGCAGTTCCGCCAGGTGCGGCATGCCCTGGCCGTCGGCGAAGGAGCCGGTGACGGTCTTCGCCGCCTCCCTCGCGTCTCCCCCGGGCATCGACCCGATGCCGGTCGCCGGACACCCGCTGAACTTGCTCTTCTCGCTCACGCGGGAAGCCTACGGTCCCGGGCGGGCACCGGGCGCACGGGGCGTCGGGGTCAGCGGCCGGGGCGGACGGTGAGGTCGTTGACCTCGGCGTCGCGCGGCAGGTCGAGCGCCATCAGGATCGTGGTCGCCACGGACTCGGGGTCGATCCAGCGGGCGGCATCGTACTCCTTGCCCTCCTGCTGGTGCACCTTGGCCTGCATGGGGCTGGCGGTGCGGCCGGGGTAGACGGTGGTGACGCGCACTCCGTTGCCGTGCTCCTCGTGGCGCAGCGAGTCGGCGAGCGCCTTGAGGCCGTGCTTGCTCGCGGCGTACGCGCTCCAACCGGCACTGGCGTTGAGCCCGGCACCGGAGTTCACGAACAGGACCTGGCCCCGGCAGACGCGGAGCTGCGGGAGAAGGAGGCGGGTGATCTCGGCGGGGGCGATCAGGTTGGCGTTGAGCTGGAAGTGCCAGGCCTTGGGGGTGAGCTCCCCGACTTCACCGAGTTCGACGACGCCGGCGATGTGCAGCAGGGTGTCGATCCGCTCGGGCATGGCCTGCTGGCCGAACGCCCAGGACAGCCGGTCGGGGTTGCCGAGGTCGCCGACGAGCGTGCGCGCGCCGGGGTAGCGGTCGGCGAACTCCTTGGCGCGGCCGGCGTCACGGGCGAGCAGGACGAGGTCGTCGCCGCGCTCCTGGAGACGGCGGGCGACAGCGGCCCCGATGCCGGATCCGGCGCCGGTGATGAGGTGGGTAGGCATGGGGCGATCCTAGGACGGCCTCCTCACCGGTGACCGGCGGCCTCTTCCAGGTGGCCGAGTGCGCCGGCACCGTCCTTCGCGAAGAGGACCGGTCCGGTCAGGGGAACGGGAGGAAGCCCTCGTCCTCCATGCGCTGGAACTGCCGGCGCAGCCCGTCGTAGAACCCCGCGGTGTCCAGCAGGACGACCGGCTTGGTGTGGTCGCCGGGCTTCTTCAGCTCCAGGATCTCGGTCGCCCCGTCGAGCGTCCCGGTCCCGCCGACCGTGATCACGACCGCGTCCGCCTTCGCCAGGAGGAGCGCCTTGCGCTCGGCGAGGTCGCGGCGATCACCGTCTCGTCGGCGCTCGTACGGGCCTTCGCGGCGAGGAAGCCGACCGATGCGCCGACCAGCCGGCCGCCCGCCGACCGGACGCCGTCCGCGACGACCTTCGTCAGTCCCCTCCGATCCGCCCCGGACGAGGGTGTGCCCGCCTCCGCCGAGCAGCTCGGCGAACTCCCGGGCGGCACGGTGTAGCGGTCGTCGAGGTCGGCGGCGGAGAGGAAGGCACAGATGTCCACGGAAAACCGAACGATCCGCCTCGGACACTCCCCGTGGTGCGGAAGATTCGGCGGGTGGGGAAGATTACGGGCCCGTACACCGCTGGAACAGGCATGACCGCCACACGAGGACACCGCATCACCGTCGAGCCGGGCACCGAGCACGTCCGGGCCGTGCACGAGGGCCAGGTGCTGGCCGAGAGCCGCCGCCCGCTCGTACTCCGCGAGACCGGCTGTCCGGTCCGCTACTACCTGCCGCCCGAGGACGTCCGCACCCAGCTGCTCACCCCGTCGGACACCAGCACCCACTGCCCGTTCAAGGGGGACGCCTCCTACTGGTCACTGCCCGGGGCCGCCGATCTCGTCTGGGCCTACCCGGACCCGAAGCCCGAAGTCGCCGCGATCAGGGACCACTTCTGCTTCTACGCGACGGAGACGGTGGCCGGCTGACCTGCGATGCGGGCTCCGCGTCACGGGGCCGGGCAGGGACTCCGCGAGGTTCTCCCTGCCGCAGCGATGAGTTTTCCGGACCGCCCCGGTCTCCTCTCCCATGGACAGGACTCTCTCCGCCGACGGCACTCCGATCGCCTACCGCCGCCAGGGCGAGGGGCCGCCACTGGTGCTGGTCGGCGGGGCGCTGAGCGCCTCGGCGGCCGGCGCCCCGCTGGCCGCCCTGCTCGCGCCGCGTTTCACGGTGCTCACCTACGACCGCCGGGGGCGGGGCGCCAGCGGTGACGCCGGGCGCTGCACCGTGGCGCGGGAGGTCGAGGACCTGGCCGCCGTCGTCGCTGCGGCCGGGCCGGGCGCGTCGGTCTTCGGGATGTCGTCCGGCGGGGCGCTGGCCCTGGAGGCGGCGGCCGCCGGGCTCCCGGTGGAGCTGCTCGCCGTGTACGAGCCGCCCTACACACCGGGCGCCTCCGGCCTGCTGTCCAAGGCCCGCTGCACGGCCCGGCTGCACCGGCTGCTGGCGGCCGGGGACCGGGGCGGGGCGGTGGAGCTGTTCCTGTCCATGACGGGCGTCGCCGAGGAGACGGCCGCCCGGATGCGGCGCGCCCCGGTGTGGGCGGAGCTGGAGGCGATGGCGCACACCCTGGCGTACGACGACGCCCTGCTGGGCGACGGGGCGGTCCCGGCCGAACGGTTCGCGGCCGTCGCCGCCCGCACGCTGGTGATCTGCGGCGGTTTCAGCAGCGCCCCGGCGCGCGCGGCGACCCGGACCCTGGCCGAGGCCCTGCCGCGCGGCCGGCACCGCACGCTGACGGGCCAGATGCGCGAGGTGGCACCCCAGGTGATCGCCCCGGTGCTCGCGGACTTCTTCGCCAAGGAGGTGTACGCGTACCGGCAGGCGTCCTGAGCCTCAGAGCCTGTCGGGTGGCCTCTGATCGGGCGGCCACCCCCTGGCACGCACGCTTCCGGTGTTGCCGAGGTGCCCCGGTAGCTCCGCTACGAGGACATCTCGGCACCCTGGAACCGCACGCACCGGACCGCGTCCGCATTCCGGTCGAAGACCACCCGACAGGCTCTCAGCCGCCGGTCGCCACCCTCTCGCGGCGGGCCGTCGTCGCGATGGTGGCCGAGCCGACCACGCGCGTGCCGTCGTACAGGACGACCGCCTGGCCGGGGGCCACGCCCCGGACCGGCTCGGCGAAGGTGACGTTCAGCTCCGTGCCGTCCACCAGTTCGGCCGTGACCTCGCTCTCGCCGCCGTGGGCGCGCAGCTGGGCGGTGTACGTGCCCGGGCCGGCCGGAGGCGTTCCGCACCAGCGGGGCTTGATGGCGGTCAGCGAGGTCACGTCGAGGGCCTCGACGGGGCCGACGGTGACGGTGTTGTCCACCGGGGAGATGTCGAGGACGTAGCGCGGCTTGCCGTCGGGGGCCGGGTGGCCGATCTTCAGGCCCTTGCGCTGGCCGATGGTGAAGCCGAACGCACCCTCGTGGGTGCCCAGCTTCGTACCGGACTCGTCGAGGATGTCGCCCTCGGCCGGGCCGCCGAGGCGGTTCGCCAGGAAGCCCTGGGTGTCGCCGTCGGCGATGAAGCAGATGTCGTGGCTGTCGGGCTTCTTGGCGACGGCGAGGCCCCGGCGCTCGGCCTCGGCGCGGATCTCGTCCTTGGTGGTGAGGGTGTCGCCGAGCGGGAACATGGCGTGGGCGAGCTGCTTCTCGTCCAGGACGCCGAGTACGTAGCTCTGGTCCTTGGCCATGTCGGAGGCGCGGTGCAGCTCGCGGCTGCCGTCCTCGGCGAGCACCACCGTGGCGTAGTGGCCGGTGCACACGGCGTCGAAGCCGAGGGCGAGGGCCTTGTCGAGCAGCGCGGCGAACTTGATCTTCTCGTTGCAGCGCAGGCAGGGGTTGGGCGTGCGCCCGGCCTCGTACTCCGCGACGAAGTCCTCGACGACGTCCTCGCGGAAGCGTTCCGCCAGGTCCCAGACGTAGAACGGGATACCGATGACGTCGGCCGCGCGGCGGGCGTCCCGGGAGTCCTCGATGGTGCAACAGCCACGTGCCCCGGTCCGGAAGGACTGGGGGTTCGCGGACAGGGCGAGGTGGACACCGGTCACGTCGTGGCCCGCCTCGGCGGCACGGGCCGCGGCGACGGCGGAGTCCACGCCGCCCGACATCGCGGCGAGGACACGCAGGGGGCGCTGGGAAGTCTGAGTCATAGCTCCTCCAGGGTACGGGTCGCCGGGAACCGAACGCTCGCGGATATGCGTTGACGATCACATGGGGAACAACGGGAGCACCCGGGGTGCGCGAAAGCCTTCGGGAAAGTCCGCGGGCTCGTCCTCGCGGAAGAAGCCGACGGACGGCGTGAGCCGACGCGCACTGCTGATCGGCGGCGGTGCGGTGGCTGCCGCCGGCACGGCCGCCGTGCTCGCGCGCGACCGGGTGAAGCGCCTGTGGTGGCAGGTGCCCGGCATCGAGAAGCCCCGGAAGCCGGGCGAGCTGGACTACGCGGGGGCGACCTGGGTGGCCGCGTCGGAGGCGAACTGGCGGCGGGCGGACCGCCCGGACGACTTCACGATCGACCGGGTGATCATCCACGTCACCCAGGGCAGCTTCGACAGCGCGGTGAAGGTGTTCCAGGATCCCGCCCACCAGGCCGCGACGCACTACATCGTGAGGCAGGACGGACGGGTGGTGCAGATGATCCGCGAGCTGGACGTGGCGTACCAGGCGGGCGACCGCGCCTACAACGAGCGGGCCGTCGGCATCGAGCACGAGGGGTTCGTGGATCGGCCGGGGGACCTCACGAAGGCGATGTACGCGTCCTCGGCGCGGCTCACGGCGTCGATCTGCGCCCGGCACGGCATACCCGTCGACCGGAAGCACATCATCGGGCATGTGGAGGTGCCGGGCACCGACCACACCGATCCGGGGCCGCACTGGGACTGGGACCGCTATCTGGAGCTGGTGCGGCGGGCCGCGACGGCGCCGGCCCCGTCACGCACGCCCACGCCTTCCGCGAAGGCCGCCGGCTGACGTCAGTCGGCAGACGGCAGACGGCAGACGGCAGACGGTCGCGGGCGGTGGACCTCAGCTGAGCCCGGCCGTCCTCGCCCGCTCGACCGCCGGGCCGATCGCCTCGGCGAGCGCCTTCACGTCCTTCTCGGTCGAGGTGTGGCCGAGCGAGAAGCGCAGGGTGCCCCGGGCCAGGTCCGGGTCCGTGCCGGTGGCGAGCAGGACGTGGCTGGGCTGGGCGATCCCGGCGGTGCAGGCGGAGCCGGTGGAGCATTCGATGCCCTGGGCGTCCAGCAACAGCAGGAGGGAGTCGCCCTCGCAGCCCGGGAAGCTGAAGTGGGCGTTGGCCGGGAGACGTCCGGCCGGGTCCGGGTCGCCGCCGAGCACGGCGTCCGGAACGGCCCGGCGCACGGCGGCCACCAGGTCGTCGCGCAGGGAGCCCACGCGGCGGGCGAACCGCTCGCGCCGCTCGGCCGCCAGCCGCCCGGCGACCGCGAAGGAGGCGACGGCGGGCACGTCCAGGGTGCCGGAGCGCACGTGCCGCTCCTGGCCGCCGCCGTGCAGCACGGGTACGGGGGTGTGGTCACGGCCGAGCAGCAGTGCGCCGATCCCGAACGGGCCGCCGATCTTGTGCCCGCTGACCGTCATCGCGGCCAGTCCGGACCGGGCGAAGTCGACCTCCAGCTGGCCGAAGGCCTGGACCGCGTCGGCGTGCATGGGGATGGAGAACTCCGCGGCGACCGCCGCCAGTTCACGTACCGGCATGATGGTGCCGATCTCGTTGTTGGCCCACATGACGGTGATCATCGCGACGTCGTCGGGGTTGCGGAGGACGGCCTCGCGCAGGTCTTCGGGGTGGACCCGGCCGTGGCGGTCGACCGGGAGGTAGTCGACGGTCGCGCCCTCGTGCTCGGCGAGCCAGTCGACGGCGTCCAGGACGGCGTGGTGTTCGACAGGGCCGGCGAGGACCCGGGTGCGGCGGGGGTCGGCGTCGCGGCGGGACCAGTAGAGGCCCTTCACGGCGAGGTTGTCGGCCTCCGTGCCGCCGGAGGTGAGGACGACCTCGCTGGGGCGTGCGCCGAGGGCGTCGGCGAGGGCCTCTCTGGACTCCTCGACGGTACGGCGGGCCCGGCGTCCGGCGGCGTGCAGCGACGACGCGTTGCCGGTGACGGAGAGCTGGGCGGTCATCGCCTCGATCGCTTCGGGAAGCATCGGGGTGGTCGCGGCGTGGTCGAGGTAGGCCATGGTGGGGCCGATTCTACGAGCCCCGGGTGGCGCGCATGCCGGGCGCGTCACGGCCCGGCCCCCGCGCACGCCCGCGGGAGGGTGCGGCGGACCGGCTCGGAGGCCGGCCGGGGACCCGATCCGGAGCCCGGTCCGGCACGGGGAGAGCGGCTCGCGGGGCCGCGTCGGGGGGCGTCAGCCGCCGGCGTTCCAGGCGACCGTGCCGCCCGCGGTGACCAGGACGGCGAGCACGACGAGGTCGGCGACGCCCAGGGCGAGGCCCAGGCAGGCGCGCCCGCGGCGGCGGGTGCGGCGGGCCAGGGCGAGCAGCGCCATCACGATCGCGGTGGGCCCGAGCAGGATGTTGAAGACCAGCAGCCCGACGAGGCCGAGGACGAACGAGGCGACGGCAAGACCGTCCGCCTCCCGGCCCACGGCCCGGGGGGCGGGGGCCGGCGCGGCGACATCGGGAGCCGCGGCACAGGGAGCGGCGGCGTCAGGACAGGTTCGGGCGTCGGCAGCGGTGTCGGTCACGCGGCGGGCGAAGTCGGTGAGGGCCATGGTGCGAGCTCCTTCGGACCGGTCCGGGAAACGGCGGGCTCGGCGGGTGCGGGTGTCGGGTGCGGTCGGGCGGGGTCAGCGGGTGCGGCGCGCGGTGCGTTCGCGGACGGCGAAGATCAGCAGCCAGCAGCCGATCACGGTCGCGGCGGCCAGGGTCAGCGGCAGCGGGATGTGGGCGACCGCCCCGAGGACGATCCCCAGCAGAAGCAGCGCGGCGACGAGGACGAGCACGGCGGAACCTCTCTGTGCGACGGCGAGTACCGTTCGGAAGCCGTTCGGAGTACGAGTGTTCACTGACCGAGTAGCCTAAACCCCTGACCCCTTCCTCGACTCGGAGAACGGTTGTTTACTGAATGGCATGAGTCACACCCCCGTCGGAATCCGCCGGACCCAGAAGCTCAGGACGCGCCAGGCCCTCCTGGACGCAGCGCTGGTCCTGCTGGAGCACCAGAGCCTGAGCAGTCTGGGGCTGCGGGAGGTCACCCGGGCCGCCGGGGTCACCCCGACGGCCTTCTACCGGCACTTCGAGGACACGGCCGCGCTCGGCGTCGCCCTGGTCGAGGAGACCCTGGGCAGCCTGCACGGGCTGATCGCCGCGGTGCTCGCGGAGACGGGCGACAGCGAGGAGCGGCTGGACCGCAGCGTGGCGGCGATAGCGCGCCATGTCGGCGCGCAGCCCGCCCACTTCCGGTTCATCGCCCGCGAGCAGCACGGCGGGGTCGGCCCGGTGCGCGCGGCGATCGCGGCCCAACTGCGGCGGTTCGCGGAGGAGGTGGCGTGCACGCTCGGCCAGGAGCCGGGCTCCGACGGCTGGAGCGAGGAGGACCTGCTGATGCTCGGCGGCCTCTATGTGGACCACATGGTGATCACCACGTCGACCCTGCTGGAGGCGGGGCAGGAAGGTGAGGCGGAGGTCGTCCGGGTGGCGCGGCGACGGCTGCGGCTGGTCACCATCGGCCGCGCGCACTGGCTGGACGAGGGGGCACCGGACGGCATCGCCCGCACCTGACCCGCGGCGGGGAACGGCGGTCGGCGGGTGGGCGCGCCCACCCGGAACAGCCCGTCGACGCCGGCGGATCGCCGGGCTCACCCCCTGCGCACGCCCGGGCCCCGACCGGATCAGGTCCGGCCGGGGCCCGGGCGGTGACGCGGTCGGACGGAAGTCCGGACGGTGACGCGCTCAGGCGGAAGAGTCGCCCCGAGCCTCCGAGGGCAGCCGCGCGGGCGCTGCCGCGATCAGCACGGCGGCGAAGACGAGGGGGGCGATCACCTGGTACCCCATCCAGACCTCACCACCGGCAGAGCTGCCCTGCCATGCCATCAGGAGCCCGACCACGGCAGCCAGCACCCAGCACGCGTCGTAGCCGATCATGAGCTTCAGATAGGTGCGCATCGGTCGGCTGCGGAGATATCTGAGCTCGATGACGCCTCCGATCAGCACGGCGACGCCCGCCACGGCCATCAGCCAGACCGGCGCACCGAGCAGCTCGCCGAGCGGGGCGGCGCCGGCGACGAAGACCACGCCGAGCACCACCTTGAAGGCACCGTCGGCTGCGGCGCCCACCATCTCGCGGGGCACTCGCGATGTCACGGCCTGAGTCATGAGAGTCCTCCTTGGGGCTCGTTGCGTTGTCTCCGTAACCAGATTACGGCAATATCGAAGTTATGAGAGTGACAAGGGCCCAGGCCAAGGAGCGCAATCGCAGCGCCCTGCTGGATTCCGCGCTCCAGATCGTGACCCGGGACGGGTACAAGGCCAGGCTCGACGAGATCGCCGAACGCGCCGATCTGACCACCGGCGCCGTCTACTCCCTGTTCGGGAGCAAGAGCAACCTGATGGTCGCCCTGATCACCGAGCATCTGCGGCCCTACTACGAGGAGATCGAGCAGGCGGTCCCCGCCGAGGTCGACCTGCTGGAGGCGGTCGACGCCTTCGCCCGGTACTACCGGCGCAGCTGCGACGCCCCGGAGGCGGTGTCGCGCCTGTCGCTCCAGATCACCTTTCTCGACAGGGCCCTGCACGACCCGGAGCTGGGCGCCCGGCTCGCAGCCTCCGTCCGGTCCCAGGAGAACCAGCTGATCGCCCTGTTCACCGGACGGCGGCACGGGCAGGGGTCGGTGACGTCCCGGCAGTCCCATCGACTGACCATCGCCCTCAACGCGCTGTTCGTGGGCCTCAGTCAGGGCGTCCTCCTGGGCCTCGCGCCAGGGGCCGACGAGGACTACTTCGCCGACGCCGCCCGAGCGCTGGCAGCCGGGATGGTCGTCACCGAGCAGGATGCCGATTTCTAATGACCTATCGTCAGAAAATCTAGTAAGCAACTAGTTTGATGCATGTCGGCCCGGCTGCCGCATGCCTTGCGAGCGGCCCGGACCGAGGTTCCGTCGCCCCTCGCGCGCGTTCGGTGACCTGCGCCCGTGTGCAGGCGTGATGGTCACCCATGCCGACTTCTGGGCCGATGCCCACGAGATGGACGTGCTGTGGCCGATCCGCAGCGACGGGACGGTGGTGTCCTGTCTGCCACGACATGGGGCTGCAGCTGGGCCTCGTGCTGCCGCTGTGGTCGGGCCGCCCGTCCTACCTGATGGGCCCGGAGGCGTTCATAGGCGGCCCGGACGCCGGCTGGAGGCGCTCTCCCGGTTCGGCGCCACGCACCGCCGCCGCGCCGAACTTCGCGTACGACCTGTGCGTCCGCAGCGACACCGCGCGCGGCCCGCTGGACCTGTCGCGCTGGCGGGTCGCCATCAACGGCGCCGAACCGGTCCGGGCGCACACCGTGCAGGAGTTCACCGGCAAGTACGCCGCGCACGGCTTCGACGCGCGGGCGATGTGCCCGGGGTACAGGGCTGGAGCGTCCGCAACGTTCCGTTGCCGCATGCCGGGCATCTCGCCGCCACGGCGCTCCGCTCGACCACACCGCACCGCACCGTCGTCCACCCGGAAGCCGCCTGAACCCACCGACCGACCCGACCGACACCGTTCACACCCGAAGGGACACGTACATGACCACCACCGCACCCGACCTCGCGGACCTCTCCCGCCGCCTCCAGGCGCTGACCGACCGCACCGAGCTGACGGAGCTGTGCGACCGCTATGTCCGCCACCTCGACCAGGACCGGCACAGCGACCACTGGTTGGAGTCGGTCTTCACCACGGACGCCCATCTCACCTTCCCCATGGGAGAGTTCAAGGGAATGGAAGGGCTGATCGCCTTCCAGGCGATGGCTCGGACGACCTTCGAGCGCACGCACCATCTCAGCTCCAACTACGACATCCGCCTCGACGGCGACAGCGCCCGTGTCACCGCACACCTGATGGCCGTGCACGTCCGCAACCGTGCGGAGCCGAACAGCCACTTCACCATCGGCGGCCACTACGAGGCGCAGGCGGTCCGCACCGCCGACGGCTGGCGCATCCGCACCTTCGTCTTCGACCTCGTGTGGAACGCGGGCGACCCTCCGGCGGGCAAGAAGCTCTAGGTGTTCTGTCCATGGAGGTTGGTGACGGATCCCACGGCTTAGGGATCTTGAACGAGTGAGGGCCTTCCGGGTTCGGTGTGGATTGCGACATCT
>NZ_JOEZ01000025.1 GCF_000721175.1 Streptomyces anulatus
TGGCTCCACACCTACAATCACCACCGCGGACACACCGCGCTCAAGGGCCAACCACCCGCCAGCCGCGTCCCCAACCTCACAGGGCAATACAGCTAGGGCCTGTCTGACAGTTCCCGTCTGCCTCACGGCGCCATGCACGCACTCTCGCCGCACCGGCCCCGGACCCGAGTACGTCCGGTACGAGGGCCTGGGGCCGGCACGTCGAGAGCACGCACCTGACGCCGCGCGGTCGCCCTGCGGGCGAGCGACGACGGGAATCGTCAGACAGGCCCTGGCGGGTTCCGGGCCGCCTTCAGGCGCCTGAGTTCCCCGCAGGCACGGTGGGGGCCGCCGCACCACTCGGGTACCTGGCGGGCCGGCTGCGCCGAGAGGCCGGGAGGCCTGGATACGACGGGCGGTCGCCGCGACCGCACGGGCACGAGGTGCGGTGACCCTCTGCGCACGGGGTCCGGGCCCTGTACCGCTCGCCGGCCTGACCGTCGCGAACGACCGGCCCGCCGACCCCCGACCGGCGTGGCACGGGGGCGGTGGGCCGGGCAAGCTGGAAGCGGACCATCCCGCGGTCGGCCGGCCGGCTCCGCGGGACGCCGGATCGGACAAGGACCGTGATCATGACCGGTGGCACCCGCGAGGGCATCGACCTCACCCGCGTCCTGCACGCCCCGCAGCAGCGGGTCTTCGCCGCCTGGACCTCACCGGAGGACTTCGCCGCCTGGTACGGGGGCGAGGCGGACGTCCCCCTGGACCGGGTGTCGATGGACGTGCGGCCGGGCGGCGCGTGGAGTCTGGTCATGGTGGTGCCGGGCGTGGAGATGCCCTTCCGCGGGGTCTACCGCGAGGTGAGCGAGCCCGACGGTCTCGTCTTCACACTGCTGGACGCCTCCGCACCCGAGGACGCCGAGGGCGAGACCATCACCGTGACCTTCAGCGACCTCGGTGACGGCACCACCGAGCTGGCCTTCCAGCAGCGCGGCGGCCATCTCACCGCCGAGCAGTACGCGGCGGCGGAGGACGGCTGGGAGGCCTTCTTCGACGCCCTGGCCGCCCGCCTCGCCACTCATCCGTGAGCCCGCCGCCGAGGATTCCGGCGGCTCAGTCCGCCAGCGGAAGCGCCGCCAGCTGCGCGATCACCCAGGTCAGCGGGGCGAACAGCGCCAGCAGCGCGCCCGCCCGCAGCGCCGTCGCCTTGCGCAGCGTGGCGGCCGGAGCGCCCATCCTGAGCAGCGCCTCGACCGTGTGGGCGCGGGCGTGCTTGGCCTCCAGCGACGAGGTCAGCAGCGTCGCCGTCGTACAGCCGAGGACCAGCACCGCGCCGAGTGCGGTGAGCGGGCCGTACGGGCGCTCGTCGCCCCCGTACAGCGCCGACGCGGCGATCACCGCGGACAGCACCGCGCAGACGACCCCGAGCGGGCGGCCGATCCGGTGCGCCTCGTTCATCAGGACCCGCCCGGCCAGCAGCCGTACGGCCCCGGGGCGCACGGCCTGCAGCGCCCGCCCGCACAGGTGGGTCAGGCTCGGGCCGGCCATCGCCAGGCCGACCGCGGTGAGCGTCCACCCGATCAGCACCGCCACCGGCGTGGCGTCGAACCGGCCGGGCAGCGGGAACGCGTTCCCCGCCGGCCCCCGTGACGCGTACGCCTCCACGGCGAGACCGGCGGCGGTCAGCGCCACGCCCCAGGGGAGCCCGGCCGGAGCCGGTGCGGGCTCCGGCAGCTCCTCGGAGCCGAACGTGTCCCGTGCCGGGTCGGGCCGCGACCGCAGCGCCAGCGCGCTCGCCGTCGACGCGGCCACCGGGACGAGCGCCAGCAGCATCAGCGCGGCGGCCGGCGGCAGCGGGGTGCCCGCGCCGAGGAACTCCGCCGCGCCCCCGTCGAACGGCATCCCGGTCAGATCACCACGCAGGTGCAGGAAGAACAGCAGGGCCACCATGGAGCCCAGCGTGGTGGAGACGGCCGTGGAGACCGCGGCCAGCGCGGAGAGCCGGACCGGGCCGAGGCCCATGGAGGAGAGGCCCGGCCGGGGCCGGGTGCTCGGGTCGGTCCGGGCCACCGCCACGGCGAACTGCACGGTGGCGGCCAGCGGGACGAAGCACCACAGCAGCCGCAGTACCGAACCGGCGGACGCGGGGTGCGCGGCGGCGTACCCGAGGGCGCACAGGAGGAGGAAGCCGACGCCGGCCGACGCGGCGGCCACCAGCAGCCGCCGGACCAGGACGAGGGGATGCGAACCGCGGGCTAGACGGAGAGCGAGCACGCCGCGCGGCCCTCCGCTTCCGGTTCCGCGGGCGGGGTGACCGTGGCGACGCGACGGCCGTCCAGCAGCGCCACCGCCCGGTCGGCGAGCGCGGCGACCTCGGCGTCGTGCGTGGCCAGCACCACGGTGATGCCGTGGGAGCGGGCCGCCGTGGTCAGGGTGCGCAGTACCTGGGTGCGGTCCGCGCGGTGCAGGGTCGCGGTCGGCTCGTCCGCGAAGATCACGGTCGGTTGTGCGGCCAGGGCCCGCGCCACGGAGATCCGCTGGCGCTGTGCCTGGAGCAGGGCGTGCGGCCGCTTCTTGGCGAAGGCGGCGATGTCCAGGCGCTCCAGCCACTCGGTGGCGGCCTTCCTGGCGGCCCGGTGCGAGACGCCGCGCAGCAGCAGGGGCAGCGCGGCGTTCTCCCAGACGGTCAGCTCCGGGACCAGCTCCGGATCCGATGCGATCCAGCCGAAGCGCTCCCGGCGCAGCTGTTCGCGGACCCGGGGGGCCATGGTGTGGACGGGGACGCTGTTGAACCAGACCTCGCCCTGCTGGGGCACCAGGCGGCCCGAGAGGCAGTGCAGCAGAGTGGTCTTCCCGCTGCCGCGCGGGCCGGTCACAGCGAGGATCTCGGCGTCCTGGACACCGATGGAGACACCGCCGAGACCGGGCGATCCGTTGTGGGAGTGGTGCAGGGAACGCGCCCAGATCACGTCGTTGTCCGGCGGGGCCACCATGGCGTACACCTCGGTTCAGGTCAGATTTCCCGTCCCCCGTACGGGGGAACGAAGACGCGGCCGATCGGTCACTCGGCACCGTAGATAGTCGGACCGGTGTGAGCGCACAGCACGCGGCCCGGATACCCCCCTTGTCACTCGAAGGGGCGTATCCGGGCCGGTGAACCGTATGAAATGACCGCTGGACGGCGATCAGCCGGGGGACCTGGTGACGGTCAGAGCTTCGTCCAGGCCTCCGTGAGCACGGCCCGCAGGATGCCCTCGATCTCGTCGAAGGTCGACTGGTCGGAGATCAGCGGCGGGGCGAGCTGGATGACCGGGTCGCCGCGGTCGTCGGCCCGGCAGTACAGGCCGTTGTCGTACAGCGCCTTGGAGAGGAAGCCGTACAGGACGCGCTCGGTCTCCTCGTCGGTGAACGTCTCCTTGGTGGCCTTGTCCTTCACGAGCTCGATGCCGTAGAAGAACCCGTTGCCCCGGACGTCGCCGACGATCGGCAGGTCGTGGAGCTTCTGCAGCGTCGTCAGGAAGGCGTTCTCGTTGTCGAGGACGTGCTGGGGGAGGTTCTCGCGCTCGAAGAGGTCGAGGTTGGCGATGCCCACCGCGGCGGAGACCGGGTGGCCACCGAAGGTGTAGCCGTGCAGGAAGGTGTTGCCGCCCTCGTAGAACGGCTCCGCGATCCGGTCCGAGACGATGCAGGCGCCGATCGGGGAGTAGCCCGAGGTCATGCCCTTCGCGCAGGTGATCATGTCCGGCACGTAGCCGAACTTGTCGCAGGCGAAGATCGTGCCGAGCCGGCCGAAGGCGCAGATGACCTCGTCGGAGACGAGCAGCACGTCGTACTTGTCGCAGATCTCGCGGACCCGCTGGAAGTAGCCGGGCGGCGGCGGGAAGCAGCCGCCCGCGTTCTGCACGGGCTCCAGGAAGACGGCCGCGACGGTCTCGGGGCCCTCGAAGAGGATCTCCTGCTCGATCTGGTCGGCGGCCCAGCGGCCGAAGGCCACCGGGTCGTCGCCGAACAGCGGGGCGCGGTAGATGTTGGTGTTCGGCACCTTGTGCGCGCCGGGGACCAGCGGCTCGAAGGGGGCCTTGAGGGCCGGGAGGCCGGTGATGGACAGCGCGCCCTGCGGGGTGCCGTGGTAGGCGACGGCACGCGAGATGACCTTGTACTTGGTCGGCTTGCCCTGGAGCTTGAAGTACTGCTTGGCCAGCTTCCAGGCGGTCTCGACGGCCTCGCCGCCACCGGTGGTGAAGAAGACCTTGTTCAGGTCGCCCGGGGCGTAGTCGGCGAGACGCTCGGCCAGCTCGACTGCCTTCGGGTGGGCGTAGGACCACACCGGGAAGAAGGCGAGCTCCTGGGCCTGCTTGTACGCCGTCTCGGCGAGCTCGTGACGACCGTGACCGGCGTTGACCACGAACAGGCCGGAGAGACCGTCCAGGTAGCGCTTGCCCTTGTCGTCGAAGATGTACGTTCCCTCGCCACGCACGATGGTGGGAACGGGCGCGTTCTCGTAGTCCGACATGCGGGTGAAGTGCATCCACAGGTGGTCGTACGCGGTTCGGCTGAGGTCCTTGCTCACGGCTATCGGGTTCCCCACATATAGGTCTGCTTCTTGAGCTTGAGGTAGACGAAGCTCTCGGTGGAGCGCACGCCGGGAAGGGTCCGGATGCGTTTGTTGATCATCTCCAGCAGGTGGTCGTCGTCCTCGCAGACGATCTCCACCATCAGGTCGAAGGAGCCCGCGGTCATGACCACGTACTCGCACTCGGCCATGGCCGACAGGGCTTCGGCCACCGGGTCGAGGTCACCCTCGACGTTGATGCCGACCATCGCCTGGCGCCGGAATCCCACGGTGAGCGGGTCCGTGACGGCGACGATCTGCATCACGCCCTGGTCGAGCAGCTTCTGGACGCGCTGGCGCACAGCCGCTTCGGAGAGGCCGACGGCCTTGCCGATCGCGGCGTACGGACGCCGTCCGTCCTCCTGGAGCTGCTCGATGATTGCGAGGGAGACGGCATCGACCGCCGACGGTGATCCGTTTCCGGTCCTGGAATCTGCGCTGCGACTGGCCACGGATCCACCATGCACCGCTCCTCGTCTGTCTCGCAACCCCAGATCGATGAAATTCGTTGTCTGGGTGCTTCGATCTGACTGAATCCGAAGTTGGGGACGGGTGGGTATGTCGAAAGCGTCACCGGAACGATTAGGGTGGACATCTCACCCATCGGACAGCCGACAGGAGGGGTGGTTGTGACCACCGAGGTGCGCCGTCTGCGCAACTACATCAACGGAGAGTTCCGGGACGCCGCGGACGGGCGGACCATCGATGTGGTCAGCCCGGTGACGGAAGAGGTCTACGCGACCTCGCCGCTCTCCGGCCAGGCCGACGTCGATGCCGCCATGGAGGCCGCGGCGGCGGCCTTCCCCGCCTGGCGCGACACCACGCCCGCCGAGCGCCAGAAGGCCCTGCTGAGGATCGCGGACGCCTTCGAGGAACGGGCCGAGGACCTGATCGCCGCCGAGTCGGAGAACACCGGCAAGCCGCTCGGCCTGACCCGCAGCGAAGAGATCCCGCCGATGGTGGACCAGATCCGCTTCTTCGCGGGGGCCGCCCGACTGCTGGAGGGCCGCTCGGCCGGCGAGTACATGGAGGGCCTGACCTCCATCGTCCGCCGCGAGCCGGTCGGCGTCTGCGCCCAGGTCGCGCCGTGGAACTACCCGATGATGATGGCCGTGTGGAAGTTCGCCCCGGCGCTCGCCGCGGGCAACACCGTCGTCATCAAGCCGTCCGACACCACCCCGGCGTCGACCGTGCTGATGGCCGAGATCATCGGCCAGATCCTGCCCAAGGGCGTCTTCAACGTCCTGTGCGGCGACCGGGACACCGGCCGCGCCATGGTCGAGCATCCGACCCCGGCGATGGCCTCGATCACCGGTTCGGTACGGGCCGGCATGCAGGTCGCCGAGTCCGCCGCCAAGGACGTCAAGCGCGTCCACCTGGAGCTGGGCGGCAAGGCGCCCGTCGTGGTCTTCGAGGACGCCGACATCGCCAAGACGGTCTCGGGCGTCTCCGAGGCCGGCTTCTTCAACGCGGGCCAGGACTGTACGGCCGCCACCCGCGTACTGGTCCACGAGTCGATCCACGACGAGTTCGTCTCGGCGCTCGCCAAGGCCGCCGCCGACACGAAGACCGGGCAGCCGGACGACGAGGACGTGGCGTACGGCCCGCTCAACAACGCCAACCAGCTGAAGCAGGTCACCGGCTTCATCGAGCGCCTCCCCGCGCACGCCAAGGTCGAGGCGGGCGGCCACCGGGTCGGCGACAAGGGCTACTTCTACGCCCCGACCGTCGTCTCCGGTCTGAAGCAGGACGACGAGATCATCCAGAACGAGGTCTTCGGACCCGTCATCACCGTCCAGTCCTTCACCGACGAGAAGCAGGCCGTCGCCTACGCCAACGGCGTCGAGTACGCGCTCGCCTCCTCGGTGTGGACGCAGAACCACTCCCGCGCCATGCGCATGTCCAAGAACCTCGACTTCGGCTGCGTGTGGATCAACACCCACATCCCGCTGGTCGCCGAGATGCCGCACGGCGGATTCAAGAAGTCCGGCTACGGCAAGGACCTCTCCGCGTACGGCTTCGAGGACTACACCCGCATCAAGCACGTCATGACGTCCATCGAGGACTGATCCACGCGTCGTCGCGGTTGTACGGCCCCGGGCTCCGGCCCGGGGCCGTTCGCGTTCACTCCTCGGCTGTACAAGGTGTGCGGGGCGGCCCCGTCCGGCTGGACGCTTGGTCCATTGTCCGCGCGCCCGCCGACCGGCATTCTGCGCGGGTGCGAGCGATCAGGAAGAACCCCATGTCCCGCCGTTCCCTGCTGCGCGCCCTCGGGGCGGGAGCGGCCGGCGCCACCCTGGCCGGCTGCGGAGTGCCCGCGGCCTTCGTCGAGCCGGGGGAGCGGGCCGGACACGACAGGTCCGCCACCGACCACACCCTGCACTTCGCCAACTGGCCGCTCTACATCGACACCGATGACGACGACGAGTCGAAGCGGCCCACCCTGGACGCCTTCTCGAAGCGGACCGGGATCTCCGTCACGTACACCGAGGAGATCAACGACAACGACGAGTTCTTCGGGAAGATCAGCCCCGCGCTGATGAACCACCAGCAGACCGGCCGGGACCTGATCGTCATCAGCGACTGGATGGCGGCCCGCTTCGTCCGGCTCGGCTGGGTCCAGGAGATGGACCGCGCGAAGCAGCCCAACGTGGCCAAGTACCTGGATCCGCAGTTGCGTTCGCCCGCCTTCGACGAGGGACGGCTCCACAGCGTCCCCTGGCAGTCCGGGATCACCGGCATCGCGTACAACCGCGCGAAGCTCGGCCGCGAGATCCGGTCCACCAACGACCTGTGGGCGGACGACCTGCGCGGCCGCGTGACCCTGCTCTCCGGGCTCGACGAGTCGTTCGCGCTGCTGATGCAGGGCAACGGCGTCGACATCACCCGCTGGAAGTCCGACGACTTCCACGAGATCTGCGAGCAGACACAGAAGCGGGTCCGCTCCAAGCACATCCGCCGGTTCACCGGCAACGACTACATCAAGGACCTCGCCACCGGCGACGTGCTCGCCTGCCAGGCCTACTCCGGCGACGTCATCCAGCTCCAGGCCGACAACCCCGACATCGAGTTCGTCGTCCCCGAGGAGGGCGCCGAACTGTGGGCGGAGTCCCTGATGATCCCCAACCTCGCCCGCCACAAGCGCAACGCCGAGCGGCTGATCGACCACTACTACGACCCCGAGGTCGCCGCCGAACTCGCCACCTGGGTCAACTACGTCTGCCCGGTCCCCGCCGCCCGTGACGTCCTGGCCTCCTCGAAGGACGAGGAGACGGCCGCGCTCGCCGAGGATCCGCTGATCTTCCCCGACGACGCGATGCGCGAACGGCTCGCCATCGCCCGCGACATCACCTCCGAGGAGCGGATGGACTTCGCCAAGAAGTGGAACTCCATCGTCGGCTTGTGAACCCGTGACAGGGGTGGCGTGAGGAGGGCGTAAAGGCGGGCGTACGCTGCGGATATGAGCGAGCGATACGCCCTCACGCGGCGGGTATACGCGGGTGGTTGGTCTTCTTCATCGTCTGTCTGGTGCTGAGCGGGCTCACGGCCTTCCCGCTCGTCACCGAACTCCGCTGGGCCGAGGACCTGCTGAGCGCCTCGGCCTCCCCGGTCCCCGAGCACCTTCCCGGTCTGATGGGGTGGATCACCCGGGTCCGCGAAGGGCTCGACACCGTCGACCGCGAGCAGCCCTTCATGCTGTACGGCACCGACTGGCTGGCCTTCGCCCACCTGGTCATCGCGGTCGCCTTCTACGGCCCCTACCGCGACCCGGTCCGCAACATCTGGGTCATCGAGTTCGGCATGATCGCCTGCGCCGGGATCATCCCGCTCGCCCTGATCTGCGGCCCGATCCGCGACATCCCGTTCTGGTGGAGCCTGATCGACATGTCCTTCGGGGTCTTCGGCGTCATTCCGCTGCTGATCGTCCGCCGCATGATCAAGCGCCTGGAGGTGCTGGAACAGGCGGCCACCGCGAGCCCTGAGCGCCTGAACCACGAGCGCGCGGGGTCTCAGCCCTTCCGGGCCACCACCCCGAACTGGGCGACCTCCGGCTCCCGCGGGTTCGTACGCCAGCGGGAGCAGGAGACGATCCCCGGCTCCAGGATCTCCAGACCGTCCAGGAACGAGGCGAACTCCTCGCGGCTGCGGGCGGTGATCGGCGGTGTGGCGTTCTCGTTCCAGAAGCGCATCGCCGCCTCGTTGCCCTCGCCGCCCAGCTCCAGCGTCGGGTGGGTCAGCACCAGGTGGCTGCCCGACGGCACGGCCGCCATCAGCGTCCGCACGACGGCCCGCGCCTCGTCCGTGTCCAGCACGAAGTTCAGGATGCCCAGCATCATCACCGCGACCGGCCGCCCCAGGTCCAGCGTGGGCTCGGCGGCCCGCAGGATCTGCTCCGGGCGGCGCGCGTCCGCGTCGACGTACTCGGTCGCGCCCTCCAGCGAACTGGTCAGCAGGGCGCGGGCGTGGGCCAGCACGATCGGATCGTTGTCCACGTACACGATGCGCGCGTGCGGCGCGGTGTGCTGGGCGATCTCGTGGGTGTTGTTCCCGGTCGGCAGCCCGGTGCCGATGTCGAGGAACTGTCCGATGCCCACGTCGCCCGCCAGATGACGCACCACCCGGCCGAGGAACGCCCGGTCCGCGCGCGCCACCTCACCGATGCTCGGGTACATCCCGGTGACCTGGTCGCCCACCGCCCGGTCCACCGGGTAGTTGTCCTTGCCGCCCAGCCAGTAGTTCCACACACGGGCGTTGTGCGCCACGTCGGAACGTATCCGGGCGGTGGCCGCCTGCGGTCGGGGGTCCATCACATCTGCTCCTCGATGCCCAAGGGCCCGTCGCCCCGGGGAGGCGGCGGGCGGTGCGGGGTTCCCCATCATGCCGGACCGATCAAGGACCTTCGCGACCGGGCGAGTTGGCCAGCAGCCGGTGAAGCGTGTCGATCCGGTTGGTGGTGATCGAGTCGACGCCCCGCTCGATCAGTCGGCGCATCGTGCGCTTCGTGTCGGCCGTCCACGCGGAGACGAGCAGCCCGTCCCGGTGCGCCCGGTCCGTCAGCTCCCGGCTCACCAGGCCGAAGCGGTAGTTCAGCCAGCGTGGCTTCACCGCCGCCAGCAGCTCCGGACGCGGCGGGGCCAGCGTGGTCCAGGTCAGGGCGATCTCGGCGGACGGGTCGGCGGCCCGCACCCGCAGCATCGCGTCCGCGCTCGCGCAGTAGTACGCCCGCTCGCCCGCCCCGCACTCCCGGACCGTGCCGACGATTCTCTTCACCGAGGCGTCCGTCGAGCCGGGCAGGTCCACCATCACCCGGTGCGCCCCGAGGGCGAGCAGCGCCTCGCGGAGCGTGGGCACCCCGCCGCCCGTCAACTCCTTCAGCTCCGCGTGGTCCAGCCGGTCCAGCCGCCGGTCGTGGCCCCACAGCCGCTCCAGCGTCGCGTCGTGCAGCAGGACGGGCACCCCGTCGCGGGTCACCCGCACATCGATCTCGACCGCGTCCGCCCCCCGTTCGAGGGCGGAGCGGATCGAGGGCAGGGTGTTCTCGCGCGCGAGATACGGATCGCCGCGATGCCCCACGGCGGTGACGGTGTTGGCCATGGGGCCATTGTCGACGACCGGGTCAGCGACCGGGAGCCCGGAGCCAGTTCGTCGTGTACGTGTCGATCTCCTCGGCCAGCCTCCGCTTGCCCGCCGGGTCGAGGAACGAGGCCTCCACGGCGTTCTTCGCGAGCTCCGCGATGCCGCGCTCGTCGAGTTCCAGCAGCCGGGCGGCCACCCCGTACTCGCTGTTGAGGTCGGTGCCGAACATCGGCGGGTCGTCGCTGTTGACGGTCACCAGCACGCCCGCCGCCACCATCTCCCGGATCGGGTGCAGCTCGATGTCCGTGACGGCACGGGTGGCGATGTTCGACGTCGGGCAGACCTCCAGCGCGATGCGGTGCTCGGCGAGGTGCTCCAGCAGCCTGGGGTCCTGGACGGAGCTGGTGCCGTGGCCGATGCGCTCGGCGCGCAGCGCGGTCAGCGCGTCCCAGATCGTCTGCGGTCCGGTGGTCTCCCCGGCGTGCGGCACCGAGTGCAGGCCCTCGGCGATGGCCCGGTCGAAGTAGGGCTTGAACTGGGGGCGGTCCACCCCGATCTCCGGTCCGCCGAGGCCGAAGGAGACGAGCCCCTCGGGCCGGTGCTCCACCGCGAGCCGGACGGTCTCCTCGGCCGACCGGAGCCCGGCCTCGCCCGGAATGTCGAAGCACCAGCGCAGGACGACGCCCAGCTCGGCCTCGGCCGCCTTGCGGGCGTCCTCTATGGCCTCCATGAACCCGACCTCGGGAATGCCCCGGCGGGTCGAGCTGTACGGGGTCACGGTCAGCTCCGCGTACCGGATGTTCTGCCGGGCCATGTCCCGCGCCACCTCGAAGGTGAGCAGCCGGACGTCCTCGGGGGTGCGGACCAGGTCCACCACCGAGAGGTAGACCTCGATGAAGTGCGCGAAGTCGGTGAAGGTGAAGTAGTCGGCCAGCGCCTCCGGGTCCGTGGGGACCTTGGAGTCCGGGTGGCGGGCGGCCAGCTCCGCGACGATCCGGGGCGAGGCCGACCCGACATGGTGGACGTGGAGCTCGGCCTTGGGCAGCCCCGCGATGAAGGGATGCGGATCAGTCATCGGAAATCTCCCGGTTCGGCGTGACATCGGCCGGGCGTACCGGCCGCACCGATCATCGCAGGCGGGGTCCGGGGCCGTCGGGCCTGGCCGTAGCATGACGTGACCACGATGGGGGAGGCCCATGTCAGACAACACAGAGCAGCCCGGGGGCCGGGCCGCGCCGCGCGATCCGTGGGCGCCGCCGGACAGCGGCAGGGTGGAACTGGGCAAGCCGGGTGCGCACACGCCGCCGCCCGCCGCGCACACCCCGCCCGCGGTCCACGACCAGCCGACCGTGACGTCGATGCCGAGCGCCGGACCGGCCGCGGGGGGCGGCACCGGGCCGATACCCCAGCCCGGCGGCTTCGGCCCCGCACCCTCGGACGTACCGCCGCCGCCGATCGGCCCGCACGGCCCCGGCCACGCGGCCCCACCGCCCGCCGCGCACTACGGCTACCCTGCCCCGCCCGCGCAGCCGTACGGCGGCTACCCGGGTTACGGCGCCTACGGCACGGGTCCGGCCGCCTGGGGTCCGGCGCCCAACAACGGTCTGGGCACGGCCGCGATGGTGATCGGCATCATCTCGGTGGTCGGCTTTTGCATGTACGGCGTCAACATCATCCTCGGCATCCTCGCGCTGATCTTCGGCATCATCGGCCTCGGCCGTGCCAAGCGCGGCGAGGCCACCAACCGGGGCATGGCGCTCGCCGGGGTCATCCTCGGCTCCGTCGGCATCGTCGTCGGCGCCGCGATCCTCGGCCTGATCATCTTTGCCGCCACGAGCTCCGACCGCGACAACGACTACGACGACCCCTACGACGACCCGTTCGCCACGTCGCTGGTCGTCGAGGACCGCCGCTAGCGGCGGACACGCCAGGGGCGTCTCGTTCGATCCCGGCCGGGCAGGGACCGCTCCCTGCCCGGCCGGGCGTCGAAGCGGCGGAGCCGCTCGGTCCACCGGGCCCTGCCCGTACCGGAAGACGCCTCAGCCCGCCGCGCCCGCCCGCAACCGCTCCCGTGCCTCCATCAGCGCGAAGCCCAGCAGATTCAGCCCCCGCCACTCCTGAGGCCGCTCCACCCGCTCGTCGTCCGCCGCGAGCCCGATGCCCCAGATCCGGTCCAGTGGCGAGGCCTCCACCAGCACCCGGTCCCCGGTGCCCAGGAGATAGCCGCCCAGCTCAGGGTCCTGCCCGAACTTGTGCACGCTGCCCGCCACGACGAGGGCGAACCGCTCCCGTATCCACACGTCCTCGTCGAAGCCGCGCACGAGGCGTCCCGCCTTCTTCGCCGCGGCCGGGCTCTTCGCCGACACCGCCGTCCGCTCCGCCTCCGGGTCACCGAAGAGCCGCGCCTTGCCCGCCATCATCCAGTGCTCCGCGCTCGCGTACGTGACCCCGTCCACCGTGAACGGCGAAGGCCACCACTGGCTCAGGCAACTGCCCCCCAGCCGCCCGTCCGGGCGCGGGCGGTGTCCCCAGAACGGCAGATACTTCACTCGCTTGCCCCGCGCCACGTCCGCCAGAAGCTCATCGACCGGTCCCATGGCATGTGAGTGTGGCATCCGCCACTGACACTCCGTACGGGGATTTCCGCACCGACACGACACATGGTCGACAGATTCCGTCGCGTAACCAAAAGGAAACAACGGAATCACTTGTTGGGCGTGAACCCCTCTGTCAGGATCGGCACTCAATTCACGAGGAAGCTACGCCGACCCCGCCCAGCGGGTACAGCGGCGGAGGAGAGCGTCATGAGCAACGGCTTCAAGGTTCAGGACCGCTTCGCGGAAGGTGCGCAGTACATCGGCGGCAAGCTGCTCCCCGGCACATCCGGCAACCACCACGAGGTGGTGAACCCCGCGACCGGCGAGACCGTGCTCCGCTACGAGCTGGCGGGCGCCGACGACGTGGACGCGGCTGTCGCCGCCGCCCGCGCCGCCTTCCCCGGCTGGTCCGGCGCCACCCCCGGCGAACGCTCCGAGGCGATGCACCGCTTCGCCGCCGTCCTCGCCGGACAGGCGGACGACTTCGCGTACGCCGAGTCCCTCCAGTGCGGCAAGCCGATCAAGCTCTCCACCGAGTTCGACGTCCCCGGCACCGTCGACAACGCCGCCTTCTTCGCGGGCGCGGCACGCCACCTGGAGGGCAAGGCCGCCGCCGAGTACGACGGTGACCACACCTCCTACGTACGCCGCGAGGCGATCGGCGTCGTCGGCTCCGTCGCCCCCTGGAACTACCCGCTCCAGATGGCCGCCTGGAAGGTCCTCCCGGCCGTCGCCGCGGGCAACACCATCGTCCTCAAGCCCGCCGAGCTGACCCCGCTCACCTCGCTGATGTTCGCGCAGGCCGCCACCGAGGCCGGCATCCCCGACGGCGTCATCAACATCGTCACCGGTGCGGGCAAGGACGCCGGCGAGCACCTCGTCGGCCACCCCGACGTCGTGATGACCTCCTTCACCGGCTCCACCGCCGTCGGCAAGCGCGTGGCCGAGATCGCCACCGCCACCGTCAAGCGCCTCCACCTGGAGCTCGGCGGCAAGGCCCCCTTCGTCGTCTTCGACGACGCCGACCTGGAGGCCGCCGTCCACGGCGCGGTCGCCGGCTCCCTCATCAACACCGGCCAGGACTGCACCGCCGCCACCCGCGCCTACGTCCAGCGCCCGCTCTACGACGCCTTCGTCCGGGACGTCGCCGCGCTCATGGAGACCGTCCGGCTCGGCGACCCCTTCGACGCCTCGACCGACCTCGGCCCGCTGATCAGCCACGCCCAGCGCGACCGTGTCGCCGCCTTCGTCGAGCGGGCCCGCGGCTACGCCCAGGTCGTCACCGGCGGCGAGGCCCCCGGCGGCGACCTCGCCGACGGCGCGTACTACCGGCCGACCCTCGTCGCGGGCGCCGCCCAGGACAGCGAGATCGTCCAGTCGGAGATCTTCGGCCCCGTCCTCGTGGTGCTGCCCTTCGACACCGACGACGAGGGCATCGCGCTCGCCAACGACACCCCGTACGGACTGGCCGCCTCCGCCTGGACCCGCGACCTGTACCGCGCGAACCGCGCCACCCGCGAGATCCAGGCGGGCTGTGTGTGGGTGAACGACCACATCCCGATCCTCTCCGAGATGCCGCACGGCGGATACAAGGCCAGCGGCTTCGGCAAGGACATGTCGGCGTACTCCTTCGAGGAGTACACGCAGGTCAAGCACGTCATGTACGACAACACCGCGGTCGCCCGCAAGGACTGGCACCGCACGATCTTCGGGGACCGATAGCAGCTGCCGCACGATCGGGGCCCGTCCACGAGGACAGGCCCCGGCGGCCTCCCACCCGAAAGGGCAAACGCGTATGGAGAGTTACGAGTCCGAGCGCCTCTCGTCCGCCCAACTGGCGGCCATGAGGCGATCCTTGAACAGCGGCAGGGGCGCCCTCACCCGCCGTTCCCTGCTGCGCGCCTCCGGCATGGGCGCGCTCGCACTGGGCGGAATGACCACCCTCGGCGCCTGCGGCATCCCGCCCGCCAAGCGCGCCGACGCCGGTGGCGCCTCCGACGACCACTCGGCCGAGGAGAAGGAAGTCACCTTCTCCAACTGGACCGAGTACATGGACGTCAGCGAGGACGAGAAGAGCCGGCCCACCCTCCAGGCGTTCACGAAGCGCACCGGGATCAGGGTCAAGTACACCGAGGACATCAACGACAACGTCGAGTTCTTCGGGAAGATCAAACCGCAGCTCGCGGCCGGCCAGAACACCGGACGCGACCTCATATGCGTCACCGACTGGCTCGCCGCCCGCATCATCCGGCTCGGCTGGGCGCAGAAGCTCGACCCCTCGAACCTCCCGCACGCCTTCGCGAACGTCTCCGCCCAGTTCCGCACCCCCGACTGGGACCCGGGCCGCGCCTACTCCTATCCCTGGACCGGCATCCCGACCGTCATCGCGTACAACGTGAAGGCGACCGGCGGCCGCAAGGTCGACTCCGTGACCCAGCTCCTCGACGACCCGAAGCTCAAGGGCCGCGTCTCCTTCCTCTCCGAGATGCGCGACTCCGTCGGCATGACCCTGCTCGACCAGGGCAAGGACCCGGGGAAGTTCACCGACGCCGACTTCGACGGCGCGATCGGCCGCCTCCAGAAGGCCGTCGACAAGAAACAGATCCGCCGCTTCACCGGCAACGACTACACCGCCGACCTCAGCAAGGGCGACATCGCCGCCTGCGTCGGCTGGGCCGGGGACATCATCCAGCTCCAGGCCGACAACCCGGACATCAAGTTCGCGATCCCGGCCGCCGGATACATCACCTCCAGCGACAACCTCCTGGTCCCCGCCCAGGCCCGGCACAAGACCAACGCCGAGAAGCTCATCGACCACTACTACGAGCCGCCGGTCGCCGCCCAGCTCGCCGCGTACATCAACTACGTCTGCCCGGTCGACGGGGTACGCGACGAACTCGCCAAGATCGACGAGTCGATGGCCTCCAACACGCTGATCCTCCCCGACAGGGAGATGGCGGCGAAGTCCCGCTCCTTCCGCTCCCTGAGCACCGAGGAAGAAACCGCCTACGAAGAGAAGTTCGCGAAACTCATCGGCGCCTGACCAGGCACGGTCCTCGGCCCCCTCCGGGGCGGCCCTCTCCCCGCCAGGTCACCCCTCCCCTTCCCCGAACCCCCCGAACACACTGGGACTGCGACCCATGACACAGCAGCAGCAGACCGCGGGCGGCGATGTCCGCCTCGCCGGGATCAGCAAGACCTACGGCTCCTTCACCGCCGTACAGCCGCTCGACCTGACCGTGCCCCAGGGCTCCTTCTTCGCCCTGCTCGGCGCGTCCGGCTGCGGCAAGACCACCACCCTGCGCATGATCGCGGGCCTGGAGGAGGCCACCACCGGCACGGTATCCCTCGGGGACGAGGACATCACCGACCTGCCCCCGTACAAGCGGCCCGTCAACACCGTCTTCCAGAGCTATGCGCTCTTCCCGCACCTGGACGTCGCCGAGAACGTCGCCTTCGGGCTCCGGCGGCGCGGCATCAAGTCGGTGAAGAAGCAGGTCGCGGACATGCTGGAGCTCGTCCAGCTCGGCGACTTCGCCCGGCGCAAACCCCACCAGCTCTCCGGCGGCCAGCAGCAGCGCGTCGCCGTCGCCCGCGCGCTCATCAACCACCCGCAGGTCCTGCTGCTCGACGAACCGCTCGGCGCCCTCGACCTCAAGCTCCGCCGCCAGATGCAGCTGGAGCTCAAGCGGATCCAGACCGAGGTCGGCATCACCTTCGTGCACGTCACCCACGACCAGGAGGAGGCCATGACCATGGCCGACACCGTCGCGGTGATGAACGGGGGCCGGGTCGAGCAACTCGGCGCGCCCGCCGACCTCTACGAGAACCCGCGCACCACGTTCGTCGCCAACTTCCTCGGCACCTCCAACCTCATCGAGGGCGAGGTCGTGTCCACGGGCGGTGATCTGGTGGTGGCCGCGGGCGGCGGAAAGCTCACGCTGCCCCGGGAGCGATGCTCGGCCCCCACCACCAGCGGCGGCCGGCTGCTCCTCGGCATCCGGCCCGAGAAGATATCCCTGGCCCACGTGGACGACGCGGACTGCATAGCCGCGGGCCGCAACCGCGTCACCGGCCGCATCACCGACTCCAGCTTCATCGGCGTCTCCACCCAGTACGTGGTCGAGAGCCCGGCCGGAGGGGCCCTCCAGGTCTACGAGCAGAACATCGAGAGGGACACGCGTCTGGTCCCCGGCGCCGAGGTCGTCCTGCACTGGAACGCGGCGCACACCTTCGGCCTCGACGCCGCCCAGGACATCGACGCGGGCGCTTCGAGCGTGGAGGACGCGGAGTGAGCCTCACCGAAGCGCCGCCCGCGCCCCCCTCGCAGCCCGAGGAGCTGAGGCTCCGCAAGCCCTCCACCCGCAAACGGCTCGTCCCCTACTGGCTGCTGCTCCCCGGCATCCTCTGGCTGCTCGTCTTCTTCGCCCTGCCGCTCGTCTACCAGGCCTCCACCTCCGTACAGACCGGCTCGCTGGAGCAGGGCTTCGAGGTCACCTGGCACTTCCAGACGTACGTGGACGCGCTGCGCGAGTACTACCCACAGTTCATCCGGTCCCTGCTGTACGCGGGCACCGCCACGGTCCTGTGCCTGGTGCTGGGCTACCCGCTCGCCTACCTCATCGCCTTCAAGGCGGGCCGCTGGCGCAACCTGGTCCTCGTGCTGGTCATCGCACCGTTCTTCACCAGCTTCCTCATCCGTACACTGGCGTGGAAGACGATCCTCGCCGACGGCGGCGCGGTCGTGGACGTGCTCAACACCCTCCACGTCCTGGACGTCACCAGCTGGCTCGGCTGGACCGAGTCCAACCGGGTCCTGGCCACGCCGATGGCCGTCGTCTGCGGCCTCACGTACAACTTCCTGCCGTTCATGATCCTGCCGCTCTACACCTCGCTGGAGCGGATCGACGGCCGGCTGCACGAGGCGGCGGGAGACCTCTACGCCACCCCCGCCACCACGTTCCGCAAGGTGACCTTCCCGCTCTCCATGCCCGGCGTCGTCTCCGGCACGCTGCTGACCTTCATCCCGGCCAGCGGCGACTACGTCAACGCGGAACTCCTCGGCTCCACCGACACCAAGATGGTCGGCAGCGTCATCCAGAGCCAGTTCCTGCGGGTCCTGGACTATCCGACGGCCGCCGCGCTCTCGTTCATCCTCATGGCGATCGTCCTGCTGGCGGTCACCTTCTACATCCGCCGCTCCGGGACGGAGGACCTGGTCTGATGCCCGTACTGCGCTGGATACGCCGGAACCTGATCGTCATCGCGGGTCTGCTGACCCTCGCGTACATGATCCTTCCGAACCTCGTCGTGATGGTGTTCTCGTTCAACAAGCCGAACGGGCGCTTCAACTACGCCTGGCAGCGGTTCTCGCTGGACGCCTGGAAGGACCCGTGCGGCGTCGCCGACCTCTGCGGCTCGCTCTCCCTCTCGCTCCAGATCGCCTTCTGGGCGACGCTCGGGGCGACCGCGCTCGGCACGATGGTCGCCTTCGCGCTGGTCCGCTACCGCTTCCGGGCGCGCGGCGCGATCAGCTCGCTGATCTTCCTGCCGATGGCGATGCCCGAGGTCGTCATGGCCGCGTCGCTGCTCACGCTGTTCCTGAACATGGGCGCCCAGCTCGGCTTCTGGACCGTGCTGATCGCGCACATCATGTTCTGCCTCAGCTTCGTGGTGACGGCCGTCAAGGCGCGCGTCATGTCGATGGACCCACGCCTGGAGGAAGCCGCCCGCGACCTGTACGCCGGTCCCGTGCAGACCTTCGTACGGGTGACCCTCCCGATCGCCGCACCGGGAATCGCGGCAGGAGCGCTACTGGCCTTCGCGCTCTCGTTCGACGATTTCATCATCACGAATTTCAACGCGGGCTCCACCGTCACGTTCCCCATGTTCGTCTGGGGTTCGGCACAGCGCGGCACGCCCGTGCAGATCAACGTCATCGGCACCGCCATGTTCGTCATTGCGGTAACGGTGGTTCTCGCCGGCCAGGTCATAGCGAGCCGGCGCAAGAACAACGCTCGACCCTGAAATTCCCGAAGGAGTTGGAAACCATGGCCCCAGCCGCCATGCGTACCGCTGCACAATCGATCGCCGGCGCCAAGCCGGTCTCCTACTGGCTCGACGACCCGGCCAGACCCGATGCGCTCCCCGCCCTCACCGGCGACGAGCACACCGACCTGCTGGTCATCGGCGGCGGCTACAGCGGACTGTGGACCGCGCTCATCGCCAAGGAGCGCGACCCCGACCGCGACGTCGTCCTCATCGAGGGGCACGAGGTGGGCTGGGCCGCCTCGGGCCGCAACGGCGGCTTCTGCGCCGCCTCCCTCACCCACGGCCTGGCCAACGGCATGGAGCGCTGGCCCGACGAGATCGCGAAACTGGAGGAACTGGGAGAGCGGAACCTCGACGCCATCGAGGCCGCCGTCGCCCGCTACAAGATCGACTGCGAGTTCGAGCGGACCGGCGAGATCGATGTCGCCACCGAGCCCCACCAGCTCGAAGAGCTGCGGGAATGGCACGAGGAGATCCAGCGGCTCGGCATCACCGGCGTGGACTTCCTGGACCGCGACGCCCTGCGCGCCGAGGTCGACTCGCCCACCTTCCTCGGCGGGCTCTGGGACCGGCGCGGCGTCGCGATGCTGCACCCGGCGAAGCTCGCCTGGGGCCTGAAGCGGGCCTGCCTGGAGCTCGGCGTCCGGATCCACGAGCACACGCGCGGGCTCGACCTGGTCCGCTCCGGCACCGGGATGGCGGTCCGCACCCCGTACGGCCGGGTCTTCGCCCGCCGCGTCGCGCTCGGCACCAACATCTTCCCGTCGCTCGTCAAGCGGGTCAGGCCGTACACCGTGCCGGTCTACGACTACGCGCTGATGACCGAACCGCTCACCCCCGAGCAGCTCGATTCCATCGGCTGGCAGGGGCGCCAGGGACTCGGCGACAGCGCCAATCAGTTCCACTACTTCCGGCTTTCCGCGGACAACCGGATCCTGTGGGGCGGATACGACGCGATCTATCCGTACGGGGGCCGGCTCAGCGCCGATCTCGATCAGCGCCCGGAGACGTTCCTGAAACTCGCGGAGCAGTTCTTCACGTGTTTTCCGCAGCTTTCCGGGCTGGGTTTCTCGCACGCCTGGGGCGGCGCGATCGACACCTGTTCCCGGTTCACGGCCTTTTTCGGCACGGCCCACCAGGGGCGGGTCGCGTACGCCGCCGGATTCACCGGACTCGGCGTCGGATCCACCCGCTTCGGGGCCGATGTGATGCTCGACCTGCTCCCCGGGGAGGAGACCGAACGGACCCGGCTGGAGATGGTCCGCTCCAGGCCGATGCCCTTCCCGCCGGAACCCTTCGCCTGGGCCGGGATCGAGATCACCAAGCGGTCCCTGGCCCGCGCCGACAGCAACGGCGGGCACCGCAATCTGTGGCTGAAGACCATGGACAAGCTGGGTCTCGGCTTCGACAGCTGAGCTGCGCCCGCAGCGGAGCGGATGCTGTGATCCACTTCACTACCCACTGGTAGCCCCAATCCGCGTCATGGTCGGGGCCGAACCTCCTCTCGTACGTGTACGCCCCGGCGGAACTCCGCCGGGGTCATGCCAACGGGAGGCTGGTCATGACCGGTTCGGGAACGAAAGCCGCGGTCGAATGGCTCACATCGGTGGCGCCGGACCCGGCGGCCTGCCGGTGGGAGTGGGAGCGCAACCCCCAGGGGATCGCGCTTCTTCCCGCCGGCAAGCGCTGGGACGTCCTGATCCTCCCGGGCGAGCTGGGCCGTCCGACGCTCGACGTCCTCACCCGCCTGATCGACCGCCCGGGCCCCGTACTCGCCGACTCCGGCCAGTCCCGCACGGGCTTCTTCGTCCCGCCGGGCACCGTCTCCCGCTGGATCGGCACCGGGATCAGGGGCTGTGGTCAGGGCACCTGGATCGTCGTCCCGTATCCGGGACGGGCCGCCGGGGGAGTGCGCTGGCTGGTCCGGCCGGACGGATGGGGGACCCTCACCGACGCCGGAATCCTCGAACTCGCCATGCACGAGGCGGCGGGCGCCGCGGCCTGGGACGCCCGCGAGAAGCGCCCGGAGGGCTGAGCCGGCGCCAGAGGTCTTGACAACCTGATTGGTCTGGACCATGTTGTGCGCACGCCACACCACCAATTTCCCCCCGCGCGGAGGCTGTTGTGGAACGCACCGGACCAACCGTCAGATCTTCCAGACTTCTGGCCGTCTGCTCGGCCACCCTGATCGCCGTCGGAGCCCTGGTCGTCTCGGCCCCGGCGGTGGGCGCCGCCGACGCGGACCTGGTGCGCAACGGGGGCTTCGAGGCCGGCCTGGACGGCTGGAGGTGCGCGAACTCCAGCGGGGCGGCCGTCACCGCGCCCAAGCGCAGCGGCACCTCCGCGCTCAAGGCGACCCCGGCCGGCAGCGACCACGCCAAGTGCTCCCAGACCATCACCGTCAGGCCCAACTCCTCGTACACACTGAGCGCCTGGGTGCAGGGCAGCTACGTCTACCTCGGCGCGTCCGGCACCGGGACCACCGACGTGTCCACCTGGACCCAGTCCCCCGGTACGTGGAAGCAGCTCACCACCACCTTCACGACCGGCCCCTCCACCACCTCCGTGAGCGTCCACACCCACGGCTGGTACGGCACCCCGGCCTACTACGCCGACGACCTCACCCTCGTCGGCCCCGGCGGCGAGCCCGTGGTGATCCCGGCCGCCCCCGCCGGCCTGAGGACCACCGCGCTCACCGACTCCTCCGTCGCGCTCTCCTGGAACGCCGTCTCCGGCGCGAGCGGCTACCACGTCTACCGCGGCGGTACGAAGGTCGCCACGGCCACCGGGCCGTCCGCCACCGTGACGGGCCTGACGCCCTCCACCGCGTACAGCTTCCAGGTCACCGCCACCAACGCGGCCGGCGAATCCGCGAAGTCGGCCGCCGTCACCGCGACCACCACGGAGGGCGGCGGAGGCGGCGGCCCGAAGCTCCCGGCCCGCGCGCTCGTCGGCTATCTGCACTCCAGCTTCGCCAACGGCTCCGGCTACACCCGGATGGCCGACGTGCCCGACTCCTGGGACGTCATCAACCTCGCCTTCGGCGAACCGACCTCCGTCACCTCCGGCGACATCCGCTTCGCGCTCTGCCCGGTCGCCGAGTGCCCGAACGTCGAGTCCGAGGCGGAGTTCACGGCCGCGATCAAGGCCAAGCAGGCGGCGGGCAAGAAGGTGCTGATCTCGATCGGCGGCCAGAACGGACAGGTGCAGCTCGGTTCCACCGCCGCCCGGGACGCCTTCGTCACCTCGGTCTCGAAGATCATCGACACCTACGGTCTCGACGGCCTCGACATCGACTTCGAGGGCCACTCGCTCTCCCTGAACACCGGCGACACCGACTTCCGCAGCCCCACCACACCGGTGATCGTCAACCTGATCTCCGCGGTGAAGACGCTCAAGGCGAAGTACGGCCCAAACTTCGTCCTCACGATGGCGCCCGAGACCTTCTTCGTGCAGCTCGGCTACCAGTTCTACGGCTCCGGCCCCTGGGGCGGCCAGGACCCGCGCGCCGGTTCCTATCTGCCGGTCATCCACGCCCTGCGCGACGACCTGACCCTGCTGCACGTCCAGGACTACAACTCGGGCCCGATCATGGGCCTGGACAACCAGTACCACTCGATGGGCGGCGCGGACTTCCACATCGCCATGACCGACATGCTGCTCGCGGGCTTCCCGGTGGCGGGCGACACGAGCAAGGTCTTCCCGGGACTGCGCCCCGACCAGGTCGCCATCGGCCTGCCGGCCTCCACCCAGGCGGGCAACGGCCACACCTCACCGGCCGAGGTCGACAAGGCGCTCGACTGTCTGATCAAGAAGACCGGCTGCGGCTCCTACCAGACCCACGGGACCTGGTCCGACCTGCGCGGCCTGATGACCTGGTCCATCAACTGGGACCGCTTCAACAACTGGGAGTTCTCGAGGAACTTCGACGCCTACTTCGGCAACTGACCCACCACAGGGGCGCCAGCACCATCGGCCCCAGGCACCAACTGGCCAGCACGTCCAGTGGCCAGTGGTAGCCGTGCAGCACCAGACCGATGCCCGTCGCCGTGGTCAGCAGGATCGCGGCGACGGGCATCATCCACGCCCCGGACCAGGACGCCTCCCGCAGCCACGCCGGCCGGGGAAGGGCCAGCAGCACCAGGGCCGAGGCCCCGTACGCCACGGCGGCCGTCGCCGTATGACCGGACGGGTAGTAGTTGACCGCCTCGGTCAGCGGGCCCTGCCGGGCGGTCGCCACCTTCAGCGGAATCACCAGCGCGGGCACCGCCGCCATGGTGAGGGCCGCGTACACGGCGAGCCGCAGGGCACGACACCACAGGGCGTACCCGATCACGACGGTCAGCACGGGAAGCGCCACCGGCATCCCGCCGAGGTCGGAGCAGAGCTGCGTCAGCGCGCCCGGCCCCCGCTCGAAGAGCTTCGCCCCCACGCGCTCGTCCAGCCGCAGGAGCGGACCGTCGACGGCGACCTGCCAGGTGATCAGCGCGAAGAGGAGTGCGAGCAGGCCGAGGACGCCGGAAACGAGAGGGGCCGGCCACCCGGGAACAGGGGGGGTTGTTCCGGGATGGCCGGCGAGATCGGTTCGCCGCGCGCCCCGGGGGGTGTGGGGCGGGCGGCCGTCCGATCGGTGAGGAGTCCCGGAGCCATCGGCTCCGGCATGCGCGAACGCACGCCCCGGGCGGTGCTGGGGAAGCCCCGGCCCGGAGTCGGCCGAGGTTTCCCGCGGTCGAGGTGTTTCTCTCATCTGCAGAAACCGTACGGCAGCGGAGGGGTGGCCGACAGCCGCCACCGCCTCCCGCCATCGCCCCCGCACACGTTCTTCACAGGCCCTCACCCGGATGCCGGACGGAAGCGGCGAAAGGCCGCTCCGTCCGCATTCCGGTTCGAGTAATCCTCGGTCGGGTCTTCGACGGGTCAGAGCTGACCGAAAGCCTGCTCGATCAGGTCGAGGCCCTCGTTGAGCAGGTCCTCGCCGATCACCAGCGGCGGCAGGAAGCGCAGGACGTTGCCGTACGTACCGCAGGTGAGGACGAGCAGCCCCTCGGCGTGGCAGGCCTTCGCGAGCGCGCCGGCCGCCTCCGGGTTCGGGTCCTTCGTGCCGGACTTCACCAGCTCGATCGCGATCATCGCGCCGCGCCCGCGGATGTCGCCGATGATGTCGCCGTTGGGCAGTTTCGCCCGCATCTCGGCGAGGCGGCCCTTCATGACCTCCTCGATCCGCTTGGCCTTCCCGTTCAGGTCCAGCTCACGCATCGTCTCGATGGCCCCGAGCGCACCGGCGCAGGCCACCGGGTTTCCGCCGTACGTACCGCCCAGGCCGCCCGCGTGCGCGGCGTCCATGATCTCGGCGCGGCCGGTCACGGCGGACAGCGGCAGGCCGCCCGCGATGCCCTTGGCGGTGGTGATCAGGTCCGGGACGATGCCCTCGTCCTCGCAGGCGAACCACTGGCCGGTGCGGCAGAAGCCGGACTGGATCTCGTCCGCGACGAACACGATGCCGTTGTCCTTGGCGAACTGCGCGATCGCCGGGAGGAAGCCCTTGGCGGGCTCGATGAAGCCGCCCTCGCCGAGCACCGGCTCGATGACGACCGCGGCGACGTTCTCCGCGCCGATCTGCTTGGTGATCTCGTCGATGGCCTGCGCGGACGCCTCGGCGCCGGCGTTCTCGGCACCGGTCGGCCAGCGGTAGCCGTAGGCGACCGGGACGCGGTAGACCTCGGGCGCGAACGGGCCGAAGCCCTGCTTGTACGGCATGTTCTTCGCCGTCATGCCCATGGTGAGGTTGGTGCGGCCGTGGTAGCCGTGGTCGAAGACGACGACGGCGGTGCGCTTGGTGTAGGCGCGGGCGATCTTCACCGCGTTCTCGACGGCCTCGGCGCCCGAGTTGAACAGCGCGGACTTCTTCGCGTGGTCGCCCGGCGTCAGCTCGGCGAGCTGCTCGCAGACCTCGACGTACCCCTCGTACGGCGTGACCATGAAACAGGTGTGGGTGAAGTCCGCGAGCTGCGCGGAGGCACGGCGTACGACGGCCTCCGCGGAGGCGCCCACCGAGGTCACGGCGATCCCGGACCCGAAGTCGATCAGCCGGTTGCCGTCCACGTCCTCGATGATCCCGCCGCCCGCACGGGCGGTGAACACCGGCAGGGTGGAGCCCACACCTGCGGCGACGGCCGCGACTCGGCGAGCCTGCAGCAGAGCCGACTTCGGGCCGGGGATGGCAGTGACGACGCGGCGCTCCTGCGGGATTGCGGTCATGAGGGGCTCCTGGGGGGTGTTTCGGACGCTCTTCTTTCTGCAGGCTAGGGGTGGGGGAGGGGTGCGGGCATGCTCCGATCGGGAGTGGTGGGGGCGTGTCCTTGTCCTTGGCGGACAGATGGCGGACAGATGGCGTCATGAGGCGGTCCGGGAACCGGGAATGACCATGAACCGCCGACCCCGGGTACTAGATTGAGCGTCTGCACCGAGATACCGCCTTGGCACGTCAGGGGAGCAGTGGCAATGGGCACCGAGGGCACGTACGACTCGCAGCGGGAGCAGGGCGGGCAGGGTGCGGATGATGCCGACGTGCGGTGGCTCGGCCGCCCCTACGGGAGCGATGCAGGCGCCGCCCGAGTACCCCGTCCCACGCCGCCTCCGCCTCCCATGCCCCCGCTCCCGCCCCGCTCGCCCGCAGAGGTCTTCGACGTCCGGCACTGGCTCCGGGCACATCGCGCAGACGCCGAGCCGGGCCTCTGGCGGTACGGGTACCGGCCGAGGCCGGCCGGAGCCTCCGCCGACGTGCCCACCCGTGCTCTGGTGGTGGGTGCGCTCATCTCGATCGCCTGTGGGGTGTTCGCGTGGGCGGTCTGGAGCACCGACTACATCGCGGTGCAGCGGCTCCCGCTGAAGCTGTTCACCCCCTCCGAGTGGTGGCGCGGTGAACCCGGACAGTCCGCGCGTACGGCCACCGCCGTCTACAACAGCCTCTTCGCAGCCCTCCTGATCTACTTCTGCGGTCGGCTCGGCAACTGGCCGGCGCTCTACCGCAGGCTCGTGCTGGACCGGCCGCAGCCCGGCCGGGCTCTGGCCGGGGCGCTGACCGGACTGCTGGCGGTGTGGATCGTCCTCGGGACGAACCTGCTCCCCTTCTTCTACGCGATCGTCCATCTGCTGATCCCGATGTCCGCGCTCCGTGGAGACCCGGAGACTGCCGCCGCGCTGGGGGTCGCCGTCAACGCCCTGGTCGCGGGCGCCGTGCTGTGGCCGTTCGCCCGGACGGGCGGGTGGCTGCAGGTCTTCCGAAAGCCCGGCCCCGCCGCCGTGGTCCCCCTTGAAGCGGAGCCGGAGACCGGGGAAGATCCCGCCGGGTGGCCGCAGCTGCGGGCGGCGGGACAGCCCGGTGCCGCCGACCGGCTGGCCGCCGAGGTCGCCGGCAGGCGCATGAACGATGTCGACTGCGCCAGGGTCGGTCATGCCTGGTCACGGGTGGAATCCGGCGCCCTCTCTCCGGAAGTCTTCGTCGACGGAGTGATGAAGCAGGGGGCGGCGGCCTGCCTGCATCCGTCCGGTGAGCGTGATCTTCCGGCCCGCGCCGCCACCCACGATCTGCTGACGGCGCAGGTGAAGCTGGGCGTCTACGCGGAACACCCGCGCAATCCTTCCGCGCGGCGAGGCGCGGGAGCGGCTCTCGATCCTTCGGTCCTCGGCACCTCGCTTCTGGCCGTCGGCCCCCACGGCCCCGACCGGACGCGACGCCTGGTGAGGCCAGTGGTGGAGTCGCTGTCCCTCCAGGCGCTGGCCGGGCGGGCGGCCGTGGTCGTCGTCTCCGCCGAAGGCGTCGAGCTGAGCCCCGACGACTCCTACGACGTCGTGGTGAAGATCGGCGATGCCTCCTCGGTGTACGACCTCGACCTGTACGGCGGGATCACCGACGCGGACGAGGCCGCGATGCTCCTGTCGGAGGCCTTCACGGGTGACCTGCCGGACGTGGACAGCCGTCGGGCCGCCGTCACGCTGGGCCAGCTGATCGGCCCCTTCGGCGCCGCCCACGGCCGCTTTCCGTCCCTGCCGGAACTCCGGGAACTCCTCGACGGCGGCCGCCAGGCGCTGGACCAGCTCCGTGGTCACCTCCACCCTGAGGAGCACCGTTCCTATCTGCGGGAAGTCGACGCACGCGAGCGTCAACTGGGTACGTCCGCAGACCTCAGCGGGGTGCTCGCGGATCGGATCGCCTTCCTGGACCGGCCCGCCTTCAGCGCGTTCTTCGACACCCGGGGCCGGTCACGGCCCTTCTCCCTGCGCGCCCTGGAGCATCCGGTCCGCGTCCGGATCGTGCTGCCGGAGCGAAGCCACCCCGAGGCCTCGCGCATCCTCACCCGGCTGGTCTTCGCGCAATTCGTCTCCAGCGTCGGTGCGCGTCTGGACGCGTCGCTCTTCGCGGCGCTCGTGCTCGACGACGCCGCGAGCGCGATGACCTCCGACTCCGTTCGGGCGGTGCAGCGTCTGCGGCAGCTGAACGCCGGAGCCGTTCTGGCCGTGCGGTCTCTGGACGACGTGGGCCCGCATCTGCATACCGCGCTGCTCGGTGCGGTCGGCTGCCTGATGACGTTCCCCGGCATCACCACCTGGGAAGGCAAGCGCTTCGCCGAGGCCTGGGGCAAGGAATGGGTCGAGACCCGCGAGGTCGCCCAGCACACCGTCTTCGCCGACCAGCCGTTCACCCGTGCCCTGCACGCCCTGCGCAAGCTCGTCACCGGCAAGGCCGTGACCACGGACGCGGTGACCGTACGACAGGTCGAGCGGGAGCGCTGGTCGGCCTCGGAGCTGGCGTACGCCGTCCCGGCCGGGCACGCGGTCCTCTCGCTCACAACCGTCCAGGGCGAGCACGCACCGCCCCTCCTCGTCCACCTCGACGGCTGAGCCGCCTACCGGGAAGTAATGCGACGGCCGCCCGCGAGCGGTTACCGGCACCCTGCCGCCCTGGCAGAATCGGAGGCAGCCGTTCATACGGGACGGCGCAATCGGTGCCATCGAGCCGGCCGGCGATCCGGCCCTCCTCACGGCGGCGCCGCGACCTCGTCCCCGATCTTGAGGGTTCCCGGCCCATGCCCCCCACGCTCGCCTCGCTCGTCCAGCACTCGGCGCTCAAGCTCACCGTGCGGGCGGGCGCGGACCGGCTCGGCACGCCCGTGCGCTGGGCGCACGCCAGCGAGCTCACCGACCCCGTCCCGTACATGGACGGCGGCGAACTCCTCCTCGTGACCGCCACCAACCTCGACGCCGAGAACGCCGAGGCCATGCGGCGGTACGTGCGGCGGCTGGCCGGAGCCGGGGTCGCCGGGGTCGGATTCGGGGTCGGGGTGAACTACGAGGACATCCCGGCCGCCCTCGTGGAGGCCGCCGAGGAAGCCGGGCTGCCGCTCCTCGAAGTCCCCCGCCGCACCCCGTTCCTCGCCATCAGCAAGGCCGTCTCCGCCGCCATCGCCGCCGACCAGTACCGCGCGGTCACCGCCGGCTTCGAGGCCCAGCGGGAGCTGACCAAGGCCGCGCTCGCCGGGGACGGGCCCGCCGACCTCCTGGCCCGGCTCGCCGCCCACGTCGACGGCTGGGCCGCGCTGTACGACACCTCCGGCGCGGTGCTCGCCGCCGCCCCCGACTGGGCCGCCCGCCGCGCCGCCCGCCTCACCCCCGACGTCGAACGCCTCCGGGACCGTCCCGCCCCCGCCAGCGTCGTCGTCGGCGACAGTGAGGACCGGGTCGAGCTCCAGTCGCTGGGTACCGGCCGCCGGGCCCGCGGCGCGCTGGCCGTCGGCACCGGAGCCGCGCTGGGCACCGCCGAGCGGTACGCCGTGCACTCCGCCGTCGCCCTGCTCACCCTGACCACCGCCCGCTCCCGCTCCCTCCAGGGCGCCGAACAGCGCCTGGGCGCCGCCGTCCTGCGCATGCTGCTCGCCGGGCAGCCCGACCACGCGCGGGCCGTCGCCGGGGACCTCTACGGCGGGCTGCTCGACGCCCCGTTCCGGCTGCTCATCGCGGAGACGGCCGTACCCGCCGGGTCCGAGCTGCTCACCGAGACCATGGAGGCCGCCGCCGCCCGCTCCGGCGAGGCGCTGCTCATGGTCCCCGAGGGCGAGCGCGTCGTCGTGCTCGCCGCGGACGGCGGCTCCGCCGTCGCCGCCTGCGCCTCCTACGCCGAGGCCCAGGACGACCGCGCCCCGCGCGATGGCGGGGCCGAGGACAGCGACGTCGTGGTGGGGCTCTCCGCCCCCTCCGGCCCGATCGCCGTCTCCGCCGCGTACAAGCAGGCCGAACAGGCCCTCTCCGTCGCCCGCCGCCGGGGCAGGGCGCTGGTCGAGCACGAGGAACTGGCCGCCGGATCCGTCCTGCCGCTGCTCGCCGACGACGCGGTACGGGCCTTCGCCGACGGCATGCTCCGCGCGTTGTACGAACACGACGCCAAGGGCCGGGGCGACCTCGTGGCCTCACTGCGCGCCTGGCTCTCCCGCCACGGCCAGTGGGACGCCGCCGCCGCCGACCTCGGCGTGCACCGGCACACCCTGCGCTACCGGATGCGCCGCGTGGAGGAGATCCTGGGCCGTTCCCTGGACGACCCGGACGTCCGTATGGAGCTGTGGCTCGCCCTCAAGGCGACCGAGGCGGCGGCTCCCGCCGAGGAGTGAGCGGCCGCCGACCCGGAACGGTATTGCAACGTTCGGTCCAAAATCGTAGAGTGCCGCCATGGCCCGACCGAGACAGTTCGACGAGGAACGGGCCCTGGACGCCGCGATGCGCGCCTTCTGGGAGTACGGCTACGAAGCCACCTCCACCCAGGACCTGTGCGCCGCCACCGGCCTGGGGCGCAGCAGCATCTACAACACCTTCAGCAGTAAGCGTGAGCTGTTCTCGCGCTCGCTCGCGCGCTACCTGGACACCATGGCCGACGCCCAGGCCGGTGTGCTCGAGGACGCCACCCGCCCGCCCGTCGAACGGGTCCGCGCCCTGTTCGACAAGATCGTGTCCGACGAGTTCGACCACCGCCCCGGCGGCCGCAGCCTAGGCTGCCTCGGGGTCAACAGCACGGTGGAGCTCGCCGCCCGCGACCCCGAGGCCGCCCGGCTCCTGGACCGCGACGCCGCCCGCAGGCTGCGGACCCTGTCCGCCGTCATCGCCGCCGGGCAACGCGACGGCTCCATCGCCTCCACGCGGGGCCCCGACGCCCTCGCCCGGTACGTCAACGCCGTCATCGGCGGCATGCGCGTCACCGCCCAGGGCGGAGCCGACCGCGCGGCCGTCGAGGCCGTCGCCGACACCGCGCTGGACGCCTTGATCCGCTGAACGTCGCCCCACCTGCCGCGCGACAGCCAGGCTGACCCGTACCCAAGTTTTGAACCGATCCATACAAAACGACATCCGCATACCTACCGGGGGAACTCCGTGCCTCGTGCCGTCCACGTACTGGCCTTCGGCATCTTCGCCATGGTCACCAGCGAATTCGTCGTCGCCGGGCTGATGCCGCAGATGGCCGAAGGGCTCGGCGTCACCGTCCCGCAGATCGGCTACCTGATCACCGTCTTCGCCCTCTCCATGGCGCTCGGCGGACCGCTGCTCTCCGTCGCCCTGCTGCGGCTCCCGCCCAAGACCGCGCTCATGGTCCTCTTCCCGCTCTTCCTGGCCGGCAACGTGCTCGCCGCCACCGCATCCGGCTACCCGGCGATGCTGGCCGCCCGGGTGATCACCGGGGTCGCGTCGCAGGCCTTCTTCGGCGTCGCGATCTCGCTCGGCGCTCAGCTCACCCGCCCCGAGATACGCGGCCGGGCCGTGGCGGTCATCCTCAACGGGCTGATGCTCGGCACCCTGCTCGGCCTGCCGCTGGCCACCCTGACCGGCGAACGGTACGGCTGGCGGGCCGCGTTCTGGGCCATCTCCGCGCTCACGGTCGCCGCCGCCCTGTGCACCGCGTCCGGCGTACGCCGGACGGGCCGGCCGGAGGGCAGCGGCACCTTCCGATCCGAGCTGACCGCCTTCCGCGCTCCCCGGCTCTGGCTGACCCTGCTGACCAGCACCATGGTCATCGGCGCGACCTTCTCCGCCTTCAGCTACCTCAACCCGATCCTCACCCGGGTGACCGGATTCTCCACGGGCACGGTCCCGCTGCTGCTCCTGGCGTACGGCGCCGCCACCGTCATCGGCAACACCGTCGTCGGCCGGCTCGCCGACCGGCACACCCTTCCCGTCCTGCTCGTCGGTCTGTCGCTCAACGCGGTGTTCCTGGCCGGATTCGCCCTGCTGGCCCGGTTCGACGTCTGGGCGGTGCTCTGCATGCTGGGCGTCGGCCTCGTCGGAGTCACCATGAATCCGGCCCTGGTCACGCGGGTGCAGCGGGCCGCCAACGCCCGCCCTCTCGTCAACACCGTGCACACCTCCTTCATCACCCTCGGCGTGGTCCTCGGCTCCGCGCTGGGCGGCCTGGGCCTCGACCGCTTCGGTCTCCGGGCCCCGCTCTGGCTCGGCACGGGCCTCGCGGTGACCGGCCTGCTCACCCTCGTACCGGATCTGCTCCGGCCCACGGGGAGCCCCGGGGCGTCCGGGCCGAAGCGATCCGGTGGCGCCACCTCCGCCAATTCGGAGCACCCGGCCCCCGCTCCGCTCCACGCCGGACAAACGTCCTGAGCGCCTCCCCGGCCTACCGTGGGACCACAGAGGGGGAGCCTCCGGGCGCCCGCCTCCGTGACGACCTCCGCAACGACCTCCTCACGACCTTCGAAGGGCCGGAACCTCCATGACTTCGCCCCACGCCTTCTGGGTGGCCGGCCGCCAGGCCACCGGTGCCGACAGCTTCGACGTCACCAACCCGTACGACGGACGTCTCGTCGGCACCGTCAGCGTGCCGACCGACGCCCAGGTCGAGGAGGCCGTCGCCGCCGCCCACGCCGTACGCGACGAGTTCGCCGCCACCCCGGCGCACGTACGGGCCGCGGCCCTCGATCACGTCGTACGGCGGCTGACGGAGCGCACCGAGGAGATCGCCCAGCTGATCTCGGCGGAGAACGGCAAGCCGATCAAGTGGGCGCGCGGCGAGGTCGGCCGGGCCGTGTCGGTGTTCCGGTTCGCCGCCGAGGAGGCCCGCCGTTTCAACGGCGGCGAGGCCCAGCGGCTCGACACGGACCTCGGCGGCACCGGCCGCCTCGGGTTGACCCGGCGCTTCCCGCGCGGGGCCGTCCTCGGCATCGCGCCCTTCAACTTCCCGCTGAACCTCAGCGCCCACAAGGTCGCCCCGGCCATCGCCGTCGGCGCCCCGATCATCCTCAAGCCGGCCCCCGCGACCCCCATCTCCTCCCTGATCCTGGGCGAGCTGCTGGCCGAGACCGACCTCCCGGCCGGCTCCTGGTCCGTCCTGACGGTTCCCAACGACAGGATGCCCGCCCTGGTCCAGGACGAGCGGCTGCCGGTCATCTCCTTCACCGGCTCCGGCCCGGTCGGCTACGCGATCATGGAGTCGGTGCCCCGCAAGCACTGCACCCTGGAGCTCGGCGGCAACGGCGCGGCGGTCGTCCTCGGCGACTACGCCTCGGACGCGGACCTCGACTGGGCCGCCACCCGGATCGCCACCTTCTCCAACTACCAGGGCGGCCAGTCCTGCATCTCGGTGCAGCGCGTCATCGCCGACGCCTCGGTCTACGACCGGCTCGTCCCGAAGATCGTCGCCGCCGTCGAGGCCCTGGTCACCGGTGACCCGGCCGACGCCACCACCGACGTCGGCCCCCTCGTCAGCGAGGACGCCGCCAAGCGCGTCGAGTCCTGGGTCGACGAGGCGGTCCAGGGCGGTGCCGAACTGCTCACCGGCGGCAAGCGCGACGGCGCCACCTACGCCCCGACCGTCCTCGCCGGCCTCCCCGACGACGTCAAGCTCTCCTGCGAAGAGGTCTTCGGCCCGGTCATGTCCCTCCAGAAGGCCGACGGCGAGGCGGAGGCGTTCGCCGCCGTCAACTCCTCCAAGTACGGCCTCCAGGCAGGCGTCTTCACCCACGACCTCCAGACCGCCTTCCGCGCCCACCGCGCCCTGGAGGTCGGCGGCGTGATCATCGGCGACGTCCCCTCGTACCGCGCCGACCAGATGCCGTACGGCGGCGCCAAGCAGTCCGGTGTCGGCCGCGAGGGCGTGCGCTACGCCATGGACGACTACACCTACGAGCGCGTCCTGGTCCTCACGGGCCTCGCCCTGTAACACCCCGGACGACCCCACCCGTGCCCCCGCCTGGACAGCGGGCGCGGGCGGGGCGCGCGACGGACGGCCCGAACCCACGGGGTTCGGGCCGTCCGTGTGTCCGTGCGCGGGGGCTGGTGCGGGTGCCGATCAGCGGGCGGCCCTCGGTCCGGGCCCCGCGTCGCCACTCTCAGCTGTGCGCCGCGACGTAGACCACGAATGCGCCGGGGACCGCGAGCATGGCGGTCAGGTGGACCATGGCGGTGCGCGGCATCCGGAGCCCGGCGGCGATCAGGAGGCCGGCGGCGAGCCACACGCCCCAGATCGTCTGTGCGGTGTCCTGAGCCCGCTGCGCATCCGCTTGCTCCGCGGCGTTCGGGGCCCCGAACGTGATCCCGGACACGATCGTCATCCACAGCAGGAGGCCGGACAGGATCAGGTCCCCGACGGCGACCAGGATCGCCACCGGCCCGTCGTACTCCTTCGTCCAGCCCCACAGGCCGGTGCTCGCGCTCATCGCCCCGAGGCTGCCGCGTGACACGGCCAGGCGCATGAGTATCCGTACTCAGCAGGAATGCCGGCCGGGGCGGCGGCGCCCCCGCTCCACGACCCGATGCCGCTTCACCCGGGCGGGACCGGCCGGCGGCGACCGGCTGAAGGGAACCGGCGCTCACTTCCCGTGCGCGGGGGCTGGTGCGGGTGCCGAACCCTTGCGGGTGCCGAACCCCGGGTACAGGGGTTACATACGGACCAGTAAGCAGCGACTAGCAGTCCGTGCGTCCAGGTCCAGGTCTCCCCCCGGCCGGCGACGCGCGGCGAGGTGAGGTCCCTCATGTCCGCACCACACAACGCCCCCCGGGTCCCCAACGCCCCCAAGGTCACCGAGCGCGAAGCGCGACGGGTCGCCGAGGCGGCCCGGGAGCAGGACTGGCGCAAGCCCAGCTTCGCCAGGGAGCTGTTCCTGGGGCGCTTCCGGCTCGACCTGATCCATCCGCACCCCCTGCCGCCGCCCGACGACATCCGGCGCGGCGAGGAGTTCCTGGCGCGGCTGCGGGCGTTCTGCGAGACGCGTGTCGACAGTGTGCGGATCGAGCGCGAGGCGAGGATCCCCGACGAGGTGATCGCCGGACTCAAGGAGCTCGGCGCCCTCGGGATGAAGATCGAGACGAAGTACGGCGGGCTCGGCCTCACCCAGGTGTACTACAACAAGGCGCTCGCTCTCGTCGGCTCCGCCAGCCCCGCGATCGGCGCGCTGCTCTCCGCGCATCAGTCGATCGGCGTACCGCAGCCCCTGAAGATCTTCGGCACCCAGGAGCAGAAGGACGTCTTCCTGCCCCGGCTGGCCACCACCGACATCTCCGCCTTCCTGCTGACCGAGCCCGACGTCGGCTCCGACCCGGCCCGCCTCGCCACCACCGCGGTGCCCGACGGGCCGGACTACGTCCTCGACGGCGTGAAGCTCTGGACCACCAACGGCGTCGTCGCCGACCTCCTGGTCGTCATGGCCCGGGTCCCCGCCTCCGAGGGCCATCCCGGCGGCATCTCCGCGTTCGTCGTCGAGGCCGACGCCCCCGGCGTCACCGTCGAGCACCGCAACGCCTTCATGGGCCTGCGAGGCATCGAGAACGGCGTCACCCGCTTCCACGGCGTCCGGGTCCCCGGCGCCTGCCGGATCGGGCCCGAGGGGGCCGGGCTGAAGATCGCCCTGACCACGCTCAACACCGGCCGCCTCTCGTTGCCCGCGATGTGCGTGGGCGTGGGCAAGTGGTCCTTGAAGATCGCCCGCGAGTGGTCCGCCGCACGGGAGCAGTGGGGCCGGCCCGTCGCCAAGCACGAAGCGGTCGGCGCGAAGATCTCCTTCATCGCGGCCACCACCTTCGCCCTGGAGGCCATCGTCGACCTCTCCTCCCAGATGGCCGACGAGGACCGCAACGACATCCGTATCGAGGCCGCCCTCGCCAAGCTGTACGGCTCCGAGACGGGCTGGCTGATCGCCGACGAACTGGTCCAGATCCGCGGCGGCCGCGGCTTCGAGACCGCCGAGTCGCTGGCCGCCCGCGGCGAACGCGCCGTGCCCGCCGAGCAGATGCTCCGGGACATGCGGATCAACCGGATCTTCGAGGGCTCCACCGAGATCATGCACCTGCTGATCGCCCGCGAGGCCGTCGACGCCCACCTCAAGGTCGCAGGTGACATCATCGACCCCGACAAGCCGCTCTCCGCCAAGGCGAAGGCGGGCGCGAACGCCGCCGGGTTCTACGCCCGCTGGCTGCCCCGACTGGTCACGGGCGCCGGACAGCTCCCGCGAACCTACGCCGAGTTCCATCCCGCCGGCCACCGCGACCTCTCCGGGCACCTCCGCTACGTCGAACGGTCGTCGCGCAGACTCGCCCGCTCGACCTTCTACGCCATGTCCCGCTGGCAGGGGCGGATGGAGACCAAGCAGGGCTTCCTCGGCCGGATCGTCGACATCGGCGCGGAACTCTTCGCGATGAGCGCCGCCTGTGTCCGCGCCGAGCACCTGCGCGGGACGGGGAAGCACGGCCGTGAGGCCTACCAGCTCGCGGACGCCTTCTGCCACCAGGCCCGCGTCCGGGTCGAGGCGCTGTTCACCCGCCTGTGGTCCAACACCGACGACCTCGACCGACGCGTCGTCGACGGCGTCCTGTCGGGGACGTACACCTGGCTGGAGGACGGCGTCATCGACCCCAGCGGTGAGGGCCCCTGGATCGCGGACGCCACCCCCGGACCCTCCGTCCGGGAGAACCAGCACCGACCGGTGCGCTAGAGGGTGTCCCGGCACAGAGCCGTACGGGGTACGTGACCGCCTCCACGCACCGGACGGGGCCGGGCCGCGGGGAATCCGCGGCCCGCGCGGGCGTTGAACGCGCGGCCCACCGGGACGCGCTGTCCTCGCCCACAGCCGGAGCGGCAACAATGGGGGCATGAGCGAAAGCCCCGCCCCCCTCGCCGATCCGCATCTCGTCTTCGACGCCGCGGACGGCCGCCGGGATCTCGTGATCCTCGGCTCCACCGGGTCCATCGGCACCCAGGCCATCGACCTGGTCCTGCGCAACCCCGACCGCTTTCGGGTCACCGCGCTCTCGGCCGCCGGCGGCCGGGTCGCGCTGCTGGCCGAGCAGGCCCGCCGGCTGCGGGCCGACACGGTCGCCGTCGCCGCCGAGGACGCGGTCCCCGCGCTGCGCGAGGCGCTGCGCGCGCAGTACGGCGCCGGCGAGCCGCTCCCGGAGATCCTGGCCGGACCCGACGCGGCCACCACCCTCGCCGCGAGCGCCTGCCACACCGTGCTCAACGGCATCACCGGCTCCATCGGGCTCGCCCCCACGCTGGCCGCGCTGAAGGCGGGCCGCACACTCGCCCTCGCCAACAAGGAGTCGCTGATCGTCGGCGGCCCGCTGGTGAAGGCGCTCGCCGCCCCCGGCCAGATCATCCCGGTCGACTCCGAGCACGCCGCGCTCTTCCAGGCGCTGGCCGCGGGCACCCGCGCGGACGTCCGCAAGCTGATCGTCACCGCCTCCGGCGGACCCTTCCGGGGCCGTACACGCGCCGAACTGGCCGACGTCACCCGGGAGCAGGCGCTCGCCCACCCGACCTGGGCGATGGGCCCGGTCATCACCATCAACTCCGCGACCCTGGTCAACAAGGGCCTGGAGGTCATCGAGGCGCACCTCCTCTACGACATTCCGTTCGACCGGATCGAAGTCGTGGTCCACCCGCAGTCCTACGTGCACTCCATGGTCGAGTTCAGCGACGGCTCCACGCTCGCCCAGGCCACCCCGCCGGACATGGGCGGGCCCATCGCCATCGGTCTCGGCTGGCCCGAGCGCGTCCCGGACGCCGCCCCCGCCTTCGACTGGACGAAGGCCTCCAGCTGGGAGTTCTTCCCGCTGGACACGGAGGCCTTCCCGTCGGTCGGTCTCGCCCGGCACGTCGGCGGGCTCGGCGGCACCGCGCCGGCCGTGTTCAACGCGGCGAACGAGGAATGCGTCGACGCTTTCCTCGCCGGACAGCTGCCCTTCAACGGAATCATGGATACGGTCACGGCTGTGGTGTCCGAACACGGCACCCCCGCCCCGGGAACCTCGCTCAGCGTCGCGGACGTCCTCGAAGCGGAAACCTGGGCCCGCGCACGGGCCCGGGAACTCTCGGCGAAAGCGACAGCGGAGGCGCGCGCATGAGTCTGACCTCGATCCTGCTGACGGTCCTGGGGATCGCCGTCTTCGTCGTGGGCCTGCTCTTCTCCATCGCCTGGCACGAGCTGGGTCACCTCTCCACGGCCAAGATGTTCGGCATCCGGGTGCCGCAGTACATGGTCGGCTTCGGTCCGACGCTCTGGTCGAGGAAGAAGGGCGACACGGAGTACGGCATCAAGGCCATCCCGGCCGGCGGCTACATCCGCATGATCGGGATGTTCCCGCCGGGACCCGACGGCCGCCTCGAAGCCCGCTCCACCTCCCCGTGGCGCGGCATGATCGAGGACGCCCGCTCCGCCGCCTTCGAGGAGCTGGAGCCGGGCGACGAGAAGCGGCTCTTCTACACGCGCAAGCCGTGGAAGCGCGTCATCGTGATGTTCGCGGGCCCCTTCATGAACCTGATCCTCGCGGTCGCCATCTTCATGGGCGTCGCGATGACCTTCGGCTTCCAGACCCAGACCACCGAGGTCGGCGGCGTCCAGCAGTGCGTGATCTCGCAGAGCGAGAAGCGCCAGACCTGCAAGCCCGGTGACGACGCCTCGCCCGCCAAGGCCGCCGGGCTCCGGGAGGGCGACAAGATCGTCGCCTTCGCCGGTACGAAGGTCGACGACTGGGCGACGCTCTCGGACCGCATCCGCGAGACCATCGGCCCCGCCACCATCGTCGTCGAACGCGACGGCAAGGAAGTCACGCTCAACGCGGTCCTGCGCGAGAACGAGGTCGCCAAGAAGGACAGCAAGGGCGAGGTCATCCCGAAGGAGTTCGTCAAGGCGGGCTACCTCGGCTTCGCCGCGCAGACCGAGATCGTGCCGCTCGGCTTCGGCGACTCCGTCGTCCGCATGGGTGACATGATCGAGAACGGCGTCGACTCGATCATCGCGCTGCCGTCCAAGATCCCGGCCCTCTGGGACGCCGCCTTCAGCGACGGCGAACGCGCCGACGACTCGCCGGTCGGCGTGGTGGGCGCGGCCCGGATCGGCGGCGAGGTGATGAACCTCGACATCCCGGCGCAGAACCAGGTCGCGATGATGCTGTTCCTGCTCGCGGGCTTCAACCTCTCGCTGTTCCTGTTCAACATGCTGCCGCTGCTCCCACTGGACGGCGGGCACATCGCGGGCGCGCTCTGGGAGTCCCTGCGGCGCAATCTGGCCAGGGTCTTCCGGCGCCCCGACCCGGGGCCGTTCGACGTGGCCCGGCTGATGCCGGTCGCCTATGTTGTCGCCGGACTCTTCATCTGCTTCACGCTGCTGGTCCTGGTGGCCGACATCGTGAACCCCGTCAAGATCACCTGATCGCCGCTCCCGTCCCACAGGTAGCGGCCGGGCACACGCGCTGTGTCCGGCCGCTCACCAACGGGCGGACTTGTCGACACGGTGCGTCCGTCCCGGTTCCGGTGCCGTAACCTCGAAGCCTGGAGCCCGCCGACATCGGGACCTTGATCCACACCTTGGGGATGCACAGCGCATGACTGCGATTTCTCTCGGAATGCCGGCCGTTCCGACCAAGCTCGCCGACCGACGGGTCAGCCGACAGATCCAGGTCGGCACGGTCGCGGTCGGCGGCGACGCGCCCGTTTCCGTGCAGTCGATGACGACGACGCGTACGTCGGACATCGGCGCCACGCTCCAGCAGATCGCCGAGCTGACGGCGTCCGGCTGCCAGATCGTCCGGGTCGCGTGCCCGACGCAGGACGACGCCGACGCGCTGGCCACGATCGCCCGGAAGTCGCAGATCCCGGTGATCGCCGACATCCACTTCCAGCCGAAGTACGTCTTCGCCGCGATCGACGCGGGCTGCGCGGCGGTCCGGGTGAACCCGGGAAACATCAAGCAGTTCGACGACAAGGTCAAGGAGATCGCGAAGGCGGCCTCCGAGACCCGCACGCCGATCCGGATCGGCGTCAACGCCGGCTCCCTGGACGCGCGGCTCCTGAAGAAGTACGGCAAGGCGACCCCCGAGGCCCTGGTCGAGTCGGCCCTCTGGGAGGCGTCCCTCTTCGAGGAGCACGGCTTCGGCGACATCAAGATCTCGGTCAAGCACAACGACCCGGTCGTCATGGTCAACGCCTACCGCCAGCTCGCCGCCCAGAGCGACTACCCGCTGCACCTCGGCGTCACCGAGGCCGGACCGGCGTTCCAGGGCACCATCAAGTCGGCCGTCGCGTTCGGCGCCCTGCTCTCCGAGGGCATCGGCGACACCATCCGCGTCTCCCTCTCGGCCCCGCCGGCCGAGGAGGTCAAGGTCGGCCTCCAGATCCTGGAGGCGCTGAACCTCAAGCAGCGCCGCCTGGAGATCGTCTCCTGCCCGTCCTGCGGCCGCGCCCAGGTCGACGTCTACAAGCTCGCCGACCAGGTCAGCGCCGGCCTGGAGGGCATGGAGGTCCCGCTCCGCGTGGCGGTCATGGGCTGCGTCGTCAACGGCCCGGGCGAGGCCCGCGAGGCCGACCTCGGCGTCGCCTCCGGCAACGGCAAGGGCCAGATCTTCGTGAAGGGCGAGGTCATCAAGACCGTCCCCGAGTCGAAGATCGTCGAGACCCTCATCGAAGAGGCCATGAAGATCGCCGAACAGATGGAGAAGGACGGCATCCCGTCCGGCGAGCCCGAGGTCTCCATCAGCGGCTGACCCGCGCCCTCCAACGCTTCTCGCCGCCCCGCCGGGCCCCGTGCCCGGCGGGGCGGCGGCATGTCCGGAGGCCGGCTCCCGGACTGGAGCGGCGTTCGAGGGCCGTGTTGGGTACAGTGCGGAAATCAGCAGACCGTATGGTGAGGCCCCCTCGTGTTGACGCAGACCACCACCCGGGTCCTCGAACCCAGCGACCTCGGCGCCGCACTCGCCATCCTGGAGAGCGAGCCCGTGGCCAACGCCTTTGTGACGTCCCGCGTGCAGATCGCGGGACTCGACCCCTGGCGCCTCGGCGGCGAGATGTGGGGCTGGTACGCCGACGGCAGGCTCCGCTCCCTGTGCTACTCCGGCGCCAACCTCGTCCCCATCTGCGCCGGACCCGAGGCCGTCCGCGCCTTCGCCGACCGGGCCCGCCGGGCCGGCCGCCGCTGCTCCTCCATCGTCGGCCCCGCCGAACCCACCACCCAGCTGTGGCGGCTCCTCGAACCCAGCTGGGGACCCGCCCGCGAGGTCCGCGGCAACCAGCCCCTCATGGTCACCGAGAGCCTCTCCGCCGACGTCACGCCCGACCCGCTCGTCCGCCGCATCCGCAAGGACGAGACCGAGATCCTGATGCCGGCCTGCGTGGCGATGTTCACCGAGGAGGTCGGCATCTCGCCGCTCGCCGGCGACGGCGGACTCCTCTACCAGGCCCGCGTCGCCGAACTCATCGGCACCGGCCGCTCCTTCGCCCGCATCGACGACGGCAAGGTCGTCTTCAAGGCGGAGATCGGCGCGGCCACCACCCAGGCCTGCCAGATCCAGGGCGTCTGGGTCGCCCCCGAACACCGCGGCAAGGGCCTCTCCGAAGCGGGCATGGCCGCCGTCCTGCGCTACGCCCTGGCCGACGTCGCCCCCGTCGTCAGCCTTTACGTGAACGACTACAACACCCCCGCCCGCAAGGCCTACCGCCGTGTCGGCTTCCGCGAGGTCGGCGCGTTCATGAGCGTCCTGTTCTGAGCCGTCTCCCGCACGGGCGCCCCGATCTCGCGGTTCTGACCGCCCGCCCCGGCCAGTAGGGTTCCCGCATGGCAGCAGTCCCCGGAGAAGGCCCCGCAGCACCCGACGTCGAGATCGGCCCCGTCGACCTGGCCGCCCGCGTCGACGAAGCCCTGCACGTCCAGGCGGCCGCCTTCGGACTGAGCCAGGACGAGATCGACGTACGCCGCCACATCGTCCTCAGGCACCTGGAACACCCCCACGCCCGCGCACTCGGCGCCCTCGCCCCCGACGGACGGCTCGTCGGCTTCGTCTACGGGCTGCCCAACGACCGCGCCCAGTGGTGGTCCACCGTCGTCGAGCCCTATCTGCGGGCCACCGGCTCCGACGGCTGGCTCGACGACTCCTTCGTCATCACCGAACTCCACGTCCACCCGGACCACCAGCAGCGCGGCATCGGCCGCACCCTGATCACCACCATCACCGACGCCGTCGGCCACCCCCGGTCGATCCTCTCGGCGATCGACGAGGACAGCCCGGCCCGCACCCTGTACCACTCGCTGGGCTACCGCGACCTGGCCCGCCAGGTCGTCTTCCCGAGCGCCCCGCAGCCGTACGCGGTCATGGGCGCGCCCCTGCCGCTGCTGCGCCCCTGAGCCGAATGGATTTCCGCCTGCCCGCACCGCCCGGCTAACCTCGGGCTCACCACCCTTGCGAGCAGGAGTTCATCATGGCCCAGGTCCAGCGCATGTCCCGATTGATGATCAAGACACTGCGCGACGACCCGGCGGACGCCGAGACGCTCAGCCACAAGCTGCTGGTCCGCGCCGGGTACGTGCGCCGCAACGCGGCCGGCATCTGGTCCTGGCTGCCGCTCGGCAAGAAGGTCCTGGACAACATCTCCGGCGTCGTCCGCGAGGAGATGGACGCCATCGGCGCCCAGGAGGTCCTGCTGCCCGCCCTGCTGCCCAAGGAGCCCTACGAGGCGTCCGGCCGCTGGGAGGAGTACGGCGACCTGCTCTTCCGCCTCAAGGACCGCAAGGGCGGCGACTACCTCCTCGGCCCGACCCACGAGGAGATCTTCACCCAGACCGTCAAGGACCAGTGCACGTCCTACAAGGACCTGCCGGTGATGCTCTACCAGATCCAGACGAAGTACCGCGACGAGGCCCGCCCCCGCTCCGGTGTGCTCCGCGGCCGCGAGTTCCAGATGAAGGACTCGTACAGCTTCGACACCACCGACGAGGGCCTCGCGCACTCCTACGCACTCCACCGGGCCGCCTACATCAAGATCTTCGAGCGCCTCGGCCTCGACCACCGCATCGTCTCCGCCGTCTCCGGCGCGATGGGCGGCTCCGCCTCCGAGGAGTTCCTCGCCCCCGCCGCCGCCGGTGAGGACACCTTCGCGGACTGTCCCAACTGCGACTACGCCGCCAACACCGAGGCCGTGACCTTCGCGCTCGCCCCGGTCGACGGCTCGGCGCACGGCGCGGTCGAGGAGCTGGACACCCCCGACACCCCGACCATCGAGACGCTCGCCGCGCACCTGGGCGTCCCCGCCTCGGCCACCCTGAAGAACCTGCTGGTCAAGGTGGACGGCGAGATCGTGGCCGTCGGCGTCCCCGGCCACCGCGAGGTCGACCTCGGCAAGCTCGGCGAGCACCTCGCGCCCGCCGTCGTCGAGCTGGTCACCGCCGAGGACTTCGTCGGCCGTGACGACCTCGTACGCGGCTACGTCGGCCCCCAGGGCCTGGAGAAGGTCCGCTACCTCGCCGACCCCCGCATCGCCCCCGGCACCTCCTGGACCACCGGCGCCAACAAGGAGGGCAAGCACGCGAAGAACGTCGTCGCGGGCCGCGACTTCGAGGTCGACAGTTACGTCGACGTCGTCGTCGTCGAGGAGGGCGACCCCTGCCCCGCCTGCGGCACCGGCCTCACGCTGGACCGCGCCATCGAGATCGGCCACATCTTCCAGCTCGGCCGCAAGTACGCCGACACCTTCCAGCTCGACGTGCTCGGCCAGCAGGGCAAGCCGGTCCGGGTCACGATGGGCTCGTACGGCATCGGCGTCTCCCGCGCCGTGGCCGCCCTCACCGAGCAGACCGCCGACGACAAGGGCCTGTGCTGGCCCCGCGAGATCGCCCCGGCCGACGTCCACGTCGTCGCCGCGGGCAAGGCCCTCCAGACGGAGCTGGCCCTCGACGTCTCGGAGAAGCTCAACGCGGCGGGCCTGCGGGTCCTGGTCGACGACCGCCCCGGCGTCTCGCCCGGCGTGAAGTTCACCGACTCCGAGCTGATCGGCGTGCCCAAGATCCTCGTCGCGGGCCGCCGCTCCGCCGACGGCGTCCTGGAGCTGAAGGACCGCCGCACCGGCGAGCGCGAGGAACTGACCGTCGACGAGGCGATCGCCCGCCTGACGGCCGACCTGGCCTGATCGGTACACCGCATACGAGGAGGGCCCACGCGCACCTGCGCGTGGGCCCCTCCTCGTCACGTACGCGCGAAGGTGTGCGCGGCTACAGCCAGCCCGCGAACTCCAGGTTGACCTCGCCCATCTGCCGCCGCCCCTCGGCCAGCGCGCGGGTGCCCGACTCGACCGCCCGGAACAGCGTCCAGCCGTGCAGCCGCGCCTGCTCCACCTCCAGCGACTCCGCCAGCTTCTTGACCCGCCGCCGGGCCGTCACCGGGCCGCCGGGGGAGGCGATCAGATCCTCCACCCGGTCCCGCACCAGCCGCGCCAGGTCGTAGGCGCGCTCGCCCACCAGCGGCTCCGGACCCACCGTCAGCCACGGCGCCCGCTCCCCGGACAGCACCTTGCTCTGCCGGAAGTTGCCGTGCAGCAGCAGGAGTTCGGATGATCCCTCGACCAGCTCCGCCCGCGCGGCGAGCGCCGCGTCCACCAGCGGGGCCAGCTCCGGGTCGGCCTCGGCGGCCGCCCGCATCCCGGCGCTCTGCCGTTCGGTCCGCCCGGCCACCCCCTCGAAGGCGTGCCCGGCAGGCGGCTCCACCCACAGCCGCCGCAGTGTGCCCGCCGCCTCCAGCAGGGCCTTCGCCTCCGGCAGCGAGCGCAACGACACCTCGTGGTGCAGTCGCTCCAGCAGCAGCGCACCGGACGCGTCCAGCCCCGGGGCGTCCAGCGGCTTCACCGCGCCCCAGCCGTTCCAGTGCGCCAGCGCCGCCCGCTCCAGCTCGGGCGCGGCGACCGGCGGGGCGATCTTCAGCGCGGCCGGGGTCCCGTCGGCCCGCCGCACCAGAACCACCAGGGAGCTGCGCCCGCCGGGGGCGGCCACCCGCTCCACGGTGAGGTCGTCCCCGGCGGTGAGCGCCCGTTCGGTCAGCGCGGGGAGAGCGTCCAGCCAGTCGGCCGCCGCTCCATCCCCGTACATCTCACCGAGCGCGCGCACCAGGCGCGGCGGCGGTTCGAAACCCATACGTCGTGTGTTCCCTTTCCGGTCCTTCGAATCAGCGCGCGCCGTCCGCGCCGGCGGCCTCCACCGGGCCCGTCGCGGCCGGATCCGCACCGGCGGCCCGCTCGGCGAGCCCCGGAAAGGCTACGTTGCCGCCCCGCCAGCGGGCCGACCGCACCGCGGCCTCCCGCAGCGCGCCCGCGGCCTCCTCGCGGCGCGGACCCTCGGTGGCCCGTACGAGATCGGCGTACGCGCCCGCGATCCGGTCCTCCAGCACCGCGGCCAGCCGCACCGCCGACAGGGAGCCGGCGACGGCGAACGGCAGAGCGTACGCGGCGTCCGAGGCCACCGGCCGCCCGCCCAGGTCCCGGGCGGTGCGCGCCAGCGCGTCCCGGCGGGCCCGGTGCCCGTCGTACGCGGCGCGGGCCTCGGCGCCCCGCTTCCCGTCAAGGCGGCCGCCCAGTACCCCGTACCCGTACACGGCGGCGTGCTCGGCGGCCAGGGCAGCCTGGACGGCGGTCAGCTCGGGGGAGTCGGCATCGCCCTCGGAGGGCCGGACGGAACGGGTGCTCATGCGGCTCTCTCCTCGGCCAGTTCGGTCAGCAGATAGGCGTGCGCGGCCGCGGCCGCCGCCACCGAGGCCAGCAGCCGGGCCAGCTCCGGCTCGGCGTTCAGCAGCGCCTCGGCGTACGCGTCGGCCCGGCGGCGCTCGGCCGTCGCCAGCTCCTTCACCGCGGTCTTCGGGTCGGCGGACACCGGGCCGGGGGCGGCGGGAGCGGGGCCGGTCTTCCGGCCGTCCTTCGCGCGCGGCGGTGCCAGTGCCTTCCCGTGCTCCACCGCGGCCGCCCGCAGGGGCGCCAGGCCCGCCGCGGTCGCCGGATGCGCCTCGGCCACCAGGTCGTACCGGGCGAGCAGGAGGGCGCCGTCGCGCACCGCCTTCTCGCGCAGGGTCCTCTCGGTCTTCGCGGCGGCGGCCCGCGCGCCGGAGTGCGCGCGCTTCCCGCCGTCCGCCGTCTCGTCGCCGCCCCCGCAGCCGGTCAGCACCGCACCCAGGGCGAGGGCTCCCGTCGCGGTGAGCGCCCCCCTGCGCGTCGTCCCCGTGCGCCGCACGTTTCTCCTTCGGGCCTGGACCGATCCTGACAGGATCTGTCCTGATGTGATCACCGCAGGCGAGCGTACCCGCGGCCGAGCGGCAGGCGGACGGCAACACCCCTGGCGACCGGATACCCTTTGACCTGACGCACGACGATCCCCACAACAGCACACGCGGCCGAGGAGTCACCCGGATGAGCACCACCCAGAAGGAGAGGCTGCGCGGGTTGCTGGAACCGCTCGTCAGCGCGCAGCAGCTGGACCTCGAGGAGATCGAGGTGTCCCGGGCCGGCCGCCGTGGAGTGCTGCGGGTCATCGTGGACTCCGAGGAGGGCGTGGAGCTGGACGCCTGCGCGGAGCTGAGCCGCGCGATCTCCGAGAAGCTGGACGAGACCGACGCGATGGGCGAGGGCGAGTACGTCCTCGAAGTCAGCTCCCCCGGCGCGGACCGCCCGCTGACCGAGCACCGCCACTACGTACGCGCCATCGGCCGGCTGGCCAGGTTCCACCTGGCCGGCGACGGATCCGGTGAACTGGTCGCCCGCATCCTCGCCGTCGACGAGGACGGGCTGGACCTCGAAGTGCCCGGCGTCAAGGGCCGCAAGCCCACCGCCCGCCGCCTGGTCTTCGCCGAGATCGCCAAGGCGCGCGTGGAGATCGAATTCAACCGCAAGGACAAGAAGGAAGAGGAGGCGTAGCCGTGGACATCGATGTGAAGCTTCTGAAGGGCTTGGCGCAGGACAAGGAGATCCCCTTCGACGTGCTCGTCGGGGCGATCGAGTCGGCCCTCCTCATCGCGTACCACCGCACCGACGGCAGCCGCCGCCGGGCGCGTGTGAAGCTCGACGAGAACGGCCACGTCACGGTGTGGGCCAAGGAGGACCCGGCCGACCTCGAGGAGGGCCAGGAGCCCAAGGAGTTCGACGACACCCCGTCCGGGTTCGGCCGGATCGCCGCGACCACCGCCAAGCAGGTCATCCTGCAGCGGCTGCGCGACGCCGAGGACGACCGCACCTTCGGGGAGTACGCGGGCCACGAGGGCGATGTAGTCACGGGCGTCGTCCAGCAGGGCAAGGACCCCAAGAACGTCCTGGTCGACATCGGCAAGATGGAAGCCATGCTGCCGGTCCAGGAGCAGGTCCCGGGCGAGGAGTACGTGCACGGCCTGCGCCTTCGTACGTATGTGGTACGGGTCGCCAAGGGCGTCCGCGGTCCTTCGGTGACGCTCTCGCGCACCCACCCCAACCTGGTGAAGAAGCTCTTCGCGCTGGAGGTTCCGGAGATCGCCGACGGCTCGGTGGTCATCGAGGCCATCGCCCGCGAGGCCGGTCACCGCACCAAGATCGCCGTGCGCTCCACCCGCGCCGGCCTGAACCCCAAGGGCGCCTGCATCGGCCCGATGGGCAGCCGTGTGCGCAACGTCATGGCGGAGCTCCACGGTGAGAAGATCGACATCGTGGACTGGTCCGACGACCCGGCCGAGATGGTCGCCAACGCCCTCTCGCCCGCCCGGGTGAGCGAGGTCGAGGTCGTCGACCTCGGCGCCCGCTCCGCCCGCGTCACCGTGCCGGACTACCAGCTGTCGTTGGCGATCGGCAAGGAGGGCCAGAACGCCCGCCTCGCCGCCCGTCTCACCGGCTGGCGCATCGACATCCGCCCCGACACCGAGACGGACGAAGAGCGCGAGAGTGCCGACCGCGAGCGGGCCGAGCGGGCCCGCGAGCGCTCGGAAAGGCGTTGACCCGGAGCGGGTCCAGGGAATAGATCTGGGCGGTACGCCGCTGAGATCACGACAACATCCGTTCGATTTTTGCCCCGGAGGGGTGAGGTCGGTACGGGGAGGTAGACTTAACCGTGTCTGGCCGGATGCAAGCCCGCGCTTGCCCCGAGCGAACCTGTGTGGGATGCCGGGAGCGAGTGGCCAAGAGCGAGCTGCTGCGCATCGTCGTGGACGAGGGTGCCTGCGCCCCTGATCCACGCGGTACGCTGCCCGGCCGGGGTGCTTACGTGCACCCTGTCTCTGTCTGTCTCGACCTGGCGGTTCGCCGCCGGGCGTTCCCCCGGGCCTTCAAGGCCAAGGGGCCGTTCGACACCGCGGCACTGACGCGGTTCGTCGAGCGGGTGACACCGTAAGAAAAGTGAACGGCACGGGTCCCCGTGCGGTCAGGTACCTCGCGAGTTGGAAGTAGGTCGAGATTGCGATGAGCACTCGATGAGTACGCGATGAGTACGCCCATGAAGTAGCGACGGTCCGGCGGTAACCCGGACCTAAAAGGAGCGAAGTGGCTAAGGTCCGGGTATACGAACTCGCCAAGGAGTTCGGCGTCGAGAGCAAGGTCGTCATGGCCAAGCTCCAAGAACTCGGTGAATTCGTCCGTTCGGCGTCCTCGACGATCGAGGCGCCGGTTGTACGTAAGTTGACCGACGCACTGCAGGGGCCCGGCGGCAACGCTGGCAAGTCCGCTGCCAAGCCTGGTGCGCCCCGCAAGGCGGCGCCCGTGAAGCCCGCAGCGCCCTCCCCGGCCGCTGCGGCACGTCCCGCTGCCCCGAAGCCCGGCGCACCGGCTCCCAAGCCGGCCGAGGCCCCGAGCAGCACCCCGGCGGCGCCCTCCGCGCCGTCGGCGGGCCCCCGTCCGGGCCCGAAGCCCGCGCCGAAGGCGGCCCCGGTGACCCCGGTCCCGGCCGCCGAGTTCTCGGCTCCGGCTCCGGCCCAGCCGGCTGCCCCCCAGCAGCCCCAGGCCCCGCGTCCCGCGGGTGCCACCCCGGGCCCCCGTCCCGCCCCCGCCCGTCCGGCTCCGGCCGGCGGACAGCGCGAGGGCGGCCGTGACGGTGGCCAGCGTGACGGCGGCCGTGGTGGCGAGCGTGGCGGCGACCGCCCCGCACGTCCCGCGGGTCAGGGCGCCCCGCGCCCCGGCGGCGCCCGTCCGGCCGGTCCCCGTCCGGGCAACAACCCCTTCACCTCCGGCGGTTCCACCGGCATGGCGCGCCCCTCGGCGCCCCGTCCCGGCGGTGCCCCGCGCCCCGGTGGCGGCTCGGAGCGCCCCGGCGCCCCGCGTCCCCAGGGCAGTGGCCCCGGCGGCGCCCCGCGTCCGCAGGGTGGTCAGGGTCAGGGCGGTGCCCGTCCCACTCCGGGCGGCATGCCCCGCCCGCAGGCTCCGCGTCCCGGCGGCGGTCCCGCCGGTAACCGTCCGAACCCGGGCATGATGCCGCAGCGTCCCGCCGCGGGCCCGCGTCCCGGCGGTGGCCCCGGCGGTGGCCGCGGTCCCGGCGGTGGCGGTGGCGGTCGTCCCGGCGGTGCCGGTGGCGGCGGCGGTCGTCCCGGTGGCGGCGGCTTCGCCGGTCGTCCCGGTGGCGGCGGCGGTGGCGGCTTCGCCGGCCGTCCGGCCGGTCCCGGTGGCGGCGGCGGTGCCGGTCGTCCCGGTGGCGGCGGCGGCTTCGGCGGTCGTCCCGGCTTCGGTGGCCGTCCCGGCGGCCCCGGTGGCCGAGGTGGCACACAGGGTGCGTTCGGCCGTCCCGGCGGTCCGGCGCGTCGTGGCCGTAAGTCGAAGCGGCAGAGGCGCCAGGAGTACGAGTCCATGCAGGCCCCGTCGGTGGGCGGCGTCATGCTGCCCCGCGGCAACGGGCAGGCAGTGCGGCTGTCCCGCGGTGCTTCCCTCACGGACTTCGCGGAGAAGATCAACGCGAACCCGGCGTCGCTCGTCGGCGTGATGATGAACCTCGGCGAGATGGTCACTGCGACGCAGTCCGTCCCCGACGAGACGCTGCGGTTGCTCGCGGACGAGATGAACTTCGTCCTCGAGATCGTCAGCCCCGAGGAGGAGGACCGCGAGCTGCTCGAGTCCTTCGACATCGAGTTCGGCGAGGACGAGGGCGGCGAAGAGGCCCTGGTCTCCCGTCCGCCGGTCGTGACCGTCATGGGTCACGTCGACCACGGTAAGACCCGACTGCTGGACGCGATCCGCAAGACGAACGTCATCGCGGGCGAGGCCGGCGGCATCACGCAGCACATCGGTGCCTACCAGGTCGGCGCCGAGGTCAACGGCGAGGACCGCCGTATCACCTTCATCGACACCCCGGGTCACGAGGCGTTCACCGCCATGCGTGCACGTGGTGCGAAGTCGACCGACATCGCGATCCTCGTGGTGGCGGCCAACGACGGTGTGATGCCCCAGACGATCGAGGCGCTGAACCACGCCAAGGCGGCCGATGTGCCGATCGTGGTCGCGGTCAACAAGATCGACGTCGAGGGCGCCGACCCGACCAAGGTGCGCGGCCAGCTCACCGAGTTCGGTCTGGTGGCCGAGGAGTACGGCGGCGACACGATGTTCGTCGACATCTCCGCCAAGCAGGGCCTCAACATCGAGGCTCTTCTGGAGGCCGTCGTCCTCACCGCCGACGCCTCGCTCGACCTGCGGGCCAACCCGGAGCAGGACGCGCAGGGTATTGCGATCGAGTCCCACCTCGACCGCGGCCGCGGTGCCGTCTCGACCGTCCTCGTCCAGCGCGGAACGCTGCGCATCGGTGACACGGTGGTCGTCGGCGACGCGTACGGCCGTGTCCGGGCGATGCTCGACGACAACGGTCAGAACGTCCAGGAAGCGGGTCCGTCGACCCCGGTCCTGGTCCTGGGTCTCACCAACGTCCCGGGTGCCGGCGACAACCTCCTGGTCGTCGACGAGGACCGTACGGCCCGTCAGATCGCCGAGAAGCGTGCGGCCCGTGAGCGCAACGCCAACTTCGCCCGCAAGGGCGTCCGGTTCTCCCTGGAGAACCTGGACGAGGCGCTCAAGGCCGGTCTGGTCCAGGAGCTCAACCTCATCATCAAGGGCGACGCGTCCGGTTCGGTGGAGGCTCTCGAGTCCTCGCTGCTCCAGCTCGACGTCGGTGAAGAGGTCGACATCCGGATCCTGCACCGCGGTGTGGGTGCGGTGACCGAGTCGGACATCAACCTGGCGACCGGCTCCGACGCCATCGTGATCGGCTTCAACGTGCGCGCCGCAGGGCGTGCCGAGCAGATGGCCGAGCGCGAGGGTGTGGACGTCCGGTACTACTCGGTCATCTACCAGGCGATCGAAGAGATCGAAGCGGCCCTCAAGGGCATGCTCAAGCCGGAGTACGAAGAGGTCGAGCTCGGCACGGCGGAGATCCGCGAGATCTTCCGCTCGTCCAAGCTGGGCAACATCGCCGGTGTGCTGGTCCGCTCCGGCGAGGTCAAGCGCAACACCAAGGCGCGCCTGCTGCGTGATGGCAAGGTCATCGCGGAGAACCTCAACATCTCCGGCCTGCGCCGCTTCAAGGACGACGTCACCGAGATCCGCGAAGGCTACGAGGGCGGTATCAACCTCGGAAACTTCAACGACATCAAGATCGACGACGTCATCGCGACGTACGAGATGCGCGAGAAGCCGCGAGGCTGATCAAGGAAGGGGTCCGGGAGTTCGCTCCCGGCCCCCCACTACGGTCGGGGCCGGTCGACGGGTCGTATTTCCGTCGATCGGCTCCGGCCGTTCCGGTACGGTTCTGGTGTCCCCGGCAAGTTCTGGCGGGGCACGAACCCGAACCGGCGGGACATCCGGACACACATGTATGTGGGGACCCTGTCCTTCGATCTGCTCCTCGGCGACGTACGGTCGTTGAAGGAGAAGCGTTCCGTCGTCCGCCCGATCGTCGCCGAGCTGCAGCGCAAGTACGCGGTGAGCGCGGCCGAGACCGGCGGACAGAATCTCCACCGCAGGGCCGAGATCGGCCTTGCCGTGGTCTCCGGTGACACCGGACACCTCACGGACGTGCTGGACCGCTGCGAGCGGCTGGTCGCGGGGCGTCCCGAGGTGGAGCTGCTGTCGGTGAGACGGCGGCTGCACAGTGACGAAGACTGACAGTCAAGCGAAATCAGAAGGAAGAGTGACGGACCGGTGACCGACAACGCGCGGGCCCGCAAGCTGGCCGATCGCATCCAGGTCGTGGTCGCGGAGACCCTGGACCGGCGAATCAAGGATCCGCGGCTGGGATTCGTGACGATCACGGACGCCCGGGTCACCGGCGACCTGCGGGAGGCCACGGTCTTCTACACGGTCTACGGCGACGACGAGGAGCGCGCGGCCTCCGCCGCCGCGCTGGAGAGCGCCAAGGGCGTCCTCCGCACGGAGGTCGGGCGGCAGACCGGGGTCCGGTTCACGCCGAGCCTGGCCTTCGTCCCGGACGCCCTCCCGGACAACGCCCGCACCATCGAGGACCTCCTCGACAAGGCGCGGGCCAAGGACGCGGAGGTGCGCCAGGTGTCCACGGGCGCCCAGTACGCCGGCGACGCCGACCCGTACCGCAAGCCCGAGGACGAGGACGACGAGCCCGGGACCGACGGATCCTCCGAGAAGAACGAGGGCCCGGCCTCCGCATGACCGAGCAGACCACCACGCCGGACGGCCTTGTCATCGTCGACAAGCCGTCCGGCTTCACTTCGCACGACGTCGTCGCCAAGATGCGCGGCATCGCCCGCACCCGCCGCGTCGGCCACGCCGGCACCCTGGACCCGATGGCGACCGGAGTCCTCGTGCTCGGCGTCCAGCGGGCCACCAAGCTGCTGGGCCACCTCGCCCTGACCGAGAAGGAGTATCTCGGCACGATCCGGCTCGGCCAGGACACCGTCACCGACGACGCCGAGGGCGAGATCACCTCGTCCACCGACGCCTCCGGTGTGACCCGCGAGGGCATCGACGCCGGGGTGGCCGCGCTGACCGGCCGGATCATGCAGGTCCCGTCCAAGGTCAGCGCCATCAAGATCGGCGGCAAGCGGTCCTACGCGCGGGTGCGCGGCGGCGAGGAGTTCGAGATCCCGGCCCGCCCGGTGACCGTCTCCTCCTTCCGTGTCTACGACGTTCGCGAGGCGGTCGCCGAGGACGGTACCCCCGTCGTGGACCTGGTCGTCTCCGTCGTCTGCTCCTCGGGGACGTACATCCGGGCCCTCGCCCGCGACCTCGGTGCCGGGCTCGGCGTCGGCGGCCACCTGACGGCGCTGCGCCGCACCCGGGTCGGCCCCTACGGACTGGACGCGGCCCGGACGCTCGACCAGCACCAGGAGGCGCTGACCGTGATGCCGGTAGCCGAGGCGGCCGCCTCCGCCTTCCCCCGCTGGGACGTGGACGAGAAGCGCGCCAAGCTGCTCCTCAACGGCGTACGCCTGGACATGCCCGCCCATCCGGAGGGGCCGGTCGCGGTCTTCGGGCCCGACGGTACGTTCCTCGTGCTCGTAGAGGAGGAGAAGGGCAAGGCCAAGAGCCTCGCCGTCTTCGCCTGAGCCGCATCCCGCGCCGCGCCCCGCCGGACCTTTCGCGCGGCAGGTCGTGTGTGGCAGGCCCTGCGTGGAGCGGGCACCCCCCCAACCCGGTGCCCGCTCCACGTTCCCCTCCCCAGCACCATTACTGCTCCCCGGGGGACACGCTCATTCACCCCATCGGACGGGCGCTCGGAGTGAACACCGGGGGCGTGGGGGGCGCTTTCACCGTCCGCGCGCTCCCGGAGACCACCGACGGCCTAACGTCGGACCATGGGCAGTGGGGACCGGTCGAAGCTGGTAAGAATCTGTGATCAGGCCGGCCGGCCGCGAGGGACGGGATTCGTCGCGGACGACCGCGGCACGGTCGTCACCGCCCACCAGGCCGTCGCCTCCCCGGGCCCGCTCCTCCTCCACGGCAGCGACGGCCGCACCTGCTCCGTCGCCCCCGACGACATCACCGCGCTGCCCGCCCTCGGCCTCGCCCTCCTGCGCACCGGCGGCCCCGACGCCCTCGACGCGGAACCCCTGCCCATCGCCGGACGCGACCGCGCGGAGCCCGGCGGCTACGTGGACATCGCCGCCCACGGCCGGCGCGAGGCCCGGGTCCTCGGCACCACCCCCGCCACCTGCACCGCACCCGACGGCGTCGGTCACCCGGTCCCCGCCGCCCTGGAGCTGGCCCTGGGCACCGACGGGCGCGATGCCCTGCGCTCCGGGGGCGCGGCCATCGGCGGACCCGTCACCGACCCGGCCACCGGCGCGGTCGTCGGCATCCTCTGCACCGCCCTCACCGCCCCGCACGAGGCGGCCGGCCTCGCCCTGCCGATCGTCCGAGGCATGGACGACACGCTGGACGCGCTGCTGCGGCGCAACGCCACCGCCGCCCCCGCCTACGGCCCCGACCTCAACCTCGCCGGGGCCCTCCAGCTCACGGCCACCTCCGTCGGCTCGGCGGACGGCCCGAAGGCCCGCACCGCCCCGGTCGAGCGCGAGGACGTCCACGCCGAGCTCACCGCCTTCGCCACCGGTACGGGCCTGGTCCTCGGACTCGTCGGAGCACCCGGCACCGGCCGCACCACCGAGCTGGCCGCCCTCGCCGCCCGCCGCGCCGACGGCGGCGCGCCCGCCCCCACCCTCTGGCTGCGCGGCGCGGACCTGCTGGCCGACGACACCTCCGTCGCGGACGCCGCGAGCCGTACGCTCACCCGCTCCGCCCGGATCGTCACCGCGGCGGGAGCAGCCCGAGGCGACATGAGCACGGCCACCCCGGAGCGGGTCGCCCGGCTCGCCGCCGACGCCGGACACCCGCTGCTGGTGGTGCTCGACGGCCCCGAGGAGATGCCGCCGCTGCTGGCCCACCGGCTCGCCGACTGGACGGCCGGCACCGCCGTCTGGCTGCGCGAGCACGGCGTCCGGCTCGTCGTCGCCTGCCGCCCCGAGCACTGGGAGACCGCGGGCGCCCTCTACCCGCCGGGCGCCCTGCACCGCCCACACCGCCCGGCCCGCCGGCTGCCGCCCGCCCTGCGCCTGGGCGACCTCACCCCCGAGCAGGCCGAGCGGGCCAAGGAGGCGTACGGCATCCCGCCCACCGCCCTGGCCCCCGGCCACGACCGGCACCCGCTCACCCTGCGGCTCCTCGCCGAGGTCCGCGCGGCGCTGCCCCCGGGCGTGCCGGGCCGCCCCGACACCGAGGACGTCTTCGGCGCCCACCTCGACCTGCTGTGCGTGCGCGTCGCGGTCCGGATCGCGGCCGCCGCCGACGAACAGCCACGCGGCGTCGCCGTGCGCCGGCTCGCCGCCCGGGTCGCGGGCCAGGTCCACGAGGCGGCCCGCCGCTGCCTGGGCCCCGGGCAGGGCGAGCTGGACCGGGCGACGTTCGAGGAGATCTTCCCCTGGCGCACCGGCTGGGCCTCCGCCGTGCTCACCGAGGGCCTCCTCGTCCCCGCCGGGGCGGGCTACCGCTTCGCCCACGAGGAGCTCGGCGACTGGGTGCAGGGCGCCCACCTCGACCTGGACGCCGCCCTGCGCTCCCTGGTGCACCGCTGGCACCGGGGGAGTGCGGGGCCGCCCGACCGGGTGCCGCACCCCCGCACCGCCGGTGAACCCCGCAGCCTGCCCGTGCCCCGGCACCGCATCGGACCGGTGATCCAGGCGATGGTGCTCCTCGGCCGCCGCCAGGGCACGGCGGCGCTCGCGCACCGGATGGCCGACCTGATCGAGGCGCTGGACCGGCTGTGGACCGACGAGGGCCCGCGTGACGAGGACGCCGCCTGGTGGGCCGCCCATCTGCTGAACGGCAGCCTGCTGCGGGTGCCCGACGCCCGCCCGTATCTCGGGGTCCTGCGGGTCCTCGCCGGGCGCATCACCCGCCGCTCCGCCGCCCCCGACGGACCCGGCGACCTCGGGGCGTACGGGGAGTTCGGGCCCTGGTTCTGGCGGCGGCTGCGGCTGCCCGAGGAGGACCGGATCGACCTGCTCCGCCGCCTCGTGCCCGCCGACGGGCTGCCCCACACCGACGGCGACGAACGGTATCTGGACGCGGTCGCCCGCCGGCTCGCCCTCGACCCGCCCGCCGTGCAGCCGCTGCTGTGCCGCTGGTTCACCGACGAGCGCCCGCTGCTGGTGGGCCCCGACGCGCCGGACGTCCCGCTGCGCCCGACCGTCGCCGCCGCCGCGCAGGCCCTGCTGTACGCCCGCCGCGACCTCGCCCTCGACGACCTGACCGACGCGCTGATCGCCACCCCGCACCAGCGGGCCGGCGAACTGCTCGCCGCCCTCGCGGAGGACGAGCCCACCGCGCTCTGCCGGGCCGTCGGGCGCTGGGCCCGTGACGAGGACCGCCCGGCCCGCCGCTCCGCCGCCGCCCGGTACGCCGGACTCCTGCAGCAGCGGGTCACCGCCGAGGGCGACCGGGCCCTGCTGTGCTCCGCCGCCCTGGTGCTGCTGGACCGGCCCGAGGACGCCGAGCTGCACGCCGCCGCCCTCACCCTCCTCGTCCGCGACCCGGTGGCCGGGAAACGCCACCTCCCGGCGGCCCTGCGCGCGTTCGCCGCCGGAGACCCCCGGCTGCCGGTCGAGCTGCTCGCCGAGGTGTTCCCGGCGCACCCGGAGCCGGTCCTCGCCGCCCTGCGCGCCCGCCTCGCCCGCCCCGGCGACGGCGGGGGAGCGGTGCTGCGGGCGCTCGCCGGGCTCGACACTCCCGCGCTCGCGCTGCACGTGGCCGGACTCGTACGGGAGTACATCGACGCCCACCCCGAGGACGGCACGCACGCCGCCGAGTACGTCGACCTCCGCCTGGAGCACGGCCCCGCCGCCCGGGCACTTCTCCTGCCCCTGGTGACCGGACTGTTGCGGGACCGCCCCGCACCGCCGCCGGTGCGCGCCGCGCTCGCCCGGGTCCTCGCCGGGGCCGGGAGTGCCGCGTCCCGGCCGCTGCGGGCCGAGCTGCTGGAGGTCCTGCTGGAGTTCGAGCAGGTCACCGGCCGGGACCCGGACGTGCTGGAGGCCCTTCTCCGGGCCGCCGCCGAGGGCTCGGGGCGCCGCCCGGAGATCCGTACCCGCGCACTCGTGCACCGCACCGGGATGCTGCTGGTCCGCACCCCCGAGGGCGCCGCCCGCTTCGACCGGGGCCTGGTCGAACTCGCCCGTGACGTGACCGGATTCGCCGCCCTCGTCACCCGCTGGCTGGCCGACGCCCCGCAGGAGTGGGCGGCGGTCGTGGGCCCGAGCGCCCAGCGCACGGTCGAGGCGTTGGAGACATCACGTCCGCCGATGCCGATGCCGATGCAGGCGGCGGGACGTGAGCATGGCAGTCTTAGGCCTGCGTAATCGACATACACACGTACACAGGTTCGGGCGAGGAGCGGTCACAGTGCAGCGCTGGCGTGGCTTGGAGGACATCCCCCAGGACTGGGGACGCAGCGTCGTCACCATCGGCTCCTACGACGGCGTGCACCGCGGACACCAGCTGATTATCGGCCGGGCCGTCGAACTCGCCCGTGAGCTGGGCGTTCCGTCCGTCGTCGTCACCTTCGACCCGCACCCCAGCGAGGTCGTCCGCCCCGGCAGCCACCCGCCGCTGCTCGCCCCGCACCACCGTCGCGCCGAGCTGATGGCGGAGCTGGGCGTGGACGCCCTGCTGATCCTGCCGTTCACCACCGAGTTCTCGAAGCTGTCGCCCGCCGACTTCATCGCGAAGGTCCTCGTCGACCGGCTGCACGCCAAGGCCGTCATCGAGGGCCCCAACTTCCGCTTCGGCCACCGGGCCGCGGGGAACGTCGCGCTTCTGACCGAGCTGGGCACCACCTACGACTACACCGTCGAGGTCATCGACCTGTACGTCACCGGCGAGGCGGGCGGCGGACAGCCGTTCTCCTCCACGCTCACCCGCCGGCTGATCGCCGAGGGCGACGTCGCCGGGGCCGCCGAGATCCTCGGCCGCCCGCACCGGGTCGAGGGCATCGTGGTGCGCGGCGCGCAGCGCGGCCGGGAGCTGGGCTTCCCGACGGCCAACGTCGAGACCCTGCCGCACACCGCGATCCCCGCCGACGGCGTCTACGCCGGCTGGCTGGAGGTGGACGGCGAGTCGATGCCCGCCGCGATCTCGGTCGGCACGAACCCGCAGTTCGACGGCACCGAGCGGACCGTCGAGGCGTACGCCATCGACCGGGTCGACCTGGACCTGTACGGACTGCACGTGGCCGTCGAGTTCCTCGCGTACGTCCGCGGCATGCTGAAGTTCGACTCGATCGACGACCTCCTGGTCGCCATGGCCGCCGATGTGAAGCGCTCCAGCGAGCTGACCGCCGCGTACGACCGCGCCCACTGACGCACCCGTCGGCCGTGCGTTCCGCCCGGGCAGGGCGGATGCTGACAGGGTGCGCGACATCCTGCCCGCCCTCCGCGCCCGGTGCGCCGACGGCATCCCCTTCGCCCTGGCGACCGTCGTCGCCGTGCACGGCAGCGCGCCCCGCGACCCCGGCGCCGTGCTGGCCGTCGACGCGGCGGGCACGGTCGTCGGCAGCGTCTCCGGGGGCTGTGTCGAGGGCGATGTGTACGAGGTCGCCCGCGAGGTGCTCGCCGGGGCGGGGCCGCGCGTGGTGTCGTACGGGATCAGCGACGACGAGGCGTTCGGTGTCGGGCTGACCTGCGGCGGCACCATCGAGGTCCTGGTGCGCGCGTACGCCTCGGAGGGCGAGCGGGCGGAGCTCGCGGCCCTGCTGGACCTGATCGCCGCCGACCGGCCGGTGGCCGAGGCCACCGTTCTGTCCGGCGAGGCGGAGACCGGAGCCCGTCTGGTGGTCCGCCCCGCCGACGCAGGGCCCACCACCGGCACTCTCGGTACCGAAGGGCTGGACGCAGCCGTGACCGACGACGCCCGAGGCCTGCTGGCTCAGGGGCTCACCGGCATCCAGCGGTACGGAGCGCACGGCCAGCGCCGGATGCAGGAGGTCGCCGTCTTCGTGCGGACGTACGCCCCGCCGCCGCGCATGCTCGTCTTCGGGGCGATCGACCACGCGGCGGCCACCGCCCGCATCGGCTCGTTCCTCGGCTACCACGTCACCGTCTGCGACGCCCGCCCCGCCTTCGCCACCCGGGAACGCTTCCCCACCGCCGACGAGGTGGTCCGCGCCTGGCCGCACACCTACCTGGAGTCCACCGAGGTCGACGCCCGCACCACGATCTGCGTGCTGACCCACGACCCCAGGTTCGACGTGCCCCTGCTCGTCGCGGCCCTGCGCACGCCCGCCGCGTACATCGGGGTGATGGGCAGCCGCCGCACCCACCACGACCGGCTGGCCCGGCTGCGCGCGGCCGGGGTGGCCGAGGCGAACCTCGCACGCCTCGCCTCACCCGTGGGCCTCGACCTCGGAGCCCGTACGCCGGAGGAGACGGCGGTCTCCATAGCCGCCGAGATCATCCAGCACCGCTGGGGCGGCACGGGCCGCCCGCTCGGCGAACTGACGGGGGCGATCCATCACGGCGGACAGGCCCCCGCAAGCTAGTGCCGTGGCCGGAGACGTTCGCCCCGTCGCGACGCCCGGCACGCACTCACGCCGCACCGGCCGAAACCCTGAGTACGTCCGGTACGAGGGCTTCCGGCCGGCACACCGGGAGCACGCACCGGACGCCACTCCTTGACGGGCAAACGCTGCCTGCCACGGCACTGGTCGGGGCACGGGCGGCGGACACGCGCCCCTGTCCGAAGGAGACGCCGGGGCCGAGCTCATCCACGCCACGGCCACCTCGCTCGACGGCTACGCGGAGGCGGCGGAGGGCGGCATCGGCGCCGGTGCCGACGACCCGCAGGTGCACACCTTCGTCGGCGATCTCCTCCGCCCCGTCGGCAGGTACCTCTACGGCCGGCGAACAGGGTCGCACGCCTTGAGGAGCCCGGGGCGACGACCACCGACGCGGGCCGGGGCGACATGGACCGGCCGGCCGACCCGGAAGGCGACGTCTTCCGCGTCCTGGAACCGCGAGAGCTCTACCGGGACACCGGGCCGACAGCCGCCGTGGTCGTCGACTGCTCCGACCCGCGGGCGATGGCCCGGCTCTGGGGCGAGGCGATCGACCGGACCGTCCACGAGCTGGCCGACGACCGCGCTCTGCCGCGCTCCGTCCAGGGCGTCGGGCCGTATCTGGAGTTCCGCCGTACGCCGGACGACGAGATCGCATGGAGCCACGTCCACCACGATGTGAGGCCCGGCCCGGACGAGGATCAGGCAACGGAGGTTGCCGGGCTCGAAGGTCTCGGCGCGACACGGGCCGACCTGGGGCCAGGGGGACGTCCCCTGGGTCGTCCTGGCCGATCCGGAGGGCAACGAGTTCTGCGTCCTCGGCCGGGGCTGACGCGGAACTCCGTCCGCTCCGGCCAAGGTCGGCGGAACTCGCCCCCTCCCCTTGGCCCTCAGTCCTCCCCGCCGCACGCCGCCGCCCAGTGGCACGCCACCTGGGTGTCCCCGCTCCCGTTCAGCACCGGCAGATCCACCGTGCGGCAGGCCTCCGCCACCCCCGCCCGCTCCGCCTCGCCCGAGGCCAGCACCTGGCAGCGGACGTGGAACCGGCAGCCGGAAGGCACCTTCGAGGGGTCCGGCGGTTCGCCCGCCAGCACCACCGGTTCGCCCTCCGCCTCCGGCAGTACGGACAACAGAGCCCGGGTGTACGGGTGCTGAGGGGCCGTGAGCAACTGCTCGACCGGGCCCGTCTCGACGATCCGGCCCAGATACATCACCGCCACCCGGTCCGCGATGTTCCAGGCGAGCCCCAGATCGTGGGTGACCACCAGCGCCGAGAGCCCCAGCTCGTCCCTCAGGCGCAGGAGCAGCGCCAGGATCTCGCCCCGTACCGACGCGTCCAGCGAGGCCACCGGCTCGTCGGCCACGATCAGCTCCGGCTCCAGCACCAGGGCCCCGGCGATCACGACGCGCTGGCGCTGACCGCCCGACAGCTCGTGCGGGAAGCGCAGGAAGAACCGCTCGGGCGGACGCAGCCCGGCCCGGGACAGGGCCCCGGAGACGGCAGCCCGCTCGTCCCCGGCGTACCCGTGGATGCGCAGCCCCTCGGCCACCGCGTCGTACACCGTGTGCCGCGGGTTGAGCGAGCCGCTCGGGTCCTGGAGGACCAGCTGCACGCGTTTGCGGTACGCCTTCAGCGCCCGGCCCGAGTAGTCGAGCGGGGCGCCGCCGAAGGTGACCCGCCCCGAGGTGGGCGGGACCAGGCCGAGCAGCGACCGGGCGAGCGTCGTCTTGCCGCAGCCGGACTCACCGACCAGCGCGACGATCTCGCCGGGCCGGATGTCGAGGTCGACGCCGTCGACGGCACGGGCGGTGGCGGCCCCGCGCCGGCCGGGGAAGGCCACCTTCAGCGTCTCGGCGCTGAGGAGGGGAGCGGTGCCGACAGGAGGAGTGGTGGTGCTCATGGGGTGCTCCTTGCTTCTTCGTCCCCGGGCTGGGCGCGGTCCGCGTCCACCAGCACGCAGGCCGCCCGGCGCTCACCCCCGGCTTCCCGCAGCTCCTGGTCCCCGGTGGCGCAGGAGTCGAGCGCCACCGGGCAGCGCGGATGGAACGTACAGCCGCCCGGCAGCGCAGCCGGGTCCGGCGGATCGCCCGGCAGGCCGCGCGGGGCGTGCCGGGACGAGAGGTCCCCGATCTTCGGGAAGGCGGCGGACAGCGCCTTGCCGTACGGGTGGCGGGCGTCCGTGTACACCTGCCGGGCGGGGCCCTCCTCGACGACCCGGCCCGCGTACATCACCGAGAGCCGGTCGCAGGTGTCGGCGAGCACCGCGAGGTCGTGGCTGATCATGATCAGTCCGACGTCCTGGTCGGCCACCAGCTGCTCGATCAGGCGCAGGATCTGGGCCTGGATCATCACATCGAGAGCGGTGGTCGGCTCGTCCGCGACGATGAGGCGCGGATCGCAGGCCAGCGCCATGGCGATCATCACGCGCTGGCGCTGCCCGCCGGACAGCTCGTGCGGATAGGCCTGGGCGCGGGCGGCGGGCAGCCCCACCTGCTCCAGCAGCTCACCGGCCCGCTTGCGGGCGGCGGCGGGGGTGGCCCTGCTGTGCAGCAGGATCGGCTCGGCGATCTGGTCGCCGACCCGGTGCACGGCGTTCAGCGAGTGCATCGCGCCCTGGAAGACGATCGACGCGCCCGCCCAGCGGACCGCCCGCAGCCGCCCCCATTTCATGGTCAGGACGTCCTCGCCGTCGAGGAGGATCTCGCCGGACAGCGTGGCCGTCGCGGGCAGCAGCCGCAGCAGCGCGAGGGCCAGCGTCGACTTGCCGCAGCCGGACTCCCCGGCGATGCCGAGCTTCTGTCCGGCCTCGACCCGCAGATCGACCCCTCGTACGGCGGGGACGGCGTCGCTCCCGATGCCGTAGGTGACGGTCAGATCCCGCACCTCCAGGAGCGGCGGATCGCCGACCGGCTTCGTCGCGTCGGGCGGGCCGGACGGGTCCGGGTTCGGCGTGGTGGTCGTGGTGGTGGCGGTCAACGGGACACCCCCAGCTTGGGGTTGAGCACGGACTCGATCGTGCGGCCGCACAGCGTGAAGGCGAGGGCGACGACGGCGATGGCGAGTCCGGGCGGAGCGAGGTACGACCAGTTGCCGGAGCTGACCGCGCCGGCCTCGCGGGCGTCCTGGAGCAGACCGCCCCAGGAGACGATCGTGGGATCGCTGAGCCCGAGGAACGCGAGGGTCGCCTCGGTGAGGATGGCGGTGGAGATCACGAGCGTGGTCTGGGCCAGCACCAGCGGCATCACATTGGGCAGGACGTGGCGCGACATGATGTGGCCGTGTCCGCCGCCGAGTGCCCGGGAGCGTTCGATGTACGGGCGGGACTCGACGGACAGTGTCTGGGCCCGGACCAGCCGGGCGGTCGTCGGCCAGGTCGTCACGCCGATCGCCAGGATCGTCGTCCAGACCGACCGGGACAGGACCGTGGCCAGGGCGATGGCCAGCACCAGCGTCGGCATCACCAGGAACCAGTCCGTCACCCGCATGACGACGGTGGCGTACCAGCCCTTGAAGTGACCCGCGGTGATCCCGACCAGGGTGCCGATGGCCACCGACAGGAACGCCGCGAGCAGCCCGACGGTCAGCGACACCCGCGTTCCCCACAGCATCAGGGCGAGCAGGCTGCGCCCGAACTGGTCGGTGCCGAGGGGGAACTCACCGCTGGGGGCCTCCATCGGGCGGCCCGGAGCATGGGTCACGCTCTGCGAGTCGGCACCCACCAGCAGGGGGGCGGTCAGCGCGAGCAGGGCGATCACCGCCAGCACGGCGAGGCCGACGAGACCGGCGCGGTGCGTGCGGTACTGCCCCCAGAAGCGGGCCACGGCCTGGCGCCGCCGGGCCCGGGTGAGGGCGCGCGGGCTCTGTCCCCGGACATCCCCGGGGGGCTGTGAGGGCTTCTCCATCGACGTCGTCATCGGCCCACCCGGGGATCGAGCAGCGGATAGATCACATCGGCGAGTGTGTTCATCAGGATCACCGCGGCGGCGAACACGAAGAACAGCGCCTGCACCAACGGCAGGTCGGGCACGCTCAGTGCCTGGTAGAAGAGGCCGCCGAGGCCCGGCCAGGAGAACACCGTCTCCACCAGGATCGCCCCGGCCACCGTCGTACCGAGGTTCACGAAGAGCAGCGTCACCGTCGGCAGCATCGCGTTCGGCACGGCGTGCTTCCGGCGTACGAGGTCGTCCCGCAGCCCCTTGGCGCGGGCGGTCGTCAGATAGTCGCTGCCCATCTCGTCCAGCAGTGAGGAGCGCATCACCAGCAGGGTGCGCGCGTACTCCACGGCGACGAGCGTGATGACGGGCAGCACCATGTGGTGGGCGATGTCCAGCACCCGGTCGAAGCCCTCGGTGTCGCCTGACTCCATGCCTCCGGTCGGGAAGAGCCCCGGGATCGGGCCGATGCCCACCGACAGGGTGATGATGAGGAGCAGACCGAGCCAGAACGACGGCACCGAGTACAGCGTCAGCGCGAACGCGGTGTTGGTCCGGTCCCCGGCACTGCCGTTGCGCCAGGCGGAGCGGGCGCCCAGCCAGATGCCGAGCAGCGTGTAGATCACGAAGGCGGTGCCGGTCAGCAGCAGGGTGGCCGGCAGCGCCTCGGCGATCTTGTCGACGACCGGGGCGCGGAACTGGTACGACGTACCGAAGTCGCCGGTCAGCGCCTTGCCGCAGTACTGCGTGAACTGCTGCCACAGCGGCAGGTCGAGCCCGAACTCGCGGCGCATCGCCGCGATCTGTTCGGTCGACACCTGCCGGCCGCCGGTCATCTGCTTGACCGGGTCGCCGGGGATCAGCCGGAAGAGGAAGAAGCTGGTGACGAGGACGGCGAAGAGGGAGACGGCCGCCCCGCCGAGCTTGCCCGCCGCGTAGCGGGCGTAGGCGGCCGTACCGCGGGAGCGCGGGGAGCGGGCCGACGGCCCGGCCGGAGCCGGGCCGCCGGATTCCGTGCTCTCCACGCCTGCCGCGCCCTTCACCAGCGCGGGAGTGCTTTCTGAGCTCATGGACTATTCACGGTCTTCCGCGGTGGAGCGGCGACGCATGGCGAACAGGAGTCCGCCACCGGCGAGGACGACGACGGCGATCCCGACCCCGACGAGCACCCCGGTGGAGCTGCCACCGGAGTCGGAGGAACCGGACGAGGAGGCCCCGGCGGCCGGGACCGCCGACCACCAGCTCCAGTAGCCGTCCTGGCCGTAGATGTTGCCCGCGGCCGACGGCATGGTGGTGATGGACTCGATGTGGTCGGTGCGGTAGGCCTCGACGGCATTCGGGTACGCCATGACGTTCATGTACCCGGTGTCGTACAGCCGCGACTCCAGTTGCTTGACCAGATCCGCCCGCTTGGCGGGGTCGTACTCCGCCAGTTGCTTCTTGTAGAGCTCGTCGTACTGCTCGTCGCAGATGAAGTTGTCGGTCGCGGCCGATTCCTTCGCCCTGGACGGCAGGGCGGCGCAGGTGTGGATGGAGAGGACGAAGTCGGGGTCGGGGTTGACGGACCAGCCGTCGAAGGCGAGGTCGTACTCACCGGCGTACCAGGGGTCCGAGACGTTGTCGAGGCAGTCGACCTTCAGTCCGATGCCCTGCTCGCCCCACCACTCCTGGAGGTACTTGCCGATGGCCTTGTCGTTGGGGTCGGTGGCGTGGCAGAGGATACGGAAGTCGAGCGGCCTGCCGTCCTTGCCGACGCGCTTGCCCTGGCCGTTCTTCTCGTACCCGGCCTCGTCCAGCAGTTCTCCGGCCTTCGCCGGGTCGTAGGAGAGCTTCTGGTCCGCCGACGGCTTCCAGAAGTAGTCGCCGAAGCGCGGCGGGATGTAGCCCTCGCCCTCGACGGCGTGGCCCTGGAAGACCTTGTCGATGATGGTCTTGCGGTCGACCGCCATGAACAGCGCGTGCCGCACCTTCCGGTCCAGCAGCGCCGGGTGGCCGTCGCCGAACTTCTTCCCGTCCTTGGTACGGGCTCCGGGGTTGACGGCGAGCGCGAAGAAGCGCCGGCCCGGTGCGTCGTTCACCTTGATGTCCGGGGCGTTCTCCAGCGAGGCGGACTGGGCCGGGGTCAGGCTGGGGCTGCCCGCGACGAAGGAGACCTCACCCTTGCGCAGGGCGGCCACGGCCGCGTCCTGGTCCTTGTAGTAGCGGAAGACCAGCTCGTCGAACTTGGGCGAACCGCGCCAGAAGTCCTTGTTGGCCTTGAGCTTCACATAGCTGTCGACCTTGTAGTCCGTCAGGATGAACGGACCGTTCCCCACGATGGGGAACTCCTTGTCGTTGTTGAACTTCGAGAAGTCGTCGACCTTCTCCCAGAGGTGCTTCGGGACGATCGGCACATCGAGCGCGGCCATCGTGGCCTGCGGCTCCTTGAGCTTGATGACCAGCTTGTCCTTGCTGGGCGCGGTCACCGTCTCGAAGTTGCCGACGAAGCTGCCGTTGGAGGTCGCGGCGCCCTCGTCGGTCATCATCTTGTTGAACGTCCAGGCCGCGTCCTCGGCGGTGGCCTGCTGCCCGTCGGACCACTTCGAGTCCGTGCGGATCGTGTACGTCCACGTCAGCTTGTCCGCGGAGGGCTCCCACGCGGTGGCGAGGCCCGGGATCGCCTTGTTGTCCTTGGCGTCGTAGTTGGTGAGGTAGTCGTACATCAGCCGGTGGATGCTCGTGCTGACCAGCCGCTGCGCGAGGAACGGGCTGAGCGAGTCGACGCTCTGCGCGACGGCGACCGTGAGCGTCGTCCTGGCGTCGTCGGCGCGGGCCTCGGAGGGCGCGGGCGCGAGCAGGCTGCCGGGCACGACGGACCCGGCCGTGAGCGCCAGGGCGGCCGCGCCGGAGGCCAGCAGGAGGCGCAGACGTCGGCGTGGCCGGGAGGAGCTGGTGGGGACTCTTGTGACCATGGACGGGGACCTCGCGTCATCACTCGCTGGGAGAAGGCGGGCAGATCTCTGGTTCGCCAGTTGGTGAAGCGAAGGTCTATCAGCGGCGGTCGAGGCTCGTCAACGGTGTGTCAAACCGTGTGTGGGCTGCGGGAATACGGAAGGGCTCGCACCGCGTGAACGGTGCGAGCCCTCATTGGTCTCAACCACTTCGGCCTGCTGTCGGCCTTGCCGCCGGCCTACTGCTGAGGTGCCGGCGGCGGCTGCGGAGGCGTCTGCTGCCAGCCGTCCGGGGGCACCGGACCGTGCAGATCGGGCTGGCCTGCCGGGTTGCCCTGTCCGCCCTGCTGCTCCGGCTGCCCCTGGTGCGGCGCGCCGGCTCCGGGCGCACCCGGGCCGGCCTGCGGGGGAGGCGACTGGGGCCACCCGTACTGCGGTCCGCCCGGTGCCGCCTGCGGGGGGTAGGGGGCCTGTGGAGCACCCGGCTGACCCGCCGCCTGATGTCCCCCGTACGGCGGCTGTCCCCCGTACGGCGGCTGTCCCCCGTACGGCGGCTGCCCACCGGGGGGCTGCTGGGCGTACGGCTGCTGCCCCGGCTGCGGCTGTCCGGGGTGCTGCTGCGGCGGATAGGGCTGGCCGGGGCCGGGCTGCTGCGGTGCGTACGGCTGCTGACCGGGCATCGGCTGACCGGGAACCTGCTGGCCCGCTCCGGGCCGGCCGTGGCCGCCCGGCTGCCCCGGCATCGGCTGGCCCGGTGCCTGCTGGCCCGGTCCCGGGTAGCCCTGCTGTCCGGGCATCGGCGGGGCGTACTGCGGCGGCGGGTTCTGGCCGTCCGCCGTCCACAGTCCCTGCTGCTGCTGGGCCCGCGCGAAGTCCTCGGCCACCAGCGCCGAGAGGTGGAAGTACGCCTCACGGGTCTTGGGCCGCATCATGTCGAGGTCGACCTCGGCGCCCGCCGCCAGGTGCTCGTCGAACGGCACGACGACGACGCCGCGGCAGCGCGTCTCGAAGTGCTGGACGATGTCGTCCACCTTGATCATCTTGCCGGTCTCGCGGACGCCCGAGATGACGGTGAGTGACCGCTGCACCAGATCGGCGTAGCCGTGCGCCGAGAGCCAGTCAAGCGTCGTGGAGGCGCTGGACGCGCCGTCGACCGAGGGCGTCGAGATGATGATCAGCTGGTCGGCGAGGTCCAGGACCCCGCGCATCGCGCTGTAGAGCAGCCCGGTGCCCGAGTCGGTGAGGATGATCGGGTACTGCTTCCCGAGCACCTCGATCGCGCGCCGGTAGTCCTCGTCGTTGAACGTCGTGGAGACCGCCGGGTCCACGTCGTTGGCGATGATCTCCAGACCGGAGGACGCCTGCGAGGTGAACCGCCGGATGTCCATGTACGAGTTGAGGTACGGGATCGCCTGGACCAGGTCGCGGATGGTCGCCCCGGTCTCGCGGCGCACCCGCCGGCCCAGCGTGCCCGCGTCCGGGTTGGCGTCGATCGCGAGGATCTTGTCCTGCCGCTCGGTGGCCAGCGTCGAACCCAGCGCGGTCGTCGTGGTGGTCTTGCCGACACCGCCCTTGAGGCTGATGACGGCGATCCGGTAGCAGGACAGCACCGGGGTGCGGATCAGCTCCAGCTTGCGCAGCCGCTCGGCCTCCTCCTTCTTGCCGCCCAGCTTGAACCGGGAGGCGGCGGAGGGGTTACGGCTGCTCTTGGCCTTCTGCTTGCCGCGCACGAGCCGGTCGGAGGACAGCTCGACGGCTGCGGTGTACCCGAGCGGGGCGCCGGGCACCGACCGCTCGCGCTGGTCGTGCGCGACCGGGGTGGGCCAGGCTCCGCCCGTACGCGGGTCGACAGGGTGCTGCTGCTGGTGCGGCGGCTGGGCCTGGGCCGGGGGCTGCTGCCCGTACGCACCCGGCTGTTGCGGGGCGACGGGCGCGGGGAGGTTCGGGGTGCCCGGGGCCGGGAAGGGCGCGTTGGGCTGGGGTGCGTCGGCCTGGGGTGCGTTGGGCGTCTGCCCCGGCTGGTGGGGGACCTGCCCGGGCTGGCCCTGCTGGTTCGGCTGGCCCTGCGGTCCGGGCTGGCCGGTCTGCGGGAAGCCGTAGCCGCCCTGCGGCGGGAAGCCGTAACCGCCCGCGCCCTGGGGGGCCTGGGGGTGGGCCTGCGGCGGCAGCGGCTGACCGGGGCCCGGCTGACCGGGGTACGGCAGCTGCTGGTGCGGCGGCTGGGGTGCCTGAGGTGCCTGGGCCGCCTGCGGGAATCCGTAGCCGCCGGGTGCCTCGGCGGCCGGGACGGAACCGGGCCACTGCGCCGCGGGCTGCGGCGCGGAGGGCGCCTGAGCGGCCGGCTGGAAGGCGGGCGGCAGCGGCGGCAGCGCGCCGCCCTGCGCGGGCTGCGACCACGGCACCGGTGCGGCGGCGGCCTGCGGGGCGTCGGCGGCGGGCGGCGGCACATCCTGCGGCGCGGCGTCCTGCGCGCCGGCGTCCGGAACGGCGTCGGGAGCGGTCGCGTCGACGGGGCCCGGGACCTCGTCGGTGCTCGTGCCGGCAGCGCCGGTCGCCCCGCCGCCCTCGGAATCCGCGGCGCCCCCGTCCGTACGGGAAGCGGCTGCGGAGTCCGTGTCGCTGAGCGAGGGAAGGGAGACGGACGGCTCGGAGGGCGCACCGGACGTACCGGACGGCGACGCGTCCTCGGAGGACGTGACGGAGGCGTCGGCCTTCTGGTCGTTCTTGTCCTTCGCCCCGGCCGACGCGCCTTCCGCGTCAGCCCCGGAACCGGACTCGGAACCGGGCTGGGCGGTGGCCCCGGACCGGGCTGCGGCTTCCGCCTCGCGCTCCGCGATCTCCCGCTTGAGCGCGGCGGGCGAGAACCGCATCGTCGCGCCGCTCTCCACATCGCCGCCACCGAACGGACCGGAATCCCCGGTCCCGGCGGCCGGGGCAGCCGGCGTCTGCGCGGCCGGCGTCCGGTCGGCCGGGGTCCGGGTGTGCGGCGTCTCCGGTACGGCGGGGGAGGCCGGGGCCTGCGGAGCCGCGGGGACGGCGGGCTCGGCCGGTGCCGGCGGTGCGGGCGCCCAGTTGGGGTCGAAGCCGCCGGGCGCCGCCGACGGGTCCGGCGCGGACACGGGCGTCCCGACCGGCGGCGGAGGGGGCGCGAGGTGCGAGCCCGCTCCCCCCGACGAGTCCCCCGCCGCGTTCTGCGTGTACCAGGCGGGAGGGGTGTAGTCGATGGTGAACTCACCCGTCATCTCGGCGGGATCCGCGTCGGACGACTCGTCGACGGGCATGTCCCATCCGCCGCGGATCTCGTCCCGATCGCCGTTCACTTTGCCTCCTGGTGTGGTCGAGCACCCTTGTGCCGTGGTGGGTGGGGGCGACCGCTCCCGATGTCCGGTCCGCCCGGCTCTCCCCCTTGCGACGCGCATCGCCTGCTCGCAGGTTCCTGTGCCGCGCCCCACCCACCCTAATCGCCATCCGGGTAACTCAGGCAGGGCGTTCGGCATCGCTCAACCTGTCCGTTACGTCACCGGCCGACCAGGAGCGAACAGGGAGCGGTACGAGATGGGGCCAAGAGCGGCACGAGCGCGCGAAGTTCCCCACAGGACCCGCACAAGTCGATCGGGACGGGGACGAGCGCCACCGGGCCGGAGCGGAGGCCCACGCCCGCTCAGTCCATCCGGCGCGCGGTGCCCAGCAGCCCTGATTCGGCGTCCGTGGCCTGGGTCATCACGAACTGGCGGTCCCGGTCCGTGCACCACAGGGTGACGCCGTCGGCCAAGGTGGACAGCGCCTGGGCCTCGGCGGGGGAGAGGTTCATGATGCGGCCGATCTGCGCCGCCTCGTCCGGAGAGACCCGCTGGACGCCGACCAGCGCCGACTTCTTCATCAGCCGCGGAGCCACCGGGCTGAGATAGGGGAGCAGCGTCACCACGGACTGCCACGGCCCCGACACCACCCGGCCGCGCGGCGGCCGCATCCCGCAGTCGCGGACGACGACCACCGGCGAACCGGCGGAAGCACCCTGCGGCGGCACCCGGCCGACGTCGTGCAGCGAGATGCACGGCTGCCCGCCGCCCGCCGCCTGCGCGAGCGGGGTCCAGGCCTGGGCCCGGCCGGTCTCCACCGCGATCCGGGCCCCGGTCGCGGCGGCGCGCAACGCCAGGACCTGCGCGGTCCAGATGCCGCCGATCAGGGTCACCTCGTACGGGGTGGGCCGGTTGATGCCGAGGACCGCGGGGCGGCCCTCGGCATCGACCCCGATCACCGTGCCGTCGTCGCCGACCGGCAGTCCCAGCGAGGCCAGCTCGTCGAGGGAGACCGCGTGGCGGCCGCGGCGGGGACCGATCAGCCCGAAACCGCGCCGGGCGCGGCTGACCGTCTGGGTGGGCCTCGTCGGAGTGGACATCAGTACCTGCTCCCGTACGTCCCGGTGACCATGACTGCGTGCTTCTCCGCCTTCTTCGCCGCCGGCATCAGCGGGTTCCGCCCAGCGGCAGCGTGGCGAGGACGCCGGGCAGCTGTTCGCGGTCCAGACGCACCAGGGCGGTCTTCACGCCGCGTGCGGTGCGCTCCAACTCATGCCGTGCGGTGACGAGTTCCTCGTCGCTGCGGCCGGTGATCCGGACGTGGCCGGTGACCGAGACCTCGGAGCGGGCGCCCTGCGCGAGCGTCAGGCTGAAGGTGGTGGCCAGCGCCGGGAGCGAGGTGAGCAGCGCCACGAGCTGCGGCATCGACGCACCGCCGCCGCCCAACTGCGGCCAGCGCGCCACCCAGTAGGTGGTGTGCCGCCGGTCGTCGCAGCGCCACGTGCGCGCCGTCTCCTGGGTCCGCCGGCCGGGCGTCTCGGCGCGGCTGGCGTGCGTCATCGCCATCGGGCTGACGCAGGCCGACGTGGCGATGGCGGACGTCAGCTCCTGCTCGGTGAGCACCGTCGCCCGGAAACCCGCGCCGGTGAGCCGGCTCGCCAGCTGGTCCGCCACCCGTACCGCGCACTTCTGGGCGCCGACGATGCCGCCCCCGCGTGCTGCCACGGCCTCCGGGCACAGCTCCGGGTCGACCTTCAGGGCGATCCAGGTGATCCGCAGCGCCGGGGAACCGGTCTGGGCCTGCAAGGGCGCGTAGTTGCGCGCCGCGACGGACTGCGGCGGGAGGTGCGGTGCGGGAGCGGGCTGGGTGTGCTGGACGACCTGCGCGGACTCCAGCCGGATGCCGTCGACCTCCAGCACGTCCCGGATCAGTGTCAACGGCAGCGGATGCGCCGAGCGGTCGGGCCGCAGAGCGGTGGCGTCCGACTCGACCTGCACGACCGTGGTGACGAACGTGCCGTCACCGATGATCCCCACCGGCCGCCGGTCGCCGTCGTTGAAGGAACGCGTACGCAGCGCCGGATCGCACTCGACGGCCGGCGCGAGCCCCGGCTCGGTGTCCGGAGGCAGCGTCGACGCGGCCGCCCGGCGGGTACGGGCCCGCAGCGCGATGACCGTGCTCAGCCACTCCGGCAGCGACCGGCGGTGCCTGCGGACCACGGCCAGCAGCACCAGCACCGCCGCGATCACCCCGGCCGGGGCGAGCAGCAGCGGATCGATCACCCAGGAGGTGAGCAGCAGACCGGCGGCGATTTCGATGAGTACGAGCTGTTGCAATCGGAACGAACCGAACTGTCCGGCACGCCCGTTCAGTCGTGGTGCGGCCGGTCCGCCGGCCCCGCCGGGGGCATTCGACGCCCCCCGGGCGGCCGAGCGCCCGCCACGGCGCCGCTCCGGTGGCGCCCCGGTCCGCCGGGCCCTCGCGGAGGCCCCGCGCCCGGCCTGACGTGTCCGCGTTGCGGAAGCCATCATTCCGGCATTCCCCCGTTCGTAAGGCCCCAAGTCAACCCGACCGCCCCTGCCCCGCATGGGGCTTGGCGGCTGGATCACCCTACCCGGCCCACCGGGGCCCGGCGTCAGCAGGCATAGTAGGGGGCCGGTCCGGCAGCAGGGTCCGGCATCCGGGGTCCGGCACGGGAGCGAGGGCATCGCCCGCTCCCGGGCCGCGCGGGGAGACACGGGAGACAGACAGACTCATGGCATCACGGCGGGATGAGCTCAACGCGTACACCTTTGCGAAGAAGCGCACGGTCGCCGCATTCCTCCAACCGTCGGCCACCGGCACCGAGGAGGGCGCTCCCCGGCCGCTGCGGGCCGTCATGCCGAGCCTGATCGTCGGTGCGCTGGTCCTGGCGGGATTCGGCGCCTGGGGCATGTTCAAGCCGACCGCCCCCAAGGGCTGGGACGAGCCCGGATCCAAGGTGATCGTGGGCAAGGAGTCCACCACCCGTTACGTGGTGCTCCCCACCGGCAAGGGCAAGGAGCGCAAGAAACTCCTCCACCCCGTGCTCAACCTCGCCTCGGCCCGGCTGCTGCTCACCCCGCAGGAGTTCGGCGTCGTCCAGGTCGCCGACAACATCCTGGACGCGGGCAAGCCGCCGCGTGGCCCGATCCTCGGCATTCCGTACGCGCCGGACCGGCTGCCGGAGTCGACCGACGCCGGCACCGCCAAGCGCTGGGCCGTGTGCGTACAGCCAGGCGGCAAGGGCAACACCGTGCAGAAGGCGGCCTTCGTCTTCGCGGGCCGCGACAACAAGCTCACCGAGGGCACGAAGCGGCTCAGCGGCGGTCAGGTGCTGTACGTACAGGGGCAGAAGGGCAAGGCCCGTTATCTCGTCGACGCGACCGGCACCAAGTACCTGGTGGACGAGACCGCCGCCGACAACGGCATGCTCACCAACGCGCTGGTCGGCAGCCGCACGCCGCAGCCCGTCACCGACGACTGGCTCGCGACCCTCCACCAGGGCAGCCCCGTCGCCTTCCCGCAGATCCCCGGCACGGTCGGCGCGCCCGCGGGCGTCCAGGGGCAACTCTCCGCCGAGGAGAACAAGGTCGGCATGGTGCTGAAGACCCGTACCGGAGAGGGCACCCAGCACTACGTGGTCCTGGAGCGCAAGGCCCAGCCCATCTCCGAGTTCACCGCCTGGCTGCTCATCAACTCGCCGCAGACCGCCGAGCTGAACCTGAACAGCGAGGCCCGCGCCGTGGGACTCCAGGACTTCGTCCCCGACGGGCAGCCGTTCGCAGGGCAGGGCGAGCGCTGGCCCGAACGGAAGGCGACCCAGGTCAACTCGACCGGTGGCAGCGGCGGTCGGGACACCGTGTGCAACGTGCTCACCAAGGTCGACGAGCGCGGACGCACCACGCTGACCACCTGGGCCGGCACCGCCTACCCGGCCGACATCAACGCCGGGGGCACCAGCACCTACGTCACCCCCGGCAGCGGACTCCTCTACACCCAGATGCGGACCGGTCAGACCCGCCCGGACGGCTCGCTGTTCCTGGTCACCGACACCGGACTGCGGTACGCCGTACAGGCCAACGGCGACAGCGACGCCGAGCGCTCCGACATCGGCACCGGGGGCCAGAAGTCCCAGGACGGACGGCCCGAGCCCAGCCAGGCCCAGATCCGCCTCGGCTACGAGAAGGTGACGCCCTCGCTCGTCCCGATCGAGTGGTCGGACTGGCTGTCCAAGGGGCCACGGCTCGACACCAACAGCGCCCGCCAGCCGCAGGGCTCCTGACCGGCCGACGAGCCGGACGCGTGAGAACGTACAACTCGGGGGAGAGGAAAAGATGTTGGACCGGATGACCGCACGGCTGCCGGTGGTGACGGCCGCCGCACTGGCGGTCCTGGCCGTGCCGCACGCCGCCTACGCCGTCGAAGGACCCGGCGCCGTGGACCTCGGGATCGACGGCAGTGGCGAGTGCTCCTTTCCGATGAAGAAGCAGTTCGAGGGACGGCCCTGGTCGCTCCAGCGCGTCCTGCTCGACGAGTTGTGGCAGGACACCAAGGGCAAGGGCGTCCGGGTCGCCGTCATCGACACCGGCGTGGACAACGCCAATCCACAGCTCAAGCCCGCCGTCGACACGAGTGCCGGACGCAACCTCCTCAAGGGCGGCAAGGCGGACGGCACCGGCGACAGGATCGGCCACGGCACTAAGGTCGCCGGCATCATCGCCGCGCGCCCCGCCAAGGGCACCGGATTCGTGGGCCTGGCCCCCGAGGCCACCATCATCCCGATCCGGCAGAACGACGAGAAGAACAGCGGCAAGGACACCACCATGGCCACGGCGATCGACCACGCGATCGCCGAGAAGGCCGATGTCATCAACATCTCGCAGGACACCACCAAACCGCTGACCGCCGACTCGGCGCTCGGCAGGGCCGTGGCACGGGCGATCCAGGCGGACATCGTGGTCGTCGCGTCGGCGGGCAACGACGGCATGGACGGCAAGCAGAAGAACACCTATCCGGCGGCCTTCGACGGAGTCCTCGCCGTCGCCTCCTCCGACCGCAACAACGAGCGGGCGGCCTTCTCGCAGGCCGGCGAGTTCGTCGGGGTCGCCGCCCCGGGCGTCGACATCATCTCCACCGTCCCCGGATTCGGGCAGTGCAGCGACAACGGCACCAGCTTCTCCGCCCCGTACGTCGCCGGGGTGGCCGCCCTCCTCGTCGCCAAGTACCCGACCTGGAAGCCCGCCGAGATCATCGCGCGGATCGAGCAGACCGCCGAACGTTCCATCACCGGCCATGACGCGTTCGTCGGATGGGGCGTCGTCGACCCGGTCCGCGCCCTCGCGGGTGACAAGGACGACATCCCGATCCCGTCCCCGCGCCCCGACCCGCCCCTGCCGAAGGCCCCCGCGCCCGAGCCCGCCCACCTGGCCATGTCCGAGACGTCGCAGGAGCGCAGCGAGCGCTACGCCACCTACGCGCTCGTCCTCGCGGCCGTCCTGGTCTCCGTCGTGGCGGGCACCGCGACCGTCGTCCGCGATGTCCGGCGACGGCGTGCTTTGCGTTGAGAAGGGCGACGGGTGAGGTAGCTCTCTCCCGACAAAGCGCAGTTGGGGTGAGATGACGAAGTGGCTAGGGTGGTAGCAGACTTCACGTGTGTGATGGGGGAACGAGAAGTGGCCGAGTCCGATGTCCAGGGCGTGGGAACACCGCCACGCACCTCAGGGACCTGCCTGAACCCCACTCCTTATCCGGATCACACGGGGGACAGAGAACCTGCCCGCGTCGCGCGGGCAGGTCCGGAAAGCGAGAGAGAGGACCTCGGATGAGCACGCCCAACCCCTCGGCCAACTTCGGACTGGCCGATGATCCGGTCATCAAGGCACAGAACCGGATCATCGAGACGGCCAACGCCGTGTCCCGGCAGTCCCGGGAACTCGCCGACATCCTCGCCACCGCCGGCGCGGGCTGGACGGGTGTCGGAGCCGCGGGATTCGCGTCCGCGCAGATCAAGGTCAACGAGGACCACGACGTCATCCGGCGCCTTCTCCAGGTGCTCCTGGACGCCGTGGGCCAGACCAAGAACCTCAGCAACGCCAATGACGACGAGGTCTACGCGGCGTTCAACAAGGCCAAGAACAGCTCCGCGCTCAACGGCATCTGAGCCGTCCCACCACATCCACACCACCGCACACACGGGAGAACACTGATGGCAGGGGACCCGAGCAACACCAAGGTCAGGTACGACAGCGTCCAGGAGATGGCGAACCGCATCCGCGCGGTCTCGAAGAACATCACCGACGACCTGCGCGAGATGGACGCCGCCCTCAAGGTCGTCACCGGCACCTGGGACGGCGAGGCGCACGCCGAATACGTCATCCTCCAGGGCAAGTACAAGAAGCGTGCCGACGACATGCACGAGCGCCTGAAGCTGGTCGCCCAGATCATCGAGAACGGCAAGGACAGCTACCGCTCCACGGACGTCAAGTCCTCGCGCCTGTTCACCGAGGCGTACTGAACCACCCTTCGCACCACCGCGTGCGGACGGCCGAGAGGGGCACGCTCCACCGTGAGCGTGCCCCTCCCGCGTGCCCTGCCGGCTACTTCAGGTCGAACTCCCCGTCCCGCGCCCCCAGCACGAAGGCGGTCCACTCGGCCTCCGTGTAGCGCAGCACGGTGTCCGGATCCAGCGAGGACCGCATCGCCACGGCTCCACCCGGCAGATGAGCGATCTCCACCCGCTCCTCCGCCTCTTCCGTCCCGGGGGCGCTCAGCCACTCCACCCCCGAGATGTCGAGTGCGTACAGCTCGTCCTTCTCCTGCTGGGTGCCCATCAGTTGCCTCTCTCTCGCGCTGCGGGAACGTGCTCATCGCCCCGTCGCAGATTATCTCCGTCACCCGCCGCGGGGGCGGGGACCGGCCATCGACCGGTCGGCCGGGCCCCGTACGGCAGGTCAAACCGCGCGCAGCACTCTCAGCGCACGTGAGGCGGTTCCGGACGCGTTGCTGAGGCACTGGTCCGTGGCCGCGGCGAGACCGGCCGCGTCGAGCATCACCGCGCACTGGCGCTCCACGACCGTGTCCCACTCCGACTCCGGTGCCCGGGCGAGCGCGCGCTGCCAGGCCCGCTCGATCCGCTCGGCGGCAGGCGCTGCCTCCGCACCCTTCCGCGGGGGTGTCCGGGTGCTCAACTCCCTTTGTACGGCGGCGTTCCACTCCCGGGCCTCCTCCTGAGCGAGCCCGTCCCGCACATGGGCGGCCACGCCGTCGAGCTTCCCCAGCGCACGGGCGCCGACGCTCCACCGCAGCGCCTCGGAACCGGCCGGGGACTCGGCCAGCCGCCGTGCCTCCCAGGAGGTCTGCGCCTTGCGGACCACCGCGTACGCCGCCGGGTCCACGGACACGGCCCTGATCACCCGTACGAGCGTGTCGTCGTTCACCGCCATGTGAAAGCCGTCGTCCGCTTCCCACGGTCCGCGTGAGAAGAGACTCTCCCGCACGTAGACGGAGTCCGTCGGATCGGTGAGCAGGACGTTGACGTCCCTGTAGGCGGCGAGCGACTCCGCCAAGGGCTGTCGCAGGGCAGCGTCGACGTCCAGCTGCCCCCTGCGCCGAATGTCGTCGTCCACGGCCAGCAGGATGTTCTTCATCGCAGCGGCGGCTTCCCGGGTGTGCCCGTCCTCAGAAGAGGCAGGGGTGCCAGAAGGCGCGGGGACGGCCGCCTCCTTCATGGCCCGGCCCAACTCCTCGCATGTCATGTCCGGCCGGTGAGCGTCGCCCAGAGCCGTCCGCACACGTGCATCACGGCTCAGCTCCTCGCAGCCGGCCTGGCCACCGTCCGACCCCGAGCCGAGGACGAACCAGCCACCTGCCGCTGCGGCGACCACCAAGCCACTGACGAGAAGAGCTCTGATCGGCCACGGCCCCCTAGTGCTTCCCGGAACCTCCGGTCGGTCGCCCATCCCGCTCCGTTCCCTTCCTGCCGGTTCGCTGGCGCTGCTCAATTCGTTGTGTCCGTCAGGTACTTGCCGGCGAGGTTGCTGCCCCGGTCCAAGCCGTTGTAAACGGTGTCCTTCAGGTCCTCGGTCTTGACCGACCCGCCGTCCGGGCGGGCTGTCGCCCAGCCGTCGATGGTGTCGCTCGTCTGCACCGTGGCCTTGAGATACTCCTCCGCGATCTTGCCGTTGGCCTCGGTGTCCGCCTCGCCCTTCATCTGATTGCCCCACTCCCACGCCCACGTGTCCACGCCGCGCTGGAGCATGTCTCCGATGGGCAGGACCTTCCCGCCCAGGGTGAGTGTGGCGGGAGTGACCGCGCCGCCCACCACGTGATAGGCGACCTTCGCCTTCCAGTCCGCTTCGCTGTAGGCGTCCATCCGGGTGTCGTTGATGACGTCCTCACGGATCGCCGTGTAGGCCCCCAGAACCGACCCGGCCTTGCCCCACTTGCCGTCCTTCTCGAAATCCGCTGCATCTGCGGGAACCTCGTCGAGAAGGTTGTTGAAGTGCCTGGCCTCGGCCTTGTGGAGTGCGGCGTAGGCGTTCGGATCCTCGGAAAGTCCTCGCATCACCTGGATCAGTGATTCCTGGGAGGCGGCGAGGTGAGCACCCTTGCCGTCCACGAAGTAGCCGTTCCGGTCGGGGTGGATGTACTGCCTGTCCATGGTCCCGATGATCTCGTGCGTGTCGGAGGCGTACTCCGCCAGCGCGTTGGCCACGGGACGGCGGACGTTGGCGTGGACGCTCGCCTCGGTCCCGTCCTTCTCGCCCGGGGCCATCTGCTCGATGATCGCGTTCATGACCCGGGCCTGCTCTTCGGTGTGCCTGGCATCGGGCCAGGGGTCCTGCCCCGGCAGGAGCGGTTCGCGCCCCGTCGCAGCGGCCTCCAGCGCCAGCCCCAGCCCCATCCTGGGTCGGGTCGTCGTACTTCATCACCGCAGTGAGGCCCGGTACCTCGACCTTCGGCCATTTTCCGGGCGTCCTCGCCGTGCCCGACCAGATACTCCATGTGCGAGTTGTCGACATGGTTCTTGCCCGAACCGACACCGTCCGGGTCGAAGAACGCGGTGGCCGCGTCCGGGTTCTTGCTCATCACCCCCAGGAGCCCGTCCAGGGGGTCGGACTCGATGCCGTCGTGCGCGGCGCCCCACTGCCGGAAGTACTGCGGGTCTTCCTTGTCCAGGGCGATGAGGTCATGCCCCAGCTCGTAGAGGAACTGGTCGTCGAACTTGGTGTCCGCGTGCTGCATCAAGCTGACGAACGACTGGTAGCCGTAGACCGGATGCGTGTTCTTGCCGAAGTTCTCCGTACCGGACTTGTCGAGCTTGTCCGTCCACTCCCGGTAGAACTTGCCTTCGTCGGACGCCACCCAGTCCTTGAACTTCTGCGATCCGGGTGGCGCGTCCTTGACGCTGCCCGGTACCCGGGTGGCCGTGGCGACGGTGTTGGCCAGCCCTTTCTGGATCTCCAGGTACCGGTCCTTGTTCTTCTTGTCCGAGTCGTAGGCGCGGTCGTTGAGCTTGTTGGTGGTCTTGATCAGCCCGTCCGGGCCGAGGCTGTTGAGCAGTGTCTCGGAGAAGCGCTTGTCGTGGCTGTTGTCCCGCACCGAGCGCTGGAACTCCGCGATCTCGGCCGCGGAGACCTTGTCGCCGTTGTTGAGGCGTGTGGCGGTGTCAGCGGTGTTCGCCGCCTCGTACTCCTCGACGTCACCCTTCGCGTCCGCGTTGAAACCGATGCCGAGCGTGTTGTCGTTCCTGCCGCCGTAGCCGTCCTTGGTGACGGCCTCCAGCGCGATCTTCACGCCCTGGTCCGCGTCGTCGACCGCCTTGACGCAGTCGTCGAGCGCCTTCGACCAGGACGCCTCGGACTTGCGGATGCTCTCCATGTAGTCCGGGTCGTGCCGGGCGGCGGACCGCTCGCCCTCCGTGAGGCGCTGGTAGTCGAACGAGACGACACCGCCCTCGGAGACGTTCATGCCCGCTTTGACCGCAGCAGCGCGCTGGTTCTCCAGATTCCGCTTCAGCCGTACGAAGTCGTTGTGCGCGTCGCGCAGCAGCGACGCGATGGCCTTGGCCTGGGTCTGCGCGGCGGCGTACTCGTATCGGGTGGCGGCGAAGTTGAGCCCCGCGTCGCTCGCGCTCGCACCCAACCAGGCCGGGCCGATCGTGATGCGCTGGACGCTGTCCTTGTACCGGGTCTCGACCTTCTTGATCTCCGCGGCCATGTCGTCCCACTTGTCCGCGGCCGTCGTCAGCTTGCCCAGGTCTGTCGTCATGACGTCGCTGTAGGTGAGCATCTGTCCCCCTTGATGCGGTGTTCGTCGAAGCGGACGGGCGGCGGGAACCGGGCCGTCCGGTGGCGGCGGCCGTTCAGCCGAGCTGTGCGTGCAGAGCCAGCGCCAGGCCGGTGAGCTTCTCGCGGCCGGGACCCGCGCTGTCGCCTTGGCCGGCCGTCACCACCAGCGAGGCGTCGCCGTCGTCGGCCGGCTTCACGCGTACGGTCACGCAGCCGCCGCTCTCGGTGGCCACCGCCTCACCCGGCGCACCCGCGTTCGTCCGTTGCAGATACGACGTCAGATCGTCGAGCGAGAGCCTGCCCGCGTTCATGATCACCGGTGCCAGCAGGTTCTCGGCCGACTTCGACTCCGTCGCGATCGTGTGGATGTCGAGGGTCCGGCCGCCGACGTGGAACAGACAGCTGACCAGCGCCCCGGGATTGGCCGCGAAGCCTCCCGGCCCCTCTGCGTCCCTCCCGTTCTCGGCGGTGACGGCGGGGTCGTCCGAGTCGTCGCCCGGTGCGGGACCCGCACCGGCCTCTCCGGACAGTCCGGCCTTCTTCGCCGCGCCGGCGATGTCGTACGGCAGAGGACACTCGTCCGCTCCGTCCGGCCCGACCTCGTCGGCCGCCGCTCGCAGCGCGGACACGCTCACGGTCCCGTCCGCCGCCGCACCTTCGCCGCCGTCCTGCTGGCAACCGGTCAGCAGAGCCGCCGCGAGCAGCACACTCAGTGCGCCGCCGTGCCGCAGCCGTGTTCGTTCCATGGAAGGGTGGGGCCTTTCGTCTTGCGCGTACGGGGAGGAGGAGGCGAAGGGGCGCCGGTATCGGGCCCTGGGACCTACGGTTTTCCGTCGCCGACCGAAGTTCCCGGCCCGTACGGGGATATGAGGAGCGGCTTGAACTGGGATCTGACGTCCAGTTCGAGCCCGGCGAAGTTCTTCGCCGTCCCGCTCAGACCGTCCCTCTCGGTCTGGAGCCGGCTCATCAAGGTCTTCACCTGCTTGTCCCAGGTCTCGTCCAGCTTCTTGACGGCCGGCCCCGTGACCCAGTCGGCGAACTCTCTGGCCGCCGCCTTCGACGACTCGTCCGCCGTGTTCATGGCCTTGGTGGTGCTGCCCAACAGCTCATCCTGGATCGTTCTGGACGCCGCCGCCTTCTCCTGCGGTGTCGAAGCCAGGACGCTGTTCCCGGGTCCGGGACCAGGCTCGTCGGGAACCCCGTTGAGCTGCATGCTCGTCGCCTGCCGCTGCGTGGCCTCGGCCCGCAGCTGCGCCCACTCCTCGTCGAAACCCATCACATTCCCCGTATCCGCCGATCATGGCCGGTGCGGCCCTTCGTGCGCACCGATGGATCATCCTTCGGGCACCAGTACAGCGTTTCGATGCACGGCCCGAGGTCTCGGTGTTGTATCAGTGCTGTTCCGGGAGCCGCCCGATCTGCACCATCGGCGCCCCGCGCCGCCGCGAGGCGAAGTAGCCGCGGCCCGGCGGCATCGCGTGACCGCGCACCGAGCCGATCAGATCGCCCTCGCCCGGATCGCCGGAGAGCACCACACCTTGCGCGCCGAGCTCCTTGATGCGCTGCATGAACCCTTCGTACATCGCTCGCGACGCACCCGCGGAGCTGCGCGCGATGATGAACCGCACCCCGGTGTCCCGGGCGAACGGCAGGTACTCCGCGAGCGCCGCCAGCGGGTTGCCCGCGTTCGTCGCCACCAGGTCGTAGTCGTCCACGATGATGAAGATCTGCGGACCCGTCCACCAGCTGCGGTCGCGCAGCTGCTGCGGCGTCACGTCCGTGGGCGGCTGCCGCCGGGAGAACACCCCCGCCAGCGCCTCCATGTGCATCTGCATCGAGCTCGCCATCGGCGCGTACTCCAGCAGATGCTGCTCCGGCAGTGCGCCCAGCAACGCCCGGCGGTAGTCGCCGACGACCAGCTTCGCCTCGTCGGGGGAGTAGCGCTCCGCGATCTGCTTGGCGATCAGCCGCAGCAGGTTCGTCTTCCCCGACTCGCTGTCGCCGAAGATCAGGAAGAACGGATCCGTCTCGAAGTCGACGAACACCGGCTCCAGCGCCGTCTCGTCGATGCCGATCGCGATGCCCCGCTCCGGGAACTCGAACCCCTTCGGCAACCGGTCCGCGTCCAGCCTGCGCGGCAGCAGCCGTACGGCGGGCGCCGACGGGCCCGACCAGTTGGCCTGCACCGTGGAGACGAACGCCTCCGTGCCCTCCGACAGGTCCGCCCCGTCGCTGACCGAGTCGATACGCGGCAGCGCACCCATGAAGTGCAGCTTCTCCGGCACCTGACCGCGGCCCGGCACCCCCGCGGGGACGTTCGCCGCGACCTTGCGGTCGAACTCGGAGTCCATGGTGTCACCGAGACGCAGTTCGAGCCGGCCCAGCATCTGGTCCTTCAGCGCCGCGCGCATCTCCATGTACCGGGCCACCGTGGCGACCAGGTGGATGCCGTACCCGAGGCCGCGCGAGGCGAGATCGGTGACGACCTCCTCCAGCATCTCGTACTCGGTCCGGAACGCGCTCCAGCCGTCGATGACCAGGAACACGTCGCCCCACGCCTCGCCGGGCAGCTCACCACGGGCACGCCTGCGCCGATAGGTGTTCATGGAGTCGATGGAGTTGGCGCGGAAGAACTCCTCGCGCCGGTTCAGGATCCCCGCGACCTCGGCGACCGTACGGCGCACCCGCTCGGGATCCAGCCGCGAGGCCATCCCGCCGACATGCGGCAGCCCTTCCAGCGAGACCATGCCGCCACCACCGAAGTCCAGCCCGTAGAACTGCACCTCGTCCGGGGTGTGCGTGAGCGCGAACGACGAGATCAGCGCACGCGCCAGCGTCGACTTGCCGGACTGCGGGCCACCCACGATCAGCAGATGACCGGCCGCACCGGAGAAGTCCCGGTACAGCACCTCACGCCGCTGCTCGAACGGCTTGTCGATCAGCCCCAGCGGCACGACCAGCCCGCCCGGACGCGCGTACTCGGTCGAGGTGAACCCGCGGTCCGCCGTCGGCGCGAGCCCCGGCAGCAGCTGGTCCAGGGTCGGCGCCCGGTCCAGCGGCGGCAGCCACACCTGATGCGCCGGCACCCCCTGGCCCTCCAGCCGCCGCACGATCACATCGAGCACCGTGTCCGCCAGCGCGTCGTCCTCCGCCTGCGCCCGCGCCGCCTCCGCGGCCAGCAGCTCGGGATCCGGCGCCCGGTAGACCACCGGCACCGGCGCGGCCGAGAACACCGCCGGCCGCCGGTCGACCGACAGCTGCCCCACCGACAGATCCGCACCGCCCGTGCGGTACGTCCCCGACACGTACGCCGCCTTGAAGCGCGTCATCTCGTCCGTACCGAACTTGAGATAGCCGGAACCCGGCACCGACGGCAGGTGGTACGCGTCCGGCACACCCAGCGCCGTACGCGACTCCGACGCCGAGAAGGTCCGCAGACCGATCCGGTACGACAGATAGGTGTCCAGACCGCGCAGCTTGCCCTCCTCCAGACGCTGCGAGGCCAGCAGCAGATGCACACCCAGCGAACGGCCGATCCGACCGATCTGGATGAACATGTCGATGAAGTCCGGCTTGGCGGTGAGGAGTTCGGAGAACTCGTCGATCACCAGCACCAGCGAGGCCAACGGCTCCAGCGCCGCGCCCGCGGCCCGCGCCTTCTCGTAGTCGTGGATGTTGGCGTAGTTGCCCGCCGACCGCAGCAGCTCCTGCCGCCGCTGGAGCTCACCGCGGATCGCGTCGCCCATCCGGTCCACCAGCGTCAGGTCGTCCGCCAGGTTCGTGATGACCGCCGCCACGTGCGGCATCTGCGACATCCCGGCGAACGTCGCGCCGCCCTTGAAGTCCGCGAGCACGAAGTTCAGCGTCTCGGACGAGTGCGTCACCGCGAGACCCAGCACCAGCGTCCGCAGCAGCTCCGACTTTCCGGAACCCGTCGCGCCGACACACAGCCCGTGCGGCCCCATGCCCTCCTGCGCGGCCTCCTTGAGGTCCAGCATCACCGGCGCACCGCCCTCGCCGATCCCGATCGGCACCCGCAGCCGCTCCGACACCGACCGGGGCCGCCAGGTACGCGCCACATCGACCGAACCGGCGTCACCCAGATTCAGCAGATCCGTGAAGTCCAGGTTCGCCAGCAGCGGTTCGTCGTCGTCGCCCCCGCCCGTCCGCAGCGGCGCCAACTGCCTGGCCAGCGCCTCGGCGGCCGGCAACGACATCGTGTCCGGCACTCCCTCGTACGCCAGACCCGCGCCCGACTCCAGTCGCAGCAGCCCCGGCCGCACCACCACCGACAGACCGCCGCGCTGCTCGTCCAGATCCCCGGAGACCACCTCGACGATGGTCACGCCCTGCAGCCCCTCGGCCGCCGCGAACAGCGAGTCAGGCGGCACCATCCCGCCGTCCAGGACCACCACGACGTGCGGCTGGTCCAGCACCGGCTGACTCTCCCGCCCGAACCGCGGCCGGCCCTCCAGACGGCCCGCCAGCAGCTGCTCCAGCTCACCGAGGTCGTCGCCGAACAGCCGCTTCGTACCGGCTCCGTCGATCTCGCCCGGCACCTGCGCGTGCGGCAGCCACTTCGTCCAGTCCCAGCGCTCCACCGCACCCGGGGCCGCCACCACCGCGACCATCAGGTCCTCGGGGGAGTGCAGCGTCACCAGCTGCGCCACCATCGAACGCGCCGTGGACTGCGCCGCCTCCGGATGGCCGGAGACCGTCACGTGGTAGAAGGCCCGCATCGAGACCGCCATCGGCAGCCCGTCCAGCGAACCGTGCACCGCCAGGAACTTCTGCATCGCACCGGCGCACATCGGCTCCAGCTCGTCCACCGGCGCGGTGTCCGGAGCGATCAGCGGCGTCGACAGCTGCTGCGCGCCGAGGCCGATCCGCACCTGCGCGAAGTCCTTGTCGCCCACACGCCGCTCCCACAGCCGGGAGCCCTCCGCCACCACCGACCACAACTGCTCCGGGGACGGGTGCAGATACAGCTGCACATCGCGCTGCTTGCGCGCCGTCCGCCGGACCGTGCGCCGCGTCTGCGCCAGGTACTTGAGGTAGTCACGGCGGACATCTGCCATTTGCCCCTGCGTACCACGGCGATACCGGACAAGCTGGGCGACCACCATGCCGACCGTCGAGACGAGCATCAGAACGCCCATGATCCGCATGAACGGAGGGGCCTGCGGCGAGAAGAAGAAGACCACCGACGAGCCCATGCCGAGCACCGGCAGGATCTGCATCAGCATGCCCTCCTGCTGCCCGCGCGGCAGCTCCGGAGGGGCCTCCAACGTCAATTCGTCCGCCGGTACTTCCGGCGGCAGGGACCGCGGAGGTCGTTTCACGACGATCTGGCTCACCGGAACATCAATCCCTCGAAACGGACGGGCGGAAGGCCGGTCTTGATCCGCACCGACGCCCCCGTGGCTGCGTGCGCGCACAACTTCCGTCCGCGCGACGGCGATCCTACTTGCAGGCCGCCCGGTCCCCTCCCGGTAGGGTGGCGCGCGCACCGTGCGCAACCGCGAATCAGGGGGATCCAGACACGTGAGTACGACCGCAGCGACGGGCTTCTGCCGCGTCACCGTCGTGGCACCCGACAGCCGGATCGACGTCGCCCTGCCCGAGGACATCGCCGTCGCCGACGTCTACCCCGAGATCCTGCGTCTCACGGGACAGACCCAGGCCGCCGGAACACCCACCGGCTACCACCTCGTCCGCCGCGACGGAACGGTTCTGGACGGCGCCCGCACCCTCGGCGCCCAGCAGGTCCTCGACGGCGAGATCCTCAGCCTGCGCCCCTTCGCCCAGTCGCTGCCGCCCGCGGTCTTCGACGACGTCTCCGACGCCGTCGCCTCCGCCGTCACCCGCGACCGCCACCTGTGGAGCGACGAACTCCTGCGCGGTGCGGGCCTGGTCGGCGGCGTCCTGCTGCTCGTCCTGATGGCCTTCGTGATCTGGTTCGCCGACCCGGTGCGCCACGACATGCACAGCCTGCCCGGCATCATCGCCGGCTCCGCCGGACTGCTCCTCACCGCCTTCGCCGGAGTACGCGCCCGGGTCTACGGCGATCGCTCCACCGCCGTCGCCCTCGGCCTCGGCGCCCTCCCGCTCGTCCTCATCGCCGGCTCCGGAATCATCGGCCCGGACGCCGGCCAGGGGCCCGGCCGCCTGCAGTTCCTGCTCGGCTGCGTCGCCGTGCTGGTCGCCTCGGTGGTCCTGGTCGCCCTGACCCCCAGCGGCGACGCGCCCTTCGTCGCGACCACCTTCCTGGCCACCGTCGGCACGCTGGCCACCTTCGTCGCGATCCTCACCGAGGCCTCCGCCACCGAGACCGCCGCCGTCTGCGCTCCGGTCGCTCTCGGCCTGGTCGCCTTCCTGCCCGGCCTCTCCGCACGCTTCGCGCGCCTGCCCATCGGCTACGCCTCGCCGCGCACCGCTCCCGTCGGCTACGACGACACCGACCCGGACACCCCCGAAGGCGACCCGGAGCCCGTCGACGCCGACCGCATCGCCGCCCAGGCCCGCCGCGGCCACGAGATGCTCCTCGGCCTCGTCGGCGGCTGCGCGGCCGTGGTCGTCGGCTCGGCCGCCGTCCTCGGCTTCTCCGACGACATCTGGGGCCAGGTCCTCGCCCTGACCGCCGGCCTCGCCATGCTGCTGCGCGCCCGCCTCTTCCGCTACACGTCCCAGGTCGCCTGCGTCCTGGTGGCCGGCATCGGGGCCATCGGGCTCCTCGTCCTCGGCCTCTCCCTGAACCCGCCGGCCGACCTCCTGTACGAGCTGACCCGCTACGGCGACCGCGGCGCCCTGGACATCCGTACGATCTGGCTCTCCGCCGCCGTCGCCGCCGGAGCCGCCCTGTTCACCGCGATCGGCCTGGTCATCCCGCGCAAGGGGCTCTCGCCGTTCTGGGGCCGCCTCCTCGACCTGACCGAGAGCCTGGTGCTGCTCTCGCTGGTCCCGCTCTGCCTGGCGGTCCTCGACGTCTTCGTCCGGGCCCGCGCCCTCACCAGCTGATCACCACCGGGTCACCGCCCGATCACCGGCGGGGCGTGACCCGAACGGCTGGTACTCTGTCCAGTGGCCGTTTGTGTACGCGTCCTCGGATCATCCTGGGGGCTGCGCTCATCGGACCTTCGCCTCCGAGTCACGGAAGCTCCCCTGAGATCAAGACCAGGGGCACTCGTGGGCGCTTCGAACATCAATGAGGAGTACGCGTGCCGCTCGACGCCGCTACGAAGAAGCAGATCATGTCCGAGTTCGCCCAGAAGGAGGGTGACACCGGATCCCCCGAGGTCCAGGTCGCCATGCTCTCCCGCCGGATCTCGGACCTGACGGAGCACCTCAAGACGCACAAGCACGACCACCACTCCCGTCGTGGTCTGCTGATCCTGGTCGGCCAGCGTCGCCGCCTCCTGCAGTACCTGGCCAAGAAGGACATCCAGCGCTTCCGTGCGCTGGTCGACCGCCTCGGCATCCGCCGCGGTGCGGCCGGCGGCGCCAAGTAAGTACGCCGTGGAGAGGGAGCGGTTCCCGCGTCTGAGGGGACCGCTCCCTTTGCCGTACGTGCACGACCGGTGTCAAGCTCAGTAACCTGGGCGTAGCGACACCCGCACGACCAGCGTGACAAGAACGCAGGACGAGGGAGAGGCGCGACGACGCCGCCGCCGGTCCTCGGTAGTGGCCCCCGGGAACATGCCCGGGAGCTTCGATCGAAGACCGGCCCGCATCCACGGTGCGCCTCTCCCGCACCGTCCCCCGCCACACGGGCGTGAGGACGAAAGACGACGAGTATGGAGAAATCACTAGTGGAGAACGAGACCCACTACGCCGAGGCCGTTATCGACAACGGAACCTTCGGCACCCGCACCATCCGCTTCGAGACGGGCCGCCTGGCCAAGCAGGCCGCCGGCTCCGCCGTCGCGTACCTGGACGACGACACCATGGTGCTGTCGGCCACCACCGCTTCCAAGCGGCCCAAGGACAACCTCGACTTCTTCCCCCTCACGGTGGACGTCGAGGAGCGGCAGTACGCGGCCGGCAAGATCCCCGGCTCCTTCTTCCGTCGTGAGGGCCGGCCCTCCGAGGACGCGATCCTCACCTGCCGCCTGATCGACCGGCCGCTGCGCCCCTCCTTCAAGAAGGGCCTGCGCAACGAGATCCAGATCGTCGAGACGATCATGGCGCTCAACCCCGACCACCTGTACGACGTGGTCGCGATCAACGCCGCCTCCTGCTCCACGATCCTGGCGGGCCTGCCCTTCTCCGGCCCGATCGGCGCCACCCGCGTCGCCCTGATCAAGGGCCAGTGGGTCGCGTTCCCGACGCACACCGAGCTCGAGGACGCCGTCTTCGACATGGTCGTCGCCGGTCGCGTCCTGGAGGACGGCGACGTCGCGATCATGATGGTCGAGGCCGAGGCCACCGAGAAGACCATCCAGCTCGTCAAGGACGGCGCCGAGGCTCCCACCGAGGAGATCGTCGCCGCCGGTCTGGACGCCGCGAAGCCCTTCATCAAGGCGCTCTGCAAGGCCCAGTCCGACCTGGCCTCCAAGGCCGCCAAGCCGGTCGGCGAGTTCCCGGTCTTCCTGGACTACCAGGACGACGTCTTCGAGGCGCTCTCCAAGGCCGTCACCTCCGAGCTGACCCAGGCGCTCACCATCGCCGGCAAGCAGGACCGCGAGGCCGAGCTGGACCGCGTCAAGGAGATCGCCGCCGAGAAGCTCCTCCCGGCCTTCGAGGGCCGCGAGAAGGAGATCTCCGCCGCGTACCGCGCGCTGACCAAGAAGCTGGTCCGCGAGCGCGTCATCAAGGACAAGGTCCGCATCGACGGCCGTGGCGTCACGGACATCCGTACGCTCGCCGCCGAGGTCGAGGCCATCCCGCGCGTGCACGGCTCGGCGCTGTTCGAGCGTGGCGAGACCCAGATCCTGGGTGTCACCACCCTCAACATGCTCCGGATGGAGCAGCAGCTGGACACCCTCTCGCCGGTGACCCGCAAGCGCTACATGCACAACTACAACTTCCCGCCGTACTCCGTCGGCGAGACCGGCCGCGTGGGCTCGCCCAAGCGACGCGAGATCGGCCACGGAGCGCTCGCCGAGCGCGCCATCGTGCCGGTGCTGCCGTCGCGCGAGGAGTTCCCCTACGCGATCCGCCAGGTCTCCGAGGCGCTGGGCTCCAACGGCTCGACGTCCATGGGCTCGGTCTGCGCCTCCACCATGTCGCTGCTGAACGCCGGTGTGCCCCTCAAGGCCGCCGTCGCCGGTATCGCCATGGGCCTGATCTCGCAGGAGATCGACGGCAAGACCCACTACGTCGCCCTCACCGACATCCTCGGTGCGGAGGACGCCTTCGGCGACATGGACTTCAAGGTCGCCGGCACGAAGCAGTTCGTGACCGCGCTCCAGCTCGACACCAAGCTCGACGGCATCCCCGCCTCGGTCCTGGCCGCCGCGCTGAAGCAGGCCCGTGACGCGCGTCTGCACATCCTGGACGTCATGAACGAGGCCATCGACGTCCCGGACGAGATGTCCCCGAACGCCCCGCGGATCATCACCGTCAAGATCCCGGTGGACAAGATCGGTGAGGTCATCGGCCCCAAGGGCAAGATGATCAACCAGATCCAGGAGGACACCGGCGCCGACATCACGATCGAGGACGACGGCACCATCTACATCGGTGCCCAGCAGGGTTCGCAGGCCGAGGCCGCCCGCGCCACGATCAACGCGATCGCCAACCCGACCATGCCGGAGGTCGGCGAGCGCTACCTGGGTACGGTCGTCAAGACCACCACCTTCGGTGCGTTCGTCTCGCTCATGCCGGGCAAGGACGGTCTGCTGCACATCTCGCAGATCCGCAAGCTCGCCGGTGGCAAGCGCGTGGAGAACGTCGAGGACGTGCTCGCCATCGGCGCCAAGGTCCAGGTCGAGATCGCCGAGATCGACTCCCGCGGCAAGCTCTCCCTGATCCCGGTCGTCGAGGGTGCTGAGTCCGATGGCGGCTCCGCCGAGGGGTCCGAGACGAAGGACGACACCGACAAGTGACGTCCCGTAGTTCCGCGACGACGGCCCGCCCCTCTTCTGAGGGGCGGGCCGTCGCCCGTACCCAAACGCTTCTCAAGGGCAAGGACGGCATCGGCACCGTCCGCCGGACCGTCCTCCCCGGCGGTCTGCGGATCGTCACCGAGACCCTGCCCTCCGTCCGGTCCGCCACCTTCGGCATCTGGGCCAACGTCGGTTCCCGCGACGAGACGCCCACCCTGAACGGCGCGACCCACTACCTCGAACACCTCCTCTTCAAGGGCACCGCCAAGCGCACCGCCCTCGACATCTCCTCCGCGATCGACGCGGTCGGCGGCGAGATGAACGCCTTCACGGCGAAGGAGTACACCTGCTACTACGCGCGGGTCCTGGACACCGACCTGCCACTGGCCATCGACGTGGTCTGCGACATGCTGACCGGCTCGCTGATCACCCCCGAGGACGTCGACGCCGAGCGCGGCGTCATCCTCGAAGAGATCGCCATGACCGAGGACGACCCGGGCGACTGCGTGCACGACCTGTTCGCGCACACCATGCTCGGCGACACCCCCCTCGGCCGCCCGGTCCTCGGTACCGTCGACACGATCAACGCGCTGAACCGTGGCCAGATCGCCCGCTTCTACAAGAAGCACTACGACCCCACGCGCCTCGTCGTCGCCGCCGCCGGCAACGTCGACCACGCCACGGTCGTACGCCAGGTCCGCCGCGCCTTCGAACGCGCCGGAGCCCTCTCCCGTCACGACGCCGTCCCGATGGCGCCCCGCGAGGGCTCCCGCACCCTGCACACCGCCGGCAAGGTCGAGCTGCTGAACCGCAGGACCGAGCAGGCCCACGTGGTCCTCGGTATGCCGGGCCTCGCCCGTACCGACGAGCGCCGCTGGGCCCTGGGCGTCCTCAACACGGCCCTCGGCGGCGGCATGAGCTCCCGCCTCTTCCAGGAGGTCCGGGAGAAGCGTGGCCTGGCCTACAGCGTGTACTCGTACACCTCGGGCTTCGCCGACTGCGGCCTCTTCGGGGTGTACGCGGGCTGCCGGCCCAGCCAGGTCCACGACGTCCTGAAGATCTGCCGCGACGAACTGGACCGGGTGGCCACGCACGGGCTGGACGACGACGAGGTCGCCCGCGCCATCGGACAGCTCTCCGGGTCCACCGTCCTCGGTCTGGAGGACACCGGCGCCCTCATGAACCGCATCGGCAAGAGCGAGCTGTGCTGGGGCGAGCAGATGTCGGTCGACGACATGCTCGGGCGCATCGCGGAGGTCACCCCCGACGACGTACGGGAGGTGGCGGGCGAACTCCTCACCCGGCGCCCCTCGCTCTCGGTCATCGGCCCGCTCAAGGACAAGCAGGCGGACCGCCTCGACGAAGCGGTCTCCTAATCCCTTAATCCCTTAAGGAACCAAGATGAGCAAGCTGCGCGTAGCCGTTCTCGGTGCGAAGGGCCGCATCGGCTCCGAGGCCGTACGGGCGATCGAGGCCGCCGACGACCTGGAGCTGGTGGCGTCCCTGGGCCGGGGCGACAAGCTGGAGACCCTCGCCGACACGGGCGCCCAGGCCGTCGTCGAGCTCACCACCCCCGCCTCGGTGATGGGCAACCTCGACTTCTGCGTCCGGCACGGCATCCACGCCGTCGTCGGCACCACGGGCTGGACCGACGAACGGCTCGCGCAGCTGACCACCTGGCTGGACAACTCCCCGGGGACGGGCGTCCTGATCGCCCCGAACTTCTCCATCGGCGCCGTCCTGACCATGAAGTTCGCGGAGCAGGCCGCCCGCTACTTCGAGTCCGTCGAGGTCGTCGAACTGCACCACCCGAACAAGGTCGACGCCCCCTCCGGCACCGCCACCCGCACCGCCCAGCTCATCGCGGCGGCCCGCGCCCAGGCGGGCAGCGCACCCCAGCCGGACGCCACCACCACCGCCCTGGACGGCGCGCGCGGCGCGGACGTCGACGGCGTCCCGGTCCACGCGATCCGGCTGCGCGGCCTGTTGGCCCACCAGGAAGTGCTCCTCGGCGGCGAGGGCGAGACCCTCACCATCCGCCACGACTCCCTCCACCACAGCAGCTTCATGCCGGGCATCCTGCTCGGCGTCCGCCGCGTGGTGACCACTCCCGGCCTCACGTTCGGCCTGGAAAACTTCCTCGACCTGAACTGACTGAGCCCACCATGCGCGCAAAGATCACCTACCTCGTCACGGCCGCCGTCCTGGTCTTCTACTTCGTCCTGGTCGGCAGCCGCGGCCTGATGCTCATCCGGCACGGCACGCTGGTCACGGTCACGTTCGGCGTCGCCGTGCTGATCCTTCCGGTGATCGGCGTCTGGTTCCTCTGGAAGAACACCCAGTTCGTCCGCCGCGCCAACGCCCTGGCCGCCGTGCTCGACGCCGAGGGCGGCCTGCCGGTCGACGACCTGGTCCGCACGCCGTCCGGCCGCATCGACCGGGACTCCGCGGACGCGGTCTTCACCAAGCGCCGCGAGGAGACCGAGGACGCCCCGGACGACTGGCGGACCTGGTTCAGGCTGGCGGTCGCCTACCAGGACGCGAGGGACACGCCGAGGGCCCGCAAGGCGATGCAGAGAGCCATCGCCCTGCACAGATCCACCCCGTCCGCACCCTCCAGCCTATCCGCACTTCCCGGCCCGTCCGGCGATTGAGGGCATCTTCTCCGCCGTACGCAGATGAGCCCGGGACCCACAAGGGCCCCGGGCTCATCTGCGTACGGGCGACGGCTCACACCTGGCGGTACTCGTCCGCCCAGGCCTCCACCGCATCCGTGGCCCGCTCGAACGCCTCCTCACGCCCGAGGAAGTCCGCGTTGTGGTCGGTGGCCAGCGGCGGCAGCGTCTCCCCGCTGCGCCGGACCACGACGAGCGCCTGGCCCTGGACCGTACGGGGAAGACCCATCCACTTGACGGGCTGCTGAACCGTACGCACCGCCGACGTGCCGCTCCAGGCCACCGTGGTGGTCCGGAAGAAGGCGACGCGCCGCACACCGTGACGGCTGACCCACGCGCCGACCCGCAGCAGCCGCAGGGCGGCGGCGATCAACGCACCGGCCAGGGTGAGACACACGGTGGCGCCCGAAGGCGCTCCGGCCACACCGATGATCATGGCCGCGAGCAGAACGAACGAGGCCAGCAACAACAGGGTGGCCGCCGCCGCGACCCGCCACGGGCCGGGGCGGTAGGGCCGCCGCCAGCTGTCGTGGTCGTCGAACGGCAGCGCAACGTCCTCCGCGCTCGCATCGAATGCGCGGTCGGCCGTCAGAAAGGGCAGGGGCACGACTCATCCTCACTCACAAGCACGCTCGATTGCTGTGCCCGGTGAGGCTACCGAGGGTGCCACCGGCCCGACCACCCCAGGGGGTCCGTACGAGTCAGCGGCCCTGTGACGCTTCGGACTGCTTGCCATGCGCGGGGGACTGCTCGGCGTCGAGAGCCGGGAGCCCCAGCAGCAGTGAGCCCACGAGACCGGCGACCACGGTCAGCCCGACGAGGGACCGCCCCAGCAGCTCGGGAACGGTGACGCGGGCGGCGGGAGGGGGAGTGACATTACTGCGGAATCGGTCGGACTCCGCGACGAACGAGAACGGGACGGCTTCACGCCGGCGGAACATGAGGAAACTCTCCTTGATCTCAGTGACGGGTGCTGCTAATGAGTCAGACGTACGACGGACCGGATCGGTGCCCGAATCGCCGTACTTGTTGGGGGAACTCCACGAACGGCTGCCCGAGGTCGGCGGGTGCATGCGTCGCCGGCCCGGCCCGTAAAGTGGTCGCCGCCCAGCGACACCATTGGAAGGACCCTTGTCGGTGACCGACACCCCCGAACCCGCAAAGCCCCACTTCCGCAGCGACGTCACCGTCGAGCTGGTGAAGAGCGACGCGCGCGACGCGGACGTGCTGTTCGCCGCCCGGGTCTCCACCGCCGGCGAGCAGTCGCTCGAAGAGGTCACCAAGGACCCCGAGCGCTCCAAAGGGCTCATCAATTACCTCATGCGGGACCGGCACGGCAGCCCGTTCGAGCACAACTCGATGACGTTCTTCATCAGCGCCCCGATCTTCGTCTTCCGCGAGTTCATGCGGCACCGCGTCGGCTGGTCGTACAACGAGGAATCGGGCCGCTACAGGGAGCTGGAGCCGGTCTTCTACGTCCCCGGTACCTCCCGGAAGCTGGTCCAGCAGGGCCGCCCCGGGAAGTACGTGTTCGTCGAGGGCACCGAGGAGCAGTACGACCTCACCAACCGCGCCATGGAGGAGTCCTACCGGGCCTCCTACGCGGCGTACCAGGAGATGCTGGCGGAGGGTGTGGCCCGCGAGGTCGCCCGGGCGGTCCTGCCGGTCGGCCTGTTCTCCTCCATGTACGCCACCTGCAACGCACGCTCCCTGATGCACTTCCTGGGCCTGCGCACCCAGCACGAGCTCGCGAAGGTCCCGTCCTTCCCGCAGCGCGAGATCGAGATGGTCGGCGAGCAGATGGAAGCCCACTGGGAGCAGCTCATGCCGCTCACTCATGCGGCCTTCAACAAGAATGGACGGGTAGCCCCGTAGGCGGTGTCCGTATTGCGGCGTTTCGAGAAGTTCATCTAGGCTGATCAAACGGACCCGGCACTGCTTGAACCCCCGAGCAGGCAGTGCCGGGCTCCTCTTCCCCGTCCCCCGAGGGGACCCCGCGCGCTGAGCAGCGAGTAGCGTGTTACCCATGGCTCCGATCTCCACTCCGCAGACCCCCTTCGGGCGGGTCCTCACCGCTATGGTCACGCCCTTCACGGCGGACGGCGCTCTCGACCTCGACGGCGCCCAGCGGCTCGCCGCCCACCTGGTGGACGCAGGAAATGACGGCCTGATCGTCAACGGCACCACCGGTGAGTCCCCGACCACCAGTGACACGGAGAAGGACCAGCTCGTACGGGCGGTGCTCGAGGCGGTCGGCGACCGGGCGCATGTCGTCGCCGGCATCGGCACCAACGACACCCGCCACAGCGTCGAGCTCGCCCGGACGGCCGAGCGCACCGGCGCCCACGGCCTGCTCGCCGTCACGCCGTACTACAACAAGCCGCCGCAGGAGGGCCTGCTCCGGCACTTCACGGCCATCGCCGACTCCACCGGCCTGCCCGTGATGCTGTACGACATCCCCGGCCGCAGCGGGGTGCCGATCGACACGGAGACCCTCGTCCGGCTGGCCGATCACCCGCGGATCGTCGCGAACAAGGACGCCAAGGGCGACCTGGGCCGCGCCAGCTGGGCCATCGCCGAATCGGGCCTCGCCTGGTACTCCGGCGACGACATGCTCAACCTGCCGCTCCTCTCGGTCGGCGCGGTCGGCTTCGTCTCGGTGGTCGGCCACATGGTCACCCCCGACCTGCGGGCCCTGATCGAGGCGCACCTGAGCGGCGACGTCCAGAAGGCCACCGAGATCCACCAGAAGCTGCTCCCGGTCTTCACCGGCATGTTCCGCACCCAGGGCGTCATCACCACGAAGGCCGCTCTGACCCTCCAGGGCCTCCCGGCCGGACCGCTGCGCCTGCCCCTGGTGGAGCTCAGCGCCCAGGAGACGGCCCAGCTCAAGATCGATCTCGCCGCCGGCGGGGTACAGCTCTGATCACGGACTTCTTTGATCACGGACTTCACAACTGAACACGCGAGGCGACTCGCAGCGAGCACCACACCAAGACAACAGCAAGTGCACGAATGACACGCACGCCACGTGCCTCAGCGGTACGTGGCGTGCGTGGTAAGGAGAGTCTTTTGAGTCATCCGCATCCTGAACTCGGTACCCCGCCGAAGCTCCCGAAGGGCGCCCTGCGGGTCACCCCGCTCGGCGGCCTGGGCGAGATCGGCCGCAACATGACGGTTTTCGAGTACGGCGGCCGCCTGCTCATCGTCGACTGCGGCGTCCTCTTCCCCGAGGAGGAGCAGCCGGGCATCGACCTGATCCTGCCGGACTTCACCACGATCCGGGACCGCCTGGACGACATCGAGGGCATCGTCCTCACGCACGGCCACGAGGACCACATCGGTGGTGTCCCGTACCTGCTGCGCCTGAAGCCGGACATCCCCCTCATCGGCTCCAAGCTGACCCTCGCGCTCATCGAGGCGAAGCTCCAGGAGCACCGGATCCGTCCGTACACCCTTGAGGTGACCGAGGGCCAGCGCGAGCGCATCGGTGTCTTCGACTGCGAGTTCATCGCGGTCAACCACTCGATCCCGGACGCCCTCGCCGTCGCCATCCGCACCCCCGCGGGCCTGGCCGTGGCCACCGGTGACTTCAAGATGGACCAGCTGCCGCTGGACGGCCGTCTCACCGACCTGCACGCGTTCGCCCGGCTGAGCGAGGAGGGCATCGACCTTCTCCTCTCCGACTCCACGAACGCCGAGGTTCCCGGCTTCGTACCGCCGGAGCGGGACATCTCCAACGTCCTGCGCACGGTCTTCGCCAACGCCCAGAAGCGCATCATCGTGGCGAGCTTCGCCAGCCATGTGCACCGCATCCAGCAGATCCTCGACGCCGCCCACGAGTACGGACGCCGGGTCGCCTTCGTCGGCCGCTCGATGGTCCGCAACATGGGCATCGCCCGCGACCTGGGCTACCTGAAGGTCCCCGCCGGTCTGGTCGTCGACGTCAAGACCCTCGACGACCTTCCGGACGACGAGGTCGTGCTGGTCTGCACGGGCTCGCAGGGCGAGCCGATGGCCGCCCTCTCCCGGATGGCCAACCGCGACCACCAGATCCGGATCGTTCCCGGCGACACGGTGATCCTGGCGTCGTCCCTGATCCCAGGCAACGAGAACGCGGTCTACCGCGTGATCAACGGTCTGACCCGCTGGGGCGCCAACGTCGTCCACAAGGGCAACGCCAAGGTCCACGTCTCGGGCCACGCCTCGGCCGGCGAGCTCCTGTACTTCTACAACATCTGCAAGCCGAAGAACCTGATGCCGGTCCACGGCGAATGGCGCCATCTGCGGGCCAACGCCGAACTGGGCGCCCTCACCGGAGTGCCGAAGGACCACATCGTCATCGCCGAGGACGGCGTGGTCGTCGACCTCATCGACGGCAAGGCCAAGATCGTCGGCAAGGTCCAGGCCGGTTACGTGTACGTCGACGGTCTCTCCGTCGGCGACGTCACCGAGACCTCCCTCAAGGACCGCCGCATCCTCGGCGACGAGGGCATCATCTCGGTCTTCATCGTGGTCGACAGCTCCTCCGGCAAGATCGTGGGCGGCCCCCACATCCAGGCCCGGGGCTCCGGCATCGACGACGGCGCCTTCGTGGGCGTCACCCCGAAGATCCAGGAAGCCCTGGACAAGTCGGCGCAGGACGGCGTGATGGAGCCCCACCAGCTTCAGCAGCTGATCCGCCGGACCGTCGGGAAGTGGGTGTCCGACACCTACCGCCGGCGCCCGATGATCCTGCCGGTCGTCGTCGAGGTCTGACCCCTCACGACCGCCTGACCTGGAGCGGGGCCCCCGATTTGCATCGGGGAGCTCCGCTCCAGTACGTTTACGTCTCCGCCTGAACGGGAAGCACCGCGCGCACTCGTGCGCCTGGAGAACTCCCGAACAGGGCGGGAATTCCGACTCAGAATCTCTGATAAAGTCGGATCCGCCGAAAGGCAAGGCTGCTCCACAGGCCACCGGAAATCGAATTCGGACCGGAAACGGAACGAAAAAGAGTCTGGTAAAGTTGGAACCGCCGGAAAGGGAAAACGCGAAAGCGAAGAACCTGGAAAGCGAAAACTGCTT
>NZ_JOEZ01000026.1 GCF_000721175.1 Streptomyces anulatus
AACGACAGCAGCAGACTCACGGCCGGCACCCCGTCACCGCATCAGGAATGGTGCACTTTCATCCGTACGAGGTGGTGCACGTTCGCTTGTACGCCGACATCACCCAGCCGGCGAGGTGCGGAGGGCGGTTGAGAGACGGCGGCCTCGCGACGGCTGCGGCGTTCGGCATCCACGGCCTCAAGAACGGGGACCGGCCGGTGCGGGCGCCTGCCGATGGCGGCGCCGGCCGTGCCGGCCTCAGGCCGGTCGGCCGCTGCCGCCTTGACCTGTGCGACCTCACGGGCCCGCTCGTTGCGCTGGGCCTTGGTCATCTGCCCAGGCCACTGTTCGGCCGTGGCATGAGCGGCGAGCAACTCCAGCATCACAGGCAGCAGATCGGCGTCCGTGCAGGGCTTGAGACCGGCCTGCTTCGCCGCGGTCAGCAGTTCGCGTACCCGTGCATCGGTGAACGCGGGGATCTCGCCCTCGGGCGGCATGCCCGTCCATCGCAGCTCGTGCCACTCATGCGTGCGCGGGTCCTGGAAGAACGCGAATCGTGCATCCCGGGGATCGCGGTGCACTGTCCAGCGGCCCTTGTGCCGCCCGCCCCGCCCGGACCCCTCCTCCTCGCGGTATGGGTCCAGGGCCCTTCCGTCATAAAAGAGTCCGCGGATCTTCACTCCGCGCTTGCCCTGGATCTGTGCCTGGTGCCGGGGCAGGAGCTGGTAGTAGAGGCTCGGCGAAGGAATCTCCAGGGCCCATCCGCCCTGGGCCATCGAGGCGGCGAACAGCGTGTTCGGACTGTGATCGCCGGCCGGGTCCCAGCAAGGAGCATGCTCGCCCAGGCGCCGGTTCTGCCAGACCCTGACGATCCAGGTCGCCAGCAGATGTTCCATCTCCGCGACGGTCAGGACCGCGTCGCCCTCGACGTCGGCCCCGCGGTCAGCCGTGTCGACGCCGGTGTAGCCGGGGAGGTACTCGAACAGCATCGAGCGTGCGGCCCCGAAGGCCCGCTCGACCGCCTGCTTGTCGGTCGGCCGCAGCACCCGGGCCGGCAGCACCTTCACCCCCAGAACGTGCTGGACCTGCACGAGGTGATGGTTGCGATAGACGCTGCCGTGATCGGTGGTGACCGTCTCCGGCGCAAAGAACGGCAGAGCGGCCACCTCGTGTCCGGCGAACTCCGCGACCAGGGCCGCGGGGACGCCGGGATAGGGCCACTCCATGTCCTCGCCCCAGTCGGCCCGCATGGGCAACGGCATCGTCACGTCCCTCAGCAGCATCGCGACGTCGGTCGAGGTGTCCGAGACCAGCGTGAGGCGGAACCCGACCAGCGAGTGCGTGTAAACACACATCGCCAAGGTGAGATAGACGGTGATCGGGTCGTCAAACACCGTCTCCCGCAGCATCACCGGCAGCACCGTGGTGTCCAGAGCGACGACCTGACCAGGACGTTCGACGATCACGTGCTCGCCCGTCGTCTCCAGCAGTGCGGAACGGGCATAGCGCTGACGTGCGCGGCCCGTGCCGAACCACTCCTGCCAGACCACCCGAAGGGTGCCGTAGCTCGGGATCTTCTCGGCAGCCTTCTCGCCGAACGTCTCCAAGACGTACTGGTGGATGAGGCCAACCCGGGCCCGCATGCTGATCTTCGACCGGTGCAGGGTCTCCTGCCGGACGGCCAGGATCGCCTTGCGGACCTCTTCGGTGATGCTCGGGTGCCCGCGTGAGGCCGGGGTCCAGCGGTCGTCGGCGCATCCCATCGAGACATCGACCCGCCGCTTGGACTCCCACCGGGTCAGCGTCCGGTAGCTGACCTGCGACAGGCCCAGCACCTTCGCGTGTTCGGGATCCAGAGCCTTCAGCTCGGCGACCTTCGCCCGGCGCCGCTGGGTGACCGTGGTGCGGTCCGGGTCGTACTCAGGTCGCGGTTCACCCGGCCCGGGATGGAGGGGATCGCCGCCGCGGTATCCGGTCTCGACCTCCAGCAGGTGTCCTCGCCTGATCCGCAGGAGCTTCCGTTGGTGGTCGGTGAGGTCGTCTTCGGTCCTCGGCTGCAGATGCACTCCGGACGCCGTCGCCACCGTCGAGCGCCGGCAGCGAGGGTGGTGGGCGAGCATGCGGAACGACACCGTCTGCCGCGTCCCTGTCGGGGACGTCAACAGCACCCGGCCGTACTGCGGTTCGACGAGATCCACCTGCCATTGCTCGTCGTCCAGGATCAGGCTCTCACCGACCGTCAGTTCCAGTAGTCCTGCTGCCTGCCCGATCATCGGGCCGTCTCCCGCCCGAGACGCAGGACACTGCTGTCACCGAAGGGAGCCGTCAGATCGACGCCCAACTGCCGATGCCAGAGCAGATGCAAGATCACCGGCCGGGCCAGGGCCGGGAACTCAAAGGTGTCCGCCAGCTGCCGGAAGGTGATCGGCTCCGACACGGCCTGCGCGGCCCGGACCGCCTGCAGCAGCAGCGGCTTCAGGCCCAGCGGGTCCCTCATCGGTCGGCGCCGGGAGTAGAGAAGGTCGACGTTTCTCCAGGTCAGCGGCCTCCAGCCCGTGACCACGGTGTAGCCCCATCCCAACGTGAGCGCAACCTCGGACGTGGCCGCGAACTTCATGAGGTCGTCATCACTCATCCGTCCCTCAGGCCGGATATCCACGAGCCACCGCCCTCGCCTGGACAGCAGCAGGAAATCGGGAATGTGCTCACGCCAGCCGCCCTGGCCTTCGAATTTCAGCAGGAACGGCTGCGACAGCATTTCCTCCGCCTCACCCGCGAAATCCACCATTACGACGAATTGGTCCTCGCGATGTGACTCGAAAGCATGCAGGCGCCCTGTCGACAGCATCGGCTCCAGGCCTGGGCGATGGAACTGCCCTCGCCGCCAGGTGAAACCCCGCCATGGAACGCAGCCGTGCAACGACATCCCGTTCAAGTTCTCGACCGGGCCGGCCCGCTTCACTTTGCCGGCCTTCCACGTCGCACTCCAGCGGGCTGACCATCCCCGATCGAGGCTCAGCATCGACCGGCCGAGCCCGAGCGCCCTCTCTCCGCAGGTGAGAGCCAGGTCCTCCCAGCCACACGCATCCGACCAGAGCGAGCCGACCACCCTCCCCTCGAGCAAGTGCGAGCCGGTGGCCCCTTCCAGACTGATCCGCTTCATAGAAACAGCAGACAGGGGACACCGAAGCCACGGAGAGATTTGATCAAAGAGGTGCCAACAAGGGTGAAACGGGCGTAGAGTGCCACCCCTCGTTGACAACCAGTGAGGCCACGCCGGTTAACAGTGGCCGGTTCCGACTAGGGTCTGTTGCGAAAGTGGATCTTGTTCGGTGATGATCACGTCCTGTGGGACGTGGGGATCTGACGAACGGCCAGTGGGCCCGGCTTGAGCCTCTGCTGCCGACGGGCATCAAGCCGGGCCGGCCGCAGGTGTGGACGCGGCGGCAGCTGATAGACGGCATACGGTGGCGGACCCGGACCGGTGCTCCGTGGCGGGACGTGCCCGAACGTTATGGGCCGTGGGACCGGGTCTATGACCTGTTCCGGCGCTGGCAGCGGGATGGCACCTGGGCGCGGATCCTCACGCAGCTCCAGGCCGAGGCGGACGCGAAGGGCCTGATTACCTGGGAGGTCAACGTCGACTCCACCGTCTGCCGGGCCCACCAGCACGCCGCCGGAGCGGCGAAAAAGGGGACCTCCAGAAGGAGCCGCCCGGCGGGATCTTCGTCGAGCCGGCCGACCACGGCCTCGGACGCTCCCGCGGCGGACTGACCAGCAAGATCCACCTCGCGGTCGAGCAGGGGCAGAAGCCCTTGTCGATAGTGATCACGGCCGGGCAGCGGGGCGACTCCCCGCAGTTCGAGCCGGTCCTGGAAGCCATCCGAGTGCCGAGGCTGGGGCTCGGCAGGCCCCGCAGGCGTCCGGACCGGGTCCGGGCCGACAAGGCGTACGACTCCCGCAGCAACCGCTCCTACCTGCGCAGACGCGGGATCAAAGCCACCATCCCGGTTCCGGCGGACCGGGTCCGCAACCGCCTCAAGCGCGGCTCGCGCGGCGGACGGCCGCCGAAGTTCGACAAGGACGACTACAAGCAGCGGCACGCGGTCGAATGCGGGATCAACCGGCTCAAGCGCCATCGGGCCGTGGCCACTCGGTACGACAAACTCGCCGTCCGCTACGAAGCGACCGTGCTGGTCGCAGCCATCAACGAGTGGCTGTGACCAGCACTTTCACAACAGACCCTAGCCCCGGAACTGGCTGCTCCGGGGCCCCTTCATCAGTGGTGGACGAGTCCGGCCGCCCTCGCAAGCGCGAGAGTTGCGTGGAGACCACCAGCGAAAGTAGTGCAGGCACCCACAATCACGACATGTGCCGCTGAATGCAGTCCAACGAGTAGTGCAACGGCGCCAAGACCGGCCACTACCGCCAGAATGAAGCAGATTGCGATTGCCCACCACTTGTGAGGGTATGCGTTGCCGCTCGTGCTCATATCGAATTCTCCCTAGCTAGTTAGAAACCTCCTTTCCTGGAGGACTTGGGAGACCTGGCCCTCATGCTCGATATTCAGTTATCGGTATTCAGTTGTTTGTTCAGGTCTCCGGAATGGTTTTCAATGGGTGGCCGTCACTCCTGGGCAAGGAGTGAGATCAGGTCTTGCTTAAGCCACCCGCCGTTACCGGGGGTCCTCGCGCCAAGGCATCTCCTCCGCAGTGGAGATCGCGACTCGCGTGGTGCTTGGCCACCACGGCGGCGTAGGTCACCGCACGCACCAAAATAGCTTCAACTCAACCGTCAGGCAGTCCTTCTGACGCAGAGGCACACGTGTCAGCGACTCCGAACCCATGCGTCGGCCAGACGGCTCACTGGCAGCCTGGCCCGGAGTGTGCAGGAGTCGATGGCCGTCTCCGTCCTCGTCCGCTCCTCACGAGTAAACGGATGGTACGGAGAGATGTGATCAAGGACGCCAGCCAGCTTGAAACCTGCACGAGGTGCCATCCCTCGTCGACATTCAGTGCCAACCATCACTGAAAGGGGCCACCGTAGCTGCAGGCCAGGATCTCCGATCGGTGCCATGTAGGACTGAAATTCTCAGTGGGACGGGATCGCTGAACATGACCGCGCCGCGCAGGCCGGCGGCCGCGGCGGATCTCAGCGCGGCCGAGGTGAAGAAGCTCTCGCCGTTGCTGGGTACGGACTCGCTGAGGACGAGGCGCGCGATCTCGGCACTCTCCCGGTAGGGCACCTTCTGCGCACCGGGAGTGGTCGTCGTCGCAGGTCACATTGCGCGCCATCTATGAGTCAATGCATTGATGGATTGGGAACGTCTTCGGCAGAGCTCCGATCTCGGGCTTCCAGCCGTGGCTGTCTACTCTTTCGGGTGGTTCAGGTCGCCGTTGTCGTCCGCGCCGTTCTCGCTCGAACTCGCTGCGGTCGTGCGCGGTCACCAACTCCTCGCCGCGAGCAGAGGCGCTGGACTGGCCCCAGCTACCTGCGTGGACGCCCTACCTGCCGTTTACGGTCTCTTTTAAGTCGTTATCACCCAATCTGATGCGAGAAGCGCGCGCCCTCGTTCGCCGGTGCCGCTACGCCTGCGGCCGGAGTGAAGCGACTGCCATGTGGGCTTCGCGGCCTGTGGGAGGGGTGTCGACGCTATCGGCGAATCACGTTCTGGGGCCGATGCGGCGGATCGTCAAATACGTACGCCGGCGGCGTACCGGACGGGTACGCTGTCGGCGTACCTTATGGAGATCTCTGCGGCATACATCTTGGAGTCGGCGATGCGGGACACCGCGAGCCCGTTCGCGTTCGACGGGCCAGTCCCTCTTGACTGCATGATCAACCGGCGGGCGGAGGCCGACACGATCAGGGCATGGACTCACGAGAGCCAGCTGATGACCCTGGTGGCTCCGCGGCGCTACGGCAAGACGAGCCTGATCCGCAAGATCGCGTCCGAGGGTGAGAAGGTCGGGCTGATGGTGGTCACCGCCGACCTCTTCGAGGTTGCCAGTCTCTCCGACCTGGTGCTTCGTCTGGAGCGTGCGTGGGCCCAGCACACACCTGAGGAGCTCCGACCAGCGGCAGGCAAGATCCTCAGCAGCGCTCAGGCCGGCGTGTCGATCTCTGGGGCTGGCTTCGCGCTGACTATGGCCGACAAGCCCACCACTAACCCGGAGCCGGCGCTGCACGCGCTGCTGGAACTGCCCGCCCAGCTAGCTCAGCACAGGCCTGGACGGATCTTGATCGTGCTGGACGAGTTCCAGTCCGTCGCCGGGGTCCCGGAGGCGCAGGCCCTGATCTGGCAGCACGCGTGGCAGCAGCGGCAGACAGTCTCCTACCTCTTCGCCGGCGGCGGACCAGGCATGCTGTCGACTGCGCCGGACGACGAGGAGCGCCCCATAGGGCAGACGCGGACGCTTCAGTTGGACCGGCTGCCGGCCGCGGAGCTTAGCAAAGTGATCAAGGACCGGTTCGCTGCGAGGAACCGGGACGTGTCCGATGTTGTGGACGGACTCGTGGCGGCGGGCGAGCGGCATCCCCAGAGGACCATGCTGCTGGCCCACCTGCTGTGGCAAGAAGTCCCTGCGGGGGAGCGGGCCACCACCGATGATCTCGAAGCAGCGATCGCTGTCGCCCTGCGACAGGTCGACGCGGAGGCCCGCGCCACGATGAGCGGGCTCACTGTGGGGCAGCGCAAGGTATTGCGGGCGGTGGCCGAGTACGGCACGCCCATGGCGGCCCGGGCCTTGCGGGCCCTGGGGCTCCCCAAGACCACGGCCCAGAAGGCGGCCCCGCACTTGGTCGCCACTGGGCTCATCGAAGACACAGACCAGGGGTGGCGCGTGATCGATCCGCTGTTGGCCCGTTGGATCCGGACGAACTACGGGACACGCGCATGAGCATGCAGCCTGACCACGAGGTGGTGTTCGAACGCGGACAGCGAGTGCGAGTCCGGGCCGCCGGAGTGCCCGAGTTCGCTACCATCCGCTTTGCCCTTCCGGGCGACGAGCCGGGTTCGTGGGACCTTATCCTCGTCGATGACCAGGACCGTCGGCACGAGGTGAACCTGGCGGCCGGAGACACTCAGACCGTGCGCCCGCTGGTCAGTGATGGCCGGGCCGATTCTGCCCGGGTGCTGGCCGCCATGTGGACCCAGTGGATGTACGCGGCGGCCACGAACGCAGAGTCGAGTGCCATGGCGGCCACGCCGCTGAAGCCGTATGCGCACCAGACCACGGCCGTGTACGGCGCGATGCTGCCACAACCGCTGCTGCGCTTCCTGCTCGCCGACGAGCCGGGCACCGGCAAGACGATCATGGCCGGTCTCTACATCCGGGAGATGCAGCGACTGGGCCTGGTCAAACGCGCCATCATCGTGTGCCCGGCGAACCTGGCCACAAAGTGGGTGGACGACTTCGAGCGGCTGCTGGGCGGCGGGCTGCGGCAGCTCACCTCGGCGACAGTCCGTGAGAACGCGCTGAACTCCAACGACCTGTGGGTGACCTCCCTGGAGCTGGCCGCGGTCAACCCCGCTGTGCAGGACGCTATCCGGCCGGACAAGGCCGGCTGGGACCTGGTGGTCTTCGACGAGGCACACCGGCTGACCCCGACTGCGGCCGGGTTCCATCAGGTTGGCCGCCTGCTGGCCAAGAACACCCCGAGGGCCCTGCTGATGACCGCGACCCCGCATCGGGGCAAGGAGTGGCTCTTCCGGCATCTTCTGCATCTGGTCGACCCGGAGATCTACCCAGACCCGGGTAGCGATCCCAACGTCGAGCTCAGCGCGCTCAGGCCGGGCCCGATCCACTTCCTGCGACGGATGAAGGAAGACCTGGTCGATTACGACGGCAAGACACGCCTGTTCAAGGGCCGTACCGCCCACAACCACAGCGTTGCCCTGTCGCAGACCGAGTACGGCTTCTACCAGGCCGCGCTGGACATGGTCGACCGGTACTTCGCGCCCTCGGCCCAGCCGCTCGCCCGCATGGTCTACGGCAAGCGGGCGGCGTCCAGTCTGTATGCGCTCGCCGAGACGCTCCGGCGGCGCCACGACCACATGGGCGCCATGAGCGAGGCCGAAGCGGCCCTCATCGCCGACCGCGAGGGCCAAGGTGACGAGGCGGAGATCGACGAGGCCAAGGTCATCCACACGAGCTCGACGTCCACGCGAGCCGAGCGGGCGGCGATCAAGAACCTCGCGGACCAGATCAACGCCACGATCGGTAACCCGGCGTGGACGCCGTCGAAGTGGAAGCGGCTGACCGAGGACTGTCTGGCCAAGCACGGCATTGCCCCCGGCAACGGCGAGCAGGCCGTGGTGTTCACGGAGTACGCGGACTCGGCCGAGTGGATCGCCCGGCGCCTCGAAGCCGAGGGGTTCACCGCCCGTCTCTACTCCGGACGACAGAGCAAGCCCGAGCGCGACGAGGTGCGCCGGGCCTTCATGCGAGGCGAGTTCCAGGTCATCGTCACCACCGACGCTGGCAACGAAGGCATCGACCTGCAGGCCGCCCACGTACTGGTCAACTACGACATCCCCTGGTCACTGGTTCGCCTCGAGCAGCGCATGGGGCGCATCCACCGCGTCGGCCAGCTCCGCGACGTTCACCTGTACAACTTGGTTGCCACCGACACACGCGAAGGCGAGACGCTCCTGCGGCTGCTGGACCACTTCGTCACCGCGGCGAACGAGCTGCGCGGGCAGATGTTCGACAGCCTGTCGGCCGTCGCCGAGATCACGGGCATCGACTACGACAAGTGGCTGTCCGACCTGTACGGCAACGACGAGATCAAGAAGCAGCAGGCGATCGATGCCGCCCGCGCCGTCAAGGCGCAAGAACTCACCCGGGCGGCCCGGCAGGTGCGCGACAACGAGCGTCGCCTGGCCAGCCAGGTCGACGCAGTCGCTGCGCTGACTCTGCTCCAGCGCGACCTGTTCGCCCGAATCAACCCCGCCATCGTCGAGGCGTATCTCGACCGGCTCGCCGCCGCCGGCGTGCTGCAATCCGCCCCTACCGCCGCCGGCACCGGATTCCGGAGACTGTCGCTGACCGGCGGGGCACGGTTCCCGGCCACGCTCGGCAGCACGAGCGAGGTCCACATCGCCACCAGCGGCGACGCGGTACGCGAGGCCGCGGAAAGCATCGACGTCGGCGACACCATCACCCTCGGGCCCGGCGAACCCGGCTTCGCCGACCTGATCGGCATGGCCGAGCACACCCTGGCCGAGGACCTGCACCAGTCCGGCGCCGCCGCCGACCCCACCAGCCTCACCCCGTACGACCTGTACGCGTACACGGCGACCATGACCGAGAGCGACGGCAAGCGCGCCAGCATCTGGGCGAGCCTGGTCAAGGTCGACGACAGCGGCAACGCCCGTCCGGTGCGGTGGGAGACCCTGGCCAACCTGGTGCCCACCGAGCACCACGGGACCGCGCCTCATCCTGCACGTGAAGGGCATGCGCTCACGACGGCCCGCGAGGTGGCCGCCGCCACGGTCACCGAGCACCGACGGGTACGGGCCGACTGGTTCGCCCAGGCGCGCCGGGATCTGACCAACCTGCCACTGAGCCTCACCGAGGACATCGACGACCGGACCAAGCGGGTGGAGCTACGGCGCCGTCTTCAGGCCCAGACCGCCGAGCGGCTCGACGAACTCGAACGGCTCGCGGACGTGCAGCTGACCGACCCGAAGCTGATCGGCCGGATCCGCGTCCTGGCCGCGGCCGACGTCACCGTCCAGGCGGAGATCGATGCCGAACTGGTCTCCATGCGGCACGTCCAGAACCTCCTTGAAGACGACGGGTGGACCGTGGAAGACGTCCACACGGAGAGCCGCGGCTACGACCTGGAGGCCCGCCGCAACAGCCAGATCCGACACGTCGAGGTCAAGGGCGTGCTGGGCAGCGCGGCCAGTGACGGCATCCGGATGACCGGCAACGAGGTCCTGATCGCCACCCAGCACCGCAAGGACTACTGGCTCTACGTCATCGACCAGTGTGCCGACGGCCGGGGCCGCTTCTTCGGCGCCTACCAGGACCCCGCCACCCTTTTCGCCAACGACATGACCGGGAACGCGGTCTTCCGCGTCCCGGGCAGCAGCCTCAAGAACGCACCGGGGAGCAACGCATGACCAGGATGATCGAACGATGGTTTCCCAGCGCGGAGGTGTCGGCCAACAGCGACAAGGGCTGGGGCTCCGGCAACAGCGAGATCTCCCTGTTCATGTGGTTCGCCAAGCGACCCACCGCCCAGGCCAAGGCCGCCACCATCTGCTCGCTGCTGCCGTGGCCCGATGACGCCGAGGAGCAGACGCGGCTGCAGAATCTGGTCCGGGAGGCGATGACAGGCCGCTACGCCGCTTGGAACGAGCTGCAGGCCGAGATCGCCAAGACGAATCCCGAAGGCGCGACCACGCTCGACCCGTTCTCGGGGCGGGGCATGATCCCCCTGGAGTCCGCGCGCCTGGCCGTCCAGGCGTCGGCCGTCGACTACAGCCCGATCGCGGTCCTCGCCAGCCACCTGCTCACCTCCGCACCGTTCGAAGACTGGAGCGAGGAGCCCGAGCTTCCCTTCGGGGAAGAGCGGGACCACCTCTTGATGTCCCGTACGGACCGGCTGCTCGGCGACCTCGAATCGCTGTTCGCGGAGATCCAGACCCGGCACGCGGCCGCCATGAGCGACGTCTACCCCCGTCACAACGGTGCCCTGCCGTGGGGCTATCTGTGGTCCGTCACGATCCCCTGCCAGGAATGCCACCACCGGTTCCCGCTCATTGGCTCCTACGAGCTGATGCCGGCCCGCGGCGACAGGGGGGCCGTGTCGTTCTACATCGACGCGGACCGGGCCACCGGCACGTGGGAGGCGGTGGTGACGCCCGGAAAGCCCACCCGGACTCCCACGCTGACCAACGCCGTGGTGAACGGCAAGAAGGTAGCGGGCAAGAGCGCGATCTGCGTGTTCTGCAACCACGTCCACCGGCTGGCCGTGCACCGCCGATTGCTGGACGAGGGGCAGGGGCAGGACGCTTTGGTCCTCGCTGCGGACATCGACGTCAAGAGCCAGAAGACCTTCCGCCAGCCCACAGACGCAGAACGCGAGGCCGTCGCAGCGGCCGAACGGGCGCTAGCCGCGGAGCCGGCGTTCAGCCCGTTCCTGCCCGCTGTCCCGGACGAAGGCATCGCGCCGGGCAACAACAACATCATCGGCCCGAGCATCTACGGGGCGAAGACCTACGGCGACTTCATGGTCACCCGCCAGACCCTGTCGTATGTACGGCTCGCGCGCATCATCAACGAGCTCGGCGACGAACTGACCGCCGCCGGAATGTCACGGGACTACGTGCGGGCCCTAACTGGGTATGCGACCGCGGTCGTGGTGAAGAAGCTGCGTCGCTCCACACGCGGCGCCCGGTTCCAGAGCAAGGGCGGTGCACAGGTCGGGGATCTGTTCGTCAACGAAGGGTCAATCACCTTCTCCCACGACTTTTTCGAGGCCGGCATCGGAGACGGTCCCGGAACGTGGAAGTCGATCGCGAGCAACGTGCTGGCTGCCTGCCGCAACCTGTTCGCCGACCTGCGTGGCGCTCCGGCCTCCGTGCAGCGGGGAACCGCCACCGCCCTGCCCTTCCCGCCCCGCACCTTCACCGCGGTCGTCACCGACCCGCCATATGACCAGATGATCGCGTACGCGGATGCCTCCGACCTCTTCTACACGTGGGCGAAGCGGTGCCTGCACAACACCTGGCCGGAACTCGCCATCACGGCCGATCCACACGGCTGCCAGGACAAGAGCCAGGAGATCATCGTCAAGCGGGTACGGGGTGAGGCCCCCGACGAGCACCGCACCCGCGAGCACTACGACACCCTCATCGCCGATGCCTTCGCCCAGATGCGGCAGGTAGTCCGGGACGACGGTGTGGTCACGATCGTCTTCGGCCACGGGGAGCCCGAGGTGTGGCAGCGACTGCTGCACTCAATCGAGCGAGCCGGACTGGTGATGACCGGCTCCTGGCCGGCCAACACCGAGTCCGGTGGCCAGCAGGGCAAGGCCAACATCGAGACGACCCTGACCATGGCCTGCCGCCCGGCCCCGACAGGCCGCCCTGCCGGCCGCAAGGGCGCCGTCGAGGCGGAGATCAAGACGGAGATCAAGCAGCGCTACCCCGACTGGGAGCGATGGGGCCTGGCACCTGCGGACATGCTGATGGCCGCCGCCGGCCCTGCCATGGAAGTTGTGGGGCGCTACAGCGAAGTCCTCGACGCCAAGGGCGAGCCCGTCGACATTTATACGTTCCTGCCGCTGGCGCGCGCCGCGGTCCAGGAGGCCATGGCGGTTGAGGTCAACCGTCAGCCGCTGGCAGCCTTCGACGCCCGCACCCGGTTCGCCTTGTGGTGGATCAGGCTTTACGGCCGTCAGGTCCAGGCGAAGTCCGAGCTGCGGTGGCAGGCACTCGCGTCCTCCCTCGACCTGGCCTCGGTGCGCAACCTTGTCGCAGACGCCGACAAGGGAGTCCGCTTCATCACCTCCCGCGAATACAGCGGCAAGGTCGACGGGGATTCCGCTTCCATCGACGTCGCCTTGGCGCTCGCCGCAGCATCCGGCGAGGGACTGCAAGCCATGGGCTACGTGCTGGCGGCTTCCGAGCGAGGAGTCGACGACACCTACCTGTGGTCGACCGTGCAGTTCCTCGCCGACCGGCTCCCCGACAACGACCCGGACTCCATCGCCTTCACCCGCGTCCTACGCACCCGTCCCGGAATCGGCAGCGCCGCCGAAGCCGCCGCTGCCAGCGTCCTCGAGAGCGCCCGCCGTCAGCAGGAGCAGGACGCCCAGCTGAGGCTGCACTGATGACGAACACAGTCCGAGCATCCATGACCACCAGCCCAGGAGACCAGCAGTGACGACGAGCGTGACACCGTGGTGGAAGGCACTGAAGATCCGCCAGGAGATCCTCAATGCCTCCGGCCAGATCGATGACGTGCAGATGTCACTGTTCCGGGCCGTCCACGCAACCGGTGCGGATCGGCCGCCGTACGCGGACGCCGGCTACTACGGGGACATCACCCACCCCACCGAACGCCTCATCGACCTGCTCACCGAGATCGCGGTCCGTGTCGGCGGCGGCGAGGACTACCTCAAGGCTCGGGCCGTCACCCGTCTCGACCAGGGCATGGGCGGCGGTAAGTCACACGCCTGCATCGGTGCCTTCCATCTGGCCGCCGCCCCTGAGGTCCTGCTGGCCACAGAGCTCGGCGAGAGGGTCGCCGAGCGGGCACGTGCAAAGATGGGGCGTCCGCTCGCTCGCGACCTTGGCCAGCCGCATGTCGTCGTTCTTCCCTGCGACAACATGACCGCAGGTGCTGGAGTGAAGGAACTCGACGGGCCGGCAGTCAGCCTTCACGAAAGGTTCTTGTGGCGGCTGTTCTCCAAGGACTACGCCCTTTACGAGCGCTATCAGCCCTTCTGGAGCGACAAGCACAAGATCGCCGAGGCAATCCGGGCTGTGAACCGGCCTGTGCTGATCATCGTCGACGAGATCCTCGACTACATCGGCAACGGCCTCGACGGCAGCAACAAGCCCGACCTCGCGGCCCAGGACATGGCCTTCCTCCGAGCCCTGCTCGACACAGTCAACGACGTGCCCCACGTAGCCATGCTTGTGGTGATGATCGCTTCCGACACCGACAAGACCGCCCTGTCGGCTGCCGCCAAGGAACGCCGCGACGACCTCAACAGCCAGCTTGAACGCAACGGCTTTCCAGCCACGGTCACCGAGGTGGGAGACTTCGCCGACATCTTGCGCCGGCGACTGTTCGACACCGAGCCCGCCCGCGAGGTCCTCGCCGCGACAGCCGCACTCTACGAACCGGTGCTCACCGACCGGGCCTGGGCCAAGCACGTCTGGGAGCAGATCGGTGCTGACTGGCGACGCAACTGGTCCGACGAGGTCGCTGCCTGCTATCCCTTCCACCCCATGTTGATGGCCTTGGCGAAGGACGAGTGGAGCAGGGTCACCGGGTTCCAGCGGGTCCGCTCCACGATTCGCATCTTCGCTGCCACGGTGTATGCCCTGCAGCAGCGCGGCAAGGCCGGTGAGTGGGCGCCAGCGCTCATTGGCCCAGGCGACCTCCCGCTCTCGGACAGTACTGTTCGCGAAGCGCTCCTGGGCAGCGGCCTTGTCGAGGACGACCGTACGATCGCGAACTACCGCAGCCTTGCGGAGATCGAGATCGTCAACCACGACGGATCCACGGGAACCGCACGCCGACAGGATCTCGAGCGGTCTGAAGCCCCCTGGATCGAAGCCAATCCGCACGCGGCCGAGCGCGCGGCCACCTTCATCTTCCTGGCGAGCATCGTCGGAACCCTGCGCCCTGGACGCGGACGCGGCGCCAGCGCACCCGAGGTCAAAGCCGTCACCAGCGTGCCGGACATGCGCTACACGATCACGGATGCCGACAGCGTGGTCGACGAACTCGTCGACCAGGGCCGGGGCATAAGCGCCCTCGACATCGTCCGCGGACAGGGCAACAACAAGCCGGCCCGGTACTTCCTGTCCACCCGGCTCACCCACCGGATGCTCGTCACCAATATCCGGCGCACCATCACCGAAGACGAGCGTGACCAGGTCATCTCTGAGTTCGCCCAGAAACTGGCCAGCAACGGCCCGTTCCGCGAGCTCAAGTTCCTGCCCGCCGACCTGCAGCGCACCGCGACCGAGGTCATGGCCACGAGCGGCCTGGACACCGCCTACACGACCCGCCTCATCGTGCTCGACCCTGCGCAGTTCAGCCTGCGCAACGGCATGGAAAAGTCGACCCTCGAGGCGCTCACCGTCGCGATGGGACTCGGGCAGGGCGCACAGCGACTCCCCGTCCAGTGGGCCAGCAGCGCGGTCTACGCGGTAGCGAATACTCAGCGCCGCAGCCTCGTACGCAGCCTGGCCGTCGAGTACCTGGCCCGGCAGAGGGCCCTGGCCGCACCCGAAGTACAGAACGACAGCGAACTCAAGACGACCGGAACCAAGGAGCTCACCGCCGCGAAGGACCAGCTGGAGAAGGCCCTCAAGCGGGCCTACCAGCACATCGTCTTCCTCGCCCAGCCCGACCCGGACGGAGAACGCTACCTCGACGAGCTCACGCACGACGACGACAACTTCACCGCCCTCAACGGCACCGCCGTCTGGAAGGCACTCGCCGCCCGGGACAAGGTCTTCGACGTAGGGGAGTTCACCCCCCGGGCCCTGCAGCACAACCTCCGCGACCAGGACTACGGCAAAACCCTCTCGGACATCCGGGCCGCGTTCTACAGCGCCCCGCGGCTGCCCTTGCTCTACGGCGGCGACCGTGACCTCCAGCAAGCGATCTACGACGCCGTCAACGAGAACCTCGTCAGCATCGTCGACGGCACGGGCACGGAAGTTGCTGTCACCGCACCCGGGCAGGTCAACCTCGCGAGCACGAGCCTGCGGCTGGCGAAACCGCAGCCTCGGGCATGCCCGGCGTGCAGCGAACCAGCCCACGAGGGCCCGTGTGTGACGAACAGTGCCCCGGAAGCCCCGGATGAGGCGACCCCGAGCGGCGCAGCTAGCCCCGGCCCGTCGAACGGTCCGACTAACGACGACAGCCGAACAACAAGCGGCGGCCGTTCAGACGCCGACACCCCTCCACCCGCCAAGGACAAGCAGGCGGCGTTCTCGTTCACCAGTAACCTGCTGGCCAGCGCCGACAACGCCGACGGGTTTGCCGCACTGTTCCGGGCGTTCTACATGGCCCTGGACGAACGACAGATCAGCTATCTGCAGGGAACGATCCAGGTCGTCCTCAACGCCGATGCCGCCGAGCAGATTCAACAGCGCCTTCAGGAACTGGGCATCGCGGCCAACTTCAAGGAGATCTAGCACGCGACCCGGGCCGCGCCACTCCGTAACAAAGGCTGGCCATTCCAGCTGCCGTCGGCGGTCGAACGAGGTCGACCGCCGACGGCACTGGTCCTGGAAATTGCCGAGGTCCCTCCGGAGGAGGGGCCTCACCTGCTATGCGGGCACATCTGTGCCGGACTCCGTCCGCCGGGTTCGAGACGGCCGTGGTGTCGGTCAAAGGACCTCGAGCAACAGTCAAGAGTTGTGGATGGGGTCTTCCGGCGCGGTGATCTCGGCGGCCGCGAGCCGGGCGTTTTCGCGCACCTTCGGGGCGGTATTGGGGGACAACGGCGCGGCGGTAGCCGCCAGTGTGACAACATCAACGCATGGGCATCTTCGACGCCATCGCGCGTGGCCTCGGTAGCCTCCGCCCGCTGTCCGACGCGGAACTCGAAGACGAGCGCGAGGCGCTGCGACAGCGTTACGTATCTAGCGGGGATGTCAACGAGGCGGACAAACTCTACGACGAGCTGCACCGATACGACGAAGAGATGACGCGCCGTGCAAACGAGGCCTATGCCCGCGAGAACCCGAACCCACCAGAGCCCAGGCATCGCGAGCACGGGTGGTACCTGCCGAACGACGACTAGGCGGGCGTCTTCAGGCGGCGAGTAGGCGCTTCTGCACACTGATCGCCCTGGCCGAGGGCCTGCGGGAGTCGACCGAGTCGTGGGCCGACCTGCTGCGCGACTGCCGCCGACGCGGCATGCGCGCCCCTCAAGGGCCGGGAGGCTTGGAGGCTGCTGAGGCTGTTTGGGCTGGCCCCGGAGCATCTGCGGCAATCAGCCGGCTGTTCTCGACCATCAGCCGCTGGTTGACATTGCGGAGTGCCTGCATGGCGGTCTCAGCTTGGCGGCCGGCCGCGAGTGCCGTGTCTCGTTGCTCGCGCAGTTCCTCCATCTCCGTGTCGCGCATGGAACGGGCGTCCAGGCCGTCGCGGAGGCGGGCGCCCAGTTCGCGGGCGCGTAGCGTACGCAGCTCGTTCTGGACTTCGTGAAGGGTCCGTTGCAGGGCGGTGTTCTGTTCCAGGAGCATGCGGTTCTCGACTTCGAGGGCTGCCTCCTTGCGAGCGGTCGCCGCTGCCGCCGCCCGCGGCCCATCTTGGGCAAGGTTGGCACGGACGGTCTCGGCTTCCGCCTTGAGGTCGCGGTGGCGTTGAAGGTACTGCGGATTGACGGCAGCCCGCCGGGTGATCTCCGCGTCGGAGAGGACCTGGCGGCTCTTGCGCATCGCGGCCAGGACGTCAAGGACCCGCTGTCGGCACTGTTCGCTGTCGGCACGGCGCCGTTGCACGGCGGCCGCCCTGCCAGCATCGAGGACCTCGACCCGAGCGGCGGGGATCGTCGCCTGGCCAGGCTTCTTGCGTGGGGCGGCCGGGCGCGTCATCCGGTCGTCCGTTCGGTGACGATCGGGTCGACTGTCGGCTCGTCCAGACGCTGGCGTCCGGCCAGAACCGCCGCTACAGGGATGACTGTGAGGAACCGGTCCCTGGTGTGGAGCCAGGACTCCACCGTGGTCCGTTCCTCGAGGGTGAGGGAGCCGATGTCGGCTTCGCATTTACCGACGAGCTCGTCGATCTGCTGGATCTCCCTGCGCAGCAGCTCCAGGTTCGCCGCGCTCAAGGAGCCCGCGGTGAGTACGGTGCCGTAGGCGCTCTCCAGCGCGGCGAGCTGTTCCGCCTTCCCGGCGCGTAATTGGCGCAGCTCGGGCAGGTGGGTGAAGTCGGTGGTGTAGAAGGTGCAGGAGAAGCAGCGGTTGTACACCGGGCAGCCGTGCCCGTCGGCGCGGACGTTGTTCATCTCGTGGCAGCGTCCCGCGGGGACGGGCACCGAGCCGACGCCCGCGCGGATCCGGTCGGCCATATCGTCGTCGGGGGTGCGGGCGCGGATCCGGCCGCCGGTGAGGTCGAACTGGTACTTGGCGGCGATGGCGCGCACCGCTTCCACCCGCCGGGGGTGCGAGGGCCGGTAGTAGACCTGGGTGGTGGAGGGGTCCTGGTGGGCCATGAGGACTTGCAGGATGTCGAGCGGAACGCCGGCATCTGCGCGGAGCTGGGCGTAGGTGTGCCGGAAGGCGTAGGGGAACACCCGTGCCGGGTCGAAGGGCTTGCCGTGTTCGTCGGTCACGGCGAACTGGTCGAGCCAGGTCTGAAGCCAGTAGCCGATCGTGCTGCTGTCGTACGGCCGCTCGCCGAGCGCGTTGGCACGCGACCGGCGAGGAGTGGGGAACAGCACCATGCGGGCGGAGCGGGGCCGGCCGTCTTCGTCGAACAGGTGCGGGGATTTTTGCCGCAGATGGTCCTGCTGGCGGGTGATGACCTCGGCGTCGCTGGGATGGAGCGGGAGTTTGTGCCGTCGGCGGACCTTCTGCATCCAGTACGCGAGGAAGGGGTAGGACCGGCGGCGCACAGTCCCGTCCGGGTCCTCCACGTGGATGTCGTGCCACTGCAGGCAGTCGAACTCCAGGTGGCGGAGTTCCCAGGGCCGCCGGCCCACGCGCATGGCCAGCTCCACGCAGTTGCGGCGGGTCCCGGCTGGCAGCAGGGCGAGGTGGCGCTCGTCCATGAGCTGGAGGAAGACCTGCTCGGGCAAGGCGTCCTGAGAGCGGCCCTCCAGCTCGCTGGCCGTGTCGTCCTTCTCCGGGTACGGCGGCACGTCCATCTCCAGCAGATGGACATCCGCAACATGATTGTCCGCGAGCCACGCCCGGCCGTGTTCGAGGACCTCACGCAGCGTCTTCACCAGCTCGTAGTGGCGCACCGGGGTGACCAGCAACGGTCCGGCGCTGCGGCGGGAGGGCAGGAGGCGCTCGGCGACGATCTGCCGGACTGGGTCGCCGTTGTTGAGGAGCTGGTAGTCGCTGGTGTCGCGGGCTCGATGAGTCAGCCAGCGCAGGTAGGCGAGGATGCCGTCCCGGCCGACGTCGCCCGGCCTTCGGCCCTCGCCGGGCAGGGTGCGAAGGAACATCGCGAACCACCGGGCCGCGAAGCCGACGAGCATCAACCGTGCCGAGGAGGCGCCGCCGGAGGCGAGGCGCAGGAGGTACTGCTGGGCGAGGTGCGTGACCCAGGGAGCGTGGACGTCCCGCAGATCGACGCTCCCGCGCTCGTAGCGGGGGTTGAGGATGTGCAGCCTGACCAAGGTCCGGGTGTGCTCGATGGTCGGGTCGGCCTCCAGGAGCGGCAGGGTCCGCTGCCACAGCCGCAGGTACGTCGTCTTTGCGCCCTTGGCCGGCAGTTCCGCGGTGGCCAGGTCATCGACCGCGTTGTCGCACAACCAGCGCACCGCCGACTTGACCTGGGCGGGGTTGGTCCGGCCGCCCTGACGCAGCTGGGCCTCGTAGCCGCGCAGCACCTGCACCACGACCGCCGGAGCAAGATCGACGAGCGGGACCACGTCGACGGACGTATAGACCGCTGCTGCCGTCAGCGCCCACGCCTCGCGGTCGGGCGTCCCCGCGTTGGACCACTGCTTCTGGTGGGGCAGGCACAGCCGGCTCCGCCGCACCACGGCCATGCGCGGGCACACGCGGACCAGGCACTTCCCGAAGCCCGGACGAGGGGCGCGGCCCCGGGCGAGGTACTCCTCGACGGTCACCCGGAGCATCCGGCGCTCGGAGGCGCAGCTCTTGCACAGGCCGTGGACCTCGGCGGCACGGTCGCAGCCCACCCGGCACCGGTGCTCGGCGTAGGTGCGGCGGGCGAGCGGCACGGGCGCGCTCGCACACCAGCTGTCGATGTCGCCGGGGGCGCCGGCCTCTCGCCAGTCGGACGCGCAGCGGTGGCACAGCCACGGCCAGCTCGTAGCTGGCCGGTCGCACCCGGTGTGCCGGCAGCGGCGCAGCGAGTGCCAGTCGGCGCCCAGAGGGAAGCGCAGCTGGAGCGGTGAGCGGTCGAGGCCGTGCCGGGCCAGGTAGTCCCAGTCCGGTTCCGACCCGGCCACGAGGGCTGGGGCGGGCAGAGACGCGGAAGTCGTCATGCTGGTCCGAAGATCTTGTCGCTCACAGCCCGGGCGGCGTGGGCGACCCGGGCGTCGGAGGGATTGCGGTAGACGTTCTGGCTGGCCACATCACGGTGGCCGAGCAGGCGCTGGAGGACGTCGCGCGCGACGTCGAGGTCGGCTGCGGTCTCGCCGAAGGTGTGCCGCAGCATGTGCGGATGGATGTGCCGAATGCCCGCGTCCCGGGCAAGATCCGACACAAGATCCTGCACCCGCCGTGTGCCGAGGACCTGCCCGCCCGGCTCTCCCGTGGGACCTGGGAACGACACGAAGGCCCAAGAGGCCCTGCCCGCCCTGGGGATGGTGAGGCGTTCGCGCATCCAGTCGGCGTAGAGCATCACCACAGGCTCGGGCACGGGAACAACAACGGTGCCGCGGTTCTTGTTCGCCGCCCCGCGCGGATGGCCATCACGCTTCTCCAGGTGCAGATGGGGACCCAGGTTGTAGGGACAGCCCGGGACGGTACTGCCGACCGGGACGAGGTGAATGTCCTCGCGCAGCAGGCCGACGACCTGGCCGACGCGCAGCGCGCACGCACCGAGCAGAGCGACTATGCAGCGGTCGCGGGCTGTCTTTGTGGCACGTAGGAGGGCGGCGAACTCCTCGTGGCTGGCGGCCGGTGCCCGGCCGGAAGCATGACTCGGCCGCGGATCGACGCGGATACGCGGCTCAAGTACCAGTTTTCCTACGGCCGGGTGCGGAGCGCTGACGAACAGGGCGTCGACCGCCTTCGCGCTGATCCGGCGGAGGTCGGCCAAGTGCTGGTAAAAGCCATGGATTGCCGCCAGGGCGGGGGCGAGCGTGGAGTCCTGTGGCAGCTGCCCCTGGCTGCGGCCACTCGTCAGCCGGGGCGTGGTCCGCAGCTTCATCAGGTAGTGCGGGAGCTCGGCGGCCGCGTGCTCCCGCGACAGGCCTTGTTCGTCGCACCAGGCGTGGAAGCGCTTGAGGTGACCTGCGTACGCCTTTGTGGTCGATTCCGCGCGGGCCCGGCCGAAGCGCAGGTGGCAGAGGAAGCCGTCCACGTCCTCGACGACCCTCAAGGTGGGCCCTGCAAGAACCGTCCAGTAGGCCAGCGTGTCAGTGACCTCGACCCGCAGGATCTCGGCGGTCGGCCCGTCCGCAGCGAACACAAGCGGAATGTAGCAGCTCGATCACTCAACGACATAACCGGTGTTGGAGCCGTGCGCGAGTGCACCAAGGGGCACATGGATGATTCGACTCACTGGACCGCTCGCCCGCGAACGGAACGAGTCAGTCGACGCTCAGACGCGGTTCATAGAAGGCTCCAGGTGCGGGAAGGCGCCCGTGAGAACACGGGGGTTCATGGGGCTGGCCAGCACCAGGACGCCCACCAACGGCAGTCCCTCGACCGCGAGGTCGCCGGCACCCAGCGGCGCCTCCTGGTCGAGGAGTCCGTAGGGGTGGTGCAGGACGGCGGGCCAGCCGGACAGGTAGTGGTGCCGCTGCACGAAGGCCTTCGCGGTGGCCTCCGGGATGGCGGTCACCGCGTAGCGCTGGGCTCGGAACCCGCCTTCGGAGACGTGGCGCCACGTTGGGGCTCCGTAGCGCCACCGCTGGGTGAAACCGCGGGGGTCGCCGAGCTGCATGGCCCGCAGGTCGGCGGGCCGCGGCGTGATGATCGAAGTCATGGGCACCTGCGCTGGGCGTCGGTGATGTGGTCGAGCAGGTCCTGGCGCCACCACAGGGCGTGGCGCATGCAGTTGTTCTCGCGCTGGTGGGACTCACTGCATCCGCGCTCGTGGCGGCCGCCGTAGGACCAGGCGAGGCTGTCGGCCGAGACCACGCTCTTGTGTGCGATCTTCAGCCCGGCCTTCTTGAAGCCGAACGCGTGGATGCGGATGCCGGCCCGCGCGAGGTCCGCCAGCAGCATCACGGGCAGGTCCAGGCGTGGGCGGCGGCAGATGCTTCCGACGCCGACGAGCGGTTCCTTCGTCAGGTCCACTCCGGCCTTGTCGAACATGTCGACGCACTGGAAGTAGCTGACGGACGTCCACCCCTGGATCACGGGGATGATCGGCAAGTCGGGAGCGAGCGAGCGCAGTTCGACGAAGTTCGCGACGGTCAGCTCGAGATGCTGCTTCAACGTCTTGCCCGTCTTGCGGAGCACATCCCATTCGCACATCCAGTCCTGCTGGGCGGCGGCGTGGAGCTGGCCCACCTCCTCGTGGTAACGGCGGACCGCCGCCGCGTAGGTGCGGGCGTCCTGGCGCCACCCTCCGTGGAGCGAAAGCTCGCTGAATCCCCCGCTGTCGAGGAACCATCTGTGCCGGGCGCGTGGCAGGGCCCGCCGGCCTGTGAGGCGGCGGTGTGAGACACACAGGGGGACGTCGGCCGTCTCGAGCCAGGCCGGGTGGTGGGCGCCCAGGAAGAACTCGAAGGGTGGTGCGGGCGGTGGTGCGGTGGTGGTCACGGCGTGCGGTCTTCCGATGGAATCGGGGCGGACGGGTCGGGATCGGGCCAGGGCGCGGGCAGGGTGGGGTCGTCGTCGCGCTCGCGGACCTTGTCCAGGGCGCCGGCGGCCCGGAGGCGGGGGACGTGCAGTTCGGCGGCCTCGTGGCCGCTGGGCCTGCGGCAGCGTCGGCCCGCAGGCGCCGCGCACCCGGGGCAGTCCATCGACAGGGGGCAGGTGTAGCCGTCGACCAGACCACCGCAGCGGCACGGTGCCCCGAGCGGTGTCCCAGCCCGGTCGATGAGAATGCCGCTCGCCAGAAGGGCCTGAAGCTCGGACAGGAGAGCGGGACGGGGGACCGGCTGGGTCAGGGCCGCGTCCGGGCGGTTCACGCCGGACACCAGGTGCCCTCGCAGAAGTCTGCGCCCCTGGGCCACAGCCAGGTGATGCCGAGCCTGCTCAGCAGCCCCGTCAGGTCGCTGTCCGGGGGCTTGGGCACCAGAAGGGTCTTGGTGAGGGTGTCGCCGAACAGTCCGCCCAGGTCGAGGAGTTCGCCGATGGCTTCCTGGAGGGCCGGGCGGCTGGTGGTGCCCCGGGCGACGACAAGCCGGCCCGAGGAGAGATCGACCAGGTCGACGGCCAGGGGGTGCGGCTCACCGGTCATCTTCAGGGTGCATCGGCTCAGTTCGTGCCCGGCCGCCAGGAGGTGGTCACGCAAGGCGCAGAGCAGCAGCTCCGCCGCCGCGTCCTGCGGCGCCGGCTCGACTCCTGGGTGGGGGCGGAAAGGGTGGGAGAGGGGAACGGGGGCGACGCGGGCATGGGCCGAGCGCGGCCCCAGGGGGAGGAGTGGAGCGGGCTGAGACGGCAGAGCCGGATCGTGCATGGCGGACCAATCGGGGTGATGACGTGGGGTGGGGCGGGCCCGGCCAGTGAGTCCTGGCCGGGCGAGGGGTCAGTCTGAGATCAGACGCATGCGCTGGGCTTGGGCATCCCACCGGCACTCGGTGTAGAGCCGGTTGAAGTCAGGCATGGCGTCCGGGTGGTCGGCCGGGCATGGCTCCCAGCCGCTGGAGCCCAGTCGCGCGTAGAACCCGTACTCGTGGCACTCGGCCTCGCCGGGCAGGCGTCCGGTCCACGGCGTCCTGCACCGGTCGGTGAAGTGGCCGCAGCCGGAGCGCTGCAACCCGGTGAAGGCGCACCGGGCGAGGTCGCAGAGATCCGTGTGCAGTGATCCGGCCGTCACGTAGCAGCTCGGGCAGGGCCCGTCGGCGGACTGGGTGTCCGCGGCGACGTTGACCAAGTGCTGCAGCCGGGCGCCGATCCAGGCCTCCTTGTACGCCACGAAGGTCTTGACGGTCTCGTCGGTCAGGCCGAGCGGGCCCGTGACCGTGATCTCCCCGGTGTCCGTGACGGCGAGTTGGGTGTCGGTGTAGCTGGTGCTGGTGATGACGGTAATGCTGAACGAGCCGCTGGTGAGCGTGCGGCGGGCGAGTGTCACGGGAGGGCATTCCTCTGGGCGGGGCGGGGCAGTCGTGGGGCGATGGGAGCGGAGGGGCGCGAACTTCGCGGTGCGGGGTTCGTCGGCTGGCCGGGAGCGCCCCCGGCGGCTGCTCGGGGCGGTGCTCCCGTGCCCCGCGCGACCACTCGCAATGACATCGAAGTAAATCCAGTTATGCGACGTCGTCCGGGTGGATGGTGTGGTGCGCGGCCTCGGCGACCAGCGTGCCGAGGCCTGTGCGGAACGGGGTGCCGTCTCCGGGGACGGGGTTTCCCTGTTCATCGCGGAACTCGACGAGCAGAAGCCGCGCCAGGGTCTGCTGAGTCGGCCACGGCACTCCTCGGGCGAGCCGCCCGTCAGGCCCGATCTCTTCCGTCAGGGCCTTGATCTGCCCCCTGTTGAGGGCGGCGCGACGGCCTGCCGCGGTGATGATGAACGGGCGGGAGTCGTCGGCACAGTTCAGGTCCTCGAGGGCGGCTTGGCCGTCGAGAACGAAGCCGTCGGTGTCGTTGCGGTAGGCGTACTTCTCCGTGACGAACAGGCGCAGCATCCTCGGGCCCACCTTGGGCAGGTGGCCGTCGGGGTGCACGGAGGCCGTCCGCAGACGGGCGACGGCCGTTGCGGTCAGCGTGGTGGAAGGCATGAAAGCTCCCGGATGTCGGGGTGGAACGAGGGGTGATCCTTCAGCGGAGGGTGAGCCGGGGGGCGTAGTGTCGGCCGATGTCGCCGCACGGGATCTCAGCGCCCGCGCGCCGGGCCTGGTTCAAAAGGCCTTTCAGGGTCCGCTTCTTGGAGTCCGCGTGCGCACCGAAGTATGGCCGTGTGATGCGCTTGGGCAGCCGGTCCAGCGGCCACTCCCACACGAGGTGGTGGGGGTACTTCGGGTTCCGCTGCCGGTCCAAGGGGCCGATCGTCCGGCGGCCCTCCGCCGTGTAGACGAACAGGGAGTTGGCACAGAGGAACTTGCCCTCGGGGAAGAGCTCCGCCACCACGGCACAGATCGCGTCGAGAACCTCGGGGGTGGTCTCCTTGAGAGCGGCCCGGGCGGCGTCCATCTTGCTGATGGCATCTGTTTCTGGGGTGTTCACGGGTCTCCCGGGGATGTCGGCTCTGGGCAGTGGGTGCCGTCACGTGTGGCGGGGGCAGCCGCCCGGGCACTCACCAGCGTTACCCACACAATACATCCGTAAATCCAGTTATGCAATCTCCGGGGGTAGTGTCCGACATCCCTGGCCTCTGACTGGTCGTCGGCCAGGACGTCGGGACCGGGCCGACCATCGTCGTCCCCGTTACCTGGCCGCCCGCCGGCCCGAGCACCCTCCGCAGCGCGAACCGGGTCAGCTCTCCGGCGGAGTTGGTATGGCCAGCTGTCCGGGTTCTCCGACAGGGCATCCGTCACAGTGAGGGGCGGCCCGCCGTGGGCAGGCGCCGGCGGCGCCTGCCGCTCGCTCCCTCGGGCGGTCAGCCGCCGTCCTTCTGCCGCCGGAAGGGGGCGGATCCGCTGCGCTGAACCCAGGGCGTCTTCGTACGTGCCGGGTAGATCAGGCGACTAGGCCGTACAGCGCAGCTTGACGGGCGCGGTACTTCGTCGTCATCGCCCGCCCGACATGCGCCGCCATCGCCGTACCTGCCGGCGGCCGCGCGGCGGGTCCCTCGGCCGCCTCCAGGGCTTCGGCGCGTCGGATGATCTCCCGCATCGACAGGCCCTTCTTGAAGTCGGCACCGATCTTGGCCTCTGTCCGGGCGAACGCCGCGGCGAGCTCCGGCACGCGTCGCGCTCCGTTCACGAGGTCGCTGTTGCATCCGAGGACACAAAAAACGCAGCTCAGGCGCCGGTTTCCCCAGTCGTAGGCCGGGTGGTACGGCAGGCGGGAACGGGCGATCTCCCGCCAAACTCTCCGGTCGTTCCACGTGTGAATAGGCCGCCATGTCGTGATGTGCCGGCGCCCGTTGCTCGCCCCGCGGTCGATCTCCACCTCGGCGAGCTTCGCCCGCTGGGTGCTTTCGGCCGCGCGCTGCCCGATGCACGCCAAGATCCGCACGGGACGCCCCAGGTGCGCGAGCTCGTTGGTGAGCCGGGTGTAAAGGGTCCGGATCGGCCCCCGCTTTTCACCGCTCGTGCACCAGCGCGCCGAACTCGACGGCCAGGCCGGCGCGACCTTCGCCTGCGCCGGGTCCTCGCCGCGCTCGAGAGCTTCCTCCTCCGCCTTCGCTTTCAGTTTTCTGTGGCGGGTTTCGACCCGGTCGAGGAAGTCGACGCCGGAGGTCACCACCTCGAACCGTCGGACCCCGCAGAGGCGGGCCTGCAGCTCGGCGAGCTCGCGGGTGCCTTCCCACTCGGCCCGGCCCAGGTCCGCGTGCACGACGACGACCTTGTCCAGCATTCCCAGAGCCTTCGCGCGGCGGACGACATAGGAGAGCATGGCCTGGCTGTCCTTGCCGCCGGAGGACGACACGACCACCCAGTCCGCGTCCCGGATCAGCTCATCGGGAACGGTCGTCGACGGCGTGAACGGCACGGAGGGGTGCACGGCCCGCTTGCGCTTCCGCTTGGGCTTGGGCTTGGGCTTCGGAACGACCAGGACGGCCGCGGGGACCTCCTGCGGGTCCTCGAGGCCGCGGAGGCTGAAGAGGGCGTCGGTATGCATAGCGGGGCGTCCTTGAGGGTCGGTGTGCAGCGGGCAGGGGGCGGCCCGGGCCGTGCCCCGGGAGCCGGTGGTCGAGCCCGTAGTGGGGTGGGAGGGGTGACCGCCTCAGACCGGGGAATGTCGAAGGCATGGCACCGGAACGGCAGCTCCGGTGCCGTCTGGACGAGGCCACGGGCAGCCCCGGAGCTGCCGTGTCAGCCCGCAGTCGTCACGACCCGCCGTCCTGCGCGGCGGCCTGGGGCCCGCAGCCCGGCTCCCACGAGAGGTGGATGACTGCCGGACGCTCACCGGGTTCGTACGCGAAGTGCCACCTCAGACCGGCCTCGTCCGTGGCACGCCGACGGCCTGCGTGGTTCGACGGGGGGTCGGGCTGTACGTGGGTGCTGCGGCTGTACGCGGCCTCGACCACCTTCTTCCCCGTCGAGCGGGTGAACTCCGTGCCGAGTACGTCCCGGGCGAAGCGGCGCAGCACCAGGGTGGTGAAGCGGACCGGGAGGTCGTCTTGCAGCGCGAGGACCCAGCGCTTGTCCCTGCGGTGGCCGCTTCGGCTTCGGCTTCGGCTTGGCACACCGGCCTTGACCTGGCCGTAGGTCCGGTCGCGGTGCGCGGTGCTGTAGCCGAGGACGCGGTTCGCATCAGCGGAGAGCAGGATGGAGAACCCTTCTTGGGCCAGCAGCCGCCAGGCACCGCCCTCGACGCGCTGATGCGTGCCGGTGGCGATGAGGTTTTCCAGCAGCGAGCGGATCTCCGCTTCCGCCGTCGCGCCGTCGCCCCCGTGCGTGGCGCAGTACCGCTCGATCGCCGAGCGGGTCACACCGAGCTGCGGATCGTGCGCTTCGTCGGAGGTCAGAGGCAGTCGATCCGTGGCGGCCGTGACCGGCTCGCGCGTGGAGGGAGCGGTCGGGCACGGGACTACCGGGTCGGCGGGCTTCTGTGGGCGCCGGAAGCCGGCGCACGTGCCGCACCACCCGTCGGCGCGCCGTGTCGGCTGGTGGCAGCGGCTCCCGCCCCGCTCGTAACGGGAGCAGCGACTGTTGCTCGTGAGAGCCGCCAGGGAGGAGGGGTTCGGTCGGTTGTGCATGCGTGGTCCTTGCGGGCGGAAGGCAGATCGAAGGGGGACGGCGCCCCTATCCGGCGAGTCGGACGTCGAGGCTGAACACCAGGTGATCCGGCGGCAGTTCGTCGAGGTAGCGGTTGGCCAGATCCAGGTAGCGCGTACTGCCGGTCTCGGCGTCGTCGTCGGCGTTGATGAAGGACGGGTTGATGTGGAGGGTGCCGTCGACCGTCAGGAGAAGGTCGCCGGGAACGGCCCGCTGCCGGGCGCGTTCGACGAACGCATCGTGGTCCAGCGCGACCAGGGCGGCAGTATCGGCTTTCCGGCGGTGCGACCGGGGCGCGTCAAGGTCGGTGAGGACCTGGAGTTGCGGTTGGGCGCGGAACTCCTGCAGTGCCCGGCCGGGGTCCTGCGGATGGCGTTGGTGGAAGGAGCTGAGGGGGACGGCCGGGGGCAGGGTGGCCGTGGCGTTCGTCCACGCACGGTGGAGCCGCGAGGCCTGCGCGGCACGGTGTGTGCGCATCGCGGGGAAGTCCAGCAAGTCTCGGCGGCCGCCGCTGCACGTGGGAAGGCGGGACTGGCGTGCCCGTGAGCTCTGGACGAGACTCCCGTCGCTCGGTGTGACGTCCGGGCGGACGGCGAGATGAGTGTCGTATCGCCCGTAGGCGGTCCAGGTGTAGAGGTCGTCGGGGTACGGCGCGATCGCCTCGTCGATCGCGTCCGCCCAGTCGTGCGGGTCGTTCAGGGGCGGGAGGCAGACGAGCGTATGGCGGGAGGTCATGCGGTTCCTGCATGGGTGAAGGGCAGCGGCCCGGCACACCGGGCGGCCGGTCGCTGCCGGTCGGTCGTGTTGCTGGGCCCGGTGTCACGGGAGCTGGAGGTAGAGCTCTTCGCCGGGGGCGAGGGAGCCGACTGCGGCATTGGTGAGCCCGCGGAGGATCGCTTCCGCCTGCGGCTTGAGGTCCTGCGGCACCGTGAGCTGTTCGATCCATTCGCGTCCGCGCCGGGACGCGAGCGGCAGATACAGCCCGTCTGCGCTGTAGCGGACCGGCTGCGGCTGGGACCGGGTCGGCTCGAACGCGACCGCGCGGACGACGAGCTGCCGGGCGTGGGCGTCTTCCCGCGCCTGGACCCCGGAGATGACCGGAGTGAGCAGCCGGGCGAGCTTCGCCAGTTCGAGCCGGGTGAGACGCTCGTGGGCGGCGACCAGGATCTCGTGGACGGCGTAGTCGTCCTGAAGGCGGCTGATCTGGTCGAGAACCGGACGGATATCGACGGCGCGGGACGTGGTGGTCATCGGCGGACCTTCCGTGGTGTGAGCGGCGGTGCCAGCGGGCAGCGTTCGGGGCCCGCTGGCACCCCCTGATACAGCATCACCCTACCGCAATAAATCCAATTACGCAATCTATCGGGGTGGGTGGAGACTGCTCAGGAACGCGTCCCGGCGGGCGATCGCCTCCTCGCGTTCCTGGTGCGCCTGCGTCAGGCCGCTGTCGCCGGCAAGTGCGTCCGCGCAGGCGATCAGCACATCGGTCCCCAGGCGCCACAACAGGCTGTTCGCGCCGAGTACAGCCGCCGTAAGCGGGTCGATCTCGACGCCGACCCACCGGTACTGCGCAGCGTCGCGACCCTGGTCATGCAGCAGCCGGGCCTGCGCGCGCCACATGGCGCCCGAGCCGGCCGCCGCCTCGCCGATGACCGTGCCCGGCGGAAGATCGTCGGCGAAGTACTCGACCATGTGATTGGTAACGACGTCGGGCGTGTGGAAGGCGCCGCGGCGGCTCTTCTCCCCGCGGTTGCTCAGCGCCTGCAGCAGCCGGCCCAGCAGATCGGTCGCCAGATAGCGCTTCGGATCGGCGCCGTACTCAAGGATGCCGCCCTTGAACAGATGGTGGGTCATCTCGGTCACGGCCTGCGCGGTCTGCTGAGGCGGATCGGCGAGCCACCGCCACAGCAGGCCGGCCCGCTCCACGAGATACGGCTGGCTCTGCCACAGGTGGGCCCACATCTGCCGGAGCACGACGATGAGGTCGTCCGGATCCAGAGCGGCGACGTCGTGGGCGAGTTCCGGGCTCTGCGCATCGGCCAGCGGGAGCAAAGCGAGCGCCGCTGTGGTGCCCAGGGGGACCTCCAGCGACGAGGAGGGCCACAGCGCCGTAATCGTGTCGATCAGGCGCCGGGCGTGCTCCTGGGGATCCTCGGGGAGGAACGCCCGTCGGGCGTGCGCGGACGGAAGCCAGGTCAGGTCACGCGGGCGGGTGGTCATCGTGTTCCTGTTCATGCGGCGCGGGCGGAGAAGAGGGTGTCGAGCTGGCGGAAGGCGTCGTGGGTGGCCTTGGCGAAGGCGGCGACGTCGCGGAGTCGGTCTCGGTGGGCCTGCATCTTCCGCTGGTGCGCGAAGGCCTGCTGGCTCAGGTCGCTGTGGGCCAGGGTGTTGCCCACCGCGACGACCGCCTTGGGGCCCAGGTCCCAGACGACGGTGTTCACCGCTGCTCCGGCGGCCGCGATCGGGTCGAGTTCCTGCATGACCCACTCGTGCTTGTGCGGATCCCCGCCGCGTTCGCGCATGGCCTGCACCATGGAGCGGAACATGCCGCCGGTACCCGCAGCCGGCTCGTTGAACGACTGCCCCCGCCCCGGCTCGGCATCGGCGTCTGATGCGCCGTCATAGAGGAGACGGGCCATCATGTCGGCGACCTCCGGAGGCGTGTGGTACTCACCCAGGCCGCGGCGCGAGCTGTGATGCCGCAGATTGGTGATGGTCCACGACATGAGGTCGATGTCCGAGCGGTAGTACGGATCCTTGTCGCCGGTGTACTGGAGTACGCCCGCGCGCAGTGCGGCCCGGGTGACGGCCGCGACGCCGCGCAGGGCCTGCTCGTCGAGGTCCTCCTCCGTCCAGCGGAAGATCGGTGCGGCCACATCCATGAGCTCGGGGCGCAGCATCCACGTGGCGGCGTACACCTCGGCGTAGCCCTTGGCAAGGACGCGAGGAGGCTGGGCGGCAAAGTAGCGGGAGAGCTGAGCGGCATGGAGCGCGCCCGGGGACTTGATGGGGCACAGGGCCAGGGCCGCGACCACGCCCGCTGGAATGTCCATACGGCTACTGCCGCAGCTGCGGTACCAGGCGTCGGCGACGGATTCTCCGAAGTCGGAGCCGCGCCGGCGTGTGATGGGGAAGGGCGGACAGTCGGTGGTGCCGGCGTGCCGGGCGCATCCCGGATCGCTGCAGTCGGCGGTGCCGTCGGGTTGCGCGTGGCCTGCTGGGGCGAGAGCCGCCGGTGCGGGCCGCTGGGCGGAGGCGAGGGCTGCGGTGAGGCGGGAGCCCAGGTCGGATGGTGCCATGGGTGAAGCTGACTTTCGTGCGCTGTGCTGATGGATCGTGCGGCCGGCGCTGCGTTTCAGCGCGGGTCGGCGGGAAGCCGGGTGGCGGGTGCGACCTTCGGCCATACGACGGTGTCGGGTTCCACGTGGGCGCGCTGGCTGCTGAACCGGCGCCGGGCTGCGAGTTCGGCGTCGTCCGCGCGGGCAGCCGTGGTCTCGTACGACGAAAGGCCGCTGGCATACAGCACGTTGTAGAGCGCGTCGTAGGCCGCGGCGTCCTCGTGCGGAGTGCGGTAGACGGCGAGCACGGCCATGCGATGGCCGTGGTCGGCGAAGGCGACCGTCCACGCGTCCGGGGCCGCCGGCGGGTATCCGCCGGCCTGCGCCCCGTCGAGGGCCCGGGCGAACTCCGCCGGGTCGGTGGTGGTGTGCTCTCGCCAGGGCAGGAAGCCGTGGCCCAGGGCGTAGCGGCCTTCGGCGTCGGGCCGGCAGCGTTCGAGGACCTTCGGAGGATCGCCGAGGCCGAGGATCTCGATGGCTTCGCCGGTGAACCGGAGGTTGAGGGCGATCGAGGCGTCCGACCGGAGTTCGGCTGCGATCCGGCCCGTCACCTCGCTGGTGAAGCGGGGCTGGATCATGCCGTCGTGCCGGTGGCCGAGGACTTCGGCCGGATACGGCCCGCAGTCCTTGAGGGTGACGGAGGAGGGGAACCATTCGGCCGGTCGGCCGGGAGGCTGGGTGTGCATGCTGCTGTGTTTCTGCGTCGGAGAAGCGCGCCGGGGGCGCGACTGGCGAGGCGGCGTTCAGATCCGGCAGCTCCAGAGGCGCCGTGGGTACGCGGCCAAGGATCTAGACATTACACCCCTAATTCCAATTATGCAATCTAGAGAGTGGTGCCGATCCACAGGAACCGGAACGCCGCCTTGAACTGCTCGTGACGGATCAGCGCGTCGGGCATGGCGCGCAGCAACCGGGCCCGGAACTCCGGCCCATGGGATCGACCCCGCGGGCGCGTCCCGTGGACCAGCTCGTGCACCAGGACGTACTCCAGCAGCGCCGGCGGGAGCTGGAAAACCGCCCAGTGCAGAGTCAGCCGGTGAGCGCGCTCCTGGTAGATGGCCCCGTTGCAGCGGCCGAGATTGCGCACCGCCAACTGCGGGAGCCGGCGCCGGGTCCGCATGCGCGACCAGTGCGCCGGCGCCTCGCCCTCCAGCCAGGCCCGGCCCGCCCGCGCGTACCAGTCGATGACTGGCTGCGCGCCGTGCCTCTCCAGGTCACCGCGGTAGACGACGAGCAGTCCCGTTCCGTCCTCCTGCTGCCGCATGCGGACCGCAACGGGAGTGTCGACCAGGTGCAGTCGGATGGTGCGGCCGAGCCAGAGCAGCTCACAGCCGTCCACCAGGCGCCTGTTCGGGTGCTGGGGCGCCCTCTTGGCCATCTGCCGGGCGTGGGCCTCCAGGCGCGGGGCGTTCTGGCGGACGAACTGCGTGATCTCGGCGGCCGTCGACGTCGGCAGGATGCGCACGACACGGCGCCCGTCCGGTCGCGTCGTCACTGCATGCGTGGTACGCCGATGTGACACCACGACGTCGAAGGTGCCGGAGGCGAGGATTCCGTCGGCTTCCAGGGCTGCGGTGACGCCTCGGATGAGGACCTCATCCGAGGCGGCGGTCGGGTTCATGAAAAGGAGCTCCTGTCGGTCGGTCCGGCGGGCGGGGCGCCGGCGCCCGGTGCCGGCACGCCCTGCCGGCACCGGGCGCCGGTGGCGTGCCAGCGGGGCAACGCGCGAGGCCCCGGCGGGAGCTGAGCTCGCCGCCAGGGCCATGCAATCGGGGAATGCTGGGGTTTGGGTCGGGCCGTGTTCCTCCGGTACGGATCGGGCCCGTGACGGACCCGGCCCGGCCCGGTCGGGGCGGTGCGGGGGCCGGGCGCCGCTGCCGATTACGCAGCGCCTCGTGATCCGTCGCCGCCTCCACTGACCATGGCGCGGACGTAGCCGTGCGCAGCCGTGGTGTCCTGCGGGTTGCCCAGGGCGGTGGCGAGGGCCGTGACCAGGGCGCGGAGCTGGTGGCTGAGACTGTCACGGGTGATCCAGTCCCAGGCCGCGTCGTGCCGTTCACGCAGCGGGAGGATCTGACGGGCCAGATCCTGCGCGATCTGGTCGCGGGCGGCCTCGCACAGGGCGTCGACCAGGGCGGCCGCCCGGGGTTCGGGCAGACCGCCGTCGGCAAGCCTTTCGATCATGTCGTGACGCTGGCTCTCCAGGTCGAATGCCTGTTGCCTCGCGCGACTTCGAGCGGAGGGATGCATGAGGTACCGGGCTTCTCTCTGGGTGGGCGGGGGCGCGTCCTTCTGCGTGGCCGGCTGTGTGTGGCGCCGCCCAGCGGTGGCTGCCCGGCGGAGGGCGTACCACCAGGCAGCCACCGCTCATGCGGCCATGCGTTCCAGGAGTGCGCGCGTGGCGTCGCTGCGGGTCGAGTCGAGGATCCGGAAGTACGTGTCCTCGTGCCGCCGGAAAGCCGCGTCGAGAGCCTCTTGCAAGTCCGTCTCGGCCAATTGCCCGAGCACTTGCCTCTGTTCGCTGCTCAAGTCGGGGGCGTCGTGCCAGTCGGCGCGCAACTCGGCGACCGTGATCGGATTCATGAGGTCTCTCGCGTGCCGTCGTTGGTCGGCGCCAGGGGCGCGGCCTCGAAGGCGACGCACGCCGGGGTCTCCTTGTGGAGGTCGGGACCGCCGTTCCGGCGGCCCGTGCCGATCACCAGAGCGCACTTCAAGTGCCGCGAGTCGTCGGCAAGTTTCTTCATCTGGAGATGAGCACAGCCTCCGCAGTGCTGTCCGGCCTGGAGCGGGCGCCGGGTCGCCGGGTGGATACCTGCGTCCAGGGCCTGTCGTATGAACCCGCGGCCGCGCCCGGTACGGCCCTCGGCCGAATCGGTGCGCTGCGTCGGGGCGCTCGCGGTGGTGGGCGAAATGGTCATGGCAGATCCTTGTAGCTACTGGGAGACGACGGCTGCGGGCGCTTCCGCCGCCGCGCCGCGGTGGTGACGGCTGCGAGCGCCATGGCGCTGACGATGGCGAGCCCGTACGCCGAGTGCATCGCGGCGCGCGCCAGGAAGTCGACGGTGACGGCTCCGTCGGCGAACCGTGCCGGGGTGATGCCGGTGGCCGCCTGAGCCGTCATGCCCGCCCCGGTGGCGGCGGCTGCCGTCACGGCCAGCCCATGGCCCGAGCGGCGTGAGGTGCCACGGCGCGCCTGGACAACTGTGCGCTCACGGGCTGGAAAAGGTACGGACATGGTTCTCCGGAAGTCGGGCGACCGGACGGCGCCTGGCCGTGTCGGTGGAACGCGGCGACCGCATCGGACTGCGGGTCACCGTCACAACACAAGCCTACCGCCATAAATCCAATTATGCAATCCAACGGGGATGGGTGAGGGCTTCCTTCAGCCGGTCCTCGGCAAGCCTGCGGCGAACGGCTTCGGCGATCGCCGACCACACCTTTCCCCGGGCCGGGTCCGCCGGGATCGCCGGCTCACCCTGAACCCCCCGGACCGTGATCACCGTGTCGCCCTGGGGTGGGCGTACGCGATGGCACAGGATGACCGTCGGCGTGCCGTGGCCAGGGATGTACGCCCCGGAGGTGTCAATGACCCACCGCATATCGAACTGGGGCAAATACTCGGTGACGAACTTGCGACCGAACTCCCGCTTCATGAACGCGTTCGAGGTCAGCTGCGCGACATGCCCGCCGGGGACCGCGAGGGAGAACATGAGTTCACAGAACGGCAGCGCCAGCGGGAACTTCCCTGCGGCCACACGCGGATACGCCTTGCGGATCAGATCGCGCTGCTGGGCGTCGGCCACCGTGATGTAGGGCGGGTTCCCGACGACGCAGTGATACTGGCCGCGCTCGAGCAGCGGCTCGCCGCGGTCCAGCAGGGAGTTCGCACAGGCCACTTGGACGGGCCACGAGTGCGGCAGCTGGTCGAGGCGGCCACGGAGAATCGAGGCGCTGGTGGCGAGCAGCCGGTACCGGGCGAGGAGCACCGCATAGGGGTCCAGGTCGACGCCGTGGACGGTCCGCAGAGCGCGCTCGATCGATGCCCGGGCGTCGATCGGTACCCCGTGCCCGCGGCCGCGGCGGCGGTAGACGCGGGCGGCGTGGAAGGCGCTGAGCAGGATGTGCCCCGTGCCGCAGGCCGGGTCGATCATGCGGACGTTCTGGGGGCCCACCTCGTCGGTCGCCGGCTCCAGCGAGAGCTCCAGGAGGAGTTCGGCGATCCACGGCGGAGTCTGGCACAGGGCTCTCGACCTGCGCGCGTCGTGCGACAGCGCCTGGTAGGCGTCCCCGAGCCGGTATCCGTCGACCCGGTTCGGCCCGTCGTCGATGGCAGCCCCTGCTCCCCAGAACTCGGCGAGGGCTGTCCAGGAAGCCGTATTGAGCGGTGAGGTCCAGAGCGGCACGACCTGCGGGTCGAGGAAACCGGCGAGCCCGGGGTGGGCGCCAGCCAGCTCGTCAAGGATCCGGCGTACGGCATCGGGTGAGGTCGGCGGCTCGGTTGTGGAGACCAGGCCGTGCCGGACGCAGTGGTGGGTGACTGCGGTCGCGTGGGCCCAGGAGACCGCAGTCGCGGTGCCGACGTCGTCGGCGAGGCGCTGGACGAGACGCTCATAGGCGCGGGCGGAGGGAGGGGTGCTGTTCACAGGGTTGTGGTCCAGGACTGGGAGCGAAGTGACATCAAGATCGTTCAGAAGAGCTAGTCGAGGATGAACTGCCCGAGCCACACGAGGACCAGGACTGCCACACCCAGGGTGATCGCGGCCTCGGCGTTTCCGGTGCCGGACCAGACGATGACGGTGATGGTCGTGCCGAGGACAAGACCGAGAAGAAAGCGGTGCGAAGTGCGCATAGTGATTCCTTGAACAGTGAGCGGGCCGGGGCGTCCGCGTAGGAGGGTGGGGAGGGGCTGCTCACCGTGTGACGAGCAGTGCGCCGTTGGGCTGGACGGTCACCTTCATGCCTTCGCCTCGAAGAAGGGCCGAGCACAGAAGGCGCACCCCGCCAGTGCTCCAGGCGGGATGGTAGTGATCGGGCTCCGCCTCCAGGTCCGGGTACCACCAGGTGACCTCGACGCTCTCGTGCCGGCATTCGACGACCACCCCGCTGCCCTGGAAGGTGCGGCGGTCGGCGAGGTGGACATGGGCGGCGAGCACCGTCAGCACCTCGTGCCGAAGTGTCTCACCGGCCCGGTCGGGGGGCACGGAGGGTGCTACAGGGCGGTAGACGGTGTGTCCGTGAGTGCCCTGCGCGATCACGACGGTCCGCCCGGGGCCTGCCAGGCTCCTTCGGCGGCCGGCAGCCACGCACAGCTTGCGCACGCTGCGCCCGTGTACGGGGCGGGGGCGGCGTGGGCTCGGGTCTGCCGCGTAGTGCTCGTCCGCTACCAGGGACATGGCGTGCGCGACATCCCGCACGCGCTCGGCGATCTCGCCCGCACCCAGGTCGTGTCCGTCGGCGTAGCGCCACAGTGCGTCGACTGCCCGGGCTGCCGGGGAGGCGTCTGGGGCGTGCACCGTGCTGTCTCTGATGAGCCAGTCGACGACCTGCCCCGTGTACGGCGCCGTGAACGGGGCGCCTTCGAGAAGCTCCAGAAACTCCTGAGCTTCGGACTCGTCGGTGGCGGGCAGACGAGGTTCTGTCTGCATCGCAGACCTCCTCGGTGGGGGGCACCGTCGCAGATCATGGACCGGTGCAACCGCAGTGGTTCGTTCGTGCCGGGCGGGGAGAGGCTTCACCCGCCGACCCGCCTCAAGCTACCGCAGTATATCCAATTATGCAACTTTGCGGGTTTGGGTGGATGCTGCTCGGCGCATCACTGCAGAGCCCACCAGGTCGGCGCGGGTGAATTTGAAAGACAACGGACTCGCCTTCACCGGTGCAATTTGGCGAGAAACGATGGGGAGAGAGAATCTGCTAATCCTCTGCGCCTTTTTCGCCCGTCTGCAACTTTCCCCGTGTAAGGCGTCTACGGATCTCCTGGTAAATCGTCTCCCGATACCACATCGGCTCGAATACCTCCGGGCGCTTGCGGTCGCCCGGCCGCCGGTCAGGAGCTTCGATCTGTCCCCGCAGGAGATACGACTGCATGGTGCGCCGCGATGCGGGCTTCCCACTGATCGCGTTCCCACGGATGACGCCGTACTCGGTGATGTTGAGCAAGTCCCTGGGGTCCCCTGCGGGAAGAGGCTTCGCGAACTGAGGCTCGCCGCCGGCGTAGGCCGCCCACACGCGGGGCCGGTGGACGCGCACCCACGCATCCACCGTCTTCGCGTCCCACCGCCCCTCCGACGCTGGCGGGGGGAACGCGGCCGCCACGACCTTGCCGCTGGAGTCACGTCGTTCCGTGGCCTTGGTCCAGGCGTCCACGGCGTTGAAGGTCATGCCGAACCGCTTGGCCATCTCGGACCGGGTCTCGGTGACGGGCGCGACCGCAGCCTTCTTCTGCTTCCCCTTCTGGGGGCTGGTGACCGCGCCGGCCGCAGGCGTTTCCGGCCGGGGCGGCCAGTACTGCGGCCGCATGGCCTGCACCCACGCGTCGACCAGCGCGACGTCCCACAGACCGTCCTCGCCCCTCGCCGGAAAGTTGACCAGCGTGGTCCACACGGCGGTGTCCTTCGGCTTGACCCCGTACCGGGCGCTGATCCCCGCTTCGTCGATGCGGCGGTTGGTCATGGACGTCCTTGAGGGTCGGGGCGGGAGTGCGTCGGACTACTGGTCGGACTTCGCAGCGGCGGCGCCGCGCCGGCCGAGGGGGCGGAGCAGGTACGGGCGGGCGGACTCGGGCGTCCACATCGGCTCGTCGACCTCAGGCGTCTTGCCGTCGTTCGGCAGACGGTCCGGGGGCGCCAGCAGGCCGCGAGAGCGGTACGCCCGCATCGTGGACAGGGCGGTCGGCTTGCTGCGGCCCTGTTCCTTGCCGTCGAGCTCAGCGATCTTCTCGAGGGTCAGCAGGCCCGGATTCTTCTCGAAGTACCGCTTCAGGGCCGCACTCGGCTCACGCAGCTCACCTTCCGCAGGAGCAGCGGGGGCCTCCTTCCTCGCCTGTCGCGGGGTGGCGAGGAAGGGCAGGGCAGCCTCGGGCGTCCACATCGGCTCATCCACCGCCGGCGTCTTGCCGTCGCCCGGCTTCCGGTCCGGCCGCGCCAGCTTGCCCTGAGAGATGTAGACCTTCAGGGTCGACAGGGCGGTCGCCTTGGGGCGGCCCTGTTCCCGGCCGTCGAGCTCGGCGATCTTCTCGAGGGTGAGCAGGCCCGGGTTCTCCTCGAAGTACCGCTGCAGGAACTCGCTCGCCTCCACCGCGGCAGCCTCCTCCTGCGCAGGCTTCGGCGCACCGTGCCGGCTGTCCGGCCGGCACAGGTAGGGCAGAACGCTCTCGGGCATCCACATCCGCTCGTCGACGTCGGGCGTCTCGCCGTCGCCCGGCTTGCGGTCCGGCCGCGCCAGCTTGCCCTGAGAGATGTAGTTGTCGAGCGTGGACAGCGCCGTCGGCTCGCGATCGTGTTCCCGGCCGTCGAGCTCGGCGATCTTCTCGAGGGTGAGCAGGCCCGGGTTCTCCTCGAAGTACCGCTGCAGGAACTCGCTCGGTTCCCTCCGCTCACCGTCGCTCTTGCCGGTCTTGCGCCGGACCCGGCGCGGACGGGTGATGTAGTTGTAGGCCGTCTCGCGGAACCACATGTCCTCCGTGACCTCGGGCTGGCCTCCGTCGCCGGCGCGACGGTCGGGCCGGGCGAGCACGCCTCGGGAGATGTACGTGCGCAGGGTCGCGACCGGCGTGGGCTCGCGTGAGAGGAACCGGCCCTCGAGCACTCCGATGTGGCGCAGAGGGAGAAGGTCCTTGGGCCCGCCGGCAGGCAGCGCGGTGGCCTTCTCCTTCTGCTTGGGGTGAGCCACCACCCAGGCCTCCGGCTTGTGCTCCAGGACCCACTCATCGACAGCTGCCTCGTCGTACAGCTGGGTCTTGCCCCAACCCTTGTCGAGGCACGGCGGGAAGGTCTCCTCGAGCGTCCAGGAGGCGGCGGTCGAGCCGCTCACGTGGTAGCGCTTTGCGATCTTTTCGACCGTGGTCTGCTTGATCTTCGAGTTTGCGGGGATCATCGTCTGCTCCAGGGCCTGCGTGGCCTGATCGTTTCCTGCCGGGCCGCGGATGCGCCGGCGGGGGGATGCTGTTGTGCGTGGCCAGCGGCCCCTTCCTGTGCCTTTGCTGATGCCCGGACGGGGCTGGAAGGGCGCAGGGAGAGACCCGGCTCGCAACGTACAGCGATTCAAGCGATTAAGCAATTCGTCGTGGGTGTGTCGGTGTGGATCGCCGCCGGAACCGACGCGGGCGTGCCGGGGAGCCTGCGCTCCCCGGCACGCCTGGAGGTTCGCTGTGCGGTGATTTCCCGGCCTCGGCCGGCGAGCCGGTGGCCGGCGGTCAGGAAGCGAGGCCGAGGCTGCCTGCGGCCGTGCGGCGCTGCTTCTTCTCGGCGAGCTTCTTGTCCAGGGCGCGCTGCAAGCTGCTGAAGGTCTCGTCACCCTGCCGTTTGAGCAGCGCCGGGATGTAGTTCGCTGGGATGCCGACCTTCGGGGACTCGCTCAGGACAGACAGGAGGTCGGATTCCGTCTGGTCGGTGTAGCCCGCCTCCTCCAGTTCCTCGACGCCGGGGAACACGTCGGCATGGCGGTCGCTCTCCAGGTCCAGCAGAAAGTCCTCCTTCCCGCCCAGGCTGTAGCACCACAGGAAATTCTCGGGCGGATTCGGCTCAACGAGCCGGCGGAAACGCGAAACGGATTTCGTGTAGCAGTAGAACCAGGTGTCCGCGGGGGCGTTCCGCATGATGCGCAGCCACGCCTGCAAGTATTCGTCGGAATGGAAGTCGCCGGAATCGTGCAAGCGAATCCATTTGCCCCGATACCGCCGGTGGCGGAGTTCCTCGGCCATCTGGGCTTCCCACTCGTCCAGGGCATGCATCGTCATCCACATGTTGCGCTCGTGCGCGGCCAGGACGACCGGCCACCGATAGGTCCCCACCCTCGCGTAGCAGAGCTTCGCGCAGGCCCCGGCCTCCGGGCAGGCGTTGTATGTCGATCCGTCGGAAAAGCGGCCGGCCCAAGCGGGAAGTGGCCAGTTGAAAATCCCTTCGGCCCGCAGTTGCCGGTTCTGGGTGAGGAGCCACCGGCGCGCCTTGGGCTTCGTGTGCGGCGTGTCGGTGGTCGAGCTGGTGTTCATGTCGTGCTTTCCGTCTGGTTGGAGCTCGATGTGTCAGCAGGGCAGTCGTCATGGGGCGCGGCGCAGGCGTGCACACCGAACTTGGTGATGCCGCCTGCGGTCATCAGCGCCAGGTAGGCGAGACCGAGGTCCAACTGCTGGCCCGCCTCGGCGGTGTGCTTTTTGCTCGGGAACTGGAGAACGTCGCCGCGGCCGCCGATGGCCGCGGCCGCCGTGGCCCGGAGCGGGTCCAGTGCGTGCGGTGGCATGCGGCTGATCTCGAGCATCGCGATCGGCAGCGCGAACAAGAGGTGTTCGGTGAGGCCGTCGTGGAAGATCTGTTCCTTCTCGGTGCGTCGTGCAGGGGCCGGCACCGACACCACGGTGATGGTCGGTTCGGCCTGCTTCCGCAGCGGGTGCGGGGGATGGGAGCGAGTCATCGGTACTGCTTCGATCTATTCGGGCGCTGCGACGCGTTCGGGCGCCGCGACGCGGGGTGCTGCGGACCCGACTACGTCGTCAGTGGCTGACCCGGGAGCGGGCAGTCATCGTGATGGGCGGGCGAGGTGCGGTAGAACGGGGACTCGGCGAGGTCCTGGGCGCCACGCAGCCAGTCGCCGTAGTCGGCCAGGTTGTTGATGCACACCGTCGGAACGCGCGCTCCGCACTGCGGGCACGGGGCGATGGGGCTCAGGGCGAAATGCCGGGTGCTGTCGTAGGCGGCTAGGAACTCGCGGGACACGGTTCCGGCCGGGATCTGCAGCCGGATGGCCGGGCTCACTGCCCCTTCGATGAGGGGATGGAGGTCGTCGGCCTGGCTGATGACGGTGACCCACTGCCTCAGGCGGAGCACGTGGCGCAGCATGGTGCGCGCATAGCCGGCGGTGGCGAAGACGGCGTATGGAGCTGTCGTGCCGCCGGCCCGGCTCGGCCGGCCTTCTGCTGACCTTTGGCCAGCCGCGCGGAGTGCCGCGTGGTCGAGCCGGGCCAGAGCGCGGGTGCTCATCATGAACGGCATGGGCAACTCCATTGATTGAAGGGCCGGTTGCATGGGAGTTCGGTCCGGGCGCGGCGCAGTGGGCGCCGCGCCCGGGGCCTGTGCCTCCGCTGTGCTGGGAGGGGGCAGCGGAGGTTGAGCCACACATGGGCGGCATGGGCGGCTCCTTCACAGGGCCGCCGGGCGGCGAGTGTTCACGCCCGACGACACACTCAAGGTACGGCAGTAAATCCAATTACGCAACACGAGGAGTAGAAGGTGTGGTCGATCAGGGGAGTTGCATAATTGGAAATAGTGCTGTAGAGTTGAGTCATCAACGCCGGAGAAGGTGACCGGCGAGCAGTACCAGAAAGGTGGCGAACCCGTGTTCACCACTGAGCAGAGGCCCGTTTTCGTCTATGGCACGCTCCGTGCCGGGCAGGGCAACTACTTCGGCATCCTGGAGGGCACCACGATTCAGGAGCGCCCCGCGATCCTGAACGACTACGCGATCTTCGGTTCCGGTGTCCCCTTCGCGATCCAGCGGGACGGCCGGAAGGTCGTCGGCGAGGTCATGGACGTGGACCCCGAGCAGTGGCCCGACGTGCTCCGTCGGCTCGACCGGCTCGAAGGCTACCGGGGCGAGGGTCGCAACAACATGTACGACCGCAAGGTCCGCACCGTGACTCTTGCCGACGGCAGCGAGATCGAGGCGTACGTGTACCTCGCGGGCGAGTCGTCCCGCCGCTGGTTCACCGACGCCGAGGAGATCCCCGACGGTGACTTCGTCAAGGCGGAGTCCCGGTAAATCCACACCGCCCTCTGGGGTGGGCGGATGAACACCCCACCATGCAGTACCCGTCAGGCCGCGCGCGGCGCGGCCTGACGGCTTGAGCAGTACACCTCGGTCTCCTCGCGGAGAATCGAGGCAGAAAAGGAACAACTATGTGCGGTCTGTTCGGAGTTGTCCGAAACCAGACCTGTGACCCCACCCGCGCCACCATCATGTGCGTTGCCCTGGGCCAGCTGGCCGAGGAGCGGGGTAAGGACTCGGCGGGGCTGGCATTCGCCATCTCCGCGACGAAGAAGCTCGACCGGCGTCCGGTCACCAACCGTCGCGACGTGACGGCGGGCGGCTGGCGGATCATCAAGGGACCGGGCCGGTTCCGCGATGTGTGGAAGCCCGCCTACAACAGCGCGCTCGACGCGGCTCCGGTCGCTCTCGGTCACACCCGCTGGGCGACCCAGGGCGGGACGACGCTGGTCAACTCCAGCCCGCTACAGGTGGGGCAGCTCATCGGCACGCACAACGGAGACGTGGACACCTGGCCGCTCCGGTCGGAATTCGGTCTCCCGCGTCCGACCGGGGGCACCGACACCGAGGTCCTGTACCAGGCTCTCGATCAGGCGGGCGGGGTCATCCTGCCCACCCTCGACGTCCTGGAGTCCGTCGTGGGCCGGGCTGCTCTGGTGTGGACCGACCGGCGCTGGCCGCAGCTGGTCATGCTGGCACGCACGGCGGTGAGCCCGCTCTCCGTCGCTGTCGACACCGAGGGGAACCTCTACTGGGCGTCCAACCCCGGATGGTTCCGCAAGGCCGCTCGCGCGGCGGACGTGACCATCGCCGAGATTCTGATGGTGCCAGAGGGCACGCTGATGATGATCGACTACTCCTCGGGCAGTCCGGCGCTGGTGGGCGACCGCCGCTTCACCGCGACGGCGCGGGCGAAGGACGACCGGCTGGCGCACATCGTCGCCTACCGGGGCTTCAGCATCGAGGACCAGGTGGCCGACGAGGAGGTGTGCAGTCACCGAACGCTGCGTGAGCCCCAGCGCTCGCGGTCCGTTTCGGCGCCGCTGTGGCTGTCTCCCAGCGGCAAGTAGGTCATCGACCCGGAAGAAGAAAGGGGCCGGGGCACCGCAAACTGCGGTGCCCCGGCCCCTTTTCGCTCTTGACCGGCCTCAGTACCGGCCGTCGTGCCAGCGGGTGCCGGCGAACAGCGCGGCCACCTGCGCCCGGTTCTCCTCCCGGCCGAAAATCCTGTCGGCCATGTCGCGGAACGAACGCGTGGCATTGGTCCATGCCTCGCCGGTCAGAGGTCCACGCTGCCCGGCCTGAGCCCTCGCACGACGGTGGTGCCCGACCCGCTGCGGAGGCGGCGGCGGAGTGCTGCCGGCCTCCCGCAAAGCCGCATTCGTCAGGCCCAGCGACACGTTGACCTGGGCCTGGATGGTCCCCGGGTCCAAGGAACCGTCCCACATGCGGAACTCGGCGTGGTCACTCTGCCGTCCGTGCACGGACTGGAAGTTCAGTCCGATGTGATGGCTGTTGTTGTAGCTCTGGACGGCTGACACTGAGGTGTACGGGCGCGACGGCTGGGTGTTCGGGGTGCACCACTCCAGCCCTCGATGGCGGTCGGCAGCGGGGTTCTGGGCGAGCCGGTAGATGACGTCCTCGTACCCGGCCACCGTGTTGATCAGCTGGTTGTGGTTCTCGACCGTGTGGTCGTAGTCGGGGACCGCGACGTGGACGTGGCCGCCCGTTCGCGGACTGGCGATGCCCCCGTTGCGCCGGACGATCTCGCACACCTGCGCCAGGTTGTTCCAGGTCTGCGGCTCGTCATAGAGAATGGGCGAGACGATCTCACCGGCGACAGTGCTGTCGTACTCCAGCCGCCACGCGTTCGGTGCGTCGGTGTAGCCCGCGCGCGCCGAGGCATGCCAACCGTTCACGTTGGCGTCCGGTGCGATCCCCGCTTCGTGGAGTTCGCGCGCGATGCGCCGGCTGGCGGCCTGCCGCTCGGAGTGCGTCATGGAGGCCGGGTAGTCGAATTCGATCTCGACACCGAACGCGCGGCCGCCCTCACGGGCGCCGAGGCCGCCCGTGGCGTTCTCCGTCATGTAGGGCACCAGAGGCTCGCCCGCCCGCTGGCGCTCTCGGGCCTGGTCGTACGCCTCCTGGAAGGCGTCCATGTCCTCCAGGTAGGAGCGCACCGCGGGCTGGGCCGCCCGCTCGGCGCGCGCCTGGTCCTGTGCGGCGATCGAGGCGGCGTGCTCGGCCGCAACTTCGTCGAGGACTTCCTGGGCCGCGGCCCGGTCGACCGCGGAGCGGCCGCTCGAGCCGAGCTGATCCTGAACCAGGTTGGCTATGGCGCCCTGGTGAACGCAGGTGCCGTCCTCGTCGCCGGCGTGCATGTCGCCGCCGGTGCACCTCAAGTTTTCCGGGCTGACCTGGAGTTGGCCGTCCGGGCCGCGGCTGACCCGGACGTCGCCCTCGATGAAGTGGCGTCCGTCCTCGTCGGAGACGCTGGCCCCCACCTGAACCAGGGCGTCCTGGTCGTCGGTCACTTGGCCCCGGATGATGTCAGGGTTGCGCGGCAGGAACAGCAGGTGGTCGTCGCCGCTGACCACGTAGGTCTGCAGGATCGGAGCATCGGCCGAGGTGGTGTCGACGATGCGGACCGCTGTGCGCTCCGGCCGCTCCTCAATGGTGAGCGGCGCGGCCTCGGCGACGAGCGTGTCCGTGCCTCGTGTGGGCGCGACGCTGTGGTGCTGGTGGTCTATTCGGCTTCCCGACCCCACGATCATTCCCCTCGGACATTGGGCGGCAGCGCGCCCTGCTCGGCGGCCACGTGGATCACGCCGGCCTGGTGCAGCGAGACCAGCAGGCTCCACTCGTCGTCCGGCTCGATCCAGATCAGCGCGCCCTCGGGTCCCTCAGGCCGCGGCAGACGGCCGGCCGGCTTGTAGAACGTGGTCACCAGCACCAGCGGGACGGGAGCGTCCCAGCGGCTGACAACCGGCGGCGTGTCCCGCGGGGCGAGGATTGCCTGCTGCTGCTCGGGGGAGCACTGCCCGAACTCCTCCGATGCCGCGAGCACAGCCTGCAGCTGGACCTGAAGACGCAAGGCGAGCCGGATTCGGGCAGCCGCCTTCTCCTTCGGGCTCACCAGCTCGGGGTACTCCGGGATCAGGCCTTCCATGAGCTCGGTCGGGGTATCGGCGTAACCGCGCCAGCTCCCGCCGTCGTAGATCATCTCGAAGACGTAGTTGCTGCCGTCGTCCTTGGTCGGAGGGTCGAGAGGCGTGGCAGCCGAGGAGGCATTGCGGGTGCGGATGAACGTCATGACATCTCCAAGGGGTTAGCGGCGCTGCCAGCGGGTTTCGTGGAATAGAGCGGTGGCCTGAGCCTTATCCTCAGGGCGCTGGAACAGCGAGTCGACCAGTTGCCGGAAGTTAGCGGTAGTCGTACGCCAATCGTCACCGGACAGCCGCCGCCGCTGCCCGAGTCCGGCCTGACGTCGCTGCTCACGGTGGCTACCCAACTCCATACGCGGACCAGAGACGGCGGTGTCCTGCCGCACGGCCGCGGCGGCCATGCCCAGGGAGAGCTTCACCTGCGTCTGGATCACGGACGGGTTGAGGGAGCCGTCCCACAGCCGGAACTCGCCGTGGGCGCTCTGCCCGCCGCGCCGAGCCCCGCTGAGATTCACCGCCTGCCCATGGAACGAACTGATCTCCGAGATCGCCGAATATCCCTCGGACGGCACGGGGTTAGGGCTGCACCAGCGCGTGCCCCGGTGCTGGTTCCCCTCGGAGGCGGGGTTCTGCGCGAGCCGGTACAGCACATCCTCATGGGCCTTGTACATCTGCATGAGGCGCGTGTGGTTGGCGACGTCGTGGTCGAAGTCGTGCATGCCCACGTGCACGTGACCGCCGGTTCCGAACGACGCGCGGCCGCCGTTACGCTCGATGATCTCGCAGGCCGTGGCGAGGTTCTGCCAGGTCTGCGGCTCGTCGTACAGGATCGGCGAGACCAGCTCGCCGGCCACGGTGCAGTCCGACTCAAGCCGCCATGCGTTCGGCTCGTCGGTGTATCCCGCGCTCTGCTGCGAGTGGTAGCCGTACTGCCGGGCCGTGCGGGACAGGCCGGCGTCGCGTAGTTCACGGGCGATGTTCTGGATCGCCTGCTGCCTGTCGACGCCGGGCTCGATGTCGAACTCGATCTCCACTCCGAAGCCGCGGCCGCCCTCGCGGGCGCCGAGACCGCCAGTGGCGTTCTCCGTCATGTAGGGGACGACCTGCTCACCGCGTTCGGCGCGGTCGCGGGCGGCGTCGTAGTCGCGCTGGAAGGCGTCGAAGTCCTCCGTGTAGCTGACCTCGTCGGGCGGCCACTGTTCGCGGGCCTGCTCCTGGAGCGAGGTGGCGGCCTGGTGCTCGGCGGCGACCTCGTCCAGGACCTGCTGCGCCGCGGCCCGCTGGACAGCCCGCTCCTCCGCACTGCCCCATTCCGGCGGGAGGTCCCGCTGCTGGGGTACGGACACGCCTGTGCCGGCGGCCTGCACGATCTGCTCGTCGAGCGAGTCCTCGGCATGCCCGAACTCATCCTGTAGACGCTGGCGGAGCTCGTAGAACTCGGCGAGCTCCTCCGGGTTCTCGCGGCGCTCGGCTACGGCCGTGCCGAGCTGCAGCACGCGGCTGACCAACTGCTGGTGTTCGTCCTCGGGGGACAGGCTGACTCCCTGGCTGGGAGCGCTGATGGTGGTGCCTGCCGCGGTGGTGGCGACGAGGTGGTGCTGATGATCGATTCTGCTGCCGGATCCCATGGGTACGGCCCCCTTTCAGTGATCTGGCCGACCGAGGCGGTGCAGGTCGGCGGCGTGATGTGCGGACGTGACGGCGGGCGCTACCAGCCCTGGTACTCGGGTTGTTGCCAGCGGGTGACCGCGTAGAGCGAAGCCGCCTGCTGCATCTGTGCGCGCCGGTGGAAGATCTCGTCGGCGAACTGGCGGAAGTGGAGGCTGTTGGTCTCCAGCTCCCCGACGCTGAGGCGGTGATCGGGCCCCCAGTCCTGCCGGTGGCGGCCGAGCGGCATCCGCTCCCCGCGCCGGGTTTGCGCAGCACTGCCGCGCACGGCCGCGTTCACCATGCCCAGGGAGAGGTTGATCTGCGTCTGGATGACGGCGGGGTCCACCGAGCCGTCCCACAGCCGGAACTCGCCGTGGTCGCTGCGCCGGCCGTGTGCTGCTGAGAGGTTGACCGCGAGGCCGTGGCCGTTGCGCTGCACCTCGCTCAGTGAGCGGTATCCGCCTGTGGGCACGAAGTTGGGCTCGCACCATTCGGTCCCGCGGTGTGCGGAGTCGGGGGCGATGCGATTGGCGGCGAGCCGGAACAGGACGTCCTCGTAGTGGTCGTACATCTGCATGAGGCGGGTGTGGTTGGCGACGTCGTGGTCGTAGTCGTGCAGGCCGACGTGCACGTGGCCGCCGGTACGTTCGCTGGCGCCGCCACCGTGCCGGCGGACGATCTCGCAGACGGTGGCGAGGTTCTGCCAGGTCTGCGGCTCGTCGTACAGGATCGGCGAGACGATCTCGCCGGCCACGGTGCAGTCGTCCTCCAGCCGCCAGGCGTTGGGGGCGTCGGTGTAGCCGGCCGCCGCCTGTGAGTGATAACCGTGTTGCCGGCTGTCCCGCGCCAGACCGGCTTCGTGCAGGTCCCTGCCGATGGCGCGCAGTGCCTCCGCCTGGTCGTCGTAGTCGCCGTCGGTGACGAACTCGATCTCCACGCCGAAGCCGCGCCCGCCTTCGCGGGCGCCGAGGCCGCCGGTGGCGTCTTCGAGCAGGTAGGGCACTGCTTCTTCGCCGCGGAGCTCCCGGTCCCACGCGGCGTCGTGGACCTGGCGGAAGGCCTCGAAGTCCTCAACGAAACTGACTTCCCGCTCGTCGGGCCACCGGTCACGGGCCTGCACCTGGAGCGCCGCGGCAGCGCTGTGCTCGGCGGCGACCTCGTCCAGGACCTGCTGAGCGGCAGCGCGCTGGACGGGGATGTCGGCCGGTGGCTCGGTGGCCCGGGGCGGGAAACCGGGGCTGTCTTGGTCCTGGACGTCTTCGCGCTCGGCGTCCGCAATGAGGCCGTGTCCGTTCCACAGGTCGTGCTCCAACCGGAGCCGGTCGCGCAGGCCCCAGTACTCCATCGCTTCCTCGAGCGAGGCCCGTCCGTTGTTCGCCTCCCACCGGGCCTGGATCGCCAGAGCTTGGTCGATGAGTTCACGCTGGCCCTCGGGCATGAGGTCGACCCGCTCGGCCGGGGCCTCGATGGTCAGCCCCGCCGCGGTGGTGGCGACGAGGTGGTGCTGGTGGTCGATCCGGCTGCCCGAGCCCATAATCAGGCCTCGTTCCGTGGGGTGATCGTGCCGTCGGCGAGGCCGGCGTAGAAGCGGACGTTGGCGGTGAACAGGTCCTCGGTGCGCGCGTGGGTGTCGACGCGTCCTTCCTCGGTCATGACGGCGCCGTGGCGGGCGTACTGCAGCGGGTTCTGGCTGATGAGGTAGAGCCGGCCGGGGAAGAGGGCCTTGAGGGTGGCGATCCGGTCGGCGCGGCTGGCTCCGGTCAGGACCATGGGCAGGTCCGGCGGGAGGGTGGCGGCCAGGTAGGTAAGACCTGGGACCGCCATCTCCTCCCAGTCGGCCTGCGTGCGGAACGTCTGCAGGTTCATGGCCAGGGCGGGCGGCAGAGCGGGGGTCTCGTCGAGCCAGTCGAGGTAGCGGTCGAGGTCTTCGAGGCGGAGCCAGTAGATGTTGGGGACTGCAGTGACGCCGGCGGCGGAGAGTTCGGCGGCGAGCATCAGGTTGCGCCGCATGTTGATCAGGTTCTCGGCGCGGGGCTGGTTGAAGTACATCGACGCGTTCGGGGTGAGTACGAGGTCCCACTTTTGGGCGGCGAGCATCTCGGCGAAGCCGTCGGCCTTGCGGCGCGTCCAGTACGCCTCGACGAGAGGGTCTTCCGCGTAGCCGCTGAGGATGGCCTTCTGCTCGGGCCGCAGGTTCAGGAACTGATGCGCGGTCTGGCCCTCCCAGCGGGGGAACAGCTTGTGCGTCTTGGGGCTGATGACGCGGCGCAGCCCGAGGGCGTACGCGGGCCAGCGGAGCTGGGCGTCGAGGGTCGGCACGTCGTGTCCGTCGACCTGGGGAGTGAACAGGGGCAGGTCGGGGAGGGTGCCGGGCGCCCGCAGGCCGGTGAAATGCATCGTGCCGCCGATGTCCTTCATCCAGGCCTCGCGGTCGGGCCGGGTGCCGCAGCGGATCGGGCAGCGAGTGCAGGCCAGTCCCGGCTCGCTGCCGGGGAGCGGGTCCTCGGCGCGGGCGCAGCCGCAGTACTCGCAGCTGGAGGTGCAGCCGGAGCACACGGGTTCGACGGCCCTGGGGTTGTCCATGAAGAAGGGGCAGTTGTTGCAGTCGCAGCCGGAGGCGGGTGCCGGAACGGGCTTGCCGACTCCGGGCATGGGCAGGGGGACAGTCATGCGGCAGCGGTCCTTTCGGCGCCGGCGCTGGTGTGGCGCTGGAGGTCGGTCAGGAGCATGCGGAGTGAGCCCGCGTCGAATCGGTGGAGGGCGCGGCCTTCTGCGAGTTGGGTGTTGAGCGCGCGCAGCGCCTCAAGGGCGGCGGTCACGACGGGCGGATCGACGGGCTCGGCAGGCTCGAGCGGCTCGTCAGCGCGCGGATGTTGCTCGCCCCCCGACCCTGCGGTTACCGGTTCCTCGGAGATGTCGTCGAAGGCCGTCGTTTCGCCGCCCTGTCGCGGCTGTTCAGCATCCGCGCTGTCAGCCAGGGGGGCCGCTGTGGTCTCGTCCGGAGCTGCGGCATCGTCCTCGTCGTCGTGCCCGCCGGCCGGCGCCGGCCGGCGGGCAAGTGCTGCGGCTCGTTCGGCGTTGGCTCGCTCGTATGCGGTGACCGCGGCACTGGCGGCGGTGTCGGCCGGCATGTCCGGGTTGGTGGCCTGTGCCCGGGTAGCGGCCGACAGCAGGTCCGTGCGGCCGAGACGCTTGACGGCCTGCCACAGTTCGGCGGCGGCCTCGCGACGTCCGCGGCTGAGGCGGGCGAGATTCGTCCGTGCGGCGAGCGCGACCTGGTGCTGGTCCATGTCCGCGGACAGTTCGCGCGGCAGGGTCCGGAACGCGGCAACGACCTCGCGAGCTCGGCGCGGGGTAATCTGCAGGCCCAGCCGGCGCAGCACCAGGTTCCACGGCGCGGCGAGGTTGGCGTCGCTGCCGCGCAACTTCTCCAGGGCCTCGAAGCGGGCGACGGGGTCTTCCAGCCGCTGGACGTCCTCGCTCACCTCGATGCCGGCGTTGTCGAGCTGGGCACGCAGGATCGCGCTGCGCTCCAGGAGCAGAGCCTTGGCGAGCTCGCCGGGCTGGAGGTCCTCGCGAGCCAGGTTCTCCACCAGCTGCCAGGTCCGGCGGTCCTCGTCACTCAGCGGTCCGGGGCAGATGACGGCGGGCAGCTTGTCGAACCGCGGGTTATCGGGCTGGTTGACCGCGCCCCAGCGGCAGGCCCGGTAGCGGCGTTCGCCGATCACCAGGCGCCGCTGGATGTGGTTGTCCGGACCGGGCAGTTCCTCCACCAGGACGGGATGGAGCACGCCGACGGTCGAGATCGAGGTGATCAGATCGGCGAGGCCTTCAGGGCTGGTGCTCGGGCCTGGCCCGCGGCCCTGCACGTCGGTGTAGACCGAACCGCGCATCGGGAGCATCTCGAAACGACGCTGGCGCAGTTGCTCCGAACTCTCCAGAGCCTCGGCCAGTCCCAGTACGGCAGGCGCAGGGGCCGGGGATTCCTCAACGGCGACGGTCATCGGCAGAGCCTCCTTTCACAGGTAGTCGTCAGGCGCGCAGGCGCCCGGCCCCGAAGGGGTTATGCGTGCAGGTCAGCGGGGAGCGGGGCGGGCGGGTGGCGAGCCGGCGCCGCCGCGGCCGGTCGGCGCAGCAGCATGTCGGTGAGGGGATGCCGCTGCTCGGGTGTTCCGCGCAGCAGCGGCGTGAAGATCCGCCCGAACGGGCCGTGCTCCTTGAGCTGCGCAAGGGTGGTGACCCCGACGGAGAGGTTGCTGGCGAGCCGGGACAGGCGCGGGTCGACCCGGGTGAGCGTGTACAGGTCTTCGGTGCGGTCGGCGAGCCGCTTGGCCAGGGTGGGGCCGGGCGCACCGTCGAGGACGATCAGCAGGCGCGGGAAGGCCGGGTACGTGTGCTGCCACGCCGGCCGGGTCGACGCCGCGGAGCGCCGAGCCCGGTCGGGGTGCTGCGGCACGAACTCGTACAGCCGCCCGTACGCGGAGACCTTCTTGGCGAGCTCGGCCGCGGTCATGGTGGCCCGATCGAGCTCGATGAACACGTTCAGCATGGTGCGAGCGCCGCGGTGGACGTGGACGTAGTGCAGGACGGCGTCGGAGATCACGTGATCGTCCTCGAAGCGGCGCTGCCCGTCGCGGATGCGGTGGGCGACCTCAGGGGTCCACGAAAGGGGCGTGCAGTCGTGCCCGAGCCGGCGGGCGTGCTCGACGAACGCGATGCCGACCTCGTTGACGGCCAAGGTGTGGGCCTGGCGCGTGCTGGCCGCCGACTCGGGTGTCACCCGGTAGCGGCGGGAGAAGATCTCCGCCGCCTGTTCCACGGCGTCGGCGCCCGTCTCGGTCAGGAACCACACGTAGGGCCGGTTGAACCCGTGGCCCGGGCTGGCCTTCCCCTGGGCGCGCAGGCGCTGGACAAGGCCGCCCTCTTCGAGCGCCACCAGCTGCCGCCGCAGGTAGGACGCGCTGTGAGCAGTCGGCGTCAGCAGCCTGGCGAGCTGATCTGTGGTCATGAGGCGGTGCTGGTACAGCAGGTCGAGGGCCGACTTGGCGACGGCGTGGAAGCTGAGGGTCCGCTGCGGGCTGTGCAGCAGTTCGGATTCGGGCTGAGTGTTCATCCGACGTGTGACCCCTTGGTCTTGGTGAGGTAGGTGACGTTGCTGGGGGCCGGCTCCTGCTCGGCCGGGTCCGGGCCGTCATCCGGCGGCTCGGGGCCCGGATCGTCGACCGGCGGCTCCTCGGGACCGGGATCGTCGTCGTCCGGCGGGGGCGGCGGCAGCGTGGCCATGAACAGACGGATGCGGGTGTCGAGCCTGGCGAGGTCGTCGAGGATGTCCCGCACCCGGCGCCGGCGCAGGTTCTCGTTGACCGCGGCGTCCAGGTGGTGGACGTCATCGGGGCGGTGGTAGTCGCTGTAGACGTCCTCGACGCTCGCACCCCGGACCCGGAAGGGGTCGCTCTGGCCGCCGTCGAGGGTGACGGACATGACGTAGTGGTAGCGCTGCAGCTGCGAGATCGTGTCGGGAGCGACCTTCTTGCCCCAGCGCCGCACCACCATCTGCGCCTCGTCGATGTCGCTGGCCGTGGTGGACAGGATCGACAGGTTCTGCAGCAGGCCCTGCCTCGTGGTCGCCGACAGCCGCTGCGCCATCTGCGTCATCGCCAGGAGCTTCACCTTGTACTTGCGCAGCTGCTCGGCGATCGCGGCGAGCGTTCCCTTGCTCGCGCCGTCCACCGCGGTCAGCTCGTCGATGAAGGCGTAGAAGTCCTTGCGGTCGGCGACGGGCATGGTGCGCCGCGACAGCCCGGCGCGAAACAGGTCGTAGATCAGCAGGCAGGAGACGATGCGGTCGGTGTCGCCGGTGCCGGACGGGCACACGAAGACGACCTTCCCGTTGTCCATGGCGTGCCGGATGTCGTACGTGCTCAGCGAGGACCCGAGGAACCCCTTCAAGGCGTTCGAGCTGTCGAGACGCTCGATGATGTTCGTGACAACGGGAGTTGCCTCGTTGGAGTACTTCGGGTAGGTCTGCACCCAGAAGTCCCGCAGCGTCTTCGGTAGAAACGGCACGACCGCGTCTCGCCACACCTCGTCGTTGAGCAGGGTGCGGATCTGGAAGATTGTCGGCGCCAACTCGGGCCGGCCGGCCCGCGACAACATCCAGGACAGATGGGCGAGGGTCTGCACCGATCGCGTCAGGATGGTCTTGGCTCGCCCCGCGCTGTCCGACCAGTTCAGAGCGCTCGCGAAGCCGGTGACGATCGCGTTGACGATGTCCGGGATTTCCTCCTCGCCACGGTTCTCCATGGACAGCGGGTTCCAGGAGCCCACCATCGCGTCCAGGTCCGGCGAGGTCAGGTCGATCTCCCACAGCCGCGGCGCGATGTGCGGGTGAGCGAGGTAGGGCCGCGCACGCTGCCAGCCGTCGCCGTGCGGGTCCAGGAAGAGGGTCCCGTGCCCGTTGTGAGCGAGCGCGATGGCCTGCACCAGCGACATTTCCGTCTTGCCGTATCCCGCCTTCCCGAGGAAGAGCCCGAACAGCAGGTAGGCCAGGGGCAGGCCGGCCAGCCGCTCACCGCCGCCGGGCTTGGCCACCCACCCCAGGGGAAGGAGATCCGCCTGGCCGGTCCACGTGGGCAGGCTCGGCGGCGGCGGGGGCACCACACCGCCCGAACGGGCCACGTTGGCCGCCATGTTGTGCTTCGTGGCGGGCTTGAGAAGGCCGGCGAGCTCCGCGCCGGTTACCCAGCTGGAACGCCGCGGCGCGAACTCTCCGGTGACGAATCGGCGGTCGAAGCTGCGCCGGTAGAGCCGCGAGTCCGCGCGCAGCCGCGTCACGAGCAGGTTCGCACCCACCGGGCGCAGGTGGTTGTCGCCGGCCCAGCCCTCGAGCGTTGCCATGATCTGCTCCAGCAGTATCCGCGGCCGCGCCGGGTCGGAGGAGCAGGTACGGATCAGCATCTGCAGGGCGAACACCGGATCCGCGCCCGGACCGAACTTGCCCATGGCCGCCTTGACGTCGGACACAGTCGGCATGCGCTGGCGCTGAGCGGGGCGCTGGCCGCCGCGGCCCTGCTGCCCGCGCATCTCCGCCGCGATCTCGCTTCCCAGGGACGCCAGGCGGTCCAAGCCGAAGCCGCCCCCCGAACCCTGCTGCGGAAGGCCGGGTATCGCCGGCATCCCGCTGGGGTTGCGACGCGCTCGCGCCAGCAGGCGGCTGCGCCGACGGCCGACCCGGGAGGGCGATATCGGCACCAAGTCCAAGACGATGTCCGCTCGTTCACCCAGGTCCTCACGCACATCCGCGACGGCGGCCGCGAGCGCCTCCAGCGGATCGGGCTTGATCGGCACCTCGCGCAGGGCGAGGTGGTCCGGCAGCGCCAACGCCAGCTCGGCGCGCGCTACGTGCTGCTGCTTGGGCGTGTCCTTGCGCGGCTTGGGCCTGCGCGGCCCGCGTCCGTGACCGCGGGGGGATGTCGCCTTCTTCTTGCTCACCACAGACTCCTTCGGAAGGTCACGCCGCAAGAGCGGTCTGAGAGCTGGTGTCGAGGTCCACGCCGAGACGGATCTCCGGCCGCTCGGAGCTGGCTACGGCGGGACCGACCGCCCGCATCTCGCACTGGCTGTAGCTCTGGTGGCGAAGGACCGCCGCGGCCCGGGCCGGCCCTTCAATGCGCATGGTCAGCAGGCCGCCCTGGGACAGCAGCCGCACGCGCACCGCCGTGCCGCGCACCGGAGTGAAGGCCCAGCGCGAGACGCTCCGCTGCGCCTGGGCCAGCTGCTTGGCGAAGCGGAGGACGTCCTCGAGCACCGGATCGAAGCCGGTGGTCGGGAGGAGCTCGAACGCCTGCCGGTCCTTGAGCGGCTTCCGGCCGAAGCGTCGACGCGCGACGGATACGGAGACAGCGACGACCACCGGCACGGGAATCAGCCACCACATGTTGCCGGTCAGCCACGTGATGGCGGTCTGCCCGTACGCCGGGAGGTCTTGTCCGACTTGGATCAGCCGGTCGATGACGTCGTTCGTGGTCATCGGGCGGCTCCTGGGCGCGAGAAGGCCGGAAGGAGAGAGGCAGCAGGCATGTCGGAACTCCGGGGAGACGGGGAGTGCGGATGCCTATAGAGGTGCGGTTTCGGACGCCCGTGTGACATGGGCGCCTGAACTTTTTTGATCTCCGGCCGAGGCCGCCGGCCAAGGAGTCCGGCCGCGGTGGGAGGTCAGGTGTCCTCGACATCAGCCGGGAAGCTGCCGGATTGCTTAACCGAAGCGGACCTTGGCGGTGCGCCCCGTCTCCTGGCGATCGTCGCCTGCCTGGCCTGGGCTACCACGCCTGTCCGCAGCCCTGCGTGGGCCCGGCTGCGGCTGTCCTCGGACGTTGTCAGCATCGACCGCTATGCTCAACGCAGCGCACCTCGCTTGTGCGCGCCGGCCCGGGCCCACCCCCGGAGCTACCGGTGAACCGTGCTGCCGCGCGGGGGCGAGTGACGACCGGTGCCCTCTTCCGAACCGCGCACCCTGGCCATGCTCGTGGTGGGACGAACCGCAGCGTCAGGACGCGACGATGGAGAAACGATGGCCCCGTCCTCCCGCAACACCACCAACCACCAGCGGATTGCCCGCGAGCTGAACCGCTCAACCGGTTGCGGCTACCAGAAGGCACTGCAGCGCGTAAAGGCCGCAGCCGACGCGGGCCAGCTGCCCGCCAAACTCGACCAGGCCGGCCGCGAAGAAGCTGTGCGGATGCTCGCCGAGAACCGCCCCCAGCCCGCACCCGCCCCGCTGGGCGTGGTGAGCGGCTCGTCCTCCGGCACACCTCCAGTGGTCGTGCACGGGCTGGTCCGCGGAGGCGCGGACAAGACCGTGACCACGCTTCCGGTCGGCCAGGTGGTCGAGATGTACCGGGCGATCGAGGCGCACCGGAACCTTCGGAATAAGGAGCGGACCGTCGACGCCATGCGGGCGCAACGGGACCAGGGCCTGCTCCCGTTCCTGCTCCCCGCGGTGCCGCAGGATTTGGCGACGCAGATGGAACAGCTGCTGGAGCAGACCCGTCGGCTGTCAGGGCGCGACGAGTCGCAGTGAACTGCCGTACACCGGTCGACGGTCGGATCAGCCAACCCGCTTCATGACGAGGATCTGGGACTTCCAGTACGAGAGCGGCTTGATCCGTACCTTGAGCCCCGTCTTGGGCGCGTCGATGACCTGGCCGCTGCCGATGTACATGGCGACGTGCTCGGGCCGGGCGGCGCTGCCGCGGCTGAAGAGCAGATCACCGGGTTGCAGATCGGCGGTCGACCGTATCTCCGTGCCTCGTTTGACCTGGTCGTAGGTGGTGCGGGGGAGGTTCACGCCGACGCTGGCCCAGGCCATCTTCATGAGGCTCGAGCAGTCGCATCCGTTGTTCTCCCGCAGGCTGAACGGCCTGCGGCAGTTGCCGCCCCACTGGTAGTCGGTGCCCAGTGCCGTCTGGGCTGCGGCCACCACCTGACCGGTGCGTCCGCTGCCGGCGGGGACCGGGCTGCTCGGCTGCATGGCATCGGTCCACTTCTCGGCGAGAGCACGGATGATCCTGACGTAGTTCTGAGTCTCCGTATACGGGGGGATCCCCTGATACTTCTTCACCTTGTACGGTCCGGCGTTGTACGCGGCCAGCATGTTGTCCGACTTGTCGCCGGGGATGTTGCGGACCTCTTCGGCGATGTCGCAGTCGTAGTCGACGGCCGCCGGCACCGCGTCGATCGGGTCCCAGACGTCCTTGTCGCCGTCGCCGTCGCCGTCCTTGCCGTGTGTTTTCCACGTGCCGGGGATGAACTGTGCGATTCCCTGAGCGAGCGGGACTTTGACCTCGGTCCCGTCCTTCTTCTTGATGATCTTGTAGGACTCGGCCTTGGGGTCGAAGCCGCTCTCCTGGTACAGCTGCGCGGCGAGCAGGGCCGGAGTCACTTCAGGGCATCCGTACTCGTTGATGGCCTTGTCGATCAGGGTCCGCAGCCAGTCCGGGACATCGGCGCTCTTGGAGATGCCGCCTCCGAAGCCGGCGTTCTGGATGTCATTGCCGGTGTTGTCGCTGCCGAGCTTGGTCACGACGGCCATCACGGCGGCGATGATGAGGGCGCACCAGCACAGCCAGGCGATCCCGAGGCCCGTGAGGATCTTCTTCAACGTAGTCTCCTCAGGCGTTCACGATCGCGGCGACCCGCCACGCGCCTGCGGGCACGTGGTGCATCTCGACTGCGAGCTGGTCGTGGGAGCGGGTGGCCGGCTGTCCAGCAGCGCGGGTCGTGCAGGTGTAGAGGAGCCGCACGTACGCCCGTTCGGATGTCGCGGCGGGTGCTCCGTCGGGGGTGGCGACGCGATCGACCGCGCAGTTCACGCGGGTCTCGTCTGCGAGCCACTGCTGCCACAGCCGCGTGGACCGGTCGCCCGGTTCGCGCAGTTGGGCGGCCAACTCGTCGGTGGCGTACGTGGCTGCACGTCGGCCGGCATCGCTGAAGGAGACGTCGTGTCCCGGGCGTGCGTCATGCGAGGCCCACGCCAGGACGAACCGGCGTGCCGTGTCGGCCGCCTTCGGCGGCACTGATTCCGGTGCGGACGGCTCCTGTTCCTCTGCTGCGGTGTCCTGAGCCGTCGGCGTCGGTTCGGACGATGTGCTCGGAGTGGAGGAAAGGGGGCCTGGAGAGGCCGTGGCCGTGCCCGGCTCGGCAGACGGGGCGGCTCGGCCGGGGTCGACGACCAGGAGCAGGATCCCGGTGATCGCCAGGAGGGCGGCCGCGGCGAAGAGCACGAAGATCTTCCAGGGGCTCGACTTCTCGGGCTGGGGTGCGGGCATCGGACACCTCCTGTAGGCGAGGCAGGGTGAGGGGAGTCGGGCGCGGGGGTCAGCGCGGTGCGCTCACCCCCGCGTGGATCGATCAGCTGCGGCGTCGGGGCGGACCGGCAGGCCGCGTGGCCCTGCGAATGGCGCGCGGGGCGGTGGGCGGCGGCGGTGCCGGCGGGTCATCGCCCTTCCTGGGGACAGGCGGGAGGTTCAGCACGGGCGTGGAGACGGACGCCGGATCCACCGCGGGAACCGTCGGTGAGGAACCGGACCGTGTCGATGCCGGGGCTGTGCCGGGGACCGGGGGAGCGGTGGCGGCCGCGCGTGTGCCGGGAGGGCTGGACGGCCGGGTCGCACCTGCCATCGGCTGAGCCATCCCGAGCTGGGCGTTGGCGGCATGACGGCCGACGAACCGCGCGGCGGTCTGCACATTCCGGCGGTACTCGTTGCCGAAGGCGCGGGCTCCGTCGACCTTGGCGGTGACCCGGGCACCAGCCCGGTTCTTCGCCGCGGTGAGCTGCCCCTTGACCGCGTTGGCCCGCGCGGCTGCGGCCGTGCCTCCCCGCTTGGCGGCGGCGATTCCGCGGGGAATCCCGACCGGGGCGCCCACGGTGGCCAGGGCCGCGACCTTGGTCGCCTTCCAGCCGAAGCGGGCGCTCGCTGCTGCGCCCTTGCCGGCCATGAGGGTGGCGCGTCCGCCGCGGGACTGCGACAGCTTGTTTGTGGCTGCTGCAGCGAGCCGGCGGCGCAGTGCCTGCTTGGCGGCGCCCTGGGCTGCGACCTTCGCGGCGGTGGCGGCGCCGCCGGTGCCCACGGCGGCTGCGGCGTTGGCCGCCAGACGGGCGGCAGAGCGCAGGCGGCCTCCGCGCTTGCCTCGCTGCGGCGGTCCCATCCACATCTGCTTGGCGCTGCGTCCGGCTCGGGCGAGCGGCTGGGTGACCTTGCGTGCCTCGCCGCGTGCCTCGCCGAACAGCTGCTTGATGCCGGGGGCCGTCTCGGCGTAGCGGCCGAACTGGTTGAAGACGCTCTGGCGGCTGCCGCCGACGCGGGCGTTGGCCAGGCGGCGGTTGAGGTTGACGCTGACCTGCCTCGCCGTCTCCTTGATCTTCTTCTGGCCGACGAGCCCGGCGACCGCGGCCAGGTCGAGGCAAATGAACTTGACCGCGAGGATCTCCCCGGTCTCCGCGTCGATCAGCGCGATGATCACGACGACGAAGATGGCGAGGAACAAGATCGCGAGGATGACGCCGAGGATCGCCTTCACGATCGCGGACACCCAGCGCCACAGCACTCCGCGTCCGCCGCCCGGCAGGATGCCGGCGGCCAGGGCCCAGTGGCCCTTCATCGCCTCGAACGCCAACCAGCCCTGCGAGACCAGGAAGGTCCCGGTGACCAGCACCATGAGGACGGACACGATGATCGCGGCGAGCGCGACGAACGCGGCCGAGAAGGTCATGTCGGCCGACGCCTTCTTCGCGTCCCCCTTCTTGACCTTGCAGACCTTGGTGAAGTGCTCGCCGGCGTTGGTGAGCTGGGCTGCGTAGGTTGCTTCACCCGTGGGGTTGATCCGGTTGGCCTCGAAGAAGTCGATGCCCATCTGCTCGAAGTTGTACTTGACCAGCGAGGCCTCCGCGAACGCCTTCGAGCAGGCAGGGTCCTTGAACGTCTTGCCGTAGAGCATGAGCTGGGTCGGCTTGACGATGAACGCGTCGACGAGGGCGTCGGTGATCGGTTTGGAGACGTCCTCGGGCTTGGAGTCTCCTTCGGGGTTCTGCGACAGCACGACCGCGCTCACCTCGAGCGACAGGTCCTTGGCCTTGCCGACCATCCCCTCGTCGCTCAGCAGCATCGTGGAGCCGCCGGGGGACGGCTGGTCGTGCGTACCCAGCAGTACCTGGGCCGGGGAGAGCAGCACCGTGGTGGCCACGGCGGCCACGACCAGTGACATGCCGGCCTCGGCGAAGCCGCGGCTGCGGTTCTTGAACAGGATGTGCCACGCCGCGTACAGGCCGGAGAAGAGCAGGAAGAGTCCCGGCAGGCCGAGGCGGTTGATGACCTGGTCACGCAGGCTCGTGGCGATGTCGTCGGCGGGCTTGACGAGGATCTTGGCGAGACCGAAGTCGAGCGCCCAGTCGATCAGCCAGCACGAGAAGCCGATGAACCATTTGGCGATGCCCATGAAGAACTGCGAGAGCAGGTTCCAGATCTTCAGGTCGATGTCGTTCCAGTCGCCTGTGTCCGAATCCACGCTGTACGCGCTGATCGGGACGCCGTCCCTGTCCTTGACGTTGAACGGCTGCAGCAGCCCGTCGGAGGCGTCCTTGGGCGACTTGCTCAGGTCCTCGACCGGCCGGTTCTCATCGCCCGGCTGCGGCGCAGGCGGCGTCACGCCGGGCCGGGGCTCCATGGGGTTGTAGGAGTCCTCCGGCTCGGGCTTCGGCTTGGCTTCCGGCTTGTCGTCGTTGCCGCTGTCGTCGCCCCCCTTGCAGTACTTGTACTGGGCGCTGCCTTTGGGCAGTTGGTCGCACGGATCCGGCTTGTCCTTGCCGGGCTCGGGCTTGGGCTTGTCCGGCTTCGGGGTCGGTTTGGCGTCCGGCGCGGTGGGCGCCGGTCCCGGCTTCGGATTGGGGACCGTGTCGGCGAACGCGACCGCGGCGGACAGGCCCAGCAGCAGTGCCAGGGGCACGGCTATGAGCCAGATCCGCAGGGCGCGGCCGCGCGGCGCGGCACGGGAGGCGGACTTCATGCCAGTGCCCCTTCGATGGGCACATCGACGGCCGGCTCGTCCTCATCCATCTGCCCCGGAGTGGTGTGGATGGCGTCGGCGGCTTCGTCGTCGGCCGGGATGAGCACCTTGATGCCGCCGATGCGCCGGCGCAGGTCGCGGTAGAGGCCCTCGCCGGCGCGCAGGCTGCGCTCGGCGTCGGACACGTTGAGAGGGCTCAGGTTCTCCGTGATCAGCTTGATCATCTCGTCGTCGGCGGGGTCGAGGTCGATGAACTCGAGGCAGCGGGCGGCGAGGGTCTTGCTGCGGTGGCGGAAGACGAAGATGTGGCTGAGCAGGGCGCGGATCTTGTCGCCGATCTCGTTCTTCGGCCCGATGTCGTACGGGTCGTGCGAGCCCGCGTAAACCCCGGCGTTGTGTTTGCGGCCGTCGGCGATGATCTCGAGCAGAAGGTTGGAGCCCTCGGCGGATGCGGTGAGCCACCAGCATTCGTCAAGGAACACCCCGGTGAACTCGGCCGGGTTGGAGAAGGCGACCTCGCGGCACAGCGCGGTGATCAGGTACATCAGTCGCCAGCCGAAACGTGTCTCCACCTCCAGGCTGCGCAGGCGGTGCTCGTCGAGTTCCTCCTTGCGTGGCAGGGCGAGGCGGTCGACGGCGAACACGATCGAGTCGGCGTTGCTGATCCTGACGACCGGCAGATTCGGATCGAAGATCGTGCGGCCCAAGTCCTTCTTGGCCAGGGCCCGCATCTTGCGGACGAGCTCGGAGGCCGCGGCGCGCACGGCTATGTCGTTCGGCTCGTCCGGGTCCGGAGTCTTGGCACGCAGGCCGAGGTTGGTGATGAGCGAGGTCATCGACGGGTTGGGGCCCAGGCGCGTGGTCTCGATGGCCTCGGCGAGCGTGACGCCTTCGACCGACATGCTGGCGATGTCGAGCAGGGGGGTGAGGAAGGACTCGCAGTAGCGGGCCGCGCGCGGGCCGCGGAAGACCCGCAGCGGGTCGAGGGAGACGCCGGCGGTCTCGTCGACGCGGATGATCTGGGTCTCGCCCGGGCAGGCCAGGGCGAAGCGGCTCCATTCCTGCTGCGGGGTGCGGTCGATCACCAGGGCGCGGCCGCGGCTTCGGGCCTGGCCCGCGCGGTGCCCGGTGGACAGGATCGAGTACATCGCGGTCTTGAGGGCGACACTCTTGCCGGAGCCGAGCTCGCCGACGAACGCGGCGCTCGCGCTGGCGTTGACGCGCGGGCCGTGGCTGAAGTCGATGAGGACAGGGCGCACGCCGCCGCCGGACAGCTGCAGGCCGAACAGGGAGCCGGTGTCGTCGCCGAGGTTGGCGCCGCTGAACGGCATCGCCATGGCGAAGTCCCTGGCCAGCAGGTACTGGGTGAAGTCGAGGAGTGGCCGGGGCGTCTTGGTGCCGGGCAGCATCGCGTGGAAGAGCGGCACCTGGTCGCCGACGGGCCGGGTGAGGGTGTAGTCGTTGCCGCCGAAGTGGTGCTGCAGGGAGGCCGCGCGTTCGTTGGCCTCTTCCGGGGTGGCGCCCCACACACAGGTGACGACGGAAGCACGGATCTCGACCTCGGTGGCCGAGGAGGTCAGCCGGTCGCGGTACTCGTCCAGAGCGAAGGCGGCCTTGTCCAGACTCGCGGGAACGCCGGCGGTCTCGCCGTCGTACTCGCCGCGCTGGTGGGCCAGTTCGCGCTGCTGCCTGCGGGACTTCGGCTCGGCCTTCGAGCCGGCCTCGATGTTCAGGCGGACCGCCCAGTCGACCGGGAAGCCGAAATCGTCCAGGGCGGCCAGGTACTCCGAGCCGGGGAACCGGAAGCTCTCTGGCATCTCGGCCAGGACGCTGAAGGCCTGGTAGCTGCTGCCGTGTTCGGTGGTCACCTTGGCGTACCGGCGGGCGAAGGGGTTCGAGGGGCCCTTACGGCGCTGGCCGCCGCGGCCGCCCTCGTCGAGAACGACCTGGGTGTGGGCGGCGACGGTGTGCCCCCGGCCGCGCAGGCCGCGGGGCGCTCCCTCTTCGGGGAACAGCGGCTCGTCCAGGCCGCGCCGTGCCGCATGTCCGTAGATCCACAGGATCTCGGCCTCGGTGGCGGCCTTGAGCTTGATACCGGCTGGCCACGAGGCGGCGAGGCGGTTGGCCTGGAGCAGGCGCTTGGCTTCCTCGGCCGCGGAGATGGGCGGGCTCGGCAGGCCGAGCGCGGCCATGAGCTCGACCTGGGCGGAGGAAGCAACAGCCTTGGCGGTCTGCTTGAGGTCCAGGTGCGGCAGAGGTATCGCCAGGAAGTCGACGCGCCCGGTGAGCTCGAGCCCGTCCAACTGGTCGAGCACCTTCAGGGAGAGGTCGACGTACTCCGGGCTCTTGTCCCAGTCGACGCCGGCGGTCATGCGCTTGACGACGGAGGCCGCGTCGACCTGCGGGCACAGGCTCAGAAGCAGGGCCTCGCCGCGCAACGCCTTGAAGAGCGCCTCGAGCGCGTCGAGGCGCTCCCGCTTGGTGGCTTTCGAACCGTGGGTGTAGTTCTCGCTGTCGACCTTCCACACGCCCCACGTGGCGGCGTTGGTCGTCCAGATGAGATGGCCGCTGATGTGCCGGACGGGGAGACGCATGGGGAAGTCCTTCGTGAACAGGGCGCGCGCGGGGCAGCGGCGCTAGGGACGGGAGTTCTGGTCCTCGATCGAGGCGAGGAGGCTCTGCAGCTGGCTGCGCCCGCCGGTGCGCGGCGCCACCGTGCGCGCGGAGGTGGCTGGCGCGGTGGGCGTGGCGATCGGCGCGGGGCCGGCCGTCCGACGCGCAGGCCGTGTCGGTTCCGCGGCGCGCGGGGCCCGCGCCGGCGCGACGGCAACGGGTTCGTCGGTGGGCCGGCTGGTGACGCGGACGGTGCAGGTCGTGCGGGTCAGATGGGGGCGGGACTGCCGCTGCGGGCGGCCGGCGAGCCGCCCGCCCGCCGGCGCCGAGGCGTAGACGAGCAGGGACCGCAGCGCGCGCGCCGGGTCCCGGCCGTCGATGCGCGCGTAGCGCAGCACCCAGGCCAGCCCCCACGGGAGCGCGATCATGATCAGGATGTTCGCGAGACCGAAGTGGGCCCACAGGGCCTGCGTCAGGGCCAGGGAGCCGAAGACGACGACCATGGTGACGATCTGGGTGATCGTGTATGGGCCGCCCGGGATCCGTCCGGCGCCCGGGAGTTTGCCGATGACGAGCGGGTGCTTGCGGGCGCGGGTGTAGGAATGCCCGATGAGGTCTTCCTCGGACGCACTCACAGCAGCGCCCTGACGTCACCGGTCCCGGGACCGGGCACCTGCACGGAGGCGCTGGCAGTGTCCTCGATCTCCGAGCCGACCTTGGTCTGCAGCGACGGCAGGTTGGCGATGCCCCACATCACGAGGGCGCCCAGGAGGAACGCGACGAGCGTGGCCACCCAGGACTTGGTCCTCCAGTACGCCATCGCGACGGCGGCGAGCACCATCACACCCACGACCAGCTTGATGAGCGTGCCGATCTGGTTGGTCTTGAGGGTGGCCCAGTCGAGCAGGTCGCCGGCGAGGACGACGGTGTTGGGGTCAGCAGTCAGCGTGTGCATGAACGATTCCTCTTTCGGTCGTGGCGACGTGGTCAGCTGCCGGACGGCGGCGCGGAACCGCCGGGCGTGGAAGGAGCCGAAGGGGCGGAGGGCGCCGCCGAGTTCGGTGCGCTGGACGGCTTGCTCGTCGCGGCGGTGGCCGGTGCGTCGTCGAGGGAGGAGACCTCCCAGCGCCCGGCGCGCGCGGTCAGGCCGAGCGCGTAGGTGAGGGGGAAGGTGTTGCCGTCCGCGTCGGTGGCGTCGATGGAGACCAGCAGGCGCCTGCGGACGCCGTCGCCGGGCACCTTCGTGCCGGCGTTGTCCTCAGAGTTGTCCTGGACGCTGGTGAGCTTGATCGAGGTGTAGGGGGTCGGCACCACGGGGGAGAGGTGGACGCCGGGGGACGTGTAGCGGTCGAGCTCGCCCTGGCCGGCGACGTACGCCTTCAGGAAGGAGGCCGCGGTGTCGGACGCGGGGTCGGAGCTCCCGCTCCCGCGCGAGGTGGGGTATCCGAGGTCACCGGGCTTGAGCGCGGCGGGCGCCGCGACCTGCGCCGGCAAGGACACCGCGGTGTACGCGCTGGTGTCGTCGGAGCCGGTCGACTGCACGCCGACCCGGAAGTACTGCACGCCGGCGTCCGTGTAGCCGCCCTTCTTGGACTTCGCCGCGACGTTGACCGCCACGGTGACGCTCCAATAGCCGGGGGAGACCTCGCGGGCGTCCATCGCCTGGGTCCGCAGGGCACTTCGAGTCCCGGCCGGGTGTGTGAGGGCCACGCTGCCCGAGTAGTACGGGGCCAGGTTCTGCTCCGTCCCCTCTCCCGCCTCCAGGTAGGCGCCCACGAACAACTGCGCGAACCCGGCTGGGCCGGTGGAGGCGCTCGACTTGACCGCGGGCGTCGCCTTGGCCGCGCTCTGGGCAGGTGCCGACGAGCCGAACAGGGCCATGACCCCGATCAGCGGGCCGGAGGCGATCAGCGCCCAGGTGCCTGCCCGGGCCAGCCGCGTCAGACCGGCGAGCCCGGCCGTACTGGTCTTCCACCCGATGGACTGCTGCTCGTCGACGTCGTCCTGCTCGGTCTGGGCCGGCTCGCTGGTCTCGGCGACCGAGTCCTCGGGCCAGTCCTGCTGCTCGCGGCGAGCCTTGCGGCGTGCCCGCTTCACGACACGCTCCGCTGGGCCTGGGCCGTCAGGAGCTCGGCGATGCGGGACTTCAGCTGCTCGGGGGTGCGCGCCTTGAGCGCCTCCCAGGACTGGAGCGCGGGTTCCGAGTCGTTGTCGAGGAACTGGCGCATCTGCTCGTGCACCGTCCGGTCGAGGGGGTCCCGCACCAACGCGGTCCCCAGGCGGGTCGCGGTGATGCGAGCGGAGGCCACGCGGGTCTCGTCCTCATCGGCCAGAGGACCGGAGCGGGCGGGACCGGTGAAGGGGGCGGCAGCCATGGAGTACTCCCGTGAAATCGGTGGTCAGAGTGGGGAAGAGGGCCGTACGCGGATCACCCGTAGAGGTGTGGTTTCGGCCCGCCGTGTGACAGAGGAGGGCGGAAAACTTCAGGCGGCCGACCGCCGCGTCTGAAGCGCCGCCTCGCGCAGCGGGCGGACGGCACGGCTGGCCCGCTGACGCAGGCGCGCGCCTTCACTGCCCATCGACCGCCGGGTACGGGGGGTGCGCTCGGGGGTGGCGGAGGAATCGAGGTAGTAGCTCGCGATCCGCTGCGCGTCGGAGATCTTCAGCGCCTGGATGTCGACCGCCCACATCACCAGGGAGAGCAGTTCGGCGCGGGGGTCGTCGGAGCTGAGCTCCGGCTCGTCGCGGCTGACGATCTCCAGCTCGACCGCGCGCACCAGGCAGTCGGCCAGCTGCGCCTGCGTCGCCGGGTCGGGACCGACGGACGGCAGCAGTGCCGCGGCCCGGTCGCCGGCGAGCGGCAGCAGCGTGTCCCCTATCTCCTGCAGCACCGAGCGGTTGTCGTAGTCGGCGGCCAGGGTCTTCTGCGCCAGGACGAGCGTGTCCATCGCGATGTTCGCGAAGACGCCCCGCGGTCGCCGCTCGAGCGGGTAGGTGCCCACGACCTCGAACAGCGCGCTGAACATCGACGAGACGATGTCGTCCCATCGGATCCCGTCACGCTGCTGCGACTTGGCCATCGACACGGCCTTGGGCAGCATCACGCGCGCAGCGGTGCACCAGGCGAGGTCGCGGTCGGACCCCGATTCCTGGACCCGCCGCAGCAGGAAGAGCATCGCCTGGTCGTGCTGTTCCCAGGCGCCACGACGGAAGAGACCGGTGATCCGGTCCACCACGTCCTGCGGGGTGCGAGCGCCCTCGAAGTGGAGGTGTTCGTGCGACCAGTGCGCGACGGCGTCGCCGGCGCGGGTGCTTTCGCACAGGACCGCCCAGTCGCGGTTCAGGCTCCGCAGGGTGCTGGAGCCCTCGTCAGTGGCCGAGGCGGACAGAGAGCTGAGGGTGTTGGTGATGTGCGACATCCGTGACCGTCCTTCGTCATCCGGTGGGGATGCCGCTGACGATCTTTTGACCCCCCTTGTCCGCGGTCTGACCGCGTGGGGCGGCGAGGACTGTCAAGGAGAAACACGTCGAATCGCGCTCTGCGGCGACGTGGGCTGCACACCTGGACAAGGGGTGCGCACGAGGTGCGCGTGCCGGTGCGCGCACCTGGACAAGGGGGTGCGCACCGGTGCGCGTCGGTGCGCATCGAGAGGGCGGAAGGGGGCGCGCCGGTGCGGTCCGACGCCGCACCGCATCGGCGCGCCCGTGCGGTTCCCCGCGGGGTGCGCGCGCCGCCGGTGCGCGATGCGCGCCGTACCCGTGCGCGATGCGCGCCGTACCCGCGCGCGAGAGACCGGGCGCCGCACGGTCTGGCGTCCCGGGCAAACGCCCGTGCGGCGCCCAGTGCGTGGGGCCCAGACCCGCTGCGCCCGCTTCGTCTGCCCTCAGGCCAGAGAATATGACGCAGGGTGACTGGCGAGGCGGGGAAGAGCAGCGCCGGGTTTCGTGAGACGAACTGCCGTCCGCCCGGGTCGGCCGCTACCTGGCCAAGGACGCCGGCCTGCGGTAGCGGACGTGGACAAGGGGGTCACGCCGGAGGTTGCAGAGGTGGACAAGGGGCGGAAGGGGGGATTCCGCGAGCTGGACAAGGGGGTGCCACGGAAGGCGCCAGGAACGTGGACAAGGGGGCGATGCGCGGAATAGGGGCCGAATCCGCAGGACCTGCTTCGCCTGTCGGCGGTGACACATGGTCACCGGCGCCCGTGAGGGGGAACGGCGGTACCGAAGGCTTCTGGAGTGCTGCCGGCACTCTCAAGTACCGGCGCGCGGCGCGGCTGACTGAGTGCGCGTCGGCTCCGGGAGACGTGCGGCAGTGCGCGCGCCGCGCGCCGGCACAGTCAGCGCGTGCGTGCCGGAGGGAGGACCGTGCGCGCACCGTGCGCCCGAGGCGCGCGCACCACGGTGCGCTGGACCGCGCGGCGGGACGCGCACCTCGCTGGCGCGCGTCCCGCCGCGCGCCAGCCAAAGCGCGGGGGATCGCGGCCGCGCGCATCATCCGGCAGCCTCGGCGCGCAGTTCCCTGGCCCGGTGGCGCGCGCACACACTGCGGGTCGGAATCGCCGGCCGGTCGCACGTTTCCCCGCGCCAGCCGGAGCACCGCCGCGCCGGGCCGGGATGCCGTGCGACGGCCCGCGCCGGCCGGCTCGCTTCCCGGCAGAGCCTGCACATCCGATCAGCGAGTGCGGGACCGACCAACCGGATCCGGCAGCCGCACTCCCGGCAGACGGAGAGGTCCGCGGGCGCCGGCGGGGCGGCGGCGTTGCCGAGCACCGGGCGCCGCGGAGCCGGTGGAACGCATTCGGCACACGTGACGCCGGGCCCGCCCAGACCGTGGTCGGGACATTGCCCCAGCTCGATCCGGCGCTCCCGCTCGAGCTCCCGTCGACGTGCGGCGCGGATGTCCGCACATGCCGCGCAGGGCTCCCCGCTCGGCCACATCACTCCGCTCTCGCAGGCCAGATGCCCGCAGCCCCACCTCGGCAGAGCCACCCCCATCAGCCACCGGGCCGGGTCCTTGATGTCCGACAGAAACACCCCGGCGAAGCGGCTACGCAAGCGCTGCCGAAGCCGCTCGGAGTCACATCCGTGATCGAGCTGGCGGCCGACCTCGCGGGCGATCCGCCGCTGCATGAACGTGTTCGCCCGCTCGTACAGCACCTGCACGGGTTCGAGGACCTCGACAATGCGCGGGTGCAGCGTCAGCGGCGGGCCGTCGTAGTGGCCGCGGGCGGCTGGGGATGCCTGAGAGCGGGGTAGTTCCTGCTCCGCGCGGAGCGCGAAACCGTCCTGGGCCTGGTCCTGCGCAGGGTTCGAGCCCGAGTTATCCACAGGCCGAGCGCCCTTGTCTACCTGTACTTCGCCTACGGCGGGTGAGTCAGGGCGGCGCTCGTCATCAGGTCGGTCAATCCTGTGGTCTTCCTTAGTCGCGAGCGATCCCTCACCGGCTTCCAGACCCGATCCCTCATCAAGACGCGAAGACGGCGAGGTGCTCTCCACAGGCGAGGAGGGTTGGGTGCTGCCCGGGGCCGGGGGCACGTCATGGGCGATGAACTGGTGCCGCCCCTGCACGCCCGACCTGCGCAGCACGGTCACCCAGCCGGCATCCTCCAGAGCATCCACGACCTTCCCCGCAGACGCCGCGGACAGTGTCGTCCCCGCGCGCGCACCGGAGTGGTGGTAGAGGTGTCCGGCGAGCTCGCCTTCGGTGAGAGGAATGCGCTGTACCTGGGCGAAGCAGAGCACCGCGTATGCACGCAACTGCCGCGGGGTCAGGTCCTCGCATGCGGCGACCGGCAGCCAGATGAACCGTTCGTCCCGCTGTATCGGCCGTACACGGCGCTGCGCCGTGGTGCCGCACCCGCCAGGCAGCGACCGTCGCTGGTTGACGGGGAGCTCGATCACCCCGTCCGGCCCGGGCCTGCGCAGTTGGGCAATGCCGCGTTCGACGGAGGACCGCGACAGCCCGAGGTACGACGCGAGCACCGTGGTGCCTGCGGTACAGCCTTCCGGGCGCTGCCCGAGCGCCTTGATCTTCATGTAGACGGCCAGAGCCACGTCCGCGTAGTACGGGGACTCGACCAACCGCAGCGGCACCTTGACACGCTGACGCCGTACGGGCGCCTGACTGCTGGACAGGCAGGACGAATCCGCGGGCCGCGGCCGAGGCGCCGGACCTGCAACGGACGTGGTGGTGAGGGGCAGGGAACTGGACACACTTCTCCCGCGCACCGTTGCCGGAGTGACGATCCGTCGACGGTGCGCTCGAGCCGCCGCCTCTGCGGGATGGGTGCAGAGACGGCCTTGCAGATGGGACCATGCGCCCCGCTGCGATCAGAGGGGATGTCAACCCCGGCGCGCTCGCGGTACAGCGTGCTGTGCCGCGAGCGCACCTGCTGACGGGCGGCGTGTGCCGTGCAGCAGAGCGCGGGCAGCCTTGGCGAAGGTGGGAGGGAGGCGCGGCGCGTCCCTTCGCCTTCTCGGCCAAGAGAGCGGATCAGCCAGCGAAAACCGTTGGACAGAGCGAAGAGCCTGCTCTCGGCCCCTTCGTCGACGACGGCGACACAGAAGCCGCTGAACGCCCCGAACTGGACCAAACGGCTGTCACGGAATGTGACACCGAGGTGACCATTGGGGGGTGAATGGCCGAGAACGGCGGTCCCGGGCGCCTGCTGAGCTGACAAAAGCCATGGCGGTACTGCAAGATGTACTCCGATCACCCTGGTGCACTCCAGGGATGACAAAGGCCCTTCGGGGTCAGCCCCTCGGGGCTAGCTGCTGGGAGGCAGTGATCATCCAGGCCGAAAGGCCTGGCTCTTCGCTCGACGGAGCTGGTACTCCGTAAGAGCGGTGACGGCCGGCAGAGGAGCTGCTAACTCCGAACCGGCGGGGAAGGGCGAGGAGCGCTCCTTGCTAGGGAGCGCCCGCCCGAGAGTTCTACGACATGCCGCCCTCCTCGGTGAGGGCGATGAGCGACGTGCGGTGTCCGCACAGCAAAAAGCCCCGGCTCGACGGCGTCGTGAACGCAGCGCGGAAGCCGGGCTGACTGTGCATTTGTGCGTGGGTGCGGGTACGCTCCACCACGAGACACCGCCTATCCGGTTTCTCGAACCCGATATACGCCCCCGGACTTGCTCAAGGTCTGGGGGCATCGTGTTGTCAGGGCTAGCAATAGATCAATCGATGGTCACCCTATCCCCAACAGCACCGGAAGTGCACAGGCTGTGGACGGACCGGTACACGCGGCGCGTCGCGCTGATCAGGGATCACTTCACAGCGAATTCCCCTTAGTTGGGCAGCTTCCCTGATGAATCGGTCAAACTGACTCTATCGGCATGGATGAGTAGAAACTCGCAACTCCGTGTCTGTTCACCGCTGTAGCTCACGCGCCGGACCGTAAGCACGGTGACCGCACGCGACTTGAGCAGGGCTGCCTCCTGGTCGGATGCCGGCCGCGCCGAGATGGCGTGCAAGTGCCCGGTCTCCGGCAGGCCGGCCCCGTTCAGGATCTGGTCCTCGTCGACGAGGTCGACGTCCAGAAGCCGGCGGGCGAGGTCGGCGATGCCCTTCGGGACGTACAGCTCCCGGATGGCCCAAGGGGTGCCGCCCCGGCTGAGGACGCTCTGTCGCAGGACGACAGCGGATTCCGGTGGACTGCCCAGGGCTGCTGCCACGTCGGCGGAGGCCTTGCGTACGGCGGTAGTGACCATGTCGGTCCGGTCGTCGGCCTGCCCGGGGGCGGGGTGGACGTGACCGAGCTTGTCGAGGCGCGCCTCGAAGGCGGCCGCGGGGGACAGCACCATGTAGCCGACCTTGGGGATCGACCGCACCAGGCCCTCCTGCTCGAGGAGCTCCATCGCGCCGATCAGCGTGTTGCGCGCGCACCCGAGTTCCTTGGCGAGCTGGCGCCCCGAGACGACGGTGCCGGCGGTGCGTGCGGGGGCGCCGTCGCGGATCTCCTTGCGCAGGCGCTCGGCGAGGTCGTGTCTGCTGGTCGGGGGCGTGGCCATGCGGGACATCCTGCCGTACAGCCACCCCGGTGCGGGCTGCAGGGCCGCGATCGTCATGTCGGTCTCCCTTGACTTGATCCGCAAGGCGGGGCAACATCATCGCATCTGGCTTACCTGGCGTGAGCCAGATAAGCCAGATGTGGGCATGGTCCCGCATCCCGTGGCGCGCCACACGCAAAACGGCCTCCGAGGGGGTTGGAGCCCTCGAAGGCCGTGGTGATGCACGCCGACCCCTTCCCGTCACGAAAGACAGACGACGCAATGACCAGCATGACAGCCGGTCGCCCCATGCAGGGCACCGCCAGCCGAATCACCCTCACCAGCGACGACATCACACGCGAACTCGTCAGTACCCACACGCCGGCCGCCCTCGCCGAAAGCGGCTACCTCACCGGTCCCGACGGGCACGCCGTCGCCGGCCAGATGCGCGAGCACCAGCTGGACGAAGCGCTCCTGCTCGGCCGCTGCAGCACCACCAACGATGTCGACGCCTTCTACCGGCGCGACGAGGAACTGGACGAGCAGTGGCACGCGCGCCGAGAGGACACCATCGCCAAGTACTGCGCGCGGTGCCCGATCGCCGCGGCATGCCTCGAACTCGCCCTGCGCTACCCCGAAGCCCCCCAGGACCTCGCGGTGCGCGGCGGCATCACCGAGGAGGACCAGCTCGCCCTCGCCGACATGGAAGCCGAACGGCTGGCCGCGGCCCGGGAGCGGGACCGTGCCCCGTATGAGCAGCGGACCATGCGGCTGCACGCTGCTCGCCAGGTGCTGGGGCTGGCCCGGTCTCACATCGGTCTGTCCGTCAAGCCCGAATACCGCAACAAGAACCACGCCGAGCTCAGCGCCGCAGTCTCCAAACTGGAGCAGCTGCGGAAGAACCACCGGCGCGCGACGGGGTGGGCCGCATGACCGACCACACCACTGCACCGTCCCCCGAGGGCTCCGACGAGGACGAGCTCCGGATCCTCAACCGCCGCCTGATGCACGCCCTGCACACGAAGTGCGCGCTACCGGTCATCCCCGTGCCCGTCGTTGCGCAGGACGGCGCCGGTCCGCAGCCGACCGCGCTGGTCGGCATCCTCCTGGCCCTATGGCACCAGGCCCGCGTCGAAGCCGACGCCTACCGGGCCTGGGTCAGCCAGCCGGCCCCGCCGCCGGCCCCGCCGACCACTGGCGCCGTATCCCGCGGCGCCTCGGAGGCAGCGCGCGCACACCTCGACAGCGCCACCACCGCCGACCGGGCCGACGGAGAACCGCAAGGGCAGGACGTCATCCAGCACGGCCGAGGTGAGCCGCCGGACAACACCTGCCGACGGCGATGACACGACCTCGGACCGCCGAGCGACAAGGACATCCACGATGAGACTGCCGATCGCCTTGCACCTCGTCATCGGGTACGAGCAGCAGCCGCTGTACTACTGCGTCTCGTGCGGCGGGTACTACCCGGTCCAGCACTTCTGCGAGTAGCCATGGCCCTCACCACGACCTCGAGCAAGCGCGGACTCCACAGCGGCCGACTCCGCCGCCCGGCCGTCTGCCAGTTGACGATCGCCGCCAGCCTGCTGGCCCGATACGGGTACACCAGCCAGGCCGACGCCCACGACGACGGAACGTGCGCCCGGCTCTACTCCTTGGGCCGCCGGAAGGCCGCCTCGTGAGCCCCGCGGTCACGCCGCCGCTGGACGGCCCCCTGGCCAACGAGGCCGAACTGGACCGTGCCCTGTTCGGCCCCCACGAGGCCGAGGACGAGCAGGAAGCGGAGGAGTAGCCCGCGGGACGGAAGGTCAGCTTCGCGACGGAGCCGGAGACCACCGTCAGCTCGGCGAGCCAGCGCCCCCCTCACGACCACCCACCGACGCCGCGCTCAGCGACACGGCTGCAGCGCACGCGTCCCACCGCAAAGGAGCACGACGGTGAGCAAGTCGTCCCGTCGTCGACGCCGCCAACCCCCCAGTCCCGGGCCACCGGCCCCGAATCCGCGCCCCGTGGAAGCCGACTCCCCGGCCATCTCCGCCGACGCGCGCGAGGCCCTGGCCGTACTCGCCGATGCGCGCGACCGCGCGGCCGACATCGTCGACCTGGCGGAGGAGAAGTCCAGGAACTGCGAGGCCGGCGCACAGGAGAAGGCCGCTGTCCTCCTGGTGGCGGCCGAAGCGCAGGCCACACACATCCGAGCGGAGGCAGAGCGCCGGGCCGAGGCGCTCCAGGACCGTGCCCGGGAGGCCGGGGCAGCCCTCAAGGCCGACGCCGCCGCCCAGGCGGAGGCGGCGAAGGAAGCAGCCGACCGCCAGGCCGCCGACACCCTGGCAACTGCTGAGGCAGAAGGGCGGGCCGCCATCGAGGAGGCCACCGCCCACGCCTGCCGACTGCGCGAAGAAGCGCAACTGGCCGCCGACAAGGAGCTGAACGACGCCGGGCTCCGGGCCGAGCAACTGACCCGCGCGGCCCGTCGCGACGCCGAGGCAGCTGATGCCCGGCTGCGCGCCGCAGAGGCAGAGGCAAAACGTATCCGCAGTGAGGCGACGTCCGCGGCCGAAGAGCTCCGCCGGCAGGCGGCCGCAGGCATCAGGGCCGAACGGGAACGGGCCACCCGCGACGTCGAAGAACTGCGCACCACCGCAGCGGCGACGGTCGCATCAGCCGAGGAGCGAGCCGCCACGGTTGCCGAGAAGGCTGCCGCCCGGGAAGCCGCAGCGATGGAGAAGGAGGAAGCCGCCGAGCAACTGCTCCGCCAGGCCCAGGAGGCCTGGGAGCGGGCGCGCTCGCGCGCCGCCCGCAGGCAGGAGCGGAAGCGTCTGCGTCAGCAGGGCCGCATTCAGCGAGCAACGGCGCGGCGCGAGCACAAAGAGGCCGCAGGACGTCCGACCTTCGCCCACCGCCTCACCCAGGGGCGCCTGTGGATACGGGAGATGGTTCGCAACCAGGCCCGCCGGGGCCTCGTCGCCGGCCCGATCCTCGCCCCGATGGCCGTGGCCTGGTGGTCCCAGACCGACTACGCCAAGGAAGCGTTCGGATGGTGGACCGTCTTCGCCCTCGGCTTCGCCGCCGCCTGGGAGCTCACGACCGCGTTCACCGGCTGGATGTACCACCAGGCGCGGCAGCAGGGCGATGCCGGCACCATCTACCGGATCATGACGTGGGTGTTCGCGTCCGGCGCGGCCGCGATGAACTACGCCCATCACTGCGGGCCTGGCGGCCGGCCGACGCAGGCGTCCGTCGCCTTTGCGACCATGAGCGTCGTCGGCATGGTGCTGTGGGAGCTGTATGCCTCCCTGGTCCACCGCCAGTACCTACGGGAGCAGGGACTGGTCTCCCGGGCACGGCCGAAGATCGGCCTGATCCGCTGGGTCCGGTTCCCGGTGCGGTCCTGGACGGCCTGGTCGCTGACGATCGACAACGCCGCACTGTCCACGCTGGAACGCGCCTGGAACGCCGCCGGCATCGAGCTGGCGGACCGGAACGCGCTCCGTTCCGGCACGGCTCTGCACCGCATCGTGATTCCCCGCGTGCCGACCGACGGACTTCGTTCCGGAGCCGGTCCGGGCGCCGTTCCGTCGTTCCGCACGGTCTGGAGCGTTCCGGGCGGAACGCCCGCCGGAACCTGGGCGCACTGGGCCGGAACCATCCAGGCTGCAGGGGTGACGCCCCATGCGCACGGTCGCGGAATGGAGTGGAACGACAGCCTCGTTCCACTCGGCCACCCCGAGGCTGAGCAGGACTTTCCCGGCGTTCCGCCCCGCACCGGACTGCCGCGTTCCGCCCCGCCCGGAATCGGAACGGAACACCCGCCGCCAGGGGCACAGGTGCCCGAGCGCACCGCGGAACGGGGCGCGGCAACGCCGGCGCGGAAGCAGCACGCACCGGATGGGGCGGACCGGCGCACGGACCGGAACGATCCCGGCGCCCGGAACGGACAGGAGCGCACCAGTGGTGCGGAACGAGACGAGGAGGAGGTGGTGCTCGAGGAAAAGGAACGCGCCGCGGTGGAGCGCCTCCTCGCACGAAAGCAGCCGCTGAGCAAGCGGAGCATCTCGGACGAGGTCCGCTCCAGCGGCGAAACGATCGCCGACGGGCGCGCCCTGGCGATCGCCAACTACCTCAACGCCAAGGCCAAGGGCCGGCTGAGCCAGGACCTCGCAGGCGTCTGACAACTGCTCCGGCTCGGAGCACCAAGACCGGGAGACCCGGCCCGCTTTCCAGGGCCCGGCCGGGTCTCCCTCCTCCACGAAACGGGAGTTCGCACATCATGACCCACGCCCGCACCCGCCGGCACCGGATCGGCCGCTGGCGCCTGCCCGGCCGCCTGCGGTGGCTTATCGGCGGAGACGACCACCGCCTTGCCCGGGCCCGTTACGGCACCCGGGAGTCGGCCTCCGAGCGTGCCGAGCGCCGCGAGCGCACGGCACGCCGCACCCAGCGGGCACGCCAGGTGCGAACAGCCGCCCGCAAGGGCCAGCAGTGGGAGGACGAGGCCTACGCCAGCCTCCCCCTCGCCGCCGCATGCCCGCGGGACCCGGCCACAGTGCTCTCCACCCAGGCGGTCCCCCTGCTCAGCGTTGAGCACGGGCCACACGGCGACCTGCCCGCGCTGCCCCCGGGCTTCGCACCCGCCACTGCGGACGAGAGCTCGGTGACGAGGTCCGGAGCGCCGGAACAGGTCACCGCGGACCTGGCCGGCCCGGACGCCCTCGCATCGGGCAGGCCCGTGCTGTACGTCATCGACGGCCTGGGCCCGCGGCCCCCTTCTCGCCGTCCCATGCCCGAGCGGCGCACCGCGGCGGCCGGCATCAAGACCGGGAGCCGCTGATGCCGTCCGCGTCCCACTCCAACTTCTCCAAGAAGCAGGCCGACCCAGGCGCGGCAACTCCGGCGGCCAGCTGCACTGGCTGCCCGATCCGTGACACCTGTGTCAGGGCCGATCCCACTCTGACCGAGTGCGCGGTCACCGGGGAGGCGCCCCCGCCCGCGCTGCCGTCGCACGCCCCCTTCCCGGCCCCGGGCTCGGAACTCGACATCACCGAGGTGGTCAGCCGCGGTGTGGAGAAGGCCGTCGGCGCCGCATTCGGGTTCGGCTGGACCGACCTGCTCGCTGCCGTGATCGAGCGCACCAACGCCACGGACTCCAGCGGCAACGAGGTCGACTGGAGCCGACTGCAGCTCGGCCGCAACCTCCTGTGCCTGGCCGTCGTCAACCTGGTGCCCCTCCACGGAGCCCCCGCCTCACGGTGGGCAGCCGATGCCTTCACGGCGCACGGCCTGGAGGCGCCCCTGGTCTCCGCCGGCGCGGTCCTGGGTGCCGCCGGTGCCGTCGTCATCGGCGCGGGCATCAATCACCCCCTTGGCCTGCTGTGCCGCGCGGCCTTGTCGGTGGCCACCACCATCGGGCGGCTGACCTGGCGCCTTGTGCGCTCCCGCCTCGGCTGGATCATCACCCGCCCGGTGATCTGGGCCGGAGTCTCGGGCCTGGTGATCGTCACCTGGCGCGCCGTCGTACACCTTCTTGCCGGAGCCTGACCATGGACCTTGCGATCGACATCTTCGACAATCAATCCGCCAACGCCGGCTTCGGTGCACTCCTCTTCGGGGCGATGGCCACGACGGCCGTCATCGCCGGATTCAAGAAGAAGCTCCTCCGAAAGAAGAAGACGTTCGTGCTGGTCTTCTTCTTCGTCCTGCTGGTGACGGTGAACTCACGCGGGCTCTTCGGCGAAGGAGCTGGAGCCCTGCGCGCCGCCATGAACCACCTGGGACAGGCCGCCGCCGAAGAGGGCGCCGGCGCGAAGGTGAACACCAACGCGCCGCGCACGGCCGTCACACCGGTCTCGGCGGGCGGCGCCGCGATCGGCCTGTGCGGCATCACCTACTACCTCGTGGTCCTGTACGCGGCCAAGTGGAAGCCGGCCGACTGGAAGGAGATGGCTGGCGGGGCGGTCGTGGCGATCTGCTACGGCACCTCTCTCGGCTTCATGGGCGTGATCGTCAGCGCCACCACCCTGACCGGCAACAACATCGGCCTGTGGATCTTCGGAGGCTGACGCCGCCGACGGCCGCCCGCACGCCACCCGTGCGTGGCGGCCGCCCGCGCCAGCCTCCGCTCTTGGCGAGGAGCCCTGACCCCATGCAACACCCCCACGACCCTGCGGACAGCACCGAACTGGCCCCCTACGGCGAGCTCGTATTCGCCGAGATCGTCGACGAGGACGAGCCCGGCCCTCAGCGCGAGACGCAGGACCCGCCGGCCGATGAGCGCGTCCCACGATCGTCGACCGCCGCCCGGCGCGTGGCCCACTGCGCCCGCACCGCCGCGGCCGCCATCGCCGGCCAGATCCTCCCAGGCCTGCGGAACGCCCTGTCCGCGGCACGGCACTGGCTGCGCGTGGGCTACATGTCCGACGACGAGATCCGCCGCAGGATCGTCAACAGGCCCCTGGAAGCCGACCGCGCCCGCCGCGAGGAGGCCCTCACCGCAGTCCACCGGCTGGAGAAGAAGCTCCAGCGCAGGCTCGAGGACGCCGCGGCGTACGGTCTGGAGGCAGCCGAGAAGCAGGCGATCCGTGACCTGAGCCGCGAGCTCAGGCGCCGCCGAAACGGCCTGGACGCACTGCAGTCGGTGCCCTTCACTCCCGAGCAGCCCACCCCGGAGCAGATCCGCCGGGCCCGCTCCCTGATGGCGCTCGGCCGCTTCAGCGCCCTGCTGCCCGTTCTGGGCGTCGCAGGGCTCGTGGCGGCCAGCATCCCCTCCACACTGCTGGCCGCGGCCCCGGTGCTTGCCGCCGCCGGGTGGTGGCTGACCCACCATCCGCTCGAACTCGCCGAGCGACCCGTCCCCGAGGACCTGCTGCTGCCCGAACTGGACCTCCCTGCCCTGAAGGCACCCGAGACCCCCGGCAGCGCACCGGCCGACGAGACCGAGGAAGACCTCACCCCGTTCCCGATCGCGCAGGCCACCACCCCTGGCGAGGCCGGCGAAGCCCTCCACCGCGCCCTGCTGCACGAAGGGCAGGACGTCGACCAGGTCACCGACGTCACCCAGGAGCCGTGGGGTTGGTCCGCCCGCGTCTCGTTCAAGACCGGCACCCCTGACGACCTCAACAAGGACGACACCTACAAGGGACTGATCACCCTGCTCAGGCTGCGTCGTAACGGCCTGCTGATCGAGGGTGACCCAGACGCCGGCGAGGCCTGCACGGTCCGCATGATGCAACGCTCGCCGTTCAGCCCGGAACTGGTCGGCGACGTCCCGTACCGGGCGCCGCTGTCGATGTCGATCCTCGATCCAGCTGACTACGGCGTCTCCATGGACGCCAAGCCGCTCGCCTTCGCCCTCGCAGGGCTGATGCTGTTGATGGTCGCCGACTCCGGCGCCGGCAAGTCAGGCGTCATGCTGGCCATGGCCGAGGTCGTCACGGCCTGCAAGGACGCGGTCGCCTTCAACCTTGACCCGGTCGGCACCGGCGTCGGGGACCTCGGCGAGGCGATCACGCTCGACGCCTGCATGGACGACGAGAAGATCGTCGCAACCCTGAAGTTCCTCCTCCTCACCTTGTGCCCGGCCCGCGCCCGGCAGCGCGCCCGCTACGGCTGGGGCAACAAATGGCGCGTCTCGCCCGAGCACCCGGCCATCGTCGTGTTCGTCGACGAGTGGGCGCAGTTGTCGGCCCAGGCGAAGACCTTGCTGATCCGACTGCTCCTGCTCGGGCGCAAGGAAGCGATCTGGGTGATCGGCGGGAGCCAGTTCGGCACCCGGGACTGGCTCGGCGAGGCCATCGGCCCGAAGCTGTCCGGCAAGCTGCTGGGGGCCTGCCGGCGCGTGGACGTCACGGAGCTGCTGGGCGGGGGAGCAATCGCCGAGGGGTACCGCGCAGATCTTCTGCGGGCAGCCACCCACACCGAGGTCAACGATGCGGGCCAGCTGTACGCGCAGGGCCTGCCTGGTATGCCCGACCGCCCGGTCCGCTACCAGGTGCGGGAAGTCACCGCGCAGTACGCGGCCAGGATCGGAGCCGAGCGTGCGGCCGCGGGCCGGCCGGACCTGACCTTCACCCTCGACGAGGCAGGACTGCTCGACGCGTGGCACGAGCTCCTGGAACTCCTGGACTCCGGCACCCCTGCCGCCGAGCAGGGCGGCGCCGAGCCCCTGCCCGGCATTGTCCGCATCCTGCGGGAGGCGTTCACGCTGGAGCATGATCCGGCCTATCTCACCTACGACCAGTTGCACTCCCATCTGCGGCGACACGACGCCGACCGCTGGGGGCGCTGGGACGACAAGAGCGACATCGACCGGCTCCGCGAACTCGGCAAGGCCCTGCGTCGCGAGCTGGACGCCTCGCAGGTCGACCTGTCCTCCGAGCGGATCCGGGAGCTGGACGGCTCGCCCCGCGGCCTCTACTTGTCCGCCCTCAAGGAGGCGATCGAGGCCCTGTCATGAATGGCCCGCTGATCGGCCGGCATCGGATCCCGACTGGTCGCGATCGGCTCAGGGCAGCCGATCCGATCGGTCGCTGTGGCGATCGGAAGCCGATGGCGACCTGCGCAGACCGTTCAGTCGATCAAGATCCGCCCCTCGGGCCTGCTGCGCTCCTCGACTGCCGGGGCAGAGGTCGTCGATCAGCGGACCCACATTAAGAGTGTTGCTTAATTGGAAATATAGCTGTACTGTTTGGGTATCGGTTGGGCGTTGCCTTCCGCCGCCCGCCTCGCCGTGCGCCTCCCGCCGAAGAACAGGAATCACCCATGGGCTTTCCCGGCCTGGAACTGAAGACTCACATGACGCTCGTGGCTGACCCGGACACACGTGTGCCGGTCCCCGTGCGGCTCTACTACAAGGACACCGACCCCTACGCGGTGCAGTTCTCCTTCGACGTCACGCCCGACGAGGTCGTGCGATGGACGTTCGCCCGGGAGCTGCTCGCCCAGGGCATCACGGCACCCGCCGGGCTCGGCGATGTGAAGATCACCCCGGTCGGCCCGCTTCAGGACCGCAGCATCAGCATCGAACTGGAAACCCCCGACGGATACGCACGCCTCGAAGGGATGGCAGCCCCCATCAAGGAGTGGCTCGCCAAGACCTACGCGGTTGTCGCCGCAGGCCAGGAGTCCAAGGCCGTCGACATCGACCGCCTCCTCGACGAACTTCTGCCCCACTGACAGCGGAAGCCGAGCACGGCCCGGGGCACACAGCCCCGGGCCCGGCGCAAGAAATCCCACGCCTCCTGTCACACGGCCCGCGCGCAGCACACCTCTATGCATGACCCACTCGCCGGTACCACCCCGCCAAGGAGCAAACTCGTGGCCACCCACTCCCTTCAGAAGACCTCGGCTATCAGCCTCGACAAGGTCGCCGGCACCGCGCCCGACCTCATCGACATGTACAAGGACGCCGAGACCAGTCTCCGCGAGAGCGACCGCCTCGGCGGCCGTGCCGCCGTCTATCTCGTGATCGACCGCTCCCTCTCGATGACGGACTTCTTCAACGACGGCTCGGTCCAGCGGCTGAGCGACCAGATCCTCAGCCTGTCCGCGCACCTGGACGACGACGGCAAGGTCCCGGTCGGCTTCTTCTCCACCGAGATGCACACCATCGCGCGAGGCGGCCTGCTCCGGCGTCCGCAGGCTCTCGTCGACGTCAACCTCGGCGCCCACCAGGGCCGCATCGGGCAGCTGCACAACTCCCTGGGAACCATGGGGGGAACGCGCTACCGCCCGGCCATGGAGGCCGTGATCGCCCACTACCGCTCCTCCCGTGCCTACAAGAGGGGCACGCCGGCCTTCGTCGTGTTCCAGACCGACGGCGCCCCGCAGGACGCGCCCGCGACCAGGGACTTCCTCCGGTCCACGCAGGGCGAGAACGTGCGCTGGCAGTTCGTCCCGTTCGGCGAAGCGGAAGCGTTCGGCGTCCTCTCCGGCCTCCCGGGCAACACCGGCGTCAGCGCCGTCGGCTCCGACCCGCTGGCCCTGTCGAACGCCGAGCTCTACAACCGCCTGGTCTCGGGCCTTCCCCGGGCCTGACACGCGACGGGCGGTCGCTCGACCGTCGTTCGACCGCCCGCTCGCCCCTCCCGTACCCAACGCCACCACACCCAAGGACACATCGTGCGCTCCGCCGCTGTGCGGTCGGTCATCGCGACCGCGACCATCGTCACCACCGCAGCTCTCACCCTCGTCGGATGCGAGGATTCCGACACCGACCTCGACCACGGCAAGGTCATCGACAAGCGCAGCCGGGCCGCCCAGGACCCCGTCTACGAGCAGGTCGAGCGGCCGGCCCCCTGCCGGTCCACCCGCACCCAGACGCTCCGGACCACGCTCGCCAAGCCGGGTCCCAAGCCCAAGCCCAAGCCGCCCGCCGACACGAGCGATGACCAGCCGGACGCACCGCAGCCGCCGCGCACCGACACCTCGAAGAACCCGCCGCGCTCGACGCCGGGCGTCCGCACGCCCGACAAGGGCGTCCCCTCCGCACCGTGCGGCACCACCACCGTGCGCGTCTTCAAGGGATACAAGAAGCCCGCGAAGTGGGAGCTGAAGCTGCAGGACGGCAAGGAGACCGACTGGGAGACCGTCTCGCGCGAGGAGTACAACAGCGTCGACATCGGCGACCACTTCTGAACTTCGACCGCCCGGGGCCCGGCAATGCCGGGCCCCGGGCGTTTCCGACGGCACAGGAGCTCATGATGACCCGCCCGCAACGACCAGCCACGTTCAACCCCGCCGAGGCCCTTCTTCACCTCGCGCACGGGAATCGCTCCGCCCCGCACGGCCGGCCCGCCCAACTCGTCCTGGAGCGCAGGCACGTCCGCCAGCTCGCCGCACACCCGGCCGGCGCATTCGCCCGCGTGCCCTGCGGCCTGTGCCGAAAGCCGCTCACGGAACACGGGCAACTCGAAGTCGAGCTGACCTACGACGACCTCGGACACCTCGACGGCGTCACGATCACGGACTGCACCGCGCTCATCCCCGCACACCACCCCCACCCACCGACCAGGAAGAACACCCGTGCCCGCCTCCCTGCCACCACTGCCTGAGCACACCGTCGCTGCGTACGCCCAGGAGCAGGCCTCCGTCCAACGCATGATCCTCGAGGCCTGCTGGGCCCATGCACAGCGCGACACCATCTTCGAGCACCCGGGAACCTTCCGCGACGACCAGGTCCACCGGATCCAGCGCGCCCACCTCATCCACCTCGGCGCACTGTACGACGTCCTCGCACTGCGCGGCGCCCACGACTTGGACGTTCACGAGGCGGCACGCGGGCTCGGGACCAACCTCCTCGCCCACGACGGCTTCCACCTACCCACCACTCCCCGGTCCGGAATCGACTACCTGCGCACCAACTACGCAGCCCTGCACGGCCGCACCGACGTCATGCCGCAGCCGGCGGCCGGACTGACGGCAGTGCACAACCCGGCCCCCGAGCGGGCGGACATGCCCTTGTACTGCCCGACGGAGTCGCGGCTCGTCCGCACCATGCTCTGGACGGACACCGTGGCCAGGGAGTGCCGACGGCGGGGCGACTCCCTCCAGACGGCCACCCAGGTGCGCGCGCACCACATCGCACGGGGCCTGCTGCTTTGGTGTGCCGCGGCGCTTGCGCCTGCCGACCGCGCCGCCGCGCAGGCCGCCGCGCGCGCCGGCCACCTCGTGCGCGAAAGCGACGGCCGCCCACGCACGAGCGACGAGAAAGCGCGCCAATACCTGCTGGAGACCTACCTCGACGAGCACCCCGACGAGATCGAACAGTCCCACGAGCCGGACTGCCCCGGCGGCTGCGGCGGGACGGCAGTTGTCATGGTCACCCTTACCTGGGACGACCAGGGCGACGGCATCTTCGTGCCTGTCTGGGCCGAACCCATCGACTGCACCGCGGGCGCACCCCAGGCGCACGACCCGGACTGTTCCGACTGCCACGGCCATGGCTTCACGTACAGCCGGGGGGAGCGCCACCTCTGCGGGTGTCTGGCGCCCGTGGACCTGCCGGCGAGCACGGTCACGAGTCCCGGGGGCGGAATCACCTCCCTCCGTCTCCCCCTTCTGCCGGAGGACGGCCAGGGCACCGGCGCGCCTGGGGGGGGGTGATTCCGCCTCGGCTTCTGACGGGGGAGAGAACACCCCTACGTACGGGCGGGGAGGTGAGATCACCCCGGCTCACCTCTGACGAGGGGTGATCTCACCTCCCGCCTCACGCCGACCGGTGGGGAGAATTCGCCCTGGCTGGACTCTGCGACGTTCCCGGCGCCGTACGCAGGTCTGCGTGGAAGCCGCGGCCCGGGCCGGGCGACGCGAACGGCGGCTGCCGGCAGGCACCCTTCCGCCCCTGCCCCTGCCCCGGCTTCCGTGGTGATCGGGAGAGGGCTCCACCGAGGCGGCAGCCCAATCGGGCCGCGCCTCGCGGCTCGTTGCCCGGGAGGCGCGGCGCATCGTTCTGGCCGGTATCGCCGGGTCGCGCCCTGAGTCACATCCTGGGTCGCGTCCTAGGTCATGCCCCGGGTCGCGCCCTAGGTGTCATCCTGGGTTCCGCCGCAGACATGAGTCGACAGGTGCAAAACTCCAGCTCAGGGCGTGAATTCCGAGCCGCCACGCACGCCGACTACTTCCCTACAGGGCTAGTTGGCCAAGCATCAGCACGTGCGAAGGGGTACCAGAGGCCGGCGGTTGAGGAGGAATAGGAGCAGAGGAGCAGAACGGAGGAGAGCAGAGCAGCGGAGGAGAGCACACACGGAGAACGGACGACGAATGAAGGACGGACACAGAGACCAGCGAGCGGTGGAGACGACAGGTGCGGCATCGGACAGGGTGAGGCTGGAGGGGGTGCGACTGGCTGCGGCGGTGCGTTGGGTTGTGGCGGGTGGCTCGACGGCTGCCGGGCCCACGGGGCTTGCCACGGCGGCCGGGGGCGGTGCGGGCGGCCGGGGCGGCCGGGGTGCGGGCGGAGGCCCGCGAGCGGCGATTGTGCAATTGGAAATACTGATGGCCGCTCGGGGTGAGCGGCCAGGGGGGCGACGGTGCGGGGTGAAATCACCCCGGTTCGTGGCTGTCGGTGCGCCGGGGCATGGTGAGCACGAAGGCGAACAGGGCGCCGACGGCGCCGACGATCACGAGGGCGGTGCCGGTGGCGGAGCGCGCGCCGACCATGAGGCCGGTGCCGATCGAGCCCAAGGCGACGGCGACGCACGGCGCGCCCCACAGGAGGGCCCAGCGAGGCCACGGGGCGCGGGGGATGGTTCCGAACTTCTTCACGGTGTGAACCTCCGGGGTTTCGGTTTCGGGGGCGGTGGATTCACCGCCCCGACAGGATGCCTGAGCAGCACGGGGCGGGGGAGGTGATCTCGCCTTCACCTGCTGGAGGGGCGAGATCACCTCCCCCGCCGGGCGCGGTCAACCCGCCTTCAGCGCCCGGCGCGGCCGCCTGCGGCCGGTCAGGTTGATGCGCACGCGGGAGAGGGGGAAGGGCGTGTCGCAGACCATGCAGACCCTTTCCGTAGGGTTGTTGACGGTGTCGCACGCTCTGCACTTGCGCATGATCGAAGCCTCCTGAGGTGTGTCGGGCGGGAAAGGCGCCTGCGGGTGATCCAGTGAAGGTGACGGTCGTGGGGCGGGGAATCGAGGCGTCTCGCATGACCCCCCGCCCCACGACCCGTCAGCACTCGACCACGCCGTCCTGTCCGTGGAAGCGGTGGTTGCCGTAGGTGCGAGGGTCGAGGGGCGACGCGATCTTGACGGCTTCGCTGCGGCGGCCTTCGTTCTCTGCGCCTACTTCCGGGGCGGGGCGGCGCGTCAGGCTGGCGCCGAACGTGGCAGCGGTTGCGGAGGAGAGAAGCTGTCGGATGCTGCGCTTGCTGGCCACTGGAAACCTCCGGGAGTTGGGTGGGCGCTTGGCGCTCGCAGTGGTTGCCGCGCCAACAACTCAAATACTACAGCAGTAAATCCAGTTATGCAATCCATCGGGGCGGTGTCCACGCAGCGCCCTCGTGCGCAGGCCCCGCCTGAGGGCCTCGGGTGTGGACCGGCAGCCGTGTCCGGTGTCCGCGCGCACCCGGTGTGCCCGGTGCGTCACAGGCGAGAGCGGCTCCGCCTGACCTGCTTGGCGGCCTCCTCCGCGGTGCGCCGTTCACGATCGGCCTCGATGTCGGCCTGGGTCGCCCAGATGAAGTTGCCGGGTCCCACGTACAGGCTGAGGAGGGCGCCGCTGCGGATCGCCTCCAGCTCGGCGAGCTCGTCGGGCGCGAAGGCGCGGATCTTCCACGTGTCATCGGGAAGGCCGTTCATGCGCCCGGTGCGCCCGTACATGATGTCGAGCTCGTCGGCCGTCGCGACCTGCGCGGCCGGCCGGACCTTCCGGTTCAGGCAGGGCGTGCAATACGCCCCCGCGCGCCAGACGCCGGAGTCGGTGTGGTGCTCCAGGACGTGGGTCGCGGCGTTGAAGCACATGGCGGCGGAGCACTGTCCGCCGGGGCCGATTCCCAGTCCGCACGGCATCGTGATCTGCATGCTTGTCGCTTCTCTCTTCCGGCCGGGACCTGCGGTCGCAGGTCCCGGGTGAGGGTGATCAGACGGCGGGGGCCGAGCACACGCCCCCGCGCGCGGGGGCGGTCAGCTCTTGCTGCTGGACAGGTGCGCGGCGACTCGGGGGCCGAGCCTGCCGCCGACGATTCCGCTGAGGAACCCGATGATGAACTTGGCCATCGGGCCGTCGAAGGGGAGTACGAGCAGCGCGAGGGCGGCGAGCGCTACCGCTCCGGTGACGTGTGGGGCGTGGGCGGCGAGCGCAGTGGCTGAGCGGCGGGCGAGTGCGGTGCGATCCATACGGGAAACCCTACGGCAGTATTTCCAATTAACCAACTTAGTCATCCGGGTGTTACGGACTCTGCGGCGCGCCACCCTCCCGCGTTCCGGGATTTGTTACGTATTCTGCGGGTGTCGTGGTGGCTGCGGGGCTATTGTTACGGTGTCGACCCGACAGTCTGTTACGGGTTCTTGTGTTGCTGCGGCGGCCACGCCGCATCGGGATGCCTCGTCTCCTGGAGTGCTTTATGTCTGATCGTTCTGTACCGCCCGACGCGACGAAGGCGGAGCCAGGGCCCGTGTGGGCAGGCGCCGGCCCCGACGGCGCGCCCGAGGTGCTGCGCGTCTCGGTGGCGCGGACGCAGCTGTATCCCCTCGTAGACAAGGCACGAGACGGTGTCGTGACGGTCGTGACCAAGGGGACGGGGCGAACGGAGGTCCGGGCCGCCCTGGTGTCGCTGAAGTCGCTCGATGCGGCGGCGCGGGCGCAGGTCGGAGGATGGCCGTCGCTGTCCAAAACGGCTGCCCGGCCCAAGCTGGGGGACCTGGTGGCCGCGGCCGCGGGGAGCGGGGGCCAAGGCACCCCGGGGACGCCGCAGGTCCTGCTGGACTACAAGACGCCGGTTGCCGTACTGGTGAATGCCGCGCTGCTCCCTGACGACGGCGGCCCGATCCGGATTCCCGCGCCCGGGCGCCGACAGATCACGCTGTCGGTACGAGAGGTGACCCGGGACTGGACGTCGCTGCTGGACGAAGCCGAAGCAGGCGAGGTGTGGGTGGAGGTGTACCGGTCGCGGTCCACGACGGCGCCCCGCGCGGTGCTGATCCCCGTCGTGGCGCTGAACCCCGAACGTGCAGGCCTGCTCAAGACGTGGCCCGTGCACGACGCGGACGACGTCCTCGGCGAACTCGACGCCCTGGTCGAGGAGGTGGCCAAGCCGACAGCACAGGACGCTGCGCGCGGCGTGGTGGTGGCGCGGAACGGGAAGCCGCTCGCGGTCCTCATGGCTCGCAACGAGGCGGCCAGAGCCACCGCACACCAGCCCGGCGTGACACCGTCGGCCGATCACCTCCGGACCGATGCCGCGGCCCCGGAGGAGCTGTCGGCCGCGCCTGCCGACACCGGGTCTTCAGTCGCTTCGGTCGCTGTCGCGGCCGAACCTCCGCCCGGGGCCGACGCACCGCCTGCAGACCAGCCGACAGCCAACTTCGAGGCCGGAACCGGAGCGGTGAGCCGTCGGCCGGTGGCGGCCCTGGAGGCCGTCCTCCAGGAGGTGCTGGCCCCTCAGGGATCCGACACGCCGCCGACGGAGGCAGCCTGGTTCGGAATCCCCGCCCTGGACCGCGTCGTGGCCGGCCTGCAGCCCGGGAAGCTGACGCTGGTGGCGGGCGCCCCGGGCGCGGGTCCCTCACTGCTGGTGGCAGCCGCAGCGCGGGACACGGCGCTGCGCCGACAGCTCCCGGTGCTCTACGCGGCATCCGGTCTGACCCGCACCGATGTGGCGATGCGCGTCATCGCGGCGGAGGCCGGGGTGAACTACCGCGCCCTGCGCACCGGCCAGCTCACCGAAAACGAGCAGGACAAGGCGAACGGCGTGGGTGAACTGCTGTCGCGTCTGGGCGGAAACGTCTGGCACATCGACGACGGGGCCGGGCTGACCGCATCGGACATTGCCGAGGCCGCGCAGGACGTCGACGGGCTCGCCCTGGTCGTAGTGGACCGACTGCAGCGTGTCCACGACCCATCGGTGCCCCTGTCCGGGCGGGCCCTGCCGGCCGCAGCACAGGCGCTGACCCACGTGGCGCGACGCCTGAAGATCCCCGTCGTGGCCGCGGTCGACACAGACGAGACGCCCCTCGTCGAGGCGCTGGACGCCGACGTCACCCTGACAGTGACACGGACCGACGAGCGGGCAGAAGTCACCTACGCCGAACGCGACTTCGGAATCCTGGCGAGCACCGAGCTGCGGGCGGACCTGGCGTGTGCCCGCTTCACCGATCCGCTCGAGGCCGCGGAGCCCACGGCACCGCAGGCCGTCGACCCCAACCCGCCCACCCCGACCACGACGCCCAGCGCCAGCATCACGGACGAGATCGAGCACGAACTCCTTCAGGCGGCGCACCCGTTCATCTCCGGGGCAGCAGAAGGTATCGGCGCGCGACTGCGTGGCACGCTGTCCGCGCTCGGGCAAGCGGCCCGCACCGGGGACCATGGCGACCTGGGCGACCTGCGGACGTCGGTGGCCGACCTTGCCGCCCGCCACCCGACAGTCCCGGACACCAACGAGGGCCGACGCCTGGCAGCGGCACTGACCGCATACGCCGCCGCCCGCCCGCCGATGCCGCCCGCCGTTTCCGCGCCCCGCCCGGAACGCCCCACAACCCTGGCGCCGGACCCGCAGGACACACCGGCGGCCACCAAGGAGCTCGGGCCGGCGGAGGCCGAACTGGTCGCTGCGGCCCTTCCTCTGCTCACCGAGGCCGGGCCCTTGTCCCTCACTGCCCGATCCGCTCTGTCCCAGCTGCGAGACGCGCTCCGCACGGGCGACGACCAGGCCATCAAGGAGGCGAGGGCGCGGACAGCGTCCCTGGCCGGCCAGCGCCTGCGACTTCCGCACACCGAGGAGACACAAGAGCTCCGGGCTGCACTGGAGGCCTACGCCCGCGCTGCGGCCGCCGCCGGCATCACGCCGGCGGTCGTACCTGCACCCGCCGCCTCCCTGACGGTCCAGGAGCCGGCCCGGGACACCGAAGAGCACCAGATCCCCGCCGATGCTCCGTACGACCCGGACGAGGAGACATCGGCGACGTTCCAGGACACCACGGTGCCGCCGGAGGACACCGGCAACGTCCGGCGCGGTCGCACCTACACCTTCTTCACCAACAAGATCGCGGCCGCCGTGGACCAGGCGCTCCAGGAGACCAACGGCGACGTCGACGAGGCGATCAAGCTACTCAAGCGCAAGGCCGTGCCGGACGCTATGGCCCTGTTCAAGCTCTCCAGGGTCGGCGCCACATACGAGCATTCCGTGTACCCGGAGCCCTTGGAATTCCTCTCCAAGCCGTCACAGAAGGAATCCGACCAGATCTGGGAAGGGCGCCACAAGTGGCGCAATGAAGCCCTGCGAACCGCGGTGAAGAAGGGCATGCAAAAGCCGCTGGACGTGACGGCCCTCGACACCAACTGCGCCTACCTGTCAGCCTTCAAGACTCACCTGCCGATCGGCGCCCTGCGCCACCACACCCGCGGGTTCCTCCCCAAGGAGTCCGGCATCCACCGCGTTGACCACTTCGAATGGCCTCACGAGGACCTCCCGAACCCGCTGGGCGGACGGGTCGAGCCGGGCCCGTACCTGCTGGACGAAGCCACCGTCCGGCTCCTGATCCGCTGCAACGAACTCGGCCTATCCGCCCCGCCGAGGATTCTGGAATCATGGACCTCGGGCGGAACGGAAGCCCTGCTGGAGAAGTTCCGCCGAATCCTGAACGAGGCACGCACCAAGGCAATCCAGGAATCCGACAAGCCCACCGAGGAGTACGTCAAGGCGATGTACTCCCGATTTACCTCAACCATCGGTGAATCAGGAAAGAACCAGGAACTCCGGCGAGCCGACTGGGTCCACATCATCCGGTCGCAGGCTTTCGCGAGCCTCTGGCTGAAAGCCCACCGGGCCTATCAGGAAGGCCTTACGCTGGTGCAGGTCGCCGGCGTAGACGAGATCCACCTCGTCGGCGACTGGCAGAAGATTTGGAAAGAAGGCCGGATGCCCGGCGAGATGAAGAAGAAGCGCCTCTACACCCTCGGGGAGAACTAACCCATGCCGTACGACGACAGCGGCTGGAGGAATTTCGGCCGCCTCGGCGCGAACCGCTCCCCGGAGAACGTCCGCGGCGGCCAAGCGCTCGGCGCGGCCATGGAGGAAGCCCTGTCCCGGCAGATCCGCGAGGGTGGCATCCGCTCCCCGGTCACCACGAACCGCGGGTTGAACGCGCGGCTGAACTACCTCGACAGCGACGCCGGCCGGCAGGCCATGGCCGACGCCGGCATCGACGTGACACCGCGCACGATGAAGAAGTGGTTCGACGGCACGCAACAGCCACTGCCCGCGAACAAGGAGAAGATCGACACCGCGTACTGGAACCTGCGCACCGAGCGGTTCCTGAACAACCTGGGGGCCTTCAAGCAGCACCTGAACAACCGCGGCCGGGGCACGTCCATCGAGATCCACCCCATCAACCAGGATCTCGTCGACGAGCCCGCACGGCGCCGGAACCTCATGGGCGAACAGGCGCACCGATTCCTGCCGAACGTCCGCTACATCTGGGACGACGCGGTAGACGCCATGCGGGAGGGTGACAGCGAGAAGCTCGAGGAGATCTGGGACGACGTCATCGCCGACCTGGACAGCGACTGGGGTGCCTACACGTACGTCTCCTATGTGGGCCTCGGCGCCTGAGCGGTCCCGCGCTCGAGGTGCAGGCCGGCCGAAGGACATGGGAGCGGGGCGGGAGGCACTGCCTCCCGCCCCGCTCCCATGTCCTTCGGCTGTCAGTGGTTCTGTGGCTGCTCGGCGCAGCACGCGGAGCGCCAGCACACGCAACGGTGGCAGTCCTGGCAGTCCTGGGTTCGAGGACAGCCGCACCGGCAGTCGTGCGGACGGCACTGCGGGCGGTGTCCGGGCGTGGTGACGTGGCAGCGGACCGCTTCGAGGTTCCGTGCGGCCTGCGCCCGCGTCTCCTGGTCCTCACCGCGCTCGACGGCGTGGACCAGCCGCCAGGTGGAGATCGGCGCGGTCTCGGCTTCCACGCTGGTGGGGAAGGTGTCCTCGTCGACGAACCGGGAGGCGTCGTAGTCCCTGTAGTCGAAGTCCTGCACGCACACGACGTGAATCGTCCCCTCCGGCCGGAGGTATCGGCGGTAGTGGGGCTCGCGGTTGAGGCTGCCGGGGAAGGTCAGGTCGAGCGGCATGTCGGCTTCCTTGGAAACGGCGCGGCCCGCGCCGAAGGGGCGCGGGCCGCGCCCGGTACTGGGGCCCGGGCGGGGGAAGCCCGCCCGGGGCGGAATGGGGCGGGGGCGGAGGCGGCGCGTGCCGCGCGGTCATAACCGGTCGCGGGGCAACGGGTCGCCCGCGCGATGAGACACGTGGAAGCTGGCGGTCGCCGTGGACAGGAGATGCCTGATGCGCTGCTGCATGTCTGAACCTCCGGAGAAGTAGGGCGGGCCCGAAGTGGCCGACCCGATGAACCTTACCCTACAGCGATAAATCCAATTAAGCAACTAGAGCGGTAGCTTGCCGTACGGGTCGAGGACCACGTCCCCGCAGCCGAGATACCGGGCGAGGTCGTGGCCGCCCAGCGCCGCGATGCCGCCCAGGCCCTGACCGCGCAGGACGTCGGTGCCGACGATGAAATGAGGCCGGACCACCAACTCCCCCACGATGAGCTGATGAGTGCGGGCACTGCCGTAGTGGAGCGGGTGGTCCGCGTCCCTGGCATGGCCGCCCGGCTCGCTGACGCGGCTGGAGCCCACGAAGGAGACCGTCCCGTCCCCGGCCCGCTGGACGTACATCCAGGCGGGCACATGACGGGCGTGCGGGTCCAGGCGCAGGCCGGCCAGGGCGGCGTCGGTGGGGCGGAAGTCGTTCATGGGGTCCAATCGATCAGTAGGGGGAGGGCCGCTCCGCCAACTCGCAGTCGCGGCGCGGCCCTGATGGGCCGTGGGCGCGGCCGGGGCCGCCGGCGCCGGTTGCACTTGCTGTCGTGATGCCGCCCATAGCGCTCCTGCGAGTAGCGGTCGTAGCGCAGCGAGGCAGGGGCGCTGAGGTAGTCGGCGACCACCGCCGGCATGCTTCAAGGGGTCGCGGGCCGGGGCCCCGCCGCGCGGCGGGGCCCCGGCCCGCATGGGTCAGCTGACGCGACGGAAGGAGTCGGCGGCGTCCCGGGCGAAGTTGCGGTTGGCTTCGAGCCACAGGTGACGGCGGGCATCGGCAACGGGATTGCCCATGCCGCCCTCCGGACGCTCTGCTTCGAGCTCCGCCTTCGCCAACTGGCCGTGCCAGGTGGCCACGGCGTCGCGGCTCGACTGGAGGGTGTCGAGGAGGGCCTGCCACAGTCCGGTCTCGTACTGGGCGAGCGTGATGGCCTCGAAGAACCCGTCCATGCGGACGTTCTCAGCCGTCAGCTCCGGCGCCCGCAGCCGCTCCAACGAGGTGGTGCCCCGTCGCAGCGCGTTGGACTTACCCGCATGCGCAGCGGTCGTGAGCCTCTCCGCGTGCATCCGGCGGTCACGCTCGGCATGGACGTCGTTGGTGCGGGTGCTGCTCATGGGGGATTCCTTCCTGAGGGCGCTCGGGGAGGCTGTCGGGTGCGCCCGTCGGAGAGTCGGGCGGACTGGCTGACAACAAGCTCCACTCTACAGAAATAAATCCAATTAAGCAACTTGATTCGATGGGGGTTCGCGCCGCCGCACGGTCGGCCTGCGCCGGCTGGCCGCTGCGGCAGGGCCAGCCAGGACGGTCGAGGGGCTGCGGTGCGCCCGGTGACTCGGATCGGCTTGCGGCCGCGCATCGGCTACCGCAGCATCCAGAGGTCGGCGTAGGTGAGGACGGCCCTGCGCGGGCGTGTGCCGAGCAGGAGCTCAACCAGGACGTCGGCTTCGGTCGCGATGAGGGCGATGTCGAGGGAGCTGGGCAGGCGGGAGCCGTCCAGGATGGCGGGCAGGTGTTCGTAGACGAGCGGTCGGCCGAGTGCGTCACGGCGTTCGGCCAGCGTGCGGATTCGATCGGCGATCGTCGGTGCGGACGCGGATGAGGGCGTAGGGGTGGTCACAAGGCCTCCGGGGTGGTCGGGCCCGGTCCAATCATGATGCCTGCCCCGTCAGGGCAAGTCGTGGAGTCCGGGGCGATCCATGGTGATATCGAGGGTCGCCGGGTATCCAAGGGAAATGAACCACTCGGCGAGTCGGTGGTGTATCTCAGGAAGGTACCGGTGGGTGTGACCCAAGATGGACGTGTGCTCCTGCAGCACCCCCGCCATGACCGTGTCCCAGTGCAGTTGGCGGACCGCGCGCTCCACCGGCGAAGCAGCGCTATCGGGGCCGCCGTTGGCCGCCGTCCAGGCTTCCCGCTCCTCGTTGGTGGCCTCGAAGCCGCAGAAGCCCAGCTCTGCGAATAGGGCCCCCAGCTTCTTCGTGAGGCTCACGCCCGGGTCGCCGATCCATTCCTCACTGAACAGCTGATCCAGTGACCGACGCTCGCCAGGCCGATTTCCTTCCTCGCACCACATGCACTCGCCGGGTTCGGCCTCGGGGAGGAAGGCCAGGAACAGGCGGCGGATGACGAAGGTGTACGGATCGATCAGCGTGGGTCGCATCGGTACTCCAAGCGGTGAAGGGATGGGGGAGGCGGGGAGTGCTGACCAGCGTGCGAGCTGCCTGCGCCCCGACCTGACCTAAGCCTACGGCAGTAATTCCAATTATGCAATAGAGGGCTGACGTGTCCTTACCGCCTCGCGCCCGCCCGCCGTCCTCCTCGTGTGCCGTGCCGGCCTTGGCGGTACGGGTCAGGTGAGCAGGGCGGCAATGCGCTCCAGGGCGGCTGTGCGCTGGTGGGCGGTGTACTCGTTCTCGGTGGCAAGCACAGCCACGGACGGCTGTTGCCACAAGGGCGCCACGACGGCGGCGATTTCGCGCGCGGCGTGTTGCCAGTGCGGATCGGCGTCCGCGGGCATGAGAAACAGCGGGATCTGGAGGCTGGGCGGGTAGGGTTCGCGGTCCAGCGGCCCTGGCTCATGGGCGAGCTCGGCGGCCCGGGCGCGCACCGGCTCGGCCGGGCAGGCGCCGGTGATCTGTTCCGTGGACGGGGTGATGCCGGCCGCGGCGTACAACTTGGTCTCGGCTGCCGTAAGCCGGGAACGTTGGTGGATGTCCCTGCAGTCTCGCGGGTCTCCGGCCCGGTCGACCAGGAGGCCGTGCCTCCACACCATGCCGTTACCGAGCACGATCAGCGCCTGATGGAGCGCTTGTGTTCGGTTGCTGTAGGCGCAGGGGTAGCGGCCGATCAGGTCGGCAAGGGTTGCGCTAACGGGATCCACGTCATCTATCCGATCGGCGAAGGAGCCAGGGGGGCGGCGTGATGAGGGCTCAGCACGGTTCTGGTGGGCACCCACAAGCGGGGCGGGAGGCTGCGCTCCCGCCCCGCTTGACGCCCTTGCTTGCCGGAAGGGCGGGGTGTCAGTTGCGCTTGGCGCGGAGCTGGAGGGTGCGCGCGTAGTTCTGGTACCGGGCCTTGGCGATCACGGAGCGGTCCGTGGTCCGCAGAACGATGCCCTCGGGGCGGCCACCGGCGTCCGGGTCGAGGGCGACCAGGGTCTTGGACAGGTGATGGGTGAGGAAGGCCTGCATCTCATCGATGCCCGTGGGCAGTTCGCTGGCCGCGACCCTGGCCAGGCGGGGCGCCATCTCGATCTCCTCCTCTGACGCGGTCTCGGTGAGTTCGTCCTCAGTGTGGAAGTACTGGCCGCCGCCGTCGCGCCAGCTCGCGATCCGGGCCTGCGGGAGCTCCAGGGTCGCGGCGTCGATCTCCGCCACGTCGAAGAGGCGGTGCCCCAGTGTCGTTCCGCCGGTGTACTGCTTGCTCGCGGCGGTGATCTTGTTGCCGCCGTAGACCTCCAGGTAGTACACGCGGATGCCGTCAGCGGGTGCGCTGATCCGCTCGGCCAGCGGGCGGAGCGCCTCGACGATCCCGAGCTTGGGATTCCAGATCCTGTCGCCGCGTGCGTAGAGCAGTTCCTCCCGGCTGCCCAGGAAGTAGTCGCCGCCGGGGAGGGTGATGATCCGCGCGTTCGTCCCGTCGATCTTCTCGGTGAGGATGACGTCGCCGCTGAAGGCGGTCGCGGTCTCCAGCAGCCCGCCGCTGCGCGGATCGAGCTCGTGGTACGTGAGGATCGAGGGGTACTTGGTCGCTGAGTTGAGCGCGTCGAGATCGAGGTTCGCGAGAGCGGGCATGAGTGCTCCAGGTGGAGGGTGTCGGTTGGTGGACGGGGTGGGGTCGGCCGGAGTGTGTCGGCCGACCCCGAGAGATTTTCTAGCGGCAGCCGGGGTGTGAACCGATCACAGCCGACAGGCCCGACATGCCTTCTGTATGCAGTGCGTAGAGGGCGTATGCGGGGACCGCGAGGGCCGCGAGCCCGAGCAGGAGGCCCAGCACAATTCCGGCTGTGCGACCGATCACCAGCTTGTTCATTGAGACCTCCTGCTCGGGTAGGCGCGATCCTGAGGGGGGGCGGTGAGGCGACGAGCGTGATCACTCGCCCCGACGCCTCAAACTCTACCGCAGTAAATCCAATTAAGCAACGTAGCGCCCCCGCCCCCGTCGCCCTGGCCGTCCTCTTCTGCCCTCCCCCGCTCGCCGCGCGCGCCGGGTGTCCGCCTGCCTCGCCCCTCCTCCGCGCGCCGGGTGTCCGCCGCTCCCCGCCGTCCGCCGCTCCCCGCCGTCCGCCGCTCCGGCGCCGAGCCGGTCGCCGCTCCCCGGCCGCCGGCGCCGGCGGCCTGCCGGGCCGGCCGCGTCCCGGCGCTGTCCGGCTGCGCCCGGCTGCGCTGCGTCGGGTTGTGTCGGGCTGGGAGCTCGGGCTCCTCCTGGTGGTGGTGTGACTGTGCGCTGCTCCGCCATCGCCGCCCGTCGGCCCCGTGCGCCGCCCGCGGCCGCTCCCCGCCGACCCCTGCGCCGTCGGTGCGCCTGCGGCCCAGCCGCGCCGCCCGCCGGTCGCCGCTCCCCGCGTCCGCCGCCCGCGTTGCCGTCCGTCGGGTCTCGCCTCGCCGCCCCGGCTCCCCGGCCCCCGGCCCTCTGCGCGCCGCTCTGCCGCCCGCCGCCGCCCCCGGCTCCCGGCTGCGCCCGCCGCTCCCCGTGCGCCGCCCGCGCCGCGGGCGTGGGCGCGGGCTGGTCGGTGTCCGCGCCTGCGTGCCGTCGTCTGCGGCGCGGGCCGGGTGCCACCCCGCACGGTGCCCGTGTGTTCGTGGTCCTGGTGGTGTGGCTCCTCGCCGCGTTCCTGGCTCGGTCTGCCGTCGCGCCGGTCGCCGCCGTGCCGTCGAACCCGGCTCGGAGGTCCCGCTCGCCCGTCGGCCCGTGTGGTGCCGGGCCGGCCCCGTTCGTTCGCAGGCCACCAGCTGCGCCTTCTGGCCGCGGCCCGCCGCCCGGGCTGCGCCGCCTTCCGCCGCCGGCCGTCGGCCTCCAGCTCGAGCCGGAGGCCGACGGCCTCGCCGCGCTCGCGCCCTGCGGCCCCGACCGCGCGCTCGCCGTGCCGCCGGGGGCCCCGGGCGCCCGGCCCGTCCGCGTCCCGGTCCGCCATGCCGCCCCCGGCCGTCTGCCCCTCGCCGTGCCGCGCCCCGTCAGCCTCGTGGTCCGGCCGTCGTCCGGCCCTGGGCCCGGTCTGCGGCCGCTGGTGGTGTCCGGCCCGGCCCCCGGTCCCGGCTGGCGTGCTCGCGTGCGCGTCCTCCCGCCCGCCCCTCGACCGTCGCCGCCGGCTCCGGGCTGCCGGGCTAAGGCGTAATTCGCCTTTCCCGTCCGAGTGTTACGTGTTGAAATCTTGGGGGATTACGTAACAGGTTTTCGGGCCGAGTTTGTTACGCTTTATGGAGCGGCTTCTGACGGAGAATAAGCAGCGGCGCACACCGCATTGTTGCCGCTTTCTCTGATTTCTTGTCAGATTTCATCCCGGCAAGGCCCTGAAACCTCGTTTCAAGTGCCACCGACCCTTTTCTATTACTCTGGTGGTGTAGACCAGTTGTCAGCCGTCGCCGAGTATGGTTATGATGAACCGTCAGAAAGCAGCCGACGCCGACCCGCTTGCCACCCCCTCTTGTTGCTGCCATACTGTAACCACAAGAGAGCGGGCCCAAGGAGCCCGGAGGGCGACGCGGGGCCCACCGAAACACAACTACACAAGCCGCTGACCAGCCAAAACACCCCACCAACGGCACACAGCCTACTCAGCCGGCACTCCCACCGAACCACCAGCCACCCCCGCCGACCCTCACGAAAATCACAAAGAGTAGCGGCACCCGCCCCACCCTCTCCTCCAGCGTTGCGGAGCAACGCAACAGCATTCCGTCGCGAAGTGACGGCGCGTCATGTTGCCGGAGGCAAC